>NZ_SOCA01000001.1:0-1200000 GCF_004364345.1 Prosthecobacter fusiformis | reverse complement strand
CCGCCGTCGCCGCCGCCGTCCACGTTCTTTTCCCTTTTCCTGGCTGGGCCTCATTCTCTTGCTAGCGCTCGGGGCGCAAGGCTGGCGGGAGGTGCAGAAGATACAAAATCCACCGGAACCCAGGTCCGGGCCGGCCACCAAGGTCTTCGAGGTCATGTATGGTGCACGCTTGAAGGATGACCGGAATAATGACGGGGATAGCTTCCGCATCCTTCATGACGGCAAGGAACACGTCTTGCGCCTTTACTTTGCCGATAGTCCGGAGAAACAACGGGACTCCTACAATGAGGAGCGTTTGCATGAGCAGGGACAGTATTTCGGCGGGCTCAGTGAGCCGCGCACGGTGGCTGTGGGGCAGCAGGCGCATGCCTTTGCGTATGACTGGCTGACCAACCGGCCATTTACGGTTTATACCAAATGGCAGGGGGTCTTTGGCAGCGGTCGTCACTATGCCTTCGTGGTCTTTCCAGATGGGGAAGACCTTTCCGCCAAGCTGGTGCGTGAGGGACTGGCCCGCATCCATACCACCGGCACGACCTTGCCGGATGGTCGCTCAGCCGCGCGCTATGAGCTGGAGTTGAAGCTCTTGGAAGAAGAAGCCCGCGCCGCCCGCCGGGGTGGCTGGGCGCAATGAAGCGAGCTGGCTCTTCAGTCCCTGCCGACCTGCCGGATCAGCGCCTGCATGACGCCCTGGATGATCAGCTCATTGGCAGGAATTAAATCTGGGAAGTCAGGATTTTCCGCCTGGAGATAGGGCCTGCCGTCTTTGATGAGGAAACGCTTCAGGGTCGTTTCTCCATCAATGAGCGCTGCCACGATGTCACGCGGCCGGGGTTCCTTGGTTTCCAGGATGACCATGTCCCCGTCACAGATGTTGGCTCCGATCATGGACTCGCCACGCACTTTGAGAGCAAAGGCCTTGGTGTTGCGGCTCAGGCCTAGTGTATGCACATCCACGGCGATGGAGCCATCCGCCTGCTGCTCCTGCGGACTGGCATATCCGGCCGGGATCATGCCGTAAAGTGGGATGTCCATGATCTCCGCTCGCTCCAGATCTTCAGGAAAGACGACGGCGCGGGCCTTGTTCGGGTGACGCTGGATGACGCCTTTTTTTTCCAAAGCCCGGAGGTGGCTCATGGCAGCCGTCTGACTTGAAAAACCAAAGTGCCGCTGAATGTCACGCGTACTAGGCATGACACCATTTTCCCGCTGATACTGACGCAGATACTCCAGCAGCTCGCGCTGGCGGTCGGTGAGCTTGGTGTTGAGATCGAACATGACAAAATTTGTTCGCCTGAACACTTCAATCTGTCAAGACGAGACGCAAGAAGTTTTATGGGAGCTTTTCAGCCAAGTTTCTTTCACATCCAAACACTTCTGTTGCATCGAACCTTTGCGTGTCCGCCATTTTGCATGAATCATTAAAAGTGCCTGTTCTCCACTCCATCCGCTTACTTTTATTCCTCACGGGTGCCGCGCTTAGCGCTATGGCCCAGGAACCAGTGGCTCCTGCCCCATCTCCTGCGCCCCCGACACCGGCTGCCGCTGCACCGGCCCCTGCTCCCGCAGTCACTTCTGCTCCCGCACCAGCTCCTTCGATTCCGACTGCCAATCTAGTGCCCCCAGGGACCATCGGCGGTCTGCCGGACCATACCACGGTGCTGGCTCAGAAAGCAGCGACTGCCTTTGGCGAGCAGAAATGGGAAGAAGCCCGTGCGGCTTATGAGGAAATGCTGAAACTCGATGAAAATAATGCGCTGGCCTGGGCCAATCTGGGCGCTGTGGAGCAGCAGGCGGGGAAGACGGCCGTGGCCCTGGAGTGCTTTGAAAAAGCTGTTCAGATCAACCCCAAGCTGGCCCAGTCCTGGAGCGCCCTCGGGCTTATCTATTCATCGGAAGGGGATACTTACCGCGCCATTTCCTGCTTCACACGTGCCATCCATGAGGAGCCGACCGATGCGCGCGCACACAATTATCTGGCCATTGCAGCGAAGAACTTGGGCTGGATCGATGCCGCTCAAAATGAACTGCAACGCGCCATCGAATTGAACCCTCAGTATGGCATTGCCAACTTCAATCTGGCTCTCCTGTACCTGGACCAGAAACCACCAGCTATCGAGCTGGCGAAGCGTCACTATGAAAAGGCCGTGTCACTGGGGGTGGAAAAGGACGAGATCGTGGAGCGGAGGCTGAAGGAGTGAGCTGGGAGATCCAGTCCCAACTGGATCAGCTCCGGAAAGACGGGCTGTGGCGGCAATTGCGGGTGATGGATTCACCCCAAAGTCCCGTGTTGGAGCATGAGGGGAAATCCTATCTCAATTTTTCTTCCAATGACTACTTGGGCCTGGCTCCATCATCGGAGTTAAAGGCCGCCCTGCTGGAGGGAGTTGCCCTTTTCGGCGCAGGCTCCGGTGCCTCACGTTTAGTGTGCGGCAGCATGCGGCCGCATGCGGACCTGGAGGAGGCATTGGCAGACTTTAAAAGTACAGAGGCGGCGCTTACTTTTTCCAGCGGCTTTGCTGTGCCGCTGGGTACTTTACCTGCGCTGCTGGGACCAGGGGATACGGTCATTTTGGACAAGCTCAGCCATGCCTGTTTGGTGGATGCGGCCCGGCTCAGCGGAGCGACGATGCGCATCTTTCCGCACAATCATCTGGATAAATTGGAGCGGCTTTTGCAAACGGCCCAGGGGCGTGTGCTCATCATCACGGAATCCATTTTCAGTATGGATGGGGATGCGGCTCCGCTGCGGGAAATCGTGGAGTTGAAGGAGCGCTACGGTGCCTGGTTGATGGTGGATGAGGCGCATGCCATTGGCGTTTTGGGGCCGCAGGGCAGGGGGCTGGCGGCGGCATTGGGATTGCAGGGGCGCATCGAGCTACAGATGGGAACGCTGAGCAAGGCCTTCGGTCTCAGTGGCGGATACCTGGCAGCCTCACGCTCGGTGGTCGATCTGCTGATCAACCGTGCACGCAGTTTCATCTATACGACGGCACCGCCGCCGGGTGTGGCGCATGCGGCCTTGAAGGCGCTGGAGATGATCCGTGGTGAAGACGGAGAACGCAGGCGGAGGACACTGCGGCGGTATGTGGAGCAGGTCGCGCCCCAGCAGGCCGCTTCTCAACAAAGCGCCATCATCCCCATCATCCTGGGAAATGAATCCGTGGCCATGGATGCCAGTGCGGCACTACGAGAGGCAGGAATCATGGTGCCTGCCATTCGTTATCCCACCGTGGCACGTGGCAGTGCACGGCTACGGGTCACCCTGTCAGCAGCCCACCTGCCGACGCAGGTGGAGACCCTTATTCAACAGCTTACGGTGTTGAACCTGGCTCAGCGCGCAGAAGCTGCTTGCCATTGAAGCGCTCCCCGGGATTGAAGAGCCAGCCTGGGGAGACGCTCTTCACCTCATAACGCTGGAGCACGAATTCCGGGAGGGCCAGATTGCTGTTTGGATCATAGACCCGGCGACCGGAGAAATAACCCCAGAGACGGTATTCACGGTTGTGATCACTGCCAAAGGCGGGGCCGTCTCCAGAAGGCATTTCTGAAAAGCGGTCCGGCTGTTTCATGAACTTCTCATTCATCATCACCAGCTTGGACTGGTCCCAGCTCTGCCCCGGACGGCGCACATATCCCCAGATGTGCGTGCGCTCGATATTGAAACGCCGGGCGACGTAATAATCCCCCGGTGCCTCCGCTGCGATCTCCAGGCGGCGGTAATCGATCTGCTGCTGGTGACGCGGACTCGTGGATTCACAAGCCGTGAGGAGCACGGCCAGGGCGAGCGAAAGAAGTGAGGCAAAGCGGGACATATGCAGCCGAGGGTGAAACACGAATGCCTATGCGCAAATGAAACCTCTCACGGAACCTTTTTCTTTGCGGCGTCCGCTTTGGCCTTTTGGGCAGCGGCGCGCTGGGCCTGGAGGGTGCGGATTTCTTCTTCGCGCTTCAGGGCCTGGGCCTGGAGGCCGTTTGGATTGGCCGGATCGGTGATCATTGGGAAGTCATCCGTGCGGAAAGGGGTCACGGGCAGGCCTTCAGCGGAATAGACATTGGCTACAGGATTGTCCGCCCAGGCGTAACGCACGGCCACCGGCTTGGCCACCTGCGGGCTGCTGACGGTGATCTGGTTGCCACGCGGAGTGCGCGGGCTGAGCTTGCTGTCTGGCAGGATCACAGCATCTGCCCATACCCACTTGCGATCTTCGCCACAGATGGCAAATCCGCGCACTTGATCCACATCCACGATGCGCAGCCCAGTTTCGGCATGGTCAAAGGTGAGGATGGCTTTGCCGTCGGCAAATTTGACGTCTTTATACGTGGGGCTGCTGTAAGGCATCTTTAGCCCGTAGTCCTTCACCAAAGCCCAGCGGGCCAAGCGCTCCGCCACGTCCACCTTGTTCTTGGGGTGGATGTCGTTGGACTCGCCAAGGTCGGTGATGACGCACTGGCCGGAATTGGCCACCTTGCTGAGGGAGAGGGTCTGTGCTTCACGCAGCTCGGCCCAGTCGCTATCGCCCGGTTCTGGGTTTTCGGCTTTGTAGTCGGCGAGCTGCACCCAATAAAAGGGGAAGTCTCCCTGCTTCCATTCTTTGCGCCAATGCTCGATCATGAAAGGGAATAGTTCCTGGTATTCCTTGGCGCGGGAGGCATTGCTTTCACCCTGGTACCAGATGACGCCTTTGATGCCGTAGCCGATGGTGGGGTGCAGCACGCCTGCATACAGGTTTCCAGGGCGGCCCTGGCCAGTCATGGCATTGCGGGGTGCGCGGCCCAGGGGAGCAGGCTGTGGAGTGCCGTTTTTGATGGCCTCTTTGCGGGCCAGAGCCCAGGCATCTGCCTTGGCTTTGTAGTCGGCCACTTGTTTGTCAAAGGCTTCCTGGGTGAAGGAGGCTTCAGTCGCCTTCCAGCGCTCGATGATGTCTTTGAAACGGGCGTCTTTTTCCAGCAGGTCCCGGCGCACCCAGGCCTCGCAGGCACTGCCGCCCCAAGCATTGTCGATCAGGCCCACGGGCACGCCCAGCATCTCATGCAGCACACGGCCATAATGATAACCGACGGCGGTAAATTGGCCGACGGTTTCAGGAGAGCACTCGGCCCACTGACCTTTGAAGTCATCCTGGATCTCCTGGGTACCTACCTGCGGCACGGAGATGAGGCGGATCTGCGGATACTTCGCCTGGGCGATGGTCAGATCCGCATCCCAGCTGCTGATGACATTGAAGCCCATATTCGACTGGCCAGAGCAAAGCCACACTTCACCCACGAGGATGTTTTTTAGCTCCTTGCCGGTCGTGCCCTGGATGGAAAGGGTGGCCGGTTTCGCACTGGCGGGGACGGCATCCAGTTTGACGGTCCATTTGCCATCGGCACCCGCTTTAGCAGTCTTGGTCTGGTCGGCAAATTTGACGGTGACTTCGGTTCCGGGGGTGTCCCAGCCCCAGATGGGATTGGCCTGCTTTTGCTGGAGCACCATGTGGTCGCCAATGATGGCGGGCAGGCGCAGCTCAGCTTGCAATGAAAGGGTGGAAAGGAAAAGCGTAAGGCTCAGGGCGAACTTCATGGAAAAGCAAGAACGTGGACATCCCTGGCTTCATTGCGAGGAAATGCTTTTATCGTGTGACCACACCTGCCGATTTGCGGATTTTTAACAGCACCGGAAAGCTGGTGGCCAGGCCGGAGCTGTCCTGCTCCGCCCGGGCTGAAGCCATGGCAGCATGGCAAAGGGGGTCCTGATCCTCCACCCACGGCGCGCAGCGGAAATAAATGGGCCGTTCGTTTTCCTTGGCCCGTACCTGGATACCGTTGAGGCCGATGTCATCAATGATGACGCCATGGGGCAGGTTGTGGACATCGAAGTTGATGAGGTCATCAAAGTTATTCCGCTCCACCCGGATCCATGCTTTGACGGTCTGCCCTGGCACAAGGGTGAGCTCCAGCGGGCTGGTTTCCTGCGTATCTTGGCGCATGACCGGTTTGCCATCTGCATCAGGCTCCAGATGAACGATGAATTTGGGTGCAGGACCGAGGGTGAGCTTGCCAAAGTTTGCCATGCGGTGAGTCACGGTTTTGCCTGCAATCTCCGCCGTGGCAGTGAGTGTGGCCTGGCTCCAGTCTGCATCCGATTTGGCCGTTGGCAGGGCGTGAATGCTGCCTGTGGCGAGAGTATGGCCGGCCTGGATCAGGATCGGCGAGGAGGCAAAGTAACCAGCGGGCACGTTGGCGATGTCCACCCGGATCGGGCCTTCGAAACCGTCTTGGCGTGTGGCTTCAACCGAGAAGCCAATGGAGGATCCGGCAGGAATGGCCATCACCTTATTCGTGCTGACAGCGAGTGTGAAATCCGGTGCTGGCTGGCGGACCGTGAGCGAATAGACAAACCGCTCCCCGCAAAGTCCGCGTGTATCGGTGACGCGGATCACATACCGGCCGTCCGCAGGTGCAGTGAAGGCCAAGCGTGAGTCACGGCCCAGTCTGCGCGTTCCTTCGTCATCGTTGGCGTGGTTCAAGGTGAAGACAGGGAGGCCGTTGGGCACCAGCTGTGTGCCTAACGGATGGGGGATGACCGTATAGCAGGCCTCATCCAGCGCATGACTGGTGGTGCTGGTATCGAAGTAGGAGCGGCGCTTGCCATCCGTGGCATAAAACAGGAAGCCGCTGTCCGGCCCGCGTGGCATGCGGAAGGTCTTCATGATGTCGCCATTGAAATAGACATATTCATTGAGATCCATCTCCTCCCAATTTTGCAGGCGGATGTCAGGGTTGTTGGCATCCACGCTGCGAAAATTGTTATAGCTGTCGCGAACCGACTGAAGCAGCAGGCGCGGCACGGGCTGGCCTTTTTCATCCAGCACTTGGATCTTGGTATCGGCTGGCGATCCAGCCATGGCGGCCAGGGTTTCGATGACCCAGGATTCTCCCTTCTTGGCCTCAAAGACAAAGTGATCGGCATCGCCTTGCGGGCCGTTTGAAAACAGGCTTGCATTCACTGTGCCGGGTGCGGAGATGGCCTGTGCATTTGTCACTTCATTGTTAGGCTCGGTCTCAGTCACCTGAGAAAGCATACTGACGTGCTGGCTGGGATTGACCCGGTAACGAATGTCACCAGCAGGGAGCGGGATAGGAAGCAGACCGGTGCTGCCGGGTTTGATCACAATGGGGGCGATGCTATCCAAATGATGGCCGATAAGTGTGACGGTAGATTCAATCTGAGCCGTGGACGAGAGTGGCTGCCAGCCGGTGACATAGGGCAGTGCACCCAAGGTGAGGCGGTAAAGATGCGTCGCGCTGCCGTCCAGTGTGGTGTTGCTGACGCGCACGAGGTAGCTGCCGTCGGCAGGTGCTTTCCAGGCGATGAATGGATCCGCGCCAGGATCCAGGCCGCGATTGAGCGCCAGCACGTTCAAAGATGGATCGAGGATCTCCAGGCGTGGTGACAAGGCCGTGCTGCCGACCTGCTGAACGGCAAGGTCAAAGACGAGTTCTTCCCCAGCCTTCACCGTGATCTGATAAACATCCTGCTGGCCGGTCTCAACCAATTTTCCCCACACGCTGGCGGGCAGTTGAGTGATGGCAAAGGGGCCTTCTTTAAAATGCTCAGGCATGCTGACCGTGGCGGGAAGGTCATCGGCATACAGCTTCATGCGGGCTGTTTCACCCTGTTGGGTGGTGATCCACACTTCGTAGGCACCCCGGGGAAGGGTGGCTGGTGCGGACGTCTTGATCCGTAATTGGTTAGGCTGGATGGAGGATTTGACAATGATGCCCTGGATATCTGGATGACTGAAGTGCACCTTTGGCTCCGCATCCAGGTTTTTTCCCTGGAGTGCCAGGGTGAAGCTGCCACCGCTGTGCAGTGCAGGCGTGATTATCCGGGTCAACTCTGGCTTGGGAGCCATTTTGGGTTTTGCCACACTGATCATTTTAGGCTTCGGTTCTGCGATAGCCTGCGGGACAGATTTGCCCGTGCTGGTGTCATACACACCCAGACTGCCATCCACCCGTCCGCTGTAGAGTTGACCCTTTTCAGCAAAGGCCAGGGCCGGGGACCAGTCGGACTGTTTTTCGAGAACCGATTTTTCAGTTAGGCTGGTGGCATCCCAGATCTTCATGGAGCGGTCCGTGGCACTGGAGGCTAATAAAATGCCATCGCGAGAAAGCGTGAGGCCGAGAATGCCGCCCTCATGGGCAAAGCGGGAGGTGCTGATGCTGTTGCTGCCTTCTTTGGCCGTGGCACTGATCTGCCAGACGCGGATGCGGCTGTCCATCCCCGCACCTAAAAGCTGTGTGCCATCAGCACTGAAGACGACAGCATTTTGCTCCTTCAACGGCTGCGAAAGCGTGTCCAGTCGTGCGCCATCAGGCATGGCCCACAGCTTCACCGTGCGGTCCGCACTTGCACTGGCTAGCACTTTGCCGTCAGGTCGAAAAGCGAGGCCATTGACGCTGCCGTTGTGACCCTTGAGGGCTTTGATTTCCGTGCCATTGGAGGCATCCCAAAGGCGAATCTTTTGATCATACCCACCTGTAGCGAGCATCTGCCCATCCGGAGATAGAGCCAGCGCGTAACAGGCATCGGTATGCCCGGCATAAGACAGCAGGGCGCTGCCATCAGCCGTCTTCCATGAGCGCACTTCACCCAGGATGCCCGCTTCACCGCCTGCGGCGTAAACCGTGGCTCCATCCGTGGAGAAGGCGAGAGCATTGACACGGCCTTTGAAGCCGGTGAGCTTTCGAATAACCGAACGTGTAACAGGATTCAGCAACTCCACCTCACCATAACGGCCTACAGCGATGAGCTTGGCAGCATCTGAAAACGCCATCGCCTGGATGGAGCGTTTGGGGGCGACTTTCGGCGCGATCTTGGGCGTGATGACTTCGCGGGGAGCGGCAGGTTTGTCCGCCATGACTGGCCCCAATGCCCCCGCATTAATCCAGGCTTTGATGAGCGCGATCTCCTCCGCCTTCAGCTTGTCGCGCTTGCCCGGCGGCATGAATTCGTTCTTACCACCGCGTCCTGAACGACCTTCGAGAAACTTCACCAGCAGACTGTCATCCGCCTTGCCTGCGACGATGGACACGCCTTCTTCCCCGCCCTTCATGAGGGCCGAAAAGGTATCCAACGCCAGCCCGCCATCCGCATCATCCGCCCCATGGCAATCCATGCAGTAGGCATCCCAAAGCGGCAGGATTTGTTTTTCATAGGAAATGGTTTCCTGGGCGTGAATCAGACCGGCAAAGGTTAATAGCGAAGAGGAAAGCAGTAGTTGAAACCTGCAAAATGAGGGGGAAGATATGCTCATGACTCTGGCTGACTTTCCACAGGTGCGCGCCTTGCCGGTGCGTGAGAAGCTTTTGATCGTGGATGAGATTTGGGCCTCAATGGCAGGAGCCGAGGCTGAACTGGAGATCACGGATGCGGAGAAATACGAACTCAATGAACGGTGGGCGCGGTTTGAAAGTGATCCATCGCGGGCACTTACATTAGAAGAATTCCAGTCACGCGTGAACGCTAAACGTGTATGAGGAAGTTGCGCATCCTTCCTGAAGTGACGGAGGATACGGCAGAAGCGGCCGAATGGTATGACCGTTGCGGAGGCAAAGCCCTTGGAGACCGCTTCCTTGATGTGTTTTACAGTTACCTCCCGAAGATTTTGCTGGATGCAGATATCCACAGGCCTGTTTACCGGCAGTTTAAGCGAATCCTCATCAAGCCCTTTCCTTATGCGGTCTATTTTCGCATTCATCAAGAATGGGTGGTTGTCACATTGGTCTGGCATACGGCAAGAAATCCGGAGAAATTGAAAGAGCTGCTGGATGGTCGCCAAAGATCCTAGTGATTAAACAAAAACTCCTTCGAACTCATCAGTGCCCAGAAGAGGTCTTCAAGGGTGGTGCGACGGTCGGCTTCGGGAGCGGTGGCGAGGAGTTCGACGGCCTTGGTTTTCTCCGCTGATGTGGGGGTGCGGGCGAGGGCAATGAGGTAGGCATCCTCAACCAGCTTTTCGTTAGGCTGGTTTGAACTGAGGAGCTGGTCCACGCGGTTGTCCTTGGTGGCGAGTTTGTCGTTCATCGTGTCGCCGTTGGCGATGTGAAGGGCCTGAGCCATGCTGGGCTCATTGGTGCGCTCGCATTCACAGGTGGCGATGCGGTCGGCACGGCCAAAGCTTTTCAAGAAGTAGCTGGCGATGTTGGAATCGGGAAGCTGCAAAGCGCGGAAGCCCATGGGATAAGAGGTCTTGGTGCCTTTGTTGGCATTGCGGCGGTCAATGTTAAACGTGGTCGGCACGGCGGTGACCTGCGCGACGGAATCCAGCAGGATCTCAGCCTTCAGACGGCGCGGGTAAAAATGACTGTAGTAACGGGTGTCTTTTTCATTCTGATAAATCGTCTCGCTGCTGCGCTGGTAAGTCTCGCTTTGCAGGATGACGCGCATGAGGGATTTGAGGTCGAACTTTTGGTTAACCAGATGTTCACAGGCGGCGTCGAGGAGCTTCTCGTTGCTGGCTGGATTGGTGATGCGAATGTCATCCACGGCCTCCACCAGGCCTACCCCGAAGAAGTTGGCCCAGACACGATTGGTGATGGTGCGCTTGAAAAGGCGATTGTCTGGCGAGGTAAGCCAGGTGGCCATGGGGATGCGGCGGTCCTCCGGTGCCGTTATGGAAACAGGCTCAGTGACTTCGAGCGGACGCGGCGGCTGGGGCTTACCGGTGAGAGGCTGCACAAGGTCGCCTTCTGTAGCGCTAAAGACCACACGTTCATCAGCGGTGGCACCGTTCTTGGTGCGAACACGGGAGAAGAGATTGGCAAAGGCGAAGTACTCGTCATTGGTCCACTTTTCGAGTGGATGATTGTGACACTTGGCGCAGTTCATGGCGGTGCCGAGAAAGGCCACGGAAACCGTTTCCGAAAGACGGGTTGGCTCATCGTGCAGCAGGAAGAAATTCCCGGCGCCATTTTCCAGCGTGCTGCCGGTGGCGGTGAGCAGATCACGAACCATGACGTCCCAAGGCGTATTGGCCGCCACGCGGCTGCGGATCCAATGGTAGTAGGCCCACATGCCCTCAGGGGTGAGCTTGTCACTATTGACCAAAAGTAGGTCGCTCCAGCGATGCGACCAGTAGTCCACAAACTCAGGCCGCGTGAGGAGTGATTCGATGAGGCGGTCCCTTTTGTTAGGCTTGGCATCGACCAGGAAGGCTCTCGTCTCCTCTGCGGTGGGCAGCACGCCGATGGTGTCCAGATGAGCGCGGCGGATGAATTCGCCATCGCTGCATTGCGCGGAAGGCGGGATGTTCAGTGCTCGCAGTTTTTCCAGTACCAGTTCATCCACAAAGTTGCGCGGCTTGAGCTGGGCGAACAGCGTCTCATCAGCAGATCCTTCCTGGGGCACGCTGACGATGGCGATGTCCAGCCGGCTGAGGTACCAGGCGCTGACCGTGCCTTCTCCAGTTCCCGTGACCTCAATGAGCCCCTGATCATTCACGGTGGCCACGCTGGCATTCACCGCATTGAACTTGGCCCAGCGCGTGACGTCTTCAGCGCGGCCATCGCTGAATTTGGCCATGACCTTGAGCTGCTGCTGGCTGCCCGGCTTGCTAACCAATTGTTTGGGGGTGACCTCCAACGAAACCAGACGTGCATCCTCCGCTTTCGGCCCAGGCGCGCCGTGTGCGATCCAGTCCACCAAAGTTTGGTAGGCCTCTGAGTCCATCTCGAAGCGCTTGTCACCTTTGTGCGGCACCGTCTTCACCGCTTTTAAAAGTAGCAGACTGCGGGCTGGATCATCGCCATTGATGCGACGGCCCATGGCCGAGCGCGTGACGGAAAGGTAGTCCCCCTCATCATCAAAGCCACGCAACGAAAGCCGGAATCCTCCCTGCCCCGCCGCTGCCCCATGGCAGGCCCCCATGTTGCAGCCGTATCGCGTCAGGATCGGCTGCACATCATTGCGGAATGAAGGCGGCTCGGCGGCGTGTAGGACAATGCTGAAGAAGCTAAGGAGCAGGCACTGACGGAGGAATTGCATCTTGGAATATTTTGGTTATGCTGCTCGCATGAAGACGGTTTCGGAACTTGCCGTAGCTGCAGCGAAGCTTTCGCTGGAGGAACAAAAGCTCTTGATAGAGCGGCTACGGTCTAACTTGGAAGCCCATGCGGATCCAGGCCCCCAACGTCCACGCATTTCGCGACTGGGGGCGGGCCAATGGTGGATGGCGGATGATTTTAATGATCCTCTGCCTGATGAGTTTTGGCTGGGAGAAGCTGCCAAGGCTGGTGAGGACAAAGAGTCAACACGATAAGGAAAGGGCATGGTGCTGTTCCGCGCGGTTTTTTTCGTGATGAAGAATCCGTGGATTCGAGGCTGCCTGAGCGCTTCCTGGTTCATAGCAGCCCGCCATTGGCCCATCAATACTTCAAGGCTCTCCTGGCGTGATTCTAAAGTGGGATCTGAACGAAGCACCCTACTCGCGACTGCAAGGGCCGCGGCACGGTCATGGTTGCCGCTCAAAAGAGCGTTCCAGGCGGAATGGCGCAGGAAGGTGATCGGCAGCCCATCGGGCAGAAGAGCCGGGGACGTTTTCCGCAACAGGAAATCCCGCAATTTCGACAAGGTAGCTTCATGCATCGCCAGCTCATCATACTCGGCCATCGCCAGGTCATCAGACGAATAAACTCCCTCCAACTCCGCAGACACCAGCCTATCGGAAGCATCGTTATAAATGGCATATCGAATCTTGCCAACGCGACCAGATATGGGCCGATAGCCCCAGAGCTCGACGTAACTACGCGCTGGCAGCAGATGAGTCATGTCTCCAATACCGCAGTATCTGTCATTATGAAGTGCCTGAGCACGATGCCACGTACTATCCGCCAGCTTCACTTCGAGCTTGAGACCCACCTCCCCCAAGTGGCCTGGAACTTCGAAGTCCAAGTTGGTGTCGTTAATCAGGACAACCGTTTGATGCCCCGACTGTAACGATTGACCTCCAGGCAAAACCCGCAGGCTGACCTTACCCTTCTCCCAGATGGCAGGGCTGCTGGCAGAATTCAGCGGCTGCGGATGCCAAGGTGCGATTATTAGGCAAGGCAGCCTGCCTTTGGGAATGGATTGCTCCTGAAGAAAGTTAGCCTGACTGATGCGGCCCTTGATCACGTACTGTCGGTAGTCCGCAGGAAATGGTGGCACGTTGCCAAACATTCCGTTCACCCAGGCCCCTAACAGGGCAGTCGCGACGATGAAAAAGCCAGCAATGACCCTTTCACGTTTGCGACCTGAACTGAGCTTTCTTGTCATGGCGAAGGGTAGCGGGCAGGCACAAAGGAAAGTGCCACCTAACATTATTTAACCAAACAGCTCCTTGATCCCCTCCTTGCCGAAATCCACGACGGGATAGGGTCGTCCTTGGGGGCCGGGAAGTTCGGTGTGGAGGTCGATGCCGAGGCTTTCGTAGATGGTGGCGACGATCTCACCGGGGTCCACGGGGCGCTCGGCTGGGTAGGCACCGATCTCGTCACTCTTGCCGATGGCCTGGCCGCCTTTGACTCCGCCGCCAGCGAAGTTGACTGTCCAGCAGTTAGGCCAGTGGTCGCGGCCACCGGCGGGATTGACCTTCGGTGTGCGGCCAAACTCTGCGAGGGAGGTGACCATCGTGTCCTCCAGCATGCCACGTTGGAAAAGGTCTTCGATGAGAGCGGTGTAACCCTGGTCATACATGGGTGCAACGATGTCGCGCATGCCCTCGATGCTGGTGAAGGGCTTGCTGCCGTGGATGTCCCAGGTGATCTCGCCAAAGACGGTGATGAAGGTATTCACCGTCACCATGCGCACGCCGCGCTCCACCAGCCGACGGGCTAGAAGGCAGCTCTGGCCAAAGCGGTTCATGCCGTAGCGCTCGCGCACTTTTATCGGCTCTTTAGTCAGGTCAAAGGCCTCCCGTGCCTGGGAGCTGGTCATGATGCGGTAGGCGGATTCGAAGTTGGAATCCATGAGCTTGGCTTGCTCGCTGGCCTCGAAGTTTTTCACGGAGCTGTCCACCAGCTCGCGCATCTGGCGGCGGCGCTCCAGGCGCACCTCGCCGATCTCCTTGGGTGGGAGCAGGTCCGGCACCTTGAAGCCTTCAGTGGAAGGGTCAGAGTTAAGCACAAAGGGATCATAGGCCTTGCCAAGAAATCCGGCATCCTGACCATGCGGCATGTTGCCACCGGTAGGCCCCATGGTCTCAGGCAGAATGACGTGGGCAGGTAGGTCTGAGCGTCGGCCTAACAAAAACTCCGCCGCGCAGCCGACATGAGGTGTGTTCACCCCACCGGTGAAAAGGCGGCCGGTCTGCATCATTTGGTGGCCCGTATCATGCACAGCGGCAGCATTGTGATAACAGGAACGCACGAGACTAAATTTATCCGCAATCTTCGCATGCAATGGCAAGATCTCGGAGACCTGGAAAGCATCGTTGTTCGTGCGGATGGGTTTGAAGGGGCCGCGTATCTCGCTGGGTGCATCTGGTTTCATGTCCCAGAGATCGAGTTGGCTAGGCGCACCCAGATTGAAGATCATGATGCAGGCGCGCTGGCTCTTTTTCGAGTCCACCTTGCCTGCGGCTTTCAGCGCCTGGAAACTGGGCAATGTCAGGCCCAATGCACCGAGCATGCCGACCTGGAGAAAGTCGCGCCGCGTCACACCGTCGCAGGTGGTGATGGAGCCATCGCCGGAAAATTTAAACATGTGGTTAGGAAAAGGTTACTCACAGTAATACGCCATGGGTTGGAAAATATGAATGGACGATCCTGCTATGCCTTTGGTTGCTTGGAACCCTTGCAGAAGTAGGTTTGTGCCATATGCATGGAATAAGCCTGCGCGGGATAACGTCGTTTTGCAGATCCCTCACAGACACTGTTTACTTTTTCGGCAAACCATCGCAGAATTTTTCCGAACATGAAAATCACGCTTATTGCCCTTCTGTCTTTGCTGGGAACTTTTGCCTCCCTGGCGCAGTCCACTGCACCGGCGGCCCCTGGAAACCAGGATGAAGCGACACGCGACGGTCTGTGGGATGGCCAGTTCAGCGGTGGCAGTTATCTGGTGCGCTGCACGCAGATCCTGGCCCTGTCCAAGCATGAGTACGTGGCCGATGCCGTCGCCAGAGTCGTCGAGGTAAATTTGACGATGAATGCAAACATGACGGTCCGCTTTTATTATCTGGAGCCAGTGCGGCTGGAAGGCGGCGGCATGGTGGGTGCAGGCCAGCAGGCTCTGGATAAAGCACGCGCCGCCATGCAGGATGCGGCCTCACGCATTTCCCCCACATTGACGACGCCTAAGGTGGTGAAAAATTACCCCATTTCCACCCACGCGCACACCGTGGAATTTGTGCTGTCTAGTGAGGAACGCTTGAACTCCCTTTATGGCAGCCTGGAGCGTTCATTCCGCACAGGTCAGGGCAGGCGCTGGAAGGAATAGGGCAGGGGAGGCCCGCATCAGCCTTTTTTCAAATCCTGTACCAGGACAAAGCGGAAGCGGGAGTCATACAGGCCACCGCTATGCTTGGAGCAGCATGCGCTACAGGCGCTGTAGCGGCGGAATTTGCGCACGCGCTGCACCAGCAGGCCACAGTGGGCGCAGGCATAGGTGTAGTTTCGTTTCACCTCCCGCCGGGGCAGCGGCAGGCGATGACGGGCACTTTCCCCTGGGATACCCAGGTCCGCGCAGGCCTGCTGCCATTCGGCACCATGCGGCTCGATGCGGCGTCGTCCGGCACGGTGATAGGCCACCAGATGGGCCAGCTCATGGCGCATGGTGCGCTCCACCTGACCTTCAAATTCTTGCAACTTCGGATTCAGCTCGATCTTCCAGGCCGGAAAGCTGGCGTATCCGGCCGTGCTGCGCAGGCGGCTGTTCCATTGCACGGACACGAGTTTCGCCGCGCCTGCCAAGTCGATCTGGTGCAAAAGCTCCCGGCAGGTCTCCGTCAGCGTTTCATCCGCCACATTGCCTGCGGATTCCTTTTCCTTCGCCTTCACTTTAGATGGAGCGGCTTCCGCCTCCGCATACAGAGGACGTTTCAGCGCCCGCTCTGCCAGGCTTCCGCGGATGCCCGCCTGGAAGTCGAGAAAGAGCTGGGAAAGAATGGACGGCTTGGACATCAGGCCCTGTCGGATTCCGGGGTTTTGGGGCTTTTGGTGACCGGGGTGTTTTTGCGATCGCGGATGCGGTGCTCCTGGTCGCCGAGGGCGTAGATCATGTCCTGTCCTACGCTTTCCATGAGGAAGACGTTTGCACCAATGGTGCTGCGCGCTCCCACAATGGTATCCCCGCCCACGATGGTGGCCCCGGCATAGATGGTCACATTGTCCTCAATGGTGGGGTGCCGTTTCTTGCCAGCCAGGGCCTGCCCCTGAGCCAGGGAACGGGCCACCAGACCCACACCCTGGTAAAGTTTCACACGTGTGCCGATGCTGCACGTCTCCCCAATCACCACACCCGTGCCGTGATCGATGAAAAAGTGGCTGCCGATCTGTGCCCCGGGATGGATGTCAATGCCCGTGCGGCCATGGGCCCACTCCGTCATCATGCGCGGGATCAGCGGCACGCCCATGCTGTAAAGCTGATGCGCCGTGCGCTGGATGGCGATGGCCTCCAGTCCGGGATAGGCCAGGATGATCTCCTCATAGCTGCGCGCGGCCGGATCGCCCTCATAGGCTGCCTGCACATCCGTTTGCAGCAGGCGGCGCACCTCCGGCAGGCGTACCATGAAATCGCAGACCAGTTGCATGGCTTCCTCATGGTGATTGCCGCCCTGGTCCCGCAGGCGCAGACTGCGGCGCATCTCCGTGCGCAGCCGCTCGCGGATGCTGGCTACCAGTTCATGCGTCATCAGCTCCAGATCCTGGAAGGACACAGCATGCTCTGAGTAAAAGCCTGGAAACAAAATGTGCAGCAGGTCTTCGCACAAAGTGGCAATAGCTCCTTTGGACGGCAAAGCCCCGCAGTCCACATGGTTGATCCCGCCGATCTCGTGATACGAGGTCATAAGGCTCTGAACGATCTCTTCCTGTCTGCAATCCATCGGTTGTGGATCAGGTTAAAGGAGAAAGACCGCTCTGGCAAATGCTGGGGTGGACTTTGCGTGAAAGGCTAAGCCCCCGCCTTGTCCAGCCAGTCCGTCAGGTCATTCAGCGTCCCCAGGTCCAGCAAATCTTCGGAGAGCCGCTCCAGCTGCGTGTAATCCAAGGCCCCAATGCGAGCCTCCAGCAGTTTCGGCACGGCACCCCATTTGCGCGTGGCTAATCGCAGACAAGTTTTCAGAACCCCGAGGCTGTAACCCTCTTCACGCCCTTCCTCGCGACCCTCTTCCCGGCCCTGGAGAAGTAGCCGCTCGGGGAATGACATGGCTTGCTTTTGCATACGCGGATTGGTGGATAGTTTACGGATAAGCTGCTGAAGGTCAAGAGTCGTGTCGGTGCTCAGTGCATACATCAGGCTGGTGTGCAGCAGTGCATCGGTGAGTCTCAAGGTGGTTTCCCGGGCCAGCCAGTCAAAGAATTCGAGGACCCGTTTTTGCCGGGCCATTTTCATGAGCTGGAGGACCACGCGCTGGGCGCTTTGCTGCTCCTCGGAGGCAGGATCATACAAACTAAGATCCAGCAGCCCATGCTGAAAGCGCGGCAGGAAGGGTTGAAAAGCAGCTTGCAACGGTTCAGGCAGGTCAAAAAGATCCTCCAGACAAGTGGAGACATTCCAGGTATCCGGCCCCTGGTGGAGCACAAAAGGAATCACGACTGGCAGTGGCAGCCCGCTTTCTTTATGATGCTTCGTCAGCAGGCGCAGGCTGTAATGAAGCAGGCGCAGAGGCATGGCGCGGTCCACGGTGGTCTGGTGCTCAAAGATCAGGTATAAAAGCACCTCGCGGTCACCGGTCCGGGCGGAAAAAACTAAATCTGAATGGGAGACCTGGATGTCATCACTGACATAAGTGGCAGAGACATTTTCGAGGGAGGTCCAGTCAATAACGGCTGCCGCAGGGGCGGGAAGATGGCGCTGGAAAAAATCAGCGGAGTGGGCCGGGGATGAGAAGACCGCTTTGAAATAGCCGTCATTCGGATGATGGATGATGTCAGAATCCTGCACGGAAGACATTCTTCATGGCGAATGCGGGATGGCAATGCGCTTTGAAAACGCTTGGTGGCCAAAGTTTTTTCCTCGTCCGCTCCTGCACCACCGTCTGTAATCGACCAAGACCAGACGGGGTGCAGAAGCAGAATTCTAGGAAAGATGGCGCTCAATCGATCAGGCTGCACGATGCCTGGAGGCCGAGAGTCAACATACCATTGTGGGGTTTGATTCCCCGCCGAGAAAACCGTTCAAAAGATTTTCAGAAAAGTTGGGAATAAATTTTCAGGCTCTGGGATGGAACTGCCGGTGCACCTGTTTTAGCCTTTTTTGGTCCACATGGGTGTAGATCTGGGTGGTGGCGATGTCGGCATGGCCCAACATTTCCTGGATGACGCGCAGGTCTGCCCCGTTGTTCAGCAGGTGGGTGGCAAAGGAGTGGCGCAGCAGGTGCGGGTGGATGTGGTCGCCCAGGCCAGCCTGCTGAGCACGTTTTTTGACGATCTGCCATACCCGTTCTCGGGTCAGCGAGCCGCCGAGCTGGGAGAGAAAAAGGTGGCTCTGGGTCTTTTTCTTCACCAAAAGCGGGCGTGCATGCTGGAGATAGGCCTCAATAGACTCCTTGGCCGCGCCGCCGACGGGGCACAGGCGGGTTTTGGCTCCCTTTCCAGTGACGCGGATCCAGCCTTCCTCCAGGCTCAGATTTTCCAGGCGGGCGCTGATGAGTTCGGAAAGGCGCAGGCCGCTGGCGTAAAAAAGCTCCAGGATGGCGCGGTCCCGTCGGTCCAGGGGATCGTTTCCCGTGATGGATTCTACTAACGTGCGCGCATCTCCCTCATTCAGGGTGCCGGGCAGGTGCTTTTCCAGGCGGGGTGGCAGGATGGGTTCTGCCGGGTCACCGACTCGTTTGCCCCGCGCAGCCAGCCAGCGAAAGAAAATCTTCACAGCTACCAACTCCACCCGGGCGCTGGAGGCGGCGATGCCGTCCTTCTTCCGTCGGGCCAGGTAATCCCCCAGATGCTGCGTGGTCACCCCTGCGGGTGTTTCCACTTGGCGATCTTCTTTCAGCCACGAAGCCAGCGCCTCCAGCACCCGGCGCACCAGGAGCTGATAGTTCGTGGACAGCCCGCGCTCCGTGGCGAGGTAGAGAATGAAGCTGTCTATGGCATCGGTCATCGGCACTCTTACTGTCATCCAAAGCTAAGGACCTGTCATCTCCTGCGTTTGTTTGCTAGACCCCCTGCATGAAATTTCTGCCAGCCTTCCTCCTCACCGCCACCGCTGCTGCCGCGGCCGACTTCAAAAAAGACATCGCGCCCATCTTTGAAAAGCATTGTTACGAATGCCACAGCGACAAAACCGGGAAGAAAAAGGCCGGTTATGTCTTCGACGACCTGGCCACGCTGAAGCTGGACATCAACCCCAAGGGCGGCATCGTCCCCGGAAATCCAGCCGAGAGCCATATTTTCAAAGTGGTGGCGGATCCCGAGCATGAAGCGCACATGCCACCGAAGGACAATCTTTCCAGCAAGGAGATCGAGACCCTGCGCGAATGGATCACCGAAGGCGCATTGCTGGATAAGGACGAACCCAAACCCGTCATGGAGCCTGTGAAAAAAAGCCTGCCGCCCATCATGACCTGGACGAATTTTGAGGGCAAAAAAATCAAAGCTGGTTTTGTAAAACTGGAAGGCGAAACCGTTTACCTGCGCATGCCCATCAACGCACAGGAGGTGCCCTATCCCATGAGCAAGCTGGATGCCGCCAGCCAGCAACAGGCCAAGGAATGCGCCGCCCCGTGAGGCGTGCAAGGTAGCCAAGTCCCCAAGTGCCTGGGGCACTCTTGCCCTTGCCGTCCGCCAAGTGCGAGCACCACGTAGCTGCGCCCGCCATGGCGTGGAGGTTTGGGAGGTATCGAAGCAGCGAGAACACCCGCCCACTCGCTGGCGCGAGCAGCCACACGTAGCTGCGCCCACCAGGGCGTGGGGGTTTGGGAGATATCGAAGTCTATAAGCCCCCCGAAAACTCACGCCTTTCCCACTTCCACGAACAGCCCCATTTCCTCAAGCCCAACGGGCTTACGTCATTCAGCCCTGGGTTGGCACAACCCTGGGTCACGCCACCACCCCATCGACTCCCCGGCGAACCCCAACGGGGTTCCGTCCTGCCTTGGCCGAATGACGATGGATCTCCCCTCGCTCCCCACACCCCCCAAACTTTTTTCGCCACTTAGCCCAAGTCGGGGTGGCACTCCCTTGCGTCCGCAAAAAGCGCCGAATAGCTTTCGCCATGCTGACTCTTCCCCTCGACCTCCCAGCCCTGCTGAAGGTCGCCGCCCAGGTCGCGGCTGAATACGGCTGTGAGGTGCGCCTGTCCAAAAGCGGCGGCTTTCTCGTACGCCCTCTCCTGGACCGACGCACCTCCGCAGCCTCCTCCACTGAGCGTGTGCGCAAGCACCGCGAAGCGAAACGCCAGGCCTCTCCTTCAGAGGTTCCTCCTTCTGAAGTCGAACAGTGCAAAACATTATTACCCGATGACGCGCCCTTTTCCACTCTCCTGCCTGAGACCGATGAAACGCATGTAACGCATGAAACAGTGAAACACGTTTCAGCCGATTCTACCCCCTCTTTCCCTCCCGCCCCTCCTTTCCCCGCTCCCCTATCCTCCCCACCCGCCCTTACACCCGTGCCTCCTCCCGCGCGTGAGGCCCGACCCAGGTCGGCGAGGCGTCAGCACACCGAGGAAAACCTTCGTGAAGCCGATTCTGTGGCCGTTCCCACCGCCTTGAGCACCCCAGACTTCCTCGAAGCCTGGGACCAGTGGTGCCAGCATCGCAGCGCCCTGGCCCGGCTGAATCCGCAGAAGCAATGGACTGCCATCGCCGCCCGCAACACCTTGGCCGAATGCGAGCGCAACGGCGAACCCCTCGCCACTCAAGCCATCCGCGCCTCCATCGCCAACGGCTGGCAAAGCCTCGTCTGGGAGCGGACCAGCCCCCCGCGCAACAGCGGTAACGGAAACGTAGGAAACGGCAGCAGCTACAGCGGAAACAGCAACGGCTTCAACAACCGCCCGAGACCCAAGTATCAGGCCTACCAAGCCTCCGAAGCCACCCGTGGCCTGACGCCCGAGCAGATCAGTTGTTTCTGAAGCGCTCCAAGTACCGTGGGGCACTCTTGCCCGCGTCGTCCGCCCCAACACGTGGCTGCGCCCGCCAGGGCGTGGAGGTTTGGGTGGTGTCGAAGTTACGAGAACCCCTCACCCACTCGCTGGCGCGAGCAGCCACACGTCGCTACGCCCGTCCTGCAAGAGGGAGAAATGACCGCCGCCGTGAAGCATGCGGCTTCAGTTTTAAAACGAATTTATGAACACAACGCAACGGGCCCTTCCAGACACGGCCTTTCAACTGGACAAGCTGGATCAACTGATCCGGCAGATCGCTGAACGGTCGGAGAAATTCGACCGCGAATTGGATGCCCAGCCGCAGGCACTGCCCTGTGCCAAGCATGGCCCGAAGATGCGGATACTGGACCGCGAGGCCTCCCGGCAGGCGGCGAAACCCGCCTACACCTGCGCCGCCTGTGTGCAGGATCAGCGAGTGAAACGCAGCCTGGGCCGTGTGGAAGAAGCCGGTATCCCTACCGACGTCCGTCATGCCACGCTGGATAACTTCCACACCGACCGCCCCGGCGTGAAAAAGGAGCACGGATTCCAGCCCCCGACGGCCTTCTTGGAGGCCGCCCGCCAGTTTGCCGAAGGGCGCATGCGCAATCTTTTCCTGGCAGGCACGCCCGGCATTGGCAAAGGCCACCTGGCCGCAGCTCTATCTCGCCAGGAAATCTTGAAAGGCCGCAGCGTGCGTTGGGTTGAGTGCGCACGTCTTTTCGCCGCATGCCATCGTGCTTACAGTGCCGATGGCATGGAGGCCGTCATCGCCCGCTACACCGCCCCGGCGCTGCTCGTGCTAGATGAGCTGTGCCTGCGTGACCTGCCTTCCGATGGGGAGGAGATCCTCTTTGCCATCCTGGATCATCGGCATAAAAACGCCCGCCGCACCCTGCTGCTGGGAAACAAACCCGCCCAGGAAACCCGCGCGTGGATCGGCGACCGCATCAGCGACCGCTTGCGCTCCGGTGGCGTCACTTTTTGTTATGGCGAATGGCAAAGCGCCCGTGGAACCGATTGGGACGGGTCAGGGTTTTGAGGGGTGAAGTGGGGCACGCGAGCCGTAACCAGCCGCAGGATGAGTTTGTCCGGCGAGACAGGATTTCAAAGCTTTCCCATCCTGCCGCCGGATAACCTTCTGTCAGGGAGACCTCGAAGCTCCGAGATGGGGGGCATCCTCAGAGAAGGCGGCTAATCCGGCGAGGTCGTCAAACACACGAAGCAGGTGGTTTCGCGCCGGACACAACCGCCCTACGATTCCAGGCCCGCCTATATGGAATCGGGAACTGACACTCGATAATGATCGAACAGGCAAGCATTGCAGGTATCATAGGTGACGGATGTTTTTTGTCATTGCACGCATGGCCAGCCTGGTGCTGGCGGTTCTCGCCACGCCCTTGTCGGTTCTGTTGCTAATCGTTGGGCAGTCGTTTGAGAGCAGACTGTTCGGGATAGCTGGCATGATGATTGGGGTATCTCCGCTTTTGGTGTGCCTGGGCGTGGAGCTGGAAAGGCGATGGCTGAAATGGACCGGCGGGCTGGGATGTCTTGGATGGCTGGGGCTGACTGTGGCGCTGTACTCGTTGGCTCCAGATGGGAAGCGGCCGAAGGGTGCGCGCATCCAGCATCGTTATGCTGAGGGAGCCTGGGGGTTTCAGCGGCAGGCGTTGGGCAACCTGCTGCCGGAGCTGGATCAATTTTTGTTAGGCTTCAAAGTGGTGCCTTTGATGGACTCTTATTTCACCTTTGAACAGTCCCGGGAGCTGTCTGCTTGGACGGCGGAAATTTATCGGGAACTGGAGGCGGATGCGGATTTCCATGCGCTAGGTTCGGTGATGCCGGTGGCCTATGCAGACTTGTGGTTGGGACGGGGAGGCCAGGGCCATTCTTTCCTGTACGTGCCGCCCGGGCTGAAGAGGGATGTGCCTGCCCCCGTGCTGGTTTTTCTGCATGGCAGTGGAGGCAGTTTCAAGGCCTATCCCTGGCTGCTTTCCCAGATGGCGGATGAACTGGGCCTGGTGCTTATCTGCCCGAGCTATGGAATGGGAAACTGGAATGCGGCAGACTCCGCCGGGGTGGTGGAGGCAGCGTTGGCTGATGCGGAAAACGTAGTGCGGCTGGATCGGGGAAAGATGCACCTGATGGGCCTCTCCAACGGTGGCAAAGGCCTGGGCCATGCAGGGCGTGACCTGGGTGAAAAATTTGCTTCTCTAACCTTTATTTCTCCGGTGGTCGAAACCGGCTCTATCAAAGATCCGCGTTTCATCGGGAACTGGCAGGGCAAACCGGTCTTTATCATCACCGGGGCCAAGGATGACCGCGTGCCGCTGGAGTCTGTGACCTATGTGTCCTCCGTCATGAAAAAGAATGGCGCGCAGGTGACCTTGAAAACCGTGCCCCAGGCCGATCATTTCCTGCTGTTCAGCCATCGGCGCGAAGTGATCGCCCAATTGAAGGAGTGGCTGGAAGAGGCGATGAAGGCGGAAGCTGTAAAGAGGACAGAGTGAATATATGAACGGAGGATGTGGCGATGGAGCAAGGTGTGAGGCCGTCTCGGCCTCATGATGACGGCGAGACGCCGTCACTCCTTGAGAATGCCAGATTTCGACATTCAAGATCTAGCAGGAGGTCAGGGAAAGCCGGTTAGGGCATGACTGACCTACTCTGCTGATGCCTCACTCCACCACACTCACCGTATGCGTCACAGCCTTCAGGCGCTTGCGGACGTTGGCGTTATACTTGGCGTGTTTTTCGAGGGTCTTTTGTTTCAGGACTTCGAGGGCGTTCTTAAATTCGGGATCGGTTTCGGCTTCGGGGGAGTAGGTGCGGAAGTGGGTGATGAGGTTTTTGATCATCGTGGTCTCGTAGGCCTGTTTGGAACCGATGGCGTTGAGGAGATCGGCGAAGGCGGCATCAAAAGGCGTGGTGGCGAATTCAGCGGCGAGGTTGATGCCAGCTTCGAGTTGGGTCTTGGTGAATTCCTTGGTCTCGCTGCCCCAGGTCACTTGGGCCTTATCTTTGGTTAGGCCTTTTACCACCAACGTGTAGCGGTTGAGGTCCTGGTTAAAACTGGTGAAGGGGAGGATGCTGCGGGTGCTGGTGGAGGCGGCGGGATCAGCATCAAAGCAGAAGGGCCAGGTGCTGCTGGCCAGCGTGAGGCTGCCGGGGGCGCGGGCGGTGATCTGGTGGCCTTCGGTCGCGGTGGATTCTCCGGCGAGGTCGAGGGTGATCTGGCCGATGGTGCCCTCCAGCTTCAGGCCTTTGAGGAAAGCCTGGGCCATGAGCAGGTGGCCGTTGGGGCCGGGGTGGAAACCGTCCGGACCGCACACGTCGTAGTCCTGGCCCAGCACGGGCTTGGCTTTGGCCATGGCGCTGGTCATGGTGTCATGGACGTTGGCAAAGCTGAGGCTGTATTCCCCGGCCAGCTTTTGGACGATGTCGCGCAGGTGGGCCAGGTTGTCGTTGTAGATGGCGGGTTCAAAACGGGTGAAGAAGCGCGTGTCCACGGCACCGGGAGAGCCTACGGCGATGTGCTTCACGCCCTGGGCCTTGAGGCCATCCAGCACGAGGCGCATGTTCTTTTCATACTCGGCACCGATGGCGTCGGTATAGGCAGTGTACTGGCCGTCGTTCATGCCGTAGCAGGTCGTGGCCACGGTGGGGTGGAAGACGCTGAGGTCGTTCTCCAGACGGGCGGCAAAACCGCTGGCCCGCTCACCGCTCCAGCCGAACTGAAAGACCTGGATGTCCTGGCGACCGGTACAGGCCAGGAGGTAAGCCTCCATGTATTTGGAATAGAGTTTCTGCTCGGTGATGCTGTCCCCGATGATGGCCACGCGGGCATCGGGCGGCAGCAGGTTTTCAGCCTGGGCCAGAGAGGTGGTGAAAAGGAGGGCGAGGAGGAGGCTGCGGATCATGACAGGTGATAGGAAGGCAAAGCGGACAGAATGATAGATCAGAACCGAGGTCAATCTACAGCTGTGGGAAGGGGATACTGTTCCTGGCGCCAGATCTTTCAATCCAGGCATCCGCGTCGCAAGCGGAGCAGCCCCGTCTTCACCCATGGATCAGCCACGCCGCAGCGATGAGGGTCATCACAAAGAGGGTCCACTCGAAGGGTTTTTGCGGGATGCGTTTGAGGATCTGCCAACCGAGCAGAATGCCGAGCACGACGGCGGGCAGCAGCACAAGATTGGTCATGAGGGACCGGGGATTGATGATGCCCAGATCGGCGGAGAAGGGGACTTTGAAGAGATTGATGAACAGGAAAAAGCGGCTGAAGGTGCCCAGGTGCTCCTTTTTCTCCAGCCGCTGGGAAAGGAGATAAACAGTCATCACAGGTCCGGCGGCATTGGCCAGCATGGTGGTCACGCCAGCGCACAAGCCCATGGCCCAGGAAAACAGACGGTGGCTGGTCAGCACCTCCAGCGTGCCCTTGCTGGCATCCAGCAGGAGCTTGAAACCCAGAAGGCCGATGATGAGCCAGCCGATGACGGTGCGGGCGGTCGTGTTATCAATGGTGTCCAGGAGAAAGTAACCGGCGATGACCCCGGCGATGGCGGGCGGGGCCATGGGTAAAATGCGCCGCCAGCTCCCGCCATGGCGGTTCAGGTAATAGCCCATGAAATCGGCCACGATGAGCAAAGGCAGCACCAGTCCCACGGAGGCCTTGGCCCCGAAGGCCTGGGCCATCAGGACGACATTCAGCGTAGCGGTGCCGGAGAGGCCACTTTTAGATAAGCCGATGCAAAGGGCGGCGATGCCAGCCAGGAGGAGGATGCGCGAATCCCCGGTAAACAGGGTGTGCTGCTGGAGCCAGTCGTGGATCAAGGGTCGTCAGGTGGGGTCTGTCCACTCATGAAGCGGGTCATGACCCTTGTCGCCATTTTTTGCCGGAGAACCGCATCAAAATCCTGCGGCCGCAGATGGGGATCACGGGACGATGGTCACGCGCGTGCCGCTGGGGGCCACATCATAGAGACGCTGGGCCATATCATAGGGCAGGCGGATGCAACCGTGGGAGGCGGGGGAGCCAGGGTTCGGTATGGGACCCGCATGCATGCCCACGCCATCGCCCGTCAGGCGCATCCAGTAGGGCATTTTAGCTCCCTGAAACTTGCCACCAGGGGCGCTATGGACGCCGGCGGTGGCATTACTACGAATGACGTCGCCACTGGCATCCACGATGCTGCCGTATTTGTTGGAGCGCTTGTTCACCACTTTTTCAGAGATCACAAAACTCCCGGTCGGTGTCCGGTGACCGCTGCGTCCAGTGGCCACATAGCTCCAGGCCACGTTTTCGCTGTTGCGGAAGATGTAGGCCTTCTGCTCGCTCAGATCGATGGTCACACGCACGGGTCCGGGTTCGCCCAGGCCATGCCAGACATAAAGGGGGCTGCTGGAGGAATCCGCAGGCTGGATGAGCAGCGGGCGGCGGATCACTTCTTGCCGGGCGAAGGAGGTGGGCATCTGGCAGGCACACAGAGTGCAGCCTGCGAGGGCAGCCAGGGTGAGTCGTGCAATGTTCATAGCGGCGTTCATCTTAACGACGAGCACCGTTTTGCAATGAAGCTTCGCAATTCCGGACTAAAGTTTTCCCTCTGATTATTGTCTTAAATTCCAGTAAATCTTGAGATTCTGGCTACGACGGCCAGCCGCGATGAGGTCAGTGTCACGATCGCCATCCAAGTCGGCTCCCATCAGGTCTTCACAGGCCATCGTATTGTCATCCACCAAGTAGGATTCCCAGCCGTGACCGTCCTCCTTGGTGGTATAATAAAGCTTCACACCGACCCGGCTGCCCAGCTTGTGATGGGCACGCCAGCCGACGGCGATCTGGCGGTTGTTCAGGCCCAGGTAATCGTAGCAGGCCAGGGCATGACCGTCCACCAGGGTATCATCCAGCACCCGGCGCTGCCACAGGCCGTCTTTGGGTCCCTCCGGCGGGGGAGTATAGATGACGACTTGGTTGCCATGCATCGGTTCGATGGCGGCCACATAGGGCTGGCCACCGGCAAAGGCACCCCAGCGCACTTCCCCCACGCCTTGCAGGTCCGGGCTGTCATGGCGGGTCACCCACTGCTGCTTCCAGCCACTGTCCCCCGGTGTGAGACGGACGATGCCCTCGCGCCCGCCTAGCAGCAGGGATTCCGCTTCACCAGCCGGGCCGGGCACCACTTCGAAGTTATGCGTCAGGTGCATGCTGTCGTGTACAAGGGTGGTATTCCAGGGACGGGTCACGTCTTCCGGCTTGTGATAAGCCAGGATGCGCACTCCGGCACCCTCACCGTTTTTATTTCCACGGCCATGCAGCGGGGCCACGATGAGGTCATAGCGCCCGGCGCGGTTGCGCACCCAGCGCATGCGGTGGGTGGTGGGTTCATGGGTGAGCTGCACGGGCGTCCACCGCTGTGTGCGGTCAGCCGGGGGCTGGAGGTAAAAGACCGCGCCGCTGGTCTCCGTATCCCCCGGATTCCACTCGGCACCCACGGCGATCTCCGCCTTGCCATCCCCATCCGTGTCACGGGCGGCGATGCACACGTGATCCTTCTCCGTGAGCTTTTCCGCGATGATGTGTTTCTTCCACTCCGGATTTTGATACCAGACGATGGAGTCCTTATCGGCCAAAAGGATGTCCGTTTTGCCATCGCCGTCCACATCGGCGATGGCCAGCCCGTAGCCGATGCCTACTTGGTTGTCGATTTCCTGCTCACGGAACTGGGGAGTCACCTGAGCCTGGGCGGCAAGGGCGATGAACAGGGGTAAAATCCAAAGTGGGCGGCACATAAAGCCTGATTTGTGTCTGTTTTGGGAAAAAAGGGCCAGCAAAACATGACATTGAATCGCAAAAAGATTGACGATGTAATGACAAAAAGGGTATTTTAACTGAACAAACTTTGCTAGCGGTGGTTCCTAATATCGGGACCATCCAGGTTTCCCCCAACCGCCACCTTCACGACCATGCTGCGCTTCCCCGACTCTATTTCCCGTCATGCTCGCGCCTTGATGCTGCCCATGATGGTCGTGCTGGCCGGTCTGGCAGGCACCGCTTCAGCCGTAGCACCGAAGGCACCCACCAACTTAGTGCTGAAGTCCACGATGGCCGATGCGCCGACCGCCGCGAATACCAAGCGGAACTTCCTGCTGACATGGAAGGACAATTCCCTGGATGAATCCGGCTTCCGTGTGGAATACCGGCTGGGGAATGCTGGGATATGGAATTATTATACCTCCGTCAATGCCGGGGTGACCTACTGCGAATTCATCGGAGTACAGCTCCCGGTGGATACCCTGTTTCAGGTCAGGGTAGTTGCATTTAAAAGCAATGGATCCTCTTTTGAAACCGCAGCCAGTTCCTTGGTGGATCAAACGATCAAAACGACCGGTTCCACCCTGAGTGCGCCACAGGACTTCCGCGTAGCTACATACTCAAAGGATAATGAGGTCTCCGATGGCATACTGGAATTCAGCTGGAAGGACAATAGTACAGGGGAATTATATTTCCAAATCTTCTACAAGAAAGCGAGCCTGACAGGGGATGAAAACTATGCTCCGCTTCCCGGAGGACTGTCCTACTTTGATAACAAAGAAGCATTGACCACCCGCACCACTGTCTGGGTGCAGCATGGGTTGGTGCCCAATCAGGCGTATCATTTTATGCTCCGCGCCACCCGGAAGGATGACGCAACCGCCACGGAAGTGACATCGAATACGGCCAGTGAAAAACGATATATTACCAGCCTGACCTATCCTGGAGGTCTTTCTTCCTACACAGTGCCTGCGGTGAAGGTGCCAACAAATCTCCAGGCTGAAAAACTGGATGAATCCAACATCCGTCTGACCTGGGAGGATAATACTGACAATGAAACCGGATACGAAATTTCATACCGCAAGCCTGTAGAAAATGAATCGGAGGCGATCACTTGGAATACCTATACGATGGCTGCCAATTCGACATCCATCACGGCTGCGATTGGTCCTGGGGGGACCTACATTTGGAAAGTGCGCGCTGTTCCACCAACCGGGTCACCTGCGGCCACGTCCGCAGATTACACGGATGAACTTCCGGTGATCATGGATGATCTGATCAGTCCCGGACAACTTGTGGCGACGACCTCTGGCAAGTCCGCTGCCGTGGACCTAACGTGGGGTGATAACACCATTGGGGAGACCATTTACCGAATCTATGTACGCCCCTCGGGCGGCACCAGCGATACATGGTATGACTCCATGGACATGCAGCCAGGCACGACCAAGGCCACCGTCACGGGCTATAATACCAGCAGCACCACATCTGTTCTGCTAACACCGAATGTAGAATATGAATTCAGGGTGGATGCCCTTCATAGCAACTTTGTCGGCGATGTTGCTGCAGCGGAGAGCAACGTCGCCCGCGCGTATGCCCGGCATGGTTTCACCAGCCGCACGCACCAGCCTGCGAAGGTGAACGACCCTTTCACTTACCAGATGGCCGTCTCAGACAGCCCTAACCGAACTTCCTGGAGTGTGGATGATCTGCCACCTGGCCTCGAAATGAATGCCGATGGCCTCATCAGCGGTACGCCCACAGAGTCCGGCGTCTTCCATTGCCCGATGGAGGTCGTTTATCCAGATAACGTCGCGGAAGTGACCCTGACCCTGCGCATCCTAAAAGACGATGCCACACCTGTGTTGGCTTCCCCTATTACGGACGTAATCCTGGGAACCGCCACGCAGCATACCATCGACCTGAACGGACGCTTCACCGATGCGGATTCTGAAAAGGCTGTCCGCCTGGATACCAGCTTGGGCATTATTGACCTCTTGCTGTATGATAGCCTGACTCCCAAGGCGGTGGAAAACTTCATGGGCTATGTGGAAACCGGGGCTTACAACGGCGTCATTTTCCACCGGTCTATTCCAGGCTTCATTTTGCAGGGAGGGGGCTATGTGCCTACTGATTCGCCAAACTACTTCACCTCCCTCCTCAAGCGCCCGCCATCAGAAAATGAACCCGGTATTTCCAATGTCCGTGGTACCGTAGCGCATGCCAAAGTGGGGGATAACCCGGATAGCGCCACTCATGATTTCTTCTTTAACTTGGTAGCAAATAATGACGCTCGTGGTGTAACCAATTATGTCGAAAACCTGGACAACCAAAACTCCGGTTTCACCGTCTTTGGCCGTGTCGCAGGCTCAGGGATGGATTTGGTCGATGACATGGTAGCACTGCCAATTGGGGACTATTCACCTAGCTCGTCAGATACCACAACGGGGGTCATCCTGGACGGTTACCAAACTGAAATGGTGGACGTGCCCATGAATGTGACGGGTGGCACTGCCCCTGCCAAAATGGACATCAATAGCACGGTGCAGATTCGCAGTGCAAAGGAAGTGGCCCTCTTCAAATATGAGGTGGTGGAAAACAGCGCTCCCACCATCGTCCGCACCAGCATCCTCAATGGTGTCCTGCGGCTGGAAGGTTTGCTGGCAGGCACCAGCACCGTCACCGTGCGTGCACGGGACCTGGATAACAATCCTGTGGAAGACAGCTTCACTGTCACGGTCATCAAGGGGCACAAGCTCCCGGTCATCACGCGCCAGCCAGTTTCCTTGGCTGTGCTGCCGGATAAAAAAGCCACTTTAAGTGTCACGGCCACAGGTACGGCACTCACTTATCAGTGGCAGAAGCGGGTCGGTGAAGTGTGGGAAAATGTCCCAGATACCAACCTCACTGCCAAGAAGAACGTCCTGACCTTTGCTGCATTGCAAAATTCTGATACGGGCGAATACCGTGTGCTGGTCAGCAACATCAGCATGACCCTCACCAGCGTCACCGCCCGGTTGGACTTCCGTGCACCGCCGGTGATTGATACACATCCGGTTAGGAAAGTGGTGAAGCTGGGTGACCCCCTGGTTCTGACCACTGAAGTCAGAGGTGCCCCCGTGCCGACGATCACTTGGCTGCGCACGAACTCCACCGTCAGTGGACAGAAGGCCGCTGTATTGAACATCCCAGTGACCAAGCTCACCGACGGCGGCAGCTACGTGATGCGTGCCAGCAACGTTGTGACCCGTGCGGACAGCAGTGCTGCCAGCGTCATCGTGGTGGATAAATCCTCCCGCCTCATGATGTCACTGCCTGCTAAAACTGTGGTGCTGAAGGCCCAGGTGTCCGGGCCAAATCTGAAGTATCAGTGGAAGAAAGACTCAACGACCACGGTGATTGACATCCCAAATAAAATCTCCGGTGCCGCCAGCCCCACCCTGACGATCAAAACTTTTGGGCAGTCTGATACCGGTGAATACACCTGCTATGTGGAGGATGCGGTGGATGCGTCCCACAATGCGGAGACTGGACCCTGGAGAGTGGGCTTTGCCGGAGCTGCACCCACACTCGCTGCCTTCACGCCGCCCGATGCGTATGTGGGTATTGAATACGACTACCAGATCCCTGGCGGTGGAGACACGAACTTCAGCATCGCCTCATTTTCTCTCACCGGCCTGCCTACCGGCTTGAAGCTGGATACCGTGACCGGCCGGATCACCGGCAAAGCTACGCGCTATGGCCAGTATATCATGAAGCTGACGGCCAAAAATCCGAAGGGATCATCCACCCTTTCCAATATCACCATGAATGTCCGGCCGATGCCGGAGGCCGTCGTGGGTTCCTTTGTGGGACAGATCGCCAACTCCACTTATTTTAACAACAACATGGGCGGGCGTGTGGACATGACAGTGACGGATACTGGCGTCATCAGCGGCAAGCTGAGCCAGGGCAAGGAAGTCATCAGCTTCACCGGCTTGATGACCCAGACCCCCGGCTCTATTTATACTTCTGGCAAGGCCACCATCATCCGGAAGGGCAAGGATACTCTCACGCTCACTTTATCCTCCATCGCACCTTCGGGTTATGACGTCAGTGGCGATGTCTCAGGCATCATCACCGACGGTGAAAATGCCGTGGCCTTCTCTGCCTATCGCAACAAATACAACAGTGCCAGGGCTGGCTTTTCCGGCTATGTGGGCCGTCACCATGTGGCACTGACTCTTACTGGAGACGACGTGGGCAATGAGGCTGTGCCCCAGGGCACGGGTTACCTCGTGGTAACAACCGACAACAATGGCACCGCCAAGATGTCAGGGCGCATGGCGGACGGCACGACCGTCACTGCCAGTTCATTTGTAGGCGGGCAGGAACAGTTCCTCGTTTATCAGTCCCTGTATAAAAGCACTGGCTCTGTCATCGGGCAGCCCAAGATGCTCATCGTTGAATTGCCCAGCACACAAAACAGCTCCAATTTCATCTACCGTCTGGATGGTGCTGTTGCCTGGACGAAAGCCCCGCAGACGACCGCCAGTGAGCGTAATTACAAAGCAGGTTTCAGCACCCAAGTCCTTAGTGTCAGGGGTGGTACCTACCTTAAGCCGGGAACGAACAAACTGATCCTGGACCTGCCTAAAGATACTCCCGGCAATGCCAGCATTGATTTTGAAGATGGCGGTCTTGAATTCGCCGGGATGAATCCGGATGTAGCCCAGCTCAGCATTGGTACAAGCAAACTCATCCCGATTACGCCAGGGGTGGCGAATGCTGGGGGCCTCAGCTTGACCATCACTCCGGACGTAGGCCTCATCAGCGGGAGCTTCAAAGTGGCCCCAACTGGTGCCCCTTCCCGCACCGCCACCTTTCTCGGACTCATCATCCCGCGCATCCCCACTGCGGCTGCCGGTTTTTATTATACGGACTCACCTGCCGTCACGGGTGCCGATGGGCTGGGTGTCGGTTATTTCCTCCTCGGCCAGTTGCCTTCGGACACACCTCCGACGACTACAATCAAGACCGCGCCCATTTTGTCCGGCAGTGTGGTTCTCAATCCTCTGCCAGTCCTCATTACCCAGCATCCACAGTCGGTGACACTGAATCCCACCATTACTGGCCAGGCTGCTGTTGACCATACCTTCACCGTGGTTGCCACCCCGCCGACGGGTATTTCTGTCACCTACCAGTGGCGGAAAGACGGTGTGAATATCAGTGGCAAGACGGCATCCACTCTTGCACTGACCAACATCACCGAGAGCAGCCAGGGTACTTACGATGTGGTCGTCAAAACATCTCTTTCCACTGTCACCAGCCAGCCAGCTGTCCTGACCGTGAACAACCTCATCACCAACATCGTGGTCACTCGCACCCCGGCTACGAACCCGGTGCCTATTGGCAGCTCTACCCCGATCGTCTTTGAAGTCACTTCCGTGGCTGGTACAGGCCCATACACATATCAATGGAGAAAAGCCAATACGGATGATAGCGATGAAGATGATATCGCAGGGGAGACGTCTGACACTTATAGCATCACAAACGTGACCAGTGATTCAGCAGGCAAATATTACGTTGTCGTGACGGATACAAGCACTGGGCACGAACTGAAAAGTTCGGCGAATGTGCTCACGGTGGACTATCCGATCACCAGCGTCGTGGCCCAGCGCACCCCCCCTGAGGACACCATCGGATACGGCTATCGAAATCTGACCTTCAGCCTCACCGTGGATAGTCAGGGGCCTTATGAGTATCAGTGGTATAAGGTGGTTGGGGACGAAAATGTGGAGATCCAGGGAGCCACTTCCGCCACCTACACCATCGGCTTCCTGCGCGGTGCGGATCAAGGCGTGTATAAAGTCGGCGTCAAGAATGCAGTGACGACAGATTATGTCATCAGCGAGGGCGTTCCTCTTCTTGTCAGTAGCAGTGTGTCCAATGTCTCGCTCACTCGCAGTCCTTCAGATACCTACGTTCCCCTTGGCAAGCGTGTGGTCTTCTCTGCCGAAGCACTGGGAGAACCCGAGTTTGGCTACGTTTGGAAAAAGGACGGAGAGATCATCGAGAATGCAACCTCCTCCACATATGAGATCCCTGAACTCACCTCGAATGATGAAGGGGAATACACGGTGACGATTTCCAACAATATCAACGGCACTCCTAGCTCTGTGGAAAGCAGCGTTAAGGGCCTGAATGTGCAACTCCCGGTGACTTCGGTCAGTGTTACAAGAAATCCCGATACACTCACACCGCCTTTGAATGCGACCTTCAGCATGACGGCCACTCCATCTCCTGCCATCTATCCAGTTTATTTTTATCAATGGTATAAAAATGGCGAAGAAATCGAGGAAGGCGGCGATAGCGCCCAATATACGATTACCACTCCAACAACCGAAGATTCCGGTACTTATCACGTGACCGTTCGCAACGCTGCCAACCTGTCACCAATAGCTAGTGAAACGTTTAGCCTCAGCTTTGAAGAACCCACTGTAGAGGATCCGCCAGAAGAAGATCCTCCCGCAGAAGAGCCGTAATCTTTGATGGCCCCCGCGCCTCGGTAAAGCCCTCCTCCTGATATACCGGAGTGAGGGCCTTGCCTCAAAGAAAGGTCAAAGGGCCGTCTTATATGGTCGATAGGAAGATCATTTTTACCGCAGTGGGGCAGAGGGGGCAAAGGGGCAAAGCTGGGTTGAGTTTTCCAACCTCATCCGCCCGCATTCTGCCTCCTCAGCCTCTCTGCGGCGAGTCCGAGCTTCCAAGCATCCGTGCCTCTACCGTATGGAGTGATGGCGACCGCCCACAAACTGTGGCCAGGATGGCCTAACACGCTGTGTAAGCGTCGTTATCAATAACGGCTGCCCATCAGCATTCCGGCATTACGCGCGGCTCATCATGGTCACCACGCGGTGCACGATCTGGGTCAGCTCTCCCGCTTCATAAGGCTTCGGCAGCACGCCGACGAAGCCCTTTTCCAGATACGTCATCTGCACGTCTTCATTCACGCTGCCGCTGGTCACGACCAACCGGGCTTCCGGGTCAAAGCGCAGGATCTCTGCCGCAGTTTCACCACCGTTCATCCCGCCGCGCAGGGTCAGGTCCATCAGCACCACATCCGGCGGGGTGCCGGTGCGGGCCAGGCTATGATAAATCTTCACCGCATCCTGGCCGTTATCACATTCGATAACTTCATATCCGCAACGTTTCAGGATCAGATGGGCCACCTTCCGCAGGTCATCTTCATCATCCACGATGAGCACCCGGCCCTGGCCTTTTTTCAGCGGTACCGGTGCTTGGTCTTTTTCTGCGGTGGCGCCTGCGATCAGTGCGGGGACCGCAGGCAGATAGATGGTGAATTCCGTGCCCACATTCAGGCGCGATGAGACCCGGATGTCTCCATCCAGATCATGGATGAAGAGCTTGCAGGTGGTCAGGCCGATGCCGTTGCCGTCAGGCTTCGTGGTGAAGGTTTCTTTGAAAAGCCGGTCCAGATTTTCTGGCGGGATGCCGCAGCCGCGGTCACGCACCGTCACCCGCACATAGGTGCCTGGTTTCAGCACTTCGTCTTCAGCCAGGCCGATGTCCGCGTTCTCCGCGTCCACATCCATGTAGCCGCCCTGGGGCATGGACTGGATGCCGTTGAGGATCAGGTTTTGCAACACCTGGCTGATCTTTACCCCATCCGCTACAGGCCAGCGCAGGGCGGTGCCCAGGCGTACGCGGAGCTGGGCATTGGACCCTGCTCCCGCGAATTTGACAGTGTCATGAATGATGGCGGCAAGGTCCACGGGCTGCTTCTGATGCGGCTTAGACTTGCAGGCCGTCACCACCTGCGAGGTGAACTGGCGGGCGCGTTTCAGGCCGCTGAAAATGAGCTGCAGTTCCTCCTTCAGCGCGGGCTGCCCCTGCACCTGTTGCAGCAGGTCTGAAAGACGCATGGTCACCGGACCTAACAAATTATTCACATCATGCGCGATGCCCTGCGCCAGTGCGGCCAGGTTGTCTTGCTTGAGTTGGTTAGACTGCGCATCCAGGTCATCGCAGCGCATCGGCGTTGCGCGTGTCCCGGCGGCCTGACCGGCCGTCAGCGGCGTTACAATGAGGGTGAAGTTCAGTAGCTTGCGCAGGCTGTTGAAAACAGCGCGCACACGCCAGCGGCAGCGCTGGGGCGCATTGCCATAAAAGTTCTGCACCATGGCTTCGCACTCATGCGCACCACCATTCTCCACCGCACGATTCAGACTTTCCAGCAAGACAGCAGCATCCATATCGCCTGCGGCTAGGTCGGTGATGCCCATTCCACGCAGGCCTTTCTCCGGCTCTACACCCACCAGGACAGCGGCAGTGGCGTTGCTGAACAAGACCTTCGGCCCGGACTTTTCATTCGTCTCCGCTTCCAGGATCAGCACCGCCTCCGGCACTTGGTCCACCGCGACCCGGAGGAAGTAATTGGCCGTTTTCATCTGGTGCAGACTCGCCTCCAGTTCGGTCAATGTGTCAGGACGCAGTGTATCGGGAGATAGTGTCATGGCAGCCACAGGTAATTATGGCCTCATTTAGCTATCTTAAATAATTAAGTAAACTTTAATTTTCGGGAAACCGATCTTTTATGCATCTCATTTTTGAAATTCTAGTAATTCAAAACCTAAGGCAGGCTTGCACCAGACTCAGGCGACTTGCCTTTGATCTCGCTTTCCTTACAGATTTGCCTGCAACCATTCGATGCTGCGCTGCAACTCCGCCTTTTGATAAGCAATTTCAGCGTCCTTCTTTCCAGCGCCATCCGGTGCTTTAAAAGTGGGGATTTCCTTGCCCTTCTTGGACATATCCACCCAGCCCTTGAAAGCTGCCGTATCCCGGTAGCCAGGATACGCTTTCCAGAAATCCTCATTGTTTTTATACAGCATGGGCCGCGCAAAGCCTGAGATGGTCTCCACCTGCAAAGGCACTCCTGGAGCCAGCTCGGCGAGGCGCTTCGCATACGCTTTGAAATCCACCAGCCCTTCTCCTACAGCCGTCCATTGCACCACGGCACCATCTTCCGTGTCCCACACCATGCTATCCCGCACGCTGGAGCAGATGGTGAGCGGCCCCAGGGCCTCTAGGTGCGCCATCGGCTCCTCCATGGCCCACACCGCATTGCCAGGATCAATATTTGCCCCCACGTAGCTTTTGCCTGCGGTCTCGATCAGCGCCTTCAGTTCGTGGGACTGCATGTCGCCCGCATGGTTTTCAATGGCGATCTTGATGCCCTCAGCCTCAGCGCGGGACTTGTTAGCCTGGATGACCTTGATCGTGGCCTCAATGTGTTTCTGGATGCCGCCATCCGTTGCACGGTCTTTTTGATTGCCCAGGTAACAGCGGGCCACCGGAGAACCCAGCGCCTTGGCGATGCGGATGGTCAGCGCCAGATGCTCCTCCGGCGTGCCATAGAGATCCTTCCAGGTATTGGAACTGCCACACACCGAACCAGTGCCCACGTAGAGCTTCAGCCCCGCTTTGTCCGCCTGCTCCTTCAGCCCCTTCAGATAAGCCTCTTCGAAGCTCTCAAAGATGTGCAGTTCGGAGATGAAACACGTGTCCAGTTTCAGACTGGCAGCATGATCAATGTACTGGCCCGCTTTCCAGCCCGTGGCGCGCAGGGAAAAATGGTCCATGCCGAGCAAAGGCCGCGAATCCGAAGCCTTCAGCTTGGAGGCGGTCAGAGCGGCAGTGATAAAGGCGGACTGGTGGAGAAAAACGCGGCGGTTCATGCAGACAGGAGTGAAGAGAGTCCCACACCAACGGTCAAGCCCGCACTTCCCTGTCAGCGTTCCCGCTGAATGCCGCCTTGTCTGGTGGAAAGGTGCGCGTTATGAAACAGGCCGTCATGTCACCTGCCACCCACGAATCCGACCTCCACTGGATGAGCCTCGCCCTGGAGCAGGCACGTCTCGGCATCGGCTTCACCAGCCCGAATCCCGCCGTCGGCGCCGTCATCGTGGCGGGTGGCGAGCTCATCGGCCAGGGGTATCACCGGCAAGCCGGGCTGCCTCATGCCGAGATCGAAGCCCTACTGGATGCCCAAAGCCGAGCGCCCGAACGCATCCCAGGAGCCACGATCTACGTCACCCTGGAGCCCTGCAGCACCCAGGGCCGCACCGGCCCCTGCACCTCCGCCATCCAGGCCGCAGGCATCACCCGTGTCGTCTGGGCAGCCCAGGACCCCAACCCCAGCCATGTCGGCCGTGCCCGGCAGCTTTTGGAAAGCGCGGGCATCAGCGTCACCACCGGCATCCTGGAGGCCCAGTGCCAGGAAATCCTGCGCCCCTTTGCCAAATGGATCACCACCGGTCTGCCCTATGTGATCGCCAAGGCCGGACAGAGTCTGGATGGCCGCATCACCCGCCCCGCCGGTGAAGGCCCCTGGATCACCAGCGAGGCTGCCCGTGCCCACAGCCAGGGCCTGCGTGCCCGCGTGGATGCCATCCTGGTCGGCGCTGAAACGGTGCGCCAGGACAATCCCCGCCTGACCCTGCGCAATGGCAGCGCCAAGGAGCAGCCTTGGCGCATCATCCTCACTCGCGGAGGCCACCTACCTGCGGAGGCCCATGTCTTCACCGATGCCTATCAGGACCGTACCCTCATCCTGCGCGACCTCGCTTTCCCCGATGTGCTGCGTGACCTCGCCACACGAGGCATCACCAGTGTGCTCATTGAGGGCGGCGGTAACGTCCTCGGCCAAGCCTTCGCCTCCCGCTCGGTGGACGAGGTCTGCTGGTACATCGCCCCCCGGCTTTGTGGTGGCGGTCTCCCTGTCATCGGTGGTCCCCCCTGGGCTCAATCCGTCGCTTTGGAAAGCGTCACCCTCCTGCCCATTGGCGATAATATCTGCCTCACCGGTCGTCCCGTCTGGCCTAACAATGAATCTGATCACCATCCATGAGCCGACCTGCCGTATTCTTTGACCGCGACGGTGTCGTCAATCTCTCCCCAGGTGCCGGTTACGTCCTGACCTGGGATGACTTCCATTTCAGCCCCGGCATCATCGAGGCGCTGAAGATTTGTCACACTCGTGGTTACGCCACCATCCTGGCCACCAGCCAGCAGGGCGTGGGCAAAGGCCTCATGTCGCAATCCACACTGGATGACATCCATGCCCGCATGCAGGCCGAGCTGGAAAAACACGCTGCCGCCTTCGATGGCATCTATGCCTGCACCTGCCTCTCCAGCGACCCCGCCTGCACCTGCCGCAAACCCAGTGCCGAAATGCTCTTGCGCGCCGCCCGGGAGCATGACCTTGATCTCACCCGCAGCCTCATGGTCGGCGATGCCGACCGCGACATCCAGATGGGCACCAACGCCGGCATCCCCCTCACCATTCGCATCGAAAGCGAAAACCCTCACCTCGTTTCCGCCACCCACACCCTGCCAGATACCACCGGCCTGGCGGCACTGCTGGAAAGATGCTTGGCAGAGACTGCGGAAGAAGTAGAATAAGTCCATGGTCATGAACATTCCAGACACCCCGGCTCTGCGCGCTTTCAGCGTGAATGATCTGCGCCTGGAACTCGCCTGCGCCTTGTATCAGCATGGCCGCCTGGGCAAGGTCGCCGCTTCGGAACTCGCCGAGGTGGATCTCTTTTCCTTCCAGCAAGCCCTCTATGAACGGGGCATCCCTGCAGCCGATGAAACCAGCCTGGATCAGGACATTGCAGCCCTTGACCGACTCTTTGCAAAGTGATCGTCGTTGCAGATACCTCAGTCATTTTGAATCTCTGCCAGGTAGGTTTGCACCCCCTGCTCAAAGAGCTCTTCGAGGTGGTTTATGCCCCCATAGAAGTAGCCGAAGAGTTTGACAGAATCACTGCTGCTTATCCATTGTTTGGAGGTGTGACATTTCCTCAATGGATCCAAGTCCTGCAAACCAGTCACTCCCTGGAAAACCGTGCACCCTGGGCTCAGCTTGACCGGGGTGAAAGTGCCGCCATTGAACTGGCCTTGGAGCATCAAGCCGACGCCGTCTTGCTGGACGAGCAGCAAGGCAGGAAAGTCGCCGAAGCTCTAGGTCTCGAAGTCGTGGGCATTTTGGGCGTCCTTTTCAGGGCCAAGCAAGCCAGTCATCTGAAGCTCCTCCGTCCCGTTCTCGATGACCTTCAAAACCGCAGCCGCTTTTGGCTGTCAGCCCGGACACGTGAAAAGATTCTTCAATTAGCCGACGAAACATGACCTCCGTCACAATCTACACAGATGGCGCATGCAGCGGCAATCCGGGCCCAGGCGGCTACGGCGTGCTGTTGCAGGCTGGCCAGCACACCAAGGAACTCTCCGAAGGCTACCGCAAGACCACCAACAACCGCATGGAGCTGATGGCCCTGATCAAGGGGCTGGAACTGCTCAACCGGCCATGTGTAGTCACCCTGTTTTCCGATTCCAAATACGTCGTGGACACCGTCGAAAAAGGCTGGGCCAAGGCCTGGAAATCCCGCGGCTGGATCAAGGCTGACAAGCAACCCGCCGTGAATGCCGACCTCTGGGACCGCGCCCTCAAAGCCCTGGAAAAACATCGCGTCACCATTCGTTGGGTCAAAGGCCACGCCTCTAATGCCGGCAACAACCGCTGTGACGAACTCGCCGTCGCTGCCACGCGTTCACCCGGGCTGCTCGTGGATGAAGGGTATGAACGCGCAAAGGCAAAACCGGCATCGTTGCTGTGAAAATGGGGAGATCTAAGCAATGAACGGGTTCTAGATCAAGCTCGCCGCGGCGACTTGTTTCGTTTCATCTGGGGCTAGCTGCAAAACCGCCAATGCCACCTTTACCGGATCGGTGGTGTTGAAGACCATCTGCACATGTTGATCAGCCTGCATCCAAGCGTGACCCTTTCAGACCTCGTCAAGGAGATCAGCCGTCTTGAGTCCATATGCTCTGCGGGATTTAAAATTCTCTGAAAGCGCGATCACCCAAACAACACCATCTGCCCCGCATCCTCACCCCGCGCCACTCTCGTTGCCTTCTTCACCTTCGCGGGCACGCTGGTCGGCACCGGCACCTCGGTCACGCTTTCCGCCGGTTGATGCCCGGCTTCCAGTTGCGCCAGCACCTCCTTGGCCCGCTCGATGACATTCTCCGGCAGACCCGCCAGCCGCGCTACCTGGATGCCATAGCTCTTCTCAGCACAGCCCGGCAGGATCTTGCGCAGGAAGATGATCTGCTGGTTCCATTCCTTCACCGCCACGTTGTAATTCTTCACCGCGCTGCGGCTCTGTGCCAGGGCCGTGATCTCATGGTAATGCGTCGCAAAAAGTGCCCGTGCGCCGATGTGATCATGCAGATGCTCCGCCACGCTCCAGGCAATGCTCAGCCCATCAAACGTGCTCGTGCCACGACCAATCTCATCCAGGATCACCAGACTCCGCTCCGTGGCATTGTTTAAAATCAGCGCCGTCTCGTTCATCTCCACCATGAAGGTGGACTGCCCGCGCGCCAGATCATCACTGGCCCCGATGCGGGTAAAAATGCGGTCCACCAGACCGATCTCCGCACTCGTCACCGGCAGGTAGCTGCCGATCTGAGCCATCAGCGTCAGCAGCGCCGTCTGGCGCAGATACGTGCTCTTGCCAGCCATGTTCGGACCCGTGATCAAGATCAGCCGGCTTTCCTCCGGCTCCAGCGTCACATCGTTAGGCACGAAACGCTCGCCACTGGTCAGGTTCTGATCCAGCACCGGATGCCGTCCATCGCGGATGAAAAGATGCCGTGTATCATTCAGCACCGGGCGGGTGTAGTTAAACAGCCGCGCCGTCTCCGCCAGGGAGCACAGAGAATCCAGCACCGCCAGCACACCCGCCGTTTCCTGGATCTCTGCCAGGTGCGTCAGCACCTTGCCGCGCAGGCCCACAAATTCCTCATACTCCAGCGCCTTGCTGCGCTCCTCGGAGCCCAGAATCTTGTCCTCCATCCGCTTCAGTTCATCCGTGATGTAGCGCTCGCCATTCACCGTCGTCTGCTTGCGATGATAGTCCGCTGGCACCGCGCCCACATTCGCCTTGGTGATCTCGATAAAATAACCAAACACGGCGTTATACTTGATCTTCAGACTCTTGATCCCTGTACGCTCAATCTCACGATTTTGCAGATCTGCGATCCACTGGCGGCCTAACGTTGAAGCATCGCGCAGCTCATCCAGCTCCGTCAGATAGCCCGGCCGGAAAACCCCGCCTTCCTTGATCTGCATCGGCGGTTCATCCACGATCGCCGCCTGGATCTCCGCCGCCAGCGCGGACAGGTCATGCAGATGAGCCAGCAGCCGCTCAAACCCGGAATTCCGCGCCTCTTCCATCGCCATTTTTAAAGACGGCACCACCTCTAGGGAGGTCGCCATCGCCAGCAGATCACGCCCATTGCCACTGCCCTGGCTCAGCCGACTGCTCGTCCGCTCCAAATCCCGCACCTCCTTTAAAAGAGTGCGCAGTTGGCCTAACAAAAGCGGCTCCGCCAGCAGGCCCGCGATCATATCCTGCCGGTCCGTCAGCTGGTCCAGATCCCGTAGCGGATGCAGCACCCAATGCCGCAGCTTGCGCCCGCCCATCGGTGTGCACGTCCGGTCCAGAGCACTCAGCAGCGTGTGCTGCGCCCCGCCCCGTGCCGTCACCAGTTCCAGATGGCTCTGGCTCGCCGCATCGATCAGCACAAAATCACTCGTCTGCGCCACCCGCAGCCGCTGGATGTGATCCACATTCCGCCGGAGTTGGAATTGCAAATACTGCAGGATGCACCCCGCCGCACAAAGCGCCGCCGTCAGCCCCTGGCAGCCAAAGCCATCCAGCGACTTCACCTTAAAATGCTGTGTCAGCGCATGATCCGCCTGATCCTCCAGGAAAAGGTAACCCTCCACCCCCAGCGCATATGCCGGACTCCCCAGCGCCTCGATCAAATCCCGCTGCTCATCACTGTGCAGCAGCTCGCTCGCCTGGATGCGCTCCAGCTCATCCACCAGATCCACCGGCTCCTTAAATTCCGCCACCTCGAATTCCCCCGTCGTCAGGTCCACATAGGCCAGGCCCAGCTTTTTCCCCGCACGAAACACCGCCGCCAGATAGTTCGCCCGGTTGGATTCCAAAAGGTTCAGATCATTCACCGTCCCCGCACTCAGGATCTGCGAGACCGCCCGCTCCACAATCTTCCCCGGAGTCGGCTCGGAGGTCTGCTCCGCGATGGCCACCCTTTTGCCCGCCTTGATCAGCTTCGCGATGTACCCCGTGGACGCATGATGTGGCACCCCGCACATCGGCACCCCGTTCCTTTTCGTGAGCGAGACATTCAGCAGCGGAGCCGCCGTCTTCGCATCCTCAAAGAACAGCTCATAAAAATCCCCCAGCCGGAAGAACAGCAGCACGTCCTCCGGCAGCTCCCGCCGGATGGCGAGGTACTGCTTCATCATAGGAGTGGCGCTGGCGTCAGACATAATTCAATCAGGCCGCCCAGGCTTGGCTGTCAACACCCCACTGGTCAAGACTGGATGCATTTCCCCTTAGCTGCGCCTGCCAAGGCGTGGGGCTTTGGGAATACCCGGGCCAAAAGAACGCCCTCATCCCATTCTCCCGATCAGCCCCCCTTGCAAAATCAGCCATCCGCAGCATACTATAAAACATCCACCGAATGCTAGCGACCAAATCTTACAGCCGCTCGGTTACCTCCCTGGCCACCCCCCCATGCCCCCACTTCTTTCCCCCGCACCTCCCCATGGGGAACCCTGTGGGGAAGGGATGGGGAAGCAAATCCCCACGGCAATCCTTTGATCGCCAACGCTTTTACCCCTCAAATCCCCAAATGGGGATAAAATCAAATTCTCCCCAAATCCCCATCCGCGACGAACCGCCCCCCCAAACCCAAAGAAAAATCTTTCTACCCCGAATTTTTTTACCCAGTTCCGTCCTCCGTCCCCGTCCGCAGCCTCATTCGTTTTCCTCCCATCAACAAACCTCTTGCGCACTCCGCAGACTCGCCTATCCTCAAAACCCTTTTTCTTAACCCCGAACCTTCTTTTCTTACCATGTCTCAGCATCGCAGCCTCAAAACCGCCGGTTCCGTTGGTACCAAGCGCAGTGTCCTTAAGCGTGGTGAGCGCATCAAGCTCATGAAGGCCCGCGGTCAGTGGAAGGAAGGTCGCCTGCCGACCAGCCTGCCGAAGACCAAATCCGAATAGTCTGCGCGGGTTAATCCCCGCCTCCCACCGTGCGCCTCAACCGTTATCTCAGCCTGTGCGGCCTCGGCTCCCGCCGTGGTTGCGAAGTACTCATCCAAGAAGGTCGCGTCTCCATCAATGGACATGTGATCAAAGACCTGGCCACCCAGGTATCCGATGAGGATCGCATCATCGCCGACGGCAAGCCCGTCAAGGCCGAGAGCGGTGTGGTCATTGCCCTCAACAAACCGCGCGGCTACATTTGCAGCCGCAGCGATGAGCGGGATCGCATGACGATCTATTCGCTCCTGCCCAAGCAGTTTCAGACGCTCCACCACGTGGGTCGTCTGGATAAAGACAGCGAAGGCCTCCTGCTCATGACCAACCGGGGGGAACTTTCCCACCGCCTCATCCACCCCAGCATGGGTGCTGAAAAGGAATACGAGGTCATCGTGGACCAGCCCATGGACCAGGCCACCATGGCCAAGTTGGTCAAAGGCATGCTCACCGAAGAAGGCCACGCCAAGTGCGAGCGCGCCTGGATGATCACCGAATACCGCGCGCATGTCGTCCTCAAGCAGGGCCTCAAGCGCCAGATCCGCCTTATGTTTTACCAGCTCGGCTTTGAAGTCGAGCGCCTCACCCGCACCCGCATCGGCTGGTTGGAACTCAAAGGCCTGCAAAAAGGCGGCTGGAAACAGCTCACCGAAGTCGAGGTCGAGCGCTTTTTCTCCAAAGATGGAGCCACTGGCCGACCACCTAAGGTAGCCAAAACCGCTCCCGCCCCTAGCGATGCGGGTGATGAAGACGCCCGGCCAGTCCGCCGGACCGGTCCTGGTTCCCGCGGCCCTCGTGCCCGCACCTCCTCCCGTGAAGAGCGCCCCCGCACACCACGCAGCCGTACTTCGGATAGCGAAGACCGTCCGCGCACACCGCGTGGTCGCTCCACTGGCGGCGAAGACCGTCCCCGTGGCCCCCGTGCCCGCCCTTCATTCGGTAGTGACGACCGTCCCCGCACCCCTCGCGGCCGCACTTCGGACAGCGAAGATCGCCCTCGGACTCCCCGCTCCCGTGCTTCTGATGGGGATGATCGCCCCCGTGGTGGTCCTCGCTCACGTCCCTCCTTCGGCAGCGAAGATCGCCCTCGTGGCCCTCGCTCCCGCTCCACGGGCGATGATGAGGCTCCGCGCTCGCGCCCCTCTTTCGGTGGTGAAGACCGCCCTCGCAGCCCGCGTTCTCGCTCCTCAGGCGATGACGCAGCTCCCCGCTCACGCAGCAGCAAGCGCCCGGATGACGACCGCAAACCGCGCTCCAGTGGTGGCTCAGGACGCAGCGCAGGCAAGTCCCGTGGCCCCCGTGACTCCTCCAGCCGCCCTCCGCGTGCCGCAGGAAAGCGCCCGTCGGATAAAAAAGGTCCACGTCGCCGTCCTTAACAGGTTGTTTCTTTATTCTTGCCACGGCAGTCATCGGCGCTAACCTCGACTCCGCTAACAGTACCCATATCCCGGAAATGGACGAAACAAAATCAAACGACAAGGAGGCCACAGCTTTGGACCTAAAGCAGATCAAACAGATCGTGACCCTGATGGCCGAAAACGACCTCAGCTATTTTCACTTTGAAAATCAAGGCTCTAAAGTGGAGCTGCGCCGCGGCTCTGACTTCCAGGCCGCTAAAGAACTGCTCCGGCATCTGCCCATGGCATCCGCCGCCGCACCTGTTTCCATGGCCGCTGCGCCCGTGGCCCTGAGCGCTGGTGCCCCGGCTGCTGCAGCCGCTCCTTCCGCCGTTTCTGAGCCAGCCGGTCCCACCATCAATAGCCCGATGGTCGGAACCTTCTACCGCTCCGCCGCCCCCGGTGAAAAAGCCTTTGCCAGCATCGGTGATTCCGTGGACGAAAATTCCAATGTCTGCATCATCGAGGCCATGAAGGTGATGAACGAAATCAAAGCCGAGATCCGCGGCACCATCGCCCGCGTCCTGGTCGAAGACGGTAAGCCCGTCCAATACGGCCAGCCCCTCTTTGAGCTCAAAGCTTAAGGCAGGTCGCCAGCGCATCCTCGGCTGTTTTGACCCCCATAGAGGTGTCAGCCAGCCCAGGAGGCCAAACGTCATAACCGTCAAGATTCGCCAACTCCCTCTCCCGTCCTCATGTTTCGAAAAGTCCTCGTCGCCAACCGTGGTGAGATCGCCGTCCGCATCATCCGCGCCTGCAAAGAGCTCGATGTCAAAACTGTCGCCGTATATTCTGAGGCGGATGTGGATTCCATGCACGTCCACCTGGCCGATGAAGCCATCTGCATCGGCCCCGGCCCCAGCAGCGAGAGTTACTTGAAGATCAGCCGCATCATCAGCGCTGCGGAGATCGCCAACGTCGATGCCATCCATCCCGGCTACGGATTCCTTTCTGAGAAAGCTGAATTCGCCGACGTTTGCGAGCAGTGCAAAATCAAGTTCATCGGCCCCAGCTCCCGCGTCATCTCCATGATGGGAGATAAAAACGTCGCCCGTGCCACTGCACGCGCTGCTGGCGTCCCCGTCACCCCCGGTTCAGACGGCCTCATTCATAACGAGGAAGAAGCTCTCATGTGGGCACGCAAGATCGGTTACCCCGTCATCATCAAGGCCAGCGCCGGTGGTGGTGGCCGCGGCATGCGTCCTGTCCTCAATGAGGCCACCCTCATCTCCAGCTTCCAGGCCGCCTCCATGGAAGCCCTCAAATGCTTCGGCGACGGCTCCATGTACATGGAAAAGCTGGTCGAAAAACCCCATCACATCGAGTTCCAGATCGTCGCCGACAGCCAGGGCAACGTCGTCCACCTCGGTGAACGCGATTGCTCCATGCAGCGCCGTAACCAGAAGATCATTGAGGAGTGCCCCAGCCCCAAGATGACCGAGGCCCTTCGCAAGAAAATGGGCGATGCCACCGTCCGCATCTGCAAAGAGATCGGTTACGAAAACTGCGGCACCATCGAATTCCTCGTCGATAACAACCGTGAAGACTTCTACTTCATGGAAATGAATACCCGTATTCAGGTGGAGCATCCCATCACCGAAGAAGTATACGGTTGCGACCTCATCAAGGAACAGATCCGCATCGCCGCCGGCCTGCCCTTGAGCGAGCACGTGCTCAATGCCGTCCCTCGCGGTCACTCCATCGAGTGCCGCATCAATGCCGAAGACCCCTTCCGCAACTTCGCCCCCAGCCCTGGCAAGATCAATCTGTGGTATACCTCCGGTGGCCGCGGCGTCCGCGTGGACAGCCACGTATACTCCGGCTACGAAGTACCCCCTTATTATGATTCGATGATCGCCAAGCTCATCGTCACTGGTGCCACCCGCGAGATCGCCATCCGCCGCATGCGCCGCGCCCTCGGTGAATTCGTCGTCGAAGGCATCAAAACGACGATCCCCCTCCAAAGCAAAGTCCTCACCACCAGCGATTTCCAAAACGGCCAATACGACATCACCTGGGTCGAAAACTTTCTTCGGCAAGAAGGCTTGAAGGGCTGATTTCCGGCAACTTAAGATGTTGATAATCAACATGTTGAGAGGGTGGCCATCCCCACAAAAAACACAAGGTTCCCCCGAGGAGTCCCCCTGCCAAAGGGGAATGAGTCACTTTGAATCCACTGCGCAATGTAGATTTAGGAACTCTTTCGCCCACCATGAATTTCCCCCCCCCCCCGATTTGCCCCCCCTCCGGGTGGTATAAGGGTAATTTCCAGTCCATTTCAGTCTTCGAGTAAAGTGGGTAGGTATAATCTGAGCGGCTGTCTGGGCGGCATGTTCTTCCTTGGAAATCCTTGGATGTGAACAGTTTAGAAGAGGTTCATACAGTTGCGCACGAAGGCTTCAACCCTTCGTTCGTCAGGAAGGCCTGAAGGGGTAGGTTTCAGCGTTCAATCCGTTGATAATCAACGGATTTAAGGGTGGTTCCATGCCTCAAAAAGCAGCGAGTCCCCCCTAAGAGTCCCCCTCTGCTAGGGAAGAATGAGTCATTTTGGGGGAGGGGGTGGTCCATGGATTGTGATTGTACAACAATGGGATCTGGACTAGGCTCGTAACAGGCCTACAAGTTCTTTTGCAATCATTTCCAAGTCAGGACGCAGAGTTAGAGTACGACGACTGGCAATCAGTGTCATCTGCCTTCCTAACTTTTGCAGCCAGGATGCCTCTTGGCGAACAAAGCTCCGAGTTCCAAGCTCATCAGCGGCGGCAAGAGGAAGAATCCCTGCAAGACCTGCGCTTTTCATTGCTGTTGCCACTGCAGGAAATGAAGCGCATTCTACTTCGATTCGTGGCTGGAATTGCTCCTTAAGTGCGGCTTTCTCCAGCTCTTTCCGAAACTCTCCTGAGCCTTCAAGCAAAACCAAAGGACAGCTTCTCAGAGTCGATTCCCAGTTGTTGTTGGCGTAGCGTATGGGGGCAAAAAGAGCAAACTCCAACTTGCCGAGAACGTGTGACTTCAAATCACCTTTCACTGCGGTTTGACGAACGACTCCAAGGTCTAGGTCGCCAGAGGCAACCCGGTCCACAATCTGTTCCGTCGGTAGGTTGAGAAGCTTGAGCACCGTGTTGGGTAGTGCGTTTCTGATGTCCGCCAGTTTTGGAAGGATGTGCCACTGGATGATGCTGTCTCCAGCACCAAGGTGAATGTGAATGGAGCGGTTGGAACAGGCGTTTTTGAAGTCTGACAATGCTCCGAAGTAGCTCCGTGCCAGCTCATAGAGCCGCCTGCCTTCATCATTCAGGGCAAAAGATTTTCCTGACCTCCGCACGAGTTCAGTGCCAAAGAACGATTCCAGCTCCTTGAGCTGACGGCTGTAAAGGGGTTGTTTTGCCGCATCACCACGGGCCGCTCTCGTAAAGCCTCCGTGCTCGACGATCAGGCAGAACGTCCGAAGCCGCTCTAGCGAAAGGCCACCTTGTGCGAAGAGATCATCCATAACTGAAAAGTTATGGACCATGACATCGAGCCACTGGCGCGCAACACTAAAGCGGTGCAAGGTTGGCAGTATTCACTTCCGGCCAGTTTTACCACTGTGCTAGCATCCACGCTGTCCTCCGCGAAGCCTTCGTTGTTCGTCTTTAGCCCTTCATGCCTGTTCCTCCGTTATCTTCTATTTCCCTGCGCCTGCCCGATGACCCGGACGAGTGGACGCGCGTGCTGCGCCAGCAGGGCGTGAGTCCAGCGGAGTTTGTCCATGCGTTTTCCCTCCTGGGTTCGCTGACCATGCTGGAGGAGCGGGATGCCTCGGAGATCGCGGGCCTGGAGTTTGAGGGCAGGGCATGGGAAGAACTGCCGGTGCCGCCCTGGGCACAGGCTTGGGAGGAGAAGCAATACGCCGGGTTGAATGCCTGGTGGCATAGCTACAAGGCTAGCGTTCACCATTGGCCCACCCGCACCCAGGCACTTCGCCAGCGCATGAGCCTCCGCAGCCATTGGCCTGTGCAGCTGGAGTCAGCTACGGCGTTGGCGGCTCGTGTCATCCAGTGCTTCAAACCAAGTCAGAAACAAACCTTTGCCGGGTGGTTTCAAGAGCACTTCCGGCTCCTGCTCTGGGGCATCGGCGAGCATCGCTCCGACGGGCTCAGCCTAGCCAGCTATCCCATGCAATTGCTGCTGCGTGATCTCGCCGCCATCCAGCCGCATCACCGCGTGCTGTTGGCTGGCGGGGAGAATATCCATTTGCTGAATGAGCTACTGGATCGCCTGGCACGACTAGCCCGCTACACGCCTGCTAATCAACTCACGAATATGGCCCGGCATGGAGTGACCGTGAGCACCGGCAGCGCCAGTTTTGCCGAACAAGCACTTGCCCTCCTGTTGGCCCATGAGGTGGAGCAGCCTGACGTGGTTCTGGAGGCCCCGAATCTGCTGAACCCCGAGCCGGTCTATGACTGGGTGATCGCCGCACCGCCCTGGGGTGCCGTGATGCCCGAGGATCAGACGGATGTGCCAGTACCTTCTCGCCGGGTGGAGAGCGTCGTGCTCCAACGGGCGCTCGCAGGGCTTTTACCCACGGGCCGACTCATTGCCTGGATGCCACGCTCCCTGGCCCGCAACGGTTCCGACCAATCTCTGCGACGCTGGCTGGTGGATCACCAGCAACTTCATGCCGTGGCGGAGCTGCCATCTGATACTGCTACTGGCACTGCGACCCGTGTGACCAGCTTACTGCTGCTGCTGAGTCGAGGCCACACGGCCAACGCTTGCTTGTTTGTGGGTGAGCCGCTTGTGAAACGCTGCCTGGAGGACGCTGATTTCGCCCCCACGCAGCCACAACTAAACCTACTAAGCCTCCTGCTGCGGACGGCCATGGGCGCGGTCAATGATGCCGATCTCACCGCTCTGCGGGAAGACTCTAAGAAGGTCAATCCAGCATATGCCGAGGAACGTGCTGAGATGTTGGCCCTGGCCCGAGGGCTGGCAAACCTGAGTTCGCCACCTCCGAAAATCGGTCGCCTCTCCGAACTGCGCACAGGCATCGTGCCTCGCGACTCCTGGGAAGAACATGACGTGGAGTTCACCTGGCCCAGAGACCTGCAAGGGGATCTGAAGCGCTCGCTGCATCTCCTGGTGGCCGCCAAGCCCCAACTCCGTCTCACCACCCTGGAAGAGGTGGCGGATTGCTCCAAAGGCATTGCCTACACCAGGGAACGGACCCTCCGTGCAGCTGAGCTGCGAGAACGTGAGCCAAATGAACTCGTGGGCCTCATCCGTGTGAGTGACTTGACGCGGAAGGTAGACTCTGATGCCGCCCTGCCGCTCTGCCAGCCGCCAACCCTGCTGCTCACCCCGCAAGCCTCCAGTGAGGTGCGGGAGCGGCAGCTTCTGCGCCCGTGGGACATCCTGCTCTCCGGCACCGGCACGGTGGACAAGGTCAGTGTCTTTGCTGAAGAAGAGCGCCGCTGTGTGGCCTCGCATTCGATCATCATCATCCGTCCCAAATTGGGCATGGAGGAGAAAACCATTCGCCACATCGTGGGCATCCTGAGATCCAAAGCGGGCATGGCTTGGCTGCAGGGGCTGGCCACCGGCTCAGTGATCCAGCACCTAGTACTGCGTGATTTGAAGTCAATGCCCATGATTGACGGCCCGGACGAGATCCTGGATGCAATCGGCGAGCACCTCCTTCAAGGTCATCCACTTGAGACAGCCATCAGCGTCTTTGACGACCGTCTGCGCCAGGACCCAACACTGGCCTTTTTCAGCGAATGCGAGGCGATGCGAGCGACGTTTGCGCCTGAGTCCGCGAAGGCAGTGGAAGCATGGCTGGGAAGACTCAGCTGGTCACTGCAAACATGGAAAGACAGCTTCAATGAGGCCATTCCCAAGGGTGGGCTGCACGATTGGTGGATCGAGGTGGATGCGCTTGTGCATCGACTGCTCGAAGCGCTTCGAACAAATCCAGGCTATGACCGGCTTACTCTGCTGCTATTCTGGCAGCACGCGTTTCTGGAGAGCGAAAAAGCACTCGCCAGCGCTGTGGAAAGGATCACCCAAATGCTGGAAGACAGCACCGCTCCGAACGCTGATGAACTGCAAAAGGACGGCATCACTCACCGAGGCAAAACGCTGCTCCGACGCATGGGCGAACTGGCAGCTACAGAGATTGGGCGGCAATGCCAGCCCGTAAAACTGCATGTCACACTGGAACCTCAGGAAGTGACCGTAGCCACACAAACGGTAGTCACAGTTGAACTTGGAAACCTGTCACCGTTGTCCCTTCAAGATGTAATGGTGTCCGTCAACGAAGGCCGAAATCATGCCAAGATGCTTGCCTGTGCAGACGGCCTCAAACTGCCCGTGATTGTTCATGCGACGAATGCAGGGCCGCTGCCCATTCGGGTGCAATGGAAGGCACGCACCTTGGATGGTCGCGAATTCAATGGAGTCATCGAGGAACAAGTGAACGTTGTGTCGCTGCGCACGGCCTCCACCGCCGTGCAACAGAACCCCTATGTGGACGGTGGCAGCCCGGTGGGTGGCAAGGATGAGATGTTTTATGGCCGAAAAGAAGCGCTTCATCGTATGGACCAAGCCTTCTCACGCGGCAATCGCACGACCGTGCTGATCGTCGAAGGAAACCGCCGAATCGGAAAAAGCTCGCTGCTGCTATACTACCGCACCCACCGGCTGGACCTCGCCAAATGGCTGCCCGTGGACATCAATTTTCAGCGCTTCCCTGGAGCCTCAGGCGGAACCAAGAGCAAGTCGTCCGGCATCCCCGATCGGCGCATTTTTCAAGGCATCGCCAAGAAAGTGCTGGAAGCCGCGAGCGATTCTGGACTAGCCGTTCCCATAGCCGGTTTGGGCCACGTGAGTGCCGGACTGCCCACAGAGACTAAGCGCCTGCTGCTCAGGGACCTGGAGACATTCTTCAACGAGGGCGCACCCTTTGAACGTTTCCTCCATATTCTGGAAGCCGCACTGTCTGTCTTGGGTGAGAAGCGGCTGCTTTTCATGTTTGATGAGTTTGACCTCATCCAGTCAGGCATCGATTCAGGTGTGACGGGCAGCCAGGTGCCTGAAAACTTTCGCAACCTGTTGCAGGACCACCCACAGCTCGCTGCCATCCTGACGGGCTCGCTGAAGATCAGGCGGCTGCGTCAGCAGTATTGGAACGTGCTCTTCAACCTGGGCCAAAGCCTACAACTGCGTGGTCTGGAACCAGCAGAGGCTGCTGAACTTGTCACTCAACCCGTGCATGGGCATCTTGCCTATTCGCCCGAGGCAGTGACAGAGATCGTTCGCCTTACAGGACGTCAGCCCTTGCTGATCCAAACTCTTTGCGGACGGTTGTTTGACATGAGTACGGATCGCCACGCCGTGCTGATTTCTCTGGAAATGGTGCGTGAGGCGGCCCAGGAACAAATCGAGGACTCTGAAACCTTTGCCCGTCTCTGGGATGATATCGGCAACTCGCGAAGGCAGGCCCTGGTGCTCGTCTTGGAGCAAATGGCCCGCGATGAGCAGGCCGTGCGCCCTGTGCTGCTCCGAGAACAGGCGGAGGAAAGCGGACTCCGCTTCGAGAGCCTCCAACAGCTCAAAGCCGACCTCGACGCGCTCAAAGACCAAGATGTCTTGAGTTCCACCATCAACGATCAGGTCGAAGACCTCGCTTTTGAAGTTCCTTTGTTCGCCCTCTGGTTGCGTCGTCACCAGGATTTCGCCGCCGTCTGCGCCGAAGTCGCCGAGAGCGATGAATCATCTCCCGACAACCATGACCTTCTCTGACTATCGCTATAAAGCCCAGCCCGCCCTCGGTAGGACCGCTCTTATCACCCAGCTTCAACGCGAATTGGCCCGTCGGAACATCAGTCTCACGGGGCCTCGCGGCACTGGAAAGAGCTGTGTGGTGCGGGCGCTGGCGGCACATAGTGTCACGAAGCAGATGTTCAACGCCATCGTGTTCTGCGAACTCAAAGGCCGTGGCATTGATGGCGACGAAACGTTTTATGAGGCTCTGATTCAGGACATTCGCCAGCAACTGCCGCCGGAGGCAAGCACTGAATGGTTGGACCCTAATTTGGAATCACCTGTCGAGGAGAAGCTCAACACTACGGTGGATGACTGGGAAAGCGCAGGGCACAAAGTGCTGTTCATCCTCGACGGCATTGATGATGCTTTTGTGTCACTCCAGACCGCTTGGTCATTCCTCTGCAACTTTGTGGAACGAGCGCCGGTGACATTCCTTTGCATTTCACGGAAACGGATTCGGGAACTCTGCAACACCCGTGAGAAGCGTGACTCCCTGATGTCGGATCGTTTCAAAAACCCTATCGACATCCAACCAATGACTGTGGAGGACATCATGGCGATACTCCAAATAGGAGGCGTGGGGTCTAGTGGTGTTGCGCCAGCCCTCCTCAGTGCATCCGGTGGAAATCCTTCCCTCGTGATCGCATTGTGCGAGGAGGCTTCAAAGTTGGCTGATACAGTGCCTCTGGAAGTGGAACTCATCAACGCTGCCGCCCAAGCCATCGTCCAAGAACGTGCCGAGGAACTGGAACTCATCTGGCAGGACCTTGATCCCGATGAGCGAGATGTCTTCATCACGGCTGGACGCACGGGCAATGTAACGACTCCAAGCAATGGTGCACGGAAGCTGAAGTGTCTTGGCCTTCTCACGAGTGCTGGAGGCAACCTGAAGCCCACATGTCGCCTCATGCAGGATTTTGGAGCCGGAGCAGCCAAGGGAACCGTTTTGCTTAAGGAATGGTTCGGCACCGAAGCATCATATTTGAACTCGATGAAACAGGTGCTCGCCATGCGCCTTGGCCCCAAAATGGACGAAGAATGTGAACTGGTCTCGAACGTGCGCGACGCCATCGAGTCCCTGGAACGACCAGACAAAGCATCACGAGCATTCCGTGACATTGCAGAGGAGGCTCTGAATGTCATTTGGGATGTGGAATCGCCCAGTCACATGGTCCCAGCTCTGAGAAGCGGGCCGCCATGGCTGAAGGTCGAACGCCGCTGGCCCGAGAATCGGAGTGGCTTGGTCGAGTTACTCGATGCCATGACCGATGACCGAAAATGGGAGAGTAGTCCGAAGAAGGCGAACCGGAAGCACTTCATATTGATCGCCCACATCCAAGAGGCAGGTGATTTCAAAAACCACCAGAACGGCGTGGATATGACATCCGCCTTCCTTGTTGCTACGGCAGCATCAGCAGTTGAGCTGGTGAATGAGATGCGTGCCGTAGGCTTGGTTTGATGCAGTAGGAAAAGAGTTCAGACAAACCAGCCATGAACTTCATCTTCCTTATTTCCTACAAATACCGGATGGCTACATCCCGCAGGTGAAGATGGTGGGCTGGAAGGTAAAAACTCGTTCAACGCACTTCATGGTTTTTGCTTTGAAGACTGGCTCTTGCGTGGTGATTGGCACTCAAAGGCTGACGCTATGCCATCTGCTGACAAAACTGTCATTTTCCGCCGTCCTGGAGGCCCTTTTGTCAACTTCTAGGGGAGTCACATGCCTCCCGCCTCCAGTTCATCATCTGCACCCGCGCCCGATTTCATCAAAGTCCCTGGCATCGCCGGACTGTATCGGAACACGCGCTCGGGCATGTATCTGGGCATCAAGAAGGTCGAGGGCAAACGCAAGGAGCGCTCCCTCAAAACCACGGATCGCAAGATTGCAGAACGGCGGCTCAAGGCCTGGATCGACGAACTTGGGCGGGTTGACACTTCGGTGGAAAAGACCACGCTCGAAGACCTCTTCAAACGCCTGCTGGCGGTGGATGCGGGGAAGTCAGCCAGGCCCATCGACATCATCGAAGGTGTCAGAGACGAATTTCTGGGCTGGTGGCTGTATGGCAGCAAATTTCAGGTCCGCAATGTTTGCCCTGCTCATCTAGAAGAATGGCTGGCCATCCGGGGGAATCGCTTCAGAAACAGCAGCTAAACCGTTATGTCGGAATGCTTTAGCTGGCCTGCTATCAAGCATTGTGAGATAGCCTGTTCCTCTCCAGGTGTGTTGGTAAAACCATGTCGAGGCTGATTGGCTGATTAAAGGAGACCCAATTGGGGGATGCAGATGGGTTCTGGGGCCGTCAGCCTTCAAATTTGCTACAGTCGTCCTCTTGAATCTAACCTGGTGGAGGTGTAAAAGCGTTCAGCAATGCATCTTTCCGTTTGACGAATGGCTGTCAGCCCATAGACTCGTCACCCCTTTTCAAAACCATTTCTCTGAACACGTATGCCCGAAGTCCAAATCCGCAAAGGTGAGCCTGTTGACCGCGCTCTCAAGCGTCTTAAAACCAAGCTCGAGATGGAAGGCATCCTCGAAGAAATGCGCCGCCTGCGCGCTCATGAGAATCCGAAAGAGCGCACCAAGCGCAAGGCTCGTGCAGCCGCAAAGCGTGGTAAGATCCGCTTCCGCTTCACTCTGCCAAAGACGGCTGAAGGTGCTCCTGCGCCGACTGCTTAAATTTCCTGGCTCGTTGTCTGGATTTCCAACCTCTCAAAGGCTGTCTGTTCATCAGGCAGCCTTTTTGCGTCCAGGGGGAGCCACGATCCGGAGCTCTGGACAATGGGTTTGGCGTTAAACTTTTTGCACCTGAATTTCTTGGGAGTCTTCTGACCTTTCCCTTTGCGAAAAGGCATTTGGAAGGCAGGGTTGGAGGAGCTTGTGAAATTTTTCACAAATTCGCCTTGCCGCTGTTTGGGGGGCGTAGAATAGTCATCTTCACCCCATTATGCCTGCCGTTACCCGTGAATACGAGACCCCGGACACCGCCGCCAAGGCTGCGATGCACCTGGAGAACCTCGAAGAGACGACCAGTGATCTCGTGGGTGAGAAGCTGGTCCTGAACATGGGACCTTCCCATCCGGCGACGCATGGCGTGCTGCGGATGATCTTGGAACTGGACGGTGAGACGATCACCAAGGCGGAGCCGGATGTGGGTTACCTGCACCGGGGCGATGAGAAGATCGCCGAGAACATGCACTACAACCAGTTCGTGCCCTATACGGACCGTCTGGATTACCTGGCTCCTCTGGCCAATAACGTGGCGTATTCCCTGGCGGTGGAAAAGCTGATGGGCTGGGAAGTGCCGGAGCGTGGCCGTGCTATCCGGGTGATCTGCTGTGAGCTGGCTCGTATTTCGGCCCACCTGCTGGGCGTGGGCGTCTTCGCCATGGATGTGGGGGCGATGACCGTCTTCCTCTATACCTTCACAGAGCGCGAGAAGATCTATAACCTCTGTGAGCAGCTTACGGGTGCTCGATTTACCACCAGCTATACCCGTGTGGGTGGTCAGGTGCGGGATCTGCCGCCTGGTTTTACGGATGCGGTGCTGAAGTTCCTCACAGAACTGGAGCCGGTGATTGATGAAGTGGACAAGCTGCTGACACGCAACGCCATTTTCATTGCGCGTACCCAGGATATTGGTGTGATCACGAAGGCGGATGCCATCGCTTACGGCATCTCCGGCCCGAATCTTCGCGGCTCCGGCGTGGAGCATGATCTGCGGAAAACGAATCCTTACCTGGATTACGAGAAGTACGATTTTGACATCCCGATCGGGACGAAAGGCGACTGCTTTGACCGCTATCTGGTGCGCATGGAAGAGATGCGGCAGAGTGTGCGCATCCTGCGCCAAGTGCTTGCCGATCTTCCTGGTGGCCCCATCAACGTGGCGGATGCCAAGGGGCTTTTGCCGAACAAGGATCGCGTGCTGATGAAGATGGAGGAGCTGATCCACCATTTCATCATTGCCACTCAGGGCATTGATGCGCCGGCGGGTGAGGTTTATTTTGGCGCGGAAAACCCGAAGGGTGAGCTGGGTTTTTATATCCACAGCAAGGGCGGCGGTGTTCCTTACCGTCTGAAGATCCGCAGCCCCTCGTTCATCAATTTGAGCATTCTTTCCAAAATCATGCCGGGCCACATGCTCAGCGACATTCCTTCCGTGCTGGGCAGCCTGGACTTTGTGATGGGCGAATGTGACCGCTAGGATCCTCCGACGCTGAACGAAGCAACCCTTTATCCCCTGAATTTCAAGATGGCATTCGCAGTCCCCGCAGAGTTGGAGAGCAAGATGGACGAGGTAATCACGCATTACCCGGTGTCCAAACGCAGCGCCGTTCTGCCCCTGCTGCATCTGATGCAGGAGCATTACCGCTACATCAGCGATGACATCGTCACCTGGGTGGCGGCCAAGCTGGGCCTAGAGCCGATCCAGGTGCTGGAGGTGGTGACCTTTTATCCAGGCTTCCGCCAGAGCGCTCCCGGGAAGTATCACATCCGTGTCTGCCGCACGCTTTCCTGTGCGATGACAGGCAGCTATGAGCTGATGGATTCTCTCTGCAAAGAGGCGAAGATTGACCGCAGCCATTGCGACCATCATCACCCCATCGCCGTGAGTGAAGATGGCAAATACAGCATCGAATTTGCTGAATGCTTGGCTAGCTGCGGCTTCGGCCCCGTGTGCATGGTGGAGGATGATTTCTTTGAGAAAGTGGAGCCTTCCAAGGCGGGCGAGCTGCTGGCAAAGTATGCCTGAAGAGGCCGACTTTACGTTGGCAACTGTTGCTTGTGATCCAGGCCGTTTTGGGGGATAAGCACAGCCCCCATGCCTGCGAGAATCCCCGTTATTCTAAATCCCGCTGCCCGCAGTACGCAGGCGGCGGCACGTGAGAAGGCCCTGCGTGCATTATCACCCGAGCCAGAGCTGGTCCTGACCGAGTATCCAGGACAGGCCACGGAGATTGCCGAAAAGCTGGCGCGTGAAGGGCATCCGCTGATCGTGGCTGCTGGCGGGGATGGTACGATGAATGAGATTCTCCAAGGCATCTGCCGGGTGAATGCCGGGCGTGCCCCAGGGGAGCCGCATACCGCGTTGGGCGTGCTGCCCGTAGGGACGATGAATGTCTTTTCACTCGAGCTTGGGCTGCCCAGTCCAGACATCGCCGCATGCTGGGCGCAAATTTCCAGCGGACGCCTGCGAGAGCTTGATTTGTGGATGGCCAATGAGCAGTACTTTGTACAATTGGCCGGCGTGGGCTTCGATGCGGAGATCATCCAGGAGACTTCATGGGAGAGCAAAAAACGCTTTGGACCGCTGAGTTATGTGATGTCCGCCATGCAGGTGCTGACCCGGAAACCGCCCGTGCTGACCGTGACGGTGGAGGGACGCCCGGCCATGCATGGCTCTGTCGTGCTAGTGGGAGGCGGCAAGCACTACGGAGGGCCGGTGCAGGTTTTCCCGAAGGCGAACAATCAGGATGGGCTGCTGGATGTGCTGATCTTTCGCGGGCTGGGCGGCTGGGAGTTTGCGCAGATGCTGCGTGGAATCCTGGAGGGCGGATATGAACCGGCGGAGGACCTGGATTACGTGCAGTTGCGGGAGTTTACCGTCACGGCAGATCCGCTGGCACCTGTGGAGGTAGATGGAGAGCTGGCCGGGTTCGGCACGCCCGTTGTGTTTAAGGCGGCACCGTTTAAGATGCAGGTGGCGGGGGGAGGGGTTGTGGGTAGTTTGGATTAGCCGCAGTGGGGCAGAGAGGCGGAGGTGGCAGAGGTATGAAATAAATCAGGGATGAACGGGATCAGATGAGATCCGTCCGCCGCTTCTTTGCTCCTCCGCCCCTTTGCGGTAAAACACGAATGAGCCCAAATGAGGGAGGCAAATGTTTAAATGACCACCTGGCTGCTGGCTGCCAGCGGGACGGCGTGATGGGTGAAGCCGTATTTTTCCAGGTGGTCTTCAATGATGCGCTCACAGGCGCTGAGCTGGCGCTCACGCTCGCGGCGACCGTCGTCGGCGATGGCCTGGAGGGCGTCAATGTCGTAGAGATAAACGCCTTCGATCTCGTTGACGGCGGGGTCCACGTCGCGGGGGACGGCGATGTCAATGATGAGCAGGGGATCCCAGCGGCGCTTGCGCATGACTTGGTCGATGAGCTCCGGCTTGATGACGAAATGCGGTGCGCTGGTGCTGGAGATGATGACGTCCACCTCGTGGAGGGCGTGTTCCCATTCATCGAATTTCATGGCGGTGCCCTTCATCTCGGTGGCCAGCTCGACGGCGCGGTCATAGCTGCGGTTCGATACGATGATGCTCTGGGCTCCGCGGGAGAGGAGGCTCTGGGCGCAGGTGCGGCTCATTTCACCAGCGCCGACGAGCATGACGCGGCACTGTTTGAGGTCGTGCACTTTTTCCGCCAGATCTACGGCGACAGAGCCGACGCTGGTGGAGCCGCGCTGGATGGTGGTGTCGTGGCGTACTTTTTTTCCGACCGTGAAGGCCTGTTGGAAAAGCTTGTTGAGTGAGCGGCCAGTGCTGCCGGTTTCCAGGGCAACCTTATACGCTTGTTTGACCTGTCCGAAGATTTCGGTCTCGCCGAGAACCATGCTATCCAGGCCGCTGACGACGCGGAAAAGGTGGCGGGCGGCTTCATCAGAGCGCAGCCGGTATGTGACGAGGGCTTCGGCCTGCTCCGGGGGCAGCTCAAAGCGGCGTACGAGGTATTCCACCAGGGTCTGGTGGGCCTGGAGGGGGTCCGTCAGGGAATGGGTGGCGTAGAGCTCCACCCGGTTGCAGGTGCTGAGGATGACGCTTTCTTCGAAACCAGGAAGCTGGCGGATTTCCTGGACGGCATCCGGGACTTTGGATTCCGGGAATGCGACGCGCTCCCGTACCTCCACGGGGGTGGTGCGATAATTCAGGCCCAGGCAGACCAGATGTTCACTTGTGGTGGTTGGGAAGGTCATTGTCAGGTCACCAGCCACAGGGAAATGAAGGGGATGACAAATCCCACGGCGGCCAGCCAGGCAGTCTGGCGTGGGGAGAGGGTGTGCCGCCAGGTGATGAACCCCATGACGGCATAAAGGCCCCAGACACCCCAGGCGAAGATGAGCTTGGGGTTGGTAATGGGGGTGTCCAGTTTAAAGGTGATGGCCAGGCTGGCGCTCAGGAGGATGAGGCCCAGCAGGAGCTGGCGCTGGATGGCTTTGGCCAGGCCTTGAATGGGCGGGAGCTGATAAAATAGGCCGCCGATGAGGTGCTTTTTCAGGAAACGCTCCTGCAGCAGGTACATGACGCCAGTGATGCAGGCCAGGGCGAAGGCGGCGTAGGCGATGAGGGCCAGGGCGGCATGCAACTCCACCCAGGCATCAATTTTGGCCTTGGCAGGATAATCAGGAAACGCACCGGGCAGGAGAAAGGCGAGGGCATGCATGGCCACCACCAGCGGTGCGGTGAACATGCCCAGGAGGGAAACGCGGTAGGTGGTGCCGACGAGGAAGTAGAGCAGCACGATGCTCCAGGCGATAAAGACGAGGATATCCGAGACACTCTTCATCGGGCACTGGCCGACGACCTGCCCACGCAGGTAGATGGCGGCGGTCTGGAGCAGAAAACCGACCGTCATGGCGATGACCTGGGTCGGGCCTCGCCGCCAGTCCCCTGACTTCAGACAGGCCAGGGCAGGCACCACCGCCGCCAGAAAGGCGAAGGTGGACAGGGCGAGTGCGAGCCGGTCGGTGGTCATGGTGGGGGAACAGTTTCGCGGTGGCCGGGCACCACTGCAACTGAGAAGCTAAATACGCTTACAAGTGACCTAAATCAGGCAAAGAATTTAGATTTTGTGAAGGTTGGGAGCGGGGGGACTGGAACTGGAACGCTCCTGACATTTCGTTTATCCATGCTTACCGCAGCTTTTGCTTTGCTGAATGGCCTTCAGAACTTACACAGTTAGCACTGTATGAACGCTGCCGTTTGCCACCTTTTTGAAGAAGTGTTGCTGCTGCCCAGTGAAGCGCGAACTGAGCTAGTGGAAGCCATCTTGGAGCGAAGTACGCCATCTGAAGATTTCTTGAAACAGCAACTAGAGGTTGTTGCCGGGCGAATGGAAAATGTTCGAACGGGTGCTTCCAAGCTGATCCCCGCCCCTGAATCTCATGCGAGTGTACTCGCTTCATTGAAGAGCGGCCGATGACCGTTAGGTTTGAGGCCGAGGCGCTTGAGGAAGCTATATACTTCTGCCAGACGTACCGAAAAATCTGAGACCTGTGAGGAATTTGGGAGAATTGTAGCTGTGAAGCCCAGGCTTACTTCGGGGCCCCCAAAGGCGAATCGGCAGCGAGGGTGGCGGGTTCGCCTTTTTCGTGTTTGCTGAGGATGTAGGCGACGACTTCGACGACGCGCTGGAGGCCGAGCTGGGGTTCCCAGGGGGGCATGCCTTTGGTGAGGTCGGGGGCACCTTTACGGACGATGGTGAGGATCTGGGTGGGCTGTCCGCCGTGTTTCCATTCCTGGTCGTTGAGGGGAAGTCCGGGCAGTTTGGCCCCGGCGATGTGGGCGCTGAGATCGGCTGCGTGGCAGGCGATGCAGGTGGTGCTGTAGGTGGCGGCTCCGGCAGTGACGATCTTTTCATCCTTGGACATGGCCCAGAGCTTGTCGTCATCGATCATCTCCAACTCCCGTTTTTGGAAGTCGGCGATTTTGGCCATGGCGGTCTCAATGTTTTTTTCGTCGGACATGCCGACGCCGAACTGATAATAGGCCACCCAGGCGATGACGAAGAACACCATGGTGATATACCAGCTAAACAACCACCAGTTAGGCAGCTTTTGATCGTATTCCTGGATGCCGTCGTATTCATGTGGGCGCAGGGTGGGGCCGGAGTTAGGGGAATCGGGAGGCATGGAGGGAAAGAAGCTCAGTTATCCAGGGGCAGGTGGGAGAGGTGGTCCGCGCGGTCTTTGCGCATGATGAGGGCGTGGATGGAAAAGGTGATGAAGACGAGGGCGGTGACGCCGAAGGCGACGTAGGGCACCCAATCCAGCCAGGTTTCGTAGATGACGTATTTGTACATGGAGGTGAGGCTATTCTTGGCTGCTGGCGGCTGGGCGGTTCTGGTCAGGATTGACCGGGCCGGGGATGAGGCCGGGGGCGGTGGGATATTTTTGGAGTTTGTCCTCCACCTCCAGGGTGTCGTATTTGCCGAGCTTTTGCAGATAGGCGATGAGGGCGACGATCTGGGTATCCGGTGCGGCTGTGAGTTTGTCTTCCTTGAGTTTTTCGACAATTTCGATGCCTTGCTTGATGGCGTTTTCTTTGATCTCCAGATCAGTCATCGCAGGGTAGGGGACGCCGAGGCGGACCATGGCGGCGATTTTTTTCGGCAGGGTTTTCTGGTCGAACTTGGTGGTGAAGAGATGCGGATAGGCGGGCATGTTGGAGCCCACGGAGGTGCTGCGCGGATCCATCATGTGATTGAAATGCCAGCTATGGGGATAGCGGCTGCCTTCACGGGCCAGGTCTGGCCCGGTGCGCTTGGACCCCCATTGGAAGGGATGGTCATAAATGCTTTCACCCAGGCGGCTGTAGTCGCCATAGCGCAGCACATCCGGCAGGAGGGTGCGGATCATCTGACTGTGGCAGTTGTAGCAGCCTTCACTGACGTAGATGTCGCGGCCGGTGAGTTCCAGCGGGGTGTAAACCTGCTGGATGCGGTCCTCCATGTTCTTGGCCCGGTTCACCATGACGGTGGGGATGATCTGGATGAGGCCGCCGAGGGCGACGGCGATGAAGGTGAGGATGGTGAAGGGAAGCCAGTTTTCTAACAAACGTTCATACCACTGTGACCAGGTGTGATGGGAGGTGGTGAATTTCCTCACGGCGATGGCACCAAAGATAAGCGCACAGACCAGGGCGGTGATGTCCGCTCCTTTAGGCAGGAAGATCCAGCCCATGAGGAGGAAGAGACCGCCGAAGAAGTACGTGACCGGGTCAGAGAGAAAAGTGTCTTTGACCCCCATGTTATCCACGCTGTTGCGCTCAAGGATCGCGACTTCGCGGGTTTCATTGACGGGCTGGCCGCTGCGGGCTGTCTTCCAGAGATTCCAGAGCATGAGACCCATGCCGACGAGGTACATGGAGCCGCCGATGATGCGGAAGGCCATCATGGGGCGGATGGCGGTGAGGGTCTCGATGAAATTCGGATAAGTCAGCGCTGTGCCAGCGGCGTTGGTGGAATTTAGCATCAGCCCCTGCATGATGCCGGAGACCCACATGGCAGCGACGTAAAGGAGGATGCCCACGATGGAGATCCAGAAGTGGAAATTGGCCATCGGCACGGAGTGTAGCTTGGTGCCGTACAGACGCGGGGTGAGCCAATAAAACATGCCTGCGGCCATGAGGCCGTTCCAGCCTAGTGCCCCGCTATGGACGTGGCCGATGGTCCAGTCTGAGTAATGGGAGAGGGCATTGACAGCGCGGATGGAGAGAAGTGGGCCCTCAAAGGTGGACATGCCGTAAAAGGTGACGGCGGCGATGAAAAATTTGACGACGGGGTCGGTCCGGAGTTTGTCCCAGGCACCGCGCAGGGTGAGCAGACCGTTGAGCATGCCACCCCAGCTCGGGGCCCAGAGCATGAGGCTGAAGAACATGCCCAGCATTTGCAGCCACTTTGGCAGGGAGGTATTCAGCAGGTGGTGGGGGCCGGCCCAGATGTAAATAAAAACGAGCGACCAGAAGTGGACGATGGAAAGGCGGTAGGAATACACGGGCCGCTCCACTGCCTTCGGCAGGAAATAGTACATGATGCCCAGGATGGGAGTCGTGAGGAAAAAGGCGACGGCGTTGTGCCCATACCACCACTGTACCAGCGCGTTTTGCACCCCGGAGAAAAGGGTATAACTATGAGTCCAACTGGTGGGGATGGAAAGGTGATTGACGATGTAGAGCATCGCCACTGTGATGATGGTGGCGATGTAGAACCAGAGGGCGACATACAGGGAGGGCTCGTTACGCCGGGCCAGGGTCCAAAAGAAGTTCACCGCGAAGACGACCCAGATAAGTGCGACGGCGATGTTGATGGGCCAGATGAGTTCTGCGTATTCCTGCCCGCGAGTGTACCCTAATGGCAGGGTGATGGCGGCGGCGACAATGATGCCCTGCCATCCCCAGAAGTGGATCTTGGACAGGATGTCCGAAGCCATGCGGGCCTTGCACAGGCGCTGGGTGGAGTAGTAAATGCCGGAGAACATCATATTCCCCACGAAGGCGAAGATGACAGCATTGGTATGCAGCGGACGCAGGCGGCCAAAGGACAGCCACTGCGTAACATTGAGCTGATGAAAATTGAGCTGGGAGGCGATGATGACACCGACCAGCATGCCGACGATGCCCCAGATGATGGAGGCCCACATGAACTGGCGGACGACTTTGTCATCGAAAGTGATGAGCTGTTTTTGAGCGAGGGTGTTCATGAAAGATCAGCGGTCGGAATGGTCAGACTCCAGGGGGAGGAGGGACATTTGCTCCAGGGAACGGCGCTGCCGCTGGGAGCGCTCGGCGAAGAAAAGGACGGCAAAGAGCACCGCGAAGGCGAGGCTCATGAAAATGGTGACAGCGAAGACTTCCATACTGGCGCCAAGGAAGCCGAAGGGGGCGGGGGCTGCTCTGCGCGCCTTGTTTGAAGGTGCACCGATCTTGTGAGGTGATAAACCAGCGCTCGGTACAGCGTTGTTACCGTCCACCATGAACCGTCGCCGCTTTCTCCAGACCTCCGCTGCCTCCACCCTTGGGTTTCCTGCGATTTTACGCAGTGCCTCGCCCAATTCCATGCTCCAGGTCGCCAGCATCGGTGTGGCACGGATGGGCGGCAACACGATGCGCAGCGTGGCCCGGCATGAGAAGGTGAAGATCGTCAGCATCTGCGATGTGGATGCGAAGCACCTGGCGCAGGCAGCCAAGGACTTTCCAGACGCCAGCCAGCATAAAGACTGGCGCGAGGTGATGGCGAAGTATGGCGACAAATTTGATGCGGTGACCATTGGCACGCCAGATCACAGCCACGCCGGGCCCTGCGTGACAGCTTTGCGCGCGAAGAAGCACGTCTATCTTCAAAAGCCGATGGCACCCACGCTGCATGAGTGCCGGGTGATCACGGAAGAGGCGAAGAAAGCCGGTGTGGTGACGCAGCTCGGCAATCAGGGGCGCTCCAGCATTGAGGCACGGATGACGGTGCAGCTCATCCAGAGCGGGGCCATTGGCAAGGTGAAGGAGGTCATTATGTGGGAGAACAAACCCCTGAGCTGGTGGCCCAAAAACACGGAGCTTCGTCCGCAGGGCGATGCCATTCCAGAAGGGCTGGACTGGGATCTGTGGTGCGGGGTGCGGAATCCAGTGCCCTTTTTAAACGACACCTATCATCCGCAGAACTGGCGTGCGTGGTTTGACTTCGGCTGTGGCGAAATGGGAGACATGGGTTGCCACCATTTTGATGCGACTTTTGATGCACTGAAACTCACCGCTCCCACACGTGCCCGCCTCACCAGCGGTGGCAGCAGCGGCCCACTGTGGGGAGAGAAGCGCATCGTGGAACTGGACTTCCCCGGCAGCGAATACACAGAGGGAGACACCGTGCGAGTCACCTGGAATGATGGCGGCATGGACCCGGATATGACCAAAGTGAAGATGCCGTCTGTGCTGACGAAGTTTCCCCATTCCGGGACGTTCTGGGTGGGCACGGAAGGCAGTATTTTTAAACCCTATGGCCAGCGTCCGTTTGTGCTGCCGGAGGAAAGCTTCCCTGCGGAGAAGTATCCCAAAGGTTTGAAGGGACAAGACCACTATCACGACTGGGTAGATGCCATCCTCGCCGGCACCAAGAGCTGTGCCGATTTCAGCCATGGCGGCCCGCTCACGGAGACTGTGCTTGTCGGCACCATCACCGACCGCTTCCCCGGCCAATGGCTGGAATTCGACCGCGAGTCCTGCCAGATCAGCAACCACGAAGGCGCGAACAAGCTGGTGAAGCGGGAGTATCGGGACGGGTGGAAGGTGCCTGGGCTGGGATGAGAAAGTATTCCAGAGCTTTAGCTGGGCATGCGACAGCCCGCTCATTCGATACAGAATGGGCGGTCGGGCAGGTTGCGAGTTAAAGCTCAGGGGGAACTTTCCCCCGGCCAGCGATTTCTCCGGGATAAAAGCAACATTGGTGAAGAATGAGAGGCTTGATGAGCGTTCAGGCTGCATCTCCCGACTTTATGAAATCATTGCTTTGCCTCATGTTACCTCTTTCCGCCCTGGCGGCGGATTCGTTTCCAGATCCTGCGGAGGTGACGGCGGCGATGAAAAAGGCGACCTCGTTTTACACGGAGAAGCTGGCCGTGCATGGAGGGTATGCCTCCTCATGGACGAAGGATCTGAGCATGGCGTTTGTGGAAGGAAAGAAGGGCACGGAGATCATCTCCATGCAGCCGCCAGGAACGACAACGGTGGGGCTGGCCATGTTGAAGGGGTACCAGGCCACGGGGGATGCACAGTTTCTGGAGGCTGCCCGAGGTGCAGCGAAGGCTTTGATCGAGTGCCAGCTCGCCAGCGGTGGCTGGCTGGCGGAGTATGACTTTTCCGGTGCGTATGAGAAGAAATATCATCTGCGCAAGCATGTGCTGGCGGGGGATACGGAGCCAGGCAAGCGCGAATTCCGCAGCACGCTGGATGACAACAAGACGCAGTCCGCCCTGTTGCTTTTGCTGGAGCTGGCAAGTCTGCCGGAGAGCAAGGATGACCAAGCTTTGCAGGATTGTTTGAAATTCGGAATGGATAGTTTGTTAGGCGCTCAATACCCGAACGGAGCCTGGCCGCAGCAGTTTGAAAAACCTGCCGATCCCGCGATTCCGGTCCTGAAGGCCCGCTATCCCGCAGATTGGCCGCGCACCTTCCCAAAGGAAAAGTACACGGACTTTTATACTCTCAATGATGGAAACATGGAGAAGATTGTCCAACTGCTGTTGCGTGCCTATGACCTGACGAAAGAAGAGCGGTATCTGAACTCGGCAAAAAAGACCGGAAATTTTTTCATCCTGGCGCAGATGCCCGAGCCACAGCCCGGTTGGGCACAGCAATACAATCACCAGATGGAACCCGTTTGGGCGCGTAAATTTGAGCCGCCTTGTGTGAGTGGCGGCGAGAGCCTGAGCACTATGAAGGCATTGTATGATCTGTATGTGGTGACGGGAGATGAAAAGTATATGAAGCCTCTGCCTGCGGCCTTTGCGTGGTATGAGCGCTCCGTCCTCCCGGATGGCAAGCATGCTCGCTTCTATGAACTGAAGACGAACAAGCCGCTCTACTTTGTCAAAGACACCTATGAGCTGGTCTATGACGACAGCAACCTGCCAACACATTATGGATTTAAGCTGGACTGGATTCAAAAAGACCTGAAACAACTCCGTGAGATAATGTCCAGACCGCGTGAAGAAATACTGGCGAAACGCAGCGGACCTGACAATGAAAAAAGCTGGGCCAGCCGAGCAAAGGGAGTGGCTGATAAAACAGTCCAGGCATTGAAAGCCCAAGCACCGGAAGGCTTCTGGCTAAATGACGAGGAGATTGATGCAGGTGAGTTTGTCCGTCACTTCAACGCCATGAGCATCTATGTGGAAGGGGCCAAAAAAGGCGGAGACATTTTTGCCAAAATGCGGGCCAAGTGAAATCGGCAACGGTTGATCACCGCAGTTCCGACAAGGCGCTGAGCCTCACCGACTGGCCGTTGCCATAGCCCTTCAATTCCACGAACTCGTCCCAAAATTCGATGCCGACACTGCCGCTGGCCTCGAGGTCGAACAGCGGAATCTGCTGGGCCTGGCAATGGTCGCGGAGGCGCTGCGGTAGCGCTTCCTCGGTACGATAGGCATCGTTAGAACTGATGATGGCGCGGGGCTGTGCGGCCAATAGCAGTTCCGTGAGGCCGGAGAAATCGGCGTTGTGCTGGTGACGCACCAGGATGTCACACTGCACCGGTGCACGGCGCTCCAGCAGGCGTTTTTCCGTGATGAATCCGGCATCATTCAGCCACAGGACCCGGAATGGACCTGCCTGGATGAGGAGGACGAGTCCCCGGTCATTGGCCTTTTCATGCAGATCAGCAGGGCCTGGATGCAGCACCTGAGCAGTGACGGGCATCCCATGTCCGGAATGGAGGTTAATCAGTTCCCCCAGGCCATGCCTTTTCCAGATGGGGCCATCCGGCGGGATAGCACGACTCAAAGTCTTGAGACTGCCAGTGGCAGGATCAGAAGGCCAGGGCTCCAGGAGGCTAGTGTGGATGCGTGGATGTTTTTGCATTTTCAGCACCCGCGGAGCCGCACCCACATGAGAGATATCGCCATGGCTTAGAATAAGGCCATCCAGATTATTGATCCCATCATGCTGGAGGAATGGCCGCAGCACATAGCGCCAGTTATTGTCATTGCCGGTATCCAGCAGCCAGCGTTCCTCCCCACTGCGGAGGTATCCGGCCCCACCGCCGAAGGGGACATGCAGGACACGTATCTCAGCAGGCGGAGGTGCCTTTTCAAAACGGAGGTCCAGGGTGTAATTGGCCGCCGGAAGGCTGGCAAACCAGGTGGCCAGCATCACCATGCCTTTGGCCAGTTGAGCATTGATAACATTCAAGAAAATGGCCATGCCGCTGCAATGAAGCGTGGCGAAAGAGAGGCTGAAGCATGAAAAAATCAGGCAAAGTTCCGATGCAGGTACCAGGAAAAGATTCGAGACCAAAGCCACGGGTGTGATGCTGCCGAAATGCAGGATCATCAGCGGCAGGCTCCCCGCCCACGCCGCCGCCGTGACGGAGAAAAGCGAGGCGATTTTTAGCTTCGCCCACACGCCTAACCGTTGAAACGGAGTGGCCAGGGCGGGTGGTAAAAAGGGGTCCAGTTCACACCAGGGCCGGGCTTGCTCAGCGATGCCTCCGCTCATGAAAAGGATGGCTAAAAGGACACCAAACGAGAGCTGAAACCCCGGCAGGAAAAGCTGATGCGAATCGAAAAATAAGAGAATAAGCGCCGCCGCACCTAGCGTGTTGGGCAACTGCGATCTGCGATAAAGCAACGGGCCCGTCAGCACGATGGCCAGCATGAAGGCCGCCCGTGCTGCGGATGGCTGCCAGCCAGTGATAAAAGCATATGCAAAAACGATCAGAATAATCGCCAGGCTCATGCGCTGGGTGCCTAGCCAGCGCAGCCCCATGGATGCGATGTGAGCCAGCATGACCACGTGCAGGCCGCTGACGGCAAAGACATGTAGAGTGCCGCTGTCACGAAACGCATCTTCGATGTCTTCACCTGCGGCGTCTGAGGCTCCGAGGGCCATGGCTAATATCACGGCGGCATCCTTGTCCTCTTTTTCCAGGCCTAACGAAAGTTGCTTCGTGATCCATTGTCGTGAGGTCTCCGCTGCGTGTAAAAGATGGAATCGCAGGGCTATGGCATCCTCTTCTACCAAGTTGATTTCCTGGGCACGCAAATGGGCGATCCAGCCCATACGCAGACCATAGTTCACTGAATCGAACTGGCCTGGATTCATCGGCGGCCTGGGCAGGGAGAGGCGGCCGCTGATCTCATAGACACCCGGTGCTGTTAATGACCAGCCTTCTGGGAGCCGCACTTTGATCTTTGCCTTCAATGGCTGGAAGCTGCCATGACGTCCTGGTCTGATTGCAGTGACGCTGCATAGAGCCGCGTCTTCATCCAGCTCAGCCCCTTTGTTCCAGGGATAAAGATGGCCGCGAAGCGTGACGTCCATGGCATGATCCGCCGTCGCGAGGAGCTGGGTACGCAGCGGATGCTCGAAGGTGTCAGCCAGCCGCAGGGAATGCAGGAATCCAAAAGTCAGCATCAAGGCAGGCGCGGCTGTCCATAAGCGCCGCCGGTAAAGGAAGGGTAGCCAAACCAAAAGTGTGATCAGAATCAGCGGCCACTGGGGCTGCCAGGTTTGTCCGTCGGCCAGGAGGATGCCGGCTGCTGCGGGGACGGACAGGACCAACAGGGGATGTTTCCTCAGCCATGGTTGGAGGCATGAGGGGGAAGGCATCGCAGAATGTGCTGGGGGAATCTTGCGCCGCTAAGCTTACGGTTTCCCCGCTGCCTTGGCGCGTTGCTCTACGATGGACTTATATTCGGCCTGTTCCAGCTCGTTTAGTTTGTGGCGGGCATTAGCGCTGTGGCGCGTGTTGGGGAAGTCGGCGATGATTCCCTCCAGTAGACTGCGTGCGGCGGCAAAGTCATGAAAGTGCGCCAGTTGCAGGTCCACAATGCGGAAACGCAGAAACGTGGCATCATCCTCCGGCCACTCACGCGCGGCCAGGTGCTGCTTCAGGATGCCCATAGCACGCACAGGATCTTTAAGCCTGTCCGCACAAATTTTGGCAATTTCCGCAATGGGAAAGCTCTGCGATGGATCGGCTGCCAGCGCCTTCTCATGCTCAGCGATGGCACCTTCGTAGTCACCCTGGGCCAGTTTGGCGGCAGCTTTCAGCCCTTCATTCACCTGCACTTTTTCGCCGGATGAATAGACAATGGTTCCTATCAGGTCTCCAAACCAAGGCAAGGCGTAGAAGACTACCACCAAGCCCAGGATAAATCCGATGGCGACGAAAAACACAAGCGCCAGCCCATCATCCCCCTTCACTTTTTCCCAGCCAATCCGGATCAGCAGGATAAACAAAGCGATGAGACCCAGGCGGATGATCAGCGTGCGGTTCATGGCCTCAGTTTAGCGAGGCCAGACCGGTCTTGGCAAGCCTCAAGGTTTCTGTACTTCCACGCCAGCTTCCTTGGCCACCTCTTCTTTCTTTTTGTCCACGGCCGCATCGGTGAGCTCCAGCAGCTTGGGGGCGGCTCCACCTTTGGGGACATAGTTCAAAGCCACGCCATTGATGCAAAAGCGGCGCTTCGTGGGGGTCTTGGCGGAGACGCTTTCTCCCTCAAAGACATGCCCCAGATGGGCTCCGCAGCGTTTGCACAGCGTTTCTGTGCGGACCATGCCGTGGGCATTGTCCGCCCGCTCCAGTACGTTCTTCGCCGTGGAGGCATCATAGAAGGAAGGCCAGCCACAGCCGGAGTGAAATTTTTCTTTCGATGTGAAGAGCTCCACCCCGCAGCACACGCAGTAATAAGTGCCCTCTCCCTGCTTTTCGAATTCCTCATAAATGGCACCATAGGGGCGCTCTGTGCCTGCCTGGCGGGTGACGGCGTATTGCTCAGAAGTGAGGCGTTTTTTCCATTCAGCTTCTGTGAGGGTGACTTCGGGCTTGGGCATGGTCGGATCGGTTTTGGGTTTGTCTTCGGCGCAGGCGACGAGGGACAGGCTGGACAGGGCTATGAAAAGTAACGTGTTCTTGTTCATGATGGATGTATGGATTCAAACGTGCGAGAAAGCCCGTTGATTGCTTATTCCCGTAAAGTTGCTGTCATGAAACACTCTGGCGAAGCTGGGCCAGCTCCTCGGCGGCGGCAGCAGGGTCCTCCACCGTGTGAAGAATCTCCTGGAGCAGCGCCTCCTGGTAATCCGCCAGCATGCGCATGAGCGCTGTGCGAAAGGCCCCATACGCCATCCCGGCTTCCTGTGCCATTCGCGGGCCGTTTTCACCCCTCAGGCTGCCAGCATCCATAAGGACAGGGCGCAAGATTTTGAAAAGGTTCTCTTTCCCCCGGGCCTTGTAAAGCTCACCCACGCGGTTGAGGGCGGAACCAAGAAGCGTCAGGGTCCATTTGCGGCCGAAAATTTGTTCGGGGGTTTCATGGGACTGAAAGTGCTCATGCTGATAGCGTCTTTCCACCTCCGACTGGCTGCCGGGCATCTCTGCCTCCAGGTTGACCTCCCTGCGGCGATGCTGGTGCTGCCTTTCCCAGTTGATGACAAAGCGATCCAGGCTGACCTGAAGCATGCACCGTAGCCTGCCCTTGGTGGCATCGGCAGCCGCGAAGCTTTCATTGCGCAGCAGCTTCATCAGGAAATCCTGCAAGATGTCATCGGCATCGTGGTGGCTGTAACCGCGCCTGCGAAGGTAACAATAGAGAGGGTAGCGATATTGGAGAATGAGCTCATCCAAGGCACGCTGAGCTTCCAGTTCGGTGCCATGCCGCAACTGTGCGATGAGCGTCCACTGGGTCGCTGGCAGGTGGCTTTCCGTGGAAGTTTCACTCATGGGGGGACCACAGGATAACCTGGCTGCCCCAATCCTCAAGCGACTGCTCCTTTGAACAAGCCATGGCAGCCTAAGCCCTCTTTTAACTCCTTGATATTCAGCAGTGTTTAACAGCTTGAGCCGATGAATTCTTTTCCATGTGGGTGTGAACTCAGGCCTTATTCACCCCGCAGATCATAACAAACGATGCGTGTACCGCTTTTGCGATCCAGGGACTCGGCCTGCTGATGCACATACAGCAGACCGTGACTCAGGGCTGGCAGGCTCCAGGTATTCAAGGCGTAGAACAATTGAGTGCGTGCGGTTTCCTCACAGCCCTGAGGCGTCAGATTCAACCAATGCAGACTGCCAGTCTCACCCAGGCAGAGAAAGGCGCCATCCACACGCAGCAGGCTGGCGCGCAGGATACTCAGAGTGACGGGTTTGCTACGGCCCTGGGCGGTGGCAAAAGCCGCGTCTTCCCACTCAATGTTTTTTCCCCAGACTTCCGCCCCGGTCTCTGCATTGACGCAGACGAGGCGTGAGTTGTTTTCACGTTCGCCATCAATGGCATAAAGATGACCGTCGTGATAAACAGGAGTCATCCAGTGAACCCCGATTTTTTTCGACTGCCAGACTTCCCGGGCTTTGAAGCTTTCGTCATACTCCACCATCACGCCGCCTAACGGCTTATTCTTCGGGTAACAGGTAGTGATGAAAGCCCGATTTTTTTCCGGGATGGCCACAGGGCTGCTGCCAGTGGCCTGGATGTATTCCTCATCCCGCCAGGCGAAGCGGTCATGGACGGTGCCGGTGGCAGGGTCAATGCAGAGCAGCCCGCCGATGGCAGGATTGCTCTCACCCCCGGCATAGATGAGGATTTTCACCTGCCCATGCAATTTCGCCGGGATGGGGGAGGCATAGCTGGCCCCCCATTGGTCCTCCACCTTCCATTTCACGGTTCCAGCCTTCAGGTCAAAAGCGGCCACGGTCACCCCTTTGGTGGCCAGTTTTTCTGCGCGGTCACGGCGGTCTTCGAATCCGTCAAAAGCCTCCGCTTTCCCGCCGACATTGACGATCACCTGACCCTCCAGAATCAGCGGGGAAGAGCCTGCGCCAAAGAAGTCCTGAGGTACATGGTATTCTTTGCGAAGATCCTGCTTCCAAAGCTCCGCGCCAGTTTTCAGATCGAAGGCATGGAGCATGGAAGTCACGCCAAGCGTCACCACGATACCATTGGCGATGACCGGGCTACCACGGGGGCCATTGCCAAAACCGTATCGGTCCTGATATTCAATGGCGTAGGACTGGCTCCAATAACGTTGACCAGTTTCCCGGTTCAGGCATTCGATGGTTTCTTTGCCATCAAGGGCATGAAAAAGGACGCAGAATTCTCCGCTGATGGCCGGGGAGGTATAAGCTTCGCCAGTGGCGACTTCCCACACCGCTTTCGGGCCGCTCTCAGGCCATTTTTTGAGTAACGGTGATTCAGGGGAGGATGCGTCATCCGTTGGTCCCAGCACGCGCGGCCAGTCACTGGTCTTGGCTCCCACTGCCAGAGGTTTCGGGGGGGCATGAAAAGTCAGCCTGTCAAAGGGGGCGGGTGCTTGGGCCATCACGCTTCCAGAAAACAGTCCCAGGCAGAAAAACAGTCTCGACGCTTGCTTCATGAACTCGCAGATTAAAGACCGCTATGCAAAAAGCCATCGCCTTCTTTACCTTCGCCGCTTTGAGTCTCCTCGCCTCCTGCACAAGCTGCCCTCTGGGGCATAAAACGACTGCGCAGGGGAAGGTGGAGCATGTCGTCCTCATCTGGCTGAAAAAACCCGGCGATGCGAAGGACCGCGCAGCAGTGGTAGCTGCCGCGAAGAAATTCCAGGCGGAGATTCCCCAGATCCAGCACCTGAGCGTGGGCCAGCCCCTCCCCAGCGACCGTCCCGTGGTGGATGACAGCTTCGATGTGGGCATGGTCATCCGTTTTGCCAACCAAGCGGATCTGAGCGTGTATGAGAAGCATCCTGTGCACACCCAGGCCGTGACGGATACCCTGAAGCCGCTGGCGAAGAAGCTGCTCGTTTATGACGTGGTGACGGAATAAGCTGCATTTATCTCTCAAAGCCCTTGCGGCCCAGGCGACAGCATTTCATCACTGTTGAATGCCCAAGCCAGCTCCAGTCGCCCGCCAGAACCGTCACTCCTCACCCACCACCGGGCATGTGCCCGTGTATGATGAGGACGATCTTTCGACGCTGCTGGAGGGAAAGGAAAATCCGCTGGTCCTCATTTTGGACTGTATCCAGGATCCGCATAACCTGGGGGCCTGCCTGCGTACGGCGGACGCAGCCGGCTGTGACTGCGTGGTCATGCCCAAGGATAAATCCGCTCCCATCTCAGATACGGTCATCCGTGTTTCTTGCGGTGGAGCGGAAAACATCCCATTGGTACGCGTGACCAACCTTGCCAGGGCCATGGACAAGCTGAAAAAGCTGGGCATCTGGATCATCGGCACTGCGGATGAAACGACGAAGTCCATCTACGATATGGATATGAAAGGGCCGACCGCCATTGTCATGGGAGCCGAGGGCGACGGCATGCGCCGCCTCACTGGGGAGCACTGCGATTTCCTGGTGCGCATCCCCATGATCGGCCGGGTGCCTTGTCTAAACGTCTCCGTCGCCACCGGTGTCTCCCTCTTTGAGGTAGTGCGCCAGCGTCAAGGGAAGAAGTAGGCGCAGGCATCTCCTCTGCCGGGGCCGGGCATTTTCAGGTCGTGCAATCTCATCATGAACCCTCCCATCCTCTGCATCATTGGCGGCTGCAACGGAGCTGGCAAGACCACCTTTTCACGCGAACTCCTGCCTGCCCTCGGGGTAAAGCGTTTCCTCAATGCAGATGAAATTGCCAAAGGGCTTTCACCGCTGGATCCCACTCTGGTGGCTTTCAAGGCAGGGCGCTTGTTGCTGGAGGAAGTGGAGGTTCTTTTAGCTGCCAGATCCAGCTTCGCCATTGAATCCACCCTCAGTGGCCGGACTTACGTTTCACTCATCCGCCGGGCAAAGGAGCTGGGTTACCACTTTATCCTGCACTACCTGACTATTCATTCCCCGGCCCAGGCCATTCAGCGGGTGCGTCTGCGTGTGGGGCTGGGTGGACATCACGTGCCGGATGGGGATGTTGAACGCCGTTTTTCACGCAGTCACCGCCATTTCATCGCAGACTATCTGCCGCTTGCTGATGAATGGCATTTGTGGAACAATACCCAACCTCCATCGGTGGAGATTGCCAATTCATTGCAGGATTCTCCTGAAACTGCCCGTCAATGGTTTAACGAGATTCATCTCATGGAAACTCCCCCACGCACCATCTTGGAGCCGACCCGTATCGCCCTCGAAGCGCATCAGCGCGCAACGGCTAAGATGGTGGACTTCTACAAGCGTATGGGCATCAAGGTCACTCCGGAAATGACCCTGGCTCCTGAGCGCAAGCCTAGGACGCGCAAGGCTGCCCCTGTGAGAAAATAACCTGATCTTTCCTCTCGACTGAGCGGCCTCCTCCCTGCTTAACTCCGGCGCAATGTCTGAACCCTACGCGATTGATGCCGAACTGCAGTCCGCGACGAAACCTATCGCCGCTTTACGACAGGCGCTGAATGAGGTGCTGTTCGGTCAGGAGGAACTGATTGATCTGGTACTCTGTGGAGTCATTGCCCGTGGGCATGTTTTATTAGAAGGTCTGCCCGGCCTGGGTAAAACGGAACTGGTGAAAGGGCTGTCTAAGGCACTAAACCTCACCACTCGTCGCGTGCAGTTCACGCCAGATCTTCTGCCAGGTGACATCACCGGGAACCCGGTGCTGCAAGAAGTGGATGGACGCAGGGAGTTCGTCTTCCAGCCAGGACCTATTTTCACGAACTTGCTGCTCGCGGATGAAATCAACCGTGCCTCACCCAAAACGCAGTCAGCCCTGCTGGAGGCCATGCAAGAAAGGCGAGTAACCGTGCTGGGGCATACCCATACACTGCCGGATCCGTTCTTTGTTCTCGCCACTCAGAATCCTATCGAGCTGGAGGGAACTTACCCGCTGCCTGAGGCCCAGGTGGACCGCTTTCTCTTCAAGCTGGAAGTCCTGCGCAACAGTGCAGAGACCCTGGCGAAAATCGTGACTCATCGTGAGTTAGGCGTGGAGCCGCAGGTGCCCGCCATCACAACCAGGGAAGAATTTGCCCATATTCAGGAAACTGCCCGCCGCATCTATCTTCCGGACATCGTGGCGGATTACATCGCCCGCATCGTGGATGCCACGCATCCTGGGCAGTCCAAGGCTGCTGAAGGAGTGCGTTATGGGGCCAGCCCGCGTGCTGCCTTAAGCCTGGCTTCCGCAGCCAAAGCACGTGCTCTGATGCATGGACGCCCCAATGCGAGTTTTGAGGATGTACAGGCCCTGGCACCTGCCGTGCTGAACCATCGCGTGCTGCTGGATTATGCAGCCCGCATGGATGGCCGCAGCAGTGCCAGCATCGTGCGGGCTATCCTGGCTGAGGTGCCCGTGCAAAAACTTTCAACACCCCGCACCCTGAAGGAGGCTGCATGAAAAGACTGCTGCTTTTAGTGATTTTCGCCTCCCAGGCCCAGGCGCAGAAGAGCATCACGGACGAAGTTCTAAATGAGGCCGATGGCACGCGGCTGGAGATCCGCAGTGTGTTCGATCCCCTGCCGCCTTCCGGTTATGCGCCAATGCGAATCGTGGCAACGAACGGTTCCCTGCAGGATGGGCTGTGGGATTTTACTTTTGGTTCGGAGACCCAGGATTATCGGCGTAACAACTTGCATACCAGCCGTTTAAACCTGCCCGTTCCGGCTCGCTCGACTCAGTCTGCCCTGTTTTTGGTCCCGCTGGCTCCAGATTATGGCTCCACGACTACCTATCGTAATAGTGCACATCAATTGCAGATCACTCTGAATGGACCCGCTCAGAGAAGTTTCTCCGAGCATAGTAACCGCACCATTGATTTCCCGGCCATTGCACTGAGCAAAACGCTGGCGGACAACAGTCTGGACGGCCTGAACGATGAGGTGGAACAAAAGAATAAGACGAAGAGCGGTTATAGCAGCGGCGCGAACGTCTTTGGCAGCCGTTTCCTGCCTGAAGAAGTGCCGGAGGACTGGCTGGGGGTCAGCGGATTTGATTATGTGATGCTGACGGACACCGACTGGCAGGTGATGAAACCCGGTTCCCGCAATGCCCTTCTACAATGGACGAGACTGGGCGGGCGGCTCCACTTTTACTGCAAGTCCGAAAAGCCGGGCAATCTCCCGGCTGACAGTCCGGCTTATGGGCTGGGTAAGATTGAAACCTTCCGTTGGAATGGCAGCAAAATGCCTGCTTCAGAAACGGTGTCACGCTACTGGAATGGCTCCCAGCGCCTCCAAGCACTCTTCAGTGAGCACACCACTTACAGTGATTGGCCGCTCTTGCAGGCACTGGGGAAGCGCAGCTTTAACTCTTGGCAGGTCATTGTTTTCCTGGCCATCTTTGGCATTCTGGTGGGGCCCGTAAATCTTTTTGTCCTGGCACCAGCGGGGCGGCGGCACCGCCTTTTTGTCACGACTCCTTTGCTCTCCCTGGGTGCTAGTGTGGTGATGGTGGGCATCATTTTATTTCAGGACGGCATCGGCGGCACAGGTGCCCGCTCTGTCTTTATTGAGTTGGAGCCGGAAGAGGCGGCAGCTTATGTGACACAAAAGCAGGTGAGTCGCACAGGGGTGCTTTTGGGAGCAGGTTTTGACGCCCGCCAGCCTTCCCTCATTGAGCCGCTGACACTGCCGGATTCAGAATGGGTGAAGCTGAAAAACACCCATGATGCACAGCCCGTGAACCTGACTCACAATGGGGCATCTCGCGGCGGTAATTTTTTCCAGAGCCGCACGGAGCAGGGGCAGCTCATCCGCGCGGTCATTTCCACCCGTGCCCGCCTGGAGGTAACTCCCGCTCCTTCACCCGATGAAGCGCCCAGCGTGGTTTCTGCCCTCGGTTTTACAGTGCAGGAAATGTACTATGCAGACGCCAATGGTGGCCTTTGGACGCTCGCCTCTCCCTTGGCCACGGGTCAAAAAGCCGCACTGAGCAAAGCGGAGCCGGAGCAACTGCGGACATGGTGGAAAGCCCACCAGAAAGCTGTCAAAATCGCAGGTTTGCAGGAACTGGTGGTGACGCCGCAAAATGAGTTCTTTGCGGCGGCCCAGTCCGCCCCAGATTTCACCCAGGATACTCTTTCATCCATCCGCTGGCAGGAGGACAAGATCATTGTCCATGGCAGCGTCACCCCTCCCTGACATGCACCAGCCCGCGCAAATTCTCCCGGAAATGGACCGCAGCCAGCCCGCTATCGTGGTGGAAAATCTGCAGCGTTCCTTTGGTAGCCTCCAGGCAGTTCAGGGGGTCTCCTTCAGCATCGCTCATGGCCAGGTGGTCGGTTTTGTCGGGGCCAATGGTGCTGGTAAGACCACCACGATGCGCATCCTGGCCACCCTGGATTATCCCAATGAGGGTACGGTCAAAATTGGCGGGCACAATGTCGTGCATTACCCGGCCAAAGTCCGCCGCCTGCTGGGCTGGATGCCAGACAGCTTTGGCACTTATGAGCACATGACCGTGCTGGAATACCTGGACTTTTACGCCCGTGCTCTTGGTTACAAAGGACAGGAGCGCCTGCAGCGCATCCAGGAGGTGATGGATTTTACCGACCTGACGCCTTTGGCTGATCGGATGAGCAACAAGATGTCCAAGGGCCAGACCCAGCGCCTGTGCCTGGGACGTGCTCTTTTGCATGATCCGCAGATCCTCATCATGGATGAACCTGCGGCGGGCCTCGATCCCAAGGCCCGCGTGGAACTGAAGCAACTCATCCGCATCCTGGCGGAGGAGGGAAAAACCATCCTCATCAGCTCCCACATCCTGAGTGAACTGGGGGAAATGTGCGACAGCCTACTCTTCATCGACAAAGGCAGGATCGTCCATCACGGCAACGCGGAATCCATGACCCAGGGCACAGCCACGGAAACGACCCTGGTCAATGTCCAGGTGGTGGGGGAACCCGGCCAACTGGTGCAATGGGCGCTGACGGCACCGATGATCGAGATTGTCGAGGAAACCAAACGCGGTGCGCGGTTGCGGATCTTATCCAAAGATGAATCCACGCTGGCAGGGGTTCTGCGCCGAATGATTACCGATGGATTGCAGGTCACCGATTATCACCGCGAAGAACGCCGCCTTGAAGACGCCTTTATCGACATGCTGGGTCAGATTGACAAAGGCACGTTCAAAGGCGAAACGCCTTCGCATGTGGAGTGATGTCACCAGAGCGCTGCCGGACCGTCTGCGGACGTATCCGGGATGGTGGCTATGCGTGGCCGCCCTTCTTTGTATAGCCCCAGGTATATCCATTGCCCAGGAGGAGGCATCACCCTATACCCTACGCGAGGGAGGAATCACCGTTACGGTCTCCGGTATAGAAGCGACGGCCTGGGATGATCTGAGGAGTATGCTCAGGGATCAGCTTACCCTTTCGGGTAACAGTAATCCCACGGAACCCCTGGCCGATGATCTGGCCTTTTTTACCCGGCAGGAATACATCCGGGAAGGCTGGCCAAATGCTGAGGTGCGCTGGGATCTTAAAGGTGATGTCATCTCCCTGGAGATCGTCTCGGGAATGCAGATTCGCGTGGGAGAGATCTTTTGGAAAGGTGAGTTGATCTTGCCTGAAGAAGAAATGCGGAAGTTCCTTCTGCGTCCCAGCATCGAAAGAGAGGGCTCCGATAAGGCGAATCCAGTATGGGTGAACAAGGAGCTCGAAAGCGGCTCCGGGCTGGTCCAGCGCCGTCTGCGTGCGGAGGGTTATTTACAGGCTGTCACGGTCCTGACCCCTTCGCCTGATATTCATCCCGATGGTCTGCGCGACCTGACTTTGGAGGTCACGGCGGGCCCTCGGTTCACCTTTGGCAGCGTCGAGTTTAGCGGTGCCCCGGTCGAACTGGATGCGCTGATGAGAACCCGGATCGCCCAGACTCCGGGAGAGCCTTTTAATGAAGCACGGGTCCAGCAATTGGAGGGACAGCTCACCAGCATGGCCAAGGAACGTGGCTGGCTGAATGCGGTTACGGTCTCAGATTACACACTTGGTCAGTTAGGCGGCACGGTGGATGTGGTGATCGTGATGACGGCGGGGGAGCGTGTGATGGTGGCGCGAGTGCAGCCGCATGAGGGTTTTAGTCGTGGCTCCAAGCGGGTGCTCACCGCTGGCTTTCGGGAGGCGGAGGGGAAGTATTATCAGGCTGAGGACCTGGACATCATGTTCAAGCGTGCCCTGGACACGGGCATGTTTGCCCGGCTGGATGTGGACCCTCAATTGCGGCCGGGGGTGTCCCCAGCCACGGCGGATTTGCTCATTTCGGGGGAGGAGACCCAGCCTAAGACCCTGGGGTTTGAACTCGGCTTCGATACCTTTCTGGGTGCCCAGGCCGGGGTGAACTACCGCAATACAAACTTCCGCGACTGGGGGACGACCCTGGCCGCTGAACTGAACTGGAGTGTTGCGGGGCCCCTCGGTTCCATCAAACTGACGGATCCGGCTATCTTTAACTCGGGGTATGCGGCCTCTATACAGATCGCTGTCGAGAACTTCAGCCTGTTTGAATACTCCCGCAATGGCACGAGCCTGAATCTGGAACTCTCCCGGCGCGTCAGCAAAGGCTTCTCCTATACGGTCTTTACTGGGGTCTCCGCGAATACTGTCTCGACCGATGTGCTTACCGAAGCGGAAATAGGACCAGATACATACCTTCTGGGCAGTATTGGTGGCAGCCTGATGCTGGACTATCGGGACAGTCCGGTATTGCCTCGGAAAGGCTGGTTCCTCAGTGGCCGTTTGGAATTGACGGGTGGTGATGTGAGCTTCGTGCGGACGGATCTGCGCGGGGCCTGGTATAAGCCGATTACGAAGAAGTTTCGCTTTGCGGCGGGGGGCGGATTGCTCAGTATTCAGGGTGCCTCGACCGAGGAACTGCCGATTGATTCGCGAGTCTTCAACGGTGGCCCGAATACGGTTCGTTCCTTTGCTGAGCGTGAACTGGGACCGGTAACCAATGGGAATACCCCCTTGGGCGGCACGGCGGCTATCTTTGCCAATGCAGAGTTCAGTTATGAAATCTATCCTAACCTGGAATTGGCTCTGTTTACCGATTTCGGCAGCCTGGCCGGGGCTAACAATGGCAGCCCGTTTGACTATTCTTCCGACTTCAGAACCGCTGTGGGAGCGGGCCTGAGGTATAAACTTCCCTTTGGCCCCATCCGTATCGACTACGGTCATAACTTGGATGCGCGTGAGGGAGAAAAAAGCGGTATGCTGCACGTGACCGTCGGCTTTGCGTTTTGAGCATGGTTAGGGCAGCCAACCAGGAAGTGAAGCAGCTTGTTTGACCCAGGATGTCATTTGGGCTTCGTCAAGCACATCGTCTTCATAGATGTCCAGCCAGCGGGCTTCTTTACTCTTTGGAGTGCCGCCGGGCGGAATGGGATCTAGTGAGGTGCCATCGAAGAAGGTGACTTTGACGTAACGGGTGAGCACGTGGAAGGACACGAACCAGCCCTGATCTGCGCTGCCATAAAAGGGAGAGTTCCATTTCACGGCTTTGCGCACGTTGGGCACGGTGCGGGTGATGATGGCATCCAGGCGCTTGCCAAGATCGCTTTTCCAGCCGGGCATGGCGGCGATGTAGGCCTGCACGGGCGCATCACCATCCGCCTTGGCGATCTGCGGATTGCCGCCGGAAAGGAGTACGATGCCTTGCTCGTTTTTCTGCAACTTTTTTGCCGGGGCTTGGGTCGCAGGTTTAATGGGGCACGTCGTTTTTTTCATTGCCGCCTTGGGGGCGGGGAGGTCTTTTGCGGAATTGGAATTTTTGGATTTCATGGCTTCCGGCGGTTGGGTTCGCTGTGAAGGTTAGAGCGGTTGGCTGTTGTTTGCCGAACTCATTAGTCTAAGCCTGATATTTGAGGGGTCTCATTTGTCAGCCTCCAGGTCATTGCGTTGCAAAGGTTGATGTTCTATATCAGTGGCCTCGGGGAGAAAGTGAATGAAGTGTGGGGTGCAGCAATCAGAAACCTCCGTAGCAACTTCATTTCCGCACGGGCATACCAGATTAGGACCTTGATATCCACCTTCTCCACAGCATCCCGCATGGCGATTGGAATCGGGGTGCTTATTTAAATCCAGGACATCCTTCCTATGTACTACGATCACTCCATCAGGGGTCGAGTCCCAGAAATTATGGACTCGCCAAAACTGTCCTTTTGGAACAAGTGAGACCTCACATTTTTCACTGACCTGCCAAGAAACTGGCAATTCCTCAACTGGAGCGGAGATTACACGACCACAGTTCACACAGTAGATCTGCCATTTAACCTTTTCCCCGGATTTCGGGCCTGCTTGTGAAGGTTGATTGCTGCTTAGCAGGGACGACGTAGAAGCAAGGCTTGTCTCAGCGGAATTGGAATTTTTGGATTTCATAGCTTCCTGCGTGTGGGTTCGCTGTGAAGGTTAGAGGAGGGCGATTTTCTGCCAAGGCGGTTTTGCGCCGCTTTGATGGGGATGGGGAATGGTTTTTAATTTTTCCCCATTTGGGGATTTGGCGGGTAATGGATTGATTTTCAGGGGGTTACGATGGGGATTTCATGGGGATGCATTTCCCCATGGGGAAATTTGGGGGATGGGAGAAGGTGAGGGCGTGTGATCAGATACCAGGCAAAGAAGGACGTATGGGATGATAAAGGATGGTGTAAAATATCCGTTATGGATGCATGGTTGGCAAGGGTTGGTTGGGAGGTGGGGGATGTCTTTATGGACTCCGTGCCTTCAGGGAAAGGCGGGTTATCCGGCGGGGTAATGCGCAAGATAACGATGCTCGATGACGCCGGACAAACCCGCCCTACGATGGGCTGAACTGAGTTGATTGAGGATCAAAATTCGGGGGGGCCGTTCAGGTGTTCGCACTTTTCGGGGAGGCCGGGGATGAAGTTGACGACTTGGTTTTGGGCGCGGAGTTTTTCCTGGAGGGCGGGGACGTTTACTTTTTGGACTTCGCTGTTCTCCTTTGCGGCCATGGCTGAGGCGATGCCTGCGGCATGGCCGGTGATCATCCAGACGCTTTCCAGTCGCAGGGTGCAGAAGGCGACGTGAGTATAGCTGGCGGCTCCGGGGACCAGCAGGTTGGTGCATTCGGTGGGCTGAGGCGTGAGGGCACGATAGGGGATTTCGTTCGCATAACCCATGCGCCAGATGCGGCCTTCATTGACGAACTCGTCCTCATTGAGTGCCACGCGCTGCACGTGATGGCAGTCAATGAAGTGGCTGCTCATGCCGATGCTGTCTGGCTTGCGCAGATCGGTCTGCACATCCTGCTGCTTCATCACATAGACACCGCGCATGCGGCGGGCTTCGCGAACGTAGAGTTGATAGGGAAGGTGGCCGTTGTCTGCGAATTCATCCTTGTGCAATCCCAGGCCTTTCATTTCCTCCTGCACATTGGGTGGCACGGCTTCGTCATGAGCCAGGTAATGCAGCAGGCCCAGGGTGTAATCCATGTGATCCTCATAAATGCGTGCGCGCTCGGCGTAGCTGGCATCCGGCCAGTCAAACTGACCGCCGAAATGGCCGAGTGAAAAGATGGCGGACTGTTTGTTATTCAGCTCAAACTTACCGTTCCGCCGTTTGTAGGGATCCACAATGTCCTTCAGCTTGACCTCCTTCCCCTGGGCTGTCTGGTTGCGCAGCCAGCCGCCCAAGAGAGCATAACGTGAAGCATCGTAATGCTTGGGCTTCGGGATGGGTACCTGTAGAGCGGGATCCTTCGCCACGGTGAAGCGGAAGTTGTAGTTCATAGGCGCGCGGTGGGCGTTGCCTTCTTTGAGGTCCTTTGCCCAGGCGCTGATGCCGGGGAGCAGCTTGCCCTCTGCATCCACGGTGCGTGCCTTGCGCGGCTCCTTGTCGAAACGGATGCCGGCGGCTTCCTCGCCAAACTCGGCTTTCGACTCGCGGCCCACAGCATACTTCACTCCCGCGCGGGCCATGAGATCGCCCTCATAACCAGCGTCTACAAAGACCTTAGCCGTAAGCTGGGTGCCATCGGTCAGCGTGATGGCGGTGATCTTGGTTCCATCCTTGGTTACTGCTTCTACACTCGCGCCATAGCGTACGTCCACCTTGGCTTCCTGGAGCATTTCGAGATACACCTTTTCGGCCACGGATGATTCGAAGTAATACTCAGGCTTGCCGCTGCCATAGTGATCACCGAGTCGGCGATAAAACTCATCGGCAAAACCGCCGATGGTCCACTTCAGCATGTGCTCGCTCTCGGCCGTGTTGATGCCGCTGGTGCTGAGTCCGCCGACGTGTTTGGTCGGCTCGATGAGTATGACCTTCACGCCTTCCCGGGCTGCGGTGATGGCCGCTGCGATGCCGCAGGGAACGCCGCCATAGACGACGATATCGGCCTCGTGAGTGTCCGCAGCAACCCTGGATGGAGCCAAGGTGAGTGACAGAGCGGCCGCCGCGCAGGTGTAGAAAGCTAGAGTTCTTCGATTCATTAAAAGCCAGTGAAGCAAAAGATCACCTCGGCAGCAAGATGAAGCAGGCGGTGATGACGCCTCTTCGGGGCGACAAGCTTCTCGGACTCCGACGGTTCTTTTTGGATTGAAAGTGAAGGATGACGAGACGGGTCATCCCAGAGAGGTTAGGTTGCTTTTCGAGTGATCTTGCGGTCGCTGGGGGGATCCTGAGTGTCAGGCGTCATGGCGAAGGCGCCCATAGAGAGCGGTGTCATGGCGAATTCCCTCTTCACTACGCCAGGTCTGGCGGAGCTGTCCTTCAAGAACAAAGTGGTTGAGCTCAAGGACGCGTCGCATGGCGTGGTTGTCGATGCGCGTGGCTGCCTCGATGCGAAACAGGGCGGGGTATTCGGCAAAGAGCCAGACCACCAGCCAGGCCACGGCGGCGCGGCCGATACCGCGGCCTCTGCTCCCGCCCGCCAGTCGGAGATCGAACATTACGCTGCCATCGTCGGAATCATCGAGATCCATGATGCGCACGATTCCGACGGGTGAACCGTGCTCGTTGATCCAGAAGGCGCGCACCTCCGCGGCAGGACCAAGCTTGATCTTTCGCGCAAGGTCTACGGTCAGCGTGCTGCGCGCGTGAAAGGGCCATGTGTGGCATGACAGGAAGCTGGCGACAGCCTCGCCTTCGCTCTCAGGACTGATCTCCGCAAATACCAGTGAGGGTAGGGACATAGTTGGAAACAGGACGGGGAGTGTGGAGCCCACGGTCAGGCGCGCAAAATCTTGTCCATGGGTTTTCCCTTGGCGAGTTCATCGACGAGTTTGTCCAGGTAACGGATTTCTTGCATGGTGGGGTCTTGGATGTCTTCCACGCGGATGCCGCAGATGGTGCCTTTGATCAGGGTCCGGGAAGGATGCATCTTGGGGGCTTGCTGGAAGAAGGTTTCAAAGTCGGTCTGGTTTTCCAACTGGGCTTCTAGATCCTGCTGGGTGTAGCCCGTTAGCCAGCGGATGATGGCATCCACCTCGGCTTGGGTGCGGCCCTTCTTTTCCGCCTTGGCGATGTAGTGGGGATAGACGTCCGCGAAGGGGGTGGTGAAGATGCGGTGTTTGGTGGGCATGGGGGTGGGAGGCAGAGTTAGGGTGCGGCATTTCACACGGACGTATCATCCATGGCCTCAGTGTCCCAATGAATGAAGCGGTGTGCAACGTCCGGGGGGTTCAGGGTCAGTACCCAGTGGTCTATCAATTCAGACGGAAGGTCGCCGACTGGCAGCAACGTGATCTTGGTTCGCGCGGGGCCTGCATCGAAAAAGTGTTCGTCTTCCAACCGCTGAAAAGCTTTCAGAATCGCGGGCCAAAGCGACTCTGTCACCTGGTTAAAGGTCTCCTCATCATTGTCAAAGTTTGCACGAAGGGCCTCATTGATTTCCCCAAAATGTGCTGCGCCGACTTCAGGAAAGAAGCTCCAGTCGCCATAAGACCAGCGCATTCCGGACCGGGTGGAGGTGGTCCCGTATTTCGGATCCACGGTCTTTCTATAGTGCTTGACCGTCGAGGTCAGTCCCTCCTCGCTATTGGCAACGGCGTGCAGGAACTGAAGTGAATCGTCGGTGAACAGGGCAAACGCGTAAAAGCTCTGGTCCGGATTGGCTTGCAGGAGTTCAGAAAAGGCTGCCTTCAGGGCAGCATAGACTTGGTCGGAAAAGTGAGCAGGCTCGATTTGCATCTTGGACAAGGTCAAACGTGCGATTTAGGAATGGTTGAATGAAGCGAGCGTCCAGTGAAGACTGCGGCCGTGGCCTTTGCGCCTGACCAGCCCGATCTCTTCTTCTAGCCTGCGTGTCCATTCTGGACAGGGCCGCTCATAAGGCAGCTTGAGGGTGTCCCGAAGTTCCTGCCAGGTGGCTCCGCGGGATTGCTTTTCCAGATGACGCTGGATGTGGGTTCTAAATTCGGCGTAGGTCATGGCGATGGATGGGGAACGGTGGAGGACGTGGAATCTTATCCGGGCATCTTTACGGGTGGGAGTAGTGGCACCGCTGGCATCCTTCCAGGATGTGGATGGATGAGTTATTTCCATTTCGCCTAACCAGGGGTGCGGTCGCTGGGGCTCCCTGACCGCTTGGCTACCGGCTGGGATGTCTCCGGCATCCGGGGGCGGGAGGACGGCATCAGGGGGAGTTTAACACTGCAGAGAATATCTTTTTGTTCACCTCTGCGGTCTTCTATACGCTGCGGTGTTGGGTGGGAGCAGGGTTAGCGAGCCTGGTCACGAAAACGGGCAAAATTTACAAAGATGTTTTCTACTATCACAGCCTGATCTTTGGCACCAAAGTAGGAATGACCAACGCCGATGAGTTCATGCTGGCCAGGGTGGTGAGCCTTATCGAACGCTGACTTGCTCGCGTCCGCGACCAGCCCTGCGCTCCATTTCTCTGCGGAGCCCACAGTGCGTATCATGGTCTGAAGGACGGCGGCTTCAATGTCTTCAAGTTCAAGGAGCATGACGATTCGACCCACCGCCAAGGCATAACCGTAGAGCAGCATTCCAAGAATCGAAACCTCCAGGGCTTGGTTATTCCAGCGCCTGTCCATGACAACTGCACTGGCTATTTGGCTAACCTTTTTGGTGAGTTCATCTCTGGTCATAGGTAGACTTTTCTTTCCGATTTAATGATTTCTTCGGTCAACGGCTCTGGGTAAAGATCCTGGCCCTTGGCCCAGGGTCCTCCATGGATGATGTCCATAGGATCTGCAATAGCATCGTAAAGAGGGTCCTTGCCAGAGGTCTTCTGCAGATAGTGTGAGAACAGCGTGTACAAATCAATCTGCGACACGCCTTCGTCACGCAAGGTGGTTGCTAGCTGGTACATCCTAGCTGCCGGATCAAGGCTCCCTAGTGCCTGCTCAAACCTCGCATGATGTTCGCTGGAAATCATTAGAGTCAGCGGTGATATTTGAGCGAGTTTCTCGGGGCTTCCAGCTTTGGTTGCGGCCCTCTCAGGGCAGAGAAGACATGCAGCGGATTCTGATGCCGCCGTCAACAATTTCAATGGTGATGATGTGATCCCCGCCTTCCTGACTCACGGTGATTTCGACTGACTCCAGCAGATCTATTTTGAAGTATTTGGCCTTCACGGTCATGGAGGTGAACGGATCCTGTTCGGCGAACTTGGCGAATGTCAGCTCTCCGTCTTTCTTGGGCAGTTGCAGGGCGTGTTGAAACTTCTTGGGGATGAAGGCTGCACAGGCGGTTTTGTAACCGGTCAGGACATCCAATCCCTTTACGGTTAGCTCGTCGCCAAAGCTGGCGTCTTCCTCATTGAGGGGGATGTTTTTATAAAGTCCGTGCCCTTGAAGGTGCTTTTGATTGTAGGACTCCAAGGTGGACCTTTTTTCGTCGTCGAAATTGAAAATGGCAGAGCTTGGGATTGGTGGCTCAAAAGCTTCTGCCATTTGAAGCAGGCTCATGACAAACGTCACTGCTGCGAACAGGTGTAATTTCATGGGTAGATTTGGACTTTTTGGGATCAAAGTTGGTCTGGGCAGGATGTTAGATAGCGCTAGATCGTGCTGCCGTGTGTGTGGGTCACTAAAAATAAAGTTGTTCCATAGAAAAGTACCAGCCAAATACCCGTCAGTCCCTCCTGCGTGAAACCGAATTTATAGCAGACAACGCCGTTTCCTCGCTCATCAAAGTGAGGAAGCTGATCTTTGAGTGTCTCGATTTTGGCTAGCTCTGCTAATTCAAGTCCCATGTGAATTGCCGTCCATCGATCTTCGGAAGCATCGTAATGAGGATAGTAATGGCGTAGGAGACCTTTGGTAACCCGGATGATAAAGCGCTCAGTCCGTGCGCGATCCATGGAGTATTTTACAACCTCCATGGGTTGCCCGTCTTCATCTGTGATTATCACATTCTCCATTGACTTGCGGATCTCAACCCGAAGCGCGACACTTCGTGTCAGCGTTCCCGGAAACACCTTGTTCTGAATAATCCACTTTGCTGCATCCGTATGACCAAGGCCCATCGCGAGGAGCACACGCATGGCTTCATCATCCATGGAGTATGAGTGATTGCATGCATCGCAGCATGGCAAAGTAATAAGGTTAGACGGACGAGGCTCGGGAAAGAAACCCCTTGGAGGAACATGGTCTCTCGTTGTTGGATTAGCTGAACCGCATAAATAGCAGGTTTTAATGTTTATTGTCGGTTTCATTTTTGCACCACTTGAATCCTTACTCCCGCATCTTTGGGATGGGCCACAATTTCCTGTTCCCATGTTATGTCCACGAAACCAGGACCATCATCGAGAATCGCGCCAAAATAATGTAGATAAAGTCGATCACGCCTCCCCGTGGTGCGCAGTTTAAGGGCATCGAGAAGCCCTTTCGTGCCTATGGCGAGGTGGTCCTGGCGAATGGTAAAACTATCGTAACGGATAAAGACTACCCGAGCGGGTGATATTGGTGTCCAGCGCAATTTGCCAGTTTGTCGCTGAATCAGATCCACCCAGAAACGAGGACTGCCATACGCACGAATTTCTGCAAGGTCCGTATAATCGGGCGAAGTTATCGGCAACATGACATCCAGAGGGCCGCTCCCAACATGTTTGGCAGGGATATTTTCTGTCGGAGTATAAAAAAGTGCGGATCGATGAGCGAATAGGTGGTCCTGTTTTTCAAGTTTCCGTCGCGCAAATGCCGCTGGACCTCTGTCGGCCAAATCCTCGGAGATCGTGCCAACCCAAGAAATGCCCCTGTTACTCATGATGTCGCTTCAAGCTGTTGCCCTTAATTTTTACACTCCCTTATGGGCGAGAGTAGCTGAAACAGGGGAAAAATCAAGCGGGGTCCAAGCCGCTGAATGGCATGGGACTTTGTACGTGCATCTTCGCGGCTATAAGATGTGGCACCACTGGCATTCTCCAGGATGCGGCGTTGATGGGCTAGTTCCGTTTCGCGTGTGACCAGGGGTGCGGTTGCTGAGGCTCCCTTACCGCCTAGCTACTGGCTGGGATGCCTCTGGCATCCGGGGCGGTGAAGACGGGAAAAATCACCCATCAGGACTTCAGGTCTGGCGCAGAGATTTGGAGGTGGGGACACGGAAGCGATGAACGGACATGTGGTGTCTCGTCCTTTCAGGACTTGAGGAATCTGAGAAGGGGTGTCCGGCTACCCAGGGCGTTGCCCTGGGCTTTGTTGTTTCGCCCCGTTGGGGCTGATCTGAAGCGGGAAAAGGGCGCTGTCCCCTTGGTCGCGCAACTCAACGCGGGCTGAGATGAATGACACAATGTTTTAGTGAATTATCGCTATATTTAGCCTGGCATCTTTTTTCCCAGGTGCCCATGATATTAGAAGCGGTTCATTCTCGGTGGAGTGCGATGACAAAAACTCGGAGGAATCCGAAAGGTTCAATCCGTGGCCAATCGAGGGATAGAAGAGTGGAGGACGCGCGCTCATGTATTTCTCCGTCCACCCGGACTTCGGCGATATTGAGTCCACCAAAGAAAATCTTGATGGCGTGAGGAACTCCATCTTGCAGATCAGAGAGGGATGTCGAAATGGCGGGTAAAACGGTCTGTCGCGATAGCCACCAATCCTGAAGTGCATTTCCACTTTCCCCGAGACCGTAACCCATGATTGGGCTGCATATGCAATGCCACCCCGTCATCCCCCCTTCTTCATGGCCGTGCAAGTGGTCAGCAAACTGACCGCTTCGGGAGTACTTAAGTTCCAGTAGCGCTGCGGCGCTCGTGCCTCCCCAGAGTTGGGCTGCTGAAGATGCGCAATCTGCGGTGCTCTCACCAAAGCCACTCACGCAATCCCAGAGTATCAAGCCGCTAGGATCGGAATCCTGGAAGCTAAAAGCGACATCTACATGGCCATCGGAATCAACTTTGTGTTGTTCGGAAAAGCGAATCACCGCATCATCAGGGCCGAAAATAGCTTCGTCAAAGACCGACCAGCCGGGCATCAAATCGTTTAACACCTCGCAAAACGCATGAGCGAACTGGCTGGCTTTCGTATTCATGGTTTTTTGTTCAACAGGAGTTTTCAGTTATAATTCACTTGGAATCTTATTTTGGTAATTAAGAATACCAGAAGCTATTGACCTTGTAGCCTGAAGCCACTTCGGTCCACAGATCGACGCCATGCCTGGTTTCAAAAGTTCGGATCGCTTCCTTAAGATCGGCATCACCCATTGAATTCTTCCAAAGCCGAACACACCAAGGGTTGTCTAAAAGAGTAGAGTATCCAGCTGCCCCACCATTTTTCGGTGTAAATTCCAAAAAATAGACTGTATCTTTCTCCCTTTTACGTTCCATAGCGAAACGTTTATCTTCTTCTTTGCGTGAATTGTGGCGAGACATAAGATTTTATGTAGTTTCAAACAATATTAACATTCAGGCCATTAAGGGCAAATTTAGATTATAGGGACGTTAATTGCTGAAACAAATCAAAGGCGGTGATCTAACCTGTTCTTGCTTATATGTTTTATTGTAATATTACATTAAAGTCAATTGCGTAACCGGAAGCTTTCATCTCTTTCGCTATGTCCACCTGCCAATCTTTATCTGAAATGTAAACAACTCCACTGATATCATTTGGCAGCTCGATGTCCGCTGTTACTAAAGCTGCCACGTTATTTCTACCAATCTTCGCCATTAAATAGCCGTGCTCGAATACAACATTTTGTCGCGCACGAGGCCGGAGGTTACCAATGCTCGCTTCAGTTTTGACATTTCCTAAATCATCTGGTGTGTAAAGTACGATTCCAAACCCTACATTTGAGAACTCTTCAATCTTTTCTATGATAGTTCGCCCCTGGTTGGGCTGTTCATGAAGAATGATTGCGGCAAAGCCCAACTTCTCGATGAAGCGCGCCGTCCGTTCTTTGGCCTCTCCGTCATGTCCATGAACAATAAAGACTTTGGAAGTGTCTTTTATTTTCTTCTTGTCTGGTTCCGGTTCAACGGGCATTTCTCGAAAATCATGCTCATCGTTTTGAATATCCAAGATCAGTGATTCCAGATAAGAGTTCATATTCTCGCCGTCCAAGTTCCAAAATGCCGTAACATCGGAATCATGAGGATTAATCGAAAAAACATTGTGCGTCAGCTTCTCATTGAGAACTGAAACCTCGCGAGGAAGATGATCAGACAAAAATGAGGTTAATTTTCTTCGCCAAGCATTAAAGCGTTCGTCACCAAACGCAGCCCCCCGTTCCTTGTAGGCGTTGACCACTTCGCCGCGAAGCCGGGCTTTAAGAGTTTTAAGTTCTTCGATTATTTCGTCTTTTTTCATTTTTACCGAAGTTATGTAGTTCTTATATAAGACATTTAATATATTATATATTTAACGCTCTTCCACAAAAAATCAATATTGCGGAAATCACGCCTAAGAGTCAAGCTGCGGATCGGCATTCCTTTCAGAGCGGAACTTTCTAGGCTAACCATCAAGATTACGATGTATGTGCTGATGAAAAATAGGGAGGCAGCTCAAAAGGATTGTTTGAAAGAGGCATCCACGACCACAAGTGCACTTGATTTGAAGAATACCATAATAAAAAAGCCCGGAAACCTTGCGGCGTCCGGGCTGGTGAGGATTTGGGAAATTGTTTAATTTTAACCGCCGATGTTCGCTGCACCATTGACCTGCGAATTCACGCGCAGACGGAGGCCGTTGAGGCGGATGAAGCCGGTGGCGTCGTCTTGGTTGTAGGCTTTCGTTGGGTCGGCTTCCATGGTGGCGATGTGGGGGTTGTACATGCTGAACTGGCTCTGGCGGCCGGCGGCGTGGATGCCGCCTTTGTACAGCTTCACACGGACGGTGCCGGAGACGTTCTTTTGGCTCTCGGTGACGAGGGCCTGGAGGGCGAGGCGCTCGGGGGCGTACCAGAAGCCGTTGTACACGAGCTTGGCGTACTCGGGGATGAGGCTGTCGCGGAGGTGCATGACTTCGCGGTCCATGGTGAGGGACTCGATCTGGCGATGGGCGAAGTGGAGGATGGCTCCGCCGGGGGTCTCATAGACGCCGCGGCTCTTCATGCCGACGAAGCGGTTTTCCACCATGTCCACGCGGCCGACGCCGTGCTTGCCGCCGAGTTTGTTCAGGGCTTTCATGACCTGGAGGGGGTTCATGGGTTTGCTGTTGACGGCGACGCAATTGCCTTTGTCGAAGTCGAGCACGACGTATTCGGATTTGTCCGGGGCGTCTTCAGGGAAGACGGAGAGGGTGGTGAAGTAGTCGCGGTATTTGACGTCGCCGGCGTTGAACCAGGGGTCCTCTAGGATGCCGGCCTCATAGCTGATGTGCAGGAGGTTGCGGTCCATGGAGAAGGGCTTTTTGGCGCTGGCCTGGATGGGGATGTTTTTCTCTTCGCAGTAGGCGATCATTTCGGCACGGCCAGGGAACTGGGTGCGGAAACGCTCGTCACGCCAAGGCGCGATGATTTCGAGATCCGGGGCGAGGGCGGCGGTGGTGAGCTCGAAGCGGACCTGGTCGTTGCCTTTGCCGGTGGCACCGTGGCCGATGGCGGAGGCACCTTCGAGCTTGGCGATCTCGACCATGCGCTTGGCGATGAGGGGGCGGGCGATGGAGGTGCCGAGGAAGTACTGGCCTTCATAGATGGCCCCGGCCTGCATCATGGGGAAGATGAAGTCTTTGGCGAACTCCTCCTGGAGGTCGTCCACATAGATTTTGAGAGCGCCGGTTTTTTTGGCTTTGGCGTTGAGGCCTTTGAGCTCGTCGTCCTGACCGATGTTGGCGCAGAAGGCGATGACTTCGGCATCATAGGTTTCTTTGATCCAGGAGAGCAGGACGGAGGTGTCGAGGCCGCCGGAATAAGCGAGGACGATTTTCTTTTTCATGTGTGGGGAAAGGAGCGCGGAGGATAAGCGGTCCGGCGGGAATGTCGAATGGAGAGAAGAGGGGGCGGGGGGAGTGTCAAAAAGATGGTTGGTAAAAGATCATGAGTTCATTTTTTACCCAGCATCTTTTTGACAAAATTCCTGGTCATAGGATCCGTGTTTCAGTCTCAGAGCTGGAGCACTGATGATTGAGGGAATAGGACGGAATTTGGAAAAAATGGAGTTACGTGCTTGCTTGCCCGCAGATCTTTTTTCAGGCACTAGGCGGCATGCTGCAACCAGTGCTGACTCCAGATGGTCTTCTCCTCACGGAGGGGGAGGCGGTGACTGGGGAGGAGAGGCAGATTTTGGCGCTGAGCCGGGAAGGGCCGGGGGCGCTTTTGATTGGGCTGGGGACGGGGCTTTTGCTGGCGGAAGTGGAGATGCCCTGGCGGTGGCTACGCAGTTGGGCCCAGCTTTTTCTGACTCGACTCTGCCAGACGAAGGATGTCCGGATGATGCCGGTGCCGGAGGTGGAGCAGCGGCGGGGAATGATGGCCAAGGTGCCGCCTTTTCCTGGCGTGGAGTCTCTTTCGCCTGAGATGCTGGAGCAGTGGTGGCTGGGGATGGCGGGGTATGTGGCGCAAAAGATGGCGGGGCATGCTGGGGGGCTGGAAGGTTGGCTGAAGGAGGCGAATCCGGCATGGCATGTGGTGGGGCGGGTGACGTTTCACCTGGCGGAAAACAAGACGGACCCGCAGAGGCCTTTTGCGTTTTTGGCGACTTTTACGGAGAAGCTGAGCGCCAGTGGTCAGGTGCAGCATCTCCCTTTGGCGCGGGCTTTGCAGATGTATTCCGGGCAGAAGGACCAGGCGGCGATGCAGGCGCTGCTGGAGCCGGTGCGCACGGCGGCGGCGCAGAGTGCGCTGCTGAGGGAGTGGCTGGAAACGCGGCGGCTGTTTCAACCACTGGCGCTGGATCCTCAGGAGGCCTACCGCTGGCTGCGTGACAGCCATCTTTTCCAGGAAAGTGGCATCGTGGTGAAGCTGCCTAACTGGTGGCGTGAGGGGAAGGGGACGCGACCGACGGTGCAGGTGACCATTGATGCTCCGCAAGAGGGCGGCGGGCTGCATGCGGGGGGAATGCTTTCTTTCCGAGTGGATAAGGCGCTGCAGGGCAGTCCGCTGACGGAGGCGGAATGGGAAAAGCTGCTGAGTGCTGAAACGGGTCTGGTTTCACTGCGCGGTCAGTGGGTGGAGGTGCAGGGGGCGAAGCTGCAGCAGGTGATCGAGCATTGGACGCGGGTGCAGAATGCGGTGGGGGAGGGGCTGATCGGCTTTCTGGATGGGATGCGGCTGCTGGCGCGGTATGTGCCGAAGGCCACGGCTGAGGAGGCTGCCGATGCGGAGACGCTCTATGATTGGTCGGACATCGTGGCGGGGAAGGGCCTGGCGGAGGTGCTGGAAAAGATGCTGGATCCTGCCCAGGTGGAGCCTCCGGCGAACCTGCGTGCGACGCTGCGGCCGTATCAGCAGAAAGGTCTGGCTTGGCTGCATTTCATGACACGCTTGGGGTTAGGGGCGTGTCTGGCGGATGACATGGGCCTGGGTAAAACATTGCAGGTGATCGCGCTGCTGCTGTTGCGACAAGGGCAGGTGAAGGAACCGGCTTTGCTGGTGGTGCCTGCATCGCTGGTGGGAAACTGGCAGGGAGAAGTCGCGAAATTTGCGCCGGATTTGAAACTGCGGGTGGCGCATCCGTCGGTGATGGAGCGTCAAGATCTGGACCGTCTGGTGAGGTCTCCTGCGGCTATGCTCAAAGGCTGCGATGTGATGCTGACCACCTATACTTTTTTACAGCGAACAGAGAGCTGGCAGATGCATCCCTGGAGCCTCGTTATTTTGGATGAGGCCCAGGCCATCAAGAATCCTGCGAGTGGCAGCACGCAGGCGGTGAAACGTCTGCAGGCTCCATGCCGCATCGCGCTCACGGGCACGCCGATCGAGAATCGGCCAGGGGATCTTTGGAGTCTCTTCGATTTCCTCAATCCGGGATTGTTAGGCCCGGCTTCCGTTTTTGCCCAGGTGGTGAAACAGTGCGCCACAGGCCGTGACGGATACGCTCCGCTGCGTCGTCTGGTGCAGCCGTACATCCTGCGGCGAATGAAGACGGACAAATCCGTCATCACTGACTTGCCGGAAAAGACGGAGGTGAAGGCTTGGTGTGGCCTAACCAAAAGGCAGACCACTATTTATGCGAAGCTGGTGGACCAGATGGCCAAACTGATGGCGGATGCCACGATGGATCCCATCCGCCGACAAGGGTTGGTGCTCAGTTTCCTGATTCAGTTTAAACAGGTCTGCAATCATCCCAGTCACTGGAATGGTGACGGGGTCTGGGGAGGGGAGGACAGCGGCAAATTTAATCGGCTGGCGGAAATTTGCAGCCAGATCGCGGAGCGTCGGGAGCGGGTGCTGGTGTTCACTCAGTTTCAGGAAACCTGTGATCCGCTGGCCCGTTTCCTGGCGCGGGTGTTTGGCCGGGAAGGGTTGGTTTTACATGGAGGTACGCCCGTGAAAAAGCGTCCTCAATTGGTGGACGCCTTTCAGCAGCCGGATGGACCGCCGTTCATGGTCATCAGTGTCAAGGCCGGGGGCACGGGACTCACGCTCACGGCGGCGAGCCATGTCATTCACTTCGACCGCTGGTGGAATCCGGCGATTGAAAACCAAGCCACAGACCGTGCCTTCCGCATCGGCCAGAAGAAGAATGTGCTGGTGCACAAGTTCATCTGCCAGGGCACCATTGAACAGCGCATTGATGCCCTCCTGGAAAAGAAGACCGCCCTTTCAGACGCGCTGCTTTCCCAAGAGGGCAGTGCAGAGTCCCTTCTCACCGAAATGAGCACGGAGGAACTGCTGCACTTTGTTTCGCTGGATGTGAACGCGGCGCTGGGTTAGCCTGCCACCGAGCTTTTGCGAATGAGGAAATAAAGGAAGATGCCGAGGCCGACGACCAAGGTACCGATGCCGATCTTCACATTGATCTTCATGTCCTTGGAGCCACCGACGATGATGGCGCTATTCTCAACATCAGCGGCGAGGTAGCGGACCTGGATGGCAGGATCTGTGATGGAGTCCTCGCTGGTGCGTGAAGAAAAGAAACTGGAGGTGACCTGGAAATCTTTTGTCACCGGAGAACCGCCCTGAGGAGTGAAGGTGGCGTTGAAATTATAACTGCGGGAACGTTTGCCAGAGCGCTTCGACTCACCGCCGTTGATGTTTCCATCCACCGTGATGCCTTCTTTTTCGATTTTATCCAGGCGTTGACCGTCCTGGTAACCCTGATAGGCAATGAGGGGACCCGCGATGACAAGGACAACGGCAACGATTTTGGCCTGGGTGGATTTCTGAATCATATTTTTGGAATGAGGGGCGTTTTTATCCAGACGCCGTTTTGATATCAAGCCGAATAATCATTCCGGAATGATTGCATAGGTGAAAAATCCAATATTCACCTTTCACGCCTTTGGCTCCATATCACTCAACTGCATATCCAACGCCCGTCCAGAAATGACCACTTCGTTTAAAGTGAGACTGAGGGAGACAATCATGAAAATCAGGCTGATGAAGAAGAACACCTGTCCGCCAAGCTGATGGCTAAAAAACAGGAACACCATGCTGATGGTGCAGGCGATGAGGCTGACGACGCCAGCGGTCTGCATGTTGCGGATGAGGACGATGCGACGGCGCAGATTGCTGATCTGGGCTTCCAGCAGAGGGTCGTGGTTCTCACGCCAGGAAGCGTGGAGATTGCGGATGATGGTCGCCAGGGCCAGGAAGCGGTTGGTATAGGCCAGCATGAGCAGCGAAATGGCCGGAAACAGAAGCGACGGGGTGGAAATAGGGATCTCGGACAGCGTCATTCTCCATACTAAAGCAGGCGAAGGAGCAAGGAAACGAAGTCTTTTCCTTGGCGTGTCCTTGAACCCAGTCTCCCTAAACCCTATGATAACAGGCATGTCAGATCCCTTTACCCCAGCAATCGGCATCATTGGCGGCTCCGGCCTATATGATTTCGATGGGTTCGAAGGATGCCGGGAAATCGAGGTCATTACTCCCTACGGCACCCCTTCGGACAAAATCGTCAGCGGCACCTTTGCTGGTCGCCGGGTCTATTTCCTGCCGCGCCATGCCAAAGGCCACCGCATACTCCCGACGGAGCTCAACCACCGGGCGAACATCTGGGCCATGCGCTCCCTGAATGTGCGCTGGATCATCGCTGTGACGGCCGTGGGCAGTCTCAAGGAGGAGTATAAACCCCGTGACGTGCTGCTGCCGGACCAGTTTTATGATCGTACCAGCCGCCGCGAGCACCATACTTTTTTTGGTCGTGGGTTGGTTGCACATGTGGCTTTTGCGGATCCCATCAGCGCGGGTTTACGCAATCTGCTGGCCCAGGAGGCGCGGGCAGCTGGTGCCACGGTGCACAATGGCGGCACGTATGTGAACATGGATGGGCCGGCTTTTTCTACTCGGGCAGAGTCCAATGCCAACCGGCAGCTCGGCTTCGATGTCATCGGCATGACCAACCTGCCGGAAGCCAAGCTGGCCCGCGAGGCTGAGATCTCTCTGGCCACCCTGGCCATGATCACTGACTACGACTGCTGGAAAACGGATGAAGCTCATGTCACTGCCGATGCGGTGATGGCCCATGTCTCCGCCAATGCGGCGATGGCCAAGGCAATCATTGCGAAAGTCATCCCACGTATTCCCCTGGAACCTAAATGGCCCGAGCATCGGGCACTGGATGGTGCCATCATGACTGACCGCAAGCTGTGGCCAGAGAAAATCGTCCAAAGCCTGAAGCCGCTTCTTCAACGTTTCATTTAAACTGCCCCTTATGTCGCTCCCTGCCTCCATCATCCTTTCGGAAGCTATTCCGGATTATCCGGTCTTTGTGATTCAACACCCCGCCTGTACGGCCCGTATCGCCCTCCATGGTGCGCACGTGATGGAGTGGGCACCGTCCGGTCATTCCCCGGTGCTTTACCTCAGCCCACAGGCCTTGTTGGAGCCGGGAAAACCCATCCGTGGGGGCATTCCGGTCTGCTGGCCTTGGTTCGGCCCGCATCCTTCCGATGAGAGCAAGCCAATGCATGGCTTTGCGCGCACGCGTCCCTGGAAGCTGATGGAAGCCAGCGAATCTGAGGAAGGGGTGAAGATGTCCTTTGTCCTTTGCAGCGATCCGAGCACGCATGAACTCTGGCCGCATGAATTCGAAGCTCATGTGACCGTGATTCTGGGAGCCAAGCTGGATGTTTCTCTTCAAACCATCAACAAAAGCGGAACGGAGCTTCTGGTGGCGGACGCGTTGCATACTTACCTCACGGTGGGAGATATCGGCCAAGTGACCGTGAAGGGACTCGCAGACGCGGAGTACCTGGACACCGTCGGTGAGCGGACGATGCGGCATCAGACGGGGGACATCACATTTGACCGTGAAGTGGACCGCCAATACGTCAGCACAGGCACTGTGAAGGTGGAAGACCCTGCACTGGGCCGTACGCTGAGCATCGAAAAAGCTGGGAGTCAGACGACGGTGGTGTGGAATCCCTGGATCGAAAAATCCAAACGGTTAGGGGACCTGCCAGATGAGGCCTACCTTCAGTTTCTTTGTGTCGAAGCCGCAAATGCTGGTGAGGCGGTTGTTCGCATTGCACCCGGTGCCGCAAATACGCTCCAGACCGTGATCAGTCTTTGATATCCGCCCAGGACATCCAGGGTGGCATTCTGTCCGCAGCATGCCATCCTCCGCGCTCCCTTATGACCCCTGACTGGACCCACTGGCAACCTGGCATCCGCGCCACCCTCATGTTCATCGTGGATGAGGCCAGGGAACAAGTGCTCCTCATTCGCAAAAAGAGGGGTCTGGGCGCAGGTAAAATCAATGGGCCAGGGGGAAAAATGGATCCTGGGGAAACTTCCATTGAGTGCGCCATCCGGGAAACCCAGGAGGAACTCGGCGTTACGGCCCTCAATCCCGTCAAGCACGGGGAACTATGGTTCCAGTTTGTGGACGGGCTGGCCCTCCATGTGGATGTTTACCGGGCCACGGAATGGCAAGGGGAGGCCATTGAGACACCGGAGGCGGTGCCGCTGTGGACGTCACTCCATGCGCTGCCTTTTGAGGAAATGTGGGCGGATGACCGCTTTTGGCTCGCGGAACTGCTCATCGAAAAGAAGGACTTCATCGGCAGATTTCTCTTCGATGATGATTCGATGCTGACGAATGAAATCGAATGGCCCTGAGGGGGCTTACGCTCCTGAAGGTTTCGGCGGGGCAGGGGTGCTGGGGGCTGCTGCCGGGGTGCTGGAAGTACTGGAGGCAGCGGAATCCTTTTTCGCGGCGGCCTTGTAGGAGTCACTGCGGTAGTCGGTGATGTAAAAACCACTGCCTTTGAAAATCAGGCCGGAACCGAGGCCGATTTTGCGTTTCACCGGACCCGCGCATGCTTCGACGGGGCAATCCGTCAAATGTGGGTCCTTCATGGACTGGCGTGTTTCGAATTGATGGCCACAAGTCTGGCATTCGTATTCGTAGGTAGGCATAGGGTTGGGCTCCTTGAGAATCGAACCGGGGTTTGCTGGTTAGATGTGAGGGGGAGGATGTATGCGGGATACGCCGCCCTGGTGCAAAGGGAAATTCGTTTCGTTACGAGGGAGAGAATCGCCCGGAGTCTTGCAGGGGATGGAATCGCGGGCCAGGATATGACATGGAAACAACCGCCACTCCTCCCCAACTCACGCCTGTCGAGGCTCGCATCCTCGGCTGTCTGGTCGAAAAAGAGATCACGCTCCCGGATTATTACCCGCTGACCCTTAATTCCCTGGTTTCAGCCTGCAATCAGTCCACCAACCGGGATCCGGTGATGAGCCTGGATGAATCCACGGTACAGCGTGCGCTGGAAAACCTGAAAACCCGTGGGTGGGTCTTCCAGGTGACTGTGGCAGGGGCGCGGGTGCAAAAATTCCGACATAACTTGAAGGGCAAGCTGCCCCGGCTGGAGAAGCCCGCCACCGCCCTCCTGGCCGTGCTGATGCTGCGCGGAGCCCAGACGGTGGGTGAATTGCGCCAGCGCACGGACCGCTTGCAGACTTTTCCAGACCTGGAAAGTGTGGAGGCGGAGCTAACAGGCCTCATCAGTTATCCAGAGGGTCCGGTGGTAGCCTGCCTGCCAGCGGGGCCTGGCCGCCGGGTAGCATTGTATGCTCAGCTCTTAACAGGTGAACCTGGAGGGATCGCACCGCAGGAGGAGATCATCGTTCCGGCTGCTCCGGCGTCCCCACCCTCGACTGAGGATCAGGAGTGGAAAGAACGCATGGAAATTGAAATCCAGCTTCTGAAATCCCAGATGGCCCGTTTGAAGGCCAGTCTAGGTGTAGAAGATTGATAACTTGCATCCCTTTGTTGACTGCTCGTAGCCAGAGAGCATTCTAGCGCCGCTCCCCAGCGTTCTCTATGATTGCTCCCCGTTCCTCAGGGTCCCTGATTCTGTCTCTTTGTACAGCCGCCTGTCTTGCCACCCATGCCGCTGATTTGACATTGGCGGATGTAACGGACTTTGAGTCGTTGCAGAAGCTGGCTGCCCAGTTGGCGCTGAAACCCTATGAGGCACCTTCGCAGCAGTTGGATCCATTTTTTGAATCCCTTAAATACGACGGCCACCGGAAGATCCGGTTTCGGGAAGAGAAAGCTCTTTATTCGGAGGACAAGGAATCTTACCGCGTCCAGTTTTTTCACCCAGGCTGGATGTTCAAAAAGCCGGTAGAATTCTATCGTGTGGACGGTGCTGCCAGCACGCCCGTGCCGTTTAATCCCGAACTCTTTGACTACGCAGATCTAAAACTGCCGGAAAATTTCAAGAAGCCAGAGGGGTATGCAGGTTTTCGCGTTTTGGCACCGCATTCGCTGATGGATAAGCGGTTTGAATTCATGGTCTTCATGGGTGCCAGCTACTACCGTGCGGTGACGACGGAACTTGGCTACGGCATCAGTGCCCGTGGTGTAGCGGTCAATACCATCGGCGGCAAGCCTGAGGAATTTCCAGACTTCACGCACTTCTGGTTTCAGCAGCCTAAGCCCGGTGAAAAATACTTTCGCATCCTGGCTCTGCTGAATGGTCCCAGCATCACTGGGGCTTATCAGTTCGATACTTCCCCCGGGAAGACAACGGACATGCTGGTGAAGGCAACGCTGCATCTGCGGCAGCCGGTGGAAATGCTGGGCATCGCCCCGTTTTCCAGCATGTTTTGGTTCGGCGAAAACAGCCATCCCAAGCCTTACGATTTCCGTCCTGAAGTACATGACAGTGATGGCTTGCAGATTGAGATCGCCGATGGTCCCTCTATCTGGCGTCCGCTGGATGTCAGCCGTGACCTGCGACTGAGCATTTTCGAAACCGACAAGCTGAAAGGCTTTGGCCTGGGTGAGCGGGATCGTGACTTCAACAATTTCCAGGACTTGGAAGCCATGTATCATAACCGCCCGGCTGTGTGGGTGGAGCCGATCAAAGGATTCACAAAGGGCTCGGTCGTCCTTGTTGAGCTTTCTACAGGGGAAGAGACTTGGGATAACATTGTGGCCATGTGGAGACCCGCGGAACTGCCCAAGTCACCTGAAGAGCCACTCAATGTGGAGTATCGCCTGGCCTGGCTGGAGGAACAACTCCCCGGTCTGCTTTGCAAAGTCATTTCCACCCGACGCGGGTTTGTGATGAAAAAGGAGGATCACGAATATGTGGTGGATTTCACCAAAGGCGGGCTGAATCTGAAAAAGCCGCAGGACTGGGTGCCTGAACTGGAAGTGGTGATCAGCAATGGAGACGCCAAAATTCTGGACAAGCGCGTGATGCATAACCGCGAAACAGGTGGCTGGCGGGCCTTCTTCAAGCTGGATGTTCCGCCTAAGACCAATCTCCTGGAGATGATGTGTGAAATGAAAGACGGGGATAAAGTGATCTCTGAGCGCTGGATGTACCAGTGGCGGCGCTGAGTGGGGTGCGTGGGCGTCATGACGGTTTTTGCCTTGTCATGACAGGCCTTTTTTGGTTGGATGAAGCCCATAGATTTTTCCTCCGATCTTATGCGCAAATTTTTCTACTGGCTGACTTCACTCGCGATTGCCGTACTGGCTGCGGGTGCTTCAGAGCAGGGTGATGACGCTGCTGAAATATTGTGGACCCCAGCTTCTCAACTGAATGCTCTTCCTGTGCCTGAACCTTCCCGAGCCGTATTGCTGGGAATTGGGATCATGGCCATTGCGTTCACCTACCGGAAGGCCTGGATCAATTTGAAACGTAAGGACTGATTACCACAGCCAAATCGTGAACGCCGGGCTGTCTTTTACCCGGCCCCCAGCTGGGGTGCGGGTGATTTGCTCAAACTGCGATGCCCATTCGCGAATGATTTTGCGGGCAGCGCTGTATGGATTGTAGTCGTGGATGGAAAGGATCAAGGCGGAGCGGTTATGCTCCGCATCGGCAAATTCATACAGGCTCTCTTTCTGGTGAGGGTCCCATACCCGGCCTTCAATTGCGATGTTTCCTTTGAGAGGGCGCCCGACCAGTGATTCTGCCCCTGGTACCGCCAGGATGTTGATGGCACGGCGGGTGAGGCCTGCACTGATGGCATTGGGATTGAATTCGATGATCGCGAGTTCCAAATTCAAAGCGTCTTTTGCAGGAGCATCCACGATTTGATAATGGGGGTTGGCGGAGGCCCGGAAGGCTTTGGCAAATTGTTCCCGCGCGTATTCGCCCATTTCGCGGGCTTCCTTCTGGCGTGTTTTTTCCCGCACCTCGACACGTGAAAGAGGCTTGGTCATGGGCCGCAGATGCTCCAGGGAGACAGGGGCGATGTAGAGATTCTTTTTCTTTTCAGCCTCTTCCCAGACTTTGCGGGATGAATTGCGCCAGACCCGCAAAAAGGGGTCATGCTTTGCCTGGGTCTTTTTCAGTTCCCCAGCGTGGGCGAGGAAAGGCGAAGGTTTGGCTGCACCGGCTTTGGCCAGTCGCTGCAAGGAACTGCATGAGATGAGCCACGGCAGGAGCAGAAGGCAGAGAAATAGACGATAAATCATTTCATGGGGAGTGATGGACGCGGATGCAGAAAATAGCTATTTAGAGACCGATGAAATCGCTGTTTTGTTTTATTTTCGTCGGATTGTTGTCAGTCAACGCTTTGGCGGAGGAGGCGGGGTATGCCAAATTTGCTGCGGCTACTGTGCATCCACTTGCGACAGATGCTGCCAGCGCTGCTTATGCCAAAGGGGGGAATGCCGTGGATGCTGCGGTGGCGGCGGGGCTGACGTTGGGCATCGTGGACGGACATAATTCTGGAATTGGCGGTGGCTGTTTTTTGGTCATCCGTGCGGCCAATGGCAGTCTGACCGCCATTGATGGCCGGGAAATGGCTCCTGCAAAGGCCCATCGTGACATGTATCTTAAGGCGGGCAAACTTGATGATGAAGCTAGCAAGACCGGGGCGCTGGCATCCGGCATCCCTGGTGTTTTGAAGGCCTATGATCTGGCATTAAAAAAACATGGCCGACTGACTCTGGCAGATCACTTGAAAACTGCGGCTGAATTGGCCGAAAAGGGATTTCAGATGGATGCGGTGTATGCTCGCAAACTGGAGGCCACGGCTGACAAATTGCGTCTTTTTCCAGCCTCAGCGTCCATCTTTTTAAAAGCAGATGGTTCCGCATTCAAAGAAGGGGATACGCTGGTGCAAAAAGACCTCGCAAAAACCTATCGCGCCATTGCCGAGCATGGTCTCGAATGGTTTTACGGAGGAGAGTTCGCACGCAAGACCGAGGAGTGGATGAAGGAAAATGGAGGGATCGCCACCGTGGAGGACTTTCGGAATTATAAAGCGGTGGAGCGTGAACCCATCCGCTCCAGTTACCGCGGATACGAAATCGTCTGCATGCCGCCGCCGAGCAGCGGCGGGGTGCATGTGGCGCAGATCTTGAACATCCTGGAGCATTTTCCCATCCGCCATTTCCGCGCCAGCAGCCGGATCCATGTCGTGACGGAGGCTATGAAACTGGCCTTTGCTGACCGCGCACACTGGCTGGGAGACCCCGACTTTGCCCAGGTGCCCAAAGGACTGGTGGACAAGGAATACGCAGCGGAACTGAGCCGTAAAATTGATCTGGATCACGCCACCTCTGTGCCTGGTCACAATACCCCGCCGCGTTGGGAAGGCGACATCTTCGGGAAGCACACCACGCATCTTTCCACAGCGGATGCGGAGGGTAACTGGGTGGCCTTGAATCAGACAATCAATACGGCATTTGGCAGCAAGGTGGTGATTCCGGGCACGGGCGTGCTGCTAAACAATGAGATGGATGATTTTGCCGTGCAGCCAGGGGTGCCGAATGCTTTTAAGCTGGTGGGAGCTGAGGCCAATTCCATCGCGCCGGGCAAGCGTCCGCTTTCCAGCATGAGTCCCACGCTGGTCTTTAAAGAGGGGCAGCCGATGCTATCGGTGGGGGCGGCAGGAGGGCCGACGATCATAACGCAGACTTTGCTACTGATCAGTCATGTGATTGACGATGGGATGGAGCCCAACGCCGCCCTGGCAGAGCCACGCTTTCATCATCAATGGAGCCCGGACGAACTGAAAATCGAAACTCAATTTGATCGCAGTACTCGCAAGCGGGTGGAGGCGCTGGGGCACAAACTGAGTGAGTCCCCAGGATTCGGTGCCTGCCAGGCAGTGATGTGGGATGACCAAAGGAAGCTGCTGGTGCCAGCACATGATCCCCGTGTACCAGGCAAGGCATCTGGGCTATGATGGCGGAGCAAAATCTCCTGGTCTTTCTTCAGTGCTGACTGGCATGTTTTGCTGCCAATTCTCCCGCTGACTGCCCAGTGGCCATGCAGGTGCCCATGACCCGCAGGGACGCCAGGGCTTCATGGTCCGCAGACATGCAGCGCCCGGCGAAGTATAGGCCGGGGACATCCTGGCGGAAAAGACAGCGGGCAGGGATGCCGGCGGGCTTGGCTTCATCAAAAAAGCGGAACTTCGGGCCACGGGCATTTTCCCGCTTTTCCATCGGCCATCCGGCTAGGGCGATGTCATCGTCGAACCTGCGGCTGGTCGCCAGATCATCTCCGGTGATCACATAGTCTCCAATGTAGCGGGCAGTCTCCCGGATGCCTGCTTTTGTCGGGAGCATGGGTGGCGGACATTCGCTAAAATCTGCGTGTTTGCTGCGCAGGAAAGACCACAGTGCCATGGCTATTTCCCTTCCTTCCTGCTCCACACGTGCTCGCTTCACTGGGTCAAAGGGGTCCCATTCACCCTGGCCGGCCTCAAGATCCACGGTGAGAAAGGTTTCTCCTGGGAAGGGCGAATCACGAAATCCGGCCCCCATGGATGCGACGGGTAGCAAGCCATCGCGCACCGCCCTGACGATGAGAGCTCCCACTTGCAAGCGCCACCCGTCATCGTGGGTGCCGGTCATTCCGTGGAAGGCGCAAATATAGGCGGGCCTGTATAAACGTGCCCCTTCGGTTTGCTCACACCAGACCGGGTTCAGGAGGCGGGCTCCTGTGGCATCGCCCGTCGTGTCCACCAGGGCTTTTGCATTCAGCTCTTGGCAGTTGCCACGGGTGATGATGTCTAATTCCCATCCGGCTTCTCCTTGTTTCAGCCCGGTCCATTCGGTTCCGCTAAGGACCGTTAACTGAGGCTCTGCAAGGCACATCTCATCGGCGATCCGAGCGTAGAGGGACGGGTGCTGCCGCAGCACATACACCTTTCCCATCAGGTCCGGGGCCGTCTGGCTGGTGCGCTCCATCATGGACTGGCCAATCTCTGTGGGAATACCAGGATTTAACCAGGCCCAGGGCTGGCTCGCATCGGGGTGGAAAAGCCCACAAAAGGTATGCACAAGGGCATTGGTGCCCATGCCGCCCAGTTTTGTCTGCCGCTCCAGGAGTACGGTCCGGGCGCCTTTCCGGGCTGCGGCCAACGCGGCGGCCAGACCTGCGCTGCCTCCTCCTGCGACGATCACGTCCGCCCGCATGTTCATGACATGGAACGGTTAGGATGCGATAGCCAGGTGGCCAGTACCGTCGCCGTGGCAAAATGATTGCGTGTCATTTCAGAAGGCGAAATGCGTACGCCGAACTGGCGCTCCAATTGCAGCATCAACTGCATCATGGCCAGTGAATCCAGACCTCTTGAAAACAGGTCTGAATCGGGTGTTAGAGGTTCATTTGTTTCCACGATGTGATGCTCTAAAATGAGAGCAATAACCGCGTCAGGTGAAATATCAGGCATGGCCTACAGTGAAAAGCCTCCGCTCTAGAGCAATTAGGATTGCTTAAAAAGCCGTGTCGCCGACGGCAGCCGACGCTGTTAGACTCTCCGCATGACGCCGATGGATTTCTTCCACTGCCCAGAGGGCGTGCTCGGAGATGAGGGGATGTTCATCATGAGTGGCGGCTTCCAGCAAGGGCAGATCCTCCAGGTTGCCGACATTGCCCAGGGCCACACAGACATTGCGGATGAAGGCTGGTCGCTTGATGCGTTTGATGGGTGATTTGGCAAAGAGGGTGCGGAAGTCCTCATCCGTGAGCGTCAGAAAATCGGACAGCTTTTTGTTAAAGACGGATTCCCTGGCTTGAAAAGTGGCCTCATGGGAAACCTGGGCAAACTTGTTCCAGGGGCAGGCGCTCAGGCAGTCATCGCAACCATAGATGCGGTCCCCCATGGCCCGGCGGAATTCGAGCGGGATGGGGCCTTTGCTTTCGATGGTGAGGTAGCTCACACAGCGGCGCGCATCCATGCGCCGGGGCGCGGTGATGGCCTGTGTGGGGCAGGCCACCATGCAGCGGGTGCATTTACCACAGAGATCCCTGGCGGGTGTGTCCACGGGCAGATCCAGGGTGGTGATGAGTTCCGCCAGGAAGAACCAGGTGCCTAACTGGCGGTGGATCTGCATGGTGCTTTTCCCGCCCCAGCCCAGGCCGGCCTCACTGGCGAAGTCCCGCTCAAGCACCGGGCCGGTGTCCACATAGTACCGCTGCGTGCCGCCCTGCTGGATGAGGAAGGCATCCAGGTCTTTGAGCTTTTTTACAATGAGGTCATGGTAGTCCTCATTCCAGGCATAACGGGCGATCCTGTACCCCCCCGCAGCGGTCGCAGGCGCGGGCCCCTGGAAGTAATTCATGGCCAGGACGATGACGGTTTTCGCCCCCGGCTGGACGATGGTGGGATCTGTGCGGCGGTCCATGTTTCGCGCCATCCAGGCCATGTCCCCATACTTGCCCTCCGCCACCCATTGCTCATAAAGCTCCCGATGCGCGGCTGGTTTTGCAGGCGCGATGCGGCAGTCGGCAAATCCCAGCTCGTGAGCTTTGGCGATGAGCAGAGTTTTGAGTTCCATCATGCAGTCAAAGAGATCAGATCTTGGGATCAAAGGCCAGCGCTCTGGCCCGGGCCTCCATTTCTTCACGCAGACGGCGGCACATCATTTCGCAGAGCTCATTCACCATCGCGTCGGCGATATAACAGTATGTGGACAGCCCTTCTTTACGCATGCCAATCATCCCCGCATCTCGCAACACAGCCAGATGTTTGGAGACGTTTGCCTGACCGGAGCCAGAAGCTTCCACAAGCTGTCCGACGGTGCGTTCACCCTGCATTAGCAGGTTTAGCAGCTTCAACCGCATCGGTTCGGACAGAGCTCGAAAACGGAATGCGATCAACTCCAGCGCCATGTCAGACATCAATGTCGGCGGGGATTCAGATTCTTTTTTGCGGAGCATGAAACAAACATATTTATATATCGCTATATAGCAATATGGTATTGATGAGCATAAGGAGTTTAACCCCATAACTTTTCATCGCAATGCAAACCCAAATCACCCCTGCGGAACTGAAACAGCTCATCACCGAGGGGCGCTGCCACTTGGTGGATGTGCGCGAGCCAGTCGAGCATGCCGAGGAACACATCAGCGCCGCCCGGCTCATCCCCTTGGGCGAATTGGAAAAACGCGCGTCCGAGCTCCCCAAAGATAAATCCTTGGTCATTCACTGCAAAAGCGGTAAACGCGGTACAAAGGCCCAGGAGAAACTGAAGCAGCTCGGCTTTGACCAAGTGCAAAATTTGGAAGGCGGCATTGAAGCCTGGAAGGCAGCGGGACTGCCCGTGGCGAGTGCGGACAAAAAGGTCTTTCCTCTCATGCAACAGGTTCAATTAACCATCGGCACAGGCGTGCTGACCGGCGCAGCCTTGTCACTGACGGTGCATCCTTATTGGGTGTTCCTGAGCGCTTTTTTTGGAGCGGGACTGATGCTGGCCGGTAGCACGGGATGGTGCGGACTGGCCATCCTGCTTTCTAAAATGCCATGGAATCGTGTGTCTGGACAGAGCTGCGGCTCCGCAAAGAATTGTTCGGCCTGACCTTCGCACTCTTCAAATTTTACCCCTCCACAACCATGTTTCTTCGACAGATCACTGATTCATCCCTGGCTCAAAATGCTTACCTCATCGGCTGCCAGCGCACCGGCGAAGCTGTAATCGTGGATCCTGAGCGTGATGTGGACCGCTATTTAAAGCTGGCGGCAGAAAATGACCTGCGCATCACTGCCGTTGCCGAAACGCACATTCATGCGGATTACCTCAGCGGTGCGCGGGAGCTGGTCACACATCATGGAGTGGAGGCCTATCTTTCCGCAGAAGGTGGCCCGGACTGGCAGTTTGAATGGGCGCATGGGAATCCCAAGGCGCATTTCCTCCGCGACGGGGATTCTTTTCATGTGGGCAAGATCGAGTTCAAAGCGCTGCTGACCGCCGGACATACGCCGGAACATCTGAGCTATCTGGTGACCGATCACGGCGGCGGGGCGACATTGCCGATGGGCCTGCTGAGTGGAGACTTTATCTTTGTGGGGGGTGTGGGGCGTCCAGACCTTTTGGAAAGCGCGGCGGGCCAGAAAGGGGTGATGGAATCAAGCGCACGAGTCCTTTATGCCAACTTACGCGCTACGGAGGACCTTCCAGAACATTTGCAGATCCTGCCTGCGCATGGTGCAGGGAGTGCCTGTGGCAAATCTTTGGGGGCCATCCCCAATAGTGTGATGGGTTATGAGCGCCTCTTTAACCCGGCTTTCAAAAAGGCGCTGACCGAGGGGGAAGACGAATTTGTGAAGGACATCCTGGCGGGGCAACCCGCGCCGCCCCTCTACTTTGCGCGGATGAAGCGGGATAACAGAGCCGGACCGGTCCTCCTCCCGGAAGGTAAGCTGCCGCAGCCGAAGCATCTTTCGGTGGCCGAATTGTCCGTCTTTCTTGGTGGGGTGAAGTCGGTGGTTCTGGATTTGCGCTCGGATCGAACCGCCTTCATGCAAAGGCATGTAAAAGGGGCTCTGCTGGCACCCCTGGCAGGGGGCAAGCTACCCATTGCGGCTGGGTCCTATGTAGAAGAGGGAGCACAGATCCTGTTGATTGTGCATGACCCCTCGGAGGTAGGGGCGGCGGTGCGTCAGTTGATCCGCATCGGTCTGGATGATGTGGCGGCATGGATGACGCTGGCGGAAATCCAAGAGGCCAGTGATGCTCTGATGACCACGCAGGCATACATCACGACGGACCAGCTTCATGAGGCGCTGGACACTCAGCCCGAGGCGCAGGTGCTGGATGTACGCGGAGCGGATGAATACGCCGAAAGGCATGTGGAGGGAGCCTTAAACATCCCCCATACCCGCCTGGCGGCTCGCATCCAAGAGCTGTCTGCGGATCGGCGTCTTTATGTCCACTGTGGCAGCGGACTACGGGCCAGTTTGGCCACGGCGTATCTGGCTCAGCAGGGACGCGATGTCGTCTTGGTGGACGGTGCTTTTGAGAAAATCGCCAGCTCTTTGAAAACCACTGCCAAAGCCAAATTTTAATCTTCTATGATGCGTGCACTCCTTTTCCCCCTGGTCTTATTCGTCGCATTTAGTTCTTCATGGCTACAAGCTGAGGACGCTGCTGTGTCGGTCATCCCAATCCAGATTCGGGAGAATTTGCGCATTGTTTATCAGGTGACGGATGACCTTCAGTACGAAGGCGTCAACAAGGGCCTATTTTATGCCCGCAAGCTCATCAACACGTATGAAAAGCAGGGTATCACAGCGGATCAGGTGAAACTGCATCTGGTCTATCATGGCACGGGGCTTCATGCCGTGGTGAATCCTGCCGCACGTGCCCGGCTAAAAGCAGAAACTGCCGATAATCCCAATGGGGAAATTTTGGCCGAGCTGGTGGGGCGTGGAGTCCAGATCGAACTATGTGAAAATACGATGCAGCAAAAAGGCGTTAAATCCACAGAACTGATGCCTGGTGTGAAGCTGGTAGTGGGTGCATTTCCAAGGCTGGTGGACCTGCAACTGTTGGGGCACGCCTACATCAAGTTTGAGTAGTGAAATCCTTTCATGCGAGCCTGGCTGCCATTCGCCCTTTATGCATTTCTCGGTCTCGCCGCAGGACTTGCCCTGCTTTGGTGGCTGATGGATCACCGCCGGGGGACTGCATGGGCCGTATCGGTCATCCGTGACCGTTTTCCCGATGTGGCCCAAGTATCACCGACCGGGCTTCGAGAATGGCTGACGGATGAGGCACGTGCAGTTCCGGTGCTGGTGGATGCACGTTCGGATGAAGAATATGCCGTTAGTCATCTGGCAGGAGCCCTGCATGTGGACGCTGAAACGGTGGAGGATGAGGCATTAAGAAAATGGGACCCGCAGCAGCAATACGTGGTTTATTGCTCCGCCGGATACCGTGCTTGCAATCTTGCCCGTCGGTTGCATCAGGCGGGCATTCCTCAGGTGACTAATCTGGAAGGCGGCATCTTCGCTTGGGCAAATGCTGGACACCCCGTGCAGCGTGATGGCCAAGCAGTGCAGGCCGTCCATTCTTATCACCGCCTTTTTTCCCGTCTATTGAAGCGGGAGCGCCGTCAGCCATGAACATGCTCAGCCTTTTTGGCGCAATTTTTATCGGCCTGTCCCTGGGACTCACGGGTGCGGGTGGCAGCATCATCACACTGCCAGTGCTGGTTTATCTGGCAGGTCTGCCTGCCCGTGAAGCGGTGGGCATCAGTCTTTTCGTCGTCGGCACAGCATCGCTGGTAGGGGCTGTGCAGAGGGGGCGTGCCGGGGATTTTCACCTACCCGCAGCCCTGATGTTTGCTTTATCTGGCATGGCCGGGGCGGTAGGCGGCGCGCGCCTGACCCCGCTCGTACCTGCGCCTATCCTGATGATCCTTTTTGCTGTGCTGATGGTGGCGGTGGCTTTAAATTTATTGTTAGGGGCAAGGCGGGAGCTTGTCCTGCCTGTAGAGTGCCGTCCATACCGCTGCCTGTTGGCCGGCCTGGGTGTGGGGGTGCTGACAGGTTTCATCGGCGTAGGTGGCGGATTTTTGCTGGTGCCCGCGTTGATCAAATTTGGTCGGCTGCCACTGCGTATGGCCACAGGCACCTCGTTGGCGGTCATCGCTTTTAATTCAGCCGCAGGTTTCCTCAGTCACCTTGGTGAGGCCCCGCCTCGCTGGCCTCTGGCCCTGCTTTTTGCCTCCATCGCGATTGCCGGTGTTCTGGCGGGCAGCTATTTGTCCAGCCGCCTACCGGTAAAAAGATTGCAGCAGGGTTTTGCACTCCTGGTTTTGGCCACAGGAACCTATGTCCTCTGGCAAAGCTGGCAGTCCATGGTTTAATGGAAAGATGGAAGAAGAGGAGGAGCCTGTCCGCATTCCTATCACGGATGAACTGGACCTGCACACATTCCGCCCTAACGAGGTCGGGGACCTGCTTGTGGACTACCTCGAGGAGTGCCAGAAACTAGGCATTTTGAATGTTCGCGTCATCCATGGCAAAGGCACCGGCACCCTGCGCACAGGAGTGCATGCCGCTTTATCCCGCATGAAAATGGTCGAATCCTTCGCCTGGCCCGCAGGGGAAAGATCCGGCGGCTGGGGTGCCACGTGGGTGCGGCTGAAGGGGTAACTGTATCAGTAATCAAACTAGGATCTGGTTGTTTTACGAGGAGGAGTGGGCCTTAAAGCCAGCTTGCCTTGCGATCATCTTCCGTTTAACATTCTCTCATGACAACGATCACTGAACCCCAAGAAGGTCTGCTTGATCCGTTTGCTGGCATGATGAACGAGGATGCCGCGCAGGCGATTTTAGGCCTGCGGTCTTCACCTGAAATGCAGGAGCTGGCCGAAGTGATGGCACACAAATCGCGCGAAGGCCAGTTGACTGACCAGGAGCAGCGCCAGTACGAATCTTATGCTGACACTGTGGCAATGATTTCTCTAATGCAGGCCCACGCTCGCCGTGTGCTGCGTAAAGCTGGAAAGTTGTGATTGATTCACGAACTCGCCAACTTGTCGTGCAGAGGGCGGTAGGTCGTTGTGAATACTGCCGCCTGAAGCAGGAGCACGAAACCGCCCAGAGTTTTCATATAGAGCATATTATTGCGCTCCAGCATCGCGGAGAGAGCCTTTTGCAAAATTTGGCTCTTTCATGCGGAAAGTGCAACGCGTTCAAAGGCCCCAATTTGACCTCGCGCGACCCCGATACTGGAATCGTTGAAATGCTCTTTCATCCCCGCGATCAGCGCTGGGAAGATCACTTTACCATGGATGGCCCTCGAATCTTGGGAATGACCGCAATCGGAAGGACGACTGTTTGGCTGTTACAGATGAACGCCCCACGTCGTGTGGAGCTGCGGCAGATTTTGATTCAGGATGGCGACTGGGACTGAGCCTCTTCCCATTGCCCGCAACAGTGCGTGCTCCCCCTTGCCCAGGCTGCGCTTCCGCGTACCGTGGTCAACTCCATGTCCCACGCCGTCCTCAGCCTCCTCAAAGAAAGCCGTCACCCCATGCGCATTGACCTCATCGGCGTTGCCGGGTCAGGGATGAGCGGGCTGGCTTCGCTGCTGCTGGCACTGGGTCACCGGGTCAGTGGGTCAGACAAGGTCACTACCCTGGAGACGGACCGCTTGGTCAAACTGGGGCTGCAGTTTTTTTCCCCCCACTCCGAAAAGGAAGTGGAGGAATGCGACATGGTCATCTACTCCAGTGCCATCAAGCCAGGAAATGTCGCCTATGAAGCCGCTTATAAGCAGGGCATCCCGCTGGTGCGCCGGGCAGAGGCACTGGCAGCTGTCATGGCCAACAAAAAGGGGGTCGTAGTCGGGGGAACGCACGGCAAGACAACCACCTCCGCACTCACGGCTCACGTCCTGCGCCAGGGGGGGCTGAAGCCCAGCCACTACGTCGGCGCAGAAATCCCCATCCTGGGTGCGAATGCGCATTGGGATGCGGAGGGGGAGCTTTTTGTGGCTGAAGGGGATGAAAGCGACGGGACCCTGGTGAACTTCCATCCGGAGCATTCCATCATCCTGAACATTGAGGCGGAGCACCTGGATTTCTACGATGGCATTGAGGCGATCAAAACCGTGTTCCGCCAGCTTCTGTCCCAGACACCAGGCCATTGGGTGCATTGCGCCGAAGACCCCGTGGCGCGGGAGGTCTGCTCCGGTCCGCAAGGGGTGAGCTACGGCTGGTCCCAGGACTTTGATTTCTCGGCCAACATCCTGGCCATGAAGCCAGACCGTTCCGATTTCGAAGTCTATCAGAAGGATCGTTTGTTAGGCGTGGCCACCTTGGGTATTCCAGGAAAACACAATGTTTCCAATGCCCTCGCCGCCATCGCCCTGGCAACGAAGCTGGGTGTTCCCTTTGAAAACATCCAGCATGCCCTGAAAAGTTTCCGTGGGGCGAAGCGCCGGTTTGAGATCCGACACAGCGGGGAGCTCTTCACCGTGGTGGATGACTACGGTCATCACCCCAGCGAAATTGCCGCCACCCTAGCCACGGCGAAGGGGCTGCAACCCAAGCGTATCGTCTGTCTTTTTCAGCCGCACCGGTATAGCCGAACTCAGCTCCTGAAGAAGGAATTCGGAGCCAGTTTTGGGGACGTGGATGAACTTTTCGTGACGGATGTCTATGCCGCCAGTGAGAAGCCACTGCCAGGTGTGAGTGGCGAAACCATCGTGGAGGAAGTGATGGCCCAATCTGCGACCAAGGCCCAGTCCACCCCGACACTGCTGCTCTCCCGAGACAAGGTTGGAAATGCGCTGCGGCCTGGAGATCTCCTTATCACACTCGGTGCTGGTAACGTGCATGAAGTGGGGCGTTGCATCGCCCGTGACCTGCCTGTTTTAGAAAAACTCTGTTCTCTTCTTGAGGCCCACGGCGGCGGTACAGCCCGGCTGTATGAGCCGATGAATCGCCACACCACCTTCCTCATTGGCGGGCCAGCTCAGTATTGGGTGGAGCCGCGCAGCGTGGAAGGTTTCGCTGAAGTAGTGCGCTACCTGCGCAGCCATACCGTCCCCATCCGGGTCATTGGTCGTGGCTCCAATCTGCTGGTCCGGGATGGCGGCATTCGTGGCGCAGTCATTCATCCTGCAAAGGGGGAATTTGAAGACGTGCGGGTGGAAGGCGAGACGCTTGTTGTAGGCGTCGGTGCACGGTTGAAAAAGATCGCCAGCAGTGCCCGCAATGCAGGGTTAGGCGGCTTTGAATGGATGGAAGGCGTGCCGGGAAATCTCGGTGGTGCCATCCGCATGAATGCCGGTGCCATGGGAACGGAGACTTTTGATCAGATCGTCAGCATACGGTTCATTGATACCGATGGACAGATCCAGGAAAAGCCCCTGGCCGAGATCGAGCACCATTATCGTAACGTGCCGGAGTTTGAAGAGCGTTACATCGTCTCTGCGGTTCTCAAGGGCACTCCTGCTCCTCAGGATGAGATTGATATCAAGCTCGCCGCTTCCCACCAAAAACGTCGCACCAGCCAGCCCGTGGGGGCCAGTGCAGGTTGCGCTTTCAAAAACCCTGAGGTCTGCGGTGCAGGCAAACTCATTGATGAACTGGGACTCAAAGGCCGCAGCGTGGGCAAGGCCATAGTTTCTGACATCCATGGCAACTTCATTGTCAACTCCGGTGGTGCTACCGCCCGGGAAGTTTTAGACCTTGTGGCCGAGATCCAGGAAATCGCCCAGCGTGAGCGTGGGGTGCAACTGGAGATGGAGGTCAAAGTCATCGGTGAAGACCAGCCCATGGGGCTGTAATCAGGGTTGATTTTGGACAAAAACGCCATATTTTTCTACATGGATAGCACTTTCCCAACAATGGTTAGCCCTGCGGCCGAAGCCGCCGATTGGGAGACTAATGTGGGAGGTAGTAGCAAGCCTGACCCAAGGGCTTGGATGAGCACCATAGGCATGTTCAGTGGAGATGAATTGATGAAGGAAATCGATGCTGAGGGTGCACGCTTAAGGCGTGAACAAACAAAACATGAACTGAGTGGAATGTGATACTGCTTGATTCGAATCACTTGGCGGTTTTGAAGTATCGTGAACATCCACGCTGTCTTTCATTATCTAAACGGTTGAAAGAGCATGCCGATGAAGGCATCGGCACAACGGTGATTGCCTTCGAGGAACAAATGAGAGGCTGGTTGGGATTGATCGCCAGGACGTCTCAGATTTCTCGTCAAGTGTCAGCATACCATGAGCTAGCCGGGATTTCCCGCTTTTTTGCCAGGTGGAATGTTGTGGATTTTGATGATCTTGCAGCTTCCCGCTTCGAGTCCCTGCGCGGTCAAAAGCTCCGCGTTGGATCTATGGACTTGAAAATGGCTTCTATAGCCTTGGTAAATAATGCTTTGTTACTTACTGCCAACAAGCGAGACTTTATTCAGGTGCCTAATCTCCGATTTGAAAACTGGTTAGAATAATTCACTCCACCTCCTGCACCTCGCCATCCAGCGAGCTTTTCTGCCAGCGGCCTTCGAGTGTATAGACGAGGTGGGGGGTATAAAGTTCAGGCTCCAGGAGGAAAGAATCGTGACCTTTGGTGGAGTGCACGGTGATGTGCATGGAGGATACTTCCGCCCTTTCCAGGGCGGAGACCATTTCGGCCTGCTCCTCAGGATAAAAGCAGAAATCAGAATCAATGCTGAAGACCAAGTAATGATGTCCTGCAGCGGTGCTGCGGGCGAAGAGCTGCTCATAACTGTCCACTCCGGCATCCCGCAGCGGGTCAAAGCGCAGCCACATGTTAATGATGCGCAGATAGCTGTTGGCATCGAAGCGCTTCACGAATTTTTTTCCCTGATGCAGCATGTAGCTTTCCACATTATGGCCCACCTTATACCAGGAGAGCTGGCCATTGGGCTGGCTGACCGTGGTTTTGGCCCGCTTTTCAATGGCGTCCAGGTGGACAAATGTCTTGTGAGAGATCATGCGTGCCAGGGCTAGGCCGTATTCGGGGGCGGGACCTTCGTAATAATCTCCGCCATGGAAATGGGGGTCGTTTTCAATGGCCATGACCTGTTCAAACAAGGTCAGCCGGGTAAGCACGGTGGTCTTCAAGCCGGTGGCCACCGGGATGATGATGCGCACCCGCTCAGGGTATAATGTGGCCAGATTCAGCGCCAGGAGTCCGCCCACGCTCGCCCCGATAACTGCGTGCAACTGGCTGATGCCCAGATGGTCCAGCAGGGCGATCTGGCTGCGCACGACATCGCTGGAAAGCACGGGGGGGAAACTCTTGCCATAGGGTTTTCCAGTGGCGGGATTGATGGAAGTGGGGCCGCTGCTGCCGTAACAGCCGCCGAGGTAATTCGCACAAATGATGCAGTAACGGGTGGTATCCAGTGCCTTGCCAGGTCCGATAAAAAGGTCCCACCAGCCGGGCTTGACGTCATCGGTCCATCGTTCCCCGAGACCTTCGATCTCTTCGGTGCGGCCGGCGGCATGCTGGCTGCCGGAGAGGGCGTGAAAGAGCAGGATGGCGTTGTTCTTTTTGGCATTCAGCTTGCCATACATCTCATAGGCCACCGTGATGCCAGGCAGCGAATCGCCATTGGCAAAGAGGAAGGGCTCTGATTCGGAGCCGAGATGGAAGAAATGCGTGGCGGTTTTGCCCTGACCTTTTGACATAAGGAGAGGAAGTAGCAGCAGGCAGGGCTTGATTCAAGGTGCAAGGTGGCCCTGGGGAGACGTCAGGACTCCAGGCGGAACAGGGAATTTTTCAGCAGCTTCTCCAGCGCCCGGCGATACGGGCTGGGCATGGCCGTCGTTGCCAGTTCAGCATGGGGAATGAGGCGATGAGAGGCTGGCCATTCATGCATTTGGTTAGGCGGGGCCTCATGAACCCACAGGGTCACCTTGTAGCGGGTGATGCCATAGGTGGTCTTTAGCAGCAGGGGAGGCGTTGGCTCGGCATCCTCCGGCAGCGCAGGCAGCTTCCAGAGGCCGGTGCGCCGTGCCCCAGTTTCCTGTTCCAGCAGCACGCCTTGAGGAGTCTGGAGAAAGATCACCCGTTCAGTCACTTCCGTGATCTGGGTCTTGTTAGATTTGACCGGCAGGCCGGAGGGATCAATGGCGTGGCAATGTTTCTTTACCGGGCAGTCAGGACACTGGGGCAGTGCTGGTTTGCAGATCGTCTGCCCCAGTTCCATGAGGGCAGAATTTAAGGCACGAGGATCATCCGTAGCGCGGACCAGTTCCGTGGCCCGTTCCCAAAGGCGCTTGCTCCCGGCTGTGGAATCAATGGGCGTCGCATCATTGTCCAGACGAGACAAAACCCGGGCCACATTGCCATCCACGATGGGTTCATTCAGACCGAAGGCAAAACTCGAAATAGCCCCCGCCGTATAAGGACCGATGCCTGGTAGAGCCAGAATGGCGGCAGGCTCCTGGGGGAAAATGCCAGCATGCTCTGCCATCACCACCTGAGCCAGTTTCTGCAAATTCCGTGCGCGACGATAATACCCCAGCCCTTCCCAGGCCGTGAGGATATCGCTCTCCGAGGCAGCCGCCAGCGTGGCGAAATCTGGAAAGCGCAACAGCCACCGGGCATAGTATCCACGGCCTAGTACGGTGCTGATCTGGGTCTGCTGCAGCATGACTTCCGAGACCAGAATCGCATAGGGATCACGTGTCTGCCGCCAGGGATACACGCGCCCGGTCTGGTGGAACCAGGAGACGAGATCAGCGGCTAGAGAGGAAGCGGGCACGTGAATCCTGAGCTTACGAACCCGCCCCTGACAAGGCGCCTTTTTGTGGATTTGATCTCACGATCCGATGAGTCCTTTGAAACCCCGGGGCAGGTGGACACCTGCGACTGCCAGAGCCACCATGGCCAGGCGGGTGCGGGGTTGATAGGCCAGATAGCGGCCTTGCCATTCTGGCTGGTACTTCTTTTTGAAATTGAACAGGCTCTTATAGCCATAGAAGCGGTCAAAGTTGTCGAAAAGAAATTTTACGGCCCTCTCCTCCCGGCTCAGGCTCGCATCTTCCTGGGTGGCATCAATGTTGGCGAGGGGAGCATTCCCCAGGCTGACCTGTTCTACGCCGAGGGTTTTAAAATGATCAATGGCCTCCACAATGAGGAAGTCCATCACATCCCGCACCTCGTCACGTCCGCGCATCAGATCCAGACAGCGACCTTTACCCTGGGCGTAAGGCCACCACGTGGCGAAGGCCTCAATGCGGCCCTCCGGGTTGCGCACGATTGAGACTCCATGGGTGCGCAGGGTCGGGATGTCAAAGCTGCCCAGGTCGAAGGTCATTTCTCCGCCATGTTTGTTTTCCAGCCAGTCTTGGGAGAGCAGTTGCAACTGAGCCTCCAGGCCGTGATCCGGTGCCGGTCGTGCATCATACCACTGGTAGGTCAGGCCGTTTTTACGAGCCTTGTTGCGGGCCGTGCGCAGGTTCTGAAATTTGCCGCCCTCCAGCTTGAAATCAGCGGTCTCCAGCCGGGCGTCTTCACCCACTTTGACGGTGACAAATCCAGCCTCTTCATACAGCTGGCGGTTGCTGACATGGGCGCAGTAAAACAAGGGTTCCCAATCCTGGCGGGCGCAGTAGGTGGTAAATTCGATGATGAGCGCGGGCCGCATGTCTTGGGCACAAACAGGGTCTGCCAGGGCGACGGCATATTTTCGCCAAAGGGCATAGGCGATGAAGCCTGAAGAATCCTGGCTGAAAAAATACCGCTTGTCCTCCAGCAGGGCAAAGCTGTCCATGGGATCCTTCCCATGCTGGTCAATGAGACGGGCGACGCGGTCCCTTTCCTCAGCGGTGGCCTCGGGCATGCGTTTTTTCAAGACTGGCCTGAGCATGAGAATCACCACCGCCAGGGCGCTGAGCAGACTGCCACCACGGACGTTGGAGAGAAAGATCCGCACATTGCGGCTGCCATCCGTGTCCAGATTGCTCTTTTGCAGGATGATGGCGGAGGCGGTGCCGTTCACGCAGTCTGTCCAGCTCAGAGCCTCGCCGAATTCCCCCCGTTCACTGAATTGGCGCAGGCCGGTCACTCCATAAATCAGCAGGCTCAGGGCAAGCACAGGCACGCTAATGAAGGCAAAACGAAGAGATGGTGCATCAGACCGTGCAAGGAAGGTTGAGCGCCAGCGGATGAGTGGGGCCAGCAGGACCATCGCAGCCAGCGCGTGGTGCCATTGGAAAGCGCGTGTCAAATGGACGATCACCGAGACACAAAGCATGATCACCGCCAGCAGCCAGGCCATGTGCTTGTGCCTTCGCAAGCCACGGGCCAGGGCTAGAAGACCGATACCGGAAAAAAGCAGGAGAATGCGGCTATTGTCGCTGATGCCCAGCGGCAGCCAGTTGTCCATCCAGTCCAGGGCTTCGGGAGGCTTGACCGTCATGGCCTCCAGCAAATTCAGCCAGGCCATGATGGTGACGGCCCAGACTAAAATCCGCAGAGAATGCTTGCGCGAGAAAATGAAAATGAGCGACAGCACTATGGCCAGGGCCGCTGCCGGCCAGAGAGGGGAAAGTCCCCACGGCAGGCTGCTGTCATGCACCGGTGGTGCGGATGAAGCTCCATTGTCCCCCAGCACCCAGTTAAATCCCCTGGCCACCCATTCTTCAAAGGAATCGTCCGGACCATCAAAACCATGATTGGCCCCAGGCACCAGATACAGGGCTTTGGGGGATTTGAGGCTCTGCACCCAGGCGGTAGAAGCCATGAAATCCGCACCGCCATGGAACTGGGCCACGCGCAGATTTTTCATGGCCGCATTGAACTCTGACAGGCCGAACGTCCCCGGCCCCTGGGGGGTGATGCCCAGTTCATCTTTTTCCCGCAATCCATAGCGCCCACGGCTGTCTGCGCTGAAGAGCAGCAGCCCGGCCAGACTGGCGGGCCGTTCTTTGCCACCGGCAGCAGCCACAGCCTGGACGGCTCCCATGCTCCAGCCGCTGTAAATGATCGGCACCTCCGCCCCCTCGCAGCGCCGGGTTGCTTCAGCCGCCAGGGCGGCCATGTCTAGGCCTAACGTTCTTTGATCATAATCCTTGGTGGCATAAGCCCGCAGGTCAAATCCAACTACATAGGCACCATGACCGCGTAGCCAATGGGCCACGGAATCTTCCCAAGGTGACCAGCCACCATCACCGGAACCAAAAATGACAATGGCGCGCGGCGGGATTTCATCCGGCTCATAGAGGCGGATTTTGGCCATTCCATGAGTGAGCTGTACGCTCGCCTTGGGTGTGGGGCCATCATCATCGGCGTCTTGTGCGTGCGCAGAGATGATCAGCGAAAAAGACAGGAGGAAAATCAGCCGGAGGACCTGGGGAGGCATGGGAGGTAAGGGAAGAAACGTCATCTGCCAGCTGTCATTTTTCACGATCATTCACCCTGCGTCCTTGTTTTGGCCATCTCCCTCAAAAGTTCTAACTGGATTTGCTGCACTTCCATCAGGCGCGTGGCGTGATGGTGGAGCATGTAGTCCATCTTATCATGCAAATGGCGGATCTCGAGTTCCGCCTTGAGATTGATCTTGTAGTCTCCTTCGGCACGCTTGCGGTCACGGGCTTCCTGGCGGTTCTGGCTCATCATGATCACGGGAGCCTGCAGGGATGCCAGACAGGAAAGGATGAGGTTCAGCAGAATGAACGGATAAGGATCGTAGCCACGATTGGCCAGGAAGATGACATTGAGCAAGATCCAGACGGCCATAAAGCCGCCGAAGGACATGATGAAAGTCCAACTGCCGCCAAATTCAGCGAGCTTGTCAGACAGCTTCTGGCCCACGGTCAGTGTAGAGTTTTCAATGTCCTCCTCTTTCTCCGGATGCTCGCTGAGCACTTCATGCCGGTGCAGGCTTTGCAGCACTTCTTCATCCAGATGAGAAAGCTCACCTAACTGGTTTTGCAGTAACTGGCGCACGTAGTCCAGCCGTGCCTCGTTTAGCACATCAGGGCCAATCAAGGAACTGTCATCCAGGTGGGGTGACCGGGCCCGGATGAGATCGGCTATTTGAGGAGGCAGCGCCGCCAAGGGGCACAATTTTCCGCTGCCATGCTGCCTGCCGGTCACCGCGCAAGTATGAGTCATGCGCACAGCATGATGCGGATACGGGGAATCACAAGGGTGCCTTCTGCACCCGCCTGCCTCACCGGGCGGAAACCGATTTGCCGTTGCCTTTGAGCAGTTTTTCCAGGGCTTCGTCCGGATTGACGCCTTTTTTCAACGCAAGATCATACTCGCTCTTGGCTTTGTCCCACTGGGGAGGATTCCAGGTGGCATACAGGACGGCCAGATTGAAATGGGCTTCGCCGTAAGCCGGGTCAATGGCGAGAGCAGTTTTGAATTCGCGTTCGGCGCGGTCCAGGAGATTCAGCTTGGTCGAGATGATGCCCAGGTAGTGGCGAGCGCGGGCATTTTTCGGGTTCTTGGCGAGCCCCTTTTCAAAGGCACCTGTGGCGTCATTCCAGCGCTGTTGTTTGAAGTGGGTGACCCCGAGGTGGAATGCGGCCAGTTCATTGCCTGGGTCATAGGTCAGGCATTTCTTCAGAGCGGCCTCGGCTTCTCCGAGTTTGTTTTCGCGCTGGCGTGAATAACCCAGGCCGACCAAGGCAGTGGTGTTTTTTGGATCGGTGCGGAGGGCATCTTCATAGAGTGCGGCTGCTTCGGCAAATTTTTGCGCACTGAAGGCCGTGTTGGCTTTGTCCAGCAGGGTGTTTACCGGCTTTTCAGCAGGAGCTGGCTCATCAGATTTAGAGACTTTGGCGATGAGCGTGCCCTGGATGCTGTCACCGCCCAGCATTTCACGCACGGAGGGATCGGAGAACAGTTTTTCTTCCTCTGGGGAAAGGGTCATTCGGCTGCCACGCAGCTCCTCCACCTGCTCGATTAACCGGGAGGAAACACCTTCCATTTTCTGCAATTCCGCCAGGACCAGGTCTTTAGCCTGCTGCTGGCGATACTGGCTGCGGAGTTGACGCATCACGATTTCCCGTAGCAGTTCATTTTCTTTGGCCAGTTCCGGCGTCATGGCATCCGGCTTGCCCTCCTGGAGGTTCTTCATTTGCAGTGTCAGCTCCGCGACCTGGGTCTGATAGCTGGCGCTCTGCTGGCGCAGAGCTGTCATCTCAGTCTGCAAAGTTGTGAGCTGACCACGTAGCTGGGCGATCTCCTGGTCCTTCCGGGTGGCATCCGCCTGGAGGGTGGCCACCTGTTTTTGCGCAGTAGCCAGTTCTGTTTTCAGCCGCTCGTTTTCAGCCATGATGGTCTTGACCTCATCACTGGCCGGTGCGCGTTTTTTCATGGCCTCGATTTCTGTCTGCATGCCCAGGTTTTGGGCACTCAGCTTGTCACGCTCCTGCATGGCCGTATCGCGGGAGGCGATGGCTTCATCCCGTTGTTTGATGGTGGCATCACGCTCAGCCAGCAGTTCATTGCGCTCTTTTTCTAACGAGGTGATACGCAGGGAAGAATCTGCCAGTTTTTGAGAAGCATCTTTGGCCGCGACGTCTGCTGCCTTCAGGCGTTGGGAGACCTTGCGATATTCCACTTCGAGATTTAGTTTTTCCTTTAGCAGGGCATCCATTTGGCCACTGTTCGCACGGCCAGCAGCCACTTCCTGCTTCATGGTTTCGATCGCCTGCTCCAGGGCGGCGCTTTTTCCGGCCAGCGCGTCTTTCTCGCTGCGCGCGGAATTGATTTCACCAGAGGCCCACTGGTACCATTGCTGCCACTTGGTCAGATCCATCTGCATCTGGTTATTCTGCGTTTCCAGAGCCAGCATGCGCTGCCTGTAAGTCTGCTCCCACTGGGAGAGCACGTCACTCAGGCTGGGCATCGTGCCTGCCGGAGCCGCCAGGATGCCTGGCGGCGGAGCCTCCGTACTGCCACTGAAGACGGGCATGGAGGGAGCCGGGGCCTGGGCGGGGAGCGCGGCTGCTGGAGCTGCCGGTGCAGGCGTGGCTGCTGCGGCAGCGGGCTGGGAAAGACGGGCCTGCACCCGGGTGATGGCCTGCTGAGTGAGTCCTCGCCGATTGGCCAGCATGCCGGGCTGCCACTCGGGATTGCTCTGGGCCACTGTGTCAAAAAGCTGCCCCATTTGCTGATAGACCTGCAAAGCGCCGGCGTAATTGCCATCAGCCTCCATCTTTTCAGCATCCTTTTTCATGACGTAACCCCGGAAAAACTGCTCGGCAGCATCATCCACCTGTGCGGTTGCAAAGGGGGAAAAGATCAGAGCGAGACCAAGGGAGGCCAGGGTGGCAAGGCGGCTTTTCTTCATGGGGAGGGGCAATTTAGCGGAAATACATTCCTTTGTAAATAGCCGTGCAACATTGCCCGCTGGACGGGAAACCGCATGGTTGCTAGCATCTGGGCGTAATTTCGGGAAAATCAGCGCGTTTATCTCGATTCCCCCAACTCAACCAAAAATACCAACCCCATGGGTCTTAACATCATCTCACGCCGTCATTTCCTCGGCCGCACGGCCGGCCTCGCAGCAGGAGCCTTCGCAGGCCCTAACCTTCTCCTCCGTGGCCAGAATACGGCTGGTAAGAAGCTGAACCTCGCCATCATCGGTGCCAACGGCAAAGGCCAGTCCGACACCCAGGGCGTGACCCTGGACCACAACATCGTCGCCCTCGTGGACGTGGACATGAACCGCCTCAACGAAGCGGCCAAAAAGCGCGAAGACCACCACTTGAAGTCCGGCCAGCAGGCTCCTGCCGCGCCAAAGCTGTATCAGGACTTCCGCAAGATGTTCGATGAAATGGCCAACGAGATCGATGGCGTCATCGTCTCCACTCCTGACCACACGCACTACGTGGCTGCCATGCATGCCATCAAGCATAACAAGCACGTTTGCGTTCAGAAGCCTTTGTGCAACTACATCGGTGAAGTGCGCGAGCTGCACAAAGCTGCCGCAGATGCAAAAATCACTACCCAGATGGGCAACCAGGGCCGCACCATGGAAGGCCAGCGCATGGCCAAAGAATGGGTCGAGCAGGGTGCCATCGGTACTCTCAAGGAAATCCGCCTGTGGACCAACCGCCCCATCTGGCCTCAGGGTCCGCTGGTGAAAAAAGCTGCCGAAGTGCCAGCTGGCCTCGATTGGGACCTCTGGCTTTCCAGCGAAGCCACCGAGCCTTATTTCGAATTTGAAATCCCTGAAGGCATGAGCGCCAAGCGCGGCAACAGCATCCACCCCTTCAACTGGCGTGGCTGGTGGCAGTTCGGCTCCGGTGCCCTGGGTGACATGGGTTGCCACATCATGGACGCTACCTTCAGCATCCTCGGTCAGCTCATCCCTGAGAAGATCGATGCTACCAGCAGCCCTATTTCCGATACCTGCGCCCCTGTGTGGTCGGACCTTGTTTATCACATGCCTGCTGGCAAACACGCTGCCATGAAAGTCTCCTGGCAGGATGGCTCCAAGGACGGCAAGCCTAACAAGCCTGAAATCTCCCCGCACATGACCAGTGAGCTGGCCAAAAAAGCTTTCGATAAAGCCAGCAGCGGCATGATGTTCATCGGCACTGAAGGAACCATCTTTGAAGGTGAAGCCTATTGCGGCAGCCCCGTCATCTACAACGAGGAGCGCTACACCCAGGTGCGCCTCGACATGAAGGCCGGCAAAATCAAGAAGACCGAAACCCGCAGCGTGATGCCGAACAACCCGCAGGGCGAGTGGGCTCACCACATCGTCAACGGCGGTCTGCCAAGCTCCAACTTCGACTACAGCTGCCCGCTGACGGAGTTCGTGCTTCTGGGCAACCTGGCCGTGCGTGCTCAGCAGAGCGTCCAGTGGGACAAGCAAGGCATGAAAGTCAGCAATGTGGAAGCTCCGAACAAGTTCGTCTCCCGCCCTGCCTACCGTGACGGCTGGAAAGCCTGATCACACTCGTTGATCCGTTAAATACCCAAATCCCCAGGTCCGCTCCGGCGGGCCTGGGGATTCTTTTTTGGCTAACTCCTGCGCTGCCAGCATCAACTTTGATGTTATTGCCAGACAAAGAATTCTGGTGCGTTTTACTCCAAACTCGCCAGCGCCTTCTTGATGTCATTTGCCTGACTGCTGGTGGAGGCGCTTTCATCGTGCCAGACGATCTTGCTGTCTTTGATCAGAAAGCACTGGCGTTGGGCCATGGAGAGAAGTCCACCCATGACTTTGCCCACTTTGAATGCCTCCAAAACTTTGCCCTCCGTATCGGCGATGAGGTCATAGGGCAGCTTGCGATCAGTCTTGAATTTTTTCTGTGCTTCCACGGTGTCCAGGGAAACACCGATGACCTGCACTCCTTCTTTGGTTAGGTCGGCAAAGGCATCCCTCAGCGAGCAGGCCTGGGCGGTGCAGCCGGGTGTGCTGGCTTTGGGATAAAAGAAAACCACAGTCGGCCCCTTTTGGTAAAGATCGTTAAAATCCACCGTCTTTCCTTCTTGGTTGATACCGGATACTTGGGGCGCTGGTTGGCCCACGCGGGTGTCTTTGGCATCGCATGAACTGCCGAAAAGACCGGTGAAAATGGCGGTAAGCAGGCGCATGGTGTGTTTCATTGGGGTGTGGATCTATTCGTCCTAAAATCCTGGCCGGATTCAAATTCACTCAAGTATGTGCCGATAACGGAAAGGCAGGTAGCCCTTTTCCCGCAAAGCAGAACAGTCCACCTGCCTGCGCAGCACCTTCCACGTAGGATAGCTGCCAGCCTCATAAACCCACATTTGAGTGCCAGCGGTATTCCCCCAGTCTGCAAACAGCAGCACATGGGCATTGTGCGTATTCAGAATGTCACCGGGTCGCAGTTCGTCATAACTGCTCAGTGGCACGCATAGACTGGGCAGTTCCCGCGTGGAGTAGGAGCGTTCAAGCTGCCAGCAGCGTGAAATCAAACCAGAGCAGTCAATGCCAGCCGCCTCCCGGCTCACCGCTGCATCCAGTCCTGCCCGCTTGGCTGCGGTATAGACGTCCCCGGCAGCGAGGCCACTCCTCACCTTCTGGTCAAATTCTGTCGGGGTGTCAAATCCGCCCCACTGGTAGGGCATACCCTGGTTCCATCTGCCGGGCCTCCACCAGCCGCACTTAGCGTAGCCTACATCCGGCGTGTCCACTTGAATGGCCTGGGCATCCCTACCGTGGCGGACATTGGCGGATGTCGGTCGCCAACGGTGCTGCGCATACACTTCAGCTCGTTGGATGACCTCACTGCGACGGATGGTTTCACGTGGCGGGGAATGCTCCAGGGGGTTGCTGCCACAGGCAGTGAGCAGCATCCCAATGAGCGGACCATAAATCACTTGGTGTCGCCCTGCGGTCTTCCAGGCCATCACAGGCGGTTAAACAACAGGAATAGTGTAGTCGAAGATTCCTGTTGTGACAGGCACCAACTGCGAGCCCTTCGGCTGCTGTGACCAAGGCGGCAGCACCGGGCGGACCTGTGGTGGAGTAGGTGTGGAAAAGCGGATCTGTGGAGGCTTGACCGCTGGCTTCAAGGTGCGTTTGAAGAGGCCCGCAGCCCGGTCGAATTCTTCCTCGGATTTCACCGTGCCAGCCTGTGCCGGAATGGTGCTGAGAAACACAGCCGCGACGGCCAGGATAGAAAGTGTCATTTTCATAAAGGTATCCGGTGATTGAATTAATAGCGGTAGCGCAGACCAAGACCCAGGACTTGCCGCTGGTATTCGGCAAATGCGACGGATGAGTCGGCAATGGTGTAATTGTAACTGAGTTCCACGCTCAAGTTATCGGTGAAAATGGGTCTGGAGAGCGAGGTGGAAAACATCCAGGCATTGTCAAAACGCTGGGGATCCGGAGTGTATTGGTTGAAGTCTTCGCTGGCGTAGTTGACGGACGCGCGCCAGGTGATTTTCGCTGGCAGTTCGACCTGCATTGAAATGTTGGCGGTGTGCGCACTGGTCTCAAATTGCTTTCCCGTTGTATCGGCCCAGCGATAAGCATACCCCACGCCCAAGATCAGACGGTTTTGGCAAAGATAGAAATACTGGTCCACTCCAGCATGGTGATAAGATCCATCGCGTGAAAAGGTGGCAGGCAGGATCGTATCCTCACTGAAGTTTTTGTAATCATAATCATAGCGCAGAGATGTCAGGGTCCATGGCTTCCATTGCAGGTCAAATTGGGCACGTAAACCCAGTGCGTAATTAAAGAATTCATCTCCAACTTGAGTGTATTCCCAGGCTCCACCCAGCCTCGCACGGTAGGGGAGGCCTGCCAGCTCCCCCTGGCGGTCCAGGTAAGCGCCCAGGATATTCTGATTCACGTCAAAAGCGGTTAGGCGACCGCGCTCATGCCAGCTCTGATAACCATCGTAAGTTAGGCCGAGAGTTAGTGGCGATTCATCCAATTGCTGCTGCAGCGGGGTGAAGTCCAGCGCCCAACCCAGCACTCCGCGGCCGGAGGATTCCGGGCCTGAAAACGAGGAATCATCGGACCGGGCAGCGACGTTATCGTCGTATTCCAGTGCCGCACGTATCTGTGCCTTGAATCGTTTTGGAGGCTCCGTTGTCACCTGGACCATGGCGGAGCCGATGGTCTCATCATAGGTCGCACCAGTCTGAACGACCATTTCACGCAGCTCCGGCAGCACAATGTCGGCCCTTCGTGCATACTCGGAATCAGGGGCGCGCACCTTGACCTGGTCCAGCAAAACCAGGGACTCCGCGAGCTCGCCATTAGTCGCCAATGCCTCCGCCAAGTAGTAGCGGCAAGCGACGCTCTCAGGATCGATCTTCACAGCTTGGCGCAGCAGGGAGATAGCTTCGGGCAATTGATCCTGGTCCATCAGGGCAATGGCCTTTACACGTAGAGCGGTGACGTCTTCCGGAGTTTGTTTTAAAACTGAATCTGCCGCGTCGATGGTCCGGATGGGGTCGCCTTCCCGCACCACATAGGCCAGCTTTTGATGAGTGGGGCTGAGCTGTGCCAAAGCGGGTGAAACAGAGGCCAGCGTGAATAAGAATAGACCTGGAGATACGAGGGTGTGAAGACGCATAGAGATGGGAGGAGGAATCAGGAAAAGGATGGGGAATTCAATATTTGTCGTAGCCAGGTTTCTCCATGTCTTTGATGGTGAAAGGGTCTTTGAGATTGATGGAACCACCACCTTTGCCAGCGAGTTCATCTGGATCACAACCTTGGGCAAAGGCGACTTTTCGTGGTGCTGGGGTGTCTGAAGTGTCCACGAATTGTTCCTTATCGCGGTTTTCACCCAGCAGATCTTCATTCAATTGATCCTGCAGCGGGCGTATCTGGTTTTCATTGATGACGGACGGTCCTTTTTTACCATTATTCTTCGAATGGTTTTCGTCATACATGCCAGGGTCGGGTGAAGGAGCAGGCTCTGGCGGAGGTTCCGGGGGGGGATTACCACCCACGCCTACTTTTTCCGCGATCCATTTGATGCCCGCCGTGACGCCGTCTGCGATGGCCCTGCCTGCCCCTGTGGCAGACAATGCATACCCCACGGCCATGCCGATCAGCCCCCCACCGGCAAAACCAATGATCAGTCCGATCACAAGATCCGAAGCGAGCTGACCTGCTGCAGTAGCCCCCGCATTCACCATTCCTGCCGTGTCACCGCCCACTGCCGCTTCGACAAATTTACCACTGCCGGGCAGCAAAATATCCGCACCTTTTCCAGCCGCCTCGCCTCCGCTGCCGGATTGCATGATGCCGCCAATTTGTTCCATGGTTTTGCCGCCCTTGCCTCCGTAAGCCTGACCTGCGGTGCCCAGCCAGCCGCCTGCCTCTCCCATCGCCCCGGATGGATCCGTGGCTGGATTGTAACCTCCAGGAGCAGCGTCTTGATAGGCTTCTTCCCCGGTATCATGGCCGATCTCTGGCCGGGTCAATCCGCCTTGGAGCCCTCCTCTCAGACCACCAATGCCATCTTTTCCCGGGAGCCCCGTGCCTGGTAATTGAGCACCTCCCTTCGGCAGTTCCACGCCCGGCCGGTCCGGCAGTTCTTGGTAAATTTTCGGGTCTAACGTTCTGAATTCTCTCTGGGGAGCCAAGATCGCTTCATCGGCGGTGATGGTAGGCAGACCTTCTTTGATCACTTCCATCTCCGCCGTTTTACCTTTGGCTTCCTCATCCGCTGGCGGGACGGTTACCGTTTCGTTCCTTTGTTGAGGCGGCTTGCTGGTTCCCTGGGCTGTCTGGGTGCCAACAGACGATGCGGCTTTTTTCTTCCTCGGTGGCGGCTCTGGAGAATCTTTGGCTTTGTCGAAAATAGAGCGGACCTTGTTTTTGTCGAAGGTCTTGGGTTGATTAGGTTTTAGCGGCGCACCAGGCGTCCGCATATCGGGAGGGCGGACCTCGAAAGGGCGTTTGGGCTCCGGCCTGGGGGGCGTGACCGTACGAGGCGGCGGCGTTGGCGTGATCAATAATTGATCTCCGCGCTCAGAGGGTGCTGCGGACAGTGGGTTAATGGCACCCAACAGGATGATTGCCAGCCATCGGGTGGCCAGGAAACGCTTGAAAAAACTAAGAGGACGGCCTTGAGGCCATGCTGATACTACCGCTGTGCATGAAATCGGTTCAGCATTCATGGCACTAAAGATGAAAGAGAGCCGTAGTTTTGTAAATCTTTATTAGTAGATAAGGATTTTTGCACGATTAACGCACGCTGAAGCTAAAGATGACATTTGAATTGAGAGTCCAGCAGCACTGACAAAGTCGCCCACGGACTCGACAACGGGCATTCTCCCGCTAATCTCCGCGCCCTATGCTCGATATCCGCCTCATCCGCGACAACCCTGATCTGGTCAAAGAACGCCTCGCCACTCGCAGTGGTGACTATGCGTCCGTGGTGGATGAAGTCCTGTCCATTGATACTGCCCGCCGCACGGCTGAGACTGAACGGCAAAAGCTCCAGGGGGACCGCAACCGCATCAGTAAGGAGATCGGCATCGCCAAAAAGAATGGCCAGGACACGGGTGCTATTGAGGCCGAAGTACGCGGCATCAATGAGCGCATCGAGCAAATTGGCCAGGATGCCGATGCTGCGGACATCCGTCAGCGCGAGCTTCTGCTCGGCCTGCCTAACCTGCCCCATGATGCCTGCCCCGTCGGGCACAGTGCCGAGGAGAATCCTGAGGTCCGTGTTTGGGGTGCCAAGCCTAAATTTGAATTTGAACCCAAGGACCACACCATCCTCGGACAGCAGCTTGGCATGCTGGATTTTGAAGCCGGGGCCAAGATCACAGGCAGTGCCTTTGTGGTCTATCGCGGTCAGGGTGCCCGTCTGGAGCGTTGTCTCATCAGCTTTTTGCTGGATCTTCACACCACCTTGCACGGTTATGAAGAGATCAGCCCGCCTTTGCTGGTGAAGCCCGAGTGCTTAGTTGGCACAGGCCAGCTCCCGAAATTTGGGGATCAGGTTTACCACAGCCCAGAAGACAATCTTTACCTCATTCCCACCGCTGAAGTGCCGGTCACAAACCTGCATCGCGATGAGATTTTGAAGATGGAGCAGTTACCCGTGAATTATGCCGCCTACACTCCCTGTTTCCGCCGTGAGGCTGGCAGCGCCGGTCTTGGCACCCGCGGGTTGATCCGCATGCATCAGTTTGATAAAGTGGAACTGGTGAAAATCACCACGCCGGAGACCAGCATGACCGAACTGGAAAGCCTGACCGCCAATGCGGAAAAAGTACTTCAGTTGTTAGGCCTGCATTATCGCGTCATCGAGCTCTGCACTGGCGACATCGGTTTTGGCTCGGCCAAGACCTATGACATTGAGGTCTGGGCACCGGGTCAGGGCACCTATCTGGAAGTTTCGAGCTGCTCGAACTTTGGCGATTATCAGGCCCGCCGCATGAACTTGCGCTATAAGGACGAGAACGGTAAAAACCGAGTTCCTCATACCTTAAATGGTTCGGGCACCGCCCTCGCCCGCCTCTTCGTCGCCCTGGTGGAGACGTATCAGCAGGCGGATGGCAGCATCCTCATTCCTACAGCGCTGCGCGGTCATTTTGGTGCCGATAAAATCGGATAAGTCTCGCATGTCATGAATCTGGAACTCCAAGGTCTCTGGGCGTGTCCTTCTCCCTGGATGCCGGATACCTTGGATTATTATCATTTTCATGACAGGGGAAGGGTGGTCACCTTTACCCCTCATGGATTGGTGGTGGGACAGCGCATGGCCATTCGTTATTGGCTTCAAGAGGATACTGGCGAGACCTTTCAATTGAGGCTAAGGTTTCAAGATCAACCGCAGTCGTATGTGTACCATTTCTGTGATGGAAAGCTCGTGATCCGTGACGCCAAGCGTCATCAATGGGTGCTGTCGAGGCTTGACGAACCGGAAATTCCCGATTGGTTCACATCACGTCTACAGCTAGAACATGAGCGGATGAATGAGGCTGAGCAAGTCGGCATAATTTCATGATGAAACTGCTTTCCATCCAGATTTCGGCGATTCAGGACATCCCCTCTAGCGAAACCGGTTCCTGGTGGGACAAACCCTGGAGCACTGGCTTTTATAAGCAGTCTGTTTTGCAGCCCCTTTGGTTAGGCTATGAGGGGCTGAAAGGGGATCAGCAGGCGGATCGCCGCTATCATGGCGGTTCTGAAAAAGCTGTCTGTGTCTATGGGGTCGAGCACTACCCTTACTGGCAGGAAAAGCTGGGTCTGGCAGAGATGCCTCACGGGGCTTTTGGGGAAAATTTCACCACCGAGGGGCTTTTGGAAAAGGGCGTCTGCATCGGCGATGTCTATTCGTTGGGAGGTGCGTTGCTGCAGGTCTCGCAGCCGCGCCAGCCTTGCTGGAAGCTGGCCCGCCGCTGGCAGATCAAGGATCTGACGGCTCAGGTAGAGCGCACGGGCTACACAGGTTTTTACTTTCGTGTGCTACGGCACGGAACAGTGCATGTGGGGAGTGAATTCACCTTGATGGAGCGCTCGTTCCCACAGTGGACCATCGCCCTGGCGAATGAAATCATGCATCATCGGCGTGCCGATAAAGCTGCGGCCCGTGAACTGGCCGACTGTCCCTTGCTTTCCGCAAGCTGGAAGGATTCGTTATGGTCACGCAGCATCGTTTCCAGTGAGGAACAGGAGATGGCGAAGAAACTGCGCACGGACAATGCCGCTTGATTCGCTGTTTATCTTTCTTCCACCCAGCCAGGAGCCGGGTAGCTGCCCAGCACTTTGACCTTGGCACCTTGGCCGGTGAGATCACGAATGGCCTCCTGTAAAGCTGGCTCCTCATGATGGCCGCTGATCTCCAGGAAAAACCGCGCCTGCTCACCCGTTAGGTCGCCTGGTACGGGGCGATTTTCAATCTGGCGTACATTGACATTCCGGCTCGCAAAAACCTGCAGTACCTCTAGCAGCGCACCCACACGGTCGCGCGCATGGACCATGAGCATGGTATTGTCATGCCCGGTCGGGGCACCACTGCGTCTGCCCAGGATGATGAAACGGGCACGGGAGGCATGCTCTGGGGGAGACGTGGAGAGGACTCGGAGTCCATGCAACTCCGCCCCCAGGGGAGTGCCGATGGCGGCCGCCCCCGGCTCATTTTCTGCATGGGTAGCTGCCAGGCTGGAGGAGGCGCTCGCAGCCAGGGAGGCTTTGGGAAAACACTGCGTCAGCCACGGGCGGCACTGCGCCAGCATCTGCGGCAGGCCGTAGATGACGTGGATGGAATCCGCATCTCCTTTGGCCATCACCACCGTTTCCACTTTCCAAAGGATCTCTGCATAGATTTGCAGATCCGAGTCCACCAGATGATCCAGCGTATGGTGGACGGCGCCTTCGGTGGAATGCTCAATGGGCAGCACCCCATAGTCCACACCCTGGCTGGCCACCCGGGCAAAGACGCCCTCCGTGCTGGCCTCCGCGGCATAGGAGACGCTGTTGCCGAATTTATTGATCGCCACCTGATGTGTCCAGGATCCTGCCGGGCCCAGGTAGGCAATGCTCAGACTGTTTTCCAGTGCCAGCGCCGCACTCATGATCTCACGGAAAATGGCCCGAATCGCCTTTTCTGTGAGCAAACCCTGTTGGGCGGCATTCAGTTCGCACAGCTTGCGCAGGAGCTTTTCTTCACGGCCCGGCACATAAATGTCCAGGCCATCCTTCTTCTTGATCTCGCCGATCACATGCACCATCTCGGCGCGTTCATTCAGCAACCGGATCAGTTGTTGATCGATGGCGTCAATCTTGATGCGTGTTTCGTCGAGCGACATGGAAATTTTACTCGGAGGCTGCCGGGGCGGCGGGTTCGGCCGGGGCCAGGGAAAGCTGAGTTTCCTCAGGTTGCGCGGCCCCCGGTTGTTCAGAATCTGGCGTCGGCAGTTTTACTCGGCGCAGTTCGGCGGCATTGGGCAGTTCATCCAGCGTGCGCACGCTGAAGTGGTCCAGGAAAGCATCCGTTGTGCCGTAGAGGAGCGGCCGCCCGGGCAGGTCAGCACGGCCTTCAATCTTCACCAGCCCCCGGTCCACAAGTTGTTGCACCATGGCATCCACACTCACTCCTCGCACCGCCTCCACCCCGGCTTTGGTGATGGGCTGGCGATAGGCGATGATAGCCAGCGTCTCCAGCGCAGGCTGGCTGAGGCGCTGCACCTTTTTCCCCGGATACAGGGCACGGCACCATTCTACGTAATCGGCCTTGGCGCAGAGCCGCCAGCCATGGGTGCGCTCCACGATGGTGAAGGCGCGGCCATCTTTTTCGTAATGGGCCACCAGTTCATCAATCGCCTCGCGCACATTTAGTTCGTCAATCGTCAGGAGGGGCTCCACCCATTCGGGTGCCGTTTCTCCCTCAGGTGTGGCTTCCCGGATGTCCTTTGCCGTATCCTTGATCGCCGTGACCATCTGCGTCAGGGGCAGGGGCTCCTGGGTCGCAAAAAGCAGGGATTCAACAATGGCGGACAGTTCCATGACGGGCTATGTATCCAAGCGAGGCAGAGGGGGGAGTCAAGCCGGGCTTCAGGAGCCTGCCGAGGCATCCAGGGTCGGCTAAGCAACACTTTGTCCCTGTGTCTAATTCCTGTCCTCTTAGCCGACGTCAGTCGGGATATAATTGAAGAAACTTTTCAAGGCTCTCATCCGGTCGGCTCAAAATGACATCGAAAGGCAGCAATTCATCATCATGAAGATAGCAATTTCTCGGCAAGGCATCAATCGCCAAGACCTGAAAAGCATAATTGAAATACAGGACATGGCCAGATTCGCCCGGGTCTCGTACACGAGTCCAGCCTGATGCTTCGAAGTAACGATCAATGTCGCGGGGAGACGCAGCTTCGCCGTGATATTGTGGCTGACTGATTCCGAAAGAAACCAGTCCATCGGCCCATTGAACGACCGAAGTTAGCCGCACTGCATCTTCGAAAACCTCCTTGGCTGCAATCCAACGCTGTAAGTATTCAATTGGAGTGGCCGGAAGGAATTCAATGGCCTGACGATAAGACGGCACTGTTGGGTCGTCTCGGAGATTGACGTTGGGGTGCGCGATCAGTCGGGGAGCAAGACCAAAGGCAGGAAGTATGGTGATCTTTGCCACCCAGTCACCGGATTCAGTCGATTCAACGACATGCTCTGTCCCGTAATGGAGATCTGAATTGTCGTGCTTAAAGCGGTCCCAGGTAACGTCGGCTTTAATTAAAAGTCCAAGTTCGCTAGCTGTAACAAGCGCCTGTTGGGCTTGGATTTGCGCGAGGCTGGACCATTGTCGCCCAGAACTTGTGAAGTTCTCAGGACAAAGGTGGCGTAATCTGTCGCAAAAGGTCTCAAGCAAATGGTTTTGGTCACTTCCTTGGAGAGTGTTTGCTTGGGTGCCTTTTTTTTCGAATTCACGACTTTGAAAGCATACTACTCAAACCGATTGACGTCAACGCGATGCTCTCATGCGAAGATTGAGATACAGAGCTTTTACTCCCGAAACGACTATCCCTATACTTGTATTAGCAATCATTTCCTCCCCACTATGTTACCCCGAGGGAAACACCTTCACTTCACGAGCAAATGAAGAAAACCTCCCATTTCGGAGAGTGAGCACCCGGTCATTGATGCAAGTTATTAAGGGGATAGCAGTTCAGGATGAGCTTTAGCGGCTCCTGCGCTCTCACTTTGTTGCATCCAAGGAATGTCCTTATGTGCGCGACGATCTTGTCGCACTACAGGGCCGGACGAGGAGGGAGCGGTGAATTATGGGGCGGTCCCCCCCAAATGAAACTGATATCCCGCTTTGCTATCCTGGTCTTCGGACTCCAGCTTTCAGGAAGCTTTTTGAATGCCCAGTCCGTCTGGAATGTCACCACTGGCAACTGGAATGTGGCTGCAAACTGGTTGCCAGCCACCCTGCCGGTCAGCGCAAATGACCTTCATCTGAAGTTCAATGCCACTGGCTCCTACGTCTCCACCAACAACTTGGGGCCGTTCACACTCAACCGGCTGACGGTGAACAACACCGGCAATGGTACGCTAACTCTGGCCGCTTCCACAGGCAACACACTGACCTTTGCCGGGGCTAATCCCACGTTGGACATCACGGGCACTGCTCTATTCACTGGCCTCCTAGCTGGCAATGCCACGATCACCAAAACGGGGTCAGGTACTTTTATTCACGACAGCTTAAATGCGGATTTCACAGGCACGCTGATCATCAACGAGGGCAGGTTTATGAACCGCTCTGAAACCAACACGGTTACCAATTTCACTCCGGCTGCCATCATCGTTAACAACGGCGGTACTTATCAGTTTGGGAATATTGGAGCGGGTAATCCCGACCTGCCGATATCCACCTACATCACCGCCAATGAAGGCGGTCTGGTCAGTTGGCAGGAGACGCAGACCTTTGGTGGCTTTCATTTGCTTGGCGGAACGCTTTCTCTGACTTCCGGTACGGCTACGGCGAACGGGTTGGCTGCCCAGTCTTGGACCCATGGCAATGTCACTGGCAATGCTTACACGGGCACCATTTACAACATGGCCGGCACAGCCCCGATCAATAAGACGACATCTGGAACTGTTACCATCAGCGGTGCAGTCGCCATGACGAATCAAGGTGGGCTGAACATCATGGAAGGCACCGTGATCATGTCCCATGCGACCAACCTGGCGAACGCTCCTCTTTCCCTGGGCGGCAGCGGTACAACAGGGACTTTGGAATACCAGGGCGGCACAGGCAGCCAAACGGGCGCTTTGACCCGCGCCTCGGGTGGAAGCGGTTTTGTGAAAGTCACCCAGCCGACGACCATCCTGACTCTATCGGGAAATCAGACTGGATCCGGGTCCTTGACGAAGACGGGTCCAGGGACTTTGAATCTGACCGGCACGCTGAGTGGTACTGGCTTCACGCTTGTTTCCGAAGGAACATTGCGAGTGAATCCGGGGACAGCAATGGGCGGCTTTTTCTTGAATTCCGGCACTACCCTGGCCGTCAATGCAGGCAGCGTCAGCAGTGAGTTCAGCGTCCCCACACTTTCATTGAGCACAGGCACGCTTTTGCTGGAACTGAATACGGCCAGCGTTCCCTCGAACTCATTGGTCACAGTGCGTAATTCTAGCGCTTTCACCTTTTCCGATGGTGCCACCATCCGCGTGACAAATGCGCAGAATTTTGCAAACGGGACTTACACACTCCTCGATTATGAAAGTGGTTCGCCCATCGAATCGGGCCTCAACCTGCACCTGGCAGGCCGCACACTCGGCAGCCTCATTTATGATACCGAGAATACCCGTATCCAGATGGCCATCACCGGAACGGATACGCTCAAATGGAGCGGTGCTGTCAGCAGCGCCTGGGATACCGGCAGCGCGGCCAATGTGGGCGGCACTCAAAACTGGCAGCTCGTCACAGGTGGCACGGCCACAAATTTCATCAGCACAGACACAGTGCGCTTTGATGACACAGCCGCAAATAAATCCGTTCAGATCGCAGGCACCGTTCTGCCTTTTTCGATCACGGTGGATACTGCTGCGGAATACAGCTTTAGCGGCACTGGAAAAATCAGTGGCAGCACCCTTTTGCGCAAGCTCGGCACTGGCACACTCATCCTCGCCACGGATAATGACTACACCGGAGCGACCAGTGTGACTGCGGGCACCCTGCAACTTGGAGACGGCGGTACACAAGGCAGCTTCACCAGCGCACTTTCACTCACAGCCAGCACTCTCGCATTCAACCGTTCTGCGGACTTCACTTTTGACAATGTGGTCAACCTAACCAATTCCAATACCATCCGGCAAAATGGAACAGGCACGGTGACTCTAAATTCCCGCCTGTCTGTTGGAAGCAACACACTTACTTTTGATGGCAGTGGTATCATTGACATCATGGGGCCTATCAGTGGCACTGGCACGATCAATAAAAACGGCACCGGTCAGCTCAATCTCCTCGGTGACGTTGGCTTTACCGGTACGCTCAACATCAATGGCGGCATTCTTCAACTCACCGATGACGGGGCAGGAGGGGATCTCGATGCCAAGTCCATTGTGGTTAATAATGGCGGCACTTTCATCTTCGGCGGCAGCGGTAATCCTGACCTTCCTACGACGACCGTCGTCACGGTGAATGCAGGCGGTCTTTATAACATGCGCACGGGTGAAAGTTACGGTGGCTTCATCCTCAATGGTGGTGAATATCGCATCACTTCGGCATCCGCTGCTGTTAATTCCACGGGTGAGGCGGCTGCGATAGGGGATGTCGTTTTTGATCTGCGTTCCGGCACGATCACCACAGAACTTACCGGAACGGCCACGGGAGCTTTAGTCCAAGGCGGCGGCGGGGTGCTTGCAAAGACCACATCAGGAACAGTGACACTCACAGGCACGGCCGCGATTCACTCTGCACTAGCATTGCAGATCCGCGAAGGGACACTTTCCATGCCGACAGTCTCAGTGCCGACCACTGGCACGGTGGTGGACGGTACAGGAACGCCTCTTGCCAATATTGTTTTCGGCACCGCTACCACGGAAGGTACCTTGCAGATTCACAGTGCTGGCAGTGCAACCAGTTCGCGCAACATCTCTGTCGCCTTAGGCGGAGGCCGCGTGGATGTGGTGGAAGCTGCCACCGCGCTGACATTCAGTGGCGCAATCACCGGTAGCGGAACATTGACCAAAACGGGTGCGGGTACTCTGAGCCTAACCGGTAGTCTGGGTTCCACGGGCCTCACCACAGTGAATGAAGGCATCCTGCGCATCAAGCCGGGCACCGTCACCGGTGCTTTGGGTGCCTCGGGATCGGGTGTCCTGGCAGTTGGAAATGGTTCTCTGGCGGTCACTTTGAATGTGCCTGCGCTTGACTTGGCCGATGGCTCTACCCTTCAACTGGAGCTGGCTTCTTCCACCCTGCCTGGTGTGACTCTAGCTAATGTCACAGGCACCGACGGGTTGACCCTTGCAGGGGACGTGACCCTGCGCGTGACCAATTCGCAGCCATTTGCCAACGGTCTTTATACCCTGATTGATTATGCGGGCAGCAGCATCACCAGCGGATTTGATTTGAGGCTGGCTGGCCGCACCGCAGCGACTCTGATCTATAACACGGCTGACACCCAAATTCAGATGAATGTCACCGGCACGGATACCATCAAATGGACCGGCGCGGTCAACAGTACCTGGGATGAGGGCACAGAGGCCAATGTGGGAGGCACTCAAAACTGGAAGCTCAATACTGGCGGCACGGCCACCAATTACATCGTCAGGGATACCGTCCTTTTTGACGATACGGCTGCCAATCGAACTGTGCAGTTGGACGTTGCCGTGCAGCCGTTGTCGGTCACCGTGAATACGGCCTCTGAATATCAGTTCGTCGGCACGGGGAAAATAAGCGGCAGCACCTCCCTCACCAAATCGGGGGTTGGCACACTGGTTCTAGCCACCAACAACGACTACACCGGCGGTACAACCGTGACGGGTGGCTCCTTGCAATTGGGGAATGGAGGCACTCAGGGCAGCATCGCAGGTGCACTTTCCCTAACCAACAGTACGCTGACATTTAATCGCTCGGACGACATCACCTTTGCCAATGCGGTGACACTGACCGGTTCCAATACCATCCGGCAGAACGGGGCGGGCACGGTTAGGTTGAATTCAACCCTGGCCCTTGGGCTGAATACGCTCACCTTTGATGGCACCGGCACTCTGGATATGGTCGGTGGCATCACAGGGAGTGGGATCATCAACAAAAATGGTACAGGTCAGCTCACCCTACTGGGGAACCACAACTTTACAGGCACGCTGAACATCAATGGTGGCATTGTTCAGCTCACCGACCGTGGCGCTGCGGGGGATATCGATGCCGTCTCCATTGTCGTGAATAATGGGGGCACGTTTATCTTTGGTCCCGATGCCAATCCAGACCTGCCCACCAGCACATTCATTACCATTAACACCGGTGGCCTTTTCGAAATCTTCACGGGTGAATCTTATGGCGGCTTCATTCTCAATGGCGGGGAGTATCGTGCTTCGAGCGCTAACAGCGGCGGCACTGCGGCCAATGTGGGAGATATTATTTTTGACCTCCGTTCCGGTTCTCTCACAGCATCGGGTACGGGTGGTGCTCTGAGCCAGGGTGGCGGTGGTGTGCTGGCCAAAACAACCTCCGGCACTGTCACCGTCGGCAGCGGCACCACGTTTGGTTCCTCAATGCCTGTGCAAATTCGTGAAGGCATCCTGGCCATGCAGTCATCTTCCGTGCCAGCCACCGGCACCACCTTCACCACAGGTGTACTGGCCAAGATCGAGTTTGGTACAGCAACCACCCAGGGCACACTACAGATCCAGGGCACAGGCACTTCATCCACCTCCCGTGGCATCACCGTTGCCGCAGGTGGTGGACGGGTGGACATTGTGGAATCCGGGAACGCCCTCACTTTCACAGGTGCTGTCTCCGGGACTGGGCCGCTGATCAAATCTGGCGCCGGCACGTTGAACATCAATGGTGCCTTCAACTCCACGGGTTCTCTATCCGTCACAGGTGGCACTCTGCGTCTCAAGCCGACTGCAGTTGCCAGCTCGCTAAGCCTTTCAAATGGAACCATGCTGGCCGTCAACAGCGACGCCGTCATCACCTCCTTGTCCGTGCCCACCCTCACCCTCGCTGGAGGCTCCACCCTGGCTTTTGAACTCAATTCAAGCACCCTGCCAACCATCCCTTTGATCAGCGTCACTGGCAGTAACGGACTCACTCGCACCGGCATGAGTGATACCCTTCTTTACCTGACCAACAACAGCGTGTTAGCCAATGGCGTTTACCGGCTTCTGGACTATGCTGGCACTGCCATCACTTCCGGTTATACCTTGCAGGTCGCAGGGCGTTATACAGGAACGCTGAACTATGACACCGCCAATACGCAGATTACCGCCACCATTACGAAGGGAGAGGACATCCGCTGGACGGGCGCGGTCAGTGGGGATTGGGATGCTGGCACGGCTGTGAATGTGGGCGGCACGCAAAACTGGATCACCAATACGAGTCTGGCCTCCACAAATTTTGTTTCCACGGACGTCGTTTATTTCACAGACACCGCTTCCACTTTCAATGTTAACCTGACCTCCGCGCTCCTTCCGGGCAGCGTCTTTGTTAATTCAACATCCAGTTATACCTTCGGTGGTGCCGGCAAGATAACAGGCTTGACTACCCTTGCCAAATCCGGCACAGGCACACTTACCCTGACCACGGACAATGACTACACAGGGGCCACCACCGTGAGTGCAGGTAAACTTCAACTGGGAGCTGGAGGCACCACTGGCAGCATCACCAGCCCGGTGACTCTTAGCGGCGGCGCTTTGATCTTCAATCGTTCGGATGCCGTCACGCATTCAGGTGCCATCAGTGTGACTGCCAATACCAGTGCTTCATCCAGCGCACCAGGCTCCATCCAGATCATCGGCAGCGGTGATGTCACATTATCCGGAATCATCAGCGGAGCGGCCACCCGGCCTCTGCAGATGGATGGCAGCGGCACCCTCTTCCTCAGAGGGGTGAATACCTTCACCGGCCTCACCATCATCAACAGCGGCACCGTTTCTGTGGCGTCCACCACCGCCCTGGGCAATGCAGCCGCAGATGTCCTCATCAATGGAGGTACCCTGCAGCTCACAGCCAGCACTCTTGGCAATGTCAACAACACTGCCACTGGGCGGACCATCACCATCGGTGCATCTGGTGGCACGTTGGACTTCCGGGTGAACCAGACCTTCGGCGGCAACGGCTTCGCGGGTTCAGGTGACTTGATCAAGATCGGCAGCGGAAGGCTTCAAGTCAGTTCCAGCACTTCTGCTTTTGCTGGGAGCATCGACATCCGCGAAGGTTCCTTGCTGCTCACTGGAAATGTTCTTCCCAGAGCCACAAACATGACCATCCAGAGCGGTGCTCAGCTCATCATCAATGACGATGTGGCTGGCACCTGGACCTTGGCCACCAACGGTAAGTTTACCTTCAATGGAGATGGTGGCGGCGAGGGAGTCCTTCGCCAATACAATGCGGGAGTCGAAGATGCCCCCGAAGTGTTTACGAGCGCTTTTGACAAAGAAGTCGTCCTGAACAGTGCCAGCACCCTCATCAGTACCGAGGCCATTAACGGCACCATCTCCTTCACGGGCAATGTCACCGGTGTCGGTGGCCTAACCAAAAAAGGTCCCGGGACTCTGTTGCTGACAGGAGGTGCTAACAGTTATCAAGGCGGCACCCTCATCAACGCAGGCACCCTCATCATCGCCAATACCACTGGAAGCGGTACGGGCAGTGGGCAAGTGGTCATCGGCAGCGGTGGCAGGCTCATGGGCACTGGCAGCATTTCCGGGGATACCACCCTGCGCAGCGGTGCCACGCTCCAGGGCGGCACCGCCGCAGCTAGGGGCACCCTGACTTTCACTGGCCAGACCCGGTTGGAAAATGGTAGCAAGACCGATTTCCGCCTCACCGCCGATGGCAGCAATGACAAGCTCGTCTTCAATATTCTAACCATCGATTCCAATGCCAGCCTGCGCATTCTTTTGAATTACGCTGCGGAAGAAGGTGACATCTTTGATCTCTTTGATTGGACCAGTCTCGGTGCTCTCAGCGATACCAACTGGGTCAATAATCTCGACTTCAGCAATGCCATACTGGCGGACGGCCTGAAATGGGATACCACCCTTTTTAACAGCAGTGGTATCCTATCTGTCACCATCATCCCTGAGCCTTCCCGTGCATTGCTGCTTTTGGGTGGAATGATGGGTCTGTTATTCCGCCGTCGGCGGCGGGAATAAGATCAGGCTGCAACGGCCAAGTCGCGCAGAAGAGCAGGACGTGAAGCTTGTGGCACAGGCCAGGAGCGGATCACCTCAGGCTCAAAATCAGGCAGATCTTCTTCCACTCGGTCCGGGTCGATCACCAGCACATGAGCTTCAGGATAAGCTTCGCGCGCAGCGGAGGCAATGTTTTGATCCCGCACAACAAACACTCCGGCCATCACGCCAAATGAAGGAAGCAAATCCTGATGAAAAGGCATGAACCGAATGTCTTCCCGATCTTCCATCGTCCGCTCATGAGCACTGGCGATGTAAACATAGCCCAGTGTCGTCAGACGACGCGCCAGGTTAACAATGACTTCCTGTTCGGACGATGTCGTGGTGGCAGGCAGCATGAACAGAAAATTCTGAAGGGTAGGGAGTGTTGCTGGGGTAATCATGGCGCAGTGGGAATTCGGATTCCTCCTGTGCAATCGTTGTGCCAACCGTTTAAACGAGCTTCTACCTGGGTAGATGCCTTTTCCGAGTGGCTACCCTGCTTGCAAGATGCCGGGTGGCTCATTTCAATGAATGGCAAAATGCCAGAAAAGGTAGAGTCCCGATGCCCCTTCTATATCTAGTCAAATGCAAGGGTTGTGGCATGAATTTACTCAACTCCTACCAGGCTCACCTGATGAGCCTCTGCGAGCGTGGGCACCTCAATTTTGCTCAGCAAGCGATGAATGACGCTCTCAGGGATGGCGTCGGTGCGTTCTTTGTTCTGGCGGAGAATCGTGGCCATGGGCGGCTCGACATAGATCATCTCCACCCTTGCTTCATAATCTGCGAACAGGTCCACCCAGCGCTGGCGCATCTGGGCCGTGATGTTAGTCGCGTTGAAAGCAAAATCACGTCCGGCCCGAAGATGTTCCCTGCACTGCTCCCGGGCTGCTTGGATGACCTGACCCTGATTGTCTGTGGCATCGATTTTGAGATCTTCGCGGATGCCATCCAGTGAGACGACCGGTAATTCGGATCTGTGACTTTTCAGCCAAGTGTCTTTGCCTGCTCCCGGCAGCCCGCTCATCAGCGTGACCGTGCAGCGGTACTGCTCATGGGGTGCATAGTGCAGGTTGCTCAGCGTCCGGCGGAACAGCAGAAATCTCGCATGGGCATTGATGAAAGGATAGGCATCCACAAAACAACCGTGCTCCATGGACAGGTCGCGCCAGAGGTGAAGACGGTCTTCTGGCCGCGTCACTTCAGCCGTTTTCCTCCCTCGGGTATCGGCGAGTGCAAAAAGATAAAGCAGCTTGTTTGAAAGCAGGCAGGAAAGGCGGATCACTTCATGTTCCGGCTCCTTCTGCTCCAGCAGGAAAGGCGGTCGCCCATGGTAGCGCACCAGATTGACGATGTGCTCACGCATGGCCAGTGGACAGCCCAGCTCCCTCAAGACCTCGCGTGCCATGGCCGCGCCGATGATCGAATGTCGGGGCGAGCGCGTCCGGCGCGTCTCGGGATCCAGGACTGTGGTCGCCGGTTTTCCGGCATCATGAAGCAGGGCGGTGAACAGAAGTTTCAATTGGTCTGCCCGTGGCAGTTCACAGTAAACCTCCAGTTGTTCTACCTGTTCGTACACCATGAGGGTGTGAGTCCACACATCCCCTTCAGCATGCCATCCGGCATCCTGCCCGCATAGGCGCATTGGCCCTGCCCAGGGCTGCTCTTCCGCCCAGGCAATGATTTCAGCATTGGATGCCTTTTCAATGTTTGCCCACGATCTCATAACCAGATGTCCGCCCCCTCGGCCAGCTCATTGGGCACCATTTTTTGATGCTGCCAATGTTCGCTTTGTTTGACCTTTTCCACAAATTCAGGCCGCACGATTTTGGCGCGTCCGATGGCTTTTCCTTCGGCTTCGATGCGCAGGTACAGACCTTCCATTCGTGCATCAGGCCTGCCCGTCAGCGGATTGTCAAAGACAGCTTCAAAGGCAGATTCCTGGATCATTTCTAGCAGGACCTCAGGCTTGGCTGCGCCCTGATGAACCACGGGAACAGTGTGCACCCCGGTTCCTTCGAGCATCTCCAGACGCCGTGCCAGCGATAGGAAGCACGACTCTTCCTTGTCATAAATATCGAACTCGAAGAAGTAATGCGGCAGGGAGAGATAAGCCACGCTGTGGCGGGCATACAGCCATTCCCCGAACAAAATGTAACGCGATGAAAGCATCTGCTCCAAGACCGGCCTCTTGTAGGCCGTCCATTGTTTGAACAGGTCATACTGCGGATGCATGCCCTCGGTGATCTCATGTCCCCGGCATTGCAGCACCATGCGTCCTTGGGTGGTGAAATGGATGCCCACATTCGTGCCGTCCAGCTTCTCTTCCACGATCAGCGATGGATTAGCAATGAAAGCCGCCGATGCCTTTGCACCCAGATGACGGTCGTCCTCCGTACCCTTCGAACCAAAGAGGTGCGGGGTGCGCGGATATTTGATAAAACTGTCATGTGAAGCACCCATGGCTGAGGGAAGAGCAGAACGGATGGAGCCGGTCTTTCTTAGAAAACATCGGCGCACGTCTAATCACGACAGCAAGAAGGCGGCTGAGTTGCCTCAGCCGCCTTCAAGGAGTGAGGCCATCCTGGCCTCATGGTGAGGGCGGAACGCCTTCACGCTTTAGATGATTCGAACTTACCCGATCACCTCAGGCCATTCCGTGTGGAAGAATTCACCTTCAGGCTTGTCGGTGCGCTCGTAGGTGTGGGCGCCGAAGAAGTCGCGCTGGGCCTGCAGCAGGTTAGCTGGCAGGCGCTCTGCGCGGTAGCTGTCGTAGTAGCCCAGGGAGGCGGAGAAAGCCGGGACCGGGATGCCGTTGAGGGTAGCCAGGGAGACGATCTCGCGCCAGTTCTGCTGGGTCTTGCTCAGCAGGTCCTTGAAGAAGGGGGCCAGCATGAGGTTGCTCAGCTCAGCGTTTTCACGATAAGCATCGGTGATCTTGTTGAGGAAGCGGGCACGGATGATGCAACCGCCGCGCCAGATGGAGGCGATGCGACCGAGGTCCAGGCCCCAGTTCTTCGCTTCGCCCATGGTCTTGATCAGGTCCAGGCCCTGAGCGTAGGAGATGACCTTGGAGGCGTAGAGGGCGTCATGCACCTTCTTCACCAGCTCGGCTTTCTCCGTGGTGATGTTCACTGTTGGGCCGGTCAATTCTTTGCTGGCGGCGACGCGGGCCTTCTTCTTGGAAGAAAGGATGCGGGCTTCCACAGCAGCGTTGATCGTGCTGATGACGACGGCGTTTTCAGCGGCGTTGAGAAGTGTCCACTGGCCAGTGCCTTTCTGGCCAGCCTTGTCCACGATGAGTTCCACGATGGACTTGCCAGTCTCAGGGTCCTTCTGCTCGAGCGCCTTGCCAGTGATCTGGATCAGGTAGCTCTGCATGTCGCCTTCGTTCCAGTCGTTGAAGACCTTGGCCATCTCGTCGGTGGTGAAACCTGCGGCCTTGAAGATGTTATAGGCTTCGCAGATGAGCTGCATGTCGCCGTATTCGATGCCGTTGTGGATCATCTTCACGTAGTGGCCAGCGCCACCGGTGCCGATGTGGATCACGCAAGGCTCGCCGTCCACTTTGGCGGAGATGCTTTCAAAAATCGGCTTCATCACTTCCCAGGTGCTGGCAGGGCCACCAGGCATGATGGAGGGGCCTTTGCGGGCGCCTTCTTCACCACCGGAAACACCAGCGCCGATGAAGCGCAGGCCTTTTTCGGCCAAGTATTTGTCACGGCGCTCGGTGGTCAAATAGTAGCTGTTGCCACCGTCAATGACGATATCGTCCTTCTCCAGGAGAGGGATGAGCTGCTCGATCACGGCGTCCACGGCGTCACGGTCGCTGTCTTTGACGGCGTTGGATTTCACCATGATCTGGATCTTCCGGGGAGTGGCCAGGGACTGGACGAATTCTTCCAGGGTCTTGGCTCCGACGAGCTTCTTGCCAGGGTGCTTGGCGATGAACTCATCCGTGGTAGCGGTGGTGCGGTTAAAAACAGAAACCTGGAAGCCACGGCTTTCCACGTTCAACACAAGGTTTTGGCCCATCACGGCAAGGCCGATCAATCCGAAGTCACTTTTTTGGCTCATTTTCAGTCTGTAAGGTAAGTTAGGCCGCCTGGGCGGGGGCGGAAGTCATACCTGCCAAGGGGGCTGTTCGCAAAGGGGATTTTGTTCATGCCTTGCATGAATGCTGCTGATAGAGGGTACTCCGCACCGTCCTCGGAGGCCTGTGGCAGTGCAAATAAAGCCTTTTCCTGCTCTTGTGATTTACGCAATTTTTACTCGTCCACTCTTTCCGCCGCCTTAGATTTGCAAAATGCCAGCTTGCTCCCGCAAATCACACCGCATCATCGGTTCCGTCTCCGCCATGATGGGTGTGCTGCTGTTAGGCATCGCCTCTCTCGGGCACTGGACTTCCTTTGGCAATGGTGCCAGCGACCCCAAGCGGGATTGGGAGCATTTCGAACCCGGCCTCGTCACCCAGGTCCAGGATTATGATACTTTGGTGAAAACCGTCGATGCCAAGATGGCCGGTCAACCTGTCACCGAAGCTGCGAAAATGCAGGTCATGTATGACCTCATCGTCAACCGCTTCACGCACAACGAAGCGCAGCATAATCTGGCCAGCAATTGGATCCTCTACACCGCCGGATTTCTCCACCCCACCTTTCGGCACATGTGGAATCCGGATCGCTTTGTCTCTCAAGGATACTCCCTTCTTTGCGATCAGTCCTCCTACCTGCTTCTGCATCTGGCCTTGGCACATGACATCAAAGCACGCCACGTGGGGCTGCAAGGCCACGTTGTCATGGAGGCCTGGTATGACAATGACTGGCATCTCTATGACCCCGACCTTGAGATCATTCCTGTCAATGCCACGGGCAAAGTACTCAGCCTCAACGAATTGGCGGAAGATGAAACCTTGCTAAAAAAGTATTACGGACCACACCCCGGAATGGCAGATCTGGTTAGAAACCGTGGAAACCATCTTTACATGAGCACCCCGGAAGGTGCTCGTTTTGAATGGAAGGGAAATCTCCTCGCCATTATAGAAAAATCGGCCGAGCTGCTTAAATTTCTACTCCCTGTTGGAATGATTCTGGGTGGGCTTGCGCTGCACAGACGTGCAGCTGACAAGAAATGACAACTGCCCGATGAACCCGGCATTTTCTATTCTTCACCCAAGGCCACCTCGCCCGCTTCAATGACGGCACCAGGTCGCAGGCGATAGCCGCCGGATCGTTCGTCAAAGACCAAGTCCAGGAGACCGCGTTTGCCTGCGGCCTCCAGGAGGGCGTTGAAGGACCGGAAGCCATGGAAGCGCTCGCTGAATTGAGGGGCGCGGCGCTTGATGGTTTCCTTGACCTTCCAACCCCAGACCCCCTGGTCCCCACCTTGTTCACCAATGAGCGCGTCCACGGTTTCCATCAGCATTTCGATGGCTTTTTCCGGGTCGCCAGCCGGTTTGGGGTCGTTGACAGGGGCGGGTTTGGGAGCTTCGGCCGAGACAGGGGCGGTTGATGAGGATTTGGCCGAGCCATTTCTGCCGGTGGCCTTGGGCTCATTTTTGGCCTCAGGCGCTGGATTTCCGGCAATAGGGGCACGAGGAAGACGGGCGGACCGGCGTTTCTGCTGCTCGCGGACGAGGTCATCGTAAAAGATGAACTCATCGCAGTTGCCGATGAACAGATCGCTGGTGGAATTTTTAACGCCGACGCCAATGACGGTTTTATTGTTTTCACGCAGTTTGCTGACGAGCGGGGAGAAATCGGAATCACCGCTGACCACGACAAAGGTGTCTACGTGCGCCTTGGTATAACAAAGGTCCAGAGCATCCACGACCATGCGGATATCCGCACTGTTTTTACCGGACATGCGCACATGGGGAATTTCGATGAGCTCAAAGGCGGCCTCATGCATGGCTTTTTTGAAGTCGCGATACCTGTCCCAGTCACAGTAGGCCTTTTTGACCACGATGCTGCCCTTGACGAGCAGTCGCTCGAGGACTTTGCCCATGTCAAACTTGTCATAGTTGGCGTCCCGGACGCCGATGGCCAGGTTCTCAAAGTCACAGAAGACGGCCATGGTGTGGGTGCGGTCAGGGTTGCGCATCGCTCAGCGTCAGGGTGGGTGGGGCAAAGGTCAAGGCGCGTCATTGTGACCAAGACTTGCCAGCTGACGTATTTCGGGCGAAGAACTGCCTCCCTTTTCCGCCTACCATGTCCATCTGGAACTACGCCAACCCGCAGCTTAAAGACCTCGTCGCCTATGAACCTGGGAAGCCCATCGAGGATGTGGCACGGGAGCTAGGTCTGAAGCCGGAGGACATCATCAAGATGGCCTCCAATGAGAACCCTCTGGGGCCTTCGCCAAAAGCAATCACAGCCATGCAGGAGGCAGTGAAGGACGTACATATTTATCCAGACGGAGCTTCCTACAGACTGCGCGAAGCTCTGGCGAAGAAATTTGACCTGGAAATGGGAAATATCATCATCGGCTGTGGCAGCAATGAGATCATCGAATTCATCGGCCACGCATTCTTGCAGCCAGGGGATAACATCATCACCGCCAAACATGCCTTTTTGGTCTATAAGCTGATGGCCAAGGTCTTCGGTGCAGAGACCATCGAGGTGGATGATCCTGGGTACGTCCATGATCTGGATGCCATGGCTGCGGCAGTGACGCCAAAGACAAAAAAGATCTTCATCGCCAACCCAAATAATCCCACCGGGACACTGGTGACCCAGGAGGCCATCGACCGTTTTATGGACCAGGTACCCCCGCATGTGGTGGTGGTCTTTGATGAGGCGTACTATGAGTTCTTGGACAACCCGCCAGATACGCTGAAGTACGTGCGTGAAGGTCGCAATGTGGTGGTGCTGCGGACGTTCTCAAAAATCCAGGGACTCGCCGGTACTCGCGTAGGCTACGGCATCGGCAATAAGGAACTCATTGATGTGCTGCAGCGCACACGGCAGCCATTCAATATCAATTCCATCGCCCAGGCAGGTGCGCTGGCTGGACTGCTCGACCAGGAGCACCAGGATAAAACGAAGGCGATCACCGATGAAGGCCGCGCCTATCTCCAGGCGCAGTTTGAAGCCATGGGCCTGGAATACATCCCCAGCTACGCCAATTTTGTGCTGGTGAAGGTGGGAGATGGCAATGCGGTCTTCAAAGCCATGATGCAAAAGGGCATCATCCTGCGCGCCATGGCCTCCTACAAGCTGCCTGAATGGGTGCGCATCTCCGTCGGCACAATGGAGCAAAACCAGAAGTGCATCGCCGAGCTGAAGGGCGTGTTAGGGAAATAAGCCCGCTTGCCAGCGGGCTGCGGGACGATTAACTTTTACTATGAGATCCTGGGCTGACATCTGCGCTGACAAGTCTTTGCAAGACTTGCCCTATAAGATCGAGACGAACCGGTTTGATCAGATCGTTATGAGTCCTGCAAACAATTGGCACAGTGATTATCAAAGTGAGATCGCCTTTCTCCTGCGGAAACTGATGCCGGATGGGCGTGCGTTAAGCGAGGTGGCGGTGCAGACCACAGATGGAGTAAAAGTGCCTGATGCTGCGTGGATTAGCCTTGAACGTTTTCGTCCATATCGTCGCGCTTCATATCTTCCGGTGGCTCCTGAAGTCTGTGTGGAGGTTGTTTCCCCTGGGAATCGGAAGTATGAAATTCAAGGCAAAATGCAGCTCTACTTTGCCCAAGGAGCCCAAGAAGTATGGCTGTGCGATGACCAGGGAAACATGGAGTTTTTCCTGCATGACTCAGAAGGCCCTGTGGCCAAATCCCGCCTCTGCCCGGATTTTCCTTTAAAGATCGGCTGGGAATGATGGATGAGTTCATCAGGCGAGGCCTGGCTTTTTTGGACAAACATGTCCGTGAGTATCGAAACCTGTGATCTCACGCTGCAAAGGCACTGAAAACCCGGTGGATTGCCGTGAGGGTAGAATTTCCTGTTTGCCTCACTGGCGTGTGTGCTTCACTCTGCGCGCCCATGAGCCTTCCTGCCTCTCCTCCTGATTCGACCGCCCCGTGGTACAAACAAATGAATAGGTATCATTGGTTTGTTCTTATTGTGGCCTCTGCTGCATGGTTTTTTGACTGCCTTGACCAGCGTTTGTTTTCCCTTGCTCGTGTTCCAGCACTCGTGGAGCTGATGAAACTCCCGCCGTCGGATCCATCATTGCAATCTTTTGGTAAGGTGGTGACTGCTTGCTTCCTCATCGGCTGGGGGATTGGTGGTATGATATTCGGTGCGTTAGGAGATAAGTATGGGCGAGCGAGAATGCTAACGCTGACGATCCTAATTTATTCGGCGTTCACAGGGCTAAGCTTTTTCAGCCAGACACAAACTGATTTTACCATTTTTCGCTTTTTGACAGGGATTGGTGTGGGTGGTGTCTTTGGGTTGGCAGTTTCTCTTATTGCAGAAACTGTGCCGAGTGGCGCGCGCATCCAGTGTCTTGGCCTTCTACAGATTCTGTCAACGATTGGGAATTTGACGGCGGGATTCGCCAAAATGGGTATCGATGCATTAGAGGCAAACCAGACGATCACGGCTGGCTCAGGTTGGCGTTGGATGTTCCTCATTGGTGCATTGCCTGCTTTGCTTATCATTTTCACACGCGGATATTTGAAAGAGCCTGAATCTTGGCAGCGGCTTAAAGATATGGGGCAGCTTCCCAAGGGCAGCATTTTTGCACCGTATGCTAGTCTGTTGGCTAATTCTCGCTGGAGGAAGAATTTGATAGTGGGTGCAATCATTGCTAGCACCGGAGTGATAGGTCTTTGGGCTATTGGAGAATATGCCGTGGATTTGCAAAAAGTGGTATTCAAACAGCACTTTGAAAAAGCAGGTATCGCAGCCGACCTGATTCCGGCAGAGGTAAACAATGCGATTTCGGTGGCTTATCTCTTCAACATGCTTGGAGCGGCTGTGGGAATGACCTTGTTTACCAACATTGCTAAAATTGGCCGTCGCCCAGCTTTTTTCATTGGTTTTAGTGCGGCTTTGGTGGTCACGTTTTTGGTGTATTGGAAAATGAGTGACCCGATTGCTGCAAGGTGGATGATGTTCTTGATGGGTATGGTACAATTAAGCGTCTTTGCAGGCTTCGCGATTTACTTGCCAGAAATTTTCCCAAACAAACTCCGCAGCACTGGGACCAGTTTCTGTTACAACTTAGGTCGCTTTGCAGCTGCCGGGGGAAGTTTCTTTTCAGCAACATTAACCTCTGGGGTTTACGGAAAATTTGCTGCTCAAGATCCAGCTTTACCGTTGCGATATGCAGCCATGACGATGTGTGCTATTTTCATCATGGGCATTTTGGTTCTTCCATTTGCTCCTGAGACCAAAGGACAGCCATTGCCAGAGGATTGATCCTGGATTATCTCATCTCAAAGGGCTCAGGCTTTCATAGGTCTGGGCCCTTTGTATTTGCCAGACCGGGGTTTCTTGGAATCCTTCAAGGATCATGACGCCCGCTGAACTCGCCGCCGCCCCTGTGCTTCCTTCTCATCTGAGTGCGGAGGCACAGGCGCTGTGGCATACGAAGCAGGGAAACTGGGAGGAGGCCCATAACATCGCGCAGGACATTCATACGGCGATGGGCTCTTGGATCCATGCCCTGCTGCATGTCATTGAGGGTGACCAATGGAACGCGGACTATTGGTTTACGAAAGCAAAGAAACCCTCTCACGGGCCCAAGGACATTGATGTGCTTTGGGAGGAGATCGCACTTGCGGTTCTCTGAGTTCGGCATGTGAGCCGGGTTGCTTGGCTCAGGTAAGATATGAAGTTCTGCATCCAGGCATTGATGGATATCTGAAAAGGTATCTTCGCAAAGCCTTCAAGTCGGTGTCCGCAGTTGTTGCGAAATTAAGACACCTTGGGATTTATCATTAAATAGTGTTTAATACAAGATTTTAAACCCAGGTTAGGGGTTGGCGTACAGTTTGTATGCTTATGTAAATCGCAGTAAAGTCTTGATTAAGCAGGTAATTCTTACGCGCCAAATGACAGGCGTTACATTGTGATTCGTACGATAAAAAAGAGAAATATCATTGTTCCTCGTACGAGTCGTAAAATCAGCGAATAATTTGTTTTTCCGTTTTATGTCAATAGCAATAAGTATGTATTGTACATAAACATTAACACAATGCTTACATTTTCATGATTTAGTACAAAAAGTACTAGGGTTTTAGTTGGAGGAATTCGCGAATCGATTGCGAATTAAATCCAATACACCTATGAAAAATATGAAAATGACAGTTGATACGTTGGTTGGACCTTGGCGTTCAATGATCTTGGTGGCGGTGATCGCTTGCCATCCTGGGTCTTCCCAGGCCCAAAGTCTGATATCCTCACCTAGTTTCTTTAATCCTGATTTTGAAGCGCGAGGCACTGCGGGTAGCGATCTATTAAACTTGCAGGTCGATACGAGCACCCAATTCCAAAATGCAGTGCCTACCCAGACAGCGGGAAATGTTTCCTGGACGCATACAGCACAGGGACTCGTCCAAGCAGGCTTGCGTGTGGACATTCTGTTTATTGAAACCCAAATCGCCGACGTGTCCCTGGCTGCATACACAGCCACCCAAGGCAATACATTGGTCTTTGGACGGGAACTGAATGTGAATACCCTGCTGGGCGGATACAATGCTCTGGTTAACGGAGTGGTGAGCAATGTGGTCGGTGCCAGTGCCATCAACCAGTGGAATTCTGTGGCTGATGTCTCCGGGATCAGTTTAAGCGAAGGGGTCCTGTATTCAGCCAGCTTTAATGTGGCGACTGGTGCGGGTCTGAATCTCAATGCATTGAGCTCTGCCAACTTTTCGCTTTTGAGCGGAGGGGTGGCGATAGAAAACATCAACTCGGTGGAAACTTTGAACCTGCTGGATCTGATTGGTATAGGGGGTTCAACGACGAGCATTGCCTTCGAGTTCTATGCGCCGGTAGGAGGTGCGGATGAGCTGACCTTTGTCTTTGATGCGGATACCATCGCCAATGTCCAATTGCTCGGCGGTATCAGTGGTAATCAGACGGTGATGGAGTTTTCAAACTTCTCGGTGGCCCCCGTGCCGGAGCCCGGAAGCCTGGCTCTGGCTTCTGTGGGCTTTATCATGTTGACACGTCGCCGGAGGTTTTGTCGGATCTAAAAACTAGTAACAATTGACGGAGGGCCCAGGCTGCCAGCCTGGGCCTTTTGTTTATACACTTACATCGCGGGTGCTCTGCATCCTTTCAGACGGGATCACTCAAAGGCCAACAATGATGAGATAGGTACTATCTTGGAGGAGATCGCCAAGCTTCCCGCTGGAGGAGGATGCATCAACGTCCCTCACCATCGGAACGAGGCCTTCCACTTTACCCATCAATGTGATGAGAAGAGGGAGCTTGATCGAGTAGTTAACGTTTTGAGCACGAATTCCAAGCTCGGGGTTATCGACTAGCGATGCTGTGACGACGCCGACGACACGGCCATGATGATCAATGACCGGGCCGCCAGAATTTCCTGGCTGGATGGCAGCATCCATTTGATAAAGACGCTCATCGTCTAAATAACCGTTGAGGCTGCTGATAATGCCCCGGGTGAGTTTTAGACTCCTGCCTTGAATTTCTGGGTTGGGGAATCCCCCGACTGTGACCTCATCTCCCAGGCTGGGTGTTTGTGTAAAGGCAAGCGCTAGGGGAATGGTCGTTGCCTCTGTTTTGAGCAGGGCCAGATCATTTTCGGCATCAACGACCGCCACCCTGGCCTGGTAGACGTTGTCATTGTGGAGCAGGGTCACATGGGTATGACCATGGATGACGTGCTCATTGGTCACCACCCAGCCGTTGCTGGTAATGGCGAACCCTGTGCCAAATCCCTTTGGGCCCTTCTCGGAATCAGGCGTATCCGCTGGTGGCGGGGCGCGGCGTTCAGGTGAGGGTTGGGTGGGAGTATTCATGAACTCGGGTTTCGAGTTCAGGCTTGGAGAACGGAGAATGGCTTCGTCCAGCTCCAGAGAATAAGCCCGCACGTCCCTGCGGCGGGTGCCATCGTTAATCGTGCAGATGCCTGAGCGAAAGAGGGTCGTTTGGATGCTCTGTCCTTTCCTCAGTTGGCTCTGAAAGCCCTTCCCCCATACAAAGATATGCTCTTTGTGCTCAAATGGTTTTGAGAATGTCTGGCAGACCATGCCGCCGTCATAAAAGTCCAAGACGCTTAAGGTCGTGTCATAGGCCGCCTCTTTGAGTATTCGGCTGGCGAATTGACAGTATTCAAGGTCTCTGCTGCTGAGGATAGTATCTTGAAAGGTGATGAGCTCGTCATTGGGCTTTTTTACCGTGACATAAGGTGGAGTATATTTCACCAATTCCCCCTCGAATGTGCGTCGGCCATCCGAGCTCGCCCATTGTCGGGCAGCGAGTTGGGCATTCAAGCCCACCATCATCAGGGTTAAAATGAAGAGCCGTCGGGACAGGGACATGGTATGGTTTTATTCCTAGATGAAAAGGTGATCGTCAAACGAATAGTGAGCGGAATCTGCTGAGGCCTATGAAGGGTTTGGGAATGTGTTCCGTGAGGAGCAAAGGGGGATGGGGATGGAAATGTAATTTTTCCCCATGGAGGGGATTTGGGGGTTAATGTTCTGAGGATCAATGGATTGCGCATGGGGAAGCGTTTCCCCATGCATCCCCATAGGCTCCCCATGGGGAAGGATTGGGGAAATGTGATGGGTCATAGGAATAGCGGGATGAAGGCCAAATACAGGCCCTGTTTGAGAGTTTACAGAATGATGTTTACGGATGTTATTCAATGTAAGGTATATGGGGATTGCTGGCATTGGCAGATGAGAGTGCCGGGTTAACTTTATGTGTGTTTGAATGGGTGGCGCAAGCAGGTGAGGCCCTGACTTGGGCTAAGTCGGTTTTTTTGTTGGGAAACCGTTTTGGGATGTTCAGCGGCTCATGGCCAGACTGTAAACTAGGAATGAATGTCCAGCCCTAGCGCGATGTAGGTGGGATATTGGATGAGCAAGGACTGTGCATGAGCCAGCCAAGCACTCCAAGCCCTGTCGTATTCTGGACCCTCTAGCAACCAGCAGCCGAAATTCTCGCTGGTGTGCCATTGTCCGTCCGGCGTGATAATGATGGAGGCGTGCACATTTTCCGGGAGCAGTTGGACACGGCAGATGTTTTCGCAGATGTCTTCATCCCAGCCTTTTTGTTTACCTAACTGGGCGGTTTCTTCATGAAAAATCCGCCGGTCATAACCCCCGCCGATGAGACGGTAATCCCAATGGGCGTTGGGATTGTAGGTGGACAGTTGATAAAAACGTCCGTCCTCCAGGCCACAGTCGGTTTCACCCGCCGCATGCAGGATGCTAACCAATTTTTGCAGATCGTCCCCGGCCCCACGATGTTTTGCGGTCAAAAGCGCCTGTTTGTCTGACCAGAACCTCTTGTATTCTGGGACCTCCAACTCACACCAGTAAGGCTTGATCAATGGGTCCAGCCACGCACGAACATCCGCAATGGTCTCAGGGAAGAGGGCGAAGCCAAAGTTATGCATGGGGAGGGTGCAGCTTGTCCGACCAAGCGGCCATTTCAAGATTTACGGAAAGATGGTGGGCTATTTTTTGGCTGATTTTTATGCATTCCTCATAGGCCGCCCGTTCCGTTCCATGATGTGAGAGGGAGTTTAAGATGCATTGGCGTTTTTTTCCATTTGCGAATCTCGCGTAAAGGACCCACGGCCAAGATCGCCGAGACCATCCTGGTTCCGCTGTCAAAGCTTGGATTCCGTTGAGAGAGATCTTGCCCACCCAGTTTTCCTTCCACAGATAACCGCAAATCATAGCCTGACGGTCAACGGTGAAACAGTAGGGTAGGATCCAGACGCGTAATCGGCATCCTGCCCAGATTATCAAAAGACCGAGGAAAGCGGCGGGCGTGGCAAAGGCGACGAGTGGCCAGGGGATTTTGCCGATAAGCCCTTCATGGATGATGTGCCACAGCGGAAGGGCGGCGAAACTGCATCCAAAGGTGATAATGAACAGGCAACAAAAGCCCATCAACAGCCTTGTCGGCATCGTAGGTGGGGCGAGTGTCAAACGGTCGTTCATTCTCGACGGAGGTGGTGCCTTCTAGTTGTGGAGGCGTGGCTGGTTTCAGGCGTTGAGGATGAGGAAGGCGATGAGGCCGACCATACAGAGCAGGATGAACAAGGTTCCGAAGATGGCGAAATACTTCCAGAAACGGAGAGTGTCTCGGTCTGATTGGGAGATGCCGATGCGCGAGTTTTCGAGAGAGGTTTTCCAGGCACAGTAGGGTCAGGTCATGAGGCGGATGAGGGCGAAGAGGAAATCATCCATGGTGGGGCAGGTGGTGGCTTGAAAGGGGGATTTGGGCCGGGGGACAGGGAGGCTGGAGTGGTCATGCGCCCGTGTCATCCACATGCAGCCGCGAGAATCCGCCGCCCGGCAGGGTCACCTTGGCATCCGTGGCCTTCAGCTGAAGAGTGTGGTTTGCTTTGCCTGCTTTTTCATCATCGTTCGCAAACATGTCCGGTGTGAGGGCGGGAGAAAGTGCTTTCAATTCGGCCGCCTGTTGGGCGGTCAGTCCTTCGAGCCGCACGCGGTTCTCCCTTTCTGTGTCGAGCACCAGAGTGGGGGCGGTTTGTTCATCCTGCGGAGGGCGGTTGAAATTTTCGATGCGAAGGTTTTTGACCGCTGTTTCAATGTGGATCAGCGGGCGCTGGCCAGCACCACGCTGCTCGCTAAAGTCATCCGGCATCTTGCGGATGGTGAAGTCACGGAGAGTGACATTTCTGATGTTGCCTCCGCCTTCGGGGAAGCGCCAGCGGTCCATGTTAATGGCGTAAAAACGGCAGCCGCCGACCACATCGCTGATGGTGACATTCTCAATCAGTTCCTTGTGGCTGAGAATTCGCACAAACGTGAAGGCGCTTTCCGCTCGCAGGTGCTCCACCCTGATGTCGCGAATGGGGCCAGGCACCATGCCTTGCTGGATGACATACTCGGTGGCGCTACCGTCGTCGGCATTCAGCGCCACCATGTCATCATTGGTGGCGAAGGGCGAAAGAGCCTTGAGATGGCGGATGACCCCACGCTGGCAAAAGCCATCCAGATGTACTCCGTCCTGGTTCATGCGCAGGCTGCTGAAGTCAAAGCCGAGGTTCTCCATGACAAAGTCCTCCAGGTGGCAGGCACGGATGGCATAGGCGTCCGGATTGCGTACAACAAGGTTTCGCAGCACGAGCCCGCTTACCCGGATGAAGTTGATCGCAACCCCGGTATAACAAGGCATCTGTTCTTTCAACCCGCGCGTGTTGTGCTCGTTGTTGCCATCCCAGATGCCGCCTTCCACGGTGATGTCCTTGTTCCCTTGGGTGCGGTCGCGGTTGGTCAGGAGAAACAGGTCCACATCATTGCCTGCGTGATCGGCTAGCCGGATAACGGCTTTATCGTCGGACTTGAGGGTCGTGGCCGAGTCCAGCAGCAGCGCCGCGCTGATCTTGTAAGTGCCTGCAGGAATCACCACCGTGCGTCCACCTCCATCAAGGGCTCTCTGGATAGCTTCCGTGTCATCGGCCAAGCCATCTCCCTTGGCCCCTGTATCACGAACATTGACGATTTTTTCGGCGTTCTTCTCTGCGCTCTGGACAGGGCCAGATAAGAAACCTACCGCCAGTGCTGCCCAAGTGCAGCACAAGGATTGAGTAAGAAAGTGAGGTGGCTTGAAGCGAAGCATGGTGGGAGGAGGAGAGAGTTAAACAAACGGCGGTTTAAGCGGTGCTCTTCCGCGAATCCTAACGGCTTGTGCCCTGTTCGCAGGCCGGGGGGCGAGGCATTCCGGCTGAAGCCGGGACTACAGAGCGCTGAATTATTCTCTCCGGATGGACTCGATGAGCTTGCCTTTCACCGCGCTGGAAACAGCGATCCAGCAGATGAGGATGCCGAAGAGGATGATGGTGGTGATGAGGGCGGTGAGGAAGGGGAGTGGCAGTGAGGTGCCGCCTTGCTGGAGGCTGGGCCAGACGGCGAGGAGGGCGCTGAGGACGCCTAACAGGACACCGACGATGAGGAGTACAACGTGCTCACCCAGAACGAGGCGGCGGAGGGAGGCGGGCTGGAAGCCGACGGCTTGCATGAGGCCGAGCTCGCCGCGACGCTCGAGGACGTGGCGGGCGACGAGGATGCCGAGGCCGGCGGTGCCTAACAGGACACCGAGGCCGCCGAGGACGGTGAAGATGCCGATGTAGGTGTTCTGCACGGACATGAAGGTTTCGAGCCGGTCCTTGGCGGGCTGGAGGGCGAGACCGCGAGGCTCTAACTGGCGGGTGAGGTGGGCGCTGACTTCGTCCCTCTTATCAGCGGGGGCATCAATGAGGAAGGAGCGGTAACCGGCGACGTCGGGGTAGGTGGTGAGGAAGGCTTGCTCACTGATGATCATTTTTCCCTGGAGCACGGATCCGGCGAGCATGGCGTGGAGCTTGACCTGAATGGGGTTGCCGGAGGAGTCGAGGTAATCGAGGGAGCCGCCAATGCCAAGGCCGAGGCCCCACATGGCGGTGGCTTGATCGGCTACTGCCTGGAGGGGTTCGTTGAGGCCGGTCCAGGCGCCTTGGCCAGCGAAGCTGAAGCGGCCTTCGAGCTTAGCGGGATCGACACCGACAAGGACGGGTTTTTGGGCGCGGTTGAGGTTGAGGCAACTGGCGTCATCCCCCTGGCGAACGCGGAAGGGGACGATGGTGACGCCTTTGAGAAGCTCTTCATCGAGACCGAAGGCATCACGGCCAGCGGGGGTGTTGAGGTCTTCATAGATGGGCAGGGAGGACTCGCCAATGAGGGCGAAGCCGCCCGTGCCGGAGGCGGGATTGGAGACATCGCCAGCGCTCATGCGGAAGGCATTGACAGCGGTGACGAGGAAGATGCCGCCAGCCATCATGCCCATGACAGCGAGGCTGCGGGATGGGCGGCGGGTGACGTTGCGGACGCCGATCTGCCAGAGGCTGTGGGCGAGGCCGGAGGAACGGAGCATCCAACGGCGGGCGAGGGAGAGGCCGCCCATGAGGAGGAGGAAACCACTGCCGAAGAACATGCCAGCGACAGCTTCCGGCGCGGTGGCCTGGGTGCCTGCGGCCATGAGGGCGGCGGCTCCGCCGAGCCAGAGGAAGGGCATGAGCTTTCTCCAGAGGGGCTGTTTGGAGGCCTGGCCTGCGGCAGCATCATCGGCGCTCCATGAGCCGAGAAGATCGCGGGCCTGCTGCTTGAAAAGACGTCGGCTGGCCCACCAGAGGGTGAGCAGGACGACGATGACGGCTCCGACGCCGGCACCGGCCTTGGTGGCGGCGCTGCCGGAATAAATGAGGGGGAGACCCTGGGAGGCACCGGACCAGGCTCCGCTGAGGCCTTTGAGAGCGAGCTTGGTATAAAGCTCGCCGCCGAAGACGCCGAGGACGGCCCCGATAATGGCGAGGACACCGGCTTCGCCTAACAGGGAGCGTCGTACCATTTTGGAGGTCCAGCCCATGGCGAGAAGCAGGCCGACCTGGGCGGAGCGGCGCTCCAAGGTGAAGAGGAAAAGCAGGGCGGCGAAGATGAGGGCGGCGGCGATGAGGAACATGCTGAGGCCGATGAAGAGACCGCCGAAGTCCACGCTGCCTTTGGCAGCGGCGGTGGCCTGACCTTTGAAGTCCGTGGGGGTGAGGCCGATATCGGCAAGGGCAAGTCTGGAGACGACTTCTGCCTGGAGGGCGGCTTCATCCTGGCCGGAATTGGGAAAACGAATGGAGGTCAAATTTCCGAAGCGGTTTGCCCAGAGTTTTTTGCCATCTTCCAGGCTAATGAAGCCTTTGGGAGTGCCTTTGTAGTCGTCCCAATACTTCTCGTCCTTGTCACGGATCTTCTTGGTATCCATGGGAATGCCGGGATCCCAGTCGCGGCAGTTATCCACATCGGAGACGCCGGGGAAATCGGGTGTCCAGGCGCGGGTGACGTTGGGATCGTCCATGGGCAGGATACCGCTGACGGTGAAGGTGGCGGTCTGCTCCTTGAGCTCACGACCAATGCCGACGACGTAGTAAATGATGTCCAGCTTGTCGCCGATGATGAGGCCGTGGTCCTCGGCGAGCCACTGGGTGATGATGATCTCGTTGGGCCTAACATCAAGTTTGTCCGTGGCAGTGACCATGGAGTAAGGGGTGGCACCTTTGGCGGATTTGAAACCATTGACGAGGTAGGTGAGGACGCCGTAGCTGGAATCGCGAGTGAGCAGCTTGGTGGCGAGGGAGCGGTCCATGAAGACGCGGTCGGTGCTGAGCTCCCATTCTTCGCGGGGGGCGTCCACGCGTTTCATTTTGAGGGCGAAATCACCCAGCGTTTTGGCTTTTTCCAAAGCGGCGGTGTCGCTGGCGAAGGTGGGGGAAGAGGCGAGGATGACATTGACTTTGCCATCCATTTCGATCTGGGTCTGGAGATCGGCGAGGGGAACGAAGACGGAATCTGGAATGACCTGGGAGGCGACGAGCTGGAAGGCCCCGAAGTCCTCCGCGCTGACGATGGCACCGACGGTGCGACGGAGGGAGACGTCTTCATTGGTGCTGCCGGAAAGGGGGGCATCCCGAGAGATGGCGCTGGGGCGCTCCAGGCGGATGAGGACGGTATCACCCAGTTTGGCAGAGAGCTTGCGGGCGAGGGGTTCATTGAGGGCGAGCTGGCCTTGCTTAAGGTCAATCGATTTGCCGCTGGTGCTGACTTTCCAGAAGCCGGGATCGATACCGAGAACCTGGGCTCCATTGACACGGACCTGGCCATTGGAGGAGGCGGCGGAACCGATGGCGATGATGGCGGGTGTGGATTGGGATTTGGCAGCGAGGTCTTGGGTAAACCAGCGGTCACCACCGAGGACGCCAGACTGGATCTGGCCCAGGCGCAGATCCGCTACGCGGCGGAGGCTGGCGCGCACGGAATCGCCCACCAGGAGGGAGCCGCTGAGGATGGCGGAGGCGAGGAATGCGCCGAGAAGAAGGCCGAGGTGTCCGCGCCAATAGTGCCGGGCCGAGGAGAGGACGAAGGAGAACAGGGACATGGTGAGTATACGTGGCTGATGGGGGCGGTATGTGCAAGGGAGGGGGATTTATGATTTGAGGGGGCCGAAGGAGGATGCAGAGGACACTTTATAAAGACGGAAGCTGATTGACACCGGGCCAGGGTTTCCCTTTCATTGACGAAAACCGCCCATGTCTGATCCTGCTGCCCATCCCCCTGCTGTGACTGTGGAGAACCTGACGAAGGTTTTTAAAGGAGGGCTGGGGAAGAAGGGGTTTGTGGCAGTGAGGGACTTGTCCCTGGAAGTGAAGGCGGGGGAGGTGTATGGACTCATCGGGCCGAATGGGTCTGGCAAGTCCACGACGATGAAGGCGATTCTAGGTCTGCTGGCACCGACACGTGGAAAGACGACGATTTTTGGCCAGTCGAGCACAGAGGTGGCAAGCCGGAGGGAGGTGGGTTTTTTGCCTGAGAACCCATATTTTTACAAGCACCTGAACGGGATGGAAACGCTGCTTTTTTATGGCCGCCTGTGCAGCATGGGGGGCAAGGAACTGAAGGACCGGGCGCGGGAGATGCTGGCGCTGACGGGGCTGGAGGATGCGGCGGACCGGCGGGTGGCGGGCTACTCCAAAGGAATGCTGCAAAGACTGGGGCTGGCGCAGGCACTGCTACACCGGCCGAGGCTGATCGTGCTGGATGAACCGACGGCAGGGGTGGACCCGGCGGGGTCGCGGAAGATCCGGGATCTGGTGCTGGGGTTTAAAAAGGAGGGCCTGACGGTGCTGGTGACGAGCCATCTGCTGGAGCAGATGCAGGAGGTGTGTGACCGGGTGGGCATCATGGCGCATGGAAAAATGATGCGTGAAGGCCGGGTGGATGAACTCATCGCGGTGGAAAATCACACGGAGCTGGTGCTGGCGGATGCCTCCCCGGAACTGCTGGCGGAGATCACACGGCTGGTGGAAAAAAGCGGGCGCGCGAAGCTGATCCACAGCGGGCATCCCCGCACGACGCTGGAGCGGCTTTTCCTGGAAGCGACCGAAAGCAGTGTGCCCGAGGATGCCGCGCCGAAGCGATAACGTATAGAATTTCGAATATTGATCCCCCCATGGCTTCCAAGTCCCATACTAACTTTTCCCCGGCGCGAATCTGGACGCTGGCTGCGGCCACGGTGACACAGCTCATCCGCATGAAGATCCTGGCGTTTTTGGTGGTCCTCTGCATTGCCCTGGTGGCATGGGGATTTGCCTTTTCGGTCTTGAATCCAGAGCAGCAGCTCAAGCAGCTGAAGGCGGGTGCGTTTGCGGCGCTGCAGGTCTTCAGCATTGTGATTGCCATTGTGGCGACGGCGCTGCTGCTGCCCCGTGATCTGGAGGACCGGACGCTGTATACGATTTTGTCCAAACCGGTGCCGCGTTATGAATACCTGTTGGGCAAGCTGCTGGGGGTGCTGCTGCTGATCGGCGCGGGTCTGGTGGTAATGGACGTGGCCTTTAGCGGGGTGCTGTATCTGCGGGAGAGAATGCTGCTGGCACAGATCATTCAATCGCTGAATGCTTCGAGCACGGAGGATCTGGCCCAGATCGAAGGTTATGTGGCGAAGCAGGGACTGACGTGGAATCTGCACCTGGGAGTGATGGCCATTTTCCTGAAAGCGGCTGTGGTGTCTTCCCTGGCGCTGATGATCTCCTGCTTTGCGAGCAGTACGCTTTTCACGGTGATGATCACGTTCTCTGCGGTCGTCATTGGGCATGGTCAGGCGATGATGCGTGATTTTTTCCTGAATGGGAAAATGACTGCGGTGATGGAACAGGGACTGTCTGCCCTGCTGGCTATTTTGACACCTGACCTGGGGGTCTTTGATGTGGTGGAAAACGTGATCCAGGGAGAGGTGGTGACGTGGGGTGCCACGCAGGTGATGCTGGGCACGGCGGCGATGTATGTGGTGGGATATTGTGTGGTCTCCCACCTGCTGTTTGTGGAGAAGGAGCTGTGATGAAAAGGAAACTGCAAGCATTGATGGTGTTTCTGATCCTCGGCGTGCTGAAGCTGCCGGTGGATGAGGCGGCGACGCGTCATCTGCGGGAGGCACGCCTTTTGAGTCCGCCGCTGGAAATGAGCCTGCGGGACAGCATCGGGCAGATGGGATTTGCGGCATCGCTGGGTGGGCTGCGGTCCCTGGTGGCCAGCCTGATGTATCTGCAGACCTATGATGCGTGGTCCAATGTGGACTGGGGGCGGGTGGACAGCTATTTTAAGATTACGACAGCCCTGCAGCCACGTTATGACAAATACTGGGACGAGGCGGCGTGGCACATGGCGTATAATGCGGCGACGAGTTATCTGGAAAATCAGGAGATCAATCCAGCGGTGCGCGGGAAGCTGTATCACGACCATATCCAGCGGGGTGTGGACATTCTGAAAGAAGGGCTGAAAGTGCTGCCGGACAGCCCGCGCCTGTGGAATACGCTGGCTGAGGTGTATGAGCGCAGGGTTAGGGATCCGCAGAAGGCGGGGGATTGTTACCTGGAAGTGATGCGCTTGACTGGCAATCCGCGATTTGGCCGTCTGGCAGGCTATGAGTATGCGAAGACGTATGACCGCAGCCTGTGGCAAAAGGCGTATGATTTGCTGAAGGACTCCTATGATAAAAACCAGCGCCCGCCGAGCCTGATCAATACGCTGAAGCAGATGGAGAAGCAGCTCAACCTGCCGGCTGAAAAACGTATTCCCGAAGGATACATTGCTCTGCCTAACCAAGCAGGGCGGAGCGGACCGTAGAGATCTATTTCAAAGGGTTCTTATTTGCGCTCATTCGCCACTGCACCCCGGTCTTTGGGCAGGCCAGAAGAGGCCCATTCATAGACCTGCTTACCCTGGTGTGAGATTTTGACGACCATGCCTTCAATCGTGTCCTTGTTGCGTGAGCGGGATCCATCTGCGTAGTAAAAACCACCTTCGAGCTTGGAGGTTTTCAACTGCACTGTGGTGGTTTTGATGGCGGTTTCCTCCAGATGTTTGAGGCTGGGGATGGTGGCGTTGCCAGTGGCTTTGCGTGTCACCATCGTGGGGCCGTTGGCCTGGCTGTAGTAGATTTCATAGTTCACCTTCAGTCCTTCCAGCGTCTGGTTAGAGCGGTTGGCCAGCTTGAGATTGCACAGCCAGGTTTCAGTGGTGATCTCCACATTGTTCACTGTCTGTTTGGTGCTATTCGCTTTGTCCTTGGTGTAGCTGCTGGCGAAGTCATACTTGATGGTGACGGGATTGGCTTTGCGCCACTCGGCAACGAAAGCCTGGTCGCTCTCGCTGAATTTGTTGATGGGCACTGCCAGGATGGGTCCATTGACCAGTTTCAAAGTCACCATGTCTGGGGTTGCGGACTGAATCTCAGCCAGGAGGGTGCGCCCATCTGGACTGGTGAAGGTGCGTGGCTCAGCATGAAGGCCTGGGATAAGGCTGAAAATCAGAAGCGCACAGGCGGAGCAGAGGGCGGTTGATGATGGGAGCATAAGATTTCTTCGTGGAGCTTTGAGAAAGTGAGGAAGTTAATCAACGGTGTCAATCCTGCTTTTCTTTAGGTGGCATCTAAGATTAAACGTAAAAAATGAAAGAATAAAAAAGCAGTTCTTCGTGCTTTTCCCAGAGGCTTCGCCGTGGCTGAGTGGTGCATGCTTTTGCGCTCGTTGTTTGCACTCCATTTATTGACTGTTGCCGCCGCATTCGGGGCGGAGTTGCCGCTGACGGTTTCATTGTCCGGCGAGCCGGGAGTGTATAGCAAAGCGCAGTGGAAAAAAGACTGGCCGGGCTGTGGCTTCGAAGGAGGCATCGAGCCGGGGCGGGTGACTTTGGTCAATGCAGGAAAGGATTCTGCGTTGAGGGTAAATTTTGCGCCGGGACAGATCGGCCCTGAGAAGGGTGGGGCAGGGTGGCGCTGGCCGGTGGGGCGGCATGAGGGGGCGGAGCTAAGCTACACGCTGCGGTTTGGGCCTAACTTTGAATTTGTCAAAGGTGGCAAGCTGCCGGGTCTTTGCGGTGGGCCGGAGAACGTCAGCGGGGGGCGTCCCTCAGACGGAAAGAACGGATTTTCAGCGCGCCTGATGTGGCGGAGGGAGGGCAGGGGCGAGGCGTACATTTATCACAAAAATCAGCCGGATAAATACGGGCACAGCTTTCCTTTTCCTGAAGACTTCCGCTTTCCTATAAATGAGCCCGTGCAGGTGAGGCTGGCGGTGACGATGAATACGCCGGGTAAACGCGACGGAACCCTGAGGGTATGGATCGCCTTGCCAGACCAGGCGGAAAAAATGATGGTGGAGCAGACGGATATGGAATGGCGCAGTTCCGACAGTTACGGGGTGGACGGCCTATACTTTGAGACCTTCCATGGCGGAGGTGACAAATCCTGGGCACCGAAAAAAGACTGTTGGGCGGAGTTCGGAAACCTGTCCGTGAGAGGCACGAAGGGGAAGTAAAGCTGGAAAGGGCATATCCCTTCAAATCCACCAGCGCATCCGCAGCCAGCGGGTAAATTTGCGCAAAAGCACAGCACCTGCCGGCCGGCGGCCAAGCTCGATTTTGGCACGTCCAGTTAGGCCGGGACGCATCCGGGGCTGAAGCTCACCGGGGATGTCTATTTGGGGAAGCGTGATGCTGAAGACGCCGCCATCCGGGCCAGGCTGGAGGGCGGGGCTGATCTGCTGCTTACTGGTGAGTTGAGCATGCAATTCACGGGAGCTTTGAGTATAGAGCAGGTAATCCACCGGGCGCGCACCGTCTTCATCCAAGGCTTCTTCTAAAAGGCTGATATCCGCCTCGGCAATCTCAATGCGCAAATCCCAGGCACCCACGCTGGCGACCTCAGCCAGCACCTCGCCAGCTTGCAGGAAGGTACCGTTTTTCAGGTGGATGTCCTTGGTCATCACCAAGCCGTCCAGAGGGGATTTGAGTTCGGCGAGAGTGATTTCCATGCGCAGCCGGTTTTCCGTTTCTGCCTGGGCAGCAGCTTCCAGACTGGCGATTCTGGCCAGGGCTTCTTTTCCCTGGCCGCGCTGTCTTTCGGCTTCGGCCTCCAGGCGTTTGCGGGCCTGGGAGCTGGCGTTGAGGTCACTTTGCAGGCGGCGGGTATCCAGCCGGGCGATAATTTGATTTCTGGTTATTGGGTCACCTTCGCGGACGAGCACTTCTTCCACTCGGCCTGCGGCTTCAGCCGTGACGAGCGCACGCTTGAGCGGCAGCAGGCTACAGTCTCCCTCCACCTTCACTTTCATCGGCCACAGTGCGGCGATAACAAAAAGCGTAGCAATAAAGGCGCTCCGGAAAACCCAGCGCCGCTTGCGCGAGGCGGAGGCTTCATGCTGCCATCGGCCCACTTTGGCCAGTGTTTTGCCAAAGGGCATGGCCTGGTGCACAAGTGCGGAGTTCAGTGATTTGCCCGCAAGATCCGCCAGCCACTGGGCCAGGGCCAGAGATGGAGGACGAGGATCTCCAGGTGCACCAGAGCTACCAAAGGTCGCCGCATCCGTACTTTCACAAAGCAGGGAGCCCAGCACTCGGCCCTCCGGTCCGTCACGCAGAGGTACCAGGGCGGCGGACTGCATCTGGCTGTCAGTGAAGTAAGGTTCTTCATTGTTAGCCACCACCACCCACGGCTGATCACGGGCCTGGCGGGAAACAAAGCTCAGCATACCGGTGACGAGACGGCTGCGTTTATCGACAGACTCCTGGCCAGAAATGGCCACCACGCGCCAGCGGTCTCCCTCGCGCACCAGAATGCTAGCGCGGTTAATATTTAAAAGCTCGCGCACATGGGCGGTGGCCAGCTTGGCCCCTGTTTCAGCATCCAACACCCCGGTGAGATCGGAGGCAAGCTGTAGCAGTCTCTGCTGGCGCTGGCTCTGGGCACCCAGATCACGCAACTGACGTGAACGCAGGCGTGGACCCAGTTCGGTCATCAGGGCCTGGATCATGAGCACCAGTTCTGCCAGTTTTTTAGGATCACTCTGTGCTGAAAACCACAGTTGCACGGCCCCAAGAAAATCATCCCCGCTACGCAAAGGGGCACCGATGATGGCATGAGGCCCCAAGTTGACCAACACGCCGGGAGTCACAGGTCCCTGACTGGCAGGCGAAGGCATCAAAACGAGAGGTTGAGCAGAAAGGATGGTCTCAGTGGCTGCACGCAGGGTCTGCTGACGTTGCTCACTGTCGGCGGCTCCGGCAGCAGCCTCCATCTCCATACTTGCGCCTAACCGAAGGGATATTTCTTTGCCGGTGCGCTGGGCCACCATCCAAACTGCACCGCCAAGGGCCTCCGTCGCACTGACCAGTCTTTGCAGGACGGCTTGAAAAATTTCCGCCTCACTGGCATTCATGGCAGCCAGACGTGAGAGCTCCGTGGAAAGGGCTTTCAGTGCCTGCTGGCGTTCTGGAGTGGGGGCGGCCATTTGGGGAGATCAATGTTTGTCCTTCACCGCTTGGGGCTGTCGGCTGCTGCGGTCAATGCGGATGCCCTGGCGCTCCAGAAGGGTGCCGCTGATGAGGGCTAGTTGCGTAGCCGCTTTGTTGTAATCCGCCAGCGCGGCGATCTGACGAGTACGTGCATCGGCCTGGCCGCTGCGTGCTTTGAGTACATCAAAGGTGCGTGCCACACCTTCGCCTAACCGTTTTTGCTCTGTTTCCAGTAGGCGCTCGCTCAGGCCTACGGATTCGCGGGTGGATTCCAGCCTAGCTTTGGCCGCTTTGACCTGGGCGATGATGGTGTCCAGTTCCACAGAGACATTCAGCTCGGACCGGGCAATGTTCAGGATGGCCTGCTGCTGGCGATTTTCCGCGACGGCGCTGTTGGCTTTCGCCGTGCGGTTTCCTAGCGGGATGGAAAACTGGAAGCCCACCTGGGTATCGTATCCCTGCCGATCAAAGGCCTGTTGGTAGGCCCCGCTGCGATCCCCGCTAAGGCCGTTAGCCGTCAGAGTCGCCTGTAAATCCAGCCGGGGCAGCAGCTGGTTGCGTGAATACTTGACGACGATGGCTTGCTTTTCCGCCTCCTCAATGGCGGCTCGGTGATCTGGACGGCGAGCAAGTGCCGTCCGTAAAAGGCGCTCACGATCCGTGTGTGGTGAGATGATCGGCAGGGAGTCCCGGGGTAAAAAAATCAGCCCGCTGCCTTCTTCCAAAGAACCCAAGATCTGTCCTTTAATGCTGCGCTGTTTTTCCACAGCGAAACTCAGCGCGGTGATCACCTCTTCCCGCGCCAAAGCCACGGCCACCTCCGCTTCTTGCACATCTGCCGGGGAGAGTTGGCCCGCCTCCAGCCGCTTCTGGTTTTCAGCCACCAGCTTTTGGGCAAAGATGACGACATCCCGCTTCACCCCCAGATTTTCCACGGCAAAGATCAGGTCGTAGTAATCGAGCATCACCAGGGCGATGGAGCGCTGAAGTCTGGCCTCCCATTGGTGATCGGCGATGGCTTCATTTTTCCGGCTCACCCGCACCTCAGCCAGATTCACATCGGGGCCGAAATCACGAAGGAGAGGTTGGGTCAGCGTCACCCCCACCGCAGCGGCATATTCAGGATAAAAAATAGAGGGCGGACGCTGCCGGTTCAGGTCATTGCGAAACTCCCCCAAGCTGGCAAAGATCTTGTATTGGGTGCCCAGGGGCAGCAAGCCTTCGATACCCGTCTGGCTGATGAAGCTCTGCTGTTTGAACATGTTAGGCTCATCCAGTGGCAGGAAGACGCCGCCAGTCTGCACATACTCCAGCGCATTTTGAGGCAAATTGGATTCGCGCCAGGTGGAGCTCAGGAAATAAGCGGGCTCAAATTTGCCCCAGGCCGCATCCGTCTGTGAATCTGCCACCGCCCAGTTGAGCCACTCGATCCGCACATCCAGGCTCTTTTCCAGCACCTTGTGCAGGGCCTCATCCATCGTCAGGTAGCTCGGCTGTAGGCCCATCGTCTCCTCAAAAGTCTGTGCCCGCAGGCCTGGAAGCAGGCAGGTAGTCAGAGCAAGGATGGACAGCAGACGAAGCACCGGGCAAAGTGGGGAGCTAAGGCGGTATTGCAAGCAGGGGGTGAGGTTGCCCCGCAGGATGACACACAGATTAAACCGGATTCATCATGCCTTGATGATTGACCTTGCGTGGGCGCTTCGTTTGGAATGACGCTTCTTTATGCGTCATCCCATCCTTTCTCTTTTCACTGCCCTGGTTCTGGGTGGCACTGCCGCTGCGGAAGTGGCTTATGAATTCACTCCCGATTTCATCACACCGCCTCCTGGTCGGGAAACCATTGGCAATGGGCATGGCGAGATCGCCTGTGACAGTGCGGGCAATTTTTATGTGAGTGTGCAGGGGCCGGATAACGTGGATACCGGGGTGCAGGTGTATGGGCCGGATGGCAAATTCATCAAGGCACTCAAGCTGCCTAACTCCCTCCATGGTTTTGTAATCCGGAAGGATGAGGGCGGGGAATTTATCTTCGCAGCCGTGCTGCTGGAGCAGAAGGTAATCAAAGCCAAGCTGGATGGAACGGTCGTGATGGAGATCCCCACCAGTGCCTTTCCAGAGGGCAAAGCGGGGCCGAAAGGTCTGAAACTCACCAATTGCGATGTGGCACCCAATGGGGACATCTACGTGGTGGACGGCTATGGGCAGAGCTGGATTTTCGTGTTTGACCGTGCTGGCAAATTCAAATCCGTCTTTGGTGGACCGGTCGAGCCATTGAAGCTGGCCAATACGCACAAGATCTTCATTGACCGCCGGTTCGAGCCTGCCCGTATCCTGGCCTGTGACCGTGGCAATAACCGCCTTTTGCACCTGGATCTGGAAGGTAACTTGATCAGCATCATCGCCAGTGAAGGTCTCCGCCGCCCTAGCAGTGCCTCCTTTCATGGCGACCTCATGTGCGTGGCCGAAATCGCCGGACGTGTGAGTGTCTGGGATAAAGAGGGCAAGCAGGTGGCCGAGTTGGGTGTCAATGATACTCAGGGCCAGACCAACACGCCGAAAGTTACGCCACCGGACTGGAAACAGGGTACGGTGACTTCCCCTCACGGCATCACTTTTGACAACGATGGCAACATCCTGGAGACCGAGTGGAATCTTTTCGGTCGCGTGCTGCGCTGGAATAGGAAATGATCCGCTGGAAAAATCTTCTGCCCCTTCTTGCAGGGGGAGCCATGATGGCCCCCCTGTTTGCTTTTGGTCATGCCTGTGAGTTCCTTGTGGCGCGGATGGAGGTCAAGGGGGACCGTCTGCAAATGGAGATCACCGCGGACTATGGTGGTAATCCTTTGATCTCCGATGAAGCTGCTGCGCGTGATGCTTTGAAGTCTATTCTACAGGTGCGCACAGGGACCCAAACACGCTCCCTGGAAGAACTGGCCCCATTGAACATAGGGCATCGCTCCGAATGGGATCCTGACGCGCCCACTGCTTTTGCACCCACGCTGGACGGACAGCCACATCAGCTCCTGGCCGCCGTGTGGCAGTGGCAGGCCGATGCGGCAGAATTAAGTCTAACCGTCCCTGATGGGAACCTGCACGATGTCTTGCTCTGGACCCGTGATGAGACTCTACCCGGCAAGCAGGCTAAATGGATGATGTTGATCGAAGGTGAAAGCACGCCTGTGATCACCCTCCAGAAGCCCCGGCTGATGACGGGCGGCATGCTGGTGGTGATCCTTTGTGTTGCCGGACTTTTGCTGACAGCCTGGAGGGCATTTGGGGCGCGTGGCTACCGATAGTCTGGCATATCCGCCCTTTCCTTTTTCCTGCATCTCAGGTAATTCAGTCTATGGCTGTATCCATCACTGTAGATTACGAAGGCGGGCTGCGCTGCCGCGCTACCCATGGTCCATCGCAAAACCAATTTGTCACCGATGCTCCGGTGGACAACCATGGCAAAGGTGAATCCTTTTCACCCACGGATCTCGTCGCGACTGCTCTGGCCACCTGCATGGCCACGGTCATGAACATCAAGGCCCAACAGAAAGGCTATGACTTGGTGGGCATGAAAGTGAGTGTGGAAAAACACATGAGCGAGGATTCCCCTCGCCGCATCGTCCGGTTGCCCATCATCATTGAGATTCCTTTGCCGGAGACTCATGCGGACCGAAAGATCCTGGAAGCGACTGCTTTGGCCTGTCCTGTTCATCACAGTGTGCACCCGGATATTGACAAGCCCGTGAGCTTCGTCTGGAACGGCTAAGGTTCGAAAAGTATCGGAGCCCGTGTCTTCGCAGCGCAAGACACTAGGCCAAGCAGGCGATTCATCCCTAACCATGAATCGCCGTACCATTCTTCAACAAACGTCCGCCCTTGGGATCACCGCCGCACTTTCATCCCTCACCCGACTGAGGGCTGCCGATAAGGCAGGTAAAAAGCTGAAAGTGGCCGTCGTGGCGCTGGGGCGTGGCATGGCGCATGTGCAGGCACTGCTGAAGCTGCCTGATGTCGAGATCGCCTATTTGGCGGAAACGGATCCTGGCCGGCTCGAAAGGGGCTTGAAGGTGGTCGCTGACAAGCAGGCAGTCTCCTGCCAGGGGGTGAGCGATTTTCGCAAAATCCTGGAAGACAAATCGGTGGATGCGGTCTTCATCGCCACGCCGAATTTCTGGCACACACCCATGGCCATTCTGGCCATGCAGGCCGGTAAACATGTCTATGTGGAAAAACCCGGCAGCCAAAACCCTGGCGAGGCTGAGGCCTTGGTGGCCGCGATGAAGAAGTATGACCGTGTGGTGCAGATGGGCAACCAGCGCCGCACCTGGATGAAGGAAGCCATCGCCTCACTCCATGGTGGTGCCATCGGAACTGTGCGCTATGGACGCGGTTTTTACTACAACTCACGCAAAGCCGTCGGTGCGCCCGTGGCCCCGGCACCTGCCGAAATGGACTGGAACCTCTGGCAAGGTCCCGTCGCTGACGATGCCCAGCATGACATCAAATACGCCCACTACGACTGGCACTGGCTGTGGCATTGGGGCAATGGCGAGCTGGGTAACAACGGCATCCATACCCTGGATATCCTGCGCTGGGGCATCAAGGGCGACTATCCCGTCAAAGTCACTTACAATGGCGGTCGTTACTTTTACGACGATGTCCAGGAGACCCCTGATACCGGCACCGCCGTGTATGATTTCGGCCATGCAGGCATCAGTTGGGAATGCAGCAGTTGTCATCCGCGCGCTGCTGAAAAGCCTCTGGCTGAGGTCGTATTCTATGGCGACAACGGCACCATGGGTATCGGTCGGGATTCCTGGACAATTTATGATCCCAAGGGAAAAGAGATTAGCACTGAGAAAGGTGCCGGAGGTGGGGACCCCGCCCACATGGGAAATTTCCTGGATGCCATCCGTGGCACCGCCCAGCTCAATAGCCCCATTGAAGAGGGCCAGAAGAGCACCATGCTCTGCCATCTCGGTAACATTGCCTATCGTACAGATTCAGTCGTCCGCTGCGATCCAAAGACAGGCAGGCTGATCAACAATCCTGAAGGCGAAAAGCTCTGGAGCCGGGAGTATCGGCCAGGCTGGGGACTCTAAGGTGAGGACTGCTAATCCCTGAGAATGAGGGAACATTCCCTCATTCTCCATCAGCACAAGCCGATCGCATCATGCGCCGGATGGCAAATGTTTATGCAACGAGGGCATCGCCGCCGTCACCACCCACATCGAGTTCGCGTACACGCTTGCGGTCACGCTCCGCCTGCACGGCCGTGCGCAGCATCTCACGCACGCCTTCCACACCTGGGATGGCATTGATTTCCACAGTCGGTGTGCTCATGTCGGAGGTGATCAGAGTTAGATTACCCAGTCCCATCATGCGAAGGAACAGAGGCTGGTCCATGGCATAATCTTTCACTCGGAAAAGCTCCAGTTCTTCCAATTTCCTGTTGAGGATGCCACTGCTGATTTTAAGACGCTGAGTGGTCAGCTCATAGGCCGTGCATTTCGTGACCCACCAGCGGATGATCCACATTAAGAGGGGTACCACCAGACCGATAGCGGCGAGTCCGCCTGTGGCCACAGCGGCCACACCGCAGCCAGCGGCCAGCAGAAGGCAGAAGAAATAATACCAAAAATGGACCCACTGGGAGGTGTGACCCTTCCAGAGAGAAGTTTCGGAGGGTGATCCGGCGGGGGCAATAGTTGTGGACATAGGCTTTTAGAGTCGGTGAAAGTCACCATAAACAGAAGCGATATTCACGCCAAGCCTCAATGCTGGTAAATTAAACCACTTGCCAACATATTGAATGGCCACATCGCTCGGCGAGCATGGTCGGTTGGGATAGGATTGAGGGGGGTCTTTGCTATGTGGTGAATCGGATCAGATGACTCACATCTGTCTTAGGTGGCATCAGGGATCAGATATAAATTTAATCTGACAAAAATTTTACATCCAAAAGGGATTCACTCGTGAGCACGGACGCGAACGCTTGTTGGTCGGTAGTAAATTTATGAAAAACCAAATCTGCTCCTATGAATGCGTACACTTATATCCATACTCCCGTCAGGCGGTTTCTGGCCCGGCTTGCGCTAGTTTCAATAATGACTGCGTCGATAGCCCAGGCACAGAATCTGATCTCGTCTGCGGAGTTCTTTGATCCAGACTTTGAGGTTCGCCGCCCTGGGGTGGCGAATTTTACCGGTCTGACTGTTGATACGGCATTGTACACGCCGGACCCTGCATCGCAAACCGCAGGTAATGTCGCCTGGAGCCATTCGGCGGGAGGGTTGGTGCAAGCGGGGATTGAGGGCATCGTGGACCAACAGCTTGCCGCTTACACACGAACGCAGGCAGATTCATTGATCTTTGGCCGCGAATTGCAAACAAGTTTGTTGGGTGTGATATCCGATGAAGATCTGACTGACCTAACTAATGATGTAGTCGGTGCAAGTGTGATCAATACCTGGTTCACAACCGCCACGGTGGCTAATTTGAATCTGAGCCAGGGGGTGCTTTACTCCGTCAATTTTGAGGTCACCATGGGCGATGGCATAGGCCTCAATGCACTGAGTTATGCCAATTTCACTCTCCTGAATGGAGAGACACCCATCCAGGGTGTGAATATGGCGCAGACGCTGAATCTGCTGGATTTTATCACGGTGGGGCCAGATGCCAGCAATATCGAGGTGCAGTTTTATGCGCCGGGAGGCCTAACTGATATTGGCTTTGAATTCGAAGCTGCCACAGTTGCGGACGTCAATCTGCTCGGCGGGATCACAGACAACCAAACCGTGCTGGAGTTTACCAACTTCTCCGTGGCACCTGTGCCTGAAGCGGGAAGCATGATTCTTTCAGCCCTCGGTTTTATTTTCATCCTGCGCCGCCGCAGGCTTTGATGAATCCTTTGTTAGCGGTAGCTCCGGCCCTTTCTCAGGAAGGGCCGGGGTACATTCACTCAGGGCGGTAGATCTCTAATCTAGAGGTGACGGGATCAATCTGAATGGTATAAAAATTGGGCGGCAGTTCTGTCAGCTGGCTGCTCTGACTGTCAACCAGGGTGAGATGCCAGCGCACGGCTTCCAGCAAGTCGGTAGAGCCGTCAGGCCGGAAGCGAATGGCCACATAGTCACGATCTCCTTCAGGGGAGGTTTCGGTCTGTGGAGCCAGATTCCAAAGACTGGAAAAAGAGGGATTGGCACTGATGGCGATACTTTCAGGAAGTATTTCAGGTGGGCCGAGTTGTTTGAGACTGGCCACTTCACTACCGGATTCAGCAGCCAGATCCGGGTCGTTTTCCTCCCATTGAAAAAGCTGCAAATAGTGACCTTTGCTGCCATCAACAGGATTGGCCAGTGGTGCTTTGTACAGCCTCAGTTCAATATCGGATGAGAAGGTGAGTGCCAGCCCATGCGCTTCGATTATTTTACCTGTGATCTGTTCCCCTGCGGAGGTGAGGCGGCTGGCTTTGATGGCACCCAGCATGGAAGGGGTGGCCAGGGCGATGAGCACACTGAGGATAATGACGACGGAAAGGCTTTCAATGAGTGTGAAGCCACGGCGCGGTGTGGCGGGAGAAAACGTTTTCATAAAGCTCTCAATAAGTTTTGCTGTCCCACGCTGCATTGCGCAGGGGGATGGAGGCGGTGAAGACCCGGTAGTTTAGTTTCTGACGGTTGAGGTATTCCTTCATGCGGTCGAGATCGCGCTCATAATGTTCAGCCTCGTCAAAGGGGGCATCGGCTTCAGCGGCAATGTCCACTGGACTGTTGCCACGTGCCGCAGCCCAGCGGCTAAGGCTGTCCTCTTCCGCCGCGATGAGGGTGACACGGACGAGGGGCGGCAGCAGGTGGCGTGTGCCTTCGTCAAGAGTGCCATCTTGTCTGAGTATGGGGGCGTCCAGCGCGGGAGTAGCATTATTGGTATCTCGGGAGCTGTATTGGTAGCCGGGGGCGATCCACCACTTTTTGCGGGTGGTCCCTGTCAGGGTTTCCTCTGGCACTTGAGGTGAGATGGCCATGAAGAGGATATTGTCAGCGATGGGACGGGAAACAGCATCCAGATCCTGTTTATACCAGTTTTCATTGGCATAGACGGTGTTGCCCTGAATACCTTTTTTTGAGCCAGTCTCAGGTGTTGCGACCTGCTCTGCGGGGGGACGGTACTCCATCAGTTGGTAACGATGCTTCACGGGTACCACGCCACCGGGTAAAAATGAGGGGCGCTGGTCTTCATTGCTGCGGTAGCGGATGTAATAACCGCGTGCATTGAGCAGGCTGCTGAGTCCGCGATAGTTTTGGCTTAGTCCCAAAGGTGCCTGAAAAAACAAAGCGTAACCCGGATACAAGTCAGGAGTGGCTTCTTCATCCCCCAACGTTACAGCGGGCGTGATCCGAAAATCCAGCTCTGACTGGCGTACGTAGCCAGTGGGCGGCTCAGTGCTTTCAGCCGGTGGGATATTGGAGCCGGTGCTGCTGTAATGATAATCCCAGTAGGTATTCAGCGTGGCCTGGGAAAGATTTCGCGTGATGGTCTCAAAGGCGATGCGTGCATTTCGAAACTGGTTCACCTTGCCTTTGGTTTCCCGCCAGGAGCGCTGCATAGTCTCCAGGGCACTCATGGTCACGAGGAGGAGAATGGACAGTACGGCGGTGGAGACGAGCAACTCCACCAGGGTGAATCCGTTGGACCTTCTGCCCGGTGAATGAAGGTGAGCATTCATTTTCCGGTACGGGCGATGAGGGTGGTGTGCGTGCGGTAAGTAACAGGAAGCGCACGATCAAAATCGAAATTTGGATTCGCCGCATTGGTCACCCTCACGGTCACACGCCTGAGATAGGGATCGTAGTCTTCGTTCGTGGCTGTGCTGTCTGCAGTCAGCGGTACATCTGCCGGTGGGACGCTGACTTCCGCAATGTAGGCGAGGTCCATGCCGGGATTTTCTGCTTCGATAGCGACGCCCTGGTCGTCAAAGAAATAACGCTGCTGGTCAAAGGCGGGTGCCAGCAGGTCCTCCCCGACGGCGTTATGCCACTTGGCCTGGGTCACAGCACCGAAGAGGTGGTTGGTGATTTGTGTCTCCGCGGCCAAGTCACCAGCCTGACGGATGTTATTCAAGCCTTCCGGGATGAGGCCGAGAAGGGTCGTCATGGCCAGTGCAGTAATGCCGGTGGCGATGGTGACTTCAGCCAGGGAGAAGCCGGAGCGACGAGAGCGGAGGGAGGTGGGGGAAATTTTCATGATTTGTTAGGCGTGGGGGTTAAAAGCCAAAGCGTTGTGTCTGTAGGACACGGAATTCGTGATAGTGATCCAGCGTCTGGCCGGCGGCATTGGTAGCGAAGTCCGGCAGACCGGGCTGAGTCGGGTCCAGGTGGCGTTCAATGAGGGAGGAGCCGCGAAATTCACCGGTTACCTTGTCCTTATCTGTCATCTCATCAGGCTGAGTGGACCGTGCTTTTTTGAGTGTCTGGGCGATGTAATGGACCCGAAAGGTATTGGAGCGTGTTGTGACACGTGGATAAAGGCCAGCATAGGGACGCTCGCGTGTGTTGTCCCCCGTCAGGCGATGGTCACTCCAGAACTTCTCCATGTCCGCATGGGTGGTGATACCGGATGCCCCGCGGGGCACGAGGTGGATGTCGCAAATTTCACTGGCGCTGATGAAGGCTCGACCCTGGGCAAAGCGTTCCTCAAACTGGGCCAGTGTTTTTTCCGCATCGATTTGGTAGTGCCACTTCTTTTCCTGGGCCTTTCCCCAAAAGACATTTTGATTGGAGGCGCTGGGAAATACCTTGTAGTTAGGCGCGTCCTCATTGGGCACGGCATGGATGACCTCTCCGGCCAGCAATGCATGCAGGCCCGTGGCGCGGCGGATGTGGGTGAAGGGAAAGATTTGATAGTTCAGATTGATTTTGCCCGCCGTGGAAAAGGGTTCGCTGATGGCATAAGGCTCCACCACCGGCATCCAGAAGAACTCGAGGAGGAGATGATCTGCCGGACTGTTCCCGCCCAGACGGCTGGGGCCACCTGGATGACCCTGCTGCGGACGAAACAAGAGTGTCTGCCACGGATTGCCTGCTTTGACCCCAGTTGGAAGGGAACCAAAGGTGACGGGGGATGGGATCATCCGGTTAGGTGAATAGAAGTCCTGCTCCGTGCTGCGGTGCTGCGCGCTTTCGCTGAAATAAGCCACGCCCTTATCCCCAGCGACGATGTTCAGATTGCCTTCGTCGGGTTTGTTGATGTAAGGGCCGTCGCGGTGGGGGCCGGGACCGTTGTCAAAATCGCCATAACGCTGGGCCGTGGCTTTGGCATCGGGAAGGTAAGGCAGGTCAGGGATACGGTTGTTGGCATAACCGGCACCGCTTTCATTGGGTACCAGACGGTCACCAAAATCGGCATTGCCGCCGTAGTCGTAACCGGGAAGCTGATTGGAGACAAAGTTGGTGAAGCTGTGAGCCAGCCTGCGTGTGCCGTAGTAGCGGTGCTTTTGCCAGTCCTCAGCAGGGACCACGTTTTTTGCGGCGGTAACACGGTAATCGCCATGACGGATGGTCACGGTCTGCACTACGTCACTGCCCTCGCGTTCTTCTGCGATGTCGATCAGTGCCTGCGTGCTAGCTTTGGACTTGGTACGGAAGGGGCGTGGAGCACCAGTCACAGCAGGGTCGAAGCCGAAAAAGAACGCACCCATGGTGTGTTGATTTTCCACCTGTGGGGCAAGGTTGTGCCGGAAGAGTCGGCCACGGAGAGTCACATCAGCTTGAGGGCCCAACTGATCCCTGCCTACTAGCGAATCACGTCCGGCGAAACCAAGCGCACCGCGAGTATGGAAAGTCCACCAAGCTGGTGGCTCACGTCCAGCGTCCACGGTTTTCCCTTTGGCATTGACCACGGGTCTGGCTGCGGTGCGGACCAGTGTTGGGGCCTTCATTGCGGCGGCAGGGAACTCGGGATGCAGGGTCTGGACCAGCTCTGGAGGAGATTCATCCTTGGTAGCGATGCGGCCCAGATGGCCCGAGTAAATTTCCATAGTCAGCGGGATGCTCTGGCCTCCACCTGTTTCACTGAGTTGCATGGGCAAGCTGCCATCACGCCCCACGTTGATGTCCACATAATCGCTGATGAGGTCGTAGTTTATGACACTGCGGGCACTGTCTGAACTGGCCGATGGCTTTACCTCCCATTCCGCATCTCCCCAGTTCACATCCGCAGGCATAGGATCACGCGCTGGCACTTCACGGGCACGCAGCAATCCCTTCAGCCCCGTGCCATAGCCTCCATGCATCTGTGCTCCGGGGTGGGTAGCACGACGACCTGTGTATAACAATTCCTCGTCATTGGGAAATAAGCGCTGACCATTGACAGCGAACTTGTGCAGTCCCTTGACCTTCACGGTGATGTCCGGCTCGAGGATGGTATAACCAGCCGTTGGAATAAAAAACTCCAACAGAAGGCGCGCCTGGATCCGGCGGAAACCAGGTCTTAGCGGGGTATTGGCCTGGAGTTGGTGGTTCCAGTTTTCACGCTGATATCCGGGATGAGTTTTGTCGGGTCCATACGGGAAGCCGCCGGTCAAAGGGTAAAGGGCGGGTTTGGCTTTTTCATCCTTTGCGGGGTTGGGTTTGGGCCGCGGTGGGAAGTTAGAATACCAGCGATTTTGCCCGACGGGCTGGGTGTTATCCAGTTGGCCTTTGGCGGCGCTGCCACCGCCTGGTTTGCCGATCGCCGGGTCTGCTTCCAGAAAAGGATTGTCAGGGTCATCCGTGTTGTCGGCAGCGCAGATGAAATGCAGGCCTGCTTCACTAATGGTAGGAAAGCGGCCAAATCCCTGGACCACATCACCATTCACTGTCCAGCGAGAAGGCGTGACCTGGCCATGTCCTGGCAGGCCCATCTTTTCCACCTGTCCGTCCACGGCATCAGGGTCGCTTTCTTCCGTTGCGGCAGCAAAAAAACGTGGATCCGTGAAGGTCTTGAAGACGGCTGGACGTACGCTGCCTGCGGCGTATCCCAAAAGCTGGTTGTCTGTGCTGCCAGTGCCATCGATGCGGTCCTCCTCGGTGATGAGGCTGCCATCGTGTAGGTTCACACTGCGGATGTAATCAAAAATTTCGACCAGGATCTGAGGAAGGTCTTTGTCATACTTGCTGTTAAACGTCTGTCCTGCGGATGAGGAAAAACCTGGTACAGGCTTGTCCAGGAGCTCTTGCAGGTAGGTTAGCAGGTCTTTATTCTGGGTGAGGTCGATGTCCTGGCTGGTGGAGTCCGCCCAGCCGCGTTGGAAGACATAGCTGCGTGAGCCACCCGCATTGCGGAGGGTGGAGCAATGGGCAATGAGCTGGTCAAAGGAGGTGCGGTATGCGGAGCCACGATAGCTGACAGGCCAGATGGCGATCTTGGGCAGGCCGAAGGGATTGGCTTCCGGCGCGCGGCTTTGGGCAGTGAGGAAAAAGCCTGCGCGCTGGATGGCCTCCGGCTCAAGTGCTGTTCCATTTAATTGGTTAGGCTGGCGGTTCTCATTCAGCAGCAACTCGTCCAGGCTGGCGTAAAGACGTTCACTGCGGAAGCTGGCTAGATCCACGGCGGCAATCTCTGGATCGTTGTATGCCTTGGTGCCTGCGCGACTGCCACCTGGGCCGACCTTGGGCACGAGACCGTAGATGGCTTCCTTTTGCGCCGTGGAAAGTGACTGTCCGGGAAAGAGGATGGGACTGAGCGCGGTGGTGGCCGGGTGGCCAGGATAACGCTGAAATTCTCCGCCCACTGGCTGGTAACGTGCATAGGCAGCGTCCTGCTCATAAAAAAAAGTGGGCATGGCCCAGGGGGTGGGCTCAGATGCGGTGTTAATATTGACCTTGGAGGATTCATCATCTGTCCAAAACGCGATGCGACCAACGATGGGATTAGCAGAGGTAGCCGGGGCACTGCCGACGAATTCGTTAGCGGCGTTCAGCGTGCCGAGCGCGCCGTCTTTCAGAATGTACATCCATTCCACCGGCATCGGCACACGTTGTGCATCCCCTCCCGTTGTATGTACACCAGCCGCGGTTTGATCCTGGTAGGAAAATCCCCCAGTGCTGGAACCAGTTTCAGATTGAGCCCGTGGATCCAGGATGGGAAACAGCAGTAAAGGTTGGCCCTGAGGTGTGGTGCGAACCGCAGGTTTGTTGAGATCCACGAACCGGAATGGGTTCTGCTGCCAGTCTGCTGGTGCCGAATCCGTTAAAAGCTGGCTTTCGATTTGGCCTGCTTCACGCAGGACGAGAAGCGGGCTGGAGTAGAGCTTGTAGGCAGCCTGCGTTTGGCCATTGGTGGCGAAACGGCGGACTAGACCCGGTTGTGAGGCCCAGGCCTCCCAGCCGCTAGAAGCAGTGTTTTGCGTCGTCGCCTTGCGGAGCTGGGAAATAACAATGTTGACCGCCACATCCGACAGGCGACGGGCCTGCTGCCCATCAGAACTGACATTGGCAGATTTCAGCTCCGTCTGTGAAACCGAAAGCATGGCCACAAGCAGCACTGTCATCAGGGCGACAATGGAAATAACTGTCACCAGCGCGATACCGCGACGTGGTGGGCCAGGAAAAGAAATGATGGACAGGTTCATGACGGGCTTGCGGGGGAGTTCGTTGGAATCTCCGCCTTCCGTGGTCGGATCGGCGTCAATCATATCACACTGGATATGTATGAATTAAGTAGCCTCTAATTCACCCTTGTCTAGTGGGAATTTAAGACTGGCCTGCAACTGGCTGCATTTTGTATGCTCAGGCACCCGTGATAGCGGGTCTCAGGTGTTCATAACAACCCCTCCATTTTCTCAAAAATAATGCCCCAGAACAGAGCCTTCCTCTATTGGCGTAACCGGGCAAGTGCGACAATGGAGGCAATGAGTTCTGCAGGCTCTACGGGTTTGGAAAGATGCATTTGAAAGCCGGCTTCCAGGGCCTTCACGCGGTCCACTGTGCGGGCATAGGCGGTCAGGGCGATGGCGGGGAGTCCCCCACCCTCAGCGGGCGGGAGGGCGCGCACTTTGCGGATGAGGGAATAGCCATCTTCAACGGGCATGCCGATATCGCTCAGCAGCAGGTCAGGCGGCTCTTCCAGGATCAAGGCCAGGGCTTCGGCGGCGGAATGGGCGATTCGCACGCGGGCACCATTGGCGGTCAGCAGCCGCTGGAGGAAGGCCACGGCATCAGGCTCGTCATCCACCGCCACCACGGAGAGACCTCCCAGCGGATGGTCCCCGGTGGCGAAGGCGGCCGCGGGAGCTGCAATGTGTGAATTCGGGGAGGCGGTAGGAGCGCTTGACTCAGCATCAGCAGGTAAGGATCCCAGAGGCAGACATACGGTGAAGGTCGCACCCTGGCCTTTGCCAGGACTGTCCGCGCTGACTGTGCCACCATGCATCTCCACGATCTGTTTTACAATGGAAAGGCCCAGCCCCAGGCCGCCATGGATGCGTGTCGTGCTGGAATCAGCCTGCCGGAAGCGGTCAAAAATATGCGGCAAAAATTCCGGCGCGATGCCTTCTCCCGAATCGGTGACGCTGATCTCCATTTGGCCTGAGTCTTGCCGCAGCGACACCTGGACCCGGCCTCCTTTAGGAGTGAACTTCAGGGCATTGGAGATCAGATTCCAAAGGACCTGTTGTAGCCGATTCGGATCGCCATGAAAGCGGCCCCCGAGCTGGCCCGCCTCTACCTGGAGTTGCACGCCTTTGCCATTGGCTGCGGGCTGCAGAGTTTCTACGGCGGCAGTGACGATCATGGAAAGATGGATAGGCTGGATGCTGAGGCGCAGCTTGCCATTCACAATCCGGCTCATGTCCAGGATGTCTTCGATGATCTGGGTCTGTGCCTTAGCATTGCGTGAGATCACCTCCAGGCCTTCCAACAGATCCTCCGAGGGATTCGAAGTCATGTGTAGCAACTCCGTCCACCCCACGATGGCATTTAGCGGCGTGCGCAGCTCGTGGGACAGGGTGGCCAGGAACTCATCCTTCATGCGGCTGGCCTGCTCCGCCTCCATGCGTGCGGCGCGTTCTGCATCCAGCAGGGACTGCCGCTCGGACAAAGCCTGCTGTAGCAGCGCCTGGCTTTTTTCCAAATCCCGCCGTGCCAGCACCCGGCCTGTCACGTCCACCGCATGATCATATACACCATAAGGACATCCATCTGGGTCACGCACCTGGAGGTAGGTGAAGTCAAAATAGCGGTCAATGGGCGGGCCACCGTCCTCGCTGGCAAACCGCGCCAACACCTCCGTGCCGGTGAAGGGCACGCCAGTGTGCAGCACCTTGCGGATCGCCTCGTCAAACCCCTGTCCTTCCAGCTCTGGCACGGCTTCTAGAAGGGCCTTGCCCACCAGTTGCCGGTCATTGCCAAACAAGGACTGGTATTCTGGATTTACCCGCTCAAAAATAAGCTCATCTCCACGCCACAGCGCCATAGCAGCGGGGGATTCGCGGAAAATGAGCTCCAGTTGGTGCCGTTGAAACTCCAGCTCATCCTCGGCATGCTTTTGGGCAGTAATATCGGTCACTGTGCCGTTGAAGCTGGCCATTTGCTGGTCATCGCCCACGCCTTCGAATGCGGACTTTCCACGAGCCGCCACCCAGTGGATGGATCCGTCTGGATGCACCACCCGATATTCCACCGCATAGGGCTGGGGGTCTTTGGCATCCGTGGCAGCAGCCACCTTGTCCCGCACCATTTCCCGGTCATCCGCATGAATGATGGCAAAGGCATCCGCGTAGCTCAAGTTGTCCGCCTTCACCCCAAAGATGGCGCGGAAGCGCTCGTCCGCCTCCAGATCCTGCCTGGTGATATCGATGTTAAAAGCGCCCACCCCTGCGGCATCCAGCGCAGCTTTCCGCCGCCGCTCACTGGTCACCAGGGCTTGACGCACCTGCACTGCATCCGTCATGTCCACACCATGGACAAAGATGCCGCTGACATTCCCGTCAGGATCTCGGAGAGCTTGATAGACAAAACTCACAAACCGCAGCCTCGCAGGTCCGCGTTCTTCAGGCCCCAGTAAAAGAGGCACCTCTGTTCCGCTGACAGACTCGCCTGTCTGGTACACCTGGTCCAGCATTTCAAAGAAACCCTGGCCTTCCACCTCCGGGAAGACTGCTCGCACCGTTCGGCCGATGATATCCCGCCGACCGGCCAGGCGGTAGTAGTCCTCATTGGCCAGCTCAAAGACATGCTCCGGGCCGCGTAGCACACAAATGAAAGCGGGTGCCTTTTCCACCACCGCTGCCAGGTTGGCCTTCTCCACCTCAATGGTGCGCAAAAATCGTTCCCGCTCCATCTCCGCCCGCTTTCGGTTAGTCCCATCGCCCAGGACGCCATACAAACGCTCCGGCTGCCCGTCCGTGCCCACCGCCACGTTGCTGATGCTCACCACCGTGCGCACCTCCCCAGCAGGGTGCCGGATGTCATACTCGATCTCCATGCGCGATAGCTCCCGCAGCGAGATTTCGGCCGCACTCTGTACCTCGCTAACCATGGAGGGGACGATACGCCCAAAAAGTGCCTGGGCTGTGATGGACTGATCATCATCGAATCCAAACAGTTCCCGGCTGCGAGCGTCCATTGTCACGGCGTCCGTTCGTACATCCCAGTCAAAGGTGCCCATGTCCGCCACGTCCAGCGCGGCCACCAGCCGCTGCTCATTGCGCCAGCCCGCCTCCGCCGCCATTCTTTGATCATGAATATCCGTGAGGGTGCCGTACCATCCCGTCACCCTGCCGCCTGTGTCACGCACCGGCAGACCACGATTGATGAACCAGCGGTAGCTGCCGTCCCCACCGTATCTTAGGCGCACCTCCTGCTCATAGCTGCTCCCCGCACTCACCGCCTGTTCCCAGGCCGCGCGCATGCGGGCGCGATCCTCTTCATGCACCACAGCCTCATGGCTCAGGCTGGCCAGATCATGTTCTGGCAGGCCAGTATACTCATGCCACTTGCGATTGGAGTAATCGATTATCCCATCCGGCTTTGCCGTCCAGACGATCTGGGGCATCGAATCCGCCATTTGTCGGAATCGCAGCTCGCTGGCCTGGACCTCCCGCAGTGCCCGTGCCCGCTGCACCTCCGCTGCCGTGCGATCCGCTACCTGGCGAACCAGCGAAATTTCCCCCTCCGTCCAGTCACGCGGCGTGGCTTGGTGGACGACAAAAAGCATGTAAAAGATCCCATCAATCAGCACTGGCACATCGATTGCCGCTACCGCGCCGATCGCCTTCAGCGCCTCCAGTTCCGGCCCCGCTGAATACTCCCGGCAGGCATCGCGGCGCACGTGCGGACGGCCCGCCCGATAGTCCGGCAACAGGCGGTCCCCATAGTCCGCCAGCCGATGCGTCGTCGCCTTCAGCGGCAGCATCCCTTCCGCCTCCCAGGTCTGCGGCACCAGCACCGTCTCCCCATCCGCCGAGGCCTCTGCCACCAGCACCCGGGACACCTCCAGATGCTCCCCCAGCATCCGTTCCACCGTCACAATGATCTGCTCCGGCGAGGACAGCCCCAGCACCGCCTGGGTCAGCCGGTTCAGGAACGCCAGCGTTTCAGCATCATCATGCCTGGCAGGTGCACACGGAGAGGGCTGAGACGGAGCGATGGACATGGTGTCGGTATCGTGAAAACGAATCGAATCTTGCCCCGATCCTGGATGCAGCGCCAGCCGAAAGAAGGGGCTCACTAGGAGAATTGCTACATGTCAAACCACGTCTTTGCGTGGTGCCGGAGACAGGACTCGAACCTGCACTAGTTACCCAACCAGATCCTAAGTCTGGCGCGTCTACCAATTCCGCCACTCCGGCAAGGGAGAGCTTTTGCTGTGAGTGTCTATCTTCCGTCTGGTGGCGGCGGCTGCAAACGATTTGTGGGCAGAAGGCGCAATGTTACCCAACCGGTGAAGAGGACTACGATGAAGGGTACGAGGCCGATTTTCAAATTGTTGCCGATCCAGGGTAGCCAGCCGTCGTGGTAGCTAGTCAGGGAGCTGAAGTATTTCAGGCCGAAGATCCAGCCGCCATGGAGGCCGATGCCCGCCCAGAGCGCCCCAGTTTTCATCCGCACCAGGGCCAACACCCAGCCGACCACGAACAGGGTAGCGAATTCGGCCAGGAGAAACTCCACATCACCAAAGCCGGCAGCGATCTGCCCCAGAATGTGGAATCCGCTGCTCCAGACTACTTCTGCATCGGGGATCGTGAAGCCGGCGGGCGGTTTCAGAAAATGGACGAGGGCAAAGACGAAGGTGCCGGAAAAAAGTGCGCCCGCCACATACATGGTGCGCAGGAGCAGGCCCAGGAGCAGGCCGCGAAAGAAAAATTCCTCAATGATCCCGGCGCCGAGGGCGGCGGTGATGGGCTCGCCCAGCTTGGTCCAGTTGGGCTCCGGTCTCAGTTGGTAGGCCCCCATTTTGAGAAAGGCAAAACCCATGAGCAGCAGCAGCCCGGCGGCCAGGACAAAGCCCAGCGCCCAGTGTTTCAGGCCCGTGAGGATAGGCCGCCACGCAGGCAGGAGTCGGCGGTCAAGCTGCACCCAGCGCAGAAACGGCCAGATAAAGACGATGGCGCAGAGCAGGACGGCGCGGTTGAAATAGCGGGTGAAGTGGGCTCGCTCGATTTCCTTCATTAGCCAGGTGCCAATACCTGTGCCGCCTAGAGAAGTCGTCCCCAGCCATTCATGTCCCCATTTTCCCAGGTGAAAAAGGGGCGTGGCTAGCATTGCCCCGCCGAGCATGACGGCAGCGAGATACAGCATTAGTTTAGGCAGGGCGGGGGAGGGGCTGGTGTTGGCAGCTTGCATGGTGGCGATACTAGCGCATCCTGAGCACTCTCAATGACCAAAAACCAAATCCACGAATGGCATGAACGCCTGGAAGACGGGCAGAAGCAATACATCCGTGCCCACTGGAACTCGCGCGAATGGCTTTTCCGCCTGGCGCATCCCGATGGCGAGGAATGGACGCCGATGCAACCGACCGCTGAAACGTGGCTGAAACTCCACGATCTGCTGTTCCGCAAATATCAGCGCAAAAAGCTGCCGCTGAAGCATATCAAAACGGTAGAAGCCGTGATGGAAAAGCAGGGGATCCCGATCCCTGTGCAAGGCGGGCCGGAGACACCTGAAGAGGACGAGTATTGATCTCCCTTGCCGGGGTGGTTCGTAGCCCGGTGCTGATCCCTCCTGAACGTCATTTTTCCACGATCACCCCACCCCCGTGGGGTGCACCGTAACGGATGCCGACCTGGACTTTCGGAAAGAATGACTGCCAGGCTGCCTGCGTATCCCGCCGACGGATGACCACGCCCACGAGCAATAGCAAAAGTGCCCCTGCACCCAGGCCGATGGCAAAGGACTGTGCCAGCCGGAGGTGATGACGGGAGAGTGTGATGGCAGACTGGTGCCTCTGCTTTTCCAGAGCTTGAAGCTTTCGTAGCACTTGTCGCAGGCTCAGGGTGAGTCGGGTTTCCAGCGGCTGCGTTTTATCCGCCATGGTGACTAAGCTGCGCTGAATGATGGAGATGATCTCGGCCGAAGGATAGCGCTGCCATAAACCTGGCGAGAAAGACAGTGCATGGGAATCACTGGCGCGGTCATAGGTCATCAGGACGGCATCCTTTCCAGGGCTCCAGTGCTGGCGGAGGCTCCGCGCTCGAAGGCCCAGGCTCTGCCCCGCAGTCACATACGTGCTGGCGTTGAACCACACATCCGCATGGATCGCCTCCCGGCAGGTGGCGATGTCCTGGGCCAGTTCAGCCTGGATTTTTTCATTCAATGCGCGCGTGTCATCACGCAGCCCGTTGGCCGGGGCTGCAGGCATATCTTGAGCACTGGCCGTGGCCCAGAAGCCAAGGCAGGTCCAGAAGAGAAATGCCGTGCAGAGGCGGATCATGCGTGGGGGTAAGATCGTCCGGCCCGGCATCGGCGCAACAGGCAGCTTGTCAGGCAGCGTCCTGATATTTGTGCACACGCTGATAGGTCACGATGGCAAAGCCATGCTCATGAAAATCATCCCGCACATGAGCCACCCTGGAGATGGGCTCCCAATCCTGCTGGCTGAAATGGGGAAAGGGAACTCCGCCGCCGAGCAGGTGATCCACATGGGTAATGATGAGGCGCTCAGCCAGAGGCATGGCGGCTTCGTATCCACCTGCCCCGCCACAGACGACCAGCTCAGGCTGATGAGCCTCACCCGCACGTTGCAGAGCCTCCTGGATGCCGGTGACACGCTCACCCAGGAAAGGCAGGAACTTGGCATCGCGGCTGAGCACCAGGGGATGATGATCCGAGAACCAGCCGAGCATTTCTTCATACGTCTTCCGGCCTAACAAAAGCCATTTTCCCTGGGTGTAGGCACGGAAGTGGTCGCGGTCTTTCGGCAGGCTCCAGGGGACGCCTTCACCTGCTGAAATAAAACCATCCGCCGAGATAACCGCGATGAGAGACAAGCAGGGTGTCATGTGTTAATATGACCTATTCGCACGCCAAGCTCAACTTGCGCCTACAGGTTGCCCGGCATTTGTGCCGAGGCCGAATCGCGGCCGGTAAAACGCGGAGGAACGCCAGATACCACGCTTTAAAAGGAGCCAGGAAAGGAGCAATAGAATGAAGCCGATGCCGGGCAGCCAAGGCAGCAGGCTGCCGTTTTGGAAGACCTCGAATATCATCAGGGAGAGTGGAAAAATCATGGAGGCAAACCGCCAGAACGTATTGGCATGGCAGGAAATGGTCAGCATCAGGGCTCCGGAACCGGCCGTAAAAAGACCGATGGACAGGCTATCGACCAGGACTTCGAAGAATGAGGTCCGCCATCCCATGGCTAGGCCCATTTGTAACGCGGCCAGCAGGCCCTGCACACAGGGAACGCTCAGCAGCATCAGGGCCAGTGTCCGGCTGGAGAGAGGGGCCGTACGCAGCATTCGCAGGCTGAACCAGTCGGGTATGAAGGATGAGAATAAGATCATATAAACGACGAGATTGATGCAGATCCGGCGTGACTCCTCGTCAGAAAGAGGGCCACGTATCCACCAGGAAGACAGCCACATGGCCAGGCTCATGAATACTATGATGGCCAGCATGTGCTTGTGCATGGACAGGAGGAGGAAGCTCCATCCTGAGTATCCACGCCTGTTTATATCAGGTGGCAAGACAGGTATCTGCGATAAGGGCGCGGGCCGGGCTGGCTTCATGCTCAGTCGGGTAATCTTGGGCGCAGCTACATAAGAGAGCCAGAGTAATAAAGGCAGCAGCCCAGCGGCGATCCAGTGCCAGGTGCCCATTTCAGGGAGGGTCTTTGGCAGCATCTGTGGCAGTGCCAGGGTACCCATCATGAGCATTCCGCCCACAGCAGAGACTGGCAGAACGATGAGCCATTGGCCCTTGGTTTCTGGAGCTTGGCGGGGCAGCATTAGAATGAGCAATGCGAGCAGCGCAGACGATCCCAGCCCCAGGTACAAGACAGTCGTCAGAGCAAACCACGGAGACTCCCCAGGGTGTAGGGACGCAGGATACTCATGCTGCCGCCACCAGAGCCCTGCTGCCATGACGGGTGCGCTGAGCATAGTGAGCAGCCACACACCGGTAAACCACCACGCGCGATCTTGATCCCGCCTGGAAACAGGCTGCGGGCGGAGGGTATAAAAAACGCCCCGCTGAGCATCCATGAACAAAAGAAAAAAGGTCATGGGGGCAATGCTGATGAGTGTCCGCGAGGTAAAGGCGAAAAAGCCGACGAAGACCATGTATAGGCCCAATACCCAACGCCAGCGGGATACAAAATCGAGGATAAGAGAAATCATGGCAAAGGGGTTTAGGGGGTGAGCGCGATGAAAAGTTCTTCAAGGGAGAGTGGCTGTGAGCGTATTTCGCCCGCACCTTTGTCCGTCAGCGCACGGATGGAGGTTGTCTGGGTGTCCATCACAGCGCGATAGCGGGCTGCCGCGTTCTCTTGAACAAAAAGTCCGGGCAGGTGCCGGATGGCAGGGTCCTCGCACAGGAACTCCACCTGAACATGACGCTGCATGAGGTCTGCCGGTGTGCCTTCAGTCAGCAGTCGGCCCTGATGAAGAATGCCGACATGATCCGCAAAACGCTCCAGGTCACTGATCTGGTGCGTGGAGAGAAGAACTGTCCGGGCCTCATCTTTAACGATGGCCAACAACTCCGCAAACACCGCCTTTTTAGCATGGGCATCCAGACCGGTAGTGGGCTCGTCCAGCACCAGAAAATGCGGCCGCCAAGCCATGGCCAGCAGCAGCGCCAGTTTCATTCTGCCTCCGAATGACAGCGTGGCGATGCGATCCGTCGGCATGATGCCAAAAGTCTGCATGAGCCGTGAGGCCAGCGCGTCGTCCCAGTCGGGATGAAAACTGCGCACAAACCGGATGGCCCGGCCTACCTTTCCCCACGCTGCATAACTGAGGTCTGGGCCCACATAGGCGGTGCGCCTTTTCACCTCCACCTCATGGCGCAGGTGGTCCAGGCCATTCACCTGGATGCGGCCGGCATCGGGCAGACCCATGCCAAAGATCTGGTCCAGCAAGGTCGTTTTTCCTGCGCCGTTAGGGCCTATAAGCCCATAGATGAGGCCAGAGGGAACGCTCAGGTTAATGGGCCCCAGGGTGAAACGCGGGAAACGTTTCTCCAAAGCGGTGATATCAAGGGCGGGCGGATGAGAGGAGCGTGGACACTCCTGTCCGTGTTGGATGTTCAGGGTGGTCGGGTTCATGAGGCGTAGTCGTTGAGCGTTTCCATGAAAAACTGGGTGATTTCGGCGGGACTGAGGCCGCTTTCGGCTGCCTCGCGTGCAGCCGTGAGGAGGAGTTCCCGGGCGTGGGCCAGCTTCACCTCGCGGGATCGGTCCTGCCCTTGTGCGGCCACGAAAGTGCCCAGCCCCTGGCGGCGGTAGATGATGCCTTCACGCTCCAGCTCCTCGTAGGCACGCTTCACGGTGATCACGCTGACCAGCAGATCTGCAGCCAGTTGCCGGAAAGAGGGAAGAGCGGAATCAGGCTCCAATTTACCCTCACTGATCACACGTTTCAGTCCCGTGACGATCTGCTCATACAAGGAGCCTGGGGCTGCTGGCGAGATCGGTGGCAGGATCAGTTTGATGGAGGAAACAGGCGGCATGTGAATGTTCTACTGTGCATATTTAATATGCACAGTAGATGCGTGTCAATATGCATTTGAATATTTCGCAGATTTATTCACTCACCTCCCTGCGGCTTAATGGAGCCGACTTACTGGGGAGTGGAGCTCGCACTCCCATTCTCCAGTATCAGTAAGCCACGGACTCACCCTCGTGGAGGATGCGGACGCGATCTTGGAGCTGCCGCTGAATAGCGGCAGCGGCTAGCCTTTCGGCAGGCTCATGAATCGGCTCGCCACCCAGCGGGAAGGTATCGTGATGCATCGGCACCATGTGGCGCGCACCCAGCATATCGAAGGCATCCAAGGCCTCTTCTGGATTCATGTGCACAGGGCGACCACTTGGGGCCAGATAAGCGCCGATGGGCATCAGGGCCAGATCGATATCGGCACGTTTGCCGATCTCCTGAAACCCGTCAAACATGCTGCTGTCTCCACAGTGGAAAAGCGTACGCCCTGGGGATGTGATCAAATAACCGCCAAATCCGCGATGGGTATCATGGATCATGCGCGCACCCCAATGGCGGGCAGGGGTGAGCATGATATGCAGGTCGCGGAAATTCGCCCGCTGCCAGGTTTCCAGCTCCACGATCTGGCCGAAACCGGCCCGTTTGACAATGCTGCCCACACCTTTGGGGACAATGATAGGCTGCCCCCTGGCGACGCGCCGCAGACTGGGCATGTGCAGGTGGTCGTAATGAGCATGAGTGACCAGGACGAGGTCGATCGGCGGCAGGTCACTGGCCCAGACGCTGGGATGACGGAGGCGCTTAATAGGGCCGTGCCAAAGAGCCCAGTTGGGATCGATGAGCAGATTCACCCCGGCGATCTGGGCAAAAAAACCGGCATGCCCCAGCCAAGTGACACCCATTTCCCCACTGCCGACCAAGGGCACCCCATCAATCACACGGCCGGGCTTGCGTGCCGATAACAACGACGGGATGAGAATTTCACCCAAAAACTGAAGATTGCGCCTGCGCCAGCCTTCCGTGGGCATCAGGCCGATCCTGTTGGTCTCCCTCGTGGGCTTCACCCCAGGGAGGACGCGCTTGCCCGGGCTGCCCGAAAAGGGTGGCCCGCCGTTGTCCGGGGCAGGATCGTGAATCATGAGAGCAGGAGCGTGGGGTAAGCTAAAAGACGCAGGGAGCTATGACAACCATAACTTGAAAGCGTTGGGTGTTCACTATCAATAATGAGATCGGAACCGGCGGGTAGGCCGGATGCAAAAGAAGATGCGGTCGGCATCTTGCCATCGGCACAGAGCCACGCATCGTAAGGGAATCTTCATGGAAACTCTCCGCCGCATCGTTTTTGCCATCACTGTTTTCCTCGTCGCCTCCCTGGTTTTTTCCATCTGGAGACGTGACCAGGAAGGTTATGGGCTGCTGAATTTTTTGCGTGGTGAAGCACCGCAGGGAGAAAAATTCACCGCACCGCATGCACCCAAGCTGGATTTGAAGGATGTGAAAATCCTCAGTGCCATGAATGATGAGTTCTCCCGGCTCTCTGCGGCGGTCCTGCCCAGTGTCGTCAGTGTGACTACCAAAACGGTGCGCCGGGGCCAGACCGCCTGGCATCCCTTCTTTGGCGTCGTCAGCGGCCGTGCCCAAATCATCCCCGGCCTGGGGTCTGGAGCCATCATTTCCAAAGAAGGCCACGTGGTGACCAATTACCACGTCATTGCCGATGTCAGCGAGGTCATTGTCACCACCAACGACAACAAGCAGTATCCCGCACGGGTGCTCGGCGCTCATCGCGAGCGGGACATCGCCCTGCTGAAGATCGAAGGCGCTGGGAAAGACTTTCCAGCTCTTTCATTTGCCAATTCTGACGATGCCAGGGTGGGGCAGATCGTGTTTGCCGTGGGGAATCCCTTCGGCCTCAGTGGCACTGTTACTCAGGGCATCATCAGCGCCCGTGACCGTCATCTCAGTGACAGCCAACTTGATTATTTGCAGACGGATACGGTGATCAATCCAGGCAATTCAGGCGGTCCGTTGGTCAATATTCTGGGCCAGATCATCGGCATCAATGTCGCCATTTATCGCGGGGATGAAAATGTACGCGCGTGGCAGGGCGTGGGCCTCGCGGTGCCAGCTAATGATGTAAAAACTGTCGTCGAAGCCATCCGTAAGCAGTCCAAGGGCGGGCAGGCCACCATCGCGCGCAAAGGATACCTGGGACTGGAGCTGAACTCCGAGTCCGTAGTGATTGATGGCAGCATGGGCGGTCTGGGCACGCCCATCATCGGGGCCTACATCACCGATGTGGATCCCCAGTCCCCCGCCGCCATGGCAGGTTTGACGGAGGGTGATGTCGTCACCGCCATCAACGGACGCAACTTCAAAACCCCTTCAGAGCTTCTCCAGATCATTCTCTCCCTGGCTCCATCAACGCCGATCAAGCTAACGATCGTACGCAATGGCCAGCTCGCTGAGGTGAGCGCGGTGATTGGAGAGCGGCCGGATGCTCAGTGAGGGATTCGAGACGGCAATGGTCCAGGTTCAGGAGAACCAGCTCTGAAAGGCTTCTTTGACCAGCGCCATTTTCTCATCTCGGTAAGACCACAGGCTCAAGCCACCGCGCGTGAAGCTGGGACCCATAAGGGTGTGATCGTGATGCACCCACAGGCTGCCTTCAGCATGGGCCGAATCGGCGGACTGGCCTTCGGCGGCTTCTTCGGCTGTGGGCTTTCGCAGCCACGATTCCAAGATGCAATGATGAGCCTGTTTTTCATCCGGATGCAGGGCCAGAAACTCCTGAAACTGCGGCACGGTGAGCCAGGTCACATCGTCTTCCGCACCAGCTAGGATATCCTCTGCGGCTGCCAGCCCGGGGCCTGCGGTGAGATAGACCACGTGCGGATTTTCATCCCAGCCCTGGATGGCCGCCTGGGCATTGCGTTCCGCCATCATGCTTGGTCCCCAGTCCTCCAGCCAGGACAGCAGATGCCCGCCCAGGATGCGGCATTGCTGCTCTTCTTCATCGGTAAATTCACTGCGCAGGGCAATGGGTTCGTCCGCATGTTTTTTGGCGGCAAAACTGACGAGGGCGGCTGTCCATTCTTCTCGGGAGGTCGGCATGATGCAGGTCGTCATACGTGGCGATGACCGCTCGGTCAATGCTTACACAGTCGGATAGATCCATGGTGCGCGGTAAGGGCGGCTCAACAGCTTGCTGGCTTCAGGGTCGCCTATGATCTCTTCTTTTTCCGCATCCCACTGGATGCTGCGCCCGAGCTTCCAGCTCAGCATGCCGAGCATTGGCAGGCTACTGGAGCGGTGAGCGCTTTCGATATCCGCCACAGGCTTGCTCCCAGTTTCGATGGCGGTAATCAGATCCTCCCACAGCAGGGCGATGTTGTGTCCGTCCGGCTCCTGGAGCTGGTGGTCACCATGAGTCGGGGCCTCTTTGGGGTTCACCGGATAGAAGGTCCAGCCATCACGCCAGCCGATGTGCAGCACGCCTTTTTCACCATAAAAATAAGCGCCAATCTTGTGCTTCTCATTGTTGTTTTCGGCAAACTTCCGGTGCTCCCATACGGTGGTAAAGTTTTCGAATTCAAAGATGGCCACCTGGTGGTCGGGCACATCGGTGGTCTGCTCCTGATCATTCAGGATGGCGGGGCCAAAGATAGGTCGCCCGCCCGTGCAAAAGACTTTTTTCGGCCCCTTTTCTCCGCTCCACCATAGCACCTGGTCCAGCCAGTGTACACCCCAGTCACCCATGGTGCCGTTGGCATAGTCCAGAAAGCTGCGCCATCCACCGGGATGGAGTTTGGTGTTGAAAGGACGCATCGGCGCAGGCCCACACCACATGTCCCAGTCAAGCCCTTCAGGGACCTTGCTGTTAGGCTTGGGGATTTCAGGTCCGCCTTTGCTATCGGCAAAAACGCGCACCATGCCGACCTTGCCCACTTGACCGGATTTCAGGAAGTTCATCGCCTCCACATGATGCGGGCCGATGCGGCGATGTAGGCCGACCTGGACCACAACTCCAGATTCCTTCGCCGCCTTCACCATCGCCCGGCTTTCTTGGATGGTATGCCCCGTGGGCTTTTCCACCAGAACATGCGCACCCGCCTGACAGCAGGCGATGGTCTGCAAGGCATGCCAATGATCCGGGGTGGCAATGATGACGATCTCCGGCTTCGCTTCCGCCAGCAGTTGACGATAGTCCTTATACCCCTTCGGTTCATCACCGTTCTCGGTCTTCACGTCTTCGATGCCGTTCAGCAGCACATTCGCATCCACATCACACAGCGCCACCACCTGACAGCGGCCCGAGGCCATCGCCTCGCGCAAAAGATTCATCCCCCACCAGCCACTGCCGATGAGGGCCGTCCGATATTTTTTACCTTCCTGACCCAAAAGAGGCAGTGTGGAAAGAGCAAGAGAGGCCGCCGTGGCCGATGTCAGAAAAGAACGCCTGGAAGTCATGTCAGAAGAAGCATGAACGGAAGCCGCCCCATCCGTCAATCAGCGAGGCTGAAGATGCATACAAAAAACGGCACGCCTAGTGTCTGTAGCATTAGCAGCTAGGACTCATCCTTTCACTCTAAAGGAGTACTGCGTGCACCCTGGGTGGCCCGATAACTGGTGGCGCATCTGCTGGAGGGTGTGGAGATTGAGGCGGGGATGGATTTAAGGGGCAATTAACTTGGATTTGAGGGATTACTTTACGGGAATGACCTTTCCGTGGTACATCTCGTGACATGCACCGACTCTTCTGGCCCTTAGTCTATCTGATGAGCATCCTCTCTGCGGAAGCCTTGCCTCTGAGACCTTCGGAGCAGCGGCTGATGGTGGTGCCGGCTATTCCTATGGAGCCTGGAGTGCCGACTGAGCGGGACTATCTGGCGCAGGAGAAGGCCTGGGGCCAACGGCGATTGCTGGCTCCTGCCCAGGAACGCTGGAAAGAGCAGCCCTGGGGACCGAAGGCTACCACGCTCGTGGAACGATCACTTGAACTGAAAGCGGCAGGCAGTGTGCTGCCTCATCCCCTTGCGCCGCTGGCGGCAGATTTTCGTGCACTCATTCAGGAGGGGGCTGATGATCCGCTGATCCTGACTCTGGCAGCACAGGCCTTTTATGCCGAGAATCAGGACTGGCGTGTCGGTAAGGAACTGCTGGAGCGGGTGCTGAACCTTTCCGGCCTGCCCACTGCGGTGGAGGTGATGGCATTGCGCACGCAGATTCCGCAATTGATGCAGGAGGGGGCAGAATACCGTTATGTCCGGGGCCGATTGGTGGATGTGATGATCCGGGCGATCAGCGACGGCACCTATGATGCCGAGGCTGATGCTGTGATGGTGCGCCACCAGATTGCGGTGCTGGATCTTGTGGGCGTCACGATGCCTTCTTATCTGGCACGCTGGCAGGAGACGGTGGCGGGCAGCGAGTGGCCAGACTGGGTGAAATGGACCCTGCAGGGTTATGGTGAGATCGAGCTGGCCTGGCTGGAGCGCTCCAGTGACTGGGCCGCGACGGTGAAGGATGAGCAGTGGGAGGGGTTTGCTGCTCACCTCAAGATTGCGCGTGAGCATTTGGTCAAAGCCTGGGAGGCGCGTGCGGACAGGCCCGAAGCTGCTGGGCTCATGGTGACGGTCACCATGGGCGATTCAGGAGGCGATGATGAACTGCGCCTGTGGTTTGACCGGTCGGTAAAGGCCCAGTTTGACTACCAAGCAGCCTATAACAACCTGCTGTGGGCCTACCGTCCACGGTGGTGTGGCAGTCATGAGTTGATGCTGGCCTTTGGGCGTGCATGCATTGAAACGGGCCGCTTCGACACCGGAGTGCCGTCGCAGATGTTTTATGCTGCCATGGATGTGGCGAGCGAGGAGAATGACGCTTTTGAAGTGTATCAGCGTGAAGGGGTCAGGGACCCGGTTTTGGCCATGGCAAAAGGGTATGCTGAAGTGCAAGGGCTGCCCGCTGGCCTGCAGCAATTGAGACGGTCCAATGCCGCTCTGGCGGCCTGGCTGGGAGGAGATGCTACCTTAGCCAGTCGTCTGCTCGCGGAGGCGGGTGAGCTGCATTTTTGCACACTTAATTTCATGAACCAGATGTTGCTGTCTGAGCCGCAATTGCGTGGCGAGGTGGCGGCCCGGTCTGGGCAGTATGGCCCCGAGGTCCAGGCACTGGCCATGCTGCCGCGCAGCCCGGCGGGTGGTGAGCATGAGAATGCCCTGAAAGCACTCGCAGGAAAGGAACTGTCGGCAGATGCACAGGCCTATGTGCAGGAGCGGAGAGACTACGCGGAGTTCCTGCCCAAACTGGCCACTGGTGAATGGGTGAGTGTGACACCGCGTAAGCACCTGACCAGCTTTATGCAAACAGGCGGACGCTGGTCTGCGGAAGCGGACGGCACCCTGGTGGCCGCTGGCGATGATAGCCGCTGGGCGGTCCTAGCCCTGGACCTGCCTTTCACACATGATGTGGAGATGCGCTACGAGATGACTTTGGAGGATCCTAAGCAGGTGGAGGTTTCTCCGCTCGGATGGGGCAGTGCGGCTTTATTGCGATGGTCGCCCAAAATGGTTGGGGATCCAGAGGACGGCGTGAGATGCATGGTTTCCTCAGGACCGCAAGGAGTGGTGGGGCAGGCATACCGGACGAAGCCAGAGAAGGGGACTTCACCCGTGGCTGTCACCCTTGGCGACGTGAACCAAGTGCTCGCACGCATCACGACAGGGGCGCTTCATTTTGAGTTTAATGACGTGAAGGTGGCCGACGGCGTTTCATTGGAAGAGCTTGGCATCTACCGGCCCGAGGGTCGGATCGGTTTCGGGGTCAGCCGTCTTCCCAGCGGGACGAAACTCAAAATTCGCAACATCCAGGTGCGCAAACTTTGACCCGGTGCTGAAAGCTGGCGATCTCCGTACTGGCCATCGCTTCCTCCGAGAATTTAACCTGTTATCCTGGTGTCTTCCAAGACAACGACTCCTCACTCTTTACCTTGAAACGCGCATTCCAATACACCCTTGCGGCGTGGCTCCGGTTTTTTGGTGGTTTCGGCATTGAGGCTGGGGTTGACCATTACCTCAGGATGCGCGACGGCAATGTCACCTCAGGCGGCATCCCTGAGCCGCTGTGGTTCGGGATTCACATTTTTCTTGGCGCTGTCTCGGCTTGGTTGGCGTGGAGCGCGACTCAGTCTTTTTATGCCACTTGGCGTCGAGTGGCTGTTGTTTCGGTGGAATTAGCCGTGATGTTCTTTATCTACATGGCCCGTTGTTTGGCATATGTTATCCAGACAGGCATTGATACATTGTGAGAGCGATAATTTCACTTTTGTCTGGCATGTTATCGGGCCATTTTTGCCTGGCATCTTTTACTTTTACTTCAAGCATTCGCCCAGTCTCCAAATCATGGCGAACATGGGGAGCGCAAAAAAGGTTCCTATCAGCGGGAATTGTGCGAGACTGAATACAAGGATTTTTCTTAGCCGTATGCCGCCTGTCAGTCACTCTTTTTCATCGCTTCCCAGGCCGCTGCGTGGATACATCCTCGCGGGCGGCCTCGTTTTCCTGGGGCTGACAGCTTTCATGTTCTGGCTGGCCGCACCCGCCGAGGCTCCGGCGAAAGCAGAAGCAGGCACTGCGGCGGCGGCGCGCAAGGTGGAGCCTATGGAGACGCTGGCGTCTCTGCCCCGAACCGCCAACGCTCTAACCGAGCTGCTACGGCTGGAAACCACGCTTGCTGGCGATTCGAAGCCCGAGATCACCGAGCCGATGTTCGAAGAGATCAGCCTCACCCGCAGGCTGGAGGATTACTACCTCACCGATGTGTTGCTGGAAAACGTGCAGCTCGGCATGGCCATGTCCATCCTCAGAACGAAACTCCAAGAGACCGACTCCGAGCGCGCACTTGCGCTGCACAGACTGGCCGTTACCATGCCCACCGCCGCCATGGGCAGACGTGTCACCCTTTTCAGCCAGAGCATCCCCTACCTGACAGCGGTGCAAAACGTAGCCACCCAGGCAGGCTGCACCGTGGAGGTCACGGAGAACCGCATCACCCTGAAATTACAGCCCGGCCCCTACCCGCAGACCGCCAGAAAGGGTGCCATGAAGGACCTGCTCTCCGGCCTCAGGGATGATGAAGGCCGCCCGCTGAGCGAAAGCAGTGAGGCACTCTCACATTTAAGCACACTCGCCAGCCAGCTCGGCATTCAATTTGATTTCCAGGGAAACGCCAGTCTGACAGAGAACCAGTGGGCCGCCCTGCGCCAGATGCAGGATTACCAAAGCAGCCAGGCCAGCAATGCCCTGCCCACCTTTGCCCTTTACATCCTGCCCGCTGGCTTTCTGCCACCCGACCTGAATTCCGACCCCATGGCTGTATACAATCTGCTCGTCAATCTGCACCTGCTGGGCTACCGGCCCTACAGCCGACTGCCTGAAGGGATGGACCCCACTGTAGCCTACCAGATCCTCATGCTCTTCCGCCGGGGAGAGGCCATCGTCCTCACCCTCTTCGACATCCCCGCCACCGAAACCGTGGCCGAGGTGGATCAAGAACCAGAGCCCGCAACCACGTCACTGCCTCAAATGTCCGCAGGGTTCTCGACGGGAGCAATATTGCAGCTTGTGTCCTCTGTCACCGGCCCTGGCAATTCAATCTCCACCTCCGCTGGTCTTGTGCTCAGCATGTTGACCGGCAACGGCGTCAGCATCACCAATCAAGTCGTCACCCCACCCGCCGTCGAGGCACCCCAAGTGACACCAACTGCACCTGCCTCTGGTTCTGATCCTTAACAGGCAAATGCAAATGCTCTCAAAGGCATCAAATGGCACATGTCTTCCGGGACGGCTCTAAGGAAGCCGCGGATGTGGCGCTTCTGGGAGAGCAATTAAAAATGCGGTGCTGAGACCGTGCCTTCTTCGAACTGGAGCTTCTTCCGGCGGACGATGCCGTCGGCGATGTCGAGGACCATTTCTTCCAGGAGCAGACGCAGGTGGCTGCCGGCGCGGTAGTCGGCGGGGGCGATGTGTTTGACGCGGTCGGCCAGGGCGTTGAGCTGGTAGCATTTGCGGAAGCTGGCGCGGTCCTTGTCCTCGGCGTTATAGACGGCGATGGCGTGGCCGCCGTAGCGCTTCATGAGGGTGAAGCAGGGGACGTCCGTGGGGCCGTCGCCGATGTAGATCATGTTCTGGAAGGGGATGGGCCGCAGCTCGGGGTCCATGTGGTCGTTAACGTCCTCATGCGGTTCCAGCATGCCTTTGTTGATGCGGAAGATGTACTGCGTCTTGGTGGTGTGGCTGATGACGCGCTTGGGGAAGCTGATGCGGCCGTCTTTGTCCTGGCCGAATTCGCAGCCAAAGATGCGCTTCACAAAAGGGGCCAGGGAGCTGCCCTCCAGCAGGATCTTGAGGCCGGAAGAGATGATGTAATGCTCCACCTTGATGCCTAACAAACGATGCTGATCTGAGATGACGTTGTTCATTTCATTGAAGACCTCGGGCACGCCTTTGAAATAGCGGAGTTTGGCTCCAAGGACGCGCAGCTCGTCATTGGTGGGGCGGTCCATCTCCAGGTAATCGAGCATGCATTTGAGGTAGGCCAGCTCGCCATCATAACCTTCCTGGTCCACCAGCTCGCGGCTCTTTTTCCAAAACTGGGTCGGATTGATGCCGAAGTGGGGGAACAGCGTCTCATCCTGCATGTAGGTGGGGCTGAGCGTCTGATCGTAATCGTAAATGATGCCGATGGTGGTCTGAAGGGCGGCCATAAGGGGGTATTCGCAAGGGAGAGCAGGCGTCTGCGCTGGGTACGCGGGCTTTGTTTGCCAGTGCGTCTGTCAACCTTCCGCCACAGATGCGGCACCCGCAAATCTTTCTCTAGCGCAAGTCCGCCAGGGCACCTTCCAGGGTGGGAAAGGCGAAGTGATAGCCTTCTTGTCCGGCGGTGCCTGGAACCGCTTTTTGGCTGCAAAGAAGCATTTCATCCGCCATGCCGCGCAGGAGCAGGCGCAGGGCAAAGGCGGGCGCATGCATAAAAGCTGGGCGGTGCAGGCTGTGGGCCAGCTTTCGGGTGAAGTTGCTATTGAGCTCCGGGGCGGGGGAGCAGAGGTTGAGCGGGCCTTGCAGGCTGCTGTTTTCCAGGGCCCATAGGATCATGGCGGCTTCGTCATCCACATGGATCCAGGACATCCACTGCCGTCCGCTGCCCAGCCTGCCGCCCATGCCGCAGCGAAAGGCCTGGCGCATCAGGGGATAAGCACCACCTTCTCGCGCCAGGACCATGCTGGTGCGCAGGTGGATGATGCGCGCGTCCCAGGCACTGGCCCGGTGGGCTGCAGCCTCCCATTGCCCACAGAGATCCGCCAGGAAACCGCTGCCGCGAGGGCTCGTTTCATCCAGTACGCTATCTCCACGGCTGCCATAAAATCCGATGCCGGAGCCGCCCAGGACCACGGGCGGGCGGTTGGTTGGGGACCAACTTTTGACATGATCCATCAGGGCCTCTGTCAGGTCCACCCGGCTTTTCCAGATGCGCTCCCGCTTGCTGGCGGTCCACAGACCCGTCAGTGGCTCCCCGGCCAGGTGCACCAAGGCATCCAGCCGGGTTTCCGGCAGTTTATGCGGGGCGTCCGCTGGCATTCGCAGGGTTTGCGTCGTATTCTTGGTGGGGGTATTGCGCCGGCTATAGGCCACCACCTCATGACCACTGGCCGTGGCGAGCTTGGAGAAAGCTCTGCCGATGAGGCCCGTGGCTCCTGTAATTCCAATGCGCATGGATCTTATACGGATAGGGCGGGCATTTTGCGCCTTTGATCCTTGGTTATTGTTTCCACCACTCCGGTTCTTTCTCCCAGGGATCCCGCTGCGGCGGTTCCTTGGCGGGCTTTTCATCAGCATTGCGGATGAGGTGGTCCTCGTCGCTCTCCTCCAGTTCCATCAGCAGCTTCACATGCGGGGCAGGCCGGGTACTGCGTTTCCAGATCACCCAGGCAGCGGTGGCGATGCAGCCAAGCAGGAAAAAGAAAAAGCACAGGGTGGCGATGACAAACCAGTCCATGGCCGCCGTATTCGCTGCGTAGGCACCCGCCGCAGGCCGACGAAAATAAATGGGAAAGGCGAGGAGAGCGTTCATGGGTTAAGGGATAGTCTCACCTCCATACGCCCTGGGCCGTCATTCGAAGACTAGGCGCATGGGGATCATGCTGGAAAAACTAAAACCGTGTTTGGCAAAGAAGGCCTGAGATTCAGCGCTGATTTTGTCCGTCAAAAGGGTGATGCGGCGAAAATGTTTTTCCCGCGCAAAGTCGATGGCGTGGTTCAGCAGCCTGCCGCCATACCCCATGCGCCGATGCTGTGGGTGGACGATGACGTCCTCCATGAGGATGACCAGCCCGCCTTCAGCCGTGCTGATGGTGAAAAGCAGATTCACCATGCCGATGAGCATGTGGTCCGTCCGCAGGACGAAAATGCGGCCCCGGTTAGGCTGTTCCAGGATGAGCCTCAGGCCATGTTCCTGTTTGTTTTTATCAGGCCGGAAGTCCGCCTCTTCGCTAAAAAGAGCGACCAGCAGCTCGACGAGCTGCGGCATGTCTTCGATGGTCGCCGGTTCGATGCGCGGCTCAGAGTTGAGGCTGGACATTGAATCCAGTTTAGCCAGCGCCATGCCAACCGCAATCAGCATATGCATGCAGCCAGTTTCGCGGGAGGAAAGAAAAAATCTGGCTGAGGAAATGCCTGGACTTAAGAACTCTTGATTATTATGTTATACGAATGGCGTGATCTTTGCATCGCTTCACCCCCGACAAAGGTCCACCATTGAACTCCACTTGGTGAGCCCTGGCATTCATTCATTATTCGTTTCTGATGGGATTTTCGTTTCGCAGCATGTTTCAGCCTGCTACTGACCCCCAAGGTCAGGAAATGGCCGACATGCCCACAGGTATGAACGGATCCTCTCCGCACGCGATGAACGGATCTTCGGGAAATTTTCAGGCCCCATCGCTCAATTCTGCGGTTCCTTTTGGCAATGGCGGGGCCTTGTTCCGGACAGTCGCGGGTGAATCATTCCAGGCTGCGGCTGTGCAGGCATCCCCCTTTACCGCCCAGGGTGCGGCCCCTGCCAGTCCCGCTTTGACCGTGGGGGATGTGCTCCCGCAGCTGCCGCCGGACATGGTGCGGCTGAATGCCCTCTCCCCGGAGCAGCCTGTGGCGGTCTCCCCCCAGGTGCTGGATGCCGCCTTGCGTAGCGGGCAGGCAGCTCTGCCCATTTTTGAAATCTATCGCGTCTGCCCCGCCCTGTTCCAGGCTCCGGTCTCGCCCCAAGATCCACGCATGGTGCCGCTACCGGCGTCTAAATTGCCGAGGTTGATCGCCAGTGCCCAGCAGGCAGGAGGCCAGGCGGCCCCGGCGGCGTCGCCTTTTGGTTCGGTCCAGCCTCAACAGGCTGCCAGCCCTTTCGCCGCCGCCTCTCCGGGTCAGGGCGGTACGGCGCTGCCCCCCCGCAGGAATGGACCGCCACCCCCGCTGGCTGACATTCCGCGGGAGACTCCCGCCCTGTCCCTGCCGGGTGCGGGACATCCGGTTTTTCCTGTCAGCAGCCCTTTTGCGGCGGTGGCCCCTGCCGGTAGAGCACCTGAGACGGCTGCTACATCTTCTCCTTTTGGCGTCAAGTCTGCGGAGCCACAGCCTCCGGCTCAGATGGCCAGTCCTTTTTCTGCGGCCCAGCCGGTGCCAGCCGCTATGCCTGCTCCCGCTTCCCCATTCAGTGTGCTAGGCGGTGCCCCCTCAGCGGAGACGCCCGCGTCTCCTTTTGCGCCTTTCACGGTGGCAGCACCCGCTCCCGCTCCTGCCCAACCCGCCCCAGTGGAATCTCCCTTTGCCTCCTTGTTTGGCCCGAAGGCAGTGCCCACAGGTCAGCCTGCGCCGGATGTCCCTGCCCGTCCTTTTGGAATGCAACCTTCTCCGCCAGCCATGGCTGGCATCTCCATGGCTCCCTCTGCGGCGGCTGGAGGTTCCACTCTGCGCATCGGCCTTGCTGCTTTGCTTCGGGGTTACAGTGTGGCTGAGCTGGGCTTTGATCCCATCATGGTCCCTAGCTGGATCATGACCAGCCAGCCAGCCTCCACGGTGCGTGAGTGGGCACAGTCTCCTGCTCCCCTGGCGGAACTGGGCAAGTTGATCGATGGCATCACCGATGTCGGTTTTCGCAATGTGCTAAACCATGCCAAGCGGGATTTCCAACTGCGCATTCCTCAGGAGGAAATCCACGCAGCACTCAATGGCGAGTCCCCGCCCACCTTGCCCAATCTTGCTAGCCTGGGCCAGCCTGAACTTTCTGCGCCTGTCATGATGACCACGTCCATGACGCCGCCGGCCCAGGGGAATCCATCACCCTTCGCCTTCACGCCGCCTGCGCAGCCGGAGGCCCCACCTGCTGCGCCTCAGCCAGCTCCCTCTTTTTCTAACGGTGGGACCCCTGCGGGCATGACTCCTTCCGTCCCCCTTTTCGCCAGTGCGCTGGCTCCGGCACAGGCCACGATAGCTTCTCCCATGGCGGCATTCCCGGCCTCCAGTCCGCCCTTGATGAATCCCTTTGCAGTGCCCGCAGCGCCGCAGCCGCCCGCTTACTCGCCACCGGTTTCCATGCCGGAGGTGTCTTCCCCTGGGCAGCCCTTTGTCTCACAGTCCCCGGCCCCTGCGCCACGTCAGGCCTCCTTTCCGCAGCCGCCTGCGGATGGCTTCAGCAGCGCCCAGCTTTTGGGAGCTCAGCCTTCGGATGGATACGGCGCTGTGCCTCCTGCCCCCGCCATTCCGGTGACGAATCCCTTCACTGGCAAGACGGCCACTCATATTGTGGATGTCGCCGAGGAAGCTGCCCCACCCCCACTGCCAGAGCCCGTTCCTGAGCGTGCCCCACCGCCACCTGTAGCCAGGACGGCCTCTCCCTTTATCCCGCCCTCATCTGAAGAGACCGTGCGCAGCCGCCCCGCCCCCGCGTCGGCACCAGCTCCGTCACGTCCTGCACCTACCGGCAAGGCTGCTACTCCCGCACTGGGTATCCAGTCTCATGATTCCAATCCGGATCAAATCCTTCTGCGCGCCCTGCTAGGTACGGATGATGATCTCAGTCCACAACGCATCGTGGAAATGGTCTGCTCACTGCCCGGCATCGCCGCTTGTGTCTGCCTTCAGGGGGATCGCGCCTTCTCCCACGTGGGTGCGCACAAGCCGCAGGCACGCGAATTTCAAAAACAGGCCACAGATCTCGCCCATCACCTGCGCACCCTCGCTCCGCTCATCGGCATCGCGGATGCGGAAACCTTTACCCTCACCTCCGGGGACCGCCTGATGACTTTTTGTTTTCCTGAAGGGGCCATCCTGGGCGTACTCCATGATGCAGACCCTTCTCTGGGGCTTCGTGATAAGATCACCTTGATTGCGCGCGAGCTTTCCCGGATGCTGGGTTGAATCCGCATTCCGCCATGCCTGTCATCAATTCCGAGCAAAAGACGGTCAGTTTTAAGATCGTCTATTGTGGTACCCCCCTGAGCGGGAAGACCGCCAACCTGCAGCAGATCCACGCCAAGCTGGATCCGGAAGGGCGGAGCGACCTCGTTAGTCTCTCCACCGCTCAGGACCGCACCTTGTTCTTCGATTTTCTCAGCCTGGAAAGCGCGGCCATCCCTGGCTTCCGCACCGCTTTTCACCTCTACACCGTGCCCGGGCAGGTCACTTACAATGCCACCCTTCAGCTCGTCCTGCGCCAGGCGGATGGAGTGGTCTTTGTCGCCGATAGCCAGATGGATCGCCAGCGTGAAAACGTGCAGGCATTCCAGGCGCTGGAGGCGAATCTCCGCCTCAATGGTAGCTCCCTGGAGCGTCTGCCCCTGGTTCTGCAATACAACAAGCGGGACCTGCCGAATTCCGCTCCCGTGGAATACCTCGAATTTTTGCTCAATAACCGTCCCGTTCCCTGGCTTAGTTTTGAAGCGGATGCCCGTGGCGGGCGGAATGTCCTGGCCACGCTCAATGCCATTTCCCAGGCCGTGCTCATGAGGTTTCAGGAGCAGCAGGGAAGAAGGGAAACCGAGATGGCTGCTGCGTGACCGGCTAGGAACGTCGTTCCTTTGCCTTAACCCCTGATCTTTTAATACTGTTTTGACTGCTGCACTCATCCAACCAGATGGCCGCCTCACCCCTCTCCGCGGGGAGTTGGTCTCAGATCCCGCCAGCATCGCCGCCCTCGGCCATGCCGTCCATGCGGCAGGAAACGAACTCGCCATCCGTGTCGGCACCGCTCCGGTAAAAAGCATCACCCTGCACGGGATGGAAAACAGCCTCACCCTCCTCCAGGTGTCCCAGGGTGTGCTCCTCCTGGAGCATGGGAAAAACATCTCCCCCGATGTTTTGCAGGCTATGTCTGAAGATTTGCTCTCTCAACTCGCGACACCGCCACCACCTGCGGAATCCTTCTCATCTTTCAGTCTGTCAGACGCCCTCCATGCCACCGCGCCATGAAGATCGCGCTGATCCGTCGTCAATTTGCCGCCACAGGCGGTGCCGAGCTTTATCTCCAGCGCCTGGTCGCCTCACTGGTGGCTGCAGGTCATGACGTTCATCTTTATGCGGAAAACTGGGAAGGTGCTCCCGCCGCCGTCACCCTGCATCGGGTAAACATCAAGGCCCCCCGCGCCTTGAGGCCCGCACGCTTCGCAGAAGCAGTCGCCCAGCGCATGGCCCCGGTGAATTACGATGTTATTTTCAGCCTGGAGCGTACCGTTTCCCAAGATGTTTACAGGGCCGGGGATGGCGTCCACAAAGTCTGGCTGGACCAGCGCCGCCGTTACGCCACCTGGTGGCGCAGGCCTTTTGTCGGCATGGGTGCCTTTCATAGCAACATGATGGCTCTCGAAAAGCGGACCTTTGATCCCGCCGTCACCCGTCATATCATCGTCAATTCCGACATGGTCCGGCAGGAGATCTTGAGGGAGTTTGCCTACCCTGCCGAGCGCATCCACCTCGTTCGCAATGGTGTGGATGTAGGACGTTTTAAAAGCGGTGATCGGACATTGACACGCCAGCGCTTCGGTCTCGCGGAAGATGATTTCACCCTGCTCTTTGTTGGCTCCGGCTGGGAGCGCAAAGGATTGCACTTTTTGTTACGCCTGATGCAGCGGCTGGAAAAAACAGACCCGCAGGTGAAGCTCCTTGTGGTGGGTAAGGGTCGTTTGCGCGGCCCCGCTCCAGCCAATGTCATCCTCACCGGCCCCATGCCGCAGGTGGAGAATGCCTTTGCCGCCGCGGATCTTCTGACCTTCCTGCCTATTTATGAACCCAGCTCCAATGTGGTTCCCGAGGCCCTCGCCGCCGGTCTGCCAGTGATCACCAGTGGCTTCAATGGAGCAGCCGAATGGCTTACGGAAGGCGTCAATGGTCACATCCTGCCCGTACCTGAAGACACGGATGCCCTGGAAAAAGCCCTGCGTTTTTGGATGGCCCGTCCCCAGGCCCGCCCTGTCCTCTGCGAGCATCCCCTGGATCTGGAAACCAATGTCCGCGAAACCCTGCGTGTGCTGGAACAAGTGGCTGCGGAAAAGCGGGCTTCTATTCAGCCTTCACCGCTTGGATAAACCCCATCACCTCCGCAAAGCCGACATCGCCAGCGTTTGCCATATCATGGGCCACAGAGCTATGAGTGCGGCCCTTGATCATGCTTGTGGTCGTCTTTTCATGTCCGGCAGCGCGGAGGGCTGAGGCCAGGAGCGCATTTTCTTCCACTCTCATTTCCATGTCCTTGTCTGCATAGAGGATGAGCATCGGCGGGGCCTCTTTGCACACATGAAAAAGAGGAGACGCTTCATCAGCCATCAGCCTTTCCTTCGGCTGGCCGCGCTCTATGCGGACGGTGTAGTGCGTCAACGTTTGCCCGGATATGGGAATCAGTCCGCAGATCGCGTCAGGCGTCAGCCCTTGAGCCTCCAGGTAATGGGCATCCAGACTTACCATCAGGGCCAGATATGCCCCGGCTGAGTGTCCGCCCAGGAAGACCCGGCCGGCATCACCCCCATGCTCCTGGATATTCTTTTTAACCCAGGCAAAGGCTGCGGATGAATCCTCAATATAGGCCGGATAGGTGGCCTTCGGGCTCAGCCGGTAGTTCACCATCGCCACGGCCACTCCTTCTTCTGCAAAGTGACGCGCCAGGGCCACTTGCTTTTCACTGTCCTTGCTGCCGCTGGTCAAGCCGCCTCCATGCAGCCAGACCAGCGTCGGAAAGTCTTTTTGTACCGCAGGCAGGTAAAGGTCCAGCTTGCAGCGTTCTGCTGCATAAGCACTGGCTTGACCCTTTTGATAGACGATGTCCGCAATGATCTGTGGGCTGCTTTTTTCAGCAGATGCCACCTGGGTGCAAAGAAGGGCTGTTAGGATGCTAAAAAGTCGAAAAAGATTCATGGCTGGATGCGCATTATGGCGGCCAGATGACTTCCGGCAAATGCGGATCTCCAGATCTCGCACACATCCAAGGCTTGACCGCCCTGAGGCAAGAGCCAGGTATTTCATTGGCGGATTACCCCGCCACAGTTTATAGTGAAGGATGCTTGTGAGTGCTTCCATGCAACCCTCGCGGAAGTTTGTCGGCGTTCAATGGATGGCCAGCATCCAAGGCCGGGTTTTCTCCAACTCTGAAGTTTTGGCCAAGTGCTTTAAGCTTCCCCACGATCCCCAGCATTCCCCACGAAAATCCCCGGATGGGGAAATGGATCCCCATCGCAACTTATTGATCATCAAAGAGTTAATTCCCAAAATCCCCACATGGGGAAAAATTCACATTTGTCCCCATTGCCTTGAATGGATTAACCTGTTTCAGAGATAAGCCAGGGAATCTGTCAGAGCCAGACATGGTTCTTTGCAACAAACCCAGCCTGTGCTTGTCTCACGCCTTCCATGCCTAACTTTGCCTACCAAGCTGCCGACGCGACAGGCCGCGATGTGTCCGGAACCATCGAGGCCCAGGACCGCGCCTCAGCCCTGAGGCAGCTCACTGGCAGAGGACTCCAGCCTTTTAAGATCAATGAAGCCGCAGGCAAGGCTGGTGCCAAGGCCGTGGCGAAAGCCAAAGCGGGTGAACCAGAAGATGAAAATGCGCCCATCAAGCTGAGCAACGGTCAGCTCCAGCTCTTCACGGAAGAGCTTTCAGAACTCCTCGAAGCCGGCATGCGCCTGGAGGCCGCATTGAAACTGATGGAAGGCAAAGGCACCACCGGCACGCACAGCCGCATCGCCCGCCGTCTGGGAAATCTCATCCGCGAAGGGCACCCCTTCAGCAGCGCCCTGCGCCAGTCTTCCTCCTCCTTTGGCGAGCTCTTTTGCTCCGTCGCCGCTGCGGGCGAAGCCGGTGGCTCCCTTGCGGATGCCATGCGCAGGCAGGCTCAGTATCAGGCCAGCGTGCAAGAGATGCGCAGCCAGGTGGCCGTCGCTCTGATCTATCCTTCGTTCCTCTTCGTCTCCGCCATTGGCGTCACGGTGCTGTTTACTACCTTCCTGATCCCGCGCTTGAGCATCATGATGTCCCGCATGAAAGGCGGGGTACCAAAGGGCATTCAGATCGTCATGGCGGTGTCAGATTTCACCCGCACTTATTGGTGGCTCATTTTGGCGGTGCTGGCTTTGATGGGGCTGGGCTTCTGGGTATGGTCACGGTCCAAAAATGGCCGCCCGGTATGGGACCACGCCAGGCTTAGAATGCCCATGATCGGCAATGTGTTGATGACGAGCTTTCACACCCAGTTTTTGGAAACGCTGGCCAGTCTTTCTGGCGGTGGGTTGCCATTGTTAAAAGGCTTGGAGCTTGCCTCTCGTGTTTCGGGTAATCAATACATCCAAAAGCAGTTGGAGCTTGTGATTGCCAGTGTGCGTGATGGGGCCTCACTCTCACGCGGCCTGGAAAAGACCGGGCTCTTTCCTATGAAGCTCCTGGAGATGGTACGGATCGGTGAGCACACGGGAGATCTGAGCGGTACTCTCAGGCGCACCGCTGACCGTTGCGGACGTGAACTGAGCAAGAGCCTGGAAAAGGTGATGGCCATGCTCCAGCCGGTGATCATCCTCGTCATGGCAGCACTGGTGGGTGTCATGGCTTACATGATGATCTCGGTCATCTTCCAGACGGTGTCCGCCTTGAAGTCGCGCAGTTGAAAATTAAAACTCTCTCTCAGATTAAAGCCGAACGTTTTGCCGTCCTTCCTACTCCAAGCATTTTGCCATATCTTAAACAGCATCCATGAAAATCAGCCCATCCATCTTGACCCGCAGCCAGTCTGCCCGGTCTCAATCCCCCCTCCGTGCAGCCTTTACCCTGATGGAAATGATGCTCGTGCTGGCGATCATTGCCCTGCTGATCGCCATCGGTGCAGTCACCCTGGGTGAGGTGGATGAGAACGCCAAATTCACGGCTGCTGAAGCTCAGATGAATACTTTGAAGGTAGCCGTCTCCCAGTATAAAACGCTTAACCGTGGTCTTCCCGCCAAGCTGGAAGATCTGGTGACCCCTCCTGGGAATGCACGTGTGAAGCGCAAGCTGGCTGAGGAAAACGCCATCATTGATCCTTGGGGAACCAAGTATCAGTACCGCAGCCCAGGAAAAAAATCAGCTTATGAGATCTACTCCTGGGGACCCGACAAGAAAGAAGGCGGAGATGATGTCTTCTCTGACTGATATCCATCAGAGCGACAGCTAGGAACCAATCATGAAACCTGCGTACATTTCTGCCAAACGCGCAGGTTTCACCATGCTGGAGATAGTGGTCGTGATGAGCATCATGGTGCTCATTATCGGCATTGGATTCGCCAGTTTCTCTTTCCTGGATGATGAAGATCCATTCGCTGAGCCTGCCCAGAGTCTGACGCGTATGTCCAGATTCGCCATTCATGCTTCGGTGATCCAGCGCCGCAGCATGAACATCGTCTTTGATAAGGAAGGCTTTGGAGTGCCTGGGGTGGAGGTGCCGGATGGTTCTTATTTTACAGTGCCCAAAGGCATGAGAATGCTGATCTACCGTCTCGGCGGAAGGAACTGGGAAAAGGCTGAAGGCCATTCCTGGCGTTTTGGCGAGCAGGGAATTTGTGAACCCATCAAGATCCGTTTTCAATCGGCGGAGGGAATCCGTGATTTGGCTTTCCATCCGCTGACGGGGACACCCGTGGAATAACTTTATGAAGACAGCCCTTATCCAAACAAGCCGTCATACCTGGCATCACCGGGGCATGACTTTGCTGGAGGTGGTGATGGCCCTTGCTGTTTTCAGCATCGCGGCCCTGGCTCTTGTTGGCACTCTGAACCAGATCGCCGCAGCGGGCACTGACTCGCAGCGCATCCTGGAGATTGAGCAGAGCCTCGAGTCACTCATTGATGAATACGGGAAGATGCCTCTCATCCGTGAACTGGATGAGCAGATCAAAGCTGGCGAGGATGGAGTGGCCTACCGGGTGATCATTGAACAGGTGAAGGATCTGCAAAATCAGGATGGACGCTTTTTGCAAAATACCTTTCGCGTCCTGGCTGTCGCCCGTTGGGATGAAGGCAGCGGAGCCATTGAGATGCAGGCTGAAACCTATCGTTATGCAGGGGCTTTTTTGCCCCTGAACTGAGTCTATAAACGATGAAAATCCGCCTACTAAATCGCGCCTCTGCTGCTGCCTTCACTTTGCTGGAGATGGTGGTGGCGCTGTCTGCTTTTGTCATCCTGATGGGTGGCATTTTTGGCATTGCGAACAGTACCATGGAACTGGGCAATGACTTGGCGGATATGCAGGACCGTGCAATGATCCGACAGAATTTTATCTCATTTATCCGGCGTTCTTTTCGGACTTTGCCGGGAGAGGCGGAGTTGAAGCTGACGGTGCAGGCGAGGGGCAGTTCTTATGTGCCGAGCCTGAACTTTGTGAATGCGGGGACGTCCTTTACGCCTGGAACGCCTTTGCCGCCGAATACCAGTGTTGACCTCTATGCAGAAGAGCGGCCCGGGGGCTATCTGCGGGTTGCTCTACGGCTGCTGGATGAGCGCCAGACCCAGGCCCTGCGTGCTGGACAGCCAGTGCGATACACCAAGGAACAGGGTTCGGTTCCCTTGATGGATAATGTCAGCCGCTTCGAATGGCGATATTATGATGCGGCCAGCAACCGATGGGAGAATAACTGGAAACAGGCGCGGCGTCCCTTGATGGCAGAACTGAATCTGCGGCTGGATGACGGGTTTGAAACCCGGGCGGTCTTTTGGATTCCGCCTGTGGTTCCCAATGCTATTTCTGGAGCCGGTATTCTGCCTCCTGGGGCTGGACTGGGCGGTGAAAATGGAACGGAAACACCGAATCCGGATGGCACCGCTCCTCTGCCGGACGCTGGCCAGCAGTTGCCCAAACCGTGATGCATCTCCGGCTGACATCCGCTTTTTTAACTCAGCGCCACCGTCGTGGAGCAGCTTTGCTGGCGGTGTTGTGGGTTATCGCTTTGCTGATTGGACTGGTCGCGGCCACGTCATTGCTGCTGATGCAGGACATTGAACTGGCAGCCACGAAGAGGCAGGTTTTCCGTGCGCGGATGCTTTCCGAAGCGGCATTGGCCATCGCCATGAATCCAGACATAAAGCCTGACGATCCGCTGCTGCGCCGCAAGGTGGCGGAGGATGAGGAATTCATCGTGGAGATGACTGGGGAGGATGGATTGATCAATCCCAATGTCCTGCTTCAGCGAGAGGATAAGGACACCCTACGTCGTATTTTTCTTTATTGGGGAATGAATGTGCAGCAGGCCAATACGTTAATTGATCGTTTGTTAGACTGGGTGGATGCGGATGACATGAGCCGAGTGCAGGGCGGTGAGCGAAAACTATACAACAGCAATGGCATGCCCTTTAATCGGCCCTTCCGTTCCGTGGAGGAGATGGCCTTGGTCAGTGGTATGGAACTGGTTGAAGAGGGGTATCCGCAATGGCGTGAATGGTTCAGCGTTTATGGCAGCGGTGTGCTGGATCTCAATGAGGCTCAGCCTGAGATTATTGCTGCCGTCACCGGAACCGATATCCGTTATGCGCAAAACCTCCGCAGCCAGCGCCTGGGTCGTGATGGTATCCTGAATACCCTGGATGATACCATCCTGGACATGACTAGCGCCCTGGCCATCCTGGGGATTCCCGCAGGCGACCCGATGGGGCTGGCCAACATTCTTTCCGTGCAAAGCAGCACCCGTCGTATCCTGGTCAAAGTGCGGGTAGGCGATCTGGAACGCCAGACGGCAGCTGTGGTTCGCGGAGCTCTCGGTCAGGGAACAACAACCATCCTTTGGATGGGGGAGCGGTAACAGGATGAATCAGGCGGGCTGGAATAATGATGATCGGTCTGGAAAGATGCCTCTGCATCTGCGTTATACCTGGCTTCCTGCCATGAAGTTACTGACCGCATTTTTTCTTTCTTTAGTCACCCTCGTCTCTGCGGAGCAGGTGGGTCCATGGAATCTCGATGAACTCAAAAAGGTGCCTGGGATGCAATGGGTGGACCAGACTTCACCAGTGCGTTCTCTGATTTATACCGGTGAGGTCTATCAGGACAAGCCGACTGAGGTATTCGCCTTTTATGCATCTCCGATCACCATGGGCAAAGCCAAGGCGGGGGAGAAGTTCCCTGGGGTTGTTTTGATCCATGGCGGTGGCGGAACGGCATTTGTCGAGTGGGCACACCTATGGGCGAAACGCGGGTATGCAGCCATCGCGATGGACCTTTCGGGCTCGCGGCCACCGGACCCGATATTCGATCCTGTCACGGGTGAACTGAAGGACTATCCCCGCAATGGAGAACCGCGCACCCGTTTACCCAACGGTGGCCCTATGCATGGCAGCCCGCAGAAGTTCGACACGATTGGTGGAACGACTTCGGATGACTGGCCGTTTCATGCGGCTGCCAGTGTCATTCGAGCGCATTCATTGCTCCGCTCCTTTCCAGAAGTACAGGCCGAGAATACAGCGGTGACGGGTATAAGCTGGGGTGGGTATACGACCTGCCTGGTGGCTTCGTTGGATGACCGCTTCAAAGCGGCGGTGCCTGTCTATGGGTGCGGGTTTTTATACGAGGGGGAGTCGGTGCAAAAGCCTGCTATTGATAAGTTGGGGGACCGGCGGGCGGACTGGATTCGCGAATACGATCCCTCCAGCCTCCTGCCCCGCTGCCGGGTGCCGATGTTCTTTGTCAATGGCACCAATGATATCCATTACGTTTTGGACAGCTACATGAAGACTTTCAATGTGGTGCCAGGGGAGAAGCATATCCGCATTGAAGTGAAGATGCCTCATGGGCATCAACCAGGCTGGGCACCAGAGGAGATCGGCCTGTTCATTGATTCCAAATGCCGGGGCGGCCAGCCGCTCGCCGTGCCGGGTATCCCAAAGATCGAGGGCGATGTGATCAAGGCTGACTATACGAGCACCGTGCCCATCAAAGAAGCGAAGCTGCACTATACAACGGAAGGAGGTATACGCTCCAAACGTAACTGGCAGAGCGTGGATGCGGTGGTCAGTGCTGAGAGTATAACCGCGCCCAAGCCACCTGCGGAAGCGAATACCTGGTACCTCTCCCTGACCGATGAGCGGGGAGCCATGGTGAGCACTCCGGTGCAGTTCGCTCCTTGATGATCAGGGTTTAGGAGCGGCGGAGTCATCGCCTGGGTTCCACCATTGATTGAGGAGGTGGAGGAGTCTTTGGACATCCTGAGGATGGGTGCTGGCGAGGTTGTGTTTCTCGCCTGGGTCTTTGACGACATCGAAGAGCGAGAGTTCTTTGACGTAGCCGCGCCAGGCGGTTTTTTCGTGATGGTTATGGGGCATTAGCAGCTTCAATGACCCGTCGCGGACCCAGCGGTAGGCGATGTCTTTGGAGGGTTGGCCGAGGGCGGTGGCATCGCCGGGGTAGATCTCTCCAAAGACGGGTTGCTGCTCCAGTTGGGCTTTGCCCTGGGCGGCTTGCCAGAGACTGCGGCCGGGGAGACCGGGCATGATGTCGGGAGTGCCGAGGGCTTCGAGGACGGTAGGGAGGAGGTCCACGCTGCTGACTAGCTGCTCATGGGTAGCGGGCTGAACGTGACCATCCCAGCGGAAGAGGATGGGGGTGCGGAGGCCGTCTTCGAAAGGGGAGTATTTGCTCTCCAGGGTATGGGCAAATTCGTCGGGTTTCTTTTTCTCGCGCTTCAAGCTTGGCGTCCAGCCATTGTCGGAGATGAAGACGATGAGGGTGTTTTTTGTTAGGCTGCGGGATTCGAGCATGGCGATGAGCTCGCCGACGGAATCATCGAATTGGCTGATGGACGCGAGGTAGGGGATCTTGTGTGCGGCGATGCCACGCCCTTGATGGAGGTCGAAAAAACGCTGGGGGGAATCGTGGGGCTGATGTGGCAGGAACGGGGCATACCAGATGAAGAAGGGTTGTTTGCCCGCAGTGCGGTCGAGGAAGTCGGCAATGGGTTGCATCGTTTCACGACCTATTTTTAAACCGTGGTCGCCATTGCCATGAGCGGCGAGTTGGCCGTTTTCCATCACGCGGTTGCCTCCGTAGTCCTGGCCGGGGCGGGGTTCGAAGAGGGTCATGCCTTCGGTGAAGCCGGCGTTGGAGAAATGGCCTTCCCAAAATTTCCCGGTCTGGAGGGAGTGATATCCGAGCTGGCCTAGGGCGCGGGGCAGGGTGGGCTGGCGGCGAATGATTTCAAAGGCAGGGCTGCGGGCTTTTTCATACTCGGCACGCGTGGCCATTTTGTTGAAGGCGCTATTCCCTGGAGGCGGGTGGTTATAGGTCAGGCTACTCTGGTGAGGATAACGGCCGGTGAGCATGACGCCGAGTGAGGGGCTGCACAGGCTGGTGGTGACGTAGCCATTGACGAAGCGTGCGGACTGGGAGGCGAGCTTGTCCAGATTCGGAGTCATGGCCTCCTTGCTGCCCATGAACCCGAAGTCGCGAAAGGCATGATCATCGGCGATGATGTAAACGATGTTAGGCCGGGCACTTTCGGAGAAGGCGGGGACGGCGAGGCAGAGGAGGCTGAGCAAAAGATAACGCATGCTCTTTAAACTCCCATCACAGCGCAACTTGTTCAGGCTTTGCGCGAGCGGTTTTCAGATTTTGCGGCGCTGGCGATACTGGCCTGGGGTTTCACCCTGACGTTTTCGAAAGGCTTCGGCCATGTATTGAGGATGGGTGAATCCGGCGCGCTCGGCGATGGCATCCAGGGTGAGGCCGGTCTGGGTGAGGAGGCGCTCTACAAGACCGAAACGGATGCGGTTGATTTCCTCCCCTGGAGAACGGCCGATTTGCTTTTTCATCTGCCGCTCCAGGGCGCTGCGGGAAATAGAGCCAGCGCGGGCGACATCATTGACACTGATGTTTTCGGTGGCGTGCTGACGGATAAAGGTGAGGGCACGGGCGAGGCGGGGATCCTCCACAGCGACAATGTCCGACGACTGGCGAATGACAAAGTCACCTGCGGGGAGGAGGGTGCGCTCAGGAGGACGTATGCCTGTGCGCATCCAACCATCCAGCATTTGAGAAGCGGCATAACCGACGGCCTGACCACGAAGCTGTACACTGGAAAGAGGTGGCCAGGCGGTTTCGCAAAGGAGGCGGTCATTTTCTGCACCGACGACGGCCACTTGTTCTGGCACGGAGATTCCGGCGCGACGGGCGGCATCCAAAAGCCAAAAGCCGAGCTGGTCGTTGCTGGCGAAGACACCGACAGGTTTTTCCAGGGAGATGAGCCAGTCCGCGAGGGCTTTTTGATGCTCGTCCCAACGCGGGCGCTGGCTGGGTGAGAAGGCCTCAAAGGTGGGGCACTCGTAACCTTCACTTTTGACTGTTTCGACAAAACGCTGAATGCGCTCGCGAAAGAAATCCAGGGATGGGTCCAGATAGGCGGCGAATCTTTGGAAACCACGGCTGCGCAGATGAACGGCCACGCGTACGCCGATCTCACTGTTGTCCATGCCGACAAAGGGGAAGGGTTGGTCGGGAGAGGAATCGCGAAGCTCGATGACGGGCAGGCCGGTGGCCTTCAGCCTTTGCAGCATGGCGGCATCGCCCGTGCGGGCGAGGATGCCATCGCCGGGCCATTGCTCCAGCCAGGCGGGATAACTGGAAAGAAGATCACGCGGCTCCAGGTAAAGGGACCACGGCTCATGCTCGGCCACATAACGGCGCACCCCGGCCACGATGTCCTGCCCGTAAGTGCGGGAGGTATCCACCAGCATGGCGATCTGCGGGATGTGAGGAGGCATTGGGGCACTGAGGAGTGCTTGGTGCAAAGGCTCAACCGACTTTTGTGCCGTTGAGATCCGGGACCCATGCCTCCATGGCGAGGCTGGCGGCACCGAGTGCACCGGCTTCATCCCCTAAGTCCGAAGGGACAATCTCTGGAGGCATGGAGCGTAACGCCGGCATTAGCTGGATGCTGCGTTCTGTAATCTCTTGGCAGAAACGATTTCCTAAAGCGGTGAGTGGGCCGTGGAGGAAATAGGTTTTGGCATCCAGCAGGAGATGAAGGATGCCGATGACGCGTGCGTAATCGGTAATGATCTGCTGCCAGACAACGCCAGCTTCGTCGGCATAGGCATGAAGGGCGGAACGGAGGTCGGCTGGCAAGGTGGCATCCTGAGGGGCACCGGCGAGTTTTTGCCAGACGGCAGAGGCTGTAAGTTCATCATGGACTTCCCCCCCAGTGCCATCAAGGGGCCAGGGCCAACGTCCAATTTCACCGGCAGCCTGATGACCGCCCCGGACAAGCTGGCCATTTTTCATGATGGCGACGCCGAATCCCCGGCGCGGACCCAGGATGACATAATCATCGAGATGACGGCCGCCGCCGAACCAGCGTTCCGCCAAGGCAATGGCGCGAAGATTGTTTTCCATGGTCACCGTGACGGGGAATTCTTTTTTGAGGGTCTGAACCATGGGCACATCACGCCAGTCCGGGATGAATGAATAGTGCATGGCCATGCCTGAAGCGGCATTGACGAGACCGGGAACGCCGACGCCTATGGACATCAGGTTGCCTGGAGCCACGCGGGCCAGTGCATGGATGGACTGACGTATCTCCTCCAGCACGACGGAGGTGGTGACGCCCGGTGGGAGTGGCCTAACAATGGATGAAATAAGATTACCGGCGAAGTCCACTCTGACAGCCTGCACACGCTCAGCATTGAACTCCACGCCGACGAACCAGCCGATGTCAGGATTCAGGGTGAGCTTTCGCTGGGGGCGGCCCATGGCTCCTTGCTCAAGGCCTGATTCATTGACATATCCGAGTGAAAGGAGGTGATCCACGTAGATGCCGACCGTGGAAGGCGAGAGATTGGTGACCTTAGCGAGGCTGCTGCGGGATGTCGCCTGCTGTCCTCTGAGTTGCAGAAGGATGGAGGCAAGGAGTACGGTCTGATCAGCAGGCTTGGTGCGCATTTCGAAGGGAATATGGGGGGCGTTTCTCAGGAGTGCGAAAATAATTTTGCATGGATTAAATTGGATTTTACATAATTCGATACTGCATAAATTGGCCATCGCTAGGATTCACCCTATTTTGGACGAATCTCCCTATATCCTCATCTTTACTGATCTCAATGTTCCCGCCCATCTCATTGCGCACTCCTGAACGCCGTGCGGAAATCGCCTGGTTTTCAGCTCTGTGTGGGGATGACTGTGAGTATCTGGGGATTCAGGATGGAAGTCGGCGCAGCAGCTATGAGCATTGCCGAAGCATTATCCAAAAAGCGGATGATCTGGGGTTTCAAAACATATTGCTGCCTTCAGGCTGGATCGCCGGGCAGGATGCGCTGAGCTTTGCGGCAGCGGTGGCTCCTCAAACCCAACGCATCAACCAACTGGTGGCGCTACGAATGGGGGAGGTGTGGCCACCGATGCTGGCGCGGGCGATTGCGACGGTGGACCATCTTTCCAAAGGGCGGCTGTGCATCAATATCATCTCTTCTGACATGCCCGGCCTGAAAGAGAGCAATGCAGTGCGGTATGGCCGCAGTAGTGAGATCATCCAGATCCTGCGTCAATTGTGGACGACGGATGGCCCTCTGGAGTGGAAGGGGGAGCATTACAATTTCAGCCTGCCTACCTGTGATCCCGCGAAACCATATCAACAAAATGGCGGGCCTTTGCTCTACTTTGGTGGCATATCCCCCCTGGCACAGGACCTGTGTGCGAAGCATTGCGATGTGTTTTTAATGTGGCCGGAAACGGAAGAGCGCCTGATGGAAACGATGCGTGGAATGTCTGAAAAAGCGGCGGGCTATGGCCGCAAAATTGATTTCGGCCTGCGCATCCATGTGATCGTGAGAGAGACGGAGGCGGATGCCAAAGCTGCGGCTAACAAACTTATCTCCCGGTTGGATCTGGAAAAAGGGCAGGAGATGCGGAACCGGTCCATGGACAGTCACAGCGCCGGTGTGCTGCGCCAGGATGAACTGCGGGCGCAGAGCAAGGACCTGTTTATCGAAGACCACGTGTGGTCAGGGATCGGCCTGGCACGCAGCGGCTGCGGCAGCGCCATCGTAGGGGATCCTGACCAAGTGCTGGCCAAGCTGAACCGGTACATGGACATGGGGATGCGCTCATTCATCTTGAGTGGCTATCCGCATCTGGATGAATGCGACCTCTTCGCCAAATATGTGCTGCCGCGCCTGCCGACCTGCCGTTTGAACGAAGTGCAGGGGAGGCTTGTTGCTGACCCGGTGACGCCTTTGACCACGGGTGTATGGTGATGATGGCAGGATGCTCCCGTGCACGTATTGAACTTCACTTTTCCCACCCTGGCTGAAGCCTGTTCCTCTCTTTTGTATGTCTGTTCCCGTCCGTTTTGCCCTCGCAGGTTTTGGTGCCTGGGGGAAATTGCATGCCCAGTCCATCGCCGGAAATGTGGATGCGCACCTGGTGGCCATCGCGGCTCCATCAGATGCCTCACGAGCTGAAGCCGAGGCTTTGTATCCAGGCGTGCAGATCTTTGCGGATGCGGCGGAGATGATCGCGCAGGCGGAGTTTGATATTCTGGACATCGTGACGCCGAGCCATACGCATCGGGAGATGGCTGTGGCAGCGATGACGAGGGGCAAGCATGTGTTGCTGGAGAAGCCGATGGCCATCACGCTGGAGGATTGTAAAGCGATCGTTGCGGCGGCCAAGGAGCATGGGGTGCAACTGGCGGTGGGGCATGAGCTTCGCCTGTCCTCGCAATGGGGAGAGATCAAAAAGATCATCGATAGCGGGAGGATAGGGGAGCCGCAATACGTGCTGGTGGAATTGCTGCGCAAGCCCTACCGCCTGGGGGCCAGCGGCTGGCGGTATGACCCGCACCGGGTAGGGAGCTGGGTGCTGGAGGAGCCGATCCATTTCTTCGACCTCGCGCGCTGGTATCTGGAAGGCAGTGGCGATCCGGTGGAACTTTATGCGTATGGAAACTCGCGGGATGCTGAGCGGCCAGGGTTGTTCGACAACTTCAGCGCGATGTTTAAATATGCCAATGGCAGCTATGCGGTGGTATCGCAGACACTGGCGGCTTTTGAACATCACCAGACAGTGAAGGTGAGCGGTACGAAAGGGGCGCTCTGGGCAGGCTGGAGCGGTGCGCTGGACCGGACACTGGAGCCGAGTTACTTTCTGAAGGTCTTTGATGGTGAAAACCTGGAGGAAGTGAAGCTGGAAAAGCACAGTGGTGAAGTTTTTGAACTGCGCGAGGAAATCGCCCAATGCGTGGAGATGGTCCGCACGGGCAAGCCACCGGTTGCCAGCGGGATGGATGGGCTATGGTCCGCCGGTCTGTGTCTGGTGGCGGAGGAATCCATCCGGCAGGGGAAGCCGCTGCCGGTGGGGGAGATGCTGAAGTTTTGAGGTAGAAAGAATTTATCTGTTAAACTCTCGTCAAAACATTTCCCCATGACTTCTTCTCCCTCCAAATGGTACACGGGTGTCACCCGGTATCAGTGGCTTGTCCTTGTGGTGGCCTCGCTGGGGTGGGTGTTTGATGCGTTTGAGGGGCAGCTTTTTAACCTGACACGGGGGGCGATGCTTTCAGAACTGCTGGGGGTGGGGCCGGGGGATGCAGAGGCGAAGCAATGGGGGGATATTTTTTTGGGGATCTTCCTGGCGGGAGGGACGTTTGGAGGGCTGCTGTTCGGGTCGCTGGGGGATAAGATCGGGAGGAAACCGGTGATGGTGATGACGATCCTGTTTTACTCCATCTTCTCAGGCCTAACTTACTTTGCGACGGAACTCTGGCATGTGGGCGTCTTGCGGTTTTTGGTGGCGATGGGTGTGGGGGGGGAGTGGGCGGTGGCGGCGGCGCTGGTGGCTGAAATTTTCCCCAAACATGCGCGCACGCATGCGGGAGGCATCTTTCATGCGACGGGGGTGCTCGGTACGTGGCTAGCGACGCTGACCTCCATCGGGGTGGAGAATGAATGGCGTCTGGCCTACCTCATCGGCATCCTGCCTGCGCTGCTGACGCTGTGGGTGAGGAGCTCAGTGAAGGAACCCGAAAAATGGCAGGAGGCGAGGTCCAGCGGCAAACGCATGGGTAGCTATGCGGATCTTTTTGGGGATGCGCGGTGGCGTGTGCGGGCGCTGCTGGGGATGCTGCTGGCGGCGGTGGGGCTGGGCACTTTTTGGGGAGTCTGCGTGGCGTCGCAGGACCTGACGCGGGAGCTGCTGCTGAGCTTGAATTATGCGAGTACTGATGCGGAGAAGGAGGCCAAGTTTGCCTATGGCATCATCCAGGTGCTGGGGGCTGGGTTGGGGCAGCTCAGCTTTGGCCCGATGTGTGCGCGACTGGGACGAAAGCGGACCTTTGCGCTGATGCATGTGCTCAGTTTCCTGATGGTGCTGGCGGTGTGCTATGTGCCGCAGAGCTATGGGCAGATGCTGGTGATGCTGCCTTTGCTCGGCTTTGTGACGTTGAGCATCCACGCGGGGTATGCGATTTATTTCCCTGAGCTGTTTCCGAATCATCTGCGTTCCACGGGTTCCAGCTTTTGTTTCAATGCAGGGCGTCTGATAGCAGCACCGATGCTGATCCTTTCTGGCTATGTGAAGACGCTGACGTCCCTGCCGAATGCGGTGGCGATGATGGGAGGTCTCTTTTTGGCGGGGCTGCTGGTGCTGGTCTTCCTGCCGGAGACGAAGGGGCAGGAACTGCCGGAGTGATTCCTGGGGACGCGTGAGTGGCGTGCCCAGCGGGCAATTTAGGAGGGGGGAATGCGCCAGCCTGGCATGCGAAGCTGGCGGAAAGCGAGCCAGATTCGAGGCGGCATTTTGGCGAGCTAAAGCTCTGGAGTATTTTGGATGAGGCTGGCTCGCTAGCGCTCAATTTTATCCGATGTCTCCTTTTGGGATTACTGCACGGAGGTCTTTACGACGTCGCGGGCGAGTTTGAGGACTTCGTCCCCGTGCTCCATGAGGAGAGATTTTTCTTTGGGCTTTTCGCTGCTTTTTTGCGCTGGCAGTGGGGTGCTGGGAACGCCGCTGGGATTGTAGGCCCGGATCTCGGGGAGGGGGATGGATTTTTTACCAGCGGTGGTGAGGGAGGCCTGGGTGTTGCCTGCGGGGGCTGAGGTGGAAGGCGGGGCTGGTGTGGTGGGCGCTGGGGCGGGAGCCGATGGGGTGGGGGCGGCTGGCTGAGCGGGTGCGCCGGGAGCCGATGGAGCGGGGGCCGTGGGAGGTGGTGTGGCGGCTGAGGGGCCAGGAGGCTTTTCAGCAGGAGTGGAAGCGGGGGGAGTGGCCGGTGGGGCGGTATCGGCAGGGGCTTGCGGGGTGGAGGCAGTGCCAGGCGTGGCGGGTGTCTCGGCCTTTTTCATCTTCACGGCCTTGTAGAGAAGATTGTAGTTATGCCGGATGGCGGCGGGGAAGGAGACGCGGCCGGGCTCGACGATTTTTTCGCGGAGCAGTTTGGAGGAGAGGTCGGCGACGAGGTCGGTACCGACTTTGACGGCGCGCTCGATCTGCGGGGCGGCGACGGAGGTGGAAGCGGAGGCGCCGCCTTTAATGAGCTCGCTGCTGATGGTGCGGCCCTGTAGTGCGAGGCTGCTCTGGGCGGAGACGAGATCGCCATCGGGTGCGAAGCTAAGTTCCAGGCTGGCGTGGTCATCCGAGGCGAAGAAGCCGCGGCGGTGGTCAATGCGGACGGAGACGAAGATGCCGCCATCCGGGGAGGGGGAGACCTCGGGCTGATAGGTGCGGTAACCGGCCTCCGAGAGTTCGTATTCAGCGGCCTTGCCTTTGCGGGCGAGCCAGCCACCGAGGCTCTGGCCAAAGGCATCGATGTCCACTTCGACCTCAGCATGTGCGGGTGCCAGGATACCGAGCAGGGCGACGAGGAGCAGGGGACGTTTCATCTGGAACATGAGAAGGGAATACGGAGACCGTGTTTAAACTGTTTCCGGTTAGGTTTTATTCAAGACGCTTTCCGGGGCCTGCGAGCGTGGCCGATGTACAGCATGAAACCCGCCAGGATATGGCGCATCACCGGGCAAAGAATGAGGTGCGTCTGTGCCTCAGGCTGCCTTGGCAGTGCTGACGTATTTGAGCAGATTGGAAATCGTCGAGCGCATGTCTTTGCGCTCCACGATCATGTCCACGAGGCCGTGCAGCTTCATGAACTCAGCGGTCTGGAAACCTGGAGGCAGATCTGCGTGGGTGGTTTCTTTGACCACACGGGGGCCGGCGAAACCGATCATGCATTTAGGCTCGGCAATGATGATATCCCCCAAGGTGGCGAAGCTGGCGGTGACGCCGCCGGTGGTGGGGTGGGTGAGGACGGAGAAGTAAGGCAGACGTGCTTCGGCATGGCGGGCGAGGGCACCGCTGGTCTTGGCCATCTGCATGAGGCTGAGGATGCCTTCGTGCATGCGTGCACCCCCGGAGGCGGAGAAAACGATGACGGCTTTTCCTTCAGCCGTGGCGGCCTCAATGGCGCGGGTGATTTTTTCACCGACGACGCTGCCCATGCTGGCACCGAGGAAGCGGAAATCCATGACAGCAATGAGGACGGGGACGCCCTCAATGGTGGCGCGGCCCGTGACGACGGCTTCCTTGAGGCCCGTCTTGGTCTGGTAGGCTTTTACTTTGTCCACATAACCTTTGAAACCGAGGGCATCCACGGAATCGAGGTTCTGGTCCATTTCCTGGAAGCTGCCTTCATCCACAAGGCTGGCGATGCGCTCATCGCTGCTGATGGTGAAGTGGTAACCACAGTTGATGCAGACGCGGAGGTTGCGGGCGAGGGTCTGCTCAAAGAGGCTTTCGCTACAGGATGGACACTTGGTCCACAGGCCTTCAGGCATGTCCTGTTTCTTTTCTCCCAATTCATTGACGGTGCGCTTTTTGAAAAATCCCATGATGTGATGTGTCGGTCAGCCGGTGGTAACAGGACACTTATTCCCCCCCAGATGGCTACCGCGGGAGCAGTTGCGGAAACGCTCCGCAACCTGAACAGGTGCCCGGTGGTGACCGGACGTGACGGAGATACTAACCACGCGCTGCGGTAATCACCACCACTTTTTCTACTCCGGCGTTCAGCTTCAAGATTTTTGCGCATTCGTGAGCAGTCGCACCGGTGGTAAGGACGTCATCCACAAGGAGGATACGCCTCCCGCGGAGGTCCGGGGAGCGCCGCCAGGGGCGGTCAGGGAGGAGGGCAAAGGCTTGTTTGAGATTTTGCAGACGCTTTTTGCGATGCAGGCGGGCTTGGGGGCGGGTCCTCATTTGCCGCTGCAGGACCTGGGCGGTGGGGATGCCGGTCTGGCGGGAGAGGCTGCGGCAGAGCTCCCAGCTTTGATTAAAGCCACGCCAGAACTGGCGTGTGAAGTGCAGAGGGACGGGCACTAGGAGCCATTGACTGAGATCTTCGGAAGCGAGGCGTGGGTCATTAAGCGCGGTGCTGAGGATATCGGCCAAGCCGGCGCGGAGGGAGAGATCGCGACGGTATTTGTAATGAAGGATCATCTCACGAAGGGGGCCTTCGGCTTTGTAACCGGAGACGGCGAAATCGAAGGCGATCCGGCGACCGACACAGTTTTTGCAAACAAAGGCCTGGGTTATGGCCCCATCGTAGGGCTCCCCGCAGACGGCGCAGTAAGGGGCCTGGACTTCGACGAGTTCCTCGCGGCAGGATCCGCAAAACCAGGCAGGGATGCCCTGGCGTGGGGCATCTGGGGGCAGGGGGGCTTCGCAGCCCTGGCAGACGCGGGGATACAGGAGGTCCAAGGCAGCCTGCCATAGTTGCCGGGTGGCGCGGAGAACGGGCTGGACAGCGGGCATGTGAAAACGAGTGGAGGAGAATCACTGGTCCGGCTTTGGCAGAAAACAACGCTGAAGTGGAGGGGAGGCAAGGGCGGCTCTTGCCTTGACCGGGGTTGCCTGTCTTATTGGGGATCATGCGCCCGCTTTACTTGTTCCTTTTGCTTTGGATGTGCTCTTTGGCCCATGGGGTGGAGTTGTTAGGCGAGCCGAAGGTGACGGTCACGGGGACGACGGCAACTTTACAATGGAAGACGGATGTGGCCTGTGGCACACGGGTGAGCTACGGGCCGACGGCGGATCAACTGACCCAAAAGGCGGAAGGGCCGGTGACAGCGGCGCATGAGGTGGTGCTCCAGGATTTAAAACAGGGGAGCACTTATCACTATAGCCTGGGCAGTGCGCGGCAGAGGCTGCATGCGGGCAGTTTTCTGGTCACTGGGGGCGGTGATGTGGCGGTGCCGCCAAAAGCAGAGGCCCCGGCGCGCAAATCTGTGCTGGAGCAGATGCGGGAAGTTTTTACCCCTGGACCGAAGCCTGCCCCGCAAGCGCCTGCGACCATGGCCCAGCCGCGTGCACCCCCGACACAGGTGACCTGGGGGCGAATGGAAACGCTGAGAGATCATTTTGAGAGGCATGGTCCGGATTTCAAAAGCCGCAATCCCGATGAGTACGCGGCCCAGGCGTGGCAGCATTTGCAGCGTGGCCGGGCGGGGGAAGTGTGGATGAAATGGGATGAGAGCGATGGCACACTGCGGGTCTTCGACCCGAAGACGCGGGCCTTTGCCGCCTATAACCGAGATGGGACGACCAAGACTTTTTTCCGCCCTGGCAATCCATCTTATTGGGACCGGCAGCCGGGCCGCCCGATCCAAGCCTCCAAACTGCCCTTTTAATTCATGAAAACTCCTGCCTACTCCTGTCCCGTCTGCGGATTTGCCAAACTAAAAGAAGCGCCGCGCAGTGCCTCTGGGGGACCCAGTTATGAGATCTGCCCGGCCTGTGGATTCCAGTTCGGCGTGAGCGATGACGATGATGAAATCAGCTACGGGCAATGGCGCGAGAGCTGGGTGGACAGCGGCATGGAATGGACCAGCCTGGGCATCGCCAAACCCCGTGGATGGGATAAGCAAAAGATCACGTTACTGCCCAAGGAGTGAAACCGGAAGCCTAACGATAAGCATGAAAAAGGCAGGCCATGACGGCCTGCCTTTTTCGTGAATGAAGGGTGCGGAAATCAGCCCAGCAGCTTGTCTTCGGCTGCGGCGGCTTTTTTCTTCTTTTTTGCACCGGCGTTGCGCAGGGCTTTTGGGATGGGATCTTCCTTCTTCTGCAGAGCACGGCGCAGCTTACGCAGGGCGATGTTCTGAAGCTGACGGATACGCTCACGGGTGACGCCGAATTCCTGGCCCACTTCTTCCAAAGTGCGCGGCTTTTGTCCGGCGAGGCCGAAACGGGCATCGATGATCTTGCGCTCGCGCTCGTCCAGCACGGTCAGCAGGCCGTCCAACTGGCCATGCATGTTTTTGTGGCTGAGGAGATCGAAAGGGGTCTGCGCATTTTCATCGCCGACGATTTCACCGAATTCGGTGCTGTCGTCGTCGCTGATGGGTGCATCCAGGGAAGCTGGGCGCATGGAGGCGACCTTGAGCTGGCTGAGCTTGGCCCGATCGATGCCGATTTCTTCAGAGAGTTCGTCGTCGGTGGGTTCACGGCCCAGTTCTTCAGACATGGCCATGGCGACACGGCGCATCTTGCTGATCTTGTCCACCATGTGGACAGGCAGGCGGATGGTCTTGGACTGGTTGGCCAGAGCGCGCTTGATGGATTGTTTGATCCACCAGGCGGCGTATGTGGAGAGCTTGCCACCCTTATTAGGGTCGAAGCGCTCTACGGCTTTCATGAGGCCGATGTTTCCTTCAGAGATGAGGTCCAGAAGTGGCAGGCCATAGTTGGCGTAATCCTGGGCGATCTTAACGACCAGCCGGAGGTTGGCGCGGATCATGTGTGATCGCGCTTCTGGGTCGCCGCGCTTGATGCGCTCGGCGAGTTCTACCTCCTGATCAGGAGTCAGCAAGTCGGTCTTGCCGATCTCCCGCAGGTAGATCTTGATACCTCCGTCGAGTTCCATGTTTGACATTACAGATTTAAATACGGTGCAGTTTTGCTTTTCTTGACACCCTGTTGAAGAACAGGGGGTCGGCAGCTTAGCATAAGGATGACTGACTTTCTCCTCATTTTTTCAAAGCAACTTTTCTGCCAAATTTGTCCGGGACGAAAAACATGCCGAATTCACGGTCTTCGATCATGCTTTTTAACATGCTGGTTGAACTAAAGTTTGAAACGCTCGTCAACAAAATTTACAGATAATTTTAAGATTTGTTAACAATTTGAGTCTTTTGCGTGTTTGCCTTTCTGTTTGATACCAGATTTTTGATTCAGGGTTACAACTTGAAAATGGGCCTTGCCAGATGCTATTGCCCTGCTATTACTCGCCAAAGAGTGAAATGCAGGCTCTTTTGAAATTCGGAATCTCTGTTTTATCAGTATTTCTAAATTTTAAAAGAATTTGTGCTAATTCTAAAAAATATCTTGCAGGTCTTAGATATTGCAGGTTATTATAACTTCAATCGCGGGTATAGCTTAGTGGTAAAGTTCCAGCCTTCCAAGCTGGCCATGTGGGTTCGATTCCCACTACCCGCTCCAGTTGTAGTAACCAGACAATTTCCCTTCCTGTTATGAGAGTTATGAGCGCTCCTCGCCTCGCAATCTGCCTTTTAGGGCTGGCTTTTTCCGCCAATTCTACGCTCGTTCACGGGCAGTCAGGCAGTTGTAATGAGATCTCAGCGGACGTGTCTGCTGCCATCCAAAAAGATCCGTCAAAGGCTCTGATGATTGTAGAGGATGCGCTGGTTATCAATGAATCCTGCGCCTGCGAAATCATCAAGGCGGCTATCCTCGCCACCCAGGCGGACAGTGCACTCGTGAACCAGATTGTACAGACGGGTATCTCGGTCGCACCAAAAATGTCTGGCGTGATCATGGATTGCGCGTCTGCCATTTCTCCAGGAGCAGCCGTTACGAATGTGGCGATAGTGCCTTCCGATGAGCTGACGGACTCTGGAAAAAATCCTGACAAGAATCCGCTGCCAGTTGCCCCGCCTGAAGAGGAGTTCATCATGTCTCCAAGCATCCGCGGTGTGTATCTGATCCAGCCGCCTCCAACAGGCTTCGTTCCTTGTGATCCCAAGCATCGCAAGTGCCATAACGTGCCAACTTCGCCGTGCAACTGCACGCCCTGAACCCGGCTATCTGGACTTAGATTTCCTCTAACTGTAGCATTCCCCGACTATGCGACTTACTCACACCTTGTCTGTGACGGCCTTTTTGGCCCTTTCGGCGATGTCGGTCTTTTCCCAAGGGCTGACAGCTGTTCGGGATTTTTCGGGTGATTTTGATGAGAGTCAGCCCCTGACGTGGAGCATCACTGGTCGCACCGGTTATGATTCCCTCAGCTACTCGGTGCCATCACCGTTTCTCCAGGATTTCGAGTCTTATTATCTCCAGGGTGGCCTTGGGGTGACGTATGCAGACGCAGACCCGACCACCCCCTGGAGCATGGCGGTGGATGTGGGTGCCATTCATTATCTGGACGGTATTCCTCGTTATGACGATACCTTTTATAATGCGCGGGTGGCCTTTAACGTGGCCCACCAGCTTTCCCAGAGGCTGAAAATCAGCAATAATTTTTACCTCACTTATGAGGCAGAGCCCAACGTGGCGACAGGGGCCTCGACGACACTGTATAACGGGCAATACCTTTACGGGTTCAATAACTTCAATGTCAGCTATGCCTGGTCCCAGCGTTTTTCCACGACGACATCGGTGACGGTGGATGGCATTTCTTATGAGGACGATGCGGTGTCCGGCCTGGAAGACCGCCTTTCGGTGCTGATCGCCCAGCAGTTCAGCTATGCGCTGACCAAGCGTACGAGCCTTGCCGCAGAATACCGTTACCGGATCACCGATTATCGGGAACGTGATGATGTGGATGCCACTTCACACTTTGTCCTGGCAGGCGTGGACCATGCCTGGAGTGAGCGCGTTTCCGGTTCCTTCCGTGTGGGTGCTGAGTTTTTCAAATCTGACCGGGCTGAAAACACCTCTCCGTATGGTGAAATGGCCCTCAGCTACCTGGTGGCACGGCAGACGACTGCACGCTGGTTTGGCTCTGTGGGGTATGATTCCTCTGAACTCGGCGGATTCGATACCCGGTATGCAGTCCGCACGGGTCTGAATGTGAATCACCAAGTCACCAAGCGGGTGGGAGTCAATGCTGGTGTCTCGTATGCATACAGCACCTTTGACAGTGGCGGTGGAACCGATGTGGCGGAGCATTCGTTGCTGCTTTCCACCGGTCTTTCCTACCAGTTGCTCGAAAACCTTGCTCTCGATGCCCGGTATTCTTATTCGATTCTCAAGTCGGATGATTCGTTGCGTGAATTTGACCGCAACAACATCTCTCTGGGCATGACTGCATCTTTCTAAAAGCCCCTTACCCTCACAGCCCACTCCCACGCCAGTGACCGGTTTTAATCCGCCACTGGCGAGTTGATAAGCTGACGATTGCCTAACTTTTCCAGATAATCAATATTGCTATGCGTGACACCGGCAACGAGCTCCAGCAGCAAGCCATTGATTCCTGGCAGGTCATTCGCAATCGCTTTGGGCTGATCATCCTCTCTTTTCTCCTGGTCTTTGCGACCGCGGCCATCATCACTTACATCATGCCCAGGAAGTATCGGGGCTTGGTGGAGATGAAGATCGAGCGCATGCAAAACAAAGTGCAGGTCTTTCAGCGCAGTACGGATGACTTCATGGCACCCAGTGACGTGGTCATCAAAAATGAATTTGAGAGCATCACGAAACCGGAAACTCTCTATCCGGTGGTGGACAAACTGGACCTGCAAAAACGCTGGTCGATGCCGAACCGCCAAGCTGCCCTGGCCAAACTGAGGGGAAACCTGGATACACAGTCCAGTGTGCGTTCGGACTTTGTCACGATTGAATTTTACGATCAGGAACCTGGGGCAGCGGCGGAGATCGCGAATGCGGTGGCTCAGAGTTATATGACCCGCCGTGTGGAAGTGGAATCCAAGCAAAAGCAGGATGCGCTGACCATGCTGGGCCAGCAGATTTCTGAGCAAGAACAGCTCCGCGATCAAGCGCGGTTGAAGATGCAGGAAGCGCGGAAAAAGGGGGGGATTGTAGGTGAATGGTTTTCCAACGGTTCCAATTCCACGGCTCCTGGTTCCACCTTGAGGACGAAAGAAGAATCCATGGTCATGAGCCGTGAGCAGGCCCTGCTGCAAGCGGACCTGGAGGTGCAGTCGCTGCGGGCAGAAATCGATGAACTGAGCAAGCTGGAAGGGGATGAACTGGTTTCACGTGCCTCTGGCTTGAAGCTGGAGAATACCAACGTCACTGGCATGATGGCGGACTTGAATAAGCTACAGGTCACGAGAGAAGGTTTGGTGAATGCGGGACGTGGCAGGAAGCATCCGGAGGTGATCGGCGTGGATAGCCAGATCATCCTGTCCAAGCAGCTTATTCTTGATGCCGTGAAGTCTCACGTAGCGGCTCTACAGACCCGGCTAGAATTTGCCATCAAGCGGCATACGGCCCTTCAAAGCTCCAACGAGGATGCGGAGAAGGAGATGTTCGACCAGCAGTCTGCCCAGACCGATTATAAAACGGCGGTGGATGATGTGGCTTACATTGAGAATCTGCTGCTGCAATTGAAGTCCAGCTACTTCGAAACGAAGGCAGGGCTGGAACTGGTGAAATCCCCGGCCACGATCTATGCCATCGCGACTCCTGAAGGGAAGCCTGCCAAGCCCAATGTCGCGCTTAATCTTGTCCTGGGCGGCGTGCTGGGGCTCATGCTGGGAATCGGGCTGGCCTTCTTTTTGGAATACATGGACACTTCCGTGAAGAGTCTGGATGATGTGGAAAAATTCCTGGGCGTGCCGGTGCTGGCGGTCATCCCGAAAGATGTCGCCGTTTTGCATCGTGCCAGTGGATTCAATCCCGATGCGGAAGCTTACCGCATCCTGCGGACTAACATTGAGTTTAACCGCCGTAATCCTGATGCCAATTGCATCACTGTAACTAGCGGTGGTGCCGGGGAAGGGAAGTCCACCACGCTTTGCAATCTGGCCTTTGTCTGTGCTCAAGGGGGATACAGTGTGCTGTTAATCGATGCTGACCTGCGCCGTCCGCGCATGCACACGCTTTTCGATGTGAGCAATGCAGTGGGTCTGACCAATTATCTGACCACGAATGTGCAACTGGAGGAAGTGGTGGTGCGGACACCCGTGGAGAATTTATACTTTCTGCCTAGCGGCATGCTACCAGCGGACAGTGCCGGCGTGCTGAACTCCCAGCGCATGTCAGAGCTGATCGCCGATGCGAAGAGCCGTTTCGATCTGGTTCTTATTGATTCTCCACCCATTCTTGGCGTGAGCGATGCCTCGGTGCTGGCCAATGAAGCGGATCTGACTCTCATCGTGGTGCAGCATCGCAAGCTACCGCGTCACATGCTCCTGCGGGTGAAGCAGACTGTGGAAAACGTGGGCGGGACCGTCCTCGGCGTGGTACTGAACAATGTGGATCTGCGGAGCGATTCCCAGTACCAGTATTACACCAGTTACTACACCTACTACTCGCCTAACAACACGGCCGCTCCGGCTGGGCACAAGCCGGAGAAACGTAAAAAGCAGGTCGCGCCCGGCCAAGTTGCCAAGGCCGTCTCAGCCCCATCGAACGGTTCCCGTGGAGATTTGTTCTAACTCGTGTTTATTGTCGTCATGAAAACGTTCTTACTGATCCTGGCTGTGGCAGCTCTTTTGATGCCTGAGGCCTATGCTCAAAGCGGTGAACTGCCGTTGCGTGCAGGAGACCGCATCACTATTTCCGTGGGGGCTATTCCTGACAATGAAGTGTCGCAGATCCGCGGTGTCTATACGGTGAGTGATAATGGGACCATCAACCTCCTGCACATTGGTGAGGTGCGTGCCAATGGCCTGAAACCTTCGGCTCTTCAGCGCAGCATTGAGCAGACTTACATCAGCCGGGAAATTTATACGCGTCCGAACGTGTTGGTCTCCATCGACAGCGTGGGGGATGCGACGATGCGGCAGGTGACAGTCACGGGCGTGAACAAGCCTGGTGGGGTTCCTTATCAGCAAGGGATGACGCTTTCCCGCGCCATCATGTCCGCAGGTGGCCCGACACCCTTCGGCAGCATGAGAAAAGTGAAGCTGCTGCGTGGTGGCCGTCCGCCGACGATTCATAATCTCTCGACCGGAATCGGCAATCCTGCGGTGGATGTGGCTGTGCAGCCGGATGACCAGATCATTGTGCCGGAGTAACTGCTGTGGCCAGAAAGCAGCCTGATCCCGCGCTCCGCGCCACCTTGGATGAGGTGAAAGCCGTGTATGCGGAGCTGGAAAAGCGTCCGCTTGATCGGGACTGCCAGATGCGCACGCAATGCTGCCATTTCAGGCTCACAGGAAAGACGCCATTTCTCACCTTGGGTGAGGCTGTTTATGCTGCCCAGGGGGTGCGTGCGAGTGGCCGCAAGGTCATCAAGTCTCATCCTGAGGGAGCCTGCCCGCTGCTGGGCAAAGACGGGAGGTGCACCATTTATATGCACCGTCCCTTTGGCTGCCGCACGCACTTTTGCCAGCCTGCGGGGGGCATGTATCCGCGCAAGCACATTGCTGATTTGATCCACCGCCTCGAAGCCCTGGATGAAAAACTGGGGGGTGATGGCTCCAGGGAGCTCGAGCCTGCCGTGGCGGATGCCTTGGAGGCGCGCTAAATGGAGACACATCGGAAAATATCCACAGGCGGGACGCCTGTGCCCCATGCTCGATACTCAGGTCTCACGCCCCAGATATTTTATCCCAGGTGAGTTCGAACCGGGCCAGGTACTTTTTCAGGCGGTCGGCATCGTTGGATTTGGTCTTGCTGAGGCGGGAGATGGAGAAGAGTTTCCGTCCGGCGTCGGACATGGTTTTGCTTTCACGACAGACGCCCAGCACATACTCCAGTTGCACCTGGTCAAAGGGATCAAGCTTGGAGATGTCCAGGCCGCAGAAAGAGGTTTCCAACTGCTTTCTCTTTCCTGTGCCGTCGCCCCAGCCCTGCATCAGGCGGGCTTTTTCTTGATCCACGCATTCAACGGTGATGCGGCCTTTGGGGGCTAGTGTGGCCATGCGGGTCACGGCGGCATTGAGATCGCGAAAATTCGCGCTCCAGGTGGCTTCGGGACTGCGGGCGAATTTCAGGAAGGCTTCACGGGCTTCTTTGTTGAAGCGCACTTGGCGGCGGTGAGATTTGGCATAACGTTCCAGTTCGAAGTCCAGGTTCGCGCTCAGATCTTCGCGCCGCTCTGCCAGGCTGGGTAAGGTGAAGGTCCACAGATTGATACGCGCCAACAGATCATCACGAAATTTGCCTGCGGCCACTTCCGCACGGAGGTCGCGGTTGGTGCCGGCGATGAGTTGGAAGTCACTGGAGACTGCTTTGTCCGAGCCTAGAGGCAGGAAGGTTTTGTCCTCGAGAGCGCGTAGCAGCATGGCTTGTTCATCCAGGCCGAGTTCGCCGATTTCATCCAGGAAGATGAGGCCTTTGTCCGCCTCTTTGAGCAAGCCTGGGCGGTCAGCTTGCGCGCCGGTGAAAGCACCGCGCCGATGGCCAAAAAGGGCGCTCATGGCCTGGTCGCCGCGCAGGGTGGCGCAGTTCACTTCGACAAACCTTCCTGTTAGGCCAGCGCGGCTGCAGCGCAGGTCATAGATGCGCGAGGTCAGTAGGGACTTGCCTGCGCCAGTGGGGCCCATGATGAGCATGGGTGCTTTGGAATTCACCGCCACCAGTTCGATCTGGCCGATGAGCATGTTAAAGGCCTTGCTCTTCGTGGCGATGCCGCTTTTGAGGAAATCGAGAGTCTTCTCCTGCTCCTGGGCGAAGCGTGTGGCCAGGCGGTCATATTTGGAAAGGTCCAAGTCAATGATCTCATAACGGCCAGACGAGTTGGTATCACGTCCGTTGACGCGGGAAGGGGAGGTTTGGAGCAGGCGTGCGGGGATGAAATTGGCCTCGTTTAACAGGAACCAGCAGATCTGCGCCACATGCGTACCCGTGGTCAGGTGGATGAGATAATCCTCCTTTTCCGTCTTGAACGCATAATTGGTTATGAAGTCGTAAAGCCCTTCATACACGAGCTGGAAATCCCATGGGTCTGCAAAGCAGAGTTCATTCATCACGACCGTGGTTTCCGGCGATACCTGCCGGATGTCCGCCGCTACCTGCTGAGCCAGAGCCGCGAACTTAGGCTCCACCAGCAGCTCCAGCCGGGAGATGAGCAGATCCTCCTGCTGACACATGGAGACCGTGGGCCGCCAGCGCGACCAGCGGTCAGCGCCTTGTGCGCGGTCCAGAGAGGTGCCCAGGAAGCCAAAAACGACGGTGGATTTCATAAAGAGAAGCGCGGACGCCTGCGGTCGCTCATCTCTTTATACAATAATATCCAAAAAGATAAATGCGTATTAATTGGGATAATAAAAAATGGATAAAACAATGGGTTGGGAATTGGATGGCGAGGCTGCTGTAAATTTTCTTTCCCTTATTCTATAAGGCTTCCAGCGCCATTCGTCCCTGGTGTGCCAAGAGTTGGCACGAAGCTGGCATTACTGATTGGCACAACGCAACAACCTGAAAAAACATCATGGCCAGCAAAACACTCTTCCAATCCATCGCCGGAGCCCTCGCCCCCAAGGCGGATACCCGCAACGAAGCCGGCGGTCTGGCTTACCAGATGACCCCGCGTCATGCTCTGGCCCAGTATGCGGCCACGGGATGCCTGAACCACACTTACTATGCCACCGCTGAGGACCAGCTTCAGAAGATCCTGGCCCTGTGCGAAAAGGTGCCGACGGACTTCATCGCCCGGACCGCCATTCACTGCCGTGAAAAGGGCTTCATGAAGGATGTGCCAGCGCTGCTATGCGCCGTGCTGGCCGCCCGAGATGCGGAGCGCCTGGAGCTTATCTTTAGCCGCGTGATCAACGATGCGAAGATGCTGCGCAACTTTGTCCAGATCCTGCGCTCCGGTGTGACCGGGCGGAAGTCCCTGGGATCGCTGCCGAAGCGTCTGGTGCGCAAGTGGTTTGAGAACCGTTCTGATGAAGCCGTGTTCCGTGCGGATGTGGGGCAGTCTCCCTCCATGGCGGACATCATCAAGATGGTGCACCCGCATCCTGGATCGCCTTCCCGTGAGGCGCTGTATGGTTACCTTATCGGCCGTGCTCACCAGGCGGAGGCTCTGCCACCACTGGTGCGCGAGTTTGAAGCCTGGAAGCTGGACCCCCAGGGGGAGCCTCCGGATGTGCCCTTTCAGATGCTCACTGCGCTGCCGCTGACCACGGAGCAATGGCTGGCCATCGCCCGCCGTGCCACATGGCAGACCACCCGGATGAACCTGAATACCTTTGCCCGTCATGGTGTGTTCACTCATTCGGACGTGACCCGTCTCATCGCCAGCCGTCTGCGCAGCGAGGACCAGGTGCGTCGTGCCCGTGTCTTCCCTTACCAGCTCATGGCTGCCTATTTCAATGTCGGTGCCGAAGTGCCGCATGAAGTGAAGGAAGCGCTGCAGGACGCCATGGAAATCGCAGTTTCCAATGTGCCTGTCGTGAGCGGAAAAGTGGTTGTGGCACCTGACGTTTCCGGTTCCATGCACTCTGCGGTGACCGGCGTGCGCAAAGGTGCCACGAGCAAAATCCGCTGCATTGATGTGGCCGCCCTGGTGGCTGCCGCCTTCCTTCGCCAGAACCGTGATGCCGAGGTGCTTCCCTTTGAAAACAACGTGGTGCCGGTGTCTTTGAATCCTCGTGATTCGGTGATGACGAATGCCCAAAAGCTGGCCTCGCTGCCCGCTGGCGGGACCAATTGCAGCGCCGTGCTCATTGACCTCAATGCCCGCAAGGCCAAGGCCGATCTGGTCATCTATGTCTCCGATAACGAGTCCTGGATGGATACCTCAATCCATGGCCGGTTTGGTGGATCGCCTACACGCACGATGAGCGAGTGGAATGTGTTCAAGCAACGCAATCCCAATGCCCGTCTGGTGTGCCTGGACATCCAGCCCTATGCAACGACGCAGGCGCAGGAACGCGAAGACATCCTGAATATCGGAGGTTTCTCTGATCAGGTGTTTGAAGTCATCGCCTCCTTTGCCAGCGGCCAGCTTGGCCCGGACCACTGGGTCGGTGAGATCGAAAACACAGCCCTTTGAAAACCTTGGAGGCTGGTGAATGCCTGAGATGACTACATTTTTTGCGAAAAAACGTCGCTCAACTCTTGTCACCCGCCTCCACTTCAAATCCTTTCTAACAAATTTTGGCGAATGCCCTGAGGAACTACATTAACCTATAGGACGCAGGTTCAAATCCTGCCTGGCTTTTTCACGGGGGCCAGTAGCTCAGCCCGGTAGAGCATTAGACTTGTTTCTCGACTCCCTTGTCGCCAATCCTTCCCCCAACCCCATCAATTAAATCCTGGCGAATGCCGGAGCGGACTACACTGGAATAGCGGCATTTAAAACCCGCCCGCAGCAATGCGGAAAGTCTCTCCACCCTTGTCGCCACTTCTTTCCCAATAACCCTCTTAATCTGGCGAATGCCCTGAGGAACTACAGTCAGCTATTGGTCGCAGGTTCGATTCCTGCCCGATACTCACAGTGTCGGTGGCTCAGTGGCAGAGCAGTAGACACATCTGTTTCTCAAAACCCTTGTCGCCATTTCACTTTCATCCAATCTCAATCAAACGGGGCGAATGCCCGATGGAACTACATGATTCAAAAATCCTCCTGTCGTGGGTTCGAATCCCACCGGTCCCACCTTCGACGGGACCGTAGCTCAGTCCGGTAGAGCAGAGCCAACGTTTCATCAAACCCTTGTCGCCCCACCTTTTTTCTCAAACTCTCATGACCTCCCCATTCCACATCATCAACGAGGCTGAAGCCTTTCTCCCTGCCCGTGATAACAAAGGCAAGCCGATCACGGTGATCGGTACCGAAGCTATTCGAAATGGCTTTGACCAGACCTGCATTGACCAGGCGTTGAATTCGCGTTCGGCACCAGGGGTGACTGATCTGGTGCTGAATCCGGATGCCCATGCGGGTTACGGCGCTCCGGTGGGGTGTGTGATGGCATCGCCAACGCATATTTATCCAGGACCTGTGGGGGTGGACATCAAGTGCTCCATGTCGCTGTTACAGATGAACATCCCGGCGGATGAGATCGTGGACCGCACGGTGCGCCGCCGTCTCATTGAGGCCATCGTGGCGCGTACTCCAACCGGGCCTGGTCGTGGGCAGCGCGAGGCTAAAAAGTCCCGTCGTGTGTCAGCGGACCTGGGGGTGCAAGCTTGCACGGAAGGGGCTAGCAAGGCGGTGTGTGAGGCGCTGGGGATCCCGCCTGAATGGGCTCTGCGTTGCGAAGACAGCCAGCACTATGGGCATGACGGAAACGTTTCTACCCTGCATGAGCGCCTGGACAAGATGCGCGCCTTCAATGCCTTCCCGAACTTCGAAAACAAGATGATGCAGCTCGGTTCTTACGGGGGTGGAAACCACTTCGGTGAGTGCGAGGTGGTGCAGCTTGACCAGGACCCAACGATGCGTGCCACGGCGGAAGTCTTTGGCCTGCAGGATGATCGCGTGGCCTTCCTGAGCCACTGTGGATCGCGCGGGTTTGGGAACATCCTGGCGCAGCGTCAGTTTAAGGCGCTGGAAGGTTTCTTCCGCACCTGGGGGATGGATTTCCCGGCCGGTGACAAGCAGCTTGTTTATGCACCGCTGGGAACGCCAGAGGCCGATGCGTATCTGGATGATATGGCGCTGGGGGCGAACTTCGCCACAGTGAACCACATGCTCATCAATGCGCTGGTGCTGGAGGCTTTCCAGGAAGTGCTGCCAGGGACGACTGGGCAACTGGTGTACTTCATCAGCCATAACATTGCGCGTCAGGAGGTGGTGGATAACCAGCTCTCCTGGGTGCATCGAAAGGGGGCGACGCGTGCCTTCCCTGGGGGACATCATGCCCTCAAGGACACGCCCTTCGCCGCCACTGGTCACCCGATTTTGCTGCCTGGAAATCCACGCGACGGATCGGTGGTGATGGTGGCGAAACCCGAGGCCGTGAAAAGCTGCTACAGCGTGAATCACGGTGCTGGTCGCTGCATGGGGCGCAAACATGCGACCCGAGTGCTTGATCAGAAAACGGTGGACGCGGATTTCGAGTCTAACGACATCCTTTTCAACTCACGCCAGTATCCGATTGATGAAGCACCGAACGCTTACAAGGACTTTAAAGAAGTCCTCCGTAGCGTGGAGGCCGCCGGTCTTGCCCAGCAGGTGTGCAAGCTGAAGGCGCGCTTTGTGATCAAGGATGCGGCGGAGGCGGATGATTGATTCCAGGGGTTAGGGCGAGGAGAAGTATCCTCGCCCGCATTTTTCCAACGAGCTTATCCATGTTACATGGCGGGTAAATTTATTACTTTGAGTATCAAATGATGATCCAAATTTCCGGTGAATCCGGCGGTGGTCAGTTGCTGCGTTCGGCGCTGTCGCTGTCGATGGTGACGGGGCAGCCGTTTCGCATGACGAACATCCGCGGCAAGAGGCCGAAGCCAGGGCTGATGCGCCAGCACCTGACCTGTGTGAAGGCGGCGGCGGAGGTCTGTGATGCGGCGGTGGACGGGGCCGAGTTAGGTTCTGTTGAACTGGTCTTTGCTCCAGCCCGGGTCAGGGCAGGGGACTATGCATTCAGCATCGGTAGCGGGGGAAGTACGACTCTGGTATTCCAGACATTGCTGCCAGCGCTTCTGATGACCGATGGTCCCAGCACGCTGCGTATCGAAGGTGGTACGCATAATCCCATGGCGCCGCCATTTGAATTCATCGCGCAATGTTTTCTGCCGCAGCTTCACGGGCTGGGGGTGAAGGTCAGTGTGGCTTTGGAAAAACATGGCTTCATGCAGGCGGGGGGTGGTGTGTTGACGGCGGTGGTTTCGCCCATTAAGAAATTGCAGAAGCTGAAGCTGCTGGAGCGTGGAGAACTCTTGGAAAATTTTGGTCGGGTGATCCATGCCCATCTTCACCGCGAGATTGCCGAGCGTGAAATCGCTACGGCTTCTGCGCTGCTTGAATGGCCACAGGACCGGATGGAGCTTCGATATGCCAATGACAGTACGGGTCCTGGCAATGCGCTGCTATTGGGAGTTCGCTTCGCCAACGTTTGCGAAATCAGCACGGGCATTGCTCAAGTGGGGAAATCCTCTGAGTCGGTGGCTACGGGGGCAGCCAAGGGGCTGCGCAGTTACTTGGCATCATCCGCTCCGGTGGGGGTGCATTTGGCGGATCAGTTATTACTGCCAATGGCCCTTGCTGGGGGGGGGAAGTTTGCGACTCTGTCTATCAGCAATCACTCGCGTACCAACATGGCCCTGATCGAAAAATTTCTGCCTGTACGTTTTGAGGTGGAAGAAGCGGATGCAGGTGTGAAGTGTGTGACCGTGCACCCTGCATCCTAAAGAGATTGATGGGAAGTACTGCGGCAGTTCTTGACCCCGTGCCTGCTGCTTGTACGGTAAAGTTTTCCTCCCAGAATGCCTGACGCCCCTACTCTGTCCCAACTCGAGCTGCGTGTGCTCGATCTCGTCCGCGACGAAGTCCTTCAAACACCTCCGGGGTTTGGTGTGAGTTCTGATCTTTTTGAGGCCGGCCTGGATTCGATGGCCATCATGCAATTGCTGCTTCTGCTGGAGGAGCATTATTCTGTGGCCATTCCGGTGGGCAGCGTTTCACGTGCGAATTTCAAGAGTGCTCAGACTATTGCCGCGCTGCTGGTACAGCAGGGGTATGCCATCACAGAAGGAGGCCCAGAGGAGCCAAATTCGCCTCCAGCCATGGCGGAAGTGAGTCTTCCAGCTGCCCCTGTGGTGGTGGCACCTGAGGAAAAATTCGACCGCCTGCCCCTGAGGGACTGTGACTTTTTCACCCATGCTTTCGATGAAATGCTGCGGCAGGCCGGGCAGGGCGGGCACATCGCCCGTTCGTTCATTGAGTTGGACCGTTCTCCCGACGTGCCCGCACTGAAGGCGCTGCTGGACGGTCTTCAGGACCGCTTTGCTTTCCCCATTCTGACGGCCCAGTTAAAAAAACCAGGCTTCTTTTCACTGCCTCTCTGGGTGCCTGCGACCCATCCACGGCCCCTGGAATTAAAACTGTGGTCTGATGAAAAATCCACGGGCCTGCTCCTGCCCCACGGGGCGGAGAAATTCAGTGATCTGCAAACGAAGCTGGATGACATCATTAACACATCCCTGCCCCAGTATGATGACGGCTGGATGAATGTCCGATTCGATCTGGTGGAGAAAGAGGACGGTTCTTGTGTCTTTGTGTTTTCCTGGAGCCATCTCATCATGGATGGCATCGGGGCGGAGTTCTTTCTCCTGGAGATCAACCGTCTCCTGGGGGGTAAAAGCGAGCCTGTTCCGGGCTTTGATCTGACAGATCTAAAGGACCAGCGTGGCTGGGGTGAGCGCTGGAAGACAGCGAAGGTCATGCCCTCCTTTTTTGATTCGGTGATGAATAAGCCTTTTGAAGCGCTAGGCTCCGCCAAGCTGTCTTCTGGACGCGCCCACTTCCAGGTCATCACCCTTACTGAGGCTCAAAGCGCCGAGGCCGCCCGTCGAAGTGCGGAGATCTCCGGCCCGCTAATCAACATGCCCTTCCATCTCGCGTGTGCTATGCGTGCACACCAGGCTGTGTTTACCCACCGGGGGCAGAAGCCTGAATCCCTGATGTGCTGCATCCCCATCCAGGTGCGACGCAAGGGGACACGCGGCCCGCTTTTCCAGAATCATCTGACCATGTTCTTCTGCAACCTGCTGGCGGATGAACTGACTACGCTGGATGCCGCAGCCAGCTCTCTGCACAAGCAGCATACCCGTTTCATCAAAGAGAAGATCGGCGATGCTTTCCGGGACCTCATGTGGATGATGCGCCCCATGCCGCCAAGCCTGCACATGCATTTCATCAACTGGCATATGAAGGGCAAGTTCAGCTCCTTTTATCATTCCAATACGGGCATCTTCGCACCTGAACTGACCCACTTCGCGGGTGCAGAGGTGATGAATGCCTATCACGTGCCGAGCTTTTCGGACCCTCCTGGAACAGGCGTGTTTACCAATGAGAAGAATGGCCGTCTGGTCCTTACCCTTTGCTGGCGTGAAGGAACGATGACGGAGGAGGAGCGCGCCATTTTTGTGGGCCAGCTCATGAGTGATCTGGGGGTAGCCTGACCTGTGTGCCCCATCCGATGCATAAAATCGCCATCACGCGTCATGCATGGCACCCGATATGCTCTTTATGGACCGTCCCATGCTGAATGTTGACATCTCCTCCTTAGGTCCGTGCCAGTTTGCCTCACCGCTGCATCAGATCGGCAGTGTTCAAGTGCCTTTCAAGACAGAGGCTGACCGCATCTTGTATACCAATACCGTCCAGGGGCTGACGGAGGAAAACAGTGCGCTGAGCTTTGAAGAAGCTGGCCCCCGCCAAAAGGTCTTTTTCGATCCGGCGCGTACGACGGTCGGCATTGTCACCTGTGGAGGTCTCTGTCCGGGTCTCAATGACATCATCCGTGGCATTGTGAACCAGTGCCACCGGCAGTATGGCATCACCCGGGTGTATGGATTTCGCTATGGATACGAAGGTCTGGTCCAGCGCTATGGCCATACGCCTATCATGCTCAGACCGGAATCCGTCTCGCAGATTCACAATTTCGGAGGTACCATTTTAGGGAGTTCCAGAGGCCAGCAGCCGATTGGGGACATGGTGGATACTCTCGAAGATATGTCGGTGGACATTCTCTTTGTCATCGGTGGTGACGGCACTCTGCGGGGTGCATCGGAAATCGCCAAAGAGATCGCCAATCGCGGGCTTCGCAAAGCAGTCGTGGGCATCCCCAAGACGATTGACAATGACATCATGTACCTGGACAAGAGCTTCGGTTTTGAAACCGCTTTTGCTGAGGCTGTCAATGCTGTCAAGTGCGCCTACACGGAGGCCTGCGGTGCTGTCAATGGCATCGGCTTGCTGAAACTGATGGGGCGCGATAGCGGTTTCATCGCCTGTTACGCAGCACTGGCTGGCAGCAATGTGGACTTTGTTCTTATTCCCGAAGTCAGCTTCGCGATGGAGGGGACGACGGGATTATTGGAAGCCCTGCGCTATAGGCTCGCGAAACGTGGGAGTGCTGTGATCGTCGTGGCGGAAGGGGCCGGTCAAGAACTGTTCTCCGAGAACGGAGCGACGGATGCCAGCGGAAATAAGCGCTATGGAGACATCGGCTTGCACCTCAAGGACGAGATCAATGCCTTCTTCAAAGCCCGGCGTATGGAGGTGAACCTCAAATACATCGATCCCAGCTACATCGTCCGCAGTGTCCCTGCGAATCCGCAGGACAACGTGTACTGCTCGCGCTTGGCCCAGTCCGCCGTGCATGCAGCGATGGCGGGTAAAACCTCCATGCTGGTAGGCCGCTGGCACAATGCTTTCGTCCATCTGCCGCTGGATATGGTTACGCATGGTCGCCGCAAGGTGGATCCGCATAGCGAGCTCTGGCATGCCGTTCTGGAGAGCACAGGTCAGCCCGCTATGATGACCTGAGTAGAGGCCACCTGCGAAAACCAGTTGGCATTGTCATCGGCTGACCTGAGGTTTACCCATGAAAGCATCCAACATCGGCATCTGGATCACCTGCGCAGCGGTGGCTTGGTTTGCGTGGATCATGATGGATATGGGGTCTCCTATGACCTCATCTGGAGGGTCGTCTGCTATACTTGCCATCAATACCTCCGCTGAACCTGTGCTGGTGGAATTTTATGCAGACTGGTGCGGGCCTTGCCGCTCGGTAGCTCCAGTTGTGGAGGCGCTGACTCTAGAAGTGGCTGGTCGCGCCAAGGTTATCCGCCTGGATGTGGATGAAGAAAAGACACTGGCTGCTGAGCATGGCGTTCGCAGCATCCCCACCTTCATCGCCTTCAAGAATGGGCGCGAAGTAGGTCGGCAGTCTGGAGCCATCCCCAAACAGAAGATGCTGGAAATGCTGGGCTTATAAAACTTGCCGATAAAGGCCCTTATGACCACTAGGCCAGCAGTTCGGGCACGATCTTGCAGTCCTCAACGCCAGTGAGGCGGAAGTCGAGTCCGGCATATTTGAAGGTGAATTTCGAATGATCAAAGCCCAGCGCACGCAGCAGCGTGGCATGCAGTTCATGGACATGCACGGGCTTCTCCACGGCGGCGAAGCCGAATTCATCCGTGGCTCCGTGGGTATAACCACCTTTTACACCACCACCGGCCAGCCAGTTGGTGAAGCCGTAGTGATTGTGGTCACGCCCGCGCTGTTTGCCGGCGTTAGCACCTGGAGTGGGTAGTTCCACCGCAGGTGTGCGGCCGAATTCACCACCCCAGATCATGAGGGTATCATCAAAAAGACCGCGCTGTTTCATGTCTGCCATGAAAGCGGCGATGGCTCCATCCACGTCCTTGGCCAGGCGTGCATGATCCAGGATTTCATCGTGGCTGTCCCAGGGCTGTCCGGCTCCGGTCCAGAGTTGGATGAAACGCACTCCGCGTTCCAGCAGACGGCGGGCGATGAGGGTCTGTCGGCCAAAGTTGTTCTCACCGTAGGCTTTGCGGATGTGCTCCGGTTCCTTGCTGATGTCGAAGGCATCGGTCGCCTCCATCTGCATGCGGTAGGCCAGTTCATAGCTCTGGATACGGGCATCAAGCTGCTGGTCTTTGTCGCGCTGGATGAGGTGGTTGTGATTCATCTCATAGAGCAGGTCTAGCTGGCGGCGCTGCTGCTTCATGTCCAGGGAGGTGTTCTTGATGAACTCCACCAGCTTGTCCACTTCGGTATTTTCGGTGTTGATGTACGTGCCTTGGTAGATGCTGGGCAGAAAGGCGGACTGCCAGTTCTTCGTGCGGCGGGTCGGCATGCCTTTCGGGCACATGGAGATGTAGCCGGGCAGGTTTTCATTTTCCGAACCCAGGCCGTATGTCACCCACGAGCCGAAGCTGGGGCGCTGGAGACGGCCGTCACCCGTGTTCATGAGGCCTAGCGAAGGCTCATGGTTAGGCACATCCGCCTGCATAGACCGGATCACGCAGAGGTCATCGGCAAACTGGGCGGTGCGGGAAAAGATCTCGCTGACTTCCAGTCCGCACTGTCCGTATTTTTCAAACTTGAATGGGGATTTCATCCCCGCGCCCGTAGGCCGCTCCGTCTTGAGGATGTTTGGCAGCGCCTTACCATCGTATTTGTCCAGCATCGGCTTCGGGTCGAAGGTGTCCACCTGGGACGGCCCGCCGTTCATGAAGAAATGGATCACCCGCTTGGCCGTGGGTTTGAAGTGCGACTGCCGTACGCCAAAGGGATTGGTGGCATTCAGCGCTGCTTCCGCTTTCCCGGCACCCATGAGGTCTCCCAGGGCCATCGTGCCCAGGCCCATGCCGAGACGGCTGAGAAGCTGCCTACGCGTAAGAAAGTGATGTTCGAGATTGGGGGCGTGGTGGGACATGGCGGGGGCGGTTTTAAACTTCGGGCCAACGGCGGTTCAGGCCGTAGGAGGGGTGGCGACGGTCGTGTTTGATAATGAGGATACGAATTTCGTTCGCGATCTCATCCACTTCATAAATGAAATGGTGGTGATATCGCTTGATGTTAGCGCGTCGTTTATTTGAACTGTTGGTTAAACGGTGGAAATGGAATGGGTTTTTTTGCGCCTTGCTGAGTTCCTGTTGAAATTCTTTTTCAAATTGATCTGCATGCTGCTCTGAAATGTCTTCCAAGGTGGCCATGATCTCATTGAAGTCGTTCTGCGCCTCTGCGTGATAGGCGACTTTCATGAAGCCCTGCGTTGCTTTTTGGCCAGTTGCACACCGGCCCAAAATTCCTCCTCGGTAAGCAGTCTGGCTTTTCCTGTCCTCAGCTCCTCAGAGCGTTTTTCGGCAAGAGCGACTTCCTCGTCCTCATCATCCCCCAGTGGCGTCGTGATGTGTAGCCATTCCGCCAGCTCCACACGCTCCTCATAACTGAGTGCGTCAATCTGTTCACGAATTTGGGCGATGGACATTGGGGGCCTCCAGGTTTCGTTGTTCAGGGATTCAAGGGGATGCGGAGCTAGTCCACAAATTGGAACTCGTTGGACATCATCAGCACCTGTGCGAGCTGCGCCAGCGCAGATTGGGGTTTAGGGCGTTTGACAGGCCAGAGGTCTGGGCCGCAAAAGTCAGTTTCTGCATTGGTGACCAGGGCCAAGACACCGGATGCATCTTTGCGTTCGATCTTGGGCGCCCAGGAGAAGCTGTCGCTGTCTGTGCTGCCGTTTTCAGATTCCACGACGAAACTCAGCACTTCATCCTGAGTGACCTCGATTTCTGCATTGAGTTCCAGGTTGCTTGCAGGTTTGATCAGTTCTTCACGGATCTTGCCCGCGCGGTTGGAGATGATCCAGGCGCGCACGCCGTTACCCTTGGGGCTGGAGCGTTTGAGCAGACCGCTGATGAAGATTTTTTCCTTCTCGAAAGGGGAGCTCCATTGCATGACCACGGCTACTTCCTTGCCGGGATGGCCATTGCCAGCACCGATGTACAGGTGGCCAAATTCTTTGCTTGGATGCACCTTGTCTGGCGTCCAGCGATAGGTGCTCTGGCCCACTTTGCCAAAGTGTGGAAAGGGCACAAATCCTCCCAAGGAAACCTTGCCGGTGGCTGCGTCTTTTTCCACTTTGCCCGAGCCATATGTCCAGACAAAGGCGGCGGAGCGGGTGCTCAGTTCCTTCGCATCATTGCAAAAGCGCTGTGCCATTTCCACTTCCTCCGGTCCAGCTTTCCGCAGCAGTACACGCTGGTAAAGTGCCTGGATGGATTCGGAATCAATGGTGCTGCCTTTCACGGGTGTCTCTGCGGCCAGCTTGGTGGAGCGCTGCTGCATGAAGGGGCTGTTCATCAGGAAGAGCGCCTGTTGTGGCACCGTGGTCACGTAACGCATGGGGCTGTGATTGTCAGGATTGGCAAAGTCAAACATCGCAGGGACTGTCGCCTGCTCATACCGGTCCACCAGCAGGTAGAGACTGCGGCGGCTGTCGGCCAGCTTGTCATTGAGGAGGACAGCGCGGCCACCCATCTGGGCGCGGTCCAGATCCCCGGCCACTTGCAGCATCGCATCCCGCATGGATTCATAGTCCAGGCGCTGGCGGTTTTGCCGGCTGATGAGGTCATTGTCCGCATCCTTCAGATTCTTTTCTGGAGTGCTCAGCGCCGTCTGCTGGTAGGCCCGGCTGTTGAGGATGCGCTGGTGCAGCTTCTTCAGGCTCCAGCCATCCTCCATGAATGTGGCGGCCAGATAGTCCAGCACATCCTGCTGCAGTGGCTTCTCCGTCTGCACGCCGAAGTCGCTCGTCTGCCCAACCAAAGGTCTGCCAAAATGCTGAGTCCACACACGGTTCACGATCACGCGTGCCGTCAGCGGATTGTCCTTGCTAGCGATTTTTTCAGCGAGCTCCAGACGGCCACTGCCTTCTTTGAAACTCTCGCCGCCAAACATCGTCAGCCAGCCGCGCGGGGCCACTGCTCCGCGCCTGCTCGGATTGCCACGGATGAAGATGCTCACATCGGCCGGCTTTTCCCGGTCCAGCATCACCATGGCGCGTGGCGGTGCACCCGGATGCTCTGTTTCCAGTTTCACCCTTTCATTGGCCGTTTTGACGGTTTGAGTGAGGTCTTTGCGGGTGAAGAAAAGATTCGCCTGCTCCACCGGCACGGACATCGGGCAGGGGGCGGCCTGTAAAATTTCGCGCACCTGTTTCCAGTCGTCGTTGTCCGGTTCTTTGCCTGCGAGGCAGGTGTTGAAAATGTCCGCATAGAGGGCGGCCACTTCTTCGAATTTTTTCGGTGCAGGGCGTTTCGCTAGCTCATTGCGCGCCACCGCATTCAGGGTGCTGCCGGGCTTGATCATCGCCTTCACCACTTCAGGTGCCTTGGCTTCAAACTGGTCAGCAGGCAGGAATGCGAATTCCTTCCAGGCCAGCATTACTGGATGGGGTTTGGATTTTAGCGCATGGCGTTTGAGGAAGTCTCCCCATTGGTCCGCCACCTTATCGCGCAGCTTCAGCGCCCCAGCCCGGCCTTTCAAAGTGTTGCGATCCTTGATGGTCGCTGCTTCCTGGGCAAAGGCTAGGTATTCGGCCACTCGCTCTGGAGTGCGCACCTCGTCATAGACCTTCTTTTTGAAGTCGAATTCCTTCTTCGCGATCTCGGCCACCTTGGCGTCATAGTCCTTCGCATCCTCCTCCTTGGCGGCCTTACCGATGACCGGGAAGGCATCCGCTTCCGGCATCTCGCTGCTGTTGAAAACGGAATACAGGGCGTAATAGTCCCGCGCTGGGATGGGGTCAAATTTGTGATCATGGCAGCGGGCGCAACCCACCGTCAGGCCCAGCATCCCGCGTGAAACCACGTCAATGCGGTCATCCGTTTGCAGGTCCTTGTTGCTGATGAAACGGTCCCCCACGCTCAAGTACCCCAGTGCGGCCAGATGCGGATCATTGCTGCCCGCAGGCACCATCTTATCCGCAGCGAGCTGATACTTCAAAAACTGGTCATACGGCATGTCCGCATTCAGCGCCTTCACCACCCAGTCGCGGTAAGTATAGGCATAAGGGTAGCGGGTGTTTTTTCCTGCCACCTGATAGCCATCCGTATCCGCATAGCGTGCCACATCCAGCCATACACGGCCCCAGCGCTCGCCATAGGCGGGGGAGGCCAGCAGTTTATCCACCAGTGCATCCGTCGCGGCCTTGGCATCCTTGGCCGTTGCCTGCTCAAAAGCCTGTACCTCTTCAAAGCTAGGTTGCAGACCCGTCAGCGTCACATGGATACGACGGCAGAGGGAGGCCGCATCCGCCGCGGGAGCAAAGTCCAGCCCTGCTGCCTTCAGCTTTGCACCCACCATGGAGTCCACCGTGCCTGCCGGTTTTTTCACTGGTTGGAAGGCCCAATGCTTCATCGGGTCAGCCTTTTCATGGCCTTCGGCCAGCACCTTTTCCTCAGGCCAGGGCAGGCCCATTTGCACCCATTTCTCCAGGGCGGCGATGTCCTCAGCCTTCAGCTTGTCGGCCTTCTTGGGCATTGCTTCTACACCCGCCACATGGTTGATGGCCTTGATCAATTTGGACGCCCCCGGATTTCCGGGCTCCACGACTTTGCCGTAATCACTGCCGCGTATGACGGCGCTGCGCATGTCCAGCCGCAGCCCGTTTTCGTGCTTGTGCCCGCCGTGGCAACTGTAGCAATTTTCCGCTAGCACAGGCCGCACGTTCTTCTCGAAAAACTCGATCTGCTCCGGTGGAAAAGTATCAGCAGCTGACGCAAAAGATCCGGCGACGGCAATACTGCCGCCGATCAGCCGGAGGAAAAAAGGATTCTGAAAAGTCATCTGAGGGGGATTCGATGAAGAACGGGCGTAGGCCGCACAATAGTACGGATACGCGTAATCAGCGTGCCACCTTACACCTGGGGAGCTTCATCTTCAATCTTGTGTTGCGCTTTGCAGCCCCGCCATTGTCGCGCTACATCCTGTACGCATGTCCTCCGTCCTCCGTGTTCAAAAAGCCACCTTCGTCCGTGGTGGCCGCCGCATTCTCAAAGGTATCGACTGGGAGGTCCAGGCGGGCCAGCACTGGTGCATCCTGGGGCCGAATGGCTGCGGCAAGACCTCCCTCATCAACCTCATCACCGGGTACGAGCCCGCCACCAGCGGCGATATCCAGATCGGCGAGGACCAGTTTGGCAACAGTGACTGGCGCGAGGTGCGCAAGCGCGTCGGCCTTGTCACCAACACCCTCACCACCTTCATCGAGCCTGGGGAACCCGTCATCAACGTCATCGCCAGCGGTCGGGAGGCCAAGCTGAACCTCTGGCAAGATCCGCCCGCCGCCTGGCAGCGCCAGGCCGCCACCCTGCTGAAGGCTACCGGCAGCCAGCACCTGCGCAAAAGCCTCTGGGGCACCCTCTCCCAGGGCGAGCGGCAAAAAGTCCTCATCTGCCGCGCCCTCATGGCCCAGTTCACCGTCCTCATCCTGGACGAGCCCTGCGCCGGCCTCGACCCTGTCGCCCGCGAGCAATTCCTCACCTGGATGGCCGAGATCGCCACCTGGCCCGAGTCTCCCTCCCTCATCATGGTCACCCACCATGTGGAGGAAATCCTCCCCTGCCTCACCCACGTCCTCTTGCTAAAAAATGGCCAAGTCCACAGCCAGGGTGAAAAGAAGGATGTGCTCACCAGCGACGCGCTGAGTGAGATTTATGGCGCGGCGGTTGAACTGGAGGAACGGGGCGGGAGGTATGGGCTGGTGGTGGGGTGAGGTGTGGTGTTCGGAGTACCGCATTGATGCGGTCAGAGTTGCCCTCCAGCTCCTCCTTGATGAAGCTAGAGTTTCCCAGCCGCAGAGCGGCGTTCGTCTATTAGCCGCCCCTTCAAGCTGCGTTTTCTCCTACGGTGCTGCCTACACTCCCGGCGTTACAGCGCGACGCCCGAAACGACCCGCCGCATGCATGGATTGGATTTTGCCCTCGCCTTGCCTCATCCTGGAAAGAGGTGGATTTCCAGGCTGGGCCGGTTAAAATGAGATTCATGAGCACTGTCACTGAAATTGTTCAGGCAGCCCTTGGACTTGACCGTTCCGGGCGTGCCGCCCTGGCCCTGGTCATGCTGGACAGTCTGCCTGATGATGCCATGGAGCCCGATGACATTCTCACCGAGGCCCTGCGCAGGGATGCCGAGATCGAATCCGGTTTGGTGAAAGAACTCTCTCATGAAGAGTTTCTCGCCGGCATTCAACGTCCTGGCCGCGTCGCATGAAGCTGAGCTTCCACCCTGGTGTGCAGTCAGATGTCAACGCGATCCTTGCCTATTATCATGAGCAGGGAGGAGAACCCCTCGCAGACCGCTTTTACCATGATCTGACAGCCCGCTTCCAAGACATTTTGAAAAACCCCCGGAGATACCCCTTTTATTTGGGCAACCCAATCAAACGGCGTGTCCGGCTGCATCGGTTTCCTTACCTCATCTTGTACCGTATCTTGCCTGACCGGGTCCGGATCACGGTCGTGAAACATGAGAAACGGAACCCGGCTTATGGTTTGGGCAGGCGTTGAGCCTATTGACGCAAAAAGATGAGGCATCGCCCGCGAGCAATTCCTCACCTGGATGGCCGAAATCACCACCTGGCCCGAGTCCCCCTCCCTCATCATGGTCACCCACCATGTGGAGGAAATCCTCCCCTGCCTCACTCACGTTCTTTTGCTAAAAAATGGCCAAGTCCACAGCCAGGGTGAAAAGAAGGATGTGCTCACCAGCGACGCGCTGAGTGAGATTTATGGCGCGGCGGTTGAACTGGAGGAACGGGGCGGGAGGTATGGGCTGGTGGTGGGGTGAACTTCGACTCTTATTTAGATGAGGTTCAATTTTCGATAGCAATTCATAGTTTCTCCAACTCTATTTCAATTTCAGTGTTACTGACCGATTGACGCTACACCTGCCGTCGACTCACCTCAGTAGTTGGCTTTCAAGCTTTTGATTTATGATATCGACCAACAAAATTAAGAAATCACTTAAGCTGATGTTGCCGATATCGGTATTGGACCGTGTTCAATCGTTACGTAGACACTGGTGGAAGCCCGATCCACGAATTGCAGCAGCTAAAGAAAACTTTATGGAACTCAACCACTCTTTGCCGAGTGGACGAATTGCGATGCGTCCAGGGATAGTTTGGAATGTTGACCCTCAGTCTAAAAACCCGTTTACTTGGTTCTGTTATCAATCTCCCGAGATGGTCACAGAGTTTGATTTTTTTCTCCGCATACGTGCCAGCCGGATGCGCTTTCTGGACCTCGGTGCTAACCATGGGGTATTTTCCTTGGCATTCACTTTTGGTCGTCCTGCGGCTAAGGCGTTAGCCATGGACCCTTCTCCACTGGCTTTTCCAATCCTTCAAAACAATCTTCGTCTGAACCCGCAGTGTCATATCACTCCATTGCAAGTGGCCGCAGGGGGGGGTTCTGGGAATTTGAGGATGAAATTGAACTGGCATCATTTGGAAGTCATCCGGGATCAAAATGCAGTGGAGTCTGACCAGATAAAAATCGTGCCTGTGCGCACGGTAGATAGCATCTGCGAAGAATACAATTTCGAGCCTGACTTGATCAAAATCGATGTCGAAGGCCATGAGCTGGCCGCTCTGCAAGGCATGGAGAAAACATTGCGGAAAAGCAGTGCGGAATTTTTCTTAGAAATTCACCCCGAATTAATTAGTGAACTTGGTTACCGAGTTAGCGACATCGCCAACTACCTTCACGAGTTAGATTACGAGCCTTGGAACTTACAAGGTCAGAAGCTCAGTTTTTCCTGGGTTAATGATCAGATTCACGTTTTCTGGGTGTTCTGCCGTCCCGCCCATACTTCGGTGCTGTCAGCCCAAAAGTAATCGGGAATTTTACATGAGTTGCAGCGCCGTTTCTTTCAGCGCGTTTACCAGGGTCGTGATGGAAGCAGGGGTTTTGCCGCGCTGCCAGAGCACCATGAAGTCCCAGTGGGCTTTGGGGTCGGAGATGGGGACGAAGGTGATGCCGGGGTGGGTGGTGGTTTTGAAGTAGTCGGGCAGGAGGGTGGCGGCGGATTCGGAGGCGACCATGGAAAGGACGTGGGTAATGCCATCGGGGATGGCGAGGAAGCGGGGCTTGAATCCGGCGGTGCGGCAGAGGGCGGTGATCCAGCGGTTGCGTCCGGGCATCTGGTCTTCATCCACGCCGATGAAGTCGTGACGGCGGAGATCCTGGATGGCGATTTGTGCCTTGGATGCGAGGGGATCGGCGGCGGAGATGGCGGCGCAGACACCGAGGGAGCAGAGCTTGATGCTGTAAAAATCTTGAGCGGCTACGGCGCCTTCCTGACCGATGAGGGCGAGGTCGAGTTCGCCCGATTTTAAGGCGTCGATTTGCTCCCTGGGGGACATGTCGTGAAGCTTGAGCTTCAGATCGGGATGGGTCTTGCGCAGTCGTTCCAGAGTCGGGGACAGAATGGACTGCGCAGCAGAGATGAGGAAACCGACGCGCAGCTCGGACCGGGTGCCACGGGCCTGACGCCGCACATCGGCCAGCGCGGTTTCATAAGCGGTGATGATGGGGCTCATGGCCTTGACCAATGCATGGCCAAGGCTGGTGGGCTTCACGCCGCTGGTTTCGCGGTCCAGCAGCTTGCCGCCGACCTCGGATTCCAGCAGTTTCATCTGTCGGCTCAGGGCGGGCTGGGTGATGCGCAGCCGCACGGCGGCACGGTTGACGCTGCCTTCTTCAATGACGGTGAGCAGAGCGCGGATGCGGTCGATCATGGCTGAAGGGTATGTTCATCCGGCATAACGGCAACAGCGAACCGGCATTATTCGTCATCCCAGGATGAGTGCAGGATGGACCCGTCAACCGGGAGTCATTCCCACAAGCAAACCGACAAACAATAACCTTATGAAAACAGCCATCATCATCATTAGCGATCCCAAAGCCGGAGAAGAGGCTTTTGCACGTGCCTTCAATGCCCTGGCCGTGGCCGCAGAAGGCAAACGGGCAGGCGACGAAGTGGAGCTCAGCTTCATCGGCACTGGCACACGCTGGCCTGCGGAGCTATCGAAGATCACCAACCCGGCCAATGCGCTGTACAATGAAGTGCGGGATGTCGTCGTCGGGGCATCCTGTGCCTGTGCGACTGTTTTTGGCGCGAGCGAAGGTCTGGAGGCTAGCGGCATTGCCGTGAAGAGCGACAACGCGGTGGCGGGAACATCTGGCGTCCTCAGCCTGCGCCACTACTTCGTCGAAGGCTGGCAGGTGCTGATTTTCTAATGCTCTGGCAACCAGAAGGAGCGTGGACACTCCTGTCCGCCGTCCTGTTAATACCCTGCATCCGTCCCTCGTTCATTCACAGTCTAACCAATCATTCATCATGGCTCATAAATTTCTCGATCTTGCCTTCACTCCCGAAGTGCTGGCCGCGCAGGAACATTATTATGGCCGTTCCCAGGTGCTGCCTCCGGCAACACGGGACGACCCCCTGGGACAGGATGAAATCGGGTTCATCCAATCTCGCGACAGTTTTTATCTGAGCAGCGTGAGCGAGACCGGCTGGCCTTACATCCAGCATCGGGGCGGGCCGCAGGGCTTTGCGAAAGTCATCTCGCCAAATGAGATTGCCTTTGCCGATTACAAAGGGAACCGCCAGATGCTGAGCACGGGTAACCTGGCGGTGAATGACCGGGTATGTCTCTTCCTGATGGACTATCCCCAGCGGGTGCGGCTGAAGATCCTCGGTCATGCTGAGGTATTGGACGCTCGCGCCCATCCTGATCTGGTGGAAAAAATCGCCGCGCCAGAAATGGTTAGGCTGACTGAACGCATCTTTAAAATCCGCATTGTTTCCTACGACTGGAATTGCCCTAAATACATCACGCCACGATACACCGCCGCCGAAGTGACGGAACTCGTGGCCCCGCTCAAAGCACGCATCGCTGAACTCGAATCCCAACTCCAAAAACACCCATGAATCCACGACCACCGCTCCCTCCCTTCACTGAAGAATCTGCCATCAAAAAAGTCCAGGCCGCCGAAGATGCCTGGAATAGCCGCGACCCAGAGCGCGTCTCGCTGGCCTACACGGAGGATACCGAATGGCGTAACCGAAGTGACTTCCTCAATGGTCGCCCAGCCGTGGTGGAATTCCTCACTAAAAAGTGGCAACGGGAACAGGACTATCGGCTGAAGAAAACCCTTTGGGCCTTCACCGGAAACCGCATCGCCGTGCGCTTCGAATACGAATGGCATGATGCCGACGGCCAATGGTGGCGCAGCCATGGCAATGAGAATTGGGAGTTCGATGAAAACGGGTACATGGCCCGCCGCTATGCTAGCATCAACGACCAGCCCATCACCGAAGCTGAGCGCAAGTTTCGCTGGGAACGTGAATAGATTTCGAAAGCCGCAGTGGGGGCTGCATCCAAGGTCTGCCTGCGGACATGCACGTCTGCTGACCGCCTGCCACTATGACTTCACGCGTCGATAAATGGTCGGACCATAAGTTTTCGTGGGGTCTGTGACGGTGACGATTTCGCGAGGGGCGTCGAAGGTCCAGATGCGGCGGTTCATGCGGCCTCCTTTTTCACCGATTTCGACATATTCCAGTTCGTTAGGCCCAACGACTTTCCAGAGGAATTTGAATTTGGCGTCCGGGGTGGCTTTGATGCCAGTGCCATCGGGGTTGAAACTGTATTGCCCATAAGTGCCTTTCCAGACTTGGCCCGCAGGTGCCAGAGTGGAGGCGGAGGAAGTCGAGGAAGGGGATGGCGGTGTAGCAGGGGCGGGAGCAGGAGATTTACCTTCGATTTGATTTTTAACATCCGCCAAGGCGAGGACGGCAGTCATGTCTTTTCCGGCGTACTTCTGGACCAAGGCGTCTGCGCGGCGGGTATATCTTTCACGGATGGGCTGCGCGGCATTAGCGACGGCAGCATCGTATAAAGCCAGCAAGTCAGCGAGCGTAGGATGAACCTGGGATAGTGGTTTGCCTGCGAGTTTGATCTCCATCTGTTCCGCCACTTGTTTGGCGTCATCAGCGCGGCCTTCTTGCACAAGCTGGGCGGCGATCTTGCTGGCTTCAGTTCGCAATACTTTATCGCTGGGCTCTTTGGCTTTGGAATAATCTTTCTGATAATCCGCCAGCAGGGTGGTGACGTCTTTGGGCACGGGTGGAGCCTCGGCAGCTGAGAGAGGGATGGATGCAGCAAAACTAGCGAGGATCACTGCAAGTAGCGGCCTGATGGATACCCGCAACAGGCGGCCTGATGTGCAGGCTGGATGTGCTAGCGGTGCTGCTTGGTCGGGCTGAGGCATCATAAGAATTTGGCGGCGAAAGATCCATGATGCTAGGTGAGGCCTTTGGGGCAGCAAGGTAAATTCTCCTGCGGCATCGGAATTTGTTAGGCCTGCCTGCTACGGGCTTAGACGCTCCATCTTCCATCCCTCTCCCTGTCGGATATAGCGCAGGCGGTCATGCAGGCGGCTGACGCGGCCTTGCCAAAATTCAATCTCGGTAGCCAGGAGGGTATAGCCTCCCCAATTGGGCGGACAGGGGATGGGGCCGCTGCCGAAACGGGCGGTGATTTCTTCTTCTTTCTCCTGTAGCCATTCGCGGCCTGGAATGACGGTGCTTTGTTGCGAGGCCCAGGCCCCGATCTGATGCCCCCGTGGGCGGGCGGCAAAGTAACTCTCCGCATCTTCCCTCGGCAACTGGGTCACTGTTCCGCGCACACTTACCTGATGGTGGCGCTGGGTCCACAGAAAGGTCAGTGCGGCCTGGGGATGGGTGGCGAGGTCCCGTCCCTTCCGGCTATCGTAGTTGGTGAAAAAATGGAAGCCGCGCAGGTCCAGGCCCTTCAGCAGGACAGTGCGGCTATTCGGCCCGCCATCGGCACCGATGGTGGAAAGGGTCATCGCATTGGGTTCTGGCAAGTGGTGCGCCAGGGCATCCGCCAGCCAGAGGTTAAACAGCTCATGAGGATCCGCCGGGGCGGTATCTTCGGTCAGGCTGTCCAGGTCATAACTCACGCGCAAATCGCGCAGGCTGGTGGCGGGGTGGTCGGGCATGGTGGGTATGTGGAAAGAAACGTGTGCCAGGCCATTGCGGCAATCCCATGTTTGCGCCTTGATGCAGTATTCTTGTCATGCCTGCCCCCACTGGAGTTTTAACTGATCTCGACCGCGTCCTGCTGGATGCGGATTCCATCCGCAACCGCGTTAGCGAACTGGCACGGCAGTTGGAAACCGATTACGAGGGCAAGGTCATCACCGTCGTGGTACTCATGGATGGTGCCCTGTTCTTTGTGGCTGACCTCCTGCGTCAGATCAATCTGCCCATGCGCATCGTCACTCTGGGGGCCAGCAGCTATCATGGCGGTACTGAATCCACGGGCGAGGTGAAGCTTAACTGGCCGTCCGGGGTGGAATTTACCGGGCTGGATGTGCTGCTCTTGGATGACATCCTTGATACCGGCCTGACGCTCAGTGCCCTCCGGGATCGCTTGCTCTTCGAGCAACCGGCCTCGTTGAAGACGGGTGTCCTTTTGGATAAAAAGCGTCCCCGTGAGCATGATGTGCCACTGGATTACTGCGGCTTTGAGATCGGGGACGAATTCGTGGTCGGCTACGGCATGGATTACCAAGGCCGTTTCCGCAATCTCCCCTGCATCGGCATTCTGAAGCTATGACTGTACGCTTGCTGTTTTTCTCCGTTTTGAAGGATCTCACGGGGATCGATGAAACGACCCGCAGCCTGCCTTCAGGGGCCACGGTGGCGGACTTGCTAGTGGATCTGTATGCCCAATGGCCTGCCCTGAGTGAATGGGACAGCAGCCTGCTGACCGCTGTGGACCAGACGTATGTGAAACGCAGTGAACCGTTGCATGAAAACTGCGAGGTCGCCCTCATGCCACCTGTTCAAGGTGGCTAAAATGCAGTGGGCGGCCTAGGGTTTCCAGGCTTTCCAGCAGGAGACGAACCCCTTCGCAAAATCCTGCGGACGGGCTTCCACCCAGGCAGTGATCTGGGCGGGGGTGAACCACTCCCCATACGGCACCTCCTCAGGCAGGCAACGCATGGGACCGTTGTGCCGGGCGATGTGAAGCTCGACGAACTCATGGTCAGTATGCGTGCCTGCGGGCAGTTGAGCCGCCAGCTCCGTGGTGGTGATCTCCAGGCCGACTTCCTCCCGGACCTCGCGGATGGCACAAGCAGTGTAACTTTCACCCACATCCAGGTGACCGGCAGCGCTGCTATCCCACTTCAAAGGGGAGACGTCCTTGAGGTGCGAGCGCATTTGCAGGAAGACATCTCCACGCGCATTGATGACAAAGACATGGACGGCGCGGTGCAGCAGGCCCTGGGCATGGACCTCGCCCCGCGTCTTCTGGCCAATGACCTCGTTACGTTCATTGACGACATCGAAGATCTCGCTGGCCTTCTGACCGGCATCGGCGGTTTTGCGTTCCTCATACCAGCGGGAGAGATTGACCCATTGCAGGACGGAGAGTTCTTCCGCCCGCATTGTTACGGGCATCTCAAGGCTGCCAGCCAGGGCTTCCCAACTTTCGGGGGCTGGCGGCAGAAGGTTCTTCATCTGTTTACGGCGCTGGCTGAATCCCATGCGGACTAGTTTTTCAAACAGGCGGCGGTCATAGACAGGCAGGGTCGAAGGAGGACGCGGAGTAAAACGTACGATGGCGCTATCCACCTTGGGCTTGGGAGAGAAAGCTTCAGGCGGGATGATGCGCAGGAGCTCGACATCCCAGTCACGCTGCACCAGCACGGAGAGTGCCCCGTAACCATCCTCCCCATGACGTGCGGCGAGGCGCTGGCAGACTTCCTTTTGGAGCATGAAAACGGCGCTCTTTACCGGGGTGGGCGGGGTGAGCATATGCTTCATGATCTCGCCCCCGACTGAGTATGGGAGGTTGCCGATCACGCGCACATCACCATGCTGGTACCAGTCCCTCATGTCCGCCTGAGTGGCATCGCCGTGCTGCACTTCCACACCCCGATGGCCGTACTTTGTCTCCAACTGTGGGGCCAGTGCATTGTCCTTTTCGATGAGCAGCAGCTTCTGCGGGCGGTCCACCAGATACTGCGTCATGGCCCCGAGTCCGGGTCCTGGCTCAACCACGAAGGCCGCACCATCGGGTTCGATCTGATCGGCGATCCAGCGGGCCACTTCCTCATCCACTAGGAAGTTTTGCCCCATGCTCTTGCGGGGGGTGACTTCCTGGCCGCCAATGGTGCGGGTGGGACGGAACTTGGGACGGCGGTTGAATTGCATGGCGATTCCATCGCATGACTCGTGGTGAGGTGCGAATGGAAAGGCGGTGGGAAGTGACGGGAAAAAACGCTCGGCTATACCGCAGAGGAGCAAAGAGGCAGAGGAGGCAAAGAATGAATTGGATCAGAGCTTCACACACTTTTCCTTCTTTGCTCCTCTGCCCCTTTGCGGTTAAATCAAAGACCCTCGGTCTTAACACCCAGCTTACGGTCCGGCCACCTGACCTGTGGCGGAGGGCAGGGTGCGGAGGCGCTGGCTGGGGCTGAGGCCGTATTTGTCCGGCTCATACATGGCCTCGATCTTCGCAGGAGGGGCAATGGTATCTCCCTCGCCGATTACACGGGCCAGGTAGCGGAGCTGGAACTTGCCTTTTTCTGGAGCGTAGTCGGTGAAAAACAGGGCGCGATCTGCGCGGACTTCGCGATGGTCGCAGAACCAGGCACCGACACCTTCGGGCAACTGGTCGCCTTCGCGCTCGCTCTGGGTATCGAACTCAGGATTGATGGCTTCCAGGACGCTTGGGAGCGGATCGTTGATGGCGAGGTAACGGTCATCACCGCCAATTTCGATTTGAAGAGTCACGACCACCATGTCTCCCACGCGGAGGTTGTCCGCAGGCTGCATGGAGCCATCATCCACCAGTTTTTGGTAGGTGCGCTCAATGGCATAACCTTTGTTTTCACCGGCGAAATCGCGGGCGGGCGGATAGGCACTGGCCTGGATTCGGGAGAAGGCTTCGCGCCCTTCAGGAAGCTCCACTTTCAGCGGGGCGGAGGACAGCTTTTCATTGAGGGCAAAGGAGACCTGGGCCGTACCTGGATGGGCGGGGATGTTGAGTGGTTGTTCCTGGGCATCCCAAAGGACCGTGGCCATGAGCGGCAAGGCACTGTTTTTCAAGCTGCGTTCATAAGCGGCCAGGGAAGTGAGGGTCCAAGCATTAGTGAAGGTATTCCCCCATTCACCCCGGCCATTGCGGCTTTGAAGCATGGAAAGAGCCAGCGCTTCAGCATCCTGTTTCAGCCCCAGATGTGTATAAACAATGAGTCGAAGGGCTTTGTTGACATCGTTGCCTGCCCAGTGGGACCAGCCGGAAACAGCGGGACGGGTGGGGGCCAGGATCTTCTTTTTCGTCGTGGTCTTTTCTGGCGCAGCCGGGGGCATCCAGCCGACCATCTCCTTGATCTGGTCACTTGGGGCGTCTGACAAGCACATGGCCAGGGCCGTATAAAGACGTGCGGCTTCTGGAAGGGTGGTCCGTTTCGAATGAAGCAAATTTTGGTAGGCCGGTTCCGCTTTCTTGCCCTTAGCCAGGGTATAGAGGGAGAGGGCGCAATCCGTGATGTTATTAAAGTCCTTTTCCTCTTCCAGTCCGCGCAGTTTCCCGGACAGGAATGCGAGCAGTTTGTCCAGTGCCTCTGGTGGCACATCCGCCCCGGCATCTTTGGCCCGCAGGAGCATCAGCCCCCCGTAAGCGCTGGCCCACCTGGAGGGTTCATTGCCGCCGGGCCAGTAGGCCAGACCTCCTTCTTCGGTGGTCATTTGCAGCAGTTTGTTCACACCTTTCTGAATGGCGTCCTTGGATTTTTCCGGGCTGATGAGGTCAGGAAACAAGGGCTGATATCCACCCAGGGCCAGCCATGGCATGGTGGCGGAGGTGGTCTGTTCGGCACAGCCGTAAGGATAAGTCAGGATGTATTCCAGCGCGTCTTTGGCCTCTGAGAGACGTGAAGTGCTGATGCTCACTTGTACGCTGCCTTCACCTTCGAGCAGTGCAGGATTGATCTGCTTCGCCAAGTTTTCAGCCGGGGTGCCGGACGTGAGGCGGGCATAACGCACCTCCTTCAATTCAGGCACCGGATAGGTGACCTCAAAGGTGGAAAGGGTGGCATCCTTTAGGGCTGGTGCGCCTGCGGTCCAGGTGACTGTTTCTGCCGCCCATTTCCAGTTAGCGGTGCCCAGTTTGGTGAACTTGACCGGGTAGGCCACGGAGGTGGTTTCACCCGCTTTGATGCTGATGGTCTGTTGCCATACTTTTGGATCGGCAGAATCTTCAGGCTTCAAGCTGGCAGGAATGAACAGGCGCTCTTCACGGATGAAGTCGGCGGTATCATCCAATTCCAGACGCACGCGCACCTCACCTGAATGTGGGGTGGTGTTGTGTATGACGGCCTTCAGCAGTGTCTCGTCCTCCAGTCGGGCAAAGCGTGGAACGACTGGCTCGACCATCAGAGGTTTGTTGATTTTAAAAGCAGACTCCCCACTGCCAAAACGATCCGCACCGCTGCTGGCGACAGCCATCAGGCGGTAACGCGTGAGGTTGTCTGGAGCCATGACCGAGGTGGTGATTTTACCCTCTGCATTGGTCAGCGTGGTGGCCAGCCAGAGAGGCGTGGCAACGAAGTTTTTCCGCACCTGTTTGGAGCTGTCATCCATGTCTCCGCCGCCGCCGATGAGGAACCCTTTATTGCCACGATCACGCGCAGCAAATTCTTCTGGGAGCAGGTCATCAAAGGAGGTGTAGTTGTCGATCGCCAGGGGCTGGTCTTCATGAAAGTAAGCGGACGGATCTGGAGTCTCGTGCTTCATCAGGCTGAGCACCCCTTCATCCACGGCATAAAGGGTGACTTCGCTACCACTGACGGGCCTGCCTTGGTAATCTGTGATGGTGCCGCTGATAGCGAACGATTCACCCGGCAAAATTTCAGGTTTTTCGGGGGTGATGGCGACGGTTAGTTCCTTCACTTTGGAATCCACTTCAAGCTGGCAATAGCCCACTTTATACTCGGGCATCTTGTGCTGTTTCGGACTGCCTTCACTGCCGCGCACCAGTACGACGGAGACAAAGACATTTGGCGCTTCTTCATCCTGCACCGGCACGCGGATGACGGGCTGCTCGGGTGAGATCTGGGTGACGAAGTGGCGGTGCACTTTGTTACGCTCGACACTGACGAGAGCAGTGCCTGCGATGGGAGTCTTCACCACGATGACGGCCTCTTCACCCGGCTTCAGCTTTTTCTTCTCCGGCTGGAGATTGATGCGTGCCCCGTCCTCCATAGCCCATGGAAATTCACCGCCACCGAGGACGTAAATAGGCAGACGAGAAAGGAGTTTTTTACCCTGGGCATCCATGGCCTGCGCAGTGACAAAATAGACGCCGCCACGAACGGGCTTGAAGTTGATCAACGTCGTGGGCGGTGTGCCTGCGGCCGCAGCTTTAAGGTCATACGATTGTTTGAGTTCCTCACGCAAGATCACCTGGTCCTTCGTGGTGGAGCCTCCGCCAGCCGTGGCGATTTTCAGGGTGTGGTATTCCTGGCGTTCGACGATCACATCCACACGCACATCTCCGGTGGCTGGCTGGCCTTTGGAGTCAATGGCCACCACATCCACACGCACATCCTGACCTGCGGTGCCAAACATCTGAGGTCCCTTCAAACCGAGAATATAGGCGGCACCTGGAACTTCGAATTCCGTGGCTGAACTGATGGTCTGTTGGTTGATGTCCGTGACCTCTGCCGTGACGCGTACCTGCTGGGGCAGCGCTGCACGATCTGGCGGTGGCATGGGCATTTCTAGAGTGGCGGTACCGTCTTCGGCCAGGAAGACATCGCCATTGACCCACCACTCACTTTCCTCTTCGGAGTCGCTGTCATCGTAGTTGCCATCAGCATCGCGATCTTTGCCATAGTACGCCCAGCGGGGAGCTGCACCGAAGTGATAGTCATCATACCCCGCAGGCGCAGTGAAGGAGCGGGAAGAGGACGCCGTCCAGCTTGCTTTGGCACGGCTGAGTGATTTGCCCATGTAATAATTGGCGCTCAGCGGCAGCCTCAGGCGGTCCGCAAGGATCTCCAACTTCTGACCGTCCATTTTGACTTCGAAACTGTTGGGCTTGTAGTCATCAATGCGGAAATTGTAGAAGCCACTGGCCCCTTCATTCTCACTTCCGGGAGTGTCAAAGTGGACCAGCATTTCATACCAGCCGAGCGGACCCTCAGGCAGTTTAAAGTCTTCATTCCAAGAGCCGCCTGGAGTGAAAGAAATCTCCTTTTCCATCACCACACGGTAGCGTGGATCGCGGATCACGACGCGGGCTTTGGTGGCGGCAGGATCCAGGGTCAGATCATCAGCCACACGGATGCGGGTGAGCGCTTTCACATGTGCGGTATCCCCTGGGCGATACAAGGGGCGGTCAGAAAAAACAAAGGTACGGCGGACGGGCTTCCACACATCTTCCCACGCGGTCGGAATGTCATAAGGGACGGCACCACCAATGTGGGAGCTATCGCAATCAAGGGCGGTGCAGTCGCCTCCTTTTTCCGCCAGGATGAGGGAAGGATCTGCCCCTTTCAATGTAGCGATGCCGCTGGCATCAGTATCGGCATAACCAATCAGCTTCTGCTCAGCATCCACTGCGGTCAGGCGCACGCCAGCCACCGGCTTTCCTGTTTTGAGAGACGTGGCAAAGACGAGTGTTTCACGCCCGTTGCTCTTCTGCATGAGGCCCAGGTCCGTGAACTGGACGAGAGTCTGAGTGATGACCCCTTTGTGATCCAAGCCTTCGGAAGCCCGGCCTTCAAATTCCAGGAACAGGGGGGCACCTGCATCGCTGCCCAGGATTTCCAGCCAGTTGAGCTTGATCATCTCGCTGTGATCCAGCGGCTTGTTCACCGGGAAGGTCCGGTCAAAAACCACGGTGCCAGGATAAGTATCCAGAGTCTCGGGACGGAATTCGTTTTTCTTTTTCTCGTTGAGGTAAAAGGCACTGCGGTACTTCTCGTACTTCTGCGTAGTCTGGAGGAGTTCAGGGCCGGTGAGACGGCGGGCGCGCACACGCACCTCTCGCACGTTGGCGACGGAGACTTCAAAGTCCCCGCTGCCGCTGGAGAGTTGGGTGCGCACAAAAGCAGGGGCTGCGATGTAAGGTGGGTTCGGGATGAAGGAGGCTTCCTGATCCACACGAGCGGAGAGAGGCAGACCGTCACCCGACATGATTTCTGGGGCCACTGTCACACGGTAGGGGGACTTCAAAGCGAAGGCTCCGGTGAGGCGGAAACTGTAACCACGAATTTCAGCCGTCAGGCCTTCGACAAAAGGCTCGATGTGGACAGATGCCGCGATGCGATCCGTCAGGGGCTTCAACTCCTCAGCCGTCCAGGGGCCTTCATGAGAGGGTAGCAGGCTTTTGTTGAAATCGATCTCCAGGTAAGGCGGCTGGTCAAAGGGCGTATGGCCGACCATTCCCTTGACCTCGAATGGTTTCACATCTCCAAGGGCGATCTCGCTACCTGCGGCCAGATTGACATAACCAGAAGCATTCATCAGACTCGTTCTGACGATAAGCTTCCACTTCTTAGCCACTGGCAGAGGCTCCACTGGTTCCACCACAATGGCGCTCAGGCGTGTAGTTCCGGCAGGTAACTGCGGTTTCACCTTGGCAATCTCTTCAGCCCAAGTGGGCTGAGGTTCGCTGTAATTTGCGAAATCCTGCGCAGAGGCGTGGCGGGCGACCACCGGAATGCTGAGTGCTGGTTCTTCCGAGACATAAGCCATGTGCGGTGCCGTGTCCGCTGCGGTGACGTTGTCGTTGAACTCAAACAGGAAACGCGGCACACGCTTGGCCTCATCGTCGCTGAACCATTTGGGGGACTGGTCAATGATGCGGAACTGAGCGCTGTTGACGGAGGCAATCGCCTCGCTTGAAAGGGACTTGCCCGCCAGATCACGCAAGCCTGGGCGCAGGGCGAAATCATAGCTGGCATTGAACTTCGGAGCCTGCTTGAGCTTGTACTGTCCGCTTCTTGTGCTCACCCATTGGAACTCCCCAGCCAATGCGGGTTGCACCAACAACGGCGACTCGGTATCCACCTGGCCGATCTTGTCCTTGGAAATCATCGGCGTGGGAAAGACCACTTCAATGGTGGACTCCGGAGACAACTCCGCCGGATTCACGGTGAGCTCGGCCTCTAAAACCGGCTCAGCTTTGACTTCAGTACGGCTCTTTTTGAAAGGAGCCGCCAGGGAGACAGTTAGCGGCAGCAGAGCCGCAAAACATAGGGCTGAAGCCAGCCCAAAACGCGTGGTAAGTTTCATGACGTGCGGGGAAATTCGCTGTGTGAGAATAGCACACAGACGAAAGCGCACGGAAAAGAATTTAGTCTTTTCTGACTTGAAGACGGATTTTGGAACCGACAACCAGACGCTATTTTTTCAGCCAAAAGCCGATAATCAAAGCCGGTGGCAGGGCCAGTAGGGTCCAGGAAAGCCAGTCCCATACGCCTTCTGCCACAAGGGCAAGAATCAGGGCGGTCAGGGAAGTGAATGCCAGGATGGCGGGGATGGCCCAGGTAGAGCGGCGGAGAGAGTTCATGAAGTGGCCTCCTGAAGCAGCGGAAGATCACGGCGGCGTCCGCGTAGTTTGGCAATGAAAAGGTAAAGTCCGCTGACGCAGAGGATGATGGTAAGGATGGTAAACAAGGCCCAGATGATCCGCAGTGGCGTCCCGGCGTAGTCACCAAAATGCAGCGGGCCGCTAACAAAAAGCGCCTGGATGTACCAGGGGGCATCACTAGCAACGGTGAGCTCTCCGGTGGCAGCATCCACCAGTGTCAGTTTGGGCACGCGCTTAGCCAAGCCGGACTCAGCCGCCATAAAGAGCGTGAAATGATGCTGTCCGGTTAACTGAGTGCCTGGAAAAACGGCGAACTGCATTCGATGCGCAGGCCATGCCTGCTGGGCAGTCGCGATGGCCTGATCCAGTGGCACGATGCGCTCCGGTGCAGGACGATCTTTAAACGGGGCGGTCATGGCGGCGAGGTCCTGATGCTGGTAAATCATCAGGAGGGGTTTTCCCAGCTCCAGAATGATGCCAGTGAAACAGACGACGCAGCACCAAGCCAACGTCGAGATGCCGACGAGGTTATGCAGGTCCAACTGGAAGATGCGCCTGCTACGGTCACGACGAATCAAGCCATAGAGGCAGCTGCGCATAAAGGGTGCGTATAGGACCACGCCTGAAATCAATGCGACGAAGAAAGCGATGCCCACCAAGGCCAGAAACAATTCCCCGATGAACCCGGCGAAGAGATTGGCATGCAGATTCAGCACAATCATGCTGAACGTCTGGTCCAGCTTCACCTCTGCCGCTTGCCCCGTGAAGCCATCCAGAATGACGGTCTTGCTTTCTCCCAGATCCTGAACGCCCGGCGGCAGCATGGATACATAGGCCCGGCCTGGGTGGTCTTCATCCTCAGAATAAACGGCCGGGGACCAGCCTGGCCGGGCCTCCCGTGCCGCCTCCACCAACTGGCCAGGCGGCAGCATCGTCCGTCCTTCTTGCCGGATCTCTGGCATGGAGCCGAGCATGGCGTCAATCTCCGGGTGGAAGATGAGCAGGAGACCGGTGACGCAGAGGAACAGCAGATTGGCAGTGCAAAAGAGGCTGCTCCAGCGGTGTACGGTGGTCCAGCGGCGGAGTGAGGCGGGGGTGGCCATTGAGATTAAAACTCGAATTTCACGGACGCGATGAAGGTGCGGGCATGGCCTGCCTGGACCATGGTGGAGTTATCCGTGGAGTAGAAGATTTCGTTATCGAAAAGGTTCTTCACATTGAGCTGCACTTGCCAGTTATTACGCCGGTAAAAGACCAGGGCATCCGTCTGCGCATAACCGGCCAGATTGCCGCTGTTGATGGTATCCACGGCCACGCGGTCACTCATGTAAACGCCGCCGCCAAAACCGAACCCTTTTAGCTTGCCCGTCTGGATCTCATAAGTGGTGAAAATACTGCCGCTGTTTTCCGGTACACCGGGGCGGCGGTTGCCCACATTGGCTCCGCCGGGAGCATCAATGATGCGGCTTTCCAGGTAGGCGTAGTTCATCAGCAGCCTCCAGCCAGGGGCCAGCTCACCCGCGAGGTCCAGCTCAAAACCACGGCTGCGCTCCTCGCCTGCATTGATGGAGAACAGCGGGTTGCCAGGATCTGCGGCGGCGATGTCAGTCTTATTGATCTGGAAGAAGGCAGCGCTGGCGATGAATCTGCCGTCCAGCAGCTCGGTCTTGGCCCCCAGCTCAAACTGGCGGGCGCGCTCCGGGTCCAGGCTTTCACCGCCGGAGGTTCTCAGCGCGATGTTTTTAAACGAAAAGGTGCTTTCCGAGTAGCTGCCGTATAGGGCGAGCTGTTGAATAGGCTTGAAGACCAGACCGACAAAGGGATTCACGCTGCCCTGGTCTAGCTCGGCATAGGAGCTCCCGAACGGCACTCCTGGGTCCACATAAACGGAGGAATTGCTGGCATCAAACCACTCCAGCCGCGCGCCAAAATTCAGGAACACGGATTCGCCGAAGGAAACCTTGTCCATGAGCAGCAGGGAATAGGCTTTGGCATCCGTGTCGGTGGCCTCTGAAAAAGTGGTGGGGAAACCTGGGACGGGGACCAGGGGGCTGGGCTGATAACCCGTGTAAACCGGATTTGAGGGATTGAGGCTTGTATGCCCGCTGAGGTACCGGATGTTGTCATTGTTCTGGTAGTCAAACTCGGCGGAGATGAGCAGCTCGTTCTTCACATCCGGGGCTAGGTCCCAGGTGATGAGGTGATCCAGCCGCGCGGTCAGGTAATGCTCGGCAAAGTCCGTGGTGGATGCGGAGCGGGCAATGTTTCCGGTGACCGGGTCCTGGAGCGGGCCAGCGAAGTTGAAGAGAATGAAGTAGCCTCCTTCACTGGTGGAGGTCAGCCCGTGGAGGGAGAGAGTCGTTTTATGATGCTCATTCCACCGGTGCTCCAGGGTCAGGAGCGCACGGTAGGTGTCCGTTACATTGCGGGTATAACCGGGTTCCCCAAAATAGCGGTCGTAAGGGATGCCGCCGATGACGCTGCCATTCTGATAAGGCATGCCGGGGATGGTGGAGCGTTCATCGTGGCTGTATTCCGCGCGGAAATTCAGCAGGGTGTCCTCGCTGATCTTCCAGGCAAAAGCCGGGGCAATGAAGGTGCGCTCCGACTCCACCAGATCAATGTAGGAATCTCCGGTCTCAAAAGCACCATCGAAACGGAGGGCGAACTTGTCCGGCACGGCGGCCCAGTTGGCATTGACCTGGGTGCGGTAGAAGTCAAAGCTGCCGACCATCTGCTGAATGCTGTAGGAATCCTCAAAACCGGCCGTGCGGGTGATGTAATTTACCGCGCCGCCAGGCTCCCCGCGCCCGAAGAGGATGGAGGCAGGGCCTTTGAGAACTTCGATCTGCTGAAGGTTGGCCACGTCCGTAGGGGAGACGGCAGTGAAGGAGATGCCGCCGGGGACGGACCCGGCGCGGAAGCCGTCCTTGATGTAAGTCTGCTGGGCAAATCCGCGCAGGCGGTAGGTCTCCCCGGTGCCGGTGAAGGAACCGCCACGCTGCACACCGCTGACGTTCTGGACGGCTTCCTGGGGATCCACAATGGCCCGGTCCTGGATGACCTGCTGGGTGACCGTCTGCACGGAGCGGGGGACCTCCATCACATTTTCCGGCAAACGGGATGCAGAGTTGGAGACCGGTTCCGTATAGCGGTTCTTTGGTTCCGCTTCAGCGGAGACGATGACTTCTGGCAGGGTTTCCACTTCCGTAGCGGCCGCGTCTGGGGCTTGTTGCGCCCAGAGAGGGGTCAGGGAAAGGCAGGTGAAAATGAGGGACAGCGGGAGGGGCTTCATGCAGGCAGCTACTGAGACCCGTTATCATCTGATTTCTACCACATGGCGTTTTATTTCTGCCGCGTGGCGTTCAGTTGAAACTGCTTCGGATTCATGCCGAACTGCTGCTTGAACAGGGTGGCAAAGTGGCTGGGATTGCTAATGCCGACCATATGGGAGGCATCCAGAATGGTACAATCCCCCCGCTCCAGCAGCAGCCGCGCTTTTTCCAGCCGCTGCTGGCGGAGATAACCAAAAGTGGTAGTTCCAAAAACCTGATGAAAGCCGGACTTCAGCTTGGACTCGCTCAAGGAAACTCGGGTGGCCAGCTCCATGAGCGTGGGAGGTGCCTCCAGCGATTTGCGCAGGAGTTCAGCAGCTGCGTAAATGCGCTCCTGGTCCTGAGAGGTGAGGCGGCGGCTGGAAAGTAATGGGGCGGGGCTGAGGGCAACGATCATTTCCACGATGAGGTCCAGACAGCGGGCCTCCATGGACAACGCCCGGCAGGCACCCTGGAAAGGGCAGTTTTGGATCTGCTCCACCACCAGCCGGGCACGGGGGGTGAGGGGGGCGACGATGCATGGATCCCCCTCACCATTGAGGAACCGGCGCCATTGCGGGTGCTCCGTCAGCTCCCGATCCGTGAGCCAATGGCGGAGCTGGCTACCCTCGATGGCGACGGTGAGGTGCCGCGCCTGCTTGGCCTGGGCGGTGGGCATGGCACGATGCTCCTTGGACTGGCTGAAACGGATGAGTGCCATGGTGCCGGCGTGGCGGTCATAGGTGCGGCGGCGTGCGCCGGAAATCTCCTGCCAGTGGCCCTCCAGTGCAAAGGTGATGACGTAAAAGTCCAGCTCTTCATTGCAGCGGAGACGCAACTCCCGGTCGAAGAATTCATCCGCCCAATGCATGTAAAAGCCGGGGCGGACCGTGCGGGTCGTGGTGCTGCCCTGCACCCAGGGAACCAGGGGTACATAGTGGGACTCCACAACGAGTCCATGTTCCTCAATGTTGGATTCTGCCACATAAACTTCGTCCAGCTCTGACGCCTTGAGTTGGTAGGTGCTGGGGAAGCTAGCCATGAGAAAGCGTGACCGACGATGGGAGAGGACTCAGAAGAGTGTCTTATTGAGGAATAATCTCAACAAATTTCCAAGCAACCGGAGAAATCATCTCAAAAGCATTTTGTGATTTGATTGATTCGGAGCCGAGACGAGACAGGGTGACGGCCCACATGCTGACTGATCTGCACAACTACCTTTACCATCTGGAACCCTCCGGTGGTATCCCCCTGAAGCCCACGGGCATCGTTTTGGGGCTGGCACTGCTGGCGACCCATCTCTGGGCCTGGAAGAATGCAGATACGGCCAAGGCTTTCCTGAAGGGTTTCCCGCGCAATTATTTCTGGGGCGTAGTGCTGCTGAGCATCGGCTTCGCCTGGGGGATGATGTGCCTGTTTAATATGGACATGGGGGAATTCTTTTTTCTGAGGAAGTGGTTTCTCATGCTGGTGCCCATCGGTTTTGTGCTGGTGCTAATGTATGTGAAGGAGTTTTTGGCCGTGCGTGCACTGGGTTCCCTGATGCTGCTGGCGGCTGGTCCGGTGTTGGCAGCGGCATTTTTGCAGCCGCAGGTGACGCGTCTGCTCCTGCCCATCCTGGCTTATGCCTGGATCATCGTCGGCATGTTCTTTGTGGGCATGCCTTTCCTGATGCGGGACTGGATCACCTGGTTGCTGGCCAAGCCAGTGCGGTGGAGCGTGGCCGTCTGGGGCGGCATCGGCTACGGTGCGCTGCTGCTGCTGCTGGCCATCACGACGTATTGATCCCGCTATGGAGCGCAAGAAGCCGCGCATCCTGGTCATCCGCGGAGGGGCTATCGGAGATTTTATTCTGACGCTGCCCGCTATCCGGCTGATCCGTGAAACTTTCTCCGGATGCCATCTGGAGGTGCTGGGGTATCCGGGCATCATGGATCTGGCGTTGAAAGCGGGGCTTGCAGATTCGATGCGCAGCCTGGAGCACCGGTCCATGGCGCTGCTCTTTGCCAAAGGGGCCACCATTGACCCGGCTCTGGTGGAATATCTGCTGAGCTTCAATGTCGTGGTAAGCTACCTCTTTGACCCCGATGGCATCTTGCGTGGCCAGCTTGAGGGCATGGGAGTGAAAACGCTGCTGGAATGCCCCCACTCAATCCGCCCTGGACAAGGTCACGCCGCGCAGCAACTGGCCAAACCTCTGGAGAAACTAGCGATGTATCTGGAGGAGCCCGAATGGCGAAAGCCCGTGCTTGCGCCAGCCGAGCCAGCGGTAGAACCGAAACGCATCGCTCTGCATCTGGGCAGCGGCTCAACCAAAAAAAACTGGCCGGTGGAAAACTGGGCTCAGGTGATGGCGGCACTTCAGCAAGAGATCGGCGCGGTGGAACTGGTGCTCATTACGGGGGAGGCGGAGCTGGAGCGCGGGGTAAATGTAGCGGCATTTCGCGCTGAGGATCACTGGCATGCCCTGCCACTGCCAGAGCTGGCGGACAGGCTGGGGACCTGCGGTTTTTTCCTGGGCCATGATAGCGGCATTTCCCATTTGGCGGCGGCGTGCGGGGTACCGTGCCTGCTGCTTTTTGGCCCGACGGACCCGGCGCTGTGGGCTCCACCGCAAGCGGGAGTGACCGTGATCCAAGCAGAAAAAGGCGAGTGGCAGCATCTAAAACCGGAGCAGGTGACCGCTGCGCTGATGGCAAGATTGGATGAAATCCGATAACAATAAGTGTGAAAGTAGCCTTAAGCCTAGCTTGTGACGCTCCCGTGACGTGCTAAATATTTTCTGATCATGGCTGAATCCACCCCTCGTTTTCGCACTCTTCTTATCCTTGGCGCTCCCGGCAGCGGCAAGGGAACGCAGGGGAAAGTGCTCGGCTCCATTCCGCGTTTTCATCATCTGGCCTGCGGGGATGTCTTCCGCTCTCTGGATACTCGCACGACATTGGGACAGAAGTTTGTCGAATATTCCAGCCGGGGTGAACTGGTGCCAGATGACATCACAGTGCAGCTCTGGCGGGGAAACATCAGGCAGCGGGTGGATGGCCATCAGTTCAAGCCGGAGATTGATTTCCTGGTGCTGGATGGCATCCCTCGTAATGTGGATCAAGCGAAGTTTATGGAAGAAGACATCGAGGTGCTGAAGGTCTTTCACCTCTCCTGTCCAGACCGCACCGAACTCGCCCGGCGGCTGCGCAAACGTGCACTGAAAGACAACCGCTTCGATGACGCCAATGAATCCGTGATTCAGCAGCGATTCGCCACCTATGAGGCGGAGACCAAGCCGATCCTGGAATACTATAAGGGCGACCGCATTGTGGAGATCGATGCCAGCCAGCCTCCCGCCAAGGTTCTCTATGACATCCTCGCCGGTGTGATGACACTCCAGGCCTGGCGTGACATTGAGCAAATGAAGGTATAAGGGAAGGGGATATGCGTATCCTTTTCATTGGAACCGGGGACATCGGACTGCCCTCGCTGGAATGGCTGATCTATACCCCCAAACATCAAGTGGTGGGCGTGGTCACTCAGCCGGATAAACCGGCGGGGAGAAAGCTAGTGCTCACGCCGCCGCAGACGAAGGTGCGCGCGCAGGCCGCAGGCATCCCAGTCCTCCAACCCCTGAAAATCCGCCATGCAGTGGAGGAGCTAAAGGCATTCAATGCGGATGTGGCTGTCGTCGTTGCCTATGGTCAGATCCTCTCCCGCGATGTGCTGAATGTGCCCAAGCTGGCCTGCCTGAACATTCACGCTTCGCTTTTGCCCAAGTATCGCGGAGCTTCACCCATCCAGGCCGCCATCCGCGCTGGCGATGCTGAAACCGGAGTGACCATCATGCACATGGATGAGGGGCTGGATACGGGAGACATCCTGCTGATGGATCGTGTGACTATCGAACCAACCGATACAGGCGGCACGCTGCATGATAAATTAGCCCTGGCTGCCCCCTCCAGCCTGGAGGAAGCCTTGGACCTCATTGCCTCCGGCCCTGCACCCAGAAAAGCGCAGGATAATGCCCTGGCCACTCACTGTGGAAAACTGAAGCGTGAGGATGGCCGTCTGGACTGGACCCGCCCCGCAGTGGAACTGGAATTTCTAATCCGTGCCTACAATCCCTGGCCGGGAACCTTCACCCTTCTTCCAGGGGATAAACCTGCCCCGCTGAAGGTGCATCGCGCCCGTGTCATACCCGAGGCTGAATCCTGTCCCGCTCCGGGAACGGTGGTCAGCAGTGATCCGAAAACAGGACTCATCGTCGCCTGCGGCCAAGGCCTGCTAGCCCTCGAAGAAGTGCAGGCCGAAGGTGGCAAAAAGATGGCAGCGGGAGATTTTCTGAGAGGCAAAGGTCTGGAGACGGGCCTTCTGCTGGGGTGAATCCAGCAGCATCCCAGTTCCCCATCTGAGGAAACTGGGATGCTGAGCTTTCGGTAAATATTAAGGTGCGCCGATCTCCACCTTCCCACTTAAAATAGGTGCGGTGGTGGCCGGAGGTGTGGGCAGTTCAGGTAAAACGAAGAAGCCATGACCTTTGTTGAGCCGGGGAATGATGGCCCCATAAACCGTAGCCTTGCGCGGCTTGCTCAAAGTTAGCCCAGGTTGGGTAAAGCTGCCGGTGATGAGACCTGTGGCGGGAGTTATTTTGAGGCTCAGCGCAATGTCATGGACAGGGACAGTGAGTTTGTTATCCGCCGTGATCTTGAAGGTTTTTGTCAGGGGCGAGCCCAGGCCTCCCTTCGAAAAGGCTGTCTGGGTATTTGCCTCACCCGCACTAAGGCCCAGCATGCTGTATAGACTGACGTTCTTTGGCTCGTATAGACCACCGGTGACTGTCAGATTGTGAGGTGGAATACCAGCTTTGTAGCTGAAGGTAGTGTTCTGCTGCGCCTTATACCAATTCACTGAGCCATCCACATGGTGATTGGAAGATGTAATCGTCACCCAGCCCTGCACGCTGCCTGTGTTGCTATACATCATCGCATTCAATGGAACGAGGCCTCCAACACCCACTGGGAAGCTGCCCACGATGGCAGTGCTGTCAGACAGTTTACCGCCCCAGGTGACGACCGCCGTTTTACTGACCTTGAGGGTGGCGTAACCGCTGCCCTGCGGATAGTCAGTATTGGTGGTTAGAGTTGGATCAATGAAAAGCGCGGCATTGTGCAGTCCTTCATAGGCTGTAGAAATGATAGCCTTACATCCGTTAAGCGGTGCTAACGCAGCACCGGCAGTGACTGTGCCAGTCACACTGCCCGCAGTCAGATCAAAATCCAGAGTGATGCCGATGGATGGCAGCGGAGACTTCCGCGTGATGGTGATGGAGGCCGTTGGATTAACGTCTTCATCGTCAACGGTTGGCTGATAAGCATTCAACGCGCCTTTGAATGAATATGAAACGCTACCCAGCTTAAGAGTGCCAGACAGGGCTCCGGTATTCGTGATCGTCGTTTTAAAGGTGCCTCCAAAACCGTGGGTGTTACCGGTAGTGCCATTGAGCGCAAGGTTACGATCAATAAGGGCATTGTAGCTGCCCTCTGCCCGCGTATCCAACGACGTGATATTCCAAGGAAACGGGCCGGCGACGACGGTCCCCGCGGTATTGGTGGCACTGATCTTTATCTGATAAGGCTGGGCGATGCCTTTGACCATTTTGTTAGGCGCTGTGGCCTTGCCGGTCAGCTTACGAGTGATGGTATTGTAAACAACACCCGCAGGCAATCCTGACACGGATACTTTCGTCGGACTATTTGAAACCAGGATGGGAATGTCCACCGTCTCACTCACAATGTGTGAAGGCAAAACAGGTGTAGAAATCACCGGTTTTTCGATGACCGATACATTGGTATCACCATTGTTGCCGTAAACGGGTGCCCAATTGGATGTCGCAGGTGTCTTGGGACCCATGCGCATTTGACAAGTAAACGCACCCGCAAGCAGGGCATTCATGTTTGTGATTTTTAGGCTCTTGCTTCCACTTCCACTGATCGTGGCACCATGGAGGACACCATCTCCGAGAGGGTCACCATCCAGCAACCAAATGTATTCATTGATCACAGCGCCCACTGGCACGGTGGCTGTAGCGCTGAGCGAGAGAGCCGCCCCCTCTTTGACCGTGACAGCCGCAGGACCACGTGTCGCGAGTCCAAGATAGGCCATCTGGGAATCCGTGCTGCCCTGGGGATTCGTTGCCCTCAGCAGATAGCTACTGACGTCGGTGCTTTTCAAATTTTGCAGGACGAGACCCAGACTCTTGGCAGTTAGGATATCCTTGCCCGCTTTTTTCCATTGATAAGTGATCGTTGGTGACCCGCTGACCACGGGTGAAAAGGCGACTGAGCCGCCTACAATGCCTAGCCGTGACGCTGGCTGTGACGTGAAGGATGGTGCCGTAGCAATCACCGGAGTTCCTGGAGTGAACACGACCTGGTCCACCCAGGCTGTATCCAGCCCTCCATTCGTGAACTCATTCTTCACATAAGACCAACGTATGGTATGTGTCCCCGACGTTGGAATGGGCACGATCATGTGCACCCAGTCCTGCTGACCGGAAATAGATCCGTAGGAATACACTTCATCAATGCCCAGTTTCAGACGGTCAGAAGGATCGGAAGAGACCTTCCACCAGAAGTCGAGAGTGCCCGGACCCGTCACTGTGGTCTCCATCCACGATTCCTCGTCATTAAAGATCTCACCACTGGAGGCTGAATCCACACCGTCATGAGCGGGCTCTGGGGAACTGACTGCTTTCCACCCCGTGCCCGCAGGCAGGGGGTCTCCTTCGTAGTCTGTCCCGCCGGTGGTGAAAGTCAGGGTTGCATTGTCCAAACCTTCGCCAAGGGACATCTGACCAGCAATCGCGAAGGCATCCAGCCAAGCCTTGTGCGTGACCCCTTCATTACTCGTGCTGCTGCGAGAAAAGACCCAGCTTAAAGTATGGGGGCCGTCACCTTCAATTTCATGAGTTTCCTTCCGCCAATCGTAAGCCCAATAAGATCCTGAGACCATTTCTCCATCAATGTAGAAAAAGAAATTATCCTGGAAGTCTTCCATATCTGCTTTCGACCAAAAACTGATGGTGGCAGGTCCATCGACGATGGTTTCGATAGTGGTGCTTTCGGAGCGGCCGACCACCCCTGAAGAGGCAGCATCGACCCCGTCATAGCTCGGCGTTCCGCCAAAACCAAACCAGGCAGGCGTTGAATTTGCCCCGGTTGTCCATGTGCGGTCAGGACTGTCCAACGCCACATCGAAGGGCACCGCTTGCACCACTGTTAACGTGGCTATGCGAGAAGTCACTGGGCCGGATCCGTTGGTGACCACACAACTGTATTCTCCAGCCGCTGTCAGCGCGATGTCTTCCAAGACCAGCGTATCAGCCGTCGCTCCGTCGATATTATGGTGAGTGCCAGCCTGGTTTTTTTTACGCCACTGGTAGGAGGTGGCGATACTGCCGCGATTGATGACTTTCAAAGTCACCGTATTTCCTGTTAGTAGATCCTGGTCTGCGGGGAGCAAAGGATCCAGAGTGACAGGGAGGTTAACACTGGCTGGATTCGCGAATTCCCGGATAGTCTGCTGGCCGGGGTTGTTGCCGACTTGGTCGTGAAACAATGCGGCCAGTTTGCCATTGGGTAAAAGGGTTGTGCGCTGAGCGGTGGCTTCCTCTTCTGCCTCAGAAATGGTGCGGTAAAATTGGATGTCTCCGGCATTGCTGATTTTGCCGTAAACAGCATCAGGCCCAAAGTAGCCGAGGAAAAGAGTGTCTCCGGCAGTGGTCACTTCCATAAATTGCACAGAGTCATCACCTTGGACGGATGAGTTAGATGGACGTTGCACTGCGCGAGCCCACAAAAGATCACCGCTCAAAGAGAAACGCAGAAACTGAGGATGTCTGTGAGCAAATTCCGTTTCATCATCACCCACGATGTCATGAAGAACTGTGATGCCCAGAGGCCCCACATGCAGATCATATGACCCCGTAATGCCATACTCGACATTCACGCTGTTAGGCAGGCCAAAGGCGCGCCACTGAAAGTTCAGCGAGGAATCAAACTTGGTGACCGCCGGGCGTCCATCCCCTGTGGAGATCTGGAAAGTGCTTACGACATAAACATTTCCAACCGCATCCGTGGACAAAGCTGACCAGACTTCCGGTGCATCACACAGACTGGTGACGACTTGATTCAACACGTCGCCGGAAGAATCGATTTTTCGCAGCACTTGTCTAGAATAGCCTAGGTTTTGAACCGTTTCATTGGTGATGAGGAAAGTATTTCCCGCCGAATCCACCGTGGCATCCACCACGCGGCTCTGGATGTAAGGAATGTTGTTGTCCCCATCTTCCGACTGCCCAAATTGAATGACGGATTCCGTCGTCCCATCAGCATTCAGACGCACCACAGCAGTTCGAATACGGTAATAAGGGGAGTGCTGGGTGAGTGCAGTATTATTGACAACAATGACGCTCAATGAACCGTCTGGCAGAATATCGAGATGGGTAATGGCAATTTCAGCCAGCCAGCCTTCCGTATTTGCAGGTGGCACATAAACACGCCAGACGAGGTCACCGTCAGCGTCAAATTTAACGAGCAAAGCACTGCCGCTCCGGTAGAGTTCCGGGCCGTACGTTGAGCCGTACTCCGTGAAAAAATTCAGTGTGAAAGCTGCGTACGTATTGCCCTGATCATCCGTTTTGATCACGGTTGGGTTGGCATTGACCGCCCGATATTCCAGTTCACTGATGGCAATATCCTGTCCAGGCCCCCAGCTTTCATAATAAGTCGTGACCTGGTTTGGAAAGGTGCCTGTCGTCGTGGAGTAAGTCGTGCGCTGGCGTCTCCATCCGCCCGTTCCGAGCCGTTGGATGATGCCATGGTAAATGTCGAACGTGGTGCCGTAATTATAATAAGTGTCCTTGACTTCGTTACCGACGAAATAGCGACCTTGGTTGTCTGCCTTGAAGGACATCGGAATCAGAGTCTTCATATACCCAGGCATTCCATCCTGCCATGGTTCGACGACATGGGGCTGGGTGCTTGCGATACCACTGGCGGCGATAGGCGGTGTTTGGTCCGGCAGTTTGTAGACCAGTTCATCCTGCGGACGCAGCCAGACGGGATTGTAATCAACCACCAAATTGACACTCGTTCTGGATACATTCCCTGCGATGTCTCGAGCCTCGGCGATGAGTTCATAGTTACCATTGGCCATCCCCCAGTAAAATTGGTTAATGCACGGAAAGGCGGTATTCAATGTCCACGCGGTGGACTGGGTGCCACCAGGATAAACGGCAGGCAATGCTGTGGCGGGCCAGACGAGAGAACCCCAATCGGTTTTCCCCCAATAGGATCCGTCCAGCAGCCGTTTGATAAACAACTTCATCTGTGGCTGGCCGGATGAATCTGTGGCCGTGCCATTGAAGAAGGAGCTCGCCAGGGAGGAAGTCGTGATGGCTTGATTGTTAGCAGGGGAAGCAATGACGCACGCAGGCGGAGTGGTGTCGATCTTGAAGAGGATTTGGTTATTCCCAGCCAGGCCTCCTGGAGTCGAGATGGAGGAGATGCCATTGCCGTCCCGGACGTAGGCGCTGACGGCATATGTGTCTTCACCCGTGGGCAGGCTCTCACCAGATTGGTCCCCCGGGTAGGTCCAGGTGTTGCCATTTTGGATCGCGGCATGCAGTTCGGGATCTCCCGTGACCCAATGGGTTCCGCTCCAAAATTTGCCGTCGCTTTGACGATAGATCGTCAGGTTGACACGATTGTTCTCAAAGCCCGTATTGGTACGATCCGTGACCGTGCCTGAAAGCGTCCAGTTATTATTGACGAAGCCATTGTGGGAAGGGGCCGTAATGCTGATTTGGGGGCCATTAGTGGCGATGTAAAAGGTCTGTTCCACCAGTCGCGTGCCTTGTGGGCTTTCGCGGTTAAACGCTGTAGCCTGCACTTTGTAAGTGCCCGCAGGCAGCTCATCCGGACCGGCTGGCAGACGGTAGTCTAAAGCCGGTGCAGCCCAGACATGGGTGGCAGGATCATAGGAAGCCTCCAGATGGGCCTGCCGGTCGGGATCGGCTCCTGCATCAAACCACTCCTCTCCCGACCAATATTTGAAAGTATCGGACTCTCCTTCCTGGCCTGGAACCAGTCGCATGAGATAAACCCGCACGCCTTTGATGTAACTTTCAGCATCCGTGGCAGTGCCGGTCAGCACTGGCATGAAATGGTCACCAAAGCTTTGCCCGTTCGTGAATGAAGTGAAGGTGACAGCATCCGGAACGGTCGTGTCCACTGGGCTGCGCTGCATGTCCAGATAGGCTGTCGTTGTCGAGTTGCCTGCACGATCCGTTGCTCGGGCTACGACATAGAAAGCACCTGGCTGCAACAGTGCACGCGGGGGCAATGAGCTTGCTGAAAGCGGGTGCCAACGTCCTCCCTGCACCAGGGCAGGGAGCTTGATGCTGGGATCCAGGTCATTGTTTGTCCAAGAGCTGCCTGTCCAGTACCGGTCAGTGCCGCTGTTGTTCTCACAAATCGTAAAATCCACCACAGGCTCAGGATCCAGTGTGTCTGAAATCGTGCCTCCCACGGGCAGGGTTTCAAAATCAAAGAAAGTGCCGCCTCCGTTCACTGGATTATTGGCGATCACGGGTGCCTGACGGTCCAGGGTGTAGGTGGAACCTACCCATTCAGACACATTGCCAGCCAAATCACGCCCACGGACTTCCAGCCTATAGACGCCGTCCGCCAAGCCACTCATGAAACTGGAATTGATGGCCCAATTGTCATTTGTTATGGTTTCGGGCCGGGCGTTGAGTGCCTCATTGAAGGCAGCCCCCTCAGCACCAAAACCAGGAGTGACCCAATTCCACCATTTATTGTCGCTTTTCAGACGGAACTGGATGTCCTGAAGACCTGAACTGTTGGAGGCCTTGGCATATCCTGTGAGAGCATTGAAAATCTTGTAAGACTTGCCTTCCGCAGGATAGCTGAGGGAGACGACTGGAGGCATGGTCAGAGAGCCGCCCGCAACATATTCCCGAGTCTGGTCATAGGGGGAAGCACCTCCCGTGAAGTAATAGGCACTTCCAAAAGTATAACCAGCTTTAGTGAGGGTGATTTTGAACTGGCCCGTCGGGATGCCTTCGAAAAGAAACTCCCCATTCTCATCGGTATGACGAACACTTTCTCCGGTCGCTGTGATGAGATTGATGAAAGCATGTTCGTCGTTGTCATTGCCGACGGACTGCAGGCTGGCACGAACTCCTTTGAGTTTGGAGCCGTTGGGAAGACTGACGATGCCTTTGACCTGCGTGGGCTGGCCGTATTCTGTGGCAATGGCCGCACGGTCGCCATCACTCAGCATCGCGGTGATGACACCGATGCTGCCTTTGAGTTTATCTTCAGGATGGGGTGGATACCAGAGATTCAGGCCCATCGTATGGGTCTTCTCCTGGTTCGGTGCGTTGGCCGTAATCGTGTCACCCGTCTTCCAACTGTCGATGAAGGCTTTGCTATGATAATGCATGATCGAATCCAGATCATAAGCAGTGTGCTTCACCGCATTGGGTTCAATGGCGAAATTGATGGTCGTAAAGCCATTGATCAGACCAAAGTTCAAAGTCACATAATCATCTCTGTCTGAGCGCATTTGCTCATGGATGAATCCCAGGGTGTGCCCCATTTCATGCACGACCGTGCTGTCATCCCAATTATGAATGGACATAGGCTGCATGCCCCCTGAGCGCCCGATCCATGCATAGTTGACATCCTTGACCAAATCAAAAAACCGCAGGTCGTTGCGCTGCACTTCCAGATAGTCCCCGCTGGGCCCTTGATTGGCAAGATCGACAAACCGAAGATTCCCAAAGCGCTGCCACGCACGGATACACCGCCGAAAGATGAGGCGTTCATCGTTAGTGACTTCAGGCTTGAAGATGAATGGCACACGACCATCCTCCCATTTCATGTCTCCAGGATTTGTCCTGTATTTGAAAGCTCCTGCTGTTGCAGATGAGATGAGCAGAGATGACGCAAGTGTGAAGGCCCAGAGAGCCTTGTATGAGGGCATTTAGCAGTATTACTTCTGCAACTTTAAAAAAACAAGAAATTGCCCGTGCTTAGCTAAAGAAAAAGCATGGTTTTAACTAAAGAATGCAGCATGCAATCTACTGCGAACCAAAACCCGCTTTTCATGGATAAAATCCATTCCTCCAGTTAGTCATGTTTGCAGATCGCAATCCAAAGTCTGGCCCCATACTATCTACCGCACAAGAAGTTCATCGCCACGATACACCACCCGTTCGACCATGCCCTGGAGGGTCTTGTCTAGAAAAGGAGTATTGATGCTCTTCGACTTCATGAACTCGCGCGTGAACGTGGTCTGGCGGTCAGGATTGAAGAGGATGAAATCGGCGATGCCCCCTTCTTTGACGGGCACGGGGTCCAGCTTCATCAGACGGCGCGGCTCTGCTGAAAAACGTTTGACGATGACATCCCAGCCGAAGACCCCTTTGGAGATGAAGTAATCGTAAAGGCTAGGTAGAGCGGTTTCCAGACCCGTAATGCCAAACGGGGCACTGGCGAAGTCCTGGTTCTTTTCAAAAGGTGTATGCGGGGCGTGGTCCGTGGCGATAACATCGAACCAGCCATCAATAAGGCCTTGAAGGAGGAGCGCGTTGTCTTCCTTGGTCCGCAGGGGGGGATTCATTTTATAATGAGTGTCGTAATCCCCAATGTCTTCATGGCTGAACATCAGATGGTGTGGCGCGATCTCGCAAGTGACGCGGATCCCACGGTCCTTGGCGCGCTTGATGGTGCTCATGCCTTCGGCCGTGGTCACGTGCTGGATGTTCAGGTGTACGCCGGTGTATTCGGCTAGGCGGATATCGCGGGAAATGCAGATTTCCTCACTGATGCTGGGGATGCCGGGCAGGCCCAGGGAATAGCTGATTTTTCCCTCATGCATGCAGCCTTTACCGCTCAGTTCCTTCACCTCACAGTGGCTGGCCAGGGGCAGGTCGAAATCGCGGGCATACTCCATGGCGCGACGCAGGACCTGGGGATTATCCACGGAATAACCATCATCCGTGATCATCACGCAGCCAGCGGCTTTCATACCCGCGATGCCTGCCAGCTCTTCCCCCTTACGCCCCTTGGTGATAGCACCGGAGGTATAGATGGAAGCCCCGATGCGGGTGCGGCGGGCACTTTCCAGCACCGCGCGGACCACGCCTGCATTGTCAATCGCCGGAGCTGTATTCGGCATCATGACGAAACCGGTGATGCCCCCATTGATCGCCGCCTCGGCGCAAGTGGCGATGTTTTCCTTGTCTTCCTGACCGGGTTCCCGGGCATGGACATGGATATCAAATAGGGAGGGCAGGAGGATGCGGCCCGTGCAGTCAATCACCTCCGCATCGGTCACTCCGGTAATCTCAGAGGCGACGCCGAGGATGCGGTCCCCCTCCACCAGGACGTCTCCCAGAGTCAGCTTGGGCGAGTCTTCAGAGGCGATCTGGGCGTGGCGATAGAGGCGTTTCATTGAGGATGCGCATGATATGACGCGCAGAACGCGGGAGGCAAGCGGCAGGCGGGGGATTCGCCGTTGAAACTTTTTTTCCTCCGCTACGGAATATCTTTGTGAATGGAAGACTCACAAGACGGGTGTGGATTTTCCCTTTCTCAGACGTAAAGCACTGGACGGACGGCGAAAAACCACTCCCCACGCCGTATTCTCCCCCCAATCAATGCATCGTCTCCTTGCCTTCAGCCTGGTGCTGGCCGCGCTTTCCTCCTGTGAGCGCCCCCAGCAGAAAACCAATGCCGCCGCACCTCCATCTCCGGTGACCGTGGCCAAACCCCTGGCGACCGAGCTGACAGAATGGGATGAATTCATCGGCCGATTGGATGCGCCGGAATCTGTGGAAATCCGCGCCCGTGTCTCCGGCTACCTGGAAAAGATCCATTTCCGTGAAGGCAGCGACGTGAAGGCCGGCGACCTCCTTTTCACGATTGATCCACGCCCTTACCAGGTCATCGTGGACCGCACCCAGGCTGATCTGGAGCGCGCACAGGTGCGTCTGGAACTTTCCAAAATGGAAGCCAGACGAGCCAAGGCGCTGATCGCATCGAAGGCCATCGCCGTGGAAGAAATTGACCAGCGCAACCAAGCCCTCGCTGAGGCAGAGGCCAGCCTTCGCTCTGCGGCCGCCACCTTGGCGCAGGCGAAACTCGATCTCGAATTCACCCAGCTGCGTTCGCCCATTACCGGCCGCACAGGCGATGTCCTCATCACCCAGGGGAACCTGATCAATGGCGGCACCAACAATTCCAATGCCACAGTGCTGACTACCATTGTGTCTGTGGATCCCATCCACTGCTACCTGGATGTGGATGAGCAGTCCGCCCTCAAATATCGCGAATTGCGTCGCCTTGGCCAACGTGCCAGTGCCCTGGATGAACAAATCCCCGCTGAAATGGCCCTGGCCAATGAGCAGGGTTACCCGCACAAGGGTGTGATTGACTTCGTCGACAACCGCCTGGATCCGGGCACCGGCGTCGTGCGCTCCCGCGCCCTTTTCCCAAATCCGGGCGGCCTTATGGCACCGGGTTTTTTCGCCCGCGTGCGCATCCCCGGCAGTGGCAAATACAAAGGCCTTCTGGTGCATGACAACGCCATTGGAAGCGATCAGGGAAAACCGTTTGTGTTTGTCGTGGCTCCCGATGGTGTGGTGAAGCAGGTGCCGGTGGACATCGGTCCGCTGCACGAAGGACTGCGGGTAGTGAAGGCCGGTATTGGCAAGGATGACCGGGTGATTGTCGAAGGCATGGCCCTGGTCCGCAATGGTGCCACCGTGCTGGTCAAAGAAGAGCGCGAGATGAAAACCGCGATGCAATCTGCAGCCACAAAATAAAGCGTCATGAACATCTCCCGCTTTTTCGTGGACCGTCCGATCTTCGCCACGGTTCTGAGCATTGTCATCACCCTTCTCGGCGGCCTTTCCTATTTTGGCCTGTCGGTGAACCAGTATCCAGATGTGGTGCCGCCGACGGTGGTGGTCACCGCCACGTATCCTGGGGCCAACGCTCAGGTCATCGCGGACACCGTGGCCACTCCTCTGGAGCAAGAGGTCAACGGGGTGGAAAACATGCTGTACCTGTCGTCGTCCTGCACGAACGATGGGCGCATGAACCTGACGGTGACCTTTAAACTGGGTACCGATCTCGACCAGGCCCAGGTGCTGGTGCAAAATCGAGTCAACTCGGCTTTGCCGCGCCTGCCGGAAGACGTGCGCCGACTGGGTGTTCAAGCGCAAAAGCGCTCGCCGGACCTTACTCTGGCCGTGCAGTTCTTTTCTCCTGATGACTCGCGCGACGTCATTTACCTTTCGAATTATGTGCTGCTGCAGATCCAGAACCAGCTAGCCCGTCTGCCAGGCGTGGCGGAAGCCTCCTCCCTGGGCGGCCTGGATTACTCCATGCGCATCTGGCTGGACCCGGACAAGATAGCAGGACGAAACCTGACGGCTGGCGATGTGCTCAAGGCCATCCGTGAACAAAACGTGCAGGTGGCCGCCGGTCAACTCGGCGCCATGCCGGCACCTGATGGTACCAGCTTTAACTACACCCTCACGGCGAAGGGACGTCTGGTCACCGCTCAGGAATTCAGCGACATCGTGGTCAAGACCAATGCTGACGGCCAGGTGATCCGTGTTGGCGATGTCGCCCGCATCGAGCTTGGCGCCCGTGACTATGCGGTGAAAAGCTACATGGATGGCAAAAACGCCGTCTCCATGCGCATCTTCCAGCTCCCCGGCACCAATGCCCTGGATACCGCCGACGGCGTGTATGCAAAAATGGAGGAGCTCAAAAGCCGCTTCCCGCCTGGGGTGGACTACCGCATCAACTACGACCCTACCCGCTTCGTGCGCGCCTCCATGGAGTCCGTTTTGCATACCCTGGTGGAGGCCATCATCCTGGTGGTGCTCGTGGTGGTGGTGTTCCTCCAAAACTGGCGCGCCTCTTTGATTCCGCTGCTGGCCGTACCCGTATCCCTCGTCGGCACCATGGCCGTGATGCAGGTGTTTGGATTCACGCTCAACAACCTCTCCCTCTTCGGTCTCGTGCTCGCCATCGGGATTGTGGTGGATGACGCCATTGTGGTGGTCGAAAACGTCGAGCGTTTCATTGCCAAAGGGCACTCTCCACGCCAGGCCACCTTGCTGGCCATGAAGGAAGTGACCGGACCCGTGGTCGCCGTGGCACTCGTGCTCACAGCTGTGTTCGTCCCCACCGCCTTCCTCGGCGGCATCACCGGGGAGTTCTATCGCCAGTTTGCCCTGACCATCGCGGCTTCCACGATCATTTCAGCCTTCAATTCACTCACGCTTAGCCCTGCCCTGACCGCCCTGCTCCTGCCTCCGCATGGTGCCAAGCCCGACATGCTGCAACGGACGATCGACTTTTTATTCGGCTGGTTTTTCCGGCTGTTTAACAAATTCTTCAACGGCCTCTCGAATCTCTTTGGCAGCCTCGTTTCCAAGCTGGTGCGCATCGGCATCGTCATGCTGCTTGCCTATGGCGGCCTGATCGCCCTTTCGGGACACCTGTTTAAAATTACGCCCACAGGTTTCATTCCCACCATGGACATGGGATACATGCTCGTCGTGGTACAGCTTCCTGATGGTGCATCTTTTGAGCGCACAGATGCCGTGGTACGTGAGATGGATGTCATCGCCCGTGAGACCCCGGGCATCGCCCACACCTTCGCCATCTCTGGTTATTCCTCGGTGCTCCAGGCCAACCAAAGTAACGTCGGTGCCGCCTTCCTCATCCTGGAGCCGCATGACAGACGTACGCCAGAGCAGACATCGGACGCATTGATCAATGAAATGAAAAAACGCTTCTCCGGTATCCAGGCCGGGCGTGTGATCGTGCTGCCACCTCCAGCTCTACGGGGTCTCGGAAATGCCGGTGGTTTCAAGTTTCAAATCCAGGACTTGAACAACTCCGGTCTGGCCGGCCTTCAAAACGCCACCAATTCATTGATGGAAGCCTTGCGCACTGAGCCGGGCTTCACCTCCATGATCTCCGGTTTTCGCTCCAATGTGCCGCAATACTACCTGGATATTGACCGCCAGGCCGCCAAGAACATGGGTATCTCCCTGGCCGACATCAATGAGACTCTACAGGTTTACATGGGATCGGCCTATGTGAATGACTTCAACCTCTTTGGCCGCACCTATCAGGTCACGGCCATGGCGGAGCCCCAATATCGCGTGCGCCCTGAGGACGTACTGCGCCTGAAAACGCGTAACCAAAAGGGTGAAATGGTGCCTCTGGGTGCGCTTGTGAAAATGAACCGCATCGGTGGACCTGACCGTGTCGCCCGCTACAACATGTACACCACTGCTGACGTCAACGGCAATACCCTGCCCACCGTCAGCTCTGGCGAAATGGTCAGCAGCGTCGAGCGGCTCGCCAAAGAAAAACTGCCCGATGGTTTCGCCATTGAATGGACCGATCTTACCTATCAGCAGCTTCTCGCGGGCAATACCATCGTCTTCGTTTTCCCGCTTTGCGTGCTCTTCGTCTTCCTCGTGCTGGCCGCTCAGTATGAAAGCTGGAGCCTGCCGCTGGCGGTGATTCTCATCGTCCCGATGTGTCTTCTCAGCGCCCTCGTCGGGGTGTGGATCCGGCAGATGGATAACAACATCTTCACCCAGATCGGGCTGGTGGTGCTGGTCGGCCTCGCGGCCAAAAACGCCATCCTCATTGTCGAGTTCGCTCGTCAGCGTCAAGAAGCAGGCATGGACCGCTTCGCCGCCGCTGTGGAGGCCACCAAGCTGCGCCTTCGCCCCATCCTCATGACCAGCTTCGCCTTCATCCTGGGCGTGCTGCCTCTCGTCATCGCCAAAGGCCCTGGGGCTGAAATTCGCCAAGCCCTCGGCACCGCCGTGTTCTATGGCATGATCGGGGTTACCTTCTTCGGCCTCCTCTTCACCCCGGTATTCTTCGTGTTGCTGAGCCGCAGTGTGAAAAAGAAGGTGGTCGAAGATGACCATCCCCACGTTGCAGAACTGTGAAGCTGCTGTTTCTCTGCTCTCGCAATCAATGGCGCAGCCCCACGGCTGAAGCCATCTATCAAAACGATCCGCGTGTACAGGTGCGTTCGGCAGGAACCTGTTCCGCCGCGCGCACCCGGGTCGGTGAAAAACTGCTTCGCTGGGCTGACCTTATTTGTGTGATGGAACATGCTCACAAAAAACGCCTGCGTGATGACTTCCCTGACCTATTCAGAGAGCTGCAGATCGAAGTCCTGGATATCCCTGATGATTACACATTCATGGAACCCGCCTTGATCGAGTTGGTCCGTGAGCGCGTGGAACCGCTGCTTGCTCCAGACGCATAAAAAAAGCGGCAGACCGGAGCCTGCCGCTTTCATGAAACGTCAGTGCTTACTGGCGCACTTCCTTGATGTGTTTATCAGGAGCGGCGTCAAAAGTAGCCTTGCTGCCAACATCGGCAAAGGCGACCTGGCGGCTATAAGTCACCTTTTTGGAAGGATCTGCCTTCTTCTTGCTCAGTGGGCACTGCACCCCGTTCGCGTTGAGGATGTTGCTCAGGTAAGCCTTGGGCGTGGCATTGAACTGGGACACACAGCGGTCACAGCAGACAGCGACTGTTTTGCTATAATTGCTGGTGATGGCAGCGCTGGCAGGCTTGCCAGAAATGGGGCAGACCGTATTCAGCGGCTCTGCGGCCGGGGCCAGAGTAGCCAGTGCAGCTGTGGCGAAGAGGAAAAGAAGGTGTTTCATAGGGCAGTTTTTTGTCTGTCTTTTTGACGTAACAACGGATAACGGATTCAAACGTTTCTCATCAATTAAAATCGCAGCTTTCCTCTCCCGCCATGCCTGTATCTGAAATCCTCACCTGTCTGGGCATCGGCATCATTAGCGGAGTCGTCGCAGCTTTGTGCGGCGTCGGCGGTGGTGTGGTGATGGTGCCCGCTTTTGTGTTTATGCTGGCCATGCCTCAAAAACAGGCCGTGGCCACCAGCCTGGCCATCATCATCCCGACGGCCCTGATGGCGACCACTCAAAACTCCCGCAATGACTTGGTAAATTGGAAAGTCGCCGCCGTCACGGCCATCTCCGCCTCCATTTTCGCCTATTTCGGGGCTGGATGGCTGAAGTCCATGAGCAATGAGACCCTGACCCGCATCTTCGGCACCATCCTCGTCGTATTTGGCCTGCGTATGCTGCTGCAAGGGAAGGCATGATCTTCCCTTGCGAAGACCACGCCCTGCCGCCACCATCGCGCCATGTTGAAACTTGGCCTCATCGGATGTGGTAAAATGGGCGGTGCACTCTTGCGCGGCGTGGAGCAGGCATTGGGCAGCGCTGAGCTCCAGGTCGCTCTCAGTGACGTCGTGCCGGCTGCTGTCGAGGCCCTGGAAAAATCCCTTACCTGTCCGACCAACCCCGGCACGCCAGAGCAGGTGGGTTCCAGTTCGGACGTTATCCTCCTGGCCGTAAAACCTGGGGATATGAAAAGCCTGTGTGAAGACTTAGCCAAGCTGGAAGGCAGCCGCCTGTTCATCAGCATTGCCGCTGGGATTTCCATCGCCCAGTTGGAGTCCTGGCTGGGCAGTCGCCAAAGGGTTATCCGCTGCATGCCCAATACCCCTGCACTCGTCGCCACCGGGGCAGCCGCTTTCGCTCGTGGGTCAAAGGCGACTGCGGAGGATTCCGCCATGGCGGTGAAAATCCTCGGCAGTGTCGGCACGGCGGATGAAGTGTCTGAAAAACTTCTGGATGCGGTCACTGGCCTCAGCGGCAGCGGCCCGGCTTACGTCTATACCGTCATCGAAGCCCTTGCAGATGGGGGCGTACTCATGGGCCTGCCACGGGCTGCCTCACTACGTCTGGCGGCCCAAACCGTGGCCGGTGCGGCCAAGATGGTGCTGGAGACTGGTAAACATCCGGCCACTCTCCGCGATGAAGTCACTAGCCCCGGTGGCACCACCATTGCCGGACTGGAGCAATTGGAGGCTCACGGCCTCCGTCATGCCCTGATCCAGGCTGTACGCAAAGCGACTGAACGCAGCAAGGAACTGGGTGCTTAAACGCGCCCCTTTGCACTACGCTTCAGCTGGTTTTGCCACGTCATCCTGCGGCAGCATCTTTTGAACCTCCTTGAGGAGCTGTGCGGCTGTATAAGGCTTGCGCAAAAGCACCGCATCATCCGGCAGGACAGAATCCCGACGGAAAGTCTCTGCCGAATAACCGCTGGAGTAAATGATTTTGAGGCTCGGCTTCTTGGCCTGCAATTGAGCTCCCAATTCATGGCCCGACACCCCTCCGGGCATGACCATATCCGTCAGCATCAGATCCACCTCATTCGCGATTCCGTCCCACATCTCCAGCGCCTCTTTGCCGCTGGTCGCTTCATGCACATGATAGCCGTGTGCGGTCAGCACGTGTTTGACGATCGTCCTCACTGTCTTTTCATCCTCGACAATCAAGATCGTTGCTGTACCGCGTGCACCCAGGGCAGGGGGGGTAATCTCCTCCTCCACAGGGGTCGGAACGGGGCTGCTGAGCAAAGGCAAAAAGACGCAAAAAGATGCCCCTGCTCCCGGATGACTGTCTACGGTCACCCAGCCACCATGCTGTTGGGCGATGCCGAACACCGTCGCCAGACCGATGCCCGTGCCCTGTCCCACCGCCTTCGTGGTGAAGAAGGGTTCAAAGATACGCTTCAGATGCTCTTCAGAAATGCCCGTGCCAGTATCGCGAACTTCCAGGCACACAAAATGCCCCGGCTTGGCCTCTGCGGAGGCTTGGGGAGGCAGTTGCTTCAGCGGCAGCAGGCGTGTGGTCAGCGTTAGCGTCCCTCCCTGGGGCATGGCATCCCGGGCATTCACCGTCAGGTTCAGGATGATCTGCTCCATCATGCTTGCATCCGCATGCACCAGCGCCGGCTCCGGGCTCAGGCGCAAGTGCACCTGGATCGTTTCCCCGATCAGCCTTTGCAGCATCCGGTTCATCTCAGAGACCACCTGGTTGAGGTTCAATGTCGTCTTGTTGATCGGCTGCTGGCGGCTAAAAGTCAGCAATTGCCGCGTTAACGCCCCTGCCCGGTTAGCCGCATCCAGGATCTCACTGAAAGCCCGCGTCGTCATCTCCGGCGTCAGTTTCATGATCTTGGCCAGTGAGGCATTGGCCTGGATCACCGTCAGCAGGTTATTAAAATCATGTGCTACCCCGCCGGCCAGATGACCGATGGCATCCATTTTTTGCGACTGGCGAAGCTGGTCTTCCAGGTGCTTTTGCTCCGTCACATCATCGCTGAAGACAGAGACTCCGGTCACTTCCCCTGCGTGACGGATGGGATTGAAGGAAGCTGAAAAGGTGCGCATTTTTCCCCGCACTTCCTGGTCAAAGGTGATCTTGAAGCGCTCCCCCTTCAGTGCCCGCTGATAGTGCGGACGCCAGAGAGCCAGATGCGCCGGGGATTCCACCTCCACCGCGCGTTCGCCGATCTGGGCCTTCAACCCACCGCCCAATGACAGAATGTGATCCTGATAGCGGGAATTGAAGGTTAGGTAATGCAGGTCCCGGTCCAGAGACCAGATGGCACCGGAGCTATTTTCCAGCAGAGCCAGCAGATTCGCCTCAGACACCCTTCGGGCATTTTCCGCCAGTTTCCTTTCCGTGATGTCATATCCCTCCACCATCAGGTAGCGCAAATTTCCACCCTCATCCCTGACTGGCCGCACGGAAAAGTCGATCACATGCAGAGTCCCCGTCTTGTCTGGATGTAGAGTTTCAAACCGGACCCCGTCCTGTCCCTGGCGGATCTGCTGGATGGCCTCACGCAGCTTGTTCTGCTGCTCCACGGAATGGCTCCACCACACCGTTTCCCAAAACCACTTCCCCACCACATCAGCCAGTTCCACCCCTGCAAAAGAACGCGCCGTACTGTTGGCCTCCATCATCCGGCCTTCAGGATCCAGCAGGCCTTGCAGTTGAAAGGTGTTTTCCAGGATGGCAGACAGCTTTTGCTGGCCTTCCTTCACTTCTCGGGTGCGCAGGTCCACCTGGCGGCGCAGTTGCATCGTCCAGAGCAGCCCCAGCCCCCCCAGGAGCCCGATGACTGAGAGCGCCCCAAAGAGTATTTTAAAATCCGGAGACTTGTCCGGCTCAAAGATAAATCCCTGTAAATGTGACACCTCGTCCACGATTCCGGTTTCCACAAACGTCCGGGCGATCCGCTCCCATCTCCCCGCATTCATGTGCCCCACATCCACCAGGTCCGCCTGGATCAGCGGCACCATTTCCCGTGCCTCCACCTCCAGGTTCTCCCGGCGGATGCCGCGCTCCTTCACCCCTGGCATCAGCAGGATGCGCTCGATCATCTCTTCCGGATGCTCCATCGCATAATTCCAGCCTTTCATGGAGGCTTCGACGAAGGCATTCACCAGCTCCCGGTCTTTCTTCACCAGTGCTTCCGTGGTGAAAAGAGTATCCCCATAAAAATCCACCCCGTAATCGCTAAAGCGGATGGTGGCAGGCTCCACCCCGAGCTGTCGCAATTGCGTCGGCTCCACCGTGCTATACGCAGAAATGGCATCCACTTTGCCAGCCAGTAGGTCCCGGTTATTCCATGAATGAGGCAGGAATTCCATGCGCCCGGCGGGCAATCCTTCTCGCATGATCATCGCCCGCACCTCCGCCTCTCCCTGGTCGTTGGAGACCATGAGCCTTTTCCCCACCAGGTCAGAAGGCTTCGTGATGCCTTTGTCCGCCAGGCTCATCATGATGTATGGAGAATGCTGGAAAATAGCAGCACACACCACCACTGGTTTGCCCTTCATCCGCGCCAGCAGCACATCGCAGTCCGTCACGCCAAAGTCCGCCGCCCCGGATTGCACCACCTCCAGGGACCTTCTTGCTGGGTTTCCCTCCCGCAGTTCCACCTCCAGCCCGGCTGCGCGGTAGTATCCCTGGGCCTCCGCCGCGTAATAACCCGCAAATTGAAACTGATGATGCCACTTGAGCTGGATGCTCACCTTTTTCAGATTTGCCCCGCCCTCGGCCCCTACACCGTAGCTGGTCCACAATACGATCACGCCACACGCCACACTCACCAGCCTTCGAGCCGTGCGGGCTGACAATGACCAGCGGGAGGCTGACGATGGATCGCCCCGGTTGCGGGACAAGGTGGGCAGTGCATCCATGAATCTATCTCATTTTATCGGGCTGGGGGTCATTCTGTCTCAGCAGTACGCACCGCGTCCAGAGTCAATTGCCATTGTTCTTCACCGCGCCAGAAATTTCGCTGCACCCGCATGGCCACATCCCATGGCGGTTTCGGCAGATTTTTCAGCGGCGCATTGAACCAGCGCGCCTCCATGGAGGCTCCATCCTGGCTCAGCATCACACGCAGATGCTTCTCCTTCATCAGCCTCCCCGGCAGGCGTGGATTCACCCGGCGGCAGAGAAAAATAGGCTCATGATTGCGCTGGCCGAAGGGTTCCATCAGCCGGAAATTCCGCAGAAATTCAAGGGAAAGATCCCGCAGACGCACTTCCACATCCAGCCCCAGTACCGGCGTCAGCGCCTCCTCACTCAGGGCCAGGCGTGCCGCTTCGGAAAAGCGCTCACGAAAGATCTCCAGCTTATCCTCATGGACAGATACCCCCGCCGCCATCGCATGGCCACCACCCCGGGTGATGTGCTCACGACAAAATTCAATTGCCTCCACCAGGGAAAAACCCGGGATGCTGCGGCCACTGCCCTTGCCCATGCCATTTTCATCAAAGGAAAACAAGATCGTCGGACGGTTCACCAACCGTGAAAGCCGGGAGGCGACGATGCCCACCACCCCCGGATGCCATTTGCGCGATCCCAAGACCACCGCAGGGATGTGCTCCAGATCTCCCATGGCCAGCAGTTGCTGCTCCGCCTCATTAAAAACTTCCAGCTCCACTGCCTGGCGGTCCCGGTTATGATTCTCCAGCAGCGTGGCGTAGTCTGCCGCCACCAGCGGATCCTCCGCCAGCAGCAATTGCAGCGCCGTCGAGGCCGTATCTAGCCGTCCAGCCGCATTCAGCCGCGGTCCCAGTCGGAATCCCACATGATGCGTTTGGATAAAACCATCCACCCCTGCGATTTCCTTCAGCGCACGCAGGCCGATGCGCTCCGTTTGCGCCAGCGCCTCCAGTCCGCGCCGCACCAGCAGGCGATTTTCATCCACCAGCGGCACCAGATCCGCCACCGTTCCCAGCGCCACCAGATCCAGCGCCTCTTTGAGGTCGAAGTCCACCCGCCGCGTCTTCATGAGCGCATGCGCCACCTTAAAGACCAGCCCTGCCGTACAAAAATAATGATATTCCGTCCCCAGCTTCGGATTCACCAGTGCCACGCAGGGAGGTCGGCCAAAAGGGGACAGCTCATGGTGGTCCACGATCACACAATCCACCCCCTGCTCCTGCAGCCAGGTCAGCTCCTTGATGGAGGTCGTTCCACAGTCCAGCGCCAGCAGCAGGTCCGGCTTGCCAAATTCCTCAAACAACCGCGCAAAACCGTCCATGCTCAGTCCATACCCCTCCTCCATGCGCGAGGGCAGGAAGAGATGCGTCGGCAGCCCATAGGCTTTCAGCGTCAGGTGCATCAGCGCCATGGAGGTCACCCCGTCCACATCGTAATCTCCATAGAGGGCTACCCGCTGTTTTTCATCCACCGCCTTGAGGATGCGCTCCACGGCGATTTTCATCTCGGGCAGCACCGTCGGATCTCCCAGGGAGGCCAGCTTCGGTACCAGGAAATCCTGCACCAGTTCCGCGCTCGTCATCCCCCTTTGCGTCAGCAGGGTGGTCAGGAGCAAAGGCAGCCCTGTATCCGCAGCCAAATCCGCCGCGCCCTCAGGCACCGGCTTCAGCAGCCAGCGCGGGGGCAGGGTGTTTGGGAGAGGGATTTCAGACGCGAGAGCCATTAGATTGTGTGCAACCTCCTTGTATGCAGCACGCGCGTAGGCTAGTCAAAGCATCCCTCCCCCATTCATGTCATCTGCGTCTGTTTCTTCTCTCTCGGGCCGCCTCTGGCTGGCCTCCATGGGTCTGTTTTTAGCCCTCGCAGGATTGCTCTTTACCTGGGTGCTTTGGACGTCCTGGCAGCGTGCGGAAGAGACCCGCCGCTGGGTGCCCACCCCCTGCCGGATTATTTCCGCCCAGGTCATCAGTGAGCGCCCCACCCCGCACTCCAATCCCGCCCATAAAGCCGCCGTCCGTTACTCATACACCTTCAGCGGCCAGTCCCTCACCGGCACCCGCATCAAGCGTGTGGACTCCGCCAGCCAGCACGAAGAAAACGCCCGCAAAAAGTTGGAGGAATTCCCCATCGGCCAGGAGACCACCTGTTACGTCAATCCCCAGCAGCCCGACCAGACCGTGCTCAAGCACGACAGCCGCGCCGCCCTCTACTCCATCTGGTTTCCCCTCCTTTTCGTCTTCGGCGGCCTCGGCATGACCTGGAACGCCTTCCGCCGGAAATAGCGCTACTGTGTAGCCGCCCGCACCAGCGGGTGGACGAGCGTTATTTCACAATTGCAGCTCCCAGATCGTAGCTGCCCGTACCATTGGGTGGACGAGCGTTCTCACGCCTCTGCACATCATTCACCCCAACTCTTCAATCCCGTCACCGGCAGCAGTTCCCCCGCAGCCCCTTCCCACTCCGCCGTCCCCGCCTTCCGAAAAAGCTCCCATAGCGGCTTCTTGCTGTGCGGATCCGCGATGCTCCCCGGAGCATTTCTCCAAAGACCGAGCCGCAGCCCACCCTCCTTCGCGTGGTCCACATGCCGGTGATAAATAAAAGCATCCACCGTGGGTAAAGAACGGCACTTTTCCCATGCATAGGCATATGCCGCCGCTTGGAGCCGATCTCCCTCCGGAGTCAGCAGTGTATGGAACCCCTGTTCAGACAGAATGACCCGCCGTGCCTTCCCCTGAAACAGCAGTTCCGGCTTCTCCAGATGCCGCGGCAGCACCTCCAGATTTTTAAAGGTGACCTTGGGTGTTGAGTCATCCCGCGTCACGCTCTTGTCCGCCCAGGCACGCGGATTGCCCAGATCCTCCGGGTAGGGATGCCAAGCCACATGCCAGTCCATATCCCCCCGCTCCTTCACCAGCCGCGCAAAGGTATCCAGATACTCCCTTCCAGGTGTCGCCTCCTCGGCACTGATTCCATGCATGGAGATGCCCCAGTGATGATCAAAGGAGATGTAAAGCCGCGCGTGCCGGGAGGCCTTGCGGACCGCCCCGTGGATGATGCGAAAGGCACTTTCATATTCACCCACTGCCTGCACCAGGGGCTTTCGGCCCAGGTTGTACCACATCCAGTGGGAATTCACCTCATTGCCCACGATCCACCCCCACACACGCCCATGCTCAGGCTGCGCCCCTGACCACCGCGCCGCCAGAAACTCCACCACTGCTTGGAGGTATGCCCTCCCCTGCGGCGTCACATTGTTGAAGGCACCGACCGTATACTGATGATCCTCCCGCGCATCCGGATGGATCGTGATCGCATCACGTTCCCCATCCTTGGACGGATAAACCAGAAGGATCAGGTAAACCGCCACGCCATGGTCAGACAGCGGTTTGATCTGGGCATCCAGGCTGGCTAGATAACCGGCATTAAAACTGAAAGTCTCCCCGTCCGCCGCATGTGAAGGATTCTCCGACTTCTTTTCCAGGTCCAGCAAGGCCGTCAGGTTCACATTGATCCCGGCATGGTGAATGCCCAGCTCCAGGGCATCCGGCACCATTTGGACCTGCAATCCCTTGATGTTAGGCAGAGCAGGGAAAGGGTCCTCATTCGGCGCCACAGACACAGCACTGGCGAGGAGGCAGACAAGGGAAAAGCGCAGCATGGGTAGCCAGTTACGCGCACCACGAATGAATCTGGCAAGTATCAGTCACTTCACTTCTTCTCGTCGTAATACTTCTCGCTCACCGATTTGTCGTGATCATAGACCTGCTCCTTCATGAGCTGGCCGGTCTTGGACCAGTAGCGGTTAAGCCCATGGCGCTGGCCGTTTTCAAAATTCGTTTCCGTCGAAAGCTGGCCGTTGTCCCACCACTCCCGCACCAACCCGTGCAGTCGGCCTTCCTTGAAGGGATACTCCCCCTTCGGTTTGCCGTCCTTATGCGTATCTCGTGCCAGGCCGCTGTAAGGCTGGCCATTGAGAAAATACACATCGTCCTGCCACTTCAGCTCCTTGTAGGTCACCTCAGCAGACTTCGGGGCATCCGCAGCGTGGAGAATGGAGGCGGTAAAAAGGGCAGCGAAAAGAAGCGGCTTCATGGCAGGCAGCAGGATCAGGGTTGAATGACCAATTCCACCGGGCAGTGGTCGCTGCCGTGGATGTCATCACGGATCGTGCAGGAAGTGATGGCCGGGCGCAAGCCTGCAGATGCCAGCCAGTAATCCAGCCGCCACCCGATGTTCTTCGCCCGTGCATCCGGCGTCCTTTGCGTCCACCAGGTGTAGCGTCCAGGGGATTTGTCGAACTCCCGAAACACATCCAGAAAACCCGCCTCCAGATGCTGCGTGAAACTGGCCCTTTCCTCATCGCTGAAGCCGGGATTCATCCGGTTGGACTTCGGATTCGCCAGGTCGATCTCCTGGTGCGCACAGTTCAGATCCCCACACGCCAGCACCGGCTTTTGCAATTCCAGCTTCTTCAAATACGCCCGGAACGCCGCATCCCATTCCAGCCGGTAAGGCAGACGAGCCAGCCCAGCCTTGCTGTTCGGGGTATAAACCGTCACCAGGAAAAAATCCGGAAACTCCGTCGTGATGACCCGCCCTTCGCGGTCATGATCATGGATGCCCATGCCCAGCGCATAGTTTGTCCAGGGCACCCGGCTCAGGATGCAGGTGCCGGAGTAACCCTTCTTTTCCGCACTGTTCCAGACCGCCCGGTAGCCCGCCATAAAGGCGATGTCCACCTGCTCCTCCATCGCCTTCGTTTCCTGGAGGCACACCACATCCGCATCGTGATTCAGTAGATACTCACGCAGCCCCTTGTTCAGAGAAGCGCGGATGCCGTTGACGTTCCAGGTGGAGAGTTTCATGAGCCCATTGGCTAGGTCCAAATGGGCCTTTGTTCAACTTCCAAAGGCACGGGCTCCTTCACGGACATAGCTCTCTTCCACCTGAGCTCGCCGCCTGACGATTTCATCCTCCTCATAACAGGCCATTCCGATGACACCGACATTCCGCGCCCCCTTTTGACCAAAGGCTGTCGAGGCCCTTGATTCTTTGACGGAACCAAACTCCAACGAATAAAGTTTTCCACCGACACGCATACCGCGAAGAATCACCGCCGATTTGGCAGGGATAATGTAGCCAGGCTTTCTCGCGGAGGCGGGCTGGCCGTCAAGGAGACTAAGCCCATCCACAGACACCACCACTTCCATGCGTCGGCTTGTTCGATTTGCGAGCTTGAGTGAGTAGTTTTCCCCAGGTGTTCCAATCACAAAAATCCCTTGTCCAGACTCATAGTGATCCAGTGCGCTACTCGAATACCGTGATCCATCCATGACCGTGACCCGCAACTTTCCGGGGATGAGTTCAAAGCCGCCGTCACGCCGGGCCGGACGTCCTTGCAGGCTGGCCATCAGCCGTGCTCCTTCATCGTCATTGTAATGAAAGGTGGCCATGGCATCCGGTTGCCCTGTGGATTTACGGTAAAACGTGGCAGTGGAGGATGTATCGGTCAATTCATGGCCTAACTCAGTACCCAAACCTGGTCGGCTCTTAGCGATTGAATTTTCTTCTACTGCTGGAGATGTGGCGGGGGTGGAATATCTGGCCGCATCCCCTCTATACGGATGACTGGTGCAGTGGGAGAGCAGGCTGGCCGACAACAAGAGGGCGGCGATTTTCAAAATTCGTAGCAGGGCGTAATGATTGGAGAGCGGTTCCATGTGCAGATTTTTCTACACTTCTGATTCCACGTCAACACCAAGTGTAGTTTTTTCTGCATTTGTGCTTGTTTGGTCCCGTTTTTAGCATCATCTTTTTTTATGCCTCAGACATCCACGGAGACTTATTCCAAAAAGGAGCGTCAGGCGATGGAGGTCCTCTATCGCCTTGGGCAGGCCACTGTGGCCCAGGTGCAGGCCGAGCTTTCAGAAGAAACGAATTACTCCGCCGTGCGTGCCTTGTTAGGTGTCTTGGTGGACAAAGGGCTGGCCAGTGTGGTGAAAGCCGACGGTGCACGTCATTACCTTTATTCACCAAAGGAGCCTGTCCATAAGGCACGTAAAGGAGCGCTAAGGAAGCTGCTCGCCACCTTTTTTGACGACTCACCGGCAGAGCTGGCGATGAATCTGCTCGACCCAGCACAGAATAAAATCTCAGTAGAGGAACTGGAAAAATTGCAGCAGATGATTGATGCGCACCGCGCTAACCAGAAAAATTGACCGTTATGTTGTGGTTTCACTCATCCGTCACACTGCTTCTTCTGCTGGCGCTAGGGCTTGGTTATGCAGGCTTGCCCAGGCGCAGGGTCATTGAGACGATGACCTTGCTGGTTGTCGTTCTTCCTGTGTTGAGTCTGGGGCTCGAGTTGGTGGTCCCTGTTCAGCTTCGAATCGGCGGGACTCTGGCCGGGTTGCATGACTCATGGCACGCTTATATTTTATCCTTTCCGCTGACAGTGGCCTGGGTGGCGGGAATCATGGTTCAGACCATTCTTTTGATCCGTCGCTGGGATCGCGTTAAGCGGCTCATCGCTACATCATCGCCCCTCCCGAACGATTCGGTTTCCATGATCGCCTCCTGCCTGGGACAGTCGGAGGACAGCATCCGCCGACACTTTAAAATATCCAGATTCATCAAAACACCGTTAGTTCTCCCAGGGATGACCAGTGTGGTCATATTGCCGGGTGATTGGGATTCATGGCCCATGCGTCTGCGGATGGGTGCGCTACGGCATGAGTGGCACCATTTCCGGCACCATGATGCTGTCTGGAATGTCTGGATGTCCATGTTCCAGGCCGTGCTTTGGTTTCATCCCCTAGCCTGGCTTTCTGTTAAGACCTGGACCGACGCCTGCGAAATTCAAGCGGACATGGCTGCCATCGGCACCAACGATCCCGCTGATTATGCACAGGATCTTCTCGGGATAGCTAAGCTACAGCCATTTGCCCTTACAGGAGCTACCTGCTTTCTAGGCTCTTCAAGAGGTGGTTTGCATCGTCGTATACAGTCGCTGTTATCAGTCCGGCGCAGAGGCAACGTCGCAATGCCACTTATACTGAAACTGACAGGACCACTGCTGATCTTTGCGTTCGCCCTCATGTGTGCTTGGATGGGAACTCGCGACACTACCCACAAGCGGGATGAGGCGATGATCCGTTTATCCGCAGAAGCATTTCCTGCCGACCTCTAGTGTAATCAAAGAACTCACGGAGGGGCTTCATTTTACACCACCAATGCGTTCAAGCAGTGCCTGGATCTCCGGTCCCACCCGGCGCAGTTCTTCATGATGTACGGAGGAGAGAGATTCCAGCAGCTTCTCACCCCGTTTGGTTAGGCTCACAAAGACTTGCCGCCGGTCTTCCTTGGAGGCATCCCTTTTCACCAGCTTCTCCAGAACCAGCCGGTCCACCAGGCCCACGGTGCTGTGGTGGGCCACTTGCAGCCGCTCCGCCAGCTCTCCCACCGTCAGCCGCGAGCGTCCTGGGAAACCTTTGATGGCCAAAAGCGCCTGATGCTGTTGCGGTGTCACCCCCGCCGCCTGGGCTGCCTGCTCGCTGAATCGTAAAAACTGCCGCAGGGCAAAGCGGAAGGAGGCCAGGTTTTCATACTGGGCCTGGGAAATAGTGCGCGTGCGGGCCATGGGATGGAGAAGGGCCTGCTGAATCATGAACTATGCCAGCCTCAGCGGTTGTTTGCATTTACATCGTATGCCGATACAATCGGCTTCCGATATTCGTTTTGAATCCCATGAGATGGGGGTCGAAATCAGCTCCCCGACATGAGGATCGTCACTGCGCACGGCCTAACAAATCACCTGTTATTAGCATGTATAACCTTGCCATTTTCCCAATCTGCATTATATAATCGCATTGTGAGAAAAGTGACCCTCCATACAAGCCGTCGCGCCATCCTGGCAGCGAAGCGTATGGGCACGTCCCGCTGCCACCGCATGTGCGCCAGCCGGGCTTAAGCGGACAGTCCTGGTTTGCTTCCAGAACTGCCCGCTGAATAAAAAAGGCTGTCATGCCACCCGGCGGATCACGCACTTCTGCGGTTCCCCCATACAACCCTGCCGCACGCCTCAGGCGTTGCCGTGCATTTTGTTATTCTCACCATGAATCACGTCCATCCAATGGCGTCCCGTGGGGACGCCCCCATGTCGCGCACCTGTCCCCCGATCCCGTTCCTGACCCGGTTAAAACAATTCCTCTTCAGTTCTGATGAACTGCCCGATTTCCTAAACCGCGCTTCCCCCGCCTCTGGCCGGGGTGCGCTCTGGGATGTCAAAGGCAGCCTGGTCCAGCACACCGCCTTCGGTATCCTTTCCGCCCAGTCGGCCTATCAGGTCAGGGCCCCGAGCGAACCTGAGGCGATCCGTCTGGCCTCCGCTGAAATCAGGAAATTCTATCCGGGTTATGCCTTCTCCTCTCTGACGGCTCAGCCAGCACAGGAAGCCTAAGCCTAACTTCCGCCGGCCTCTTCCATGACGGTCATTTCTTGGCCGGCATGGAGAGTCCATGCCCATGACCGGGCATCACTTCATTCACCCTTCCAACCGTTCAAGACCATGATCCAAATCAATTATTACGACCGCATTCAACTCCGCTCCCTCAATGAATCTGAAGACTCTGAGGACGCAGAGCTCCACATCCAGATCGTCCCTGCTTATGAAGCCGATGCTGCCACTGGCCGCATCTCCGTGGATGCACCAGTGGCCAGGGCTGTGCTTCATCGTCACATCGGGGAAACTGTCAACGTCCGTGCCCAGGGGCAGACCATTCCCATGCGCATTGTCACCATTGAAAAACACGAATCCAGCGCCTGATGTCTAACAAAAAGCCTGGCCACCATCGCATAAAATGGCGGGCCAGGCTTCATAAAGCCCTGCTTCTGAAAGTGATCTTACCGTTCTGTGAAAAACTTCTCTGCTGGATGCCCATACCGTCAGGGAACTCGGCGGACTGGAAAAGCTGCCTCTATACCCCAGGGAAATCTACGCTCATTCAATGCCAATCCCCGCGGATCAGGCAGCGGCGGCCCATGCTTATTACTGCCATGGACCTTCAACACTCCTCCCGCCCACTGTGGTTGCGCTCCCTTAGCCTGGGTGCCTGCGCCGCCGTCACCTTCATCACTGCCGCCCAGGCCGGCACACCCGCCCTTTCCGCCAAAGCCCCCACCGTCCCGGTGGAAGCCGTGAGCTGGAAGGACCACACCATCTCCCCGGTGGCCAATCCCTTCTTTCATGAAGATGCGATCATCCGCTCAGAGCTCCGGCCGGTCTTTGTTCAGCACAACATTGATGATTCATTCCTGGGCGGCGGAGATGCCCAACTCTATGCCCTCCAGATCCGCTATGCCTTGACCGACAGGCTCGCCGTGATCGCCACGCAAGATGGATATTTCAGCATCAATAACGATGCCATCGCCAATCCTGAAGGCTGGATGGATCTGGCCCTGGGCCTTAAGTATGCGGTCATTGATGATGAAGCCAGCCAGTTCATTCTCACCCCTGGCTTCACCTTCAAAATCCCTACCGGGGACCGCGAAGTTTTCCAGGGCCGTGGCGGCGGCGAGTGGGATCTCTTCGTGGCTGCCCAGAAAGGCTTTGGCGACTTTCATCTCTCCAGCAATCTGGGCCTCCGCCTGCCGATGAATACGGAGGAGAACAGCACCCTCGTCCACTATAGCCTGATGGCGGATTACTATAGCTGCCGCTGGTTTATTCCCTTCGTGGCTTTCAATGCCTATAGCGTCATTGATGCGGGCAATAACATCGCCCTGAATACCGAAGGATACGACGTCATCAATTTCGGTGCCAGCGGCTCCCAAGGAGTAACCCAGGGTACTCTGGCCGTGGGTTTCCGCTCTCGTATCCTTTCGAACGTGGACTTCGGCTTTGCCTATGAAAAGGCCATCATTGAACCCGCCGGTCTGACGGAGGATCGCCTCACCTTTGACCTGAGCATCCGCTTCTAGTCCCACTCCGCAATGCATTCGGGGGCGCATGGAGAAAGACACCATGCGCCCTTTGCATTCGCAGAGGGCGCATGCACTGTAGGAAAGGTATGAAATGGTCTTTTAAAATCGCGATAGTCGCTGGCACGGAGGTCCGCATTCATGTGACCTTCTTCATCTTGTTGCTCCTGGTGGGGATGCAGGGAATGAGCGGAGGCCAGGGCGCTGCCGGAGCAGTGGATGCACTGCTGTTTGTCAGCGCGGCATTCCTATGCGTTCTCCTGCATGAGTTTGGGCACGTCTTCGCCGCCCGCAGTTATGGCATCCGCACTCCTGATATCACCCTGCTGCCTATTGGTGGTGTCGCCCGGCTGGAAAGGATGCCGCGCAAGCCATCTCACGAGCTCGTCGTCGCCATCTGCGGCCCGCTGGTGAATGTCGCCATCGCAGGGATGATCTGGCTGGTGCTCGGGATCAACCTGGTGATTAACCCTGAATACCGCTTCGAGCAGCCCGGCCATTTTTGGGAAAAGCTCATGGCCTGGAATCTCCTCATGGTGGCTTTCAACATGATCCCCGCCTTCCCAATGGACGGCGGGCGGATACTGCGGGCTTTCCTGGCCATGTTTGCGGATTATGGCAAGGCCACCCGCTGGGCCGCCACCATCGGCCAGGGCATCGCCCTCACCGTGGCACTTTGGATGCTGTTCTCACGTGAGTTTCATCCCGTCCTCTTGCTCATCGCCTTCTTCATCTTCATGGCAGCAGGGCAGGAGGCTGCCGCAGTCACCCAGGAAGAGGCGACAAAGGGCCTGCGCGTACGCGATGCCATGCTGACGGATTTCCGCACCCTGCGGCAGGATGCCTCCCTGCAAGATGCTGTGGGGCTGCTCCTGGCGGGCAGCCAGCAGGACTTTCCCATGCTGGACAGCGCAGGGCACGTGATCGGCCTGCTGACCCGCAACGGACTCGTTTCAGCCCTGAATACCCATGGCTCCATGCATCCGGTGGCCGATGTCGTCCAGCCTTGTGCGGACTCCCTCACCGCCGTCGTCAGCCTAGGGGAAGGCCTGGAGCGCCTCCGCGCCAGCAACTGCCCAGCGATCCCCGTGGTGGACCCGGTCACGGGCCGGTTGGTCGGCCTGCTGACGGCTGAAAATGTGGGCGAAGTGCTGATGGTCCGTGCGGCTTTGCGCGGACAGCACGCCTGAATTAAGCCGCATATTTCGGATAAACAATCACCAGCTTCTGCTTAGTGGGAGGGCTGTCCTGCGGTTCAATGAGTGCTTCATTGACCGCAGTGATAATGTGCTCCGCCTCGAAGGGCTTGGTGACGTAGTTATAGGCACCTTTGCGCATGGCCAGGACGATATCCTGGGTCTCAGTGCAACCAGTGACCATTACACAGCGGGTTCCTGGGGACAGCTCGCGTGCCTGGCGGACGAGGTCCAACCCATCAACTTCCCCCAAGCGGCGGTCCACTAGCGCCACAGCGGGGGCCAGTTCACGGATGGCTTCCAGTCCCGCGATGGCGTTGTCGTAAGCCATCACATCATGGCCTTGTGCACGGCATACAGAAGCCATCAGTTTCAAAACAGGAGGGTGGTCATCGATGACAATAATATTCGCCATGGTCATTAAATATAAACCAAAGCCATCAATGACAAGCATTGTTTTATCGCTCAGGTTTAATTTTTATAATAATTCAAGCGGCCTCGGTTGCGCCCGTAGGTAAACCCTCTGCGCGCAGCGAGCTGATAAAGTCCTGTTCGGCGGATACTCGGGCCAGAGCCACGCCATGCTTGGCGGCTGCATTCTTCCATAACTGGAAGTGGCGGGTATAGGACTGCTGATATCGCCGCAGCAGATCCGGCTCGATCCGGTGCTCGTGCAGCTGGATGGTTTCAGCGTCTTCGAATTCGTAATTACCATCCCAGTCCGGCTGGGCCTCCTCGGCAGAATAAGGCGCAAAGAGGATACCCCGGCCATTGCGGTGGCTGAGCGGAGCCAGCAGCGGCTCTGGCTCAGCCGGGAAAAGCAGATCGCTAATGAAGATCCGCAAAGCACCCGCTCGCAAGGGCAGGCGGGCTAGTGCGGGTGGCTCGGCACTGGCTGGCAGGGTCTGGATTTCAGCAGGCCAGCCTCCAGCTAAAATAATGCCGGGTTCCAACAGGCGGTGCTCACCCCCCCGTATAGCGAAACAACGCAGGGTGGCTCCCGTTTGCAGGCTTGCCTCCACGGTATAGGCCAGCAATTCCAAGACCCGCTGCTGCTTGACCGGGTATGCGAACATGGAGTCTGAGACGTCCAGGATCAGGTCCACCAAGGGGCGCACCTCCTCCCGGTAGAGCTTCATCGTATAAGTGCCAGTTCGGGCATAAGCCTGCCAGTTGATCTGGCGCGGATCATCACCGGGAATGTAAACGCGGTGATCTTGGAAATCCAGGCTGCTGCCCACACCTGTGCCCTGAAATTCGCCGCTATGGCCGCGCCACTTTTGTTGGCGGAAGGGCAGCTTCATCACACGCGCCCACTCCCGCGCCTGCCCATGGAGCTTGCGCAGTGTGGTGGCATCAGGCAGGGCAGTCACGATTCAGCAGCAGGGTTGGGAGCGGAAAGCAGACGTGCTTCTGTTTCCAGCGATTGATAAACCGCGCTTTCTTTCCTGGCCAGGACCACTGCCGTGGCCAGCCAGCAGAGGCTGAAGGCAAAAGTGGCCAGGAGAATTTCGTCCTCATGCTGGTAATTGTTCATCGAGCCAAAGACGCCCGTCACGGGGGTAAAGACGCCCAGGAAACCCACCTCCCCAGCGCGGCTAAGACCTCTGAACATGGTGAGCAAGATGCCGATGACCCCCAAAACAATGTGGACCACACACCAGTTGGCAAACAGGTTGGTCTTGTTCAAACGGATGGCGACAGGAACAAGGGCGGAGGCCAACACAATGGACATCATCACGATAAATTCCCCAAAATCATGCATCGAATGCTTTTCCCAAAGCACAAGGAGGATGCAGAGATTCATCACGCCTAACAGGATGTAGTAATTGACTGCGCTGGCCCAACCGGGATAAAGAAACCTGCCCATCGCAGGGGGGAGGCCGCCGCTTTGAAGCCTCTGGATGACGCTGGGGAAACGCGGCATAGGCTCCGTCAGGACATCCACGCCCACCAGGAGGGTCAAAACTGCGGAGGGGAAGTAGGCCCAGATCGTGGCTGAGTTATCGGGATGAAAACTCAGCGCAAATCCTGCGAGCATCAGCAGCATCAGCATGACCAAATGGATCAGCCGTTTCCACGTGCTGTGATTTTCTGAAACCGGGGCGATGCGGGAGGCTCCCAGCGCCAAAAAGGTAAAGACGGCATAGGCGGATAAAAAGGGAATGCCCAGGAGCAACCCTGCCTGCTCCAGTTTGGATAAGGTGAGGAATTCCACCAGCACCCTGTCCCCGCCTGTGTCATTGATCATGACAAAAATGAAGACGGTCACCGGCACCAGAGCCAGCAGGATGCCCGCCGTCAGAAACAGACGCAGCACCAGTGAGCGCTGTGAAGAAAAGGCCACATAGGCTGCGGAAACAATGGCGGAGGCCAGTACTGCGGCGGCTAGCGCCAGCGCCTCCCGCACGATTTCCACACCGCCAAAGTGATATCGCGCCACCATGTATGGCAGCAGCGAGATGGATAGCAGCAAGGTCTGGCTGAACAACGCAGACCACTTTCCATAAACGATCCGGAAGGATGAGATGGAGGTCAGCGTCAGCATGTCCATCGTGCCTCCTTGCACCTCACCCGAGAGCGTGCCGAAACCCCGCAGTGGCAGCGCCAGCAGCAAAGCCACCAGGGCGACGGTCCAAAAAATATTGCTGATGACCTCCTGTGGGATCCCGAGCACCCCGGAGCCGGTGATGAGGATCATGCAAACCTGAAAGCTGGTAAGCAGGGAAGTAAACGCTCGCGTGCGCAGTCCATGACGCAACTCCTTCACCAGCATCGGGCTGAGGCGGTCGCTGAAATCGCGGAGGAGGGGAAGAGGGGCCGTATTCATGCGGAAAGAGCTCTGCGCGCCTCCTCACGGGCCCCACGGCTCCGGCGATAAGCGAAGGAGGCAAAACACCACAGAAAGAGCGGCCAGACCAGACTGACGGCCATGCCGCCCTGCAGACTGCCCCCCACAGAGCCGTCCATCAGGGAAAAGGTGGTGGTCGGGAGCAGGCCGGCCATCCATTGCAGCTCAGCCTTGCGGGTGGAAAAGGACAGGATGAGGGAGCTCAGCATCGTCAGCACATACAGGATAAAAGCACCTGCGCAAAAGGCCCCCAGGTAATCTCCCGTACGCCGGAAGGAGAGGAACTGACTGGTCAGCGCGATAAACCAAAGGCTGCAACCCACCAGCCAGATGCGTGCAGCAGATCCCCAATCATCCGTCAATCCGGTGACCACCACGCAGGAGAGAACCAATAGAAGGGAATACAAAAAGCCGTGCACCCAACCTGGGACTAAAAACCAGCTCGCAATCTTCCCCCACCAGGAGCGCTGATAAAACGGCAGGTAAACCGAAGGCAGGGCATGCACCTCTTCCGTCATTGCATCCACGGATGCCACGATGAGCACCACAGTGACAAAGAAAAGCGCACCACCTGTCTGGCCTGTTAGCCAGTACAGACAGGGCAAAACAATAAGCGCGGCCAGATTTACCAGCCGCTTGGCCACCGAGAGCAGAGAGGCCGGCGGGGCAATGCGCGTGGCGGCAAAGCTGAGCAGGGCAAAGATGAGCCAGCCACAGCCCAGGACCTGGATGACCGGCTCCCAGAGGCTGCTGCCGCCCATGGAGGAGCCACCACTACGCCCGCTCATGAATCCTAGCCCCGCCCAGACCATGGACGAAAGTCCCGAGAAAAAGAGGGGCACTGCAATGATCAGCGCACGCAGCCAAAACTGTTTCTGGGTGGAAAGGGCCACGACCCCGGCAGTGAGCGCCGCACTGATCACCCACTTAAAGACCAGTGACCAAAGGTCCGCAAAAAGCTCTGAGCCGCCATAGACATAACGCGCCACGATGTAAGGCATCAGGCTGACCGTCACCAAAAGGGATTGCAGGACAATGGCCGCCCATTTGCCCAGCACAATTCGCCCTGCGGACAAGCGGGTCAGGACCAGCATGTCCATCGTATTCGCCTTGATCTCGCCTGCCAGGGCAGAGAACCCGCAGAGGGGGAAAATGCAGAACAGGACAAAGGTAATCAGCCCGTCCATGATGCCGCGTACTTCCGACCCGTCGCTGTTAGCACCCCGCATCAGTGTGACGAGAACCAGGATGGCATGCAGTACCATCATGACTCCGCCAAAAAGCCGCGTGCGCAGGCCCTGACGTAGCTCCTTCACCACCATCGGTGAAAGGCGGTCTGGAAAATCTGTGATCGGTTGAACGAGCGTCATGAGAGGCAGCATCCTTTCAGGCTGAAGCGTTGAATAGCCATCATGGGGATGAAGTGCGAAATTTTCCCCATTGGGGGAATTCTGACCTGAATGCGTTGAGGATCAGTCTTGATGGATGGGGACTTAGATCCCCATGAGGTCCCCGTTCTTTCCCCATCTGGCAGTACAGGGGTGGGGAACGTATCGCGTCCTGGGGAAGGCGCTGCCTGGTGCTCTTGGATGGCGGAATTTAACGCAGGCACACCCTAATATTCTCTAGGCGGTGCGCCTGCGCAAGCGCCCGGAACTGAGCGCAGGAGAAAATCCTCCCTGGCTCAGCATCCGGGTGATGAGATTACTTGCCGTCCACCGAAAACTTGCCACCACCGGCCAGCAAGAGGGTGACAAAGCCCGCCAGGTAAACGAAGGCCAGCTCGCCTGGTTTTTCACCCGTGAACTGGGCGTTGTGGGCAATGAAGAAGGCCACACCCATCGTGATGCTGAGGCTCAGGGCAGCGAAGCGGGTGAAGAGGCCGACGACTACAAGGCCCGCGCACACCAGCTCCGCAAAGATGGCCATGCCCAGACTCACATTGGACGGCAGGCCGAAAAGCGGGAGGAACTTGGGTGCGAGGGTGTCGAATTTTTGGACTTTATCCAGGCCATGAAGCACCAGCATCGGCAGGCCCAAGGCCATACGGAGAACCAGCAGGCCGAGATCTGCCGACTGGGGCAGGAAAGAGAGACGCAGGAGTTTTAGCATAGGCTTGCAGAATGCGGCATGTTCACGCACTCAGGCAAGTTGAAAGATTGGCACAATATAAAGGGAACTCGCCGCTGCCTAAAGAGCACTGACGCTTCTTTTTGCTCAGGCCTGCCGAGGGCAGTTGGGGTCATTCCAAAAGCCTCATCCAGAACTTCCGAGTGGCCGAAACCAACGTGCAACGACTCAAAACGGAGTGCTTCCCGCCACAATAGAATGCGTTTTTGGCTCGTCATCGGCCAGGAAACTGGCTACATCTCCCTCTTTGCCCGCCACCCCCAGCGTTGACAAACCCGCTCCCCGCTCCTTTTTAGCCACCCCCTCCCCCAAAGGGAACCGCACAACCACCAGATCCGCACCTTTTCCCACTATGGACTTTATCGCCAAAAACATCGCCGAACTTTCGCCCTCCATGACCTTAGCCATCACCAGCCAGGCCAAGGCGCTGAAGAAGCAGGGTGTGGATGTACTGAGCTTTGGTGCGGGCGAGCCTGACTTTGACACTCCAGCGCACATCACTGCGGCAGCCATCGAGGCGCTGAACACGGGCAAGACCCGCTATACCGAAAGCGCCGGCCTGCTGGAACTGCGCGAAGGCCTCGCTGCCAAGCTCCTCATCGAAAATGGCATCCAGTATGATCCATCCCAGATCAGCGTGAACTGCGGTGCCAAGCATAGCTGCTACAACGCCATCGCCGCCTGTGTGAATCCAGGGGACGAAGTCATCATCCCGGCTCCTTACTGGACCAGCTACCCTGAAATGGTGAAGCTCGTTGGCGGTATCCCGGTCGTCGTTGAAACCAAGGTGGAAAACGACTGGAAGATCACTCCTGAAGAGTTCGAAGACGCCATGTCTCCGATGACCAAGATGATCATCATCAACAGCCCGGGCAACCCGACTGGCTCCGTCTATACCAAAGAAGAACTGAAGGCCCTGGGTGAAATTGCCTGCGCTGAAGACATCCTCATCCTCTCGGACGAAATTTATGAAAAGCTGGTCTATGGTGACAACCAGCACGTCAGCATCGCCAGCATCAGCAAGGACATCTTTGATCACACCATCACGATCAATGGCTTCTCCAAGGCCTATGCCATGACAGGCTGGCGCCTGGGTTATACCGCCGCTCCGAAAAAGATCGCCGATGCGATCGATACCATCCAGAGCCACACCACCAGCAACCCGACCACCTTTGCCCAGTATGGTGCCATCGCCGCTCTCCAGGGTGACCAGCAGATCGTGGCCGACATGCGCGATGAGTTCGACGTGCGCCGCCAGTATATGCTCAGCCGCCTTCAGGCCATCAAGAACATCACCGTCGTGGAACCCCAGGGCGCGTTTTACTTCCTGGTCGGCATCGAGCCTATCGGCATCAAGTCCGTGAACTTCTGTGAAAAGCTGCTCAGCAAAGGCAAGGTCGCCGCCGTCCCCGGCGTGGCCTTCGGTGCGGAATACACCGTGCGCTTCAGCTACGCCACTGGCCTGGACGTCATCAATGCCGGCATGGACCGCTTTGAAGAATTCTGCGGCCAGCATTAAGACCTTACCTGTCAGTTCGCGTCAGTCCCCTCAAACCTTCATTCCCAAATCATCATGGGCCATATCTACAATAACATCGTCGAAACCGTCGGCAAAACACCGCTGGTCAAACTGAACAAAGTGACGGCTGGCCTCAACGCCACCATCGCTCTGAAGTGCGAGTTCTTCAACCCACTGGGCAGCGTGAAGGATCGTATCGGCATGGCCATGATCGAAGATGCAGAGGCGCGTGGCATCCTGACGAAGGAAACCACCATCATTGAGCCGACCAGTGGCAACACCGGCATCGCGCTGGCTTTTGTCGCTGCAGCCAAGGGTTATAAACTCATCCTCACCATGCCGGAAACCATGAGCATGGAGCGCCGCACGCTCCTGGCCCTCCTGGGTGCCCAACTCGTGCTGACTCCTGGCCCACAGGGGATGAAAGGGGCTATCGCCAAAGCGGAAGAGCTTCTCAAAGAGACACCGAACGCCTGGATCCCCCAGCAGTTTGAAAATCCGGCCAACCCGGCCATCCACATGAAAACCACCGCCGAGGAAATCTGGGCGGATACGGATGGTCAGGTGGACATCTTTGTCGCAGCCGTCGGCACTGGCGGTACCATCACCGGCACTTGCGAGGTGATCAAACCCCGCAAGCCCAGCTTCCAGGCCATCGCCGTGGAGCCTGAGGCATCTCCGGTCATCAACCAGACTCTGGCAGGTGAGCCGGTGCAGCCAGGCCCGCACAAAATCCAGGGGACTGGCGCTGGTTTCGTCCCGAAAAATCTCCACCTCAAGGACAGTGCTGGCAATGCCCAGATCGTCGAATGCATCAAGGTCAGCAATGACGATGCCTTCGCCATGGCACGCCGCCTGGCCAAGGAAGAAGGCATGCTCGTCGGCATCAGCACCGGTGCCAACGTCGTCGCCGCCATCCAGGTCGCCCAGCGTCCTGAAAACGCAGGGAAGCTCATCGTCACCGTGGCCTGCTCCACGGGTGAGCGTTACCTCTCCACCGCCCTGGCTGATGAAGCCCGTGCCCAGGTGGGTGCTTAATCCCTGACCTCCTTTAGAAAAAAACGGCCCATGTCCAAAGCGACTCCACCCGCCCCATCCCCCGTCCCTCCTGCTCCGATTGAGACCTCCACACCCATGGAGGAATTCCTCGAAGCCCACTTCAAAAAACTGGTCCTGCTCTTCGCAGTGATCGCCATCGGCGCGGTCCTGTATGGAGTGGTCAGCTATACCAACCGCGCTGCGGCCGTCGCTGCTGGTGAGGCCTTCGCGGCTGCTAAAACGGTGGAGGATTGCGACCTCGTCATCAGTGAATACCCCGGCAGTCTCGCTGCTGGCAATGCCCTGCTGCTGAAGTCGGATCTGCTTTGGAGCCAGAATAAAAAGGACTCCTCCGTGGAGGCCCTGCGCCTGTTCACCACCCAGCATGCGGACCATCCGCTGCTGGCTGAAAACCTCCTGGGTCTGGCGACCAAACTTGAATCCATGGGCGAAGCCTCCCAGGCCCAGCCCGTGTTTGAGCGCGTGATCAATGAATTCTCCAGCAGTGATGTCGCCGCCCTCGCGCAGCTTCGTCTGGGGGATCTCCTCTGGGCCGCTGGCAAGGAAGAAGAAGCCAAGGCCGCCTATGAAGCCGTGCCTGCCAAGTTCTCCAATGCCAACTCCACCTTCCTCGAACAGAGCGAAGGCCGCATGAGGTGGATCTCCGCCAAGCTGCCGACCAAGGAAGTGGACGGCCCGCCGAAGCCCAAGGTGGAAACACCTGCCGCGGTTCCAGGCGCCCCTCAGCTCAAGCTGGATTCCACCACGCTGAATCCTACCCTGGCCCCAGCAGGTGCTGAGACCCAACCCCAGGCTGCACCCGCCCCAGGCGCACCCATGATTGAAGTGACCCCGGCCCCCGCTGCTCCTGCTGCTCCTGCTGCTCCCAGGGTCGAGGTGACACCTGCTCCAGCACCAGCCGCACCGGCGATGCCAGCCGCTGAGCCTGCTGCCCCCGCGCCAGCACCCGCTCCGGTGGAGCCAGTCGCCCCGAAGATCGAGGTGAACCCAGCTCCAGCCGCGCCAGCCGCCCCGGTGCCAGCGCCTACACCGGCACCCGTGCCTGCTCCTGCAGACCCCGCACCGCCTGCCCCTGCTGGGACGACCCCTGTCAAAGCATCCTAAGCCTTCCAATCTCCATCCAAACGCTGACTGGGAAACCGGTCAGCGTTTTTTTGTGCGCACGCCCCCAGCGAGTGGCGGATGCTCTCACAATCCTGCGGGCGGTGCCAAAGTACTCCAGAGCTTTAGCTCGCCAAAACCCCCGCTTGTCGTTTCGACAGCCGCCTGAGGGCGAGCTTTCTCCTGGCTTCGATATCCTCCCAAAACCCCCATGCCCTGGCGGGCGCAGCTACGTGTGGCGCTAGTGCCAGCGAGTTGGCGGATGGTCTTGCGCCCCTGCGGGCGGAGCCAAAGTACTCCAGAGCTTTAGCTCGCCAAAACCCCCGCTTGTCGTTTCGACAGCCACCTGAGGGCGAGCTTTCTCTTGGCTTCGATACCCTCCCAAACCCCACGCCCTGGCGGGCGCAGCCACGTGTGGCTGCTCGCACCAGCGAGTGGGCGGGGGTTCTCATGGGTCCAATGCATGCTTGGGGCGGACGGGGTTTTCTTGGGGCGGACGACGCGGGCAAGAGTGCCCACGGTACCTGGGGCGCAGCTACTTGTGGCTGCTCGCGCCAGCGAGTGGGCGGATGGTCTTGCGTTTTCGAGAACTTGCACCGCGTTCGACGTCTCCCAAACCCCACGCCCTGGCGGGCACAGCCATGTATGACTGCTAGTGCTTGGGACGGACGTTGCGGGCAGGAGTGTCTGCGGTACTTGGGGCTCACATTGCGGCGGGGAGGGTGGCTTCGTCTTCAGGCTCTATCTTCTGGGTGCCGCTACCCACGAAGTATTCGAAGATAGGGGAAGCCATCAGGGTGGTGACAACGGCCATGATGACGAGGGTGGCGAAGAGGCCTTCGGAAATGATGCCGCGCTGGAGGCCGATGTTGATGATGATCAGTTCCATGAGGCCGCGTGCGTTCATGAGGATGCCAATGCCCATGGCTTCGCGATTAGAGATGCCAGTGGCGCGGGCGGCCAGGGTACAGGCTCCCCATTTGCCCAGGACGGCAGCCGCCAGCACAGCGGCGCACATGCCCCAGAGGAACCAGCTATTGATGAGGCCGATCTTTGTATTCAGGCCGGAGTAGGTGAAGAAAAGCGGCAGCAGCAGTGCCACGGCCAGCGGCTGGATGCGGGCCATGAGGTCGCGCACCATCACGCCGCGAGGCATGGCTGCCCCCATGATGAAGGCACCGAAGACGGCATGCAGGCCGATCTTATCCGTAAACCAGGCACCCAGGGACATCATGGCGATGCCGATGACCAGACCTGCGTCGGTGAGCTTGCCGTCCTTGATCATCAGGCTTGCACCCCAGGCCAGCAGCGGCCGGATCAAAACCAGCGTTACGGTGACATAGCCCACGGCACCGCCGATGTTGTAGAGAGCATTGGCCGCATTACCGTCAAAGCTGGCCAGCACGACGGCCAGGAGGATCCAAGCCATGGCGTCATCAATGGCTCCTGCGCCAATGGCCACGGTGCCCATGGTGGTGCCTGCCAGTCCTTTGAAATGAATGATGCGTGCCAGCATGGGGAAGGCTGTGATGCACATGGAGGCCCCCAGGAAAAGCATGGCCTCCATCAGCGAGGTCTTTTCAGGAAACAGGTCTGTGTAGTGGAAGAAGACCCAGGCCAGTCCTGCGCCTAACAAAAAGGGTGTGGCCATGCCTGCCAGGGAAACGGCGACGGAGCTTTTTAAGCGCTTGCGGACGATGTCCACGCGGAACTCCATGCCGACGATGAACATGTATAGCGCCAGCCCGAGCTGTGAAGCGGGAAAGAGATAACAAGAGGTGTCTCGCGTCATCTGCTTCGGGTCCCAGGGGAAAAGCCACTGCTGCCATTCAGGTGACACCACGCCAAAAAGCGAAGGGCCAAGTGCCACCCCGGTGATCATTTCCGCCACCACCTGCGGCTGGCCGAAGCGGGCGGCAATGGCCCCCACAATGCGGCAGGCCAAAAGGATGACGGCGATCTGAAGGAAGAATTGGACGGCTAGATGGACGTTGTTCATAGATGGGCAGGGGAGTCGGGTTGAGGTCAGTTTTAGTAGTTCAAAGTCAGCATCAGGTAGGCGAAGTCAGCATCGTCTCCGGCGCCGGTATCATCCAGGTAACTGCCAGCAAAAAAGTGACTGTAGCCCACCAGCATATCCAGATGCTTGGTCAGTTTGGTATTGACCGTGAAGTCCAGCTCCGCTCCGGCGTGGTTGCTGGCCCCGGGGGTGATGGGCCTCACCTGGGTGGTTCCGTTGGTGCGGTACCAGGCATCCGCCGTATCCGCCAGCCAGAAGCCGTGCAGGTCCAGGGTGGTCTTGACTTTTGGATGCGGAGTTGCCGCGAGTCTCAGGACCAGATTGTGCATGTTTTGCCAGGCCATGGTATCCATGAACCCATAAGGCGGGTGGTTGGTGGGAAACAGGTTTTGGAAAGTATTGACCTGACCGTCCCCGGCATCGCCATCCCCGCTGCCATAGCTGTATTCAAAGGCTAGGCGTGGCTTCCAAGGTGTCTTCAACCAGTTGTAACCGGCCTCAAGATGGGTGGCAAAAGCGCGCAGATCCTGCCCGCGCACCTGGCCTGCCTGACCGACAAGCTCGAAGGTATAATCCCAGCCGGCGAGCTTCAGTGGATCGCCTTTAAACCGGGTGCCCAAGGTCATAAAATCCGTGCCGCCAGCCAGCCCTTCCTCATGCAGATGAAAGGCATACACATCGGTGGTCTGCAAGGGGATGGCAGTGGTGCTAAAATAAAGGCCGCTGAAAATCTGGTCCCGGGTGTTTTCACCATCCAGCCAGTCGGAGGTATTGAAGTGCGATTCATGGATGCGCACCACGCTGGAGGTGAAGGCATCCACCCACCAGGTTTTCTGCTGGTAGTGCAGTTTCGCTGCATCAAAGGTGCGACTGAAATTGAGCCACTCCAGGGGACCCACCAGACGCTCATCCCCATACGCCAGCACCTGACGGCCGACTTTGAATGAAAGCTCCTCCGGGTACCCAAATTCGAGCGAGGCGAGGCGCAGATCAAAGGCATCATCCCCTTCCGCACCCATTTGGTTAGGCACATCGGCGCGGTCAGAAAAGGATTCGCGTGTGTCCTGTCCCTGCACGGTCACTTTCAGCCACGGCAGCGCCTGCCACTCCAGGCCGATGCGCACGCGATGCAGCAGCCAGGTGTCATCCGTGGGGGAATCCACGCGGCTGTTGAAGTCGAAAACATTTTCCCGCCATTCTCCGCGCACACGGGCATGGAAGTTAAACTGCACCGGATTCTTTTCCGGCAGGTCTAGTGCCGGTGCAGGTAGTTCCCCCGCCATCAGGGGAGTACAGTTGCTGGCGAGGATCAGCAGAAAGGCGGCAAGAGCTTTGGCAGGGGAGGACATGAGAGCGTGTGCCCTCTTTTCGTCCAATGTTCACAGTAACGAAAATAGACTTTCGTGATGGTGGTGATGCCCGTTCAGCATAAGGGCCAGTGGCCCTTATCCGTTGATCTGGTCCGCGCATTCCTCAGCCGGATAGGTCCAGATTTCACTCAGGGTCGGGTGATAATGAGGGATGTTCATGAAGTCCTGGACGGTGCCCCGGTAATGCATGGCGATGACCACCTCATGCACCAGTTCTGTAGCCTGAGGCCCCACGCAGATGGCACCCATGATCTCCCCGCTTTCTCGGTGGGCCAGCATTTTCACAAAACCTTCTGTCTCCCCCATGCACATGGATTTGCCATGGTCGTTGAAGGGATAGCTGCCGGTGACGTAAGGCGTGCCCGCTTTGCGCAACTCCTCCTCGCCCGCGCCCACGGCGGCGACTTGGGGATGGGAAAAGACGCCAAAGAGCAGCAGGCGGTAGTCTGCCTTCTCCTCCACCGCTTTGCCATGGATCAGCCGGTGTGCATTGCGTGCGGCGATTTCGCCCTGCTGGATGGCCACATGCACGACATCCAGCGGGCTGCACACATCCCCGGCGGCAAAAATGTGCGGCTGGGTGCTCTGCATCGTCGGTTGGATGGCGATCTTCTTTTTGGTTAGGCTGACCTTCGCCGCTTCCAGGTTGAGCCCGTCCGTGGCCGGGGAGCGCCCCATGGCCACCAGGATATGATCCACCGTGACGCTGGTTTCCTTGTCGCCGTGACGGTATTCGATGTGCTTGCGGCCATTGACCGTGGAGATGCGGTGGATGCTGGTGCCCAGGTGACAGGTCATGCCCCGGTGTGCATAGGCTTTTTCAATGACCGCGCTGCATTCTGGATCCAGCCCGGTGAGAAATTGCTCGCTGCGCTGAATCAGCGTCACCTTCCGGCCCACGCCTTCCAGGTAATGCGCCATTTCCAGAGCGATGGCCCCGCCACCCAGGACGGCAAAAGTCTCCGGCAGAGTATCCGTATCCAGCACCTCGTCACTGGTCCAGAAACCGGCTTCTGCCAGTCCAGGAATCGGCGGCACACTGGCCACGGAGCCAGTGGCAATGCAGAAGGTCTTTCCGCGCACCTGAAAAGAAGCGGACCCATCACGTGGCAGCACCTCCAGCGTATGCGCATCCACGAATGAAGCGTGGCCGCGATAGATCACAAACCGGCCGTCTTCAAGCTGGCCCTGACGATAACTGGCGAAGTCCGCAATCAATGTTCTTTTACGATCCCGGATCGCGCGGATGTCTGCCCCCAGCGGCTGGGCTTTCAGGCCGAATTCGGCAGCCCGGCGGATGCTCAGATTACGGTCAGCAGATTCGATGAGCGTCTTGCTGGGCATGCAGCCACGCAGGATGCACAGGCCGCCCAGTTCCGCCGCGCCATCAATGATCGCCACGCTCATGCCCAGGGAATGAGCCGTGCGTGCTGCCGCATAGCCGCCACTGCCTCCACCGATGACGATGAAATCAAAATGGGAGGCTGGATCCAGGTCAGTATTCATGCTTCCATGCTGGCAGCGAGCTACCGACTCTGCATCCAAAATCTGTATTCAAGGGGTGGCCTCTAGCGGTCAAAGAAGCTCTGTTCGTCGCGGTCAGCCACCTTCAGGTAGCGGTAATACACTTCGAGCTGGAGGGTGCACAGAGTCTGACGGTAAAGCGGATCGGCGGCGTCACCGGCGGGCCAGTTAGGGCGGCCTTTTTTGAAGCTGCCATCCGGCTGCTGTGCGGCCAGGATCTGGGGCAAGAACTGCTGGTTGTAAAACTTCCAGTCATCTCCTCCAGCCTGGAAGAAGGTCTGGGTGTAATAGTACCAGCAGTAAAGGTTGCAGTTTTTGTTCCAGTCCAGCGGCTCGGCTTCCAGGAAGCCGCGCAGGAAACCCATAGCCTTCTTCAGCGCAGCGGTATTGCCTTTGGACATCGTTTGCAGGGCCAGGGAGCCAGCTCCGGTGAGGCTCCACTGGTTATAATGGTCATCGCGGTTGGTCTTGCCGAAGCCGCCGTCCTTCGTCTGTTTGCTGAGCACATACTCGGTGCATTTTTTGATGGCGGCATCCAACCCTTGAATTTTGAGACCCGAATTCTTGGCGGCTTTCAGAGCCTGAAACTGCCAGCCAGCCACGGAAAGGTCTTCGCCCTTGCTATCTTTCGTATAGGCTGTGGTCATACCCGCTTCCTTGCCCCCATAGGTCCAGGAGCCACGGGTATTCTGGTTATCGATGATGAGCTTCACCCCCTTTTCAAAGGCGGCGCGCATGCCGGGCAGTTCTTTGCTGCCGAGACGGGCCAGCGTATACATTTCCCCCAGCGCATAGGTGGCGATGCCGTGCTCATACGTGGAACCGTTGTTAAAGATGTCCTCCGCGATCATGCCGTGGGGATTCTTCTTGGACAGCTCCACCAGGTAAAGGATGCCTTTCATGACGTTATCCCCGTAGAAAGGAGAGTCCGGCGTCTCGCAGCGGCCCAGGTAGCAGAGCAGAGCCAGGCCAGTCATGGCTGCTTTATCACGCTTGCCTCCGCTTCGGCCCCAGGAGCCATCTTCATTCTGCTGGCCCTTCAGCCACTCCAGGGAGGCGGATACCGCACGCTCACATTCGGCACTGCCACCCGTTTCTGCCAGCTTCTTCAAACGCTCCTGTGGAGAGCAGCGGCTGCGCATGGAAGGCGGCAGGCTCACGAATCCCTGCATGCTGCCCATTCCCATCCCGGTGCCGAAACCACTCCCGGCCCCGGCTTTGCCAAACCCGGCACCACTGAGGCTGCCACCGCCCAGCATCGCGCCCACATCAGGCACATCCAGGAAATCCGGCGGTGCATCTGGCAGCGTCACCGCCGAGTTCTGGCTGGTGCTGACGATCTTCTTCATTGGCATGGATTTGTTCAGCGTGGTGCGCTTCTTCTGCTGCACCTTGTGCTGCATCTCAGCGGAGGCTTCCGCGCCCTGCTGGGTGCCGCCACCGGGTAAAAAGTCCACCTGCTTCTGGATCATCTGCGTGCTGACCACGATGGCCCCGCCGACAACCAGGATGCCGACATGGATGGCGATGCTCAGCGCCAGGGAACCGCCGCCGACCTTGCGCCAAGCCTGGATCAGAGGATTGGAGGGTCTTGCCGGTTCAAAATGATTGAGCGCTGGTGGATGGAAAACCTCTCCCCCCACAGCTTCCACGGCCATGAATTCTTCCTCTTCCTCCACGGCGGCGACAGGAACAGGGCCGGAAGCTGCCGATGGAGGCACCATGCCAGGCTGCATGGGATAGCCCAGATTTGGCTGCACCGGATAACCCAAATTTCCCTGCACGGGATAGCCCAGATTGCCTGTTGCACCGGGGGGAGGCCCCAGCGGCTGGGTGGCACTCAGGCCCGATGGCGGGGGCGGGCCACCGGGTGCTGATGGGTCAGAATGGGGCTTTTTGGGGTCCATGGCGGGATAAATTACGTTCGAATCCAGCATAAGGGAGTCTTTACTCTTGAATCAAGCGGATTCACCCCTGTGCCGCCCCGTCCGTACGCCTTTTGGGATTTCCTCAGCCGGGGAATTCCTTCCGTGCTATGGGAAGGAACCGAAAAACTAGGCTCCAGCCCCCGTTTACAAACTGTCCCATTTACGAAATGAACGCTTCTCTCCGTCCCGCCACTGCTCAGGCGCTCCAGGCTTTTCGTGCCCGCCGCCAGCGGCTGCTGCTTTTTCGGGCCTTTCTGGTAATCTTGCTGGTCACCCTCAGCGCCTGGACAGCCATCGCCCTGCTGGACCGTGCCTGGCTCATGCCGGAGTGGCTGCGCCCATGGCTCTCCCTGCTGGCATACGGGGGCGCTTTGCTGGTGGCCTGGCAGGTGGCTTTGCGGCATCTATTGTTAGGCCAGGATGCCGCAGGCACCGCCCGGCTGATGGAAAGTGTCTCCCCAGGGCTGCATGAGCGCCTGCTTTCCGCCGTGGAGCTGTCCGAAGGGCGGGGAAGTGACTCCCAGGAATTCCGCACTCGCTTGCAGGATGAGGTGGCCGCTGAGGTGGAGAGTCTAGACCTGGCCGCCATCCTGCCGCTGCGTTCGTTGAAACCCTGGTTTGCAGGCCTGGGCGCGGCCCTGCTGGTGTTGCTCGCTCTGAGCTGCTTTTCCTTCCTGCATCTGCCGGGTTTCATCGCCCGTGCCGCCATCCCCTTTGCCAATCTTTCCCGCCCTTCCAGCGTGAAGATCAGCATCCTTGAGCCCCGCCCTGCGGATGCCCTGGTGCCCTTTGCGTCGGAGCTGGAGATCGTCGCCGGAATCACCGGCCCGCAGCCAGGGGAGGTCATTTTGGAAACCGAGTCCGCAGGCAGCCTCCCGCGCCGCACAGAGCTGGTGCGCAGCCATGACACACGCCACTCCGGCCTCATCGCCATCGGCCAGGGGGATGTGCGTTATCGCGTGCTCGCTGGGGATGCCATCTCGCCCTGGTTCAGCCTTTCCGCACGCGCTCGGCCACGCATCACAAGCTTTGTCAAAACCCTCGTTCCCCCGCCTTACACCGGCCTGCCAGAAACCACCGTCACCGATGAGGAAGGGGACATCGTGGCCCTGGAAGGCAGCGTGGTGAAAATGAAACTCACGCCTAACCAAAAGGTGTCCAATGCAGGTCTTCTCATCAATCCTGATCATGCGGATCATCCCGAAATCATTCCCCTCAAGCTGGAGGAAGATGGCACCCTCACGGGCGAGCTTCCCATCCAGGCCGGACACGAATCCTGGCGCAGCGCCCTCACCGCAGCCGAGACCGGTTTCACCAATGAAGAAAGCTCCCCCTGGCAGATCAGTGTCATCCCGGACCTGCCGCCCCTGGCTCAGATCCTGGAGCCGCAGGAGCAGCTCTCCCAGATGGCGGATGAAGTGGTGCGCGTGAAAGGCCTGGCTAGCGATGACGTCGGGCTGAAGAGCGTGCACCTGGCCCATGCCATCAATGGCACCGATTGGCAGCAAATCGCGCTGCCACTTCAGCCCGGCAAGGAAAGTCAAGTGCAGGCCGCTCTGCCACTGGCCCCGCTCCAGGTAAAGCCAGGGGATGCCGTGCTCATCAAGCTGGTGGCCACGGACCTCAAAGGCCAAACAGCGGAATCTCCAACCGTGCGCATCATCATTTTGGAGCAGACCGTGGATCCCCAGCATCGCCAGTGGGCTCAGGACATGCGTCGGCTGGCCCAGCAGGCCACCCATCTTTCCGAGCAGACGCGCGAGATGCGCAAGGTCATGGAAAAGGTGAAAAAGGCCCCAAAGAAAGCCGCCAATGAACCCCCTGAATCCACCCTCGCCCGCGCCCAGACCGAGCTGCAACAGGTCAGCGAGCGTGCCGAGGACCTGTGGACGCAGCTCAAGCAGGCAGCCCAATCCGCCCCTAGCCATCTCGATAGCATGGAGGTGCAGCTTTTGGGGGAAAAGCTGGCCCACATGCGCAATGAGCCGCTGGCGCAGATGAAGAAACTGGCCACGCAGGACATCGAGAATCCCGATAGCCTGCGCCGTGCCGCCAGTGAGGCCGGAGCGGATGCCGATGCCATCGCCCAGGCCGCGCGTGCTTTTGCCACGGAGGACAATGCAAAGATCGTCTCTCAGGCAGCCCAGCAGCTCAGCCGCCAGGAGGCGCTTTTGACCACCCAATCGCTCAATGCCAACCGCGACAGCGCCCAGCGCCCGAAATGGCAGGAGCAGCAGCGCGCCGCCATCGCCGCCAGTGAGGCCCTGCGCCAGGAAATGGAAACGCTGAAACCTGTGCTGGATGCCGGTCAGCAAAAGCAGGTGGAGGAAATGCGCAAAAATCTGGCCGAAACCGCCAGCGACCTGGAGGCCAGTTTGGACAAGCCCGGCCAGACCAAAAGCCCGGAGCATCTCTATGGCGCTGCCGACAATCACCGCCAGCGTCTAGGCCGCTCCGCAGATGCCATGCGTGCCATTTCTGAAAATGCAGGGGCTAAGGCCAGCCAGTTGCGCGAGCAGCTCGCCCGTCAGGAAAACCCCGCCATTGTTGCCCTCAATGAAGCCCGCGATGCCCTGGCCCAGGCCGCCGCTGAGGCCAAAAACACCAAAAGAAAACCCAAGGTGGGCAAGGACAATGAAACCGCTCCCCAGCGTGCGGAAAAGGAGCTGGCCCAGGCTACGAAGCAGCTCGAAGACCAGGCCGTCCTGCGTGAGCAAAACGGCCGCACCAACAACCAAGCCGCTTTGGACGCCAACCGCGCCAGCCGCGCTGCCGGACAGCTCGCCCGGGAGGTAGCTGCCCTGCCCGAGGAAGCGACCGCTATCGCCGCAGTCCAGCAAAAGGCCGAGCAGCTCACCCAGCTCACCCGCATGCTGGAGGCGGATGCCCTTACTCAAACTGCGGTCGAAGCCATAGCGGAAGCCGCCGCCAATCCAGATCCTGCACAGAGTGCCAACCCCACCCAGGCTACCGAGCAGGCACGGGCCGCCAGTGAAGCTTTACGCCAGTTACCTGAGATGCTGAAGCGCCTCAAAACCCCAGATCCGCAACTGGCCACCTCTGCCCAGCAGGCCGCCGATACCAGTCGGCAGGCATCGGAGGAACTCCAGGCTCTGGCCCGGCAGTCCGCCCAGCAGCCGGACCAGCCGCTGAATACCCAACGCGCCCAGGAAGTCGCTGCCGATGCCGAACAAAAAGCATCGCAAGTGGCCCAGCAGATCGCTGCACAGACCACCAGTGCCCGTGAAACCCTGGCCGGTCTCACGCCGGATGTGAGTGACATGATGAAAGCTGTAGCTCAGGATTTGAAGCAGACCCAGCAGGCCACTCAAGCTGCCGCTGCCCAGGCCGAAGCCAGCCAGCCTGTCGCGGAGGTGGCAGAAAAAGCCCAGGATTTGCAAGCCGAAGCTACCGAAAATGCCCAGCAGATGGAATCCCTCCAGGCCGCGTTGCGCCAGGAAGCCAATGCGGCCGATCTTCAGGAAGCCGCCCAGCGCCAGACCGCCCGCATGGCGGATGTGGCTCTGGCACAAATGCAGCAGAAGTCACCGCAGATTGCCCAAAATCTGAAGCAGGCCGCGCAGGCCCAGCAGAGCCAGCCCCAGGCTCAAAATTTGCAGCAGGCGGCGCAGGCGCAGAAGCAGACAGCGGAGGCCCTGGACCAGCTCGCGCAAAACATGGCCAAGGCTGAAGACGGTCAGGCGCTGACGCCGGAAGAACTCGCCGCCATGCAAAACATGGAGGAAGAGTTGGGCGTGCAGGAATCCCTAGAGGAGGCTTACAAACGGGCTCAGGAACTGGCTGAAATGGCCAAGGATGCCAGCCAGGACCCGGCTGCTGTTTTGGCTGAATTGGAAAAGGAACTGCCCAAAAATCCCGCCATGAAAAAATCCCTGGCGGAGCTTTCCAAGCAGGCGGCTCAAAGCAGTGAGCAGGCCGTGGCTCAGGAGGCCAGCCAACCTAGCAACATCGGCCTGGCCACAGAGCAGGCCGCGCATGACCTGGCCCGTGTCGCCCGTCACCAGCAGCGCCTCGGTCAGGAGGCGGCCGCGCAGCAGGCAGCCCAGGCCAGCAACCAGCTTCAGCAGCAGGCCCAGGCTGCGAAAGGCCAGCCCGGCCAGACGCAAAAGCCCATCGGTTCCGAAGCCCAGACCACCGCTGCCCAGGCGGCCAAAGCGGCGGAGGCCAGCGCAAGTGCCACGCCACCCTCCGTTTCCGTCAATCCTTTCCAGGACATCCAGGGTGCCCTCCTGGCCCAGGCGCTGGATCAGCTTGATCAGACCCTGAATCCCAAGCAGGGCCAGTCCGGGGACCAGCAGCAATCCCAGTCCGGTCAGCAACAGCAGCCGGGAGGTGACCAGCAGCAAAAAGCCCAGCAAAGCCTCTCCCAGGCCCAGCAGAGCCAGCAGCAGTCCATGGCTAATCAGCGCAATCAAGGCCAGACCCCCGGCTCTCAAAAGCCCGGCCAGCAGCAGGCACAAAATCAAAATAAGCCAAATCCCAACGACCCCACCCAGCCTTCCAATAGCGACATGGGCAACCAGTCACTGCAAATCGTCGAGGGTGTTCTCGGTCCTGATGCCATCCTCATCCAAGGTGACTGGGGCCACCTCCCCAGCAAAATGGCCGCTGACCTCAGCGAAGCCACCCGCACCGAAGCCGCCCCGGAATACCGCTCCGCCATCGAAAGCTATTACAAAGCCATCGCTACCAAGGCGAAGCGGTAAGAGGGCGACAAGTCACTCCAGTCATTGGCGATCAATCTGGGGCTGACGACCCGGATCACTGACTGGCATTCACCAGATTTTCATTGTTCTCCAACACAGGTTCAGGAGCCTGCCCAGTGATCTGCAAGCCTAACCGGACGTTAAAAAAACCGTTGTTGCGGATGACATGGCGCACTGGTTTCACGTCCGCCTCATGGCTGCTGATCCGCACGCCTTGATCGCCGTTTCGTACTTCGTTTCCGTCCAGAAGACAGTCGCTGGAATTCTCCAGATGGAAGGCACTGCTCATGCGGATGATCTGATTGCCGCGGGCAATGCCCTTTAGGCATCCCTGGATGAAGCCGATGGCATCAGAGCCATCTTGAAAGCTGCACCGCTCCACCACACAGGCATCCGCATTGCTAAAGAGCACCGCATAATCCCGGACGTTCTGAAACAGGCAGTCCCGCACATAGATATCTTGGATCCGCGTCTCCTTTGGCGCACTGTTCCCATCCACAAACACCACGGACTTTGATTCAGGCCCTGCATCCAAGGTCAAATTCGCGATTTCCAGCGTCTCGCAGGCCCCGGTGATCAGGATTAAATCACTCGCCTTCTGTCCTTCCTGCCGGGTTTGCAGCTTCAGGATGCAGCGTTCTTTGTTCACCCCCCGCAGCGCTAGCTTGCGGGCATCTTTGATGACCAGCCCCTGGGGCAGCATATGCTCACCCTCCGGGATGGTGACCACGCCGCCACCTGCCTTGATGGCTTCATCGATCCATTCCTGGATCGGTGGAGCCTCAGCATGAAGAAAGCCACTGGCGAGAGCCGCCAGGAGAAAGGGGAGAACAAATCGCATGAGACCTTTTCGCCCCTGATGGGTGGCTTCTTGCGGCCTTTACTTCTTGATGTCAATAAACTGGCCTGCAATGCCCCAGGCCACATCTTCACGTGGCAGCACGCCGTCTCCGCCGACGTAAAACTTGCTGGCCAGGAGGAAGTTTTGCCTCTGGACGCCGCCCTTGCTGCCTCCTGAGACGATATCCGCCACTGCCAGACCGACAGTTCCTGCGATGCCTGCTTCTTGACGCACGTGCTCGCGGTAGTCCGCTTCACTTGGATTGGTAAAGGCCAGGATGGCGGCGACAACGATGAGGATGAGAACAGGTAATTTCATGGGCGCATGATGCAGCGTACCCGGCCATGTTCCAAGAGCTAATTTTCAGGCATTCATCCGCCTCAGGGCCGGGACATCTTTCGTTTCAACTTCTTCAGCAGCTCTGGATTTCCCTCCAGCTCCTCCATCAGCAGGGTCAGCACATCCAGGGTTTGGCGGCTGATGTGGTGCTCCATGCCTTCCACATCATGATGCACTGTCTCCGCATCCAGGCCAAAGGTCGCCAGCAGCCGCGTCAGCACCTCATGCCGACGGGCGATTTCCTGGCCGATTTTGCGACCTTCATCCGTCAGCACCACACCCCGGTAGCGCTCATAGACCAAATACCCCTCAGCATCCAGTTTCTGGATCATGTTCGTCACGCTGGCCTGGGAGATGCTTAAATTTTGAGCGATGTCCACCACCCGTGCATACCCCTTTCCCTCGATCAGATTGTGAATCTGCTCCAGGTAATCCTCAATGGCCGGGGAGTGGACATGGGCTGTGGGTTCTTTGCGCTTGGCGGCCATCGTCAGATCCATAGCAGCGTGCAGCGCGGAGGAAAAACAGATTTTAAAGGCCTAAAGTATCAAAATTAGCCCAGGCTAACTTTTGGGTTGCGCAATAGACTAGACTGATGAAATTAGTCTGACCTAAATTTATCATGTCAGACAATCTCTTTTTGCCCGCCCTGTTGATGATGGCTGCCAGCCTGTGCCACGCCGGTCCCCCGGTCACATCCCCCATCGCCCAGGCAGAGGTTCGGCCCATGAGCACGGACCGCCCGGATACCACGGAATCCCCCTTTACCGTGCCTGCGGGCATGTTCCAGGTGGAGGCCAGTTTCTTCGACTACAACAGGGAACACTTTGCCGGAGAAAAGGCGGAAACCTGGATTTGGGGTCAGGTAAACCTCAAGGCCGGACTGGCCCAGGACATGGACTTGCAGGTGATCTTCGACAGTTACCAGGAGGTAAAGATTTCCTCCGGTGGCCCTACCCAGCGTCTCTCCGGGTTTGGCGATGTCACCGTCCGGCTGAAGAAAAATATCTGGGGCAATGAGGGCGGGCAGACCGCGCTGGGGGTGATGCCGTATGTCAGCATTCCCACCGGGACGGAGCTCAGTGCAGATGTCTGGGAGGGCGGTTTGATCGTGCCGTTTTCCTGTGCACTGACGGAGCGCGTGACCCTGGGCCTGATGGCACAGATGGATATCGTGCATGATTTCGAAACGGGTGGTCAGGATCTCGAATGGGTGCATTCCGCCACGCTCGGCTTCGGCCTGACAGACGCTCTCGGCCTCTATACGGAGCTGGTGGGCATCGCAGGCCAGGATGCCGCTTACATGGGTATTTTTAATACCGGCCTCACTTTTGCAGTCACCGACAACCTCGTTTTCGATGCTGGTGTACGCATTGGACTGAATCGCCCCGCACCGGACTTTGGCGTCTTTTCGGGCGTGAGCTTTCGCTTTTAAAATTCAATATGAAACGACATTCGATCCTCCTCCTTCTCGCCAGTCTTCTGGTGTCTTGCGGCCCATCCACACCGGCTGTCAATGATGGTAAAAAACGCATTCTGACCACCTTCACCATCATTCAGGACATCGCCCAAAATGTGGCGGGTGATGCAGCCGTCGTCGAGTCCATCACCAAGCCCGGTGCCGAGATCCACGACTACGAGCCGACCCCGCAAGATCTGGTGAAGGCGCAGAAGGCGGACCTCGTCCTGTGGAATGGAATGGGCCTGGAACGCTGGTTTGAAAAATTCCTCCAGCAGGTGCGGGATGTGCCCAGTGTGGTGCTAACCGAGGGGGTCGAGCCCATCGGCATTGGCGAAGGCCCCTACAGCGGCAAGCCAAATCCGCACTCATGGATGTCCCCGGCCAATGCCGTCATCTACGTGGAAAATATCCGTCAGGCTCTCGTCAAGTTGGATCCTCCCAATGAGGCCATTTACAACGCCAACGCTGCTGCCTATACGGCTGAGCTGCGTGCCGTGGATGAACCGGTGAGGAAAGCATTGGAAACCATTCCTGAGGAGCAACGTTGGCTCGTAAGCTGCGAAGGAGCCTTCTCTTACCTGACACGGAACTATGGCATGAAGGAACTCTATCTCTGGCCCATCAATGCGGATGAAGAAGGCACCCCACAGCAGGTGCAGAAAGTCGTGGATACGGTGCGCAGCAGCCGTATCCCGGTCGTCTTCTCTGAAAGCACCATTAGTGACAAAGCCATGCGCCAAGTGGCCAAAGAAACCGGTGCGCGGTATGGCGGCGTGCTTTATGTGGATTCATTGACCGCTGCCAATGGCCCAGCACCCACGTATCTGAAACTGCTGCAATACAATGCAGACACCATCGTGAAAGCGTTCACGTCTCCCTGAACCCGCCATGATCCCAGCCGCCCAGCCGCTCTCTGTAGAAGTCGCCAATGTCACCGTGGCCTATACGAACGGTCACATCGCCCTGCGGGATGCCTCCTTCACCCTGAATGGAGGGACCATCTGCGCCCTGGTGGGTGCGAATGGCAGCGGCAAGAGCACCCTGTTCAAGGCCATCATGGGGTTCCTTGCACCGGCTAAAGGAAAGGTGCTCATCGTCGGTGGCACTGCGGCTGCCGCCCGTCGCAGCAAGCTGGTGGCCTATGTGCCGCAGAGTGAAGAGGTGGACTGGAGCTTCCCTGTCAGCGTTTGGGATGTGGTAATGATGGGGCGCTATGGGCACATGAACTTCCTGCGCATTCCCCGCGCTGAAGATAAGCGCATCGTCCAGGAATGCCTGGAACGCGTGGGCATGACTGCATTCCGAGATCGCCAGATTGGCGAGCTCTCGGGTGGCCAAAAAAAGCGTGTTTTCCTGGCCCGGGCCCTGGCTCAAAAAGGCCGCATCATGCTGCTGGATGAACCCTTTACTGGCGTGGATGTACAGACAGAGACGGCCATCATTGAGCTGCTGCGCTCACTGCGTGAAGAAGGTCACATCATCCTCGTCTCCACCCATAACCTCGGCAGTGTGCCGGAGTTTTGTGATCAGGTGGTGCTCATTAACCGCACGGTGCTTGCCTATGGGCCAACCGAAACAGTCTTCACGGAGGCCAATCTGACCCATGCCTTTGGCGGCGTACTGCGTCAGTTCCACTTTGAGCACTCCACCATACAGGAACACGATGGCCGCACCGTGAAGCTTCTGACCGATGATGAACGGCCACTGGTCTTCGGCAAAGACGGCCACCTGGAATACACAGATCGCCAGGGCAGGGAAGCCCTGGTCAAAGAACGCGCCAAGGAGGTGGGGGAATGACTGATCTGCTGATCCCCTTTCAGTATGAATACATGGTGAAGGCCATTGTCATCAGCGGCCTCATCGGCGGCGTCTGTGCATTCCTTTCCTGCTTCATCACGCTCAAAGGCTGGTCACTGATGGGCGATGCCCTGTCTCATGCCGTGGTGCCCGGGGTCTCTGTCGCCTGGATGTTAGGCCTGCCCTTTTCTGTCGGAGCTTTCATTGCAGGTATCCTCGCGGCGGTGGGCATGGGCTGGGTAAAGGCGAACTCAAGACTGCGTGAGGATGCCGTCATCGGGGTCGTTTTCACCACCTTCTTTGCCGCCGGCCTCCTCTTGCTGACTTTGTATCAAAGCAACATCAGCCTGCGCACCATCATCTTTGGAAACATCCTGGCCATCTCGGATCCCGACATCCTCCAGGTGGTCATTATATCCGCCATCTCCATCCTTGTGCTTGGGCTTAAATGGCGAGACTTGTTGTTATACTGCTTTGACGAAACCCATGCGCGCAGCATCGGCCTGAATACCCGTTTTCTAAATTTCCTGCTGCTGGCCCTGCTCTCAGCCACCGCCGTCGCAGCCTTGCAGACAGTCGGTGCCTGCCTCGTTGTCGCCATGCTGGTCACACCTGGCGCTACAGCTTACCTGCTCACGGATCGTTTTGGCAGCATGCTCGGCATCGCCACCGGCACAGGCATTGTGTGCGGTGTGGTCGGTGCCTACATCAGTTACTTCTTCAACGGATCCACCGGTGGCTGCATCGTCGTCCTCCAGACTCTGGTCTTTTTAGCCGCACTGATCCTCGCACCCAAGCACGGACTGCTGGCCTCTCGTGCGCAACGTTTCAAAGCTGCTGCCCTATGAACTGGCTGGACCCTTTTCAATACAGCTTCATGAATGAGGCGCTGCTCATCGGTGCCCTTGTTGGAGCCGTCTGCGCCGTGCTGTCCTGTTATCTCGTTTTGAAAGGCTGGTCCCTGATGGGAGACGCCATCTCCCATGCCGTCCTGCCGGGTGTGGTGCTCGCCTACATCATTGGCCTTCCCCTCGCGCTCGGGGCTTTTGCTTCCGGCTTGCTTTGCGCCACGGCCACTGGCTGGATCAAATCCAACAGCCGCATCAAAGAGGATACCGTCATGGGCATCGTCTTCACCGGCCTCTTTGCCCTCGGCCTGGTCATGTTTTCGAAAGTGGAGTCAGACCTGCATCTGACACACATTTTGTTCGGCAATATCCTCGGCATCGAACGCGTCGTCATGCTGCAGACCGCCGTGACCGCCATCGTCACCCTGATGGTAACTCTGCTGATGAGGAAGGATTTGCTCCTGTTCTGCTTTGATCCCGCCCATGCACGGGCCATCGGCCAGAACACCGCCCTCACGTATTATGTCTTTTTGGCCCTCCTGGCCGCCACCATCGTCGCCTCCATGCAGGCCGTCGGCATCATTCTCGTTGTGGCCATGCTCGTCACCCCAGGCTGCACGGCCCGCCTCCTGACCGACCGGTTTGACCACATGCTGCTCATCGCCTCCAGCTCATCCGTGCTAGCCAGTTGCCTCGGCGTCTATGCCAGTTTTTTCATCAACGGCTCCACTGGAGCCTGCATCGTCCTCGCCCAGGCACTCTTTTTCACCCTCGCCTTCATCTTTGCCCCCAAACACGGCCTGATCGCCGGGAAAAGAAGCCGAGGGGCGGCTGCCTGAATCGTCAGCTCAAAACTGGTCAAACAGTGAAACAATCACTTGCCAGATGCTCCAAGGTAGGCCAGTATGTCGGCCCGTTTCACAAGAACGGGGATTACACTCCTGAGTAGCTCAGCGGTAGAGCGGGTGGCTGTTAACCACTAGGTCGTAGGTTCGAACCCTACCTCAGGAGCCATCAAAACACACATGGCAGTGTAGCTCAGCGGTAGAGCAGAGGACTCATAAGCCTTTGGTCGGCGGTTCAAATCCGCCCCCTGCCACTCCTTTGGGACTCGAGGGATACTTTCATCAAAGACGCCCCATAAAAAGTGGCTAAACAGCTTCCATTGAATCTTCGCGTTGGTGTTCCTTAGACGAATAGAAAAAACGGGTATCGACTGATCATGCCCCACGCTTTCCGTCTGATTTTCTTATTCACCGTAAAGGCGCTTCAGTTCGCCTTGATTGTTTTAGGCACTCTAAAACTCACCGAAATGCTCGAGTGCAACTCCAGAATGATCAACTAGGCAGGTGTATTTTTGGCTTATTCACGTTACTTCTTACCCTCTTACATGCACCACGATTCGGTTTCCGATGGTCGCAAAAGCAAGGCTAGAGATGAGTCGGAAAAGTGAAGTCAGAGTGAACTGCTGGAGCGCACGCTCGGGAATCCAATTCAAATCATTGTCATGCTATACTCAGCTCATGTGGTGATGCAGGTCGTCTATACCGACGGTGTCCAAGAGGATTTCCCTGTTTGGGAGAACATCGTTTTAGTGGAGGCTGAAAATCCAGAAGAAGCCGAGAAAATCGCCCGTGAATTTGGCACTGGCAGTGAGGAAACGTGCGACGATTCCTTCACCTGGAATGGGAAAAAGGCTCGATGGGTTTTCGCTGGAATAAGAAGACTGGTCACCTGTGTGAATATTTTAGACCATACCAATGTTGATACGGCAACAAGGGTAGGCCATGGCACCGAGGTGACGTATTTCGAGTTCACCATGAAATCACCTTCTGATTTCAATGCCTACCTTACGGGAAATGAAGTTGAATTGAAGATGACTGAATAGGCTTACCACCATCAAGAGGTTTTGATGCCGATGTATAGGGAGGCGATGCCGAGGGAAAGGCGGTGGGATTTGACGCCTGTGAAGCCGGCATTCTGGATAAGTTGCTCCATGGCGGACCCGGAGGGGAAGCGCTCGACGGAACTGCACAGGTATTCGTAGGCGGCGCGTTCTCCGGTGATCCAGCCGGCGATGCGAGGCATGATCTTCTTGAGGTAGAAGAGATAGGCGGGTCGGATGAGGGGGAGGGTGGGCAGGGAGAAATCGAGGACGTATAGGCGGCCTCCGGTTTTCAATACCCGGCTCATCTCTTGCAAAGCTTCAGGCCAGGAGGCCATGTTTCGCAGGCCGAAGGCAACGGTGAGGGCATCGTAGGCTCCACTTTGGAAGGGCAGGTTCATGCCGTCGGCGGCTACGAGCTGGCTGAAGTGATGGGCCTGGGCCTCGCGCATCATGGGCAGCGAGAAGTCGGCTCCCAGTACTTTGGCATTTGGGCACCGACGTTGAAGCTCGCGGGCGAGGTCTCCGCTGCCGGTAGCGAGATCCAGGATCAAGCGAGGCTGGTGTGCGGCGACGAGGCTAGACGTTTTACGCCGCCAGAGGACGTCAATGCCCATGCTGAGGACATGATTGGCGAGCATGTAACGCCGGGCGATGCCTGCGAAGGCTTTTTTGACATAACCGGCGTCCTGCATGTTTTTAACGGCACCCCAACAAATTGTTGAGGTGGTGCGCGCGAGAGGACTCGAACCTCCACGATGTTACTCACTAGAACCTGAATCTAGCGCGTCTACCAATTCCGCCACGCGCGCAAACGCCTTGGGTCGGGGTGGGTATAATCCGCTGTCCCCAAAGTTTCTCAACTGAAAAAACGAGTTAAATGAACAAAGTTTTGAACCCGCTGTTCCAGGCGAAGAAATCACCAGTTCTTGATCCACTTCTGGCTGGCGTCTTTGACTGGGCCGCCAGCCTGGGTGTCGATGGATCTTGCGGTGGTGTTCTCTTCATCTTCACCGTAGGACCAGATGTCATAGGTTGAATTGATGGTGACTTGGTCTTCCCCGAGGGCGACAGGAACGGCTTTTTCATACTGGAAAGGACGGCCAAAACCGTCAGCCATGAAATAGCGGTCATCCCGCTTGATCCACATTTCCTTTGGCATGTCTGTCAGCATGATGTTCTTGGATTCCTCCTCTTCGGTGGAGCCGTTGGACTGCGGCGGGCCTGCGTTTGAGGGGGCCTGTGCGATCAAGATGTTATCAAATCCATCACCGCTCAATGCCTGATAGAGCATGGCTGCACCGCCTACTGAATAACTCTTGTCACCGATGGCGATGGCATCACCCGCGTTTTGCGGGGCCGGGTATTCACCGAACTCATTGTTGTACCTTTCGAGGGCACTTTTAATGGCGTTCAGGGTGACAGTGGTGCGGCTGCGTGCGGCGGATCGCTGAGCATAGGTGAAGCCACCGATGGTGAGAGCGAATAGCAGCGCGATGATCGTGATGACGACGAGCAATTCAATGATGGTGAAACCTGCCGGAACAGGTTTCCGCAAATGACTTTTCATAGGTTGGGGGGCTTGCGGGTTGGTTCTATGAACCGCTGCTGAGGCCTTTGATCACCTCGATAAGCGGAAGGAAAAGGGCCATAACGATGACTCCGACGACGACGGCCAGGAGAACGATCATGAGCGGCTCGAGCATGGAGGTCAAAGCGGCGACGGCGTTGTCCACTTCATCCTCATACACATCGGCGATCTTGAGAAGCATTTCTGGGAGCTGGCCTGTTTCCTCGCCGACGTCCACCATGGAGATCACCATCGGTGGGAAGACGTTGCTGGCCTCAAGAGGAGCTACCATGGATTCACCTTCTTTGACGGCATCATGCACTTTGGTGATGGCATCGGAAATAACGACGTTGCCAGCGGTTTCGCGGGTGATGTTCAAGGCCTGGAGAATCGGGACACCAGAGGTCACAAGTGTGCCCAGGGTGCGGCTGAAACGGGAGATGGCAGTCTTGCGCTGGACATCACCAAAGAGCGGCATCTTGAGTTTAAGCCGGTCAATGACGCGGCGACCGCCGACAGTGGCGGAATAAAGTTTCCAGAAGATGACGATCACGGCAGCACCGAGGACGAGGTAAATAAAGTTACCCTGCATCCACCGGCTGAAGCCGATGACGACTTTGGTCAGGCCTGGGAGCTTGTCGGCGGAGCCCAGCATGTCTTCGAAGATCTTCTCGAAGCGCGGAACGATGACGAGCATGAGGAAGACCATGATGAGCACGGCGATGATCATCACGATGATGGGGTAAACCATCGCGGCGACGACCTTGTTCTTCAGCTTCTGGGCCTTTTCCTGGTATTCGGCAAGGCGGTTAAGGACGACTTCAAGAACACCGCCAAGCTCACCAGCTTTCACCATGTTGATGTAAAGCTTGTTAAAGATCTTGGGATATTGGGAGAGGGTCTCGGAGAAGGTACTGCCGGTCTGGACGTTTTCTGCGATGGTGGAGACAGTGCTCTTCATCACCGGGTTTGGCTCCTGGCGGGCGAGAACGGTGAGTCCGCGCAGAAGGGGCAGGCCGGAATCAATAAGGGTGGCGAGCTGGCGGGTGAAGATCATGAGGACCTTGGCCTTCACTTTGGCTCCTGCGCCTGCTTTGACGCTTTTGCGGTTCTGGGCACCGGCGGAGGCTTTTGCGCGTTTTTTCACTGCCGCGTCGCCCTTGCCCTCCTGAGCTACCTGGGTCGGGTAAAGCTGGCTTTGGCGGAGGAGATTGATGGCCTCGGCTTCGGTAGAGGCATCAAGTTCACCGGCGACTTCTTGCCCGTTTTGATCAAGGGCGATGTAGTGGTACTTCGGCATAGAAAAGGGCGCTGAGGGGGTTCTGAAACGTTTTTGAGATTACCGGGTCGGGAGGTGCAATGTCCAACAAATAAATGCTGTCCCAAGCGACAAAGCGCCATTTGGGACCAGAGGGTCAGGTGTATTTGAGGACTTCTTCGATGGAAGTTTCACCATCGTAAATGTTACGCAGACCATCCTCACGCAGAGTCAACATGCCGAGCTCAATGGCCTTTTGTTTCAAGACGAGCGTGGGCGCTCTCTGGGTGATGAGCTCGCGGATGGGATCGGTAACGTGAAGGAGTTCATAGATGCCCTTACGGCCTTTGTAACCGCTGCCGCCGCATTTTTCACAGCCGTTGCCGGTGTAGAACTGTTTTCCACCGATGTCTGACTGGCTCAGATTGAGCTGGTTCAGAATGGAAAGGCTGGGTTCATAAGCCACGCGGCAGTTTTTGCAGACGGTGCGCAAAAGACGTTGGGCAAGCACACCTTCCAGAGTGGCGGAGACCAGGAAGGGCTCCACGCCCATGTCCACCAGACGGGTGACGGCACCGGCAGCGTCGTTGGTATGGAGGGTGCTGAGCACCAAGTGTCCTGTGAGGGAGGCCTGGATGGCGATCTGGGCGGTTTCTTTGTCGCGCATTTCCCCCACCATGATGCGGTCCGGATCCTGACGAAGGAAGGCACGCAGGGCACGGGCAAAGGTGAGGCCGACGGCGTCGTTCACGGGCACCTGCATGACACCATCCAACTCATATTCGACGGGGTCTTCGGCCGTCAGCAGCTTGGTGTCGATGGTGTTGATGCGGCGAAGACAGGCGTAAAGCGTGGTGGTCTTACCTGCCCCGGTAGGGCCGGTCACGATGAAGATGCCGTTCGGTTTGTTGATGGTCTCAGTGATGTAATCAAAGAGATACGGGGGCATGCCGAGCTGCTCCAGGTCCAGGTTGACCGAACTGCGGTCAAGAACACGAAGCACGACTGATTCACCATGCTGTGTGGGCAGGGAGCTGACGCGCATGTCCACGGGCTTGCCATTGACGGAGGTCATGATGCGTCCGTCCTGGGGGATGCGGCGCTCAGCAATGTTCATGCTGGACATGACCTTGATGCGTGAAATCACGCTGGTGGCCAAGTGGACTGGCGGAGGTGCCATCTCATAAAGTGAGCCGTCCACACGATAGCGGATTTTGAACTCATGCTCAAACGGCTCAAAGTGGATGTCCGAGGCACGTTCCTTGATGGCCTGGGTCATGACCAGGTCCACAAATTTGACAATGGGTGCCGAGTTGGCCTCCATTTCAGGCGAATTTTTGGAGTCCTTCAGACTTCCGAAGATTTCGTCAATGCTAGGAGCGGCGGTCCCGTAATGCTTATCAATCAAGGTCTGCACCTGGGTGCGGCGTGCAACGACAGGAACGACGGTTTTGTCGAGACCGAAGCGGAGATCCTCGACAAGCTGAGGATTGAGCGGGTCAGTAAAGGCGACGTGGAGCCCCCTGCCATCCAGGGTGATGGGAAAGGCACCGTAAAGACGGGCCATGCCAGCGGGGATGAGGCCGATGACGGAGGGAGGGGGCTCGAATTCCTTCAGGTCAAAATGATCCGCGCCAAGCTCTTCGGCGACCAAGGCCCAAAATTCGTCTTCGCCAGTGAAGATGCCGTAATCGAGCACGACCTGGAGGATTTCTTTGCCATTTTGGACGGCATCATGGGTGATGTCATCAGCCTGGCCGCTGTCGATCAAGCCGCGGGCTTGAAGCATATCTACCACATTCTGGACTGTCATAAAAGGGGGGGAGGTCGTTCGTTCGAGGTTTATGAATTCGCGGTCAGGTCCCGGGCATCAATCGGCGTCTGCCATGGTGGCTTCGATGACTTCCTCAGCCGTGGTCATGCCGGCGAGCACTTTGCGGACGCCGTCTTCACGGAGGGTACGCATGCCGAGCTCGCGGGCGCGTTTGCGGATCTGGGGCGTGGTGAGCTGCTGGTTGATCATGTTGCGGACTTCGTCATCCACCTTGAAAATTTCATCAATCACCATTCGGCCTTTGAAGCCAGACTGGCGGCATTTGTTGCAACCTTTAGGCCCCATGATGTTGGCATTGAAGAGCTGGCTGGCTTCCAATCCCAGGCTGCGCAGCTCGCGGTCACTGAGTCCGGATGGCTGCTTGCATTCGCTACAAAGTTTACGGACGAGGCGCTGGGCGAGGATGCCGCGGACGGCGGATGCGATGAGGAAGGGCTTCACGCCGATGTCCGAAAGACGGGCGACGGAGCTAGGGGCATCATTGGTATGGAGAGTACTAAAGACCAAGTGGCCGGTGAGGGAGGCATTGATGGCGATGGAGGCGGTTTCGAGATCTCGAATTTCCCCGATCATGATGATGTTCGGCGCCTGACGAAGGATGGCTTTGAGGGCCGCACCGAAGCTCATGCCGACATCCTCACGGACCATGACTTGGTTGATGCCTGCCAGCTCGTATTCCACCGGGTCTTCCACGGTGATGATTTTGCGGTCAGGCCGGTTGATGAAGTTGAGACAGGCGTAGAGCGTCGTCGTTTTGCCTGAACCGGTAGGGCCGGTGACGAGAACGATGCCGTCTGGCAGGGTGATGAGTTTTTCGAAAGTGTCCTGGTCATCCGAAAGGAAGCCGAGATCGGCCAGACCGAGGCGGAGGCTGCTCTTGTCCAGCACACGCATGACGACGCTTTCCCCGTTGTTGGTAGGGATGATGGAGACGCGCATGTCCAACTCCTTGTCGTTGAAGGCCATCTGGAGACGACCGTCCTGCGGGACGCGCTTTTCATCAATGCTCATGGAACCGCACATGATCTTGATGCGGGCAATGATGGAGGAATGGAGGCGTTTTGGGTGGTGCTCCACATCATGAAGCACGCCGTCAATGCGGAGGCGCACGCGGACGTCTTTTTCCAGCGGCTCGATGTGAATATCAGAGGCGCGATTTTTAAAGGCCTCCATGAGTATGTTCGTCACCAGTTTGATGACGGGGGCATCGCCTTCGCCCGCAGCGCCAGCACCTTTGACATTGCCGAGGCCAAAGATGTCATTGCCATAAATATTGGCCTGGAGGGTCTTGATGAGTGCCGGGGTGGAGCAAAAGATTTCCAGGTCCGGCTGGAGGACGTGGGGCAGGGAATCCAGGGTCTCGAAGTCGTAAGGGTCTGCCACCACCACCTGCATGGCGGAGCCGTTCATGCCTAGAGGGGCGACTTTGTAGCGCTGGGCGACTTCCATCGGCACCAGGGCTTTGAGCGCAGGTCCGGCGGCGAAACCATGAAGGTCCACGTACTCCATCCCGGAATTGACGGCGACGGTCTGGGCGACCTGCTCGTCACTGACGACGCCGGTTTTAATCAGGCACTCAAGCAGCGTCTCGGTAGGCTTCTTGGTCGTCTTGGTCTGTTGGATGTCACGGTCGGAAATGAGCCCTGACTCAGTCAGCAGTTCCAGGAGATACTCTTCGTTTGAATACATGCGGCGGGGGGTTCGCGGAAATTTTTTGGAGAATAATCAAAGTAGAGGATTTTGGCGTTGAGTGTCAATCACGGCGGGCGCTTGCTGATGATTTCTTTTGAGAGACCGACGCTAGGTGGATATGAAGAGTCTGGCATCCCAGGGGCCGGATGGCACGGGCCTTCGGGGATGGGCACTCCCATGGATTTTGGGGGTTCAGGATGGGGATGGGGAAGAATTTCTATTTTTCCCCATTTGGGGATTTTCTGGCCTATATTGTTGTAAGCCAACGGATTGTGCATGGGGATTGGATTCCCCATGCGGTGGGGAATGGGGAAGGATGGGGATTTGGGGATGCACGTTTTTTGCTCACAAAAACGGGGTGTTGGATATGCTTTAATACTATCTTATGATAGCTGAAGAACGCGGCCGGTGCAAGGTGGGAGGCTGGGAGGAAAACTGCCGGTGAGGTGTGTTGGATGACAAACTGGGCTTGTGACGAGCGTTCGTTACTGGCATTCCTTACCTTCCTATGTTTCGTTTACCCCTTGTTTCGCTGGCTTGTGCTGTTGTTTTTTCCCTTTCTGCGGGGAGGGCTCATGAGGCTGGGGTGCAGATGGCCGAGGTGGCGAATGTGTTTCTGCTGTCCCTGAATGAGGAGCAGAAGGCGAAGGCGACGTTCAAGTTTGAAGATGAGGAGCGCATCAACTGGCATTTCATCCCGCGTGAGCGCCTGGGCCTGCCGATGAAGGAGATGACGCCGCAGCAGAGGCTGCTGGCGCATGCGCTGATGAATACGGGAATGGGGTTCCGCGGAGCGGCGAAGGCGGTGACGATCATGTCCCTGGAGGAAGTGCTTTTCCAAATGGAAGGTGCGGAGGAATCCAAGCGGGCGGCCGCGCGTGAGAAGCGGGATCCAGAGAAGTACTTTGTGAGCATTTTCGGCACGCCGGACCCGAAGGGGACTTGGGGCTGGCGCATTGAAGGGCATCACATGTCCCTGAATTTTACGATCAAGGATGGCAATCTGCTGCGTGCGACGCCTTCCTTCATGGGGACGAATCCGGGTGAGCTGCGCCAGGGGCCGCTGACGGGACTGCGGGTGCTGGGCAAGGAGGAGGATCTGGGCCGGGAACTGGTGAAGTCCCTGGATGAGGCGCAGTTCAAGGTGGCGCTGGTGGATGTGGTGGCACCCAAGGAGATGCTGACTGAGGCTGCGAAGAAAGTGGACCCTCTGAAGCCTGAGGGGCTGGCGGATACGGAGCTGAATGCGGTGCAGAAGGCGAAGCTGCGTGAGATCATCGACGAATACCTGGGCCGTCTGCGCCCGGAAATCGCGGCGGAAACTTGGGCAGAAATCGAGAAGAGCGGTCCGGTTTTCTTTGCCTGGGCAGGTGGCAAGGAACGTGGTGAGCCGCACTACTATCGGGTGCAGGGGAAGACTTTCCTGATCGAATACGACAACGTGCAGGGCCAGGCGAACCACCCGCACAGTGTGCTGCGCAGCTTTGACGGTGACTTTGGCCGGGATCTGCTGGCGGAGCACTACAAGGATGCTCACGCGAAGTGAGGTTGGTGGGCAGGTGACCGCAATGCTGAGGTCGAGGGGTTCGTGCGTCGCGCTGCGGCAGGGAGCCGGGGGAGTAGGCTGATCAGGAGGCGGTTTTTGCCGTCACTTCGGTCATCCATTCTTTGACGGCGCGCTGGATTTCGCTGGCGACATCGGCGCGGGCTTTGGCGAAGGGGGGGCGGAACCAGGGGAAGCTGCCGATGAGGTCTGGGGTGACGAGGACTTGCGCATCGGTACCTGAACCGGCACCGATGCCGATGGTGGTGGCTTTTACCTGGCGGGTGATTTCCGTGGCGACATCGGGAACCATGCTTTCGAGGACGATGGCGCAGGCTCCGGCGGCATCGAGGGCGAGGGCATCGGCGATGAGTTGCTCTGCCTGGGCGGGGGTTTTGCCCTTCTTTTTATAACCGCCCTCCTCAACGACACTCTGAGGGAGCATGCCGATGTGTCCGACGAAGGGGATGCCTGCCTGGATGATGGAGCGGACTTGCGGGATGAAGGGAACGCCGCCTTCCAGCTTTACGGCATCAGCTCCGGCCTGAATGAGGCGGCGGGCATTGGCAAGGGCCTGGTCTGGGGTGTCGTAAGTATGAAAGGGAAGGTCTGAGATGACGGGGACTCTTTTCACGCCGCGGCGGACGGCGGCGGTGTGGTGGAGCATCATGTCCAGGGTGACGCCGGTGGTATCCGGCAGTCCCAGGACGACCATGCCGAGGGAGTCGCCAACGAGGAGGAGGTCAATGCCGGCTTCATCCAGTAATCGTGCTGTGGGGTAGTCGTAGGCGGTGAGGACGGTGACACGTTCACCGGCTTGTTTTTTTAAGGGGAGGTCGGCGAGGGAGGTCAACATGGCGGGGGATGGAACCATTCGCAGGAGAGGGCGGAGGTCAATGAGGGAGCGGGGTTCTTATCCTGTAGAGATGAGGGTATCCGGAATGAGAGAGGGAGGGGCAAGAGGGGTTTCGGCGGGAGTTGGAAAAGAGTGGAAAGGTTTGGGCTTCGAGGTGGCTGTCCGCTCAGGGGACTGAGCGGGCTACTTCCAGCAGGTATATCAATATGGAAGCTGGTGCTTTCTGTGCGCATAAAGTGGGGATTGGGCACGTTCCAGTCTCACCCATGCTCACTTTTGACGCTCATCTGGACCTCAGTCTGAATGCCCTGGAATATAACCGCGACCTGCGCCTGCCAGTGCATGAGATACGCCGCCGGGAAGAGGGGATGATGGATCTCAAAGGACGGGCGGCAGGGACGACGGCGTTTCCAGAGATGAGGAAAGCGGAGGTGGGGCTGTGTGTGGCGACGCAACTGGCGGGATGCATGGTGGGGGCGCGACCCATGGCGAACTGGATGTCCCCCGAGCAGGCCTATGCGCAGACGCAGGGGCAACTGGCCTGGTACAGGGCGATGGAGGAGGACGGGCAGATGCGGCAGATCCTGGATCTGCGTGGGCTGGAGGCGCTGGTCCAGCTTTGGACGGACGGGACGCCGAGTGAGGGCAAGCCGATCGGGTACATTTTGAGCCTGGAGGGTGCGGACAGCATCCGCCGGGTGGGAGACCTGGAGCGGCATTGGGAGCAGGGGCTGCGGGCGATGGGGCCTGCGCATTATGGGGTATGCCGTTATGCGCTGGGGCATGACCAGGTAGGCGGGCTGCCTGCGCAGGGGAAGGAACTGATCCGGGAGATGGACCGGCTGGGGATGATCCTGGATGTGACGCATCTTTCAGATGGCTGCTTTTGGGAGGCGCTGGATCTTTTTCAAGGGACGATCTGGGCGAGCCACAGCAACTGCCGTGCGCTGGTGCCGGATGTGCGCCAGTTTAGCGATGAACAAATCAAGGCATTGATTGAGCGAGGGGCGGTTTTAGGCGCGGCGCTGGATGCCTGGATGATGATCCCGGGGTGGACCCGCGGGAAGACGACGCCGCAGGAGGCGGGACTGAAACTGGAAGTGATCTGCGATCATATCGACCACATCTGCCAATTGGCGGGGAATGCGTTGCATTCAGGAATCGGCACGGATCTGGATGGCGGCTATGGGACCGAGCAAACGCCTGAGGACCTGGATACCATCGCGGATCTGGTGCGTATCCCCGACCTGCTGGCGAAACGGGGCTATGCGTCAACAGACATCGAGAACGTGATGAGCGGGAACTTTTTGCGCGTGCTCCGGAAGGCGTGGGCGTGAGGTCAGCCGTCCAGGCGCTTTTCAAATTCCGCGAGGGATTTGCACCTGAGCGCGATCTGGAACCACTGCCTGAGCAGGACTGCGTCATTGACGGCTGCGATGCGGCTTTGCAAGGGAAGTGGAATTTCTCCAAGGTGCACGCTGAGGACATCCAGCAACGAACCACGCAGGCCCTTCACCAGGCCTTCTTCTCGACCCGCCTCACGGCCTTCTTCCCGGCCTTCTTCCCGGCCTTCCTGCTTGATCATTTCGTAGAATGGGGATTCGATCATAAGCTCTCTCCTTCGTTCGATGATTTGCTGGGTGACTAGAGTGTCTCGCATGCCCATAAAAATGACAAAAATGGTCAGAAGATCACTTCTCTCGGTTTTAGATACGGGTGCCGTGTGCAATAAGTTATCCACTTTCCCTGCGGCTGCAACGCCATCGTGTGTCAGGGGGCTCAGTGCCCAAAGCCAGGGCTGGTCAGTGGCGAGCAGGTCTGCCGCCTCGATTTCCCAGATCTTAACGAGGCGAAATTCAAACCGGCGGAGTGGACCCCGCTCAAAAAAGTCCCGCGCAGCTGAATGCGGGTTAAAAAGGAGCATGATGGGAATGACGGGGAGTTTATGCCGCCTCATTCTTTGGACGGTATAGGCGACGAGATCGAGAATCTTGTCCTCCTGCCATCGTGTTTGAAACTCCACCAGCACAATGCCCTCGCCACCCTGCATATCCGTAAACTGGGCGGCATAATCGCAGCGGAGAAGAGCTGTCTGTTCCTGCGGCAACTCATCCAGGGTGCGGAGTTCTCTCAATTCCAGGCCAGCGATGGTGCGCAATATTCCGGTGCCGCCCATTTCCATGAGCCGTTTGATGGCGATGTCATAATGCATGAGAATTAAACTTGCCGGAATGGTGTGTTTGCCAAGTGGAGGATGTGGCTCTGATTTAGGAGGCGGACTGTAATTTTCGATAAATATGATTGATCCGTTGATGTGGAATGGGCAGTTTGCCGGTGTTATTTTTAACGCTCGTATGAACAACGTCCGTTCCTATTTACTGGCATCCGCATTTTTATTTTGTTTGACTGGGGTAGGCAGCCAGGTGCAAGGCCAAACGGCCCCTCCTGCTGCGAGCAGTCTGCGGGATGTGAGCGGACTGAAGTTAAACTGCCCTGTCACTTTAGAGAAAAAGGTGTCAAAGCCCATTCCTGGCCTCGACGACTTGCTTGTGAGCCGGGAGTCTTTGGGGGCGGTGGCGGAGGGCGTGGAAGTCAGTATAGAATCCCAAGAGTTTAAGGACATCAGTATTCTCAGTCTTCAAGGAGCTGCTGGCGGATCAGCTGATGGCATCAGTAAACTGGAGGGCATCCAGAACCCTACCCGAAACATCCAGGACGTGGTCATTCCAGGGGCGGATTCGGCGGTCCGGCTTTCCTTCAAGGCGAATCGCTTTGGCAAAGAGTTGCGGGTGGAGGGTGTCTATGTGATCAAGGGCTCCCGCTACTGGATGGTCATGTGTATTTTTGAAAACACGGGTTCGCGTTCTGTTTTCATCGGGGAAACGATCGTGAAATCGGTGCGGTTTGAGTGATCTGGCTGGCGTGCAGTTGTTCATCGAACGAACAGGCCGATGATTGACCGTTGGCCGAATGGTCTTACTATGCGAGTCCGATCATGAGCCAAGCCCCTGCTATTTCCCCGACCCGCGAGAAAGATTTTCCTGAGTGGTATCAACAAGTCGTCCGAGCCGCCGACATGGCGGAGAACTCGGAGGTGCGTGGGTGCATGGTGATCAAGCCGTGGGGCTATGGACTGTGGGAGAACATCCAGAAGCAACTGGATGTGAAGTTTAAGGAAACGGGACATGTGAATGCCTATTTCCCGCTGCTGATCCCGCTGAGCTATCTGGAGAAGGAAGCGCAGCATGCGGAAGGTTTTGCCACGGAGTGTGCGGTGGTGACGCATCACCGGTTGGAGGCGCAGAAGCAGCCGGACGGAACGACCAAGATGATCCCAACCGGAAAACTTGAGGAGCCTTTTGTGATCCGGCCGACATCCGAGACGATCATTGGCGCGGCCTTTGCGCGCTGGGTGCAGAGCTATCGCGACCTGCCATTGCTGATCAACCAGTGGGCCAATGTGATGCGCTGGGAGATGCGGCCTCGCCTGTTCTTGCGCACGGCGGAATTCCTGTGGCAGGAAGGGCATACAGCGCATGAGACGGAGGAGGAGGCGATGGAAGAAACCAAGCTGATGCACAAGGTGTATGCCGACTTCCTGCGCAACCATCTGGCTATCCCGGTGATCCCTGGGGAGAAGACGGAGAACGAGCGCTTCCCTGGTGCGGTGAATACTTTTACGGTGGAAGCGATGGTGCAGGACCGGAAAGCGATCCAGGCGGGGACGTCCCATTATCTGGGGCAGAACTTTGCCAAAGCGGCGAACATCCAGTTCCTGGGCCGTGACAACACGCGCCAGTTTGCACACACGACGAGCTGGGGCATGAGCACGCGACTGATCGGTACGCTGATCATGGCGCATGGGGATGATGACGGTGTGATCATGCCACCACGCATGGCTCCGTACCAGATTGTCATCCTTCCGGTTACGCCGAAGCCGGATACCCGGCAGGAGGTGATCGATGCCTGTGAAGCGCTGGCGAAGACGCTGCGGACGCAGACTTTCCATGGTGAACTGCTGCGGGTGCATGTGGACAAGCGCGACCTGCAGGGCGGGGCGAAGAACTGGGAATGGATCAAGAAAGGGGTGCCTCTGCGTGTGGAAATGGGGCCGCGTGACATCACCAGCCGCAGCGTGGCGGTGTGCCGCCGTGACCAGGGACCGAAGGCCAAGGAGATCGTGGGCAAGGAAGACTTCCTCCGCGATGTGACGGAGAAGCTTCAGGAGATCCAAGATGCATTGCTGGCCCGTGCGACGGAAATGCGGGATGCAAACATGAAGAAGATGGAGACGATGGAGGAATTCCAGGCATTCTTTGCTGAAGGCAGCCCAGGCGGCTTCGCTCTGATGCACTGGGCCGGGAGCAATGAGGAGGAAGACAAAATCGCCAAGGATATGAAGGTGACGATCCGCTGCGTGCCGATCAGCGATGAGTTTGCTGAGGAAGGGAAGTGTTTCCTGACGGGCAAACCCAGCAGCAAGAGGGTGATTTTTGCGAGGAGCTATTGATCCTGCGGTCTCGTTGGTTCAGGGGTGGCCCCGTTTCGCGCGGGGCTGCCTTGAATACGGTCATCGGTGCTGCGATGATGGCGCTTACGGAGGTGTTAGGGTGGGTTCGCTTTTGAGTTTTTCCCGAGAGGCTTTGTTGGCCTCGATAGCTCTTCTGACGGCGGGGTCATCGATGACCTTCAGCATCCAGAGGGTGAGGATGCCGAGAATGATAAGAAGGAGCGTGAGGATGTACGGGCCGGGTCGCTTGGGCAAGGAGGGCATGGGGCGAGTCTGCAATAGTCATGCACGGTCGTCCACAACGTCTGGCTATGGCAGGTGTGCTTTCAAGGCTTCCGCCCAGATGGCATATCCCTTCTGGCTGGGGTGGACGCCATCGGGCATGATGTCTTTGGACAATGTGCCATCGGGTTCCAGCCACTTTTCCGTGATGTCGAGAAAGGTGACGCCTGGTTTGCTGCCCAGTGGTGCCAAGCGTTGATTGATGTCTTTCAAGAGTGCACGTCTGGGTTCGGTGGCGGATTTTCCACGGGGGAAGATGGCCATAAGGATGATCTTTGCACCGGGGCATTTGGTCTGGGCTTTTTCAATGATGAGAGTGATGCCTTCAGCGATCTCTGCCGGGGTATTGTTTCGGGCATTGACGGTCTTGGAAGTGTTGTTCGTGCCGATGTGGATGATGATAGTCTTGGGGGTAAGACCATCGAGTTCACCTAACTGAATGCGTTTCAGGACGTTTTGAGTGCGGTCCCATCCGAATCCGAGATTTAGCACGCGGCGGTCGCTGAAAAGAGTATGCCAGGATTCAGTGCCGCGGGTGCCTTTTTTGTCGCCACTTGGCTGACCGCCCCAGAAATGGGTGATGGAATCACCAATGAGGATGATTTCGGGGTTGATGCTGTCCTTGATCTCCATGACCTCGGCATGACGCTGCTCCCATTCGTAGCCGTCCTTTTCCAGTTTGCCGACGGGGATGATGGCGGTGTTGACCGTGGTGAGTGTGGGAATGATCTTGGTGATGGAGCCTGCGACCTTTTCGGCCATGCGGGTATAACCAGCATTGCTGAAGTGTACGTCTTTGGGGTTTTGCAGCGTGGTCAGGTCAGGCTGGATCCAGGTATAAAGATCGTTGATGCTGATGCCGTGCTTTTGCATGACGCGCGCGGCGACTTCGTTGCGGGCGATGATATCGGCATTGGTAGCGTCTTTCATACCGCCTTCAGCCACGGGTGTGGTGCTGGCCCAGATGACTGTGGCACCGGTGGCTTTGAGTTGGGTGGCAATGGCGTCCAACCGTTGCTCGTAATCGGCCAGGGGAGTCTTGCGGTCATGGATGCCGAAGTTGAAATGAATGATGTCCCATTTGCCCTGGCCTAACCAAATGGACAGTTTTTTGAGGCCGTTGGTAGTGGGGCCGCAATTTTCCGGGGCACGGTGAAGATTGGCCGTGCCCGCCAGGGCTTTGCGGGTGGCCAGGGTATATCCCCGTGAGATGGAATCCCCGATCAGCAGGACGCGGGGGAGCTTGGGATCATCCTCCACGTAATCCCAGGCGGTGACTTTGCCTTCCAGTTTCTCCCGCTGATAAATAGGGAGATAAAAACCCATGCCCAGGTTTTCCTCCAAAACGGTTTCCCAGGCCTGCTGTTCAGGTGGAAGAGTGGCTTTCCAGAGGGCGAATTTTTCAGACAGGTCCTTTTGAGCGGCGACTTTTTTCTCGGCCAGTTCTTTGGCGTTGGTCGGTTCTACAGAACGTATGACCAGGGTAGAGAAAAGGAGGACAGATAGGGAGCGGAGCAGAAGACGCATGAATGAGGGACTACGTGCGCATCAAAAGACATCTTCCATGGCAGGGCAAGGGTGGAAGTCTGCCTACCCTTTTAAGACAAGGGTGCCGCTGGCCGGACTCGAACCGGCAAGGGAGTTACCTCCCAGCAGATTTTAAGTCTGCTGTGTTTACCATTTCACCACAGCGGCATGGGGAATGTGAGCACTCATTGTAGCTGGATTTGGCAAAGGGCCAAGAATTTCATTCCAGATAAAATGAGTTCTTTGAAATCAGAGGGGTGTGACAACCAGACTTATTTGAAGTCTGGGCGCCACAAACAGTGATTAACTCACGGCTTCGGCGCAGCGGACGCAGAGGGTTGGGTGCGCTTCGACGGTGCCGACATCGGGGAGGAGCTTCCAGCAGCGGGCGCACTTGGGGTTGGTGCAGACGGTGACGGAGGCGGCGAGGTCGGTGCCGGACTTGGTGATGTTGAGGTCGCTCAGGATGAAGAATTCCTGCAGGGTTCCGAGATCGCCAAAGACGGTGTGGTCGAAGCCTTTCTCTGGAAGGGTGAGGGAGACGGTGGCTTCGAGGTTAGAGCCGATTTTCTTTTCCTGACGGGCTTTTTCGATGGCCTGCTGGATGACGGCGCGGGCCTGCAGGAGCTGATCCACGGCTGTGGCGGCGTCCTCGCTGGGGGCGAAGTCGGGATTTGGCTGTGGGAAGAGCTCCATGTGGAGGCTGTCCGCATGACCCAGATGCTCCCAGGCCTCATCGGCAGTGAAGGCAAGGATGGGAGCGAGGAGGCGGCAGAGGGTCTCGGTGATTTCGCGGATGGCTGCCTGGGTGGCGCGACGGCGCGGGCTGTCGGCCGCATCGCAGTACATCCGGTCCTTGGTGATGTCGATGTACAGGGAGCTGAGGTCGCCTGTGATGAACTGGTTCACTAGGGTGAAGACTTTGCGGAAATCGTAAGTGGCGTAGGCTTCCACACAGTCCTTGGTGAGGGTATGGAGACGCTCGAGTATCCAGCGGTCGATTAGAGTCGAACCTGGATTTTTTGATTCCTGATTTTTGGGCTCGTCATGAAGATTGCCTAACAAGACGCGTAACGTGTTGCGGATGCGGCGGTAGTTTTCGCTGTTCTGTTTGAAGAGATCTTCAGAGAAGGGCACCTCGTTTTGGTAGTCCACGCTTGCAACCCAGAGGCGGACCATATCGGCACCGTAGGTGTTGTAGTAGTGGTCGGCGGTCATGGGTTTGGCGCTTTTGCCTGCTGCACCCTGGTCGCTCTTGCTGATCTTTTTGCCGCTGGTGTCCACGACGAAGCCGTGGGTGATGACGCTCTTATATGGAGCGGCATTGCGGGCGACGATACTCATCATGAGGCTGCTCTGGAACCAGCCGCGATGCTGGTCGGTGGCCTCAATGTACATGTCAGCCGGGGCATGGAGCTCGGGGTGCTGATCGAGCACGGATACGTGGCTGCAGCCGGAGTCGATCCAGACGTCGAGGGTGTCGTTTCCACGCTTGGTGTCCGCAGGCAGGCCGACGGCGTCCGCCCACCAGGCGTCGTCTTTTTCGAACCAGAGATTGGTGCCCTGTTTTTCGACAATGTCAGCCACCTTACCGATGATGGCGGTGTCCATGATGATGGTGCCTTCCGCTGTGTAAAAGACGGGAAGCGGGACGCCCCAGGTGCGCTGGCGACTGATGCACCAGTCCGGGCGGCTTTCCACCGTCCCGTAGATGCGGTTACGTCCCCAAGCGGGCAGCCAGGTGACTTTGTCGATCTCGGTCAGGGCACGGGCGCGGATGTCGTCGATCTTGATGAAGAACTGCTCGACGGCACGGAAGATGATGGGCGTCTTGGAGCGCCAGCAGTGAGGGTACTGGTGGACATACTTTTCGTTACCCAAGAGAGCACCTTTTTCTTCGAGGAGGGCGATGATGCCTTCATTGCTCTGGAAGACGTGTTTGCCGACGAACTCGGGCAGGCCGACCTCGGCGGTGTATTTGCCATCGGCATCCACCGGGGAGAGGATGTCGAGACCGTGCTCCCGCCCGGCTTGATAGTCGTCCGCGCCATGGCCTGGGGCGATGTGGACGGCACCGGTGCCGGTGTCATCGGTGACAAAGAGGGTGTTGATGACTTTGGACGTGCGGGGGAGGAAGGGATGCTGCGCTTCCTGGCCTGCGAGGTCCTTGCCTTTCAGCTTCGTGACGGGCTGCTCGGCATCGAGCTTGAATCCGGTGCTGGCGGAGAAAGCCTCGACACGGGAGGTGGCGATGGTGAGTTTTTCCGTGCGGCCGTTTTCGTGGATGAAGGTGCCGGCGGTGTATTCGAACTCCGGATGGAGGGCGATGGCGAGGTTGGCCGGGAGGGTCCAGGGGGTGGTGGTCCAGATGACGAGGGCGGAGTCATTTGGCAGCGCAAATTTGACGAAGACAGCGGGGCTAGTCTTCTCTTTGTATTCGACCTCAGCCTCAGCGAGGGCAGTCTGGGCACCGTAGCTCCAGAGGACGGGGCGCTTCATACGATAGACGAGGTTTTGCTCCACGGCCTTGCCGAAGGTGCGAAGGATCCCGGCTTCATAACCGGGATTGAGGGTAAGATAGGGGTTCTCCCAGTCGCCGAAGACGCCGAGGCGCTTGAAGCTGTTGCGCTGGATGTCGATGTATTTGCGGGCTTCTGCCTCGGAGCGCTGGCGGACTTCCACAGGGGTGAGACCGGCGGCTTGTTTGACAACTTTGAACTCGATGGGCAGGCCGTGGCAGTCCCAGCCGGGGATGAAGGGCGCGTGGAAGCCGGCCATGGTCTTGGACTTCACGATGAGGTCCTTGAGGATCTTGTTCAGGGCGGTGCCCATGTGCACGTCGCCATTGGCGAAGGGTGGGCCGTCATGAAGGATGAAGGTGGGCTTGCCTTTGGACTGGGCCTGGATGCGCTGGTAAAGCTTGCCTTCCTGCCACTTGGCCAGACGCTGAGGCTCCCGGGCGACGAGGTCCGCCTTCATGGGGAAATCGGTCTTCGGCAGGAGGACGGTGTCTTTGTAATTTTTGGCGGGGGCTGGCTCGGCGCTCATGGGAAATTCGGGAAAAGGGCAGAGAGACTAGACCAAGGGGGCGCGTAGGGCAAGAGGGGGATGCATTGGGCGGAGAGTGGCTGAGGTCCCGTGGGAAAACAAAATCTCCGAGCACCTGGGGAGGTGACCGGAGATCGAATTGCGGATTACCGCGAGTGAATGCCGGAGCTGCCTTACTTCACTGTGCCGTGGAAACCAGCCTTGTTCATGGAGGCGAGGAGGTCAGACTCGGTAAATTCGCCCTGGACGGTGAAGGTCTTGGCTTTGTTTTCGATGGTGTATCCGGTGACACCGGGGACGTCTTTGACGGCGGCGGTCATGGCATTGACACATTTCTGGCAGCAAAGGTGAGCCCCGGTGACGGTGACATCCGTGAGTTTTTTAGCAGATGAGGATGCGCTAGGAGCGGCAGATTCATCGGAAGGCTTGCCGTAATATCCAGCCTCCATGATGGCAGCGACGGCTTTTTTGGCGTTGGCCTGGGACTTAGCGGTGATAGTGACAGTCTTGCCCTCGGCGGTGACGGTGGTGTCTTTGATGCCAGCCGCGGATTTGACGATGCCGTTGGTGCAGCCTTTGCAGCAGTTGTGCACGCCTTCGAGCGTGACGGTGGTTTCCGCCTGGGCGAAGGAGGCTAAAAAGAGGAGCGAAGCGATGAGGGTGTATTTCATGTGCGTATCAGAGACGTGCCAGGGGCGCGCGACTTTGCTTTTTATCGCAGAAAAAGCGCTGCTGGGACCGAGCTGCGGTGATTTAACCACGGGTGGCGAGCATGAAACCACGCCCGACGACGGTATCCTGGTATTCGCCAGGGGTGAAACCGGCCTCCGTTAGGAGGGCTGCGTATTCGCCTGTGCTATAGCATTTTCCCTGGGTGGAGTGCATGAGCAGGCAGGAGTATTCGGCGACGTGGAGAGGGCCGGTTTTATCCGCATTGATGAAGGCATCGTGAATGATGAGGAGGCCACCAGGAGGAAGAGAGGCGTGGGAGATGGCCAGCAACTGGCGCACCTCATTCACATCCCAGTCGTGAAGGACATTGGAGAAGAGGTGGACATCACAATCTGTGGGGAGGCCATCGAACATGTTGCCCGTGGTGACGGTGACGCGATCTGCGCAGCCACGCTCAGTGATGAGTTTTCCGGCGATGCGGTCCACGGGGGCTTGGTCGAAGACAACGGCGCTCAGATGAGGATGCTGCGCGGCGATGGAGCAGGCATAGATGCCGGAGCCTGCGCCGATATCGAGCAGGCGGTTGCGCCCGGTGAGGTCGAGTTTTTTAGCCAATGCCTGGGCCAGGTAACGGCCACGGCAATCCATGGCGGCAGTGAAACTGCGGGCGAAGTCTTCCTGCTCCATGGCTTTATGCCAGTCGAAGGCAGCTTTGTCCCCGGACCAGCCGGCGGGTTTGCCCGTGCGGAGGACCTGGATGAAATCGCGAGCGATGGGCCGGTCATGCAGGGAAGCATAATAAGGCCCGAGGAACCATTCTGAGCCGGAGCAGAGGTGTTCCTGGCCGGTGGGCGTGAGGTGGAAGGTGGAGCCATTGCAGCGCACCCAGCTATTGGTGACGAAGAGAGTCATCATCACATCAGCGGGGCGCTCTTTAAAGCCGTGATGGACACAGATTTCCGCGAGCGTGGAGGGATGGGCGGCGAGCCAGGTGAAGAAATCCAGGCTGAGGGCGGCAGTGACCAGATCCACGGCATAAAGGCCATCGCGATAACGATAAATGCTGAGGGGATCGGTGACGGGAGACGCAGTGAGGTCAGTCATGAAGGGAACCATGGAAGAAGTGGGATGCGTATGCTAGAAGAGAAACCAACCTCTCTTTGTAATCTTATGACTCCGATCCTGTATGTGAAAACTGGCTGCCCGTGGTGTGATGATGTGATCTCTTACATGGAGGCGAATGAGGTGCCGTTTGAACGGGTGGTCGTCTCAGGAAATCCGGAGGCGATGAAGGAGATGATCGCGCTATCTGGGCAGAGCAAGGCACCGACCATGGACTGGGATGGCGAGGTGCTGGCAGATTTTGGGGTCGATGAACTGATTCCATTTTTGAAGGCCCACCAGGCAGGTTGAGGCGAGTGAGCAGAAGGCGGCAAGTTTTGTTCCCTGATTGTCATGCGGACCAATCAGGGTTACGAAACGTATTCCTCTCTTCCCTACCTTTGCCTTGAAAACCATCCTTCGCGTCTTTTCCTACCTGCGCCGTTATCCGGTGATGGCTGCTGCGCAGCTTTTTTGTGCTATCACGGGTACGCTGATGGTGGTGGTTTTCCCCGCAGTGACGAGGGAGGTGCTGGATGTGGTGGTGCCGAAGGCGCAATGGGAGCGACTGACCCCGCTGATCCTCATGGCGCTGGGGGCGTATTTTGCCCAGCATTTGTTTAACAGCCTGCGCATCATGCTAAACAATACCTTTGAGCAGAAGGTGATCTATGACCTGCGCAGTGATCTCTACCAGAGGCTGCAAACACTGCCGCTGAGGTGGTTCGACAACCGCCCGACGGGAGACATCATGACCACGGTGGGGGAGGATATCCCGAGCGTGGAGCGGGTGCTGATTGATGGCATTGAGCAGGGGCTGGTGGCGGTGATCCAGATCGCGGTGGTGGGTGCCTTCATGTTTCAAGCGGATGTAACGCTGGCGATGTGGGCGCTGGTGCCGATCCCTTTTTTAGCTGCGGGAGCAATGGCCTATACGCGCACATCCAAGGACCGGCATCGTGCGGTGAGGCGCGCCAGCAGCGGCATGAACAGCCTACTACATGACAACGTGGCCGGGATGCGCCAGATCAAAGCCTACGCGATGGAGAAAGAGGAGCTGTCCCGTTTTAATGGAGCGAGTGAAACGCTGAAACAGGCCTCTCTGCATGTGATGCGCATCTGGGCCATGTACCGGCCCGGGATGCACTTTTTGACCAGCTTCGGCATGGTGCTGGTTCTGTGGGTGGGCGCGAAAGGACTGATGGAAGGGCGCATCGAAAAAGGGGATCTGGCGGCTTTCCTCCTGCTGCTGAAGTTTTTCTACGACCCCATCGAGCAACTGCATCAGCTCAACCAGATCATTCAGGGAGGGCGGGCTGCTGGTGAGCGTGTTTTCGATATTCTGGATACCGAACCTGAAACGGATACGACCGAAGGCCGCAAGCTGACGGAGATCAAAGGGCACGTGAAGTATGAAGACGTGGGCTTCAGCTATGGTGGCAAAATCCCGACGGTGCACGGCATCCGCCTGGAAGCGCAGCCGGGGCAGACCATCGCCCTGGTGGGGCCGACCGGGGCTGGTAAGTCCACGCTGATCAACCTGCTAACCCGTTTTTATGAATACGATGAAGGTGTGATCACCATCGACGGAGCGCCGGTTCATGAATTGAACAAGGCCTGGCTGAGAAGCAGCATCGGGTATGTGACACAGGAGAGTTTTCTCTTCAATGGGACGGTGCGGGAGAATCTGGTGATTGGCCGACGCAATGCCACTGACGAAGAGCTGTGGCAGGTATTGGAGAGTGCCAATGCGGATGCCTTTGTGAGGCGGCTGGACAAAGGCCTGGATACACGGGTGGGAGAGCGCGGAGTGAAGCTGAGTGTGGGGGAAAAGCAGCGCATCAGCATCGCGCGGGCGCTTTTGCGAAATCCGCCGATCCTGCTGCTGGACGAGGCAACAGCCAGCGTGGACACAGAGACAGAACGGCAAATCCAGACTGCCCTGGATCGGCTGATGGAAAACCGCACGAGCTTTGTGATCGCCCACCGCCTAAGCACAGTCAGGCATGCGGACCGGATTTATGTGCTGGAGCGTGGCCAGATCATTGAACAAGGAACCCACGATGAGCTGGTGAGCCAGGGCGGACTGTACGCGCGGCTTTGCCGGACATCCTTGATTGAGGCTTGATTCAGCCAGCAGGCCGGGTGCGCCATTGATGCAGGATGTATCCGGCTGCTGTTAAGGCCGTGAGTACTCCTGGAATAAGCAGGGCGGAATAGCTGATCCAGCGAAAGGCCAAGGCACCGACGATGCCGCCGCAGAAGAAGCCGGAAATAATGAGCACGCACAGCCAGAGACGGCGTGAATCCACAGGCAAACCCCTGAGGAAGTGGCCGAGGAAGATGCCGAGATCTGTAAACATGCCGGACAGGTGGGTGGTGCGGATAGCTGCACCGCTGTAAGCACTGACCATGGCATTCTGAAGACCACAGGCGCAGGAGGCGGCATACATTCCGGACGGGCTGCCCCAGTTCAACAGCGGGACCGAGAGGCACAGAAGGAAGGATTCCAGCAACAACGCGATGCCATAACGGCGGCCTAGCTGGAGGGTACTGTCCTGGATGATGTAGCCGCTTAAGACAGTGCCTGCCATGAAGGAGAAAAGTACTGCGGCAAGGTGGAGTGCCGAAGCCCCATCCAGCTCGGCCACCGCTGCGGCGAGCATGGAGGTGGTGCCGGTCAGGTGAGTGACTGCCTGATGCTCAAAACCTAATAACCCAACGACATTCACCATGCCTGCGACGAAGGCCAAAGCCCATGCTCCTGCCCAGATCCAGGAGGGGAGTTTGGAGATCATAAGGGAACTGGATAAAGGGCTTTTTCACTAAAAGGCCTGTATGGCAGAATTCAAGCGGGCTGCAGGATGGAATAAGTTGAGGCCGCGATGCATTTCAATGTGATCCATGGGTTGGACAGAGGTTAAAGCAGGCAATAAAGCATTCGCTGGCCAGTTGCCTTGTCCGGCGGACTCGCCAAAAGTGCGGGCGTGAATTCCATCACTGCCAACCATGCGGAGACTCTTCGCGCCCTGCTTTCCCCGGACCGTGTATTGACTGAGGCCGAGGACATCCTGCCGTACAGCTTTGACGGGACGGCTGCGCTGAAGGTAAAACCTGGCGCAGTGGTTTTCCCACAGACCTCTGAAGAAGTGGCGGCTTGTGTGAAGCTGGCACGGGAAGCGAACATCCCTGTGGTGACGAGAGGATCTGGAACGGGATTGAGCGGCGGGAGCGTGCCTATGCAAGGCTGCCTGGTGATCTGTTTGGTGCAGATGGACAAGATCCTGGAGGTGGATGAAAAAAACCTGACCATGCGTGCGCAGTGCGGGGTGATCACCAAGGAGATCGATGACACTGCGGCGAAGGTGGGGCTGTTTTATCCGCCGGACCCCGGGAGCATGAAGATCAGCACCATCGGAGGCAATGTGGCCGAGAATAGTGGCGGTCTTCGCGGCCTCAAATACGGGGTGACGCGGGACTATGTGATGGGCCTGCAGGTGGTGCTGCCGGACGGGACACTGACGTGGTTGGGCAACAAGTGTGTGAAGGATGTAGCCGGGTATTCGATGAAGGATCTTTTCATCGGCAGCGAGGGTACACTGGGGATCATCACCGAGGTTCTCATCAAGCTGTTGCCCCGGCCTGTGGCCAGGAAGACGATGCTGGCTCTCTATGACCGGCTGGAATCTGCCGCGGAGACGATCAGTGCGATCATCGCGGCGAAGATCATTCCCTGTACGCTGGAGTTTCTGGACCGGACGACGGTGCAATGCGTGGAAGATTATGCCAAGATCGGCCTGCCGACGGATGTGGAGGCTCTGGTGCTGATGGAGACGGACGGGCATCCCATCGTGGTCCAGGAAGAGGCGGAGCAAATGATGCAACTGGCGCGCCTGAACGGTGCCCGTGAAGTGCGTGCGGCGGCGGATGAAGCAGAGGGCGCGAAGCTGGCCTCCGCCCGGCGCAATGCCTTTTCCGCCCTGGCGCGGGTGAGGCCGACGACCATCCTGGAAGATGTAACGGTGCCACGCACGGAACTGGCCCACATGGTGACCTACATCCGCGAATGCGCCATACGCCATAACCTGAAGGTGGGCACGTTTGGCCATTTGGGAGATGGTAATTTGCACCCGACTTTCCTGACCGATGAAAGAGACCATGAAGAAATGCACCGGGTGGAGGCAGCCTTGGAGGAGATCGTGAATGAAACCCTGCGCCTAGGCGGGACGGTCACGGGCGAGCACGGGGTGGGGCTGGCCAAGAAAGCCTTTGTGCGGCGGCAATTGGGAGATGGGAGCTATGAACTGATGAGGAGCATCAAACGAGCGCTGGATCCGCAGTGTCTGCTGAATCCAGGAAAGATTTTTGATCTGTGAGCCGCATCGCCATCACTGCTGCCGAGGCCGCCTGTGCCCTGGGAGATACTTTGGATTCCAGTCTGGCCACGTGGACGGCGGGAAGGAGCGGACTGACACACTGTGATGGTCTGCTGGCAGGAAGGATCGCGGACCGCAGTTTGCTGAAAGGTCGCCGCTATGGGGCGGCAAGCAATCTGGCAGTGCAAGTGGCCAGAAAGGCGGTGGCCAAGGCGGGATGGAGCGAGGAGGAACTACGCAAGTGCTGGCTCTTTGCTGCCAGCAGTCGTGGCAATGCAGGTGAACTGCTGGGTAGCCACGCATGGCGGCGGCCCTCACGGCGATTCAGCGCGAGCAACACCCTGCATAGCGAGATCGCTGCGGCAGTCAGCATCGAACTGGGTATCCACGGGCCTTGGCAGATGATTTCGAATGGATGCTCGGCGGGGCTGGATGCGCTGGGCCTGGGCTGGATGGCGATGAAGGCAGGAATGACGCAACGCGTACTGGTGGTGGCGGTGGACCTGCCTTTATACCCGGAACTGCTGCGCGACTTCGAGGATACGCGTCTGCTTTCCAAGAATGGGATGAATGATCCGCTATCCCCTGCGACGAGTGGTTTTCACCCAGGGGAAGCAGGCGTGGCGATCACTCTGGAGGCTGGGGGTGCAGGGCCTGCCATGCTGCAATATGGAGCCAACAGTGATGCCTATGATTCCCTGGTGATCCCGGAGGATGGAGCGGGCTTGGCTGAATTGCTGGCGGGTTTTGATAAACCGAATCTGGTCTGCCCGCATGCCACCGGGACGCCGAATCACGCTGTGGCGGAGATGAATGCCCTGCATCGGGCCTATGAATCAGTGCCGCCGTTGCTGCTGCTGAAGCCTTTCACGGGCCATACCCTGGGGGCCAGCGGTCTGCTGGATGTGGCGCTGATGGCGGAGGCACTGCGCCGGGGCGGGCTGCCGGGGAATCTGGCGGGGCTTACTTGTCCTGAGGGCCTTTCTTTAAACGTTCCGGCGTCTCCTCAGCGGGTGCTAAAGATCGCCTCCGGCATGGGCGGGCACAATGCAGCGGTGATGCTGGGCGGGGAATGAACCTGAGGCGAACGAAAGGTTTACCCGCCCGGCTTCGTGGCTTGTGGATGAAATCCCGTTGACGCTTACGCGTCCCTGCATTCATCTCAGGGTGTGACTGAACCGCCTGACAAACTCCGCCAACTTCTGGACGCCGCTGGGGTGGCGCGTTGCCTGGATGAAATCGCGGCAGCCATGGATGCCCGCTGGAAAGGCGAGGAAAAGATTGCCCTCGTTGGCGTTTACCGCCGTGGGGTCCCCTTCGCCCGGGCTCTGGCTGAGCGCCTGCGTGCACGGGGGCGGGAGGTGGATTTTGGTAAAATCGACATCACCCAATATCGGGATGACCTGCAGACGATGACGGTGCTGCCCAAGCTGGAGGGATCTGAACTGGGCTTTGACCTTGATGACGCTGTCGTCATTCTTTGTGACGAGGTGATTTATACCGCCCGCACTTCCCGCGCGGCTTTGGATGAGCTGCTGGATTTTGGGCGGCCGCGCTGTGTCCAGTTTGCGGTGCTGGTGGACCGTGCAGGCCGTGAGCTGCCATTACAACCTGACTATGCCGGGATCCGCGTGGACCTGACGCCGAACGAACGAGTGAGCGTGCGATTCGCCGATGGCGACGGACGCGACGAAGTCTTTGTCAGACCCTGGCCACAGAAAACTACATGAGCATCACCCCACGCAAAGACCTCCTGGACATCGCCTCCCTGACGAATGAGGAAATCGAGTTTGTCCTGGCCAATGCCGTGCCTTTTAAGGACCTCTTCAAACGCAGTGTGAAGAAGGTGCCGACGCTGAAAGGGCAGACGGTGCTGACACTTTTTTATGAGCCGAGCACACGCACACGATCTTCCTTTGAAGTGGCGGCCAACCGCCTTTCTGCGGACGTGACCCATTTTGACATTGAGTCGTCCAGCGTGGTCAAAGGCGAGTCGGTGCTGGATACAGTCGAGACCTTGGAATCCATGCGGGTAGATTACATCGTGGTGCGACACAAGCAGTCAGGAACCCCGAGTTTGATCGCCAAAAATACTCGCGCCAGCGTGATCAATGCAGGTGATGGTTGGCATGCTCACCCGACACAGGCGCTGCTGGATGCCTTTACCCTGCGTGAAAAGTTCAAGGATATGCGGGGAGCACGGGTGCTCATTGTCGGGGATATTCAGCATAGCCGCGTGGCCCGCAGCACCAGCCTGATTTTCCGTCGGCTGGGCATGAACGTTTCTTACCTGGCTCCCGGCTCCATGATGCCGCGCGAGACACCCGAAGAGGTGAAGCTTTTTGGAAACTGGGCGGATGCCCTGGAGTGGAAGCCGGATGTGGTTTATCTCCTCCGCGTCCAGAGCGAGCGCATGGATGAACCCTTTTTCCCCAGCGCCGCCGAATACCATAAAAATTACGGTCTCACAGATGCCCGAGTGCAGATCCTGAGGGAGCGCGGCCTATGGCTAATGCATCCTGGGCCCGTCAATCGCGGCGTGGAGATCACGGATCAGGGCATGAATTACGAGAAGAGCCTGATCAACCAGCAGGTGGAAAACGGCATCGCAGTGCGCATGAGCGTACTTTATTGGCTGAAACCGGGCGCGGTGTGAGAAGATAAAGATGGATTGGATGTCTTTGCATCTACCCAGAAAACGATTCTCCATTTGACCCATGAGGCTGGCAACGCCTCTGTCGTGGCCATGGGTTCCCGACGTTCCTTTCTCCTTTCTGGCGCTGCGTTTTTGACCGGATGCCAGGTGAGCCAGATGCCGCAGGCGATGCCCCCTCAGCAGGGGGGACCCTTCATGCTGGGGATTGATTTCCTGGCTTCGCGAAATTTTGATCTGCTGAGAGGCAAGCGGGTGGGGCTGATCACCAATCACACCAGCGTAAACGGGCGTGGTGAAATGACCCGTACGGTGATGCAGCGGGCGCTAGGGTCATCCTTTACTGCGCTCTATGCCCCGGAGCATGGCATCGACGGGACCATTGGGGCTGGTATCCATGTCAGCACCCGGCGGGACAGTGTGACCGGGCTGACGGTTTACTCGCTTTATGGCCCTACCCGGAAGCCGACGCCGCAGATGTTGGCTCCGATTGATGTGCTGGTATTCGATCTCCAGGACATCGGCTGCCGAAGTTATACCTACATCAGCACCATGGCGGTGGCGATGGAGGCGTGTGCGGAAAACGGCAAGCAGTTTGTGGTGCTGGACCGGCCGAATCCCATGGGGGGCTGGAGGGTGGAAGGACCGCCGCTGGAATCCCAATGGAAGTCTTTTGTGGGACAGATCCCGGTTCCCTATGTGCACGGGATGACGGCAGGGGAACTGGCGATGATGACGGGGAGCAAGGGCTGGATCACCCGCGCCCCGCGTTTAAACGTGGTGAAAATGCAGGGCTGGACTCGTAGCATGGTCTGGCAGGATACAGGGCTGAGGTGGTATCGGACTTCTCCCAACATCCCGTATGCCACATCGCCGCAGTACTATGTGGCCACAGGTATCCTGGGCGGCGGTTCTGCGGTGGATATTGGGATCGGCACGGAAAACCCATTCGGGTATGCGGGCGGTAGTGGGGTGGATCCGCAGGCGATGATGGCGGCCTGCCAGCGGTGGAATGTGCCTGGGGTGAGCTTCAGCCCTTATTCCCGCAACGGTTTCGGCGGGGTGCGTTTAAACATCCATCCCCGTGCCCAGGCGGACCTGACGGCGCTGGACGTGATGCTGCTGGGGGAACTGAACCGGCTGACCGGCGGCAAGGTGCTCAGCCGCATGAGCGGATCAAAACTGAATCTTTTCCACAAAGTTTATGGTAGTGAATCCCTTTATCGGGACCTGCGTCGGGGAGTGCCTGCTAGCCGTATTATTTCCGGGTGGAATGGCTGGGTAAGCTCTTTCCGCAGTGCACGGCAACGATATCTGCTGTATCCATAAGCGCACCCTCAGAAACCTGCTAATTCAAAGATTGTCTTGACCATATGGATGCCGCCAAGATATTCACCCTTCTTAGCCCATTAACCGGGCTGTCATTTACCCCCTAGGAATCCGCGGCGTCTCTATGGCCGTCCCCAAAAAACCAGCTCCCGGAAAGTCAACCAACGGCAAGACCGCCTCTTCATCCCCCGCTGCCGCCCCATCCCGTGCTGCAGCTCAGGAAGAAAAGCGTGGTCGAGGACGTCCACGCATTCATCCTGTGAGCGACCGCTCAGGCGAAGCCTCTGAGGTAGGTCCTGACGGACAGCCGATGAAGCGCAAGCGCGGACGTCCGCCGAAGTCCAGCTTTACCCCGCCGACACCGACGGTGGTGTATGATGACATCAACGCACCTGAGGTGCAGGCACGCTTGCGCACTCTGATCCTCCTGGCCAAGGACCAGGACCATCTGACGTGGGATGATGTGAATGAGGCGCTGCCTCTCGGCATCGTCACCCCTGACCTGATGGACGAGGTGATCAGCCGCCTGAGGGCCATGGAAATTCGGGTGGTGGAGGAAGGCGATCTCACTGGCCAGACAGCCATGAAATTGCTGGCCCGTGCCGTGGAGGAATCGGCCACCAGCGAGCGGGCGGATACAAAACTGGACAGCCTGGATGATCCTGTGCGCATGTATCTGCGCCAAATGGGCCAGGTGCCCTTGTTGACGCGGGACCAGGAAATCCAGATCTCCAAACGCATTGAAAAGGCAGAAATCAGCCTGTTGAGTTGCCTGCAAAATGTCGGCTTTGTGGCGCGCCACTTTCTTCAGTTTGCCGAAAGTCTGGCCAATGGGCTGGAGCGCTTTGACCGGCTCGTGATTGACCGCAAGGCAGAAGAACGAGACAATTATTTCAAGAAACTGACGCCTCTCCTTGAGCAGGCTCGGGACAGCTATCAGAAGACCTCGGACCTTTACGTGGCCCATACGAAGGCCCCTGAAAAAAAGAAAGACTCCACCAGGGAGGCCTTCAACAACGCCCGCAGCGCCTTTTTTAAACTGTGTGCGAAGTTCTTCTTTAAGCAGAAGATTAATGAGGACTTCGTGGCTCTTATCCAGCAAAAGCTGCGCGAGATGGAGCAACTGGAACATGAGCTCCGCCAGCATCCGAAGAATGATCTGGCCAATGAAGCCCTGCATCAGTTCCAACTTCAGGCCTGGCAGAATACGGAAGGATACCGCCAGATCGCTGCCGATGCACGCCGTTGCGTGGCGGAGTCCACCCGTGCGAAGACGGAGATGATCGAGGCCAACCTGCGGCTGGTGATTTCCATTGCCAAAAAATATACCAACCGCGGCCTCTCCTTTCTGGATCTTATCCAGGAGGGCAATATGGGCCTGATGCGTGCGGTGGAGAAATTTGAATACCGTCGCGGCTATAAATTTTCCACGTATGCCACGTGGTGGATCCGTCAGGCCATTACCCGTAGCATTGCGGATCAGGCGCGGACCATCCGCATCCCGGTGCACATGATCGAGACGATCAACAAACTGATGCGGGTGAACAAGCAGCTCGTCCAGGAACTGGGCCGTGACCCGACTCCGGAAGAGATTGCTGAGGAGATCCATCTGCCGGTGGAACGTGTGAACGCGGTCCTGCGCATGGCGCAGCAACCCGTTTCCATGCAGGCGAAGGTGGGTGACAGTGATGGCGATACTGAATTTGGCGATTTCATTGAGGACAAGGAAGCCCATGACCCCATGGAACTGACCGCGATGAACCTGCTGCGTGACAAACTCCGCGACGTGCTGGATACGCTGAATCCGCGTGAGCGCGAGGTGCTGGAACAGCGCTTCGGCCTTGTGGATGGTGCGGGCCGTACACTTGAGGAAGTGGGCAAGCAGTTCCAGGTCACACGCGAACGCATCCGCCAGATTGAGGCCAAGGCCTTGAGGAAACTCCGTCATCCAACCCGCATTCGCAAACTGGGCGGATTCTTTGGAGGAAGCTGAGGTCCTTGCTCTTGAGGGAAGCGTGGCCAGATCGGCACGCTTTTCATTGAGGCTCCCAAACGCCACGCCCTGGAGGGCATGGCTTAGGATGAGTTACGGAGTGAGGATCTTTTTCAGGAAGGGAGCGGTGCGGCTCACTTTGTGGCGAGAGACCTCCAGCGGAGTGCCTGACGCGACGACCTGTCCGCCGTCCACGCCCGCTTCAGGACCGATATCAATGATGTAATCAGCCTCGGCGAAGATATCGGGGTGATGCTCAATGACGACGACGGTATGGCCATCATCGACGAGGCGATGGAGGATGTCGATGAGACGGCCGACATCGGACATGTGGAGGCCGATGGTGGGCTCTTCAATGAGGTAGAGGTTCTTCTTCTGGTTCTTCAGGCCGCGAATTTTTTCGGTGGCGGAGCGTGAGACACCGCCGCTGAGCTCGGTGACGAGCTTGATTCGCTGGGCCTCGCCACCGCTGAGGGTGGGGCTGGGCTGGCCTAACTGCAAGTATCCAACGCCGGTATCAGCCAGGAGCTGCAAGGGGCGTGCGATGCGCTGCTGATGGGCGAAGAATTCTGCGGCCTCGGTGATGCTCATCTTCAGCACCTGCCCGATGTTTTTTCCGTTGTATTCGATCTCCATGGTGGCGGAGTTAAAACGCAATCCGTTGCAGATCTCACAATGCACGCGGGTGGTGGGAAGGAAGTTCATTTCCACCTTCACATTGCCATTGCCCTGGCAGGCTTCGCAGCGGCCCCCTTCAGTATTGAAGGAGAATCGCCCGGCATCGTAGCCACGAGCACGGGCCACAGGGACCTGGGCGAAGAGCTTGCGGATGTCATCCAAGACCCCCACGTAAGTGGCGGGGCAGGAGCGCGAGGTCTTGCCAATGGGGGACTGGTCCACCTCATAGACGAAGCCGAAGTTTTCTGCGCCGGTGATGGTTTTCCAGGGTTGGTTGACGGACTTGCGTTTCTTCTCCTTGCTGAGGAGATTCTTCATGCCGGGGAAGAGCACCTGATGGAGAAAAGTGCTTTTTCCACTGCCGCTCACGCCGGTGATGACGGTAAGGCGGCCTACAGGAATCTGGACGTCAATGTTCTTGAGGTTATTGGCGTGGGCCCCCAGGATTTTCAGCCAGCCGTCCTTGCTTCTAGCGGCAGGGAGGTCACGCCACTGACCCTGGAGGGGATGTTTGAAGGGATTGCGCAGGCCCTGGCCAGTAACGCTTTTTTTATCCTTGAGGATGTGGGCGAGATTGCCCTGAGAGATGACCTCGCCACCGAAGCGCCCGGCTCCCGGCCCGAGGTCGATGATGGTATCGGCACGGCGCATGGTGTCGTCATCATGCTCAACAACGAGGAGGGAATTTCCCTTGTCTCGCAGGGCGACGAGGGTATCGAGCAGGCGCTCATTATCCCGTGGATGCAGGCCGATGGTGGGCTCATCCAGGACATAAAGAACGCCGCGCAGATTGCTGCCGAGCTGGGCGGCGAGGCGGATGCGCTGGGCCTCGCCCCCGCTGAGGGTATCGGCACTGCGGTTGAGTTGGAGATAACCCAGGCCGACTTCCTTCATGAAATGCAGGCGCTGCTCGATCTCCGCCATAATGTCACGGGCGATGACGGCTTCGGTGCCGTTGAATCTGAGCTTTTTGACGGATTCGGCGGCATCCAGAGCGGACTTGGCATTGATGTCCGGGACAGTGAAATCCTGCAGGCGGACATAGCGTGCCGTTTCATTGAGGCGTGAGCCGTGACACTCCAGGCAGAGGGTGCGGACGTTGTCTTCTTCATCGTCATCTTCACTGCGGGATAGGCGGCGCTCCTCCTCCATTTCGGCCTCCAGCTTGGAGATGTCATCGCGGCGTGGAGTGGCCCCATTGGAAGACACTTTAAAACCGAATCCTCGGCAGGTCGGGCACCAGCCGTGTGGGCTGTTGAAGGAGAACAGACGCGGGTCCAGCTCCTCAAAAGAGAGGTCACATTTAGGGCAGCTCATCTCAGTGCTGAGCACTTGCGATGTGTTGCCTGGAAGCCAGAGCTTGAGGGTCCCTTTGCCCATCTTCAGGGCCTTTTCCAAAAGAGGTCGCAGCTCCAGGGCAGAAGTGCCTTTTTTAACATCACCGACGACGGCATCGATGCTGTGCTCTTTGAACCGCTCCAGTCGCTGAAAGTTGGCGGTCTCGCGGAACTGTCCATCGACCAGGAGGAGGGTGATGCCTTGTTTAGCGGCAGCTTCGGCCACCTCCGTATGGAAACCTTTGCGGGCCTTGATCAAAGGCGCGAGGATCTGCAACGGGCCTTTTTTAGCACGCTCCACCACGGTCTGGGTGATGGCGCTGAGGCTTTGCTTTTGCACGGGCACGTCGCATTTCGGACAGTATTGGGTGCCGAGCTTGGCGAAGAGAAGACGGAGGAAATGATAAACCTCTGTGACGGTGGCGACGGTGGATTTACCCCCTCCACGAGAGATTCGCTGCTCAATGGCGACAGTGGGAGGAACGCCGCTGATGACATCCACCTCCGGCTTTTCCATCTGCTCCACAAAGGTGCGGGCGAAGACGGACATGCTATCGAGGAAACGGCGCTGGCCTTCGGCAAAAACGAGGTCAAAGGCGAGGGAGGATTTACCGCTGCCGCTGAGCCCGGTCACGACCACAAACTGGTCGCGAGGAATCTCAATGGAGATGTTCTTGAGGTTATGCTCACGGGCACCGCGGATGCTGATGGTATTCGGCGTGGCGACGATGGGGGCGGCATTTTTGCGGACTTGGTATTCAGCCGCTCTTTCAGCAACTCGTGTCTCTGCACGGCCTGCGCCAAACTTTTCCGCGAGGTATTTTCCGGTCCAGGATTGCTCACAGGCGGCGACTTGCTCCGGGGTGCCTGCCACGACGAGCTGCCCGCCCATGGCACCACCATCAGGACCCAGATCAATGACCCAGTCGGCGCATTGGATCACGTCCACATTGTGCTCGATGACAAGGAGGCTGTTACCTTCATTAACGAGGCGCTGAAGGAGCTTCACCAGCAGGGCGATGTCATCAAAATGAAGCCCCGTGGTAGGCTCATCCAGGAGCAGCAGGGCGGACTTCATATCAGCGTCTTTTTCAGAGGCGCTCTCAATCAGATGACCGACGAGTTTCAGGCGCTGGGCTTCGCCGCCGGAAAGCGTATTTAAGGGCTGGCCGAGCTTTAGATAACCGAGACCGGCCTCGACGAGAATGGCAAGCTGATCTGCGACTTGGCGGGCCTTGCGGATGAATGAGGCATCTGCGCGCGCATTGCCATTGCCTGCCGGTGCCTGCATGTGGAGAAACCATTCGGCCGATTCTTCAATTGTTAGGCCGAGGACATCGTGAATGCTTTTGTCATGCAGGCGAATCTTCAAGGCATGAGGCTGGTAACGCTTTCCCTCACACTCCGGGCAGGTGACATACAGGTCGCTAAGGAACTGCATTTCGATCTTCTCGAACCCATTGCCCATGCAGCGTTCGCAGCGGCCCTCGCCTGAATTGAAGGAGAAGAATCCAGGGGTGATGCCCTGTGCCTTAGCATCCTCACTCTCCGCAAAGAGGGTGCGGATGGTATCAAAGGCACCGACATAAACCGCAGGTGTACTGCGGGGAGTACGGGCCAGGGGAGACTGGTCCACCATGATGACTTGGCTGAGCTTTTCATGACCGCTGATGGAGCGCACGCGCCCTGGTTCATCCTCGCCCACTTCCCCGCGTAGGCGCTGGAGATTGCGATACAGAACCTCATGCACAAGGGTACTTTTGCCTGAGCCGGAGACGCCGGTGATGCAACAGAAGACGCCGAGGGGAATTTCGACATCCAGGTTTTTAAGGTTGTTTTGACGGGCACCTTTGATCTGCAACCGGGGTGCTTTTTTGATGGAGCGTCGGCTGTCCGGTACCTGGATGGTTTTGCGGCCGGTGAGGTAATCGGCAGTCAGGGAACCTTCCATTTTTTCCAGGCCGCTCAAGGGGCCGTCATAAACGAGGCGACCGCCTTTGTCCCCGCGTCCGGGGCCGATCTCGATGACGTGATCTGCGGCACGCATCACGGACTCTTCATGCTCGACGACGAGGAGAGTATTGCCTTTGTCGCGGAGGCCTTCCATGACGCCGATGAGGCGGCCAATATCCCGGGGATGGAGGCCGATGCTGGGCTCATCCAAAACGAAGAGCGTATTGACCAATGATGCTCCTAAACATGTGGTTAGGTTGACGCGTTGCAGTTCCCCGCCGCTGAGTGTGCGGGTGAGGCGGTCCAGGTGAATGTAACCGAGGCCGGCCCGGTCCAGATAACTGAGGCGACCGCCGATTTCATCACGCAGCATCTGGGTGGCATTATCACCGGGTGTCACAGCCCAGCTTTGCACAAGGGGCAGGAGGTCGGTGACAGGGAGGTTCCAGAGATCGGCAATGGTTTGGCCACCGACGCGGAAGTTGTAAGCGTCCTTTTTCAGGCGGCCACCATCGCAATCCGCACAGGTGGTATAAGCGCGGAAGCGGCTGAGAAAGATGCGGACATGCATCTTGTAGGCACGTCCTTCCAGCCATTTGAAGAAGCCTCTAACGCCATACCACTCGCCATCCTGCCAGGCGGCTTCAGGATCTTTGCCCACACCTTCGACCACCCATTTTTGCTCATCGTCAGGCAGGTCTGCGAAAGGGGTATCCAGATCTACGCCTTTGCGTTTCGCCGCACGCTCCAGATCATCCTGGCTTTCGCGATACGTGCTGCCGCTGAAGGCTTTGACCAGGCCGTCCCGGATGCTGAGCGATTCATCCGGCATCGCCTTGCGGAGGTCCAGGCCGAGAGTGCGGCCAAACCCCTTGCAGGTGGGGCAGGCACCGATGGGACTGTTGAAGGAAAAGAGGCCGGGGGTCGGCGGCGGGAGCTGGATGTCACAATCAGCGCAGCGCCAGTCGGTGGAGAAGGACGAGACGGCTCCACTGGCCGATTCTGAGAAGACTGCCGTCATCTGGCCTTTTCCCAAACGAAGGGCGGCCTCGATGGCTTCGCTCAAACGTGACTTTTGGTTAGGCTCGAGGGCCAGGCGATCCTGGATGACAAGGGCGATGGCGGGCAGCTTGCGTCCTTTCATGGCTCCCGGCTCATCGGTGCGAATGGCTTCTCCATATAGCCAGATGCGCAGATAACCCTGGCCCTGGAGGAAGGTGAAGAAATCCTCGACTGCGGTCCCCGCAGGAACGGGTACGCCAAAGCAAATCATCGCCTGCTGGCCTGCATGAGTGGTTAGCAGTTCATGCTGGATGCTTTCCGGGGTTTCCGGTTTCACCGGGCGGTGGCATTCCGGGCACTGGCCCTCCGCCAAGCGCGGGAAGAGCATCTTCAGGTAATCATTGATCTCTGTGATGGTGCCGACGGTGCTGCGCGTAGAGCGGATGTTATTCACCTGCTCAATGGCAATGGCCGGTGGTATCCCATGGATGGCATCCACCTTTGGTTTATCCATGCGCTCAAAAAACTGGCGCGTATAGGGGGAGAAGGTCTCCACATACCGGCGCTGGCCTTCCGCATAGATGGTATCAAAGGCGAGTGATGACTTCCCTGAGCCGCTGGGACCGGTCACCACGCAGAGCTTTCCCAGGGGCAAATCCAGGTCGATACCCTGCAAATTGTTCTGCCAGGCACCACGGACCTGGATGACGTCGGTGACAGCTTTGGGAGCAGGGGACTTGGCGGCAGATTTCTTCAGCATTGGGGGTGAGGAAGAATAGAGTTACGCTTAATGCAGTTCAAGTGAACTGTATTATTTCTGCAAAGCCGCCTTTTTGTGCATCCGAAGTCGGCCTGCTGACTATAAGCCGCGCGGCGACATCGAATAGAGGCCCATAGTGACCTCATAACCGGCGTTTTCAGACATACGCTTCAGCTCATGGCCCGCGCCCCAGGAATCGGTGAAAAGGACCTGATTCTTTGCACTGTTGTATCCAATGATCATGCGCATGTGGCCTCCGCTCACCTGGCCACCATTGGGCAACGGCGGATCCTCAGGGAAATGCCCCAGTTCCAATGCCCAAAGCAGGGGGATACCTTTGTCCACATGCTCTTTAACAATGATGGAAAACTGGCGGAGGGATACCCGGCGTTTGCCACCGGAGTAATAGATCTCGGGATTGATGAAGGGCTTGAAGGCAACTTTGTATTGGCCATCGATCTTCGCCAGGCTCTTCTGCATGGTTAGAATATTGGCCCCGTTTTCCGCATCCACGCTGACAAGCTGGGCGATCTCGTGCTGGTCGCAGGGGATCTGCATGTATTCAAAGAGGCGTTGGCAGCTCGCGGCCACGCAATAGCCCTTGGCTCCCTGGTCCACCATAGGGACACCCGCGATATAGACATCCCCCTCGGCCGTTTTGGTGATGTTGTTGAGCAAGGCCATTCTTTGGACACCCACAGTGAGCTTGCCCATGCTCCAGTCCGCTTGGTCGGGTGAGGCCAGTTTCACGCGCAGAAATTCAGGACGCCCGCCGCTATTGCTGTAGTCGTTGTGTTCCAGCAGCGCGATGCCCGCCGCCGTTTGCCACTGCCAACTGACCGTTTTAACGGCGGAAGAAATGGAGGCGGATTGGTTGCGCGGAGCTACTTTGAGAATTTGACCCAGGTGCTGGCCGGTCTTTTTGAAGAGCTGGCTGAACTGGGTGGGATCAATGTCACCCGTATCTCCTCGGTTGTAGAGGGAGATCGTGACCCGGGCTGCGCGGTTGTTGACGAATTCGACAATGGCTTCCTCCACCTTGAGGAATCTGCCAAACATGGAGATGTTGGCTTCCAGGTTGGTATACATTTTGCGCGAAAAGCGTGCGCGCGTTTTGCCCGCGTTGAGCCATTCAAACTGGGGAAGTTGTTCTTGGGGTTTTTCCGTTTTGGCGCGGTAGATTTGATCAAATTTTTCTGGGGTAGTGCTCCAGAATCCAGGCAGGTTCAGGAGTAAGTCGAGATCCACGTCCACATGGTTTATCTGGGCTGAGAAGGGGGACGTAGGGCTGCTGGCCGGAGTGGAGCCGCCCGCAGACACGGTGACCATCAACAGATCCGGGGCGGATTTGAAGATGGCGATACTGTGCGTCCCGCAGTCCCACCTTTTCATGGGTTCTTTCCTTTCCGGCGTTCCACGAATAGTGATCTCCGAGTCCTTCGCCTCGACCGTTAATTTCAAAGTTAGATAGTCCGCTAACATTTGGAAATGAGCGTTGGGACCAGATGGCAGATTCAGCGTGAACGAGTAGCGACCGGGGACGACATTTGAGGTGTAAACATTCAGTTCATGCAGAGTGAACTGCCTATCAAAAACTGATACCGTGCTAGAAGCGCCCAAGTTCCACCCATAAAGCTCCAGGTCAGGCTCATTCATGGCACCGCCAGGGGCAACATGATGGGGCTTTACCGGATCGAGCAGTGCCTTAAACTGATCCAGGGATGTGGCAAAAGGGTCTGCCAAATCGAGAATGGCATCCAGGTTAATCTGCGCTGGTGCCTGGGCTGCTGCGGAGCGGAGCAGCGCCAGACACAGGAGGGGCAATAGAATGATTTTTCCGCAGATGCGCATTCTCGCTTTTAGTAGGAAAAACCTGATATGGTCAACCCTACAATCTTAAAATGCATCCGAGAAAGGCCAGTTTGAAACATGGCCTGAGGCATGGGCCGCTCACATGCTTTCATGCACCCTGGCCAGGGCCATGAGCATGTAACTGGTGGCAAGCGTGGTGTCACTTTCCATCCAGCGGCCGGCACTATTCGCCCAGGAGCCGTCTCCCTGCTGGAGGTTGAGGAGCTTTTTGGCCAAGTCGGCACGCCAATCCACAGTCTGGCCATCTTTGGTTTTCAGGAAATCCACATCGGCGATGGCGAGGGCCTTGGCCATGGTGTGATAATAATAATAGAGGCCTTCAGGACCGACTCCGGGATTTTCCTCCAGCGTGTAGTTTTCGCTCAGCCACTGCATCACGGCTTTGACTCGAGGATCGTCCTTGTCTAGGCCAGCATAGATGAAACTAAGCATGCCCGCATAACTGATGCTGCCGTAGCTGCGAAGTGCGGTGCGGCCGTCTGGGGTCTTTTCTTCTTTGCCACGGGTTTCACCGGGGCTGTAAACGAATCCACCCGCATCTGCCTTGTCGGTGCTGACCCAGGAGGCCTTGTTCGTTTCAGGACGGTTTTGGCAGTTCTGGATGAACTGGATAGCGGCAGCAAAATTAAGCTGGGGCTCGTCTTTGCCAGCATCCCCTTTATCTGCCAGCAGGGCCTGGGAATAATAGAGCGCCTCCAGGGCAAAATGGGTGTTCGAAAGGTCGGCGTGAGCAGGTTTGTCGGGCTTGGGCGTGCCGTAGCCGATGCCGCCGTCGAAGGCGTTGTCGGCCTTGCCCTTTTCATCGAAATCATTTTGCTGACCGATGATGAAACGACGCGCGGCCAGGAGGATCTTTTCATCCTGGGGCTTGGGACTCAGCATGAGGGCAGTGAGCGCCAGTGAGGTATTGTAATTGGCGCGCGCTTTGACGTAGATGCCGCCATCCGGCTGGACGTTTTTCAGCAGGAAGGCATAGCCTTTTTCGACTTCAGGTGAAGGGGCATCTGTAGGCTGGCGGCCCGGAGTGAGGAGCTGGCTGATAATGGCCAGTGCGGTGAAGGCGACAGGTTCAGCATCTCCCCATTGGCCGGTTTCGGTATTTTGCTTCCCTTTCAGAAAGGCCAGTCCGCGATCATAAGCGAGGCGGATTTCCTGCTTTAAGGATTCATGACGAGCCGGTTGGGTGCCACTCTGCGCGAGGAGCATGGAGGGCAGGGCTAGGGAGAGGGCGACAGCGAGTTTCATGGTTGGACGGGGTTGATGACGAGCGTGACCGGGGTGCCTTCATCGGGGATGTTGGCAGGCAGGGAAATCCACAGATCATCCCGCCAGGCACCTTCGGCGGGGGAATTAATGAGAGCACCTCGGTCCAGCCACACGGCGATGATCGAGCCTTCATGCTGGCCGATGAAGCCACGCTCATCCACATAGGAGCCGTTGAAGACCCAAGTCTCGAGATCTGGTGGCGGCTGGCGGGTATCAGTATTTTGCACCCACTGTGAGAGGGGGGAGGATTTGGTTTCATCCCCGACTTTCCATTCCACGGTGATTTTCACCCGGTTGCCCTGGGGCTTAGCGGGTGGTTCCTCTTTCCATATTTTGGGCCGCTCGGCTTCCGGCACCTTGGTCAGCATGCCCTCCGTAGCAGCCTGATAATTGGCCAAAAGCAGCGCCACCTGGATGGCCGTGGGGCTGACGGAGGTGGTGAGTACGCTTTCATGCGTCTTCCCCGTCTCATGGACCAGCATGTATTCAATGGGGGCCTGCTTTAGCTCCACTCGAGTCGGGATGCGGATCTCCTTCGTGGCGGCATTGATGTGGATGCCGTCCAGTTCATAATCCGTTTCTGACATCTTTTTGAGGCGTTGCTGTGCCTCGGCTAGCTGCTTGGCACCATCCACTTTTTCCTCCTGGGCAGGGAGTACCGCCAGGCTGGATAAAAGCATGAGGGTAGTGAGAAAACGCGGCATCATGGGGAGAATACGTGGCTGGCAGTCCATGAACAGACTTGGCCACAGGTTGTGGATGAAGCAATCGTCATCCGAACGCGCTTTATCCAATAACAAAACCGGATGGACGAAATTCGCCCATCCGGTCGTGATTTGCACATGCTTGGCAAAAATCGCCATTATTCATCACTGCTGCGGGCACCGGTCATCTGGAGCAGGTAATAAAGGAAGTAGCCGAGAGTGCTGACGAAGGCGGCAACGTAAGTCAGCGCCGCCGCATCCAGGACCTTGCTCATGGCTCTGAACTCTTCTCCCTGAGCGACGGCTCCCGTGCCAGCCAACACTTTTTTAGCGCGCGCCGTGGCATCGAACTCCACCGGCAAAGTCACCAACTGGAACAGCATGAGGATACCGAAGCCGATCGCCATGACGGTGATGACCAAGTTATAAGGGAAGAAACCAAACACCATCCCGATGATGGGTACCCACATGACGATCTGGCTGGCGATGCTGGTGATGCCGACCGCCGCCATGCGCCACTGGAGGGGGCCATAGAGCTGCTTATGCTGGATGGCATGGCCACACTCATGGGCGGACACGCCCAGGGCTGCCACAGAAGTGCCATGGTAGTTTTCCTCCGACAGCACAAGGCGGCGGTTGGAGGGATCATAATGGTCCGTCAAGTGGCCCGGCGTGGAGTGGATGGTGACATCCCGGATGTTGTTGAGGTCCAGGATACGTTGGGCGATCTCCGCGCCTGTATAGCCGCTGGAAGCACGCACCTGGGAATAACGGTTATAGGCACTGCGCACCTTCCATGAGGCGAAGAGCGAGAGAGCCATGGTTCCGAGGAACAGTAGTATCATTGTCATACTTGATTGATTGGGGGGTTGCTTAAATTACGACGCATTATGCATAACCGGCCCTGAATTTCATGCCGTTGCAAAGTAAGGCCAAATTTGGAAGTGATGGATGGGTGAGAAAAAACGCAGGTTGCAAGCACGGTGCGGCGGGGCTCTGAGTGAAACCATGGATCCGTCACCGCCACCCTCATCCACCGAGACCATCGTGTGCCGCGTCACACCGTGGTATTTTCGCCGTCTGGGCCTGATGTCCGGCATGCTGGCGCTGATGGGGCTTTGGTTCCTTTACGACTGGAAATACGGATACCATGCGGCGAACAAAATCGCGGATCAAAAGGACTGGTTCGAAAAGGTGGTGCTGAAGGGGTATGACGAAGCTAAGTCTGGCGGGAGGCTGGAGCAGTGGGTGAAGGAGACCGAGGCCCAGGGACTGCCCGCAGGCAAAAATGGCGAGCCCCCTCGCTGGGTATCCTATGCGGCTGAACATAACTGGCCGGAAAAACCGCACCGGTGGACTGATAGGCAGATTCGGGACCAGTTTTGGTGGGGTACCTGCACCCTGCTGGTGGCGGCAGGGGTGGCATTGAATATGTTTCTGAATTGTAAGAAAGTCCTGTGCGCAGAGGCGGACCGCTGGACCACACCTGAGGGAGAAACGGTGCTCTTTACCCAGGTCTTTAAAGTGGATAAGCGTAAATGGGACAATAAAGGTCTGGCTTATGCCTGGCATCGCGAAAAAGACGGTACACGCGAAAAAAAGGCCATCATTGACGACCTGAAATTTGATGGCGCTGTGCGTGTGTTGGAACGCTTAACCGCCAACTTCCAAGGAGAACTGATCGAGAAGATACCTGAACCAGCGGCAGTTAATGAGGACGATAAAAAGGAGACTGAGTAAGCACTTCCAATTGAAAGGAATCCGTTAGTTTAAAAAAAGAGCGAATTCGTTCTTGCCAAATAATAACCAGCCGCTACCTCTCCGCCGCACCATCCCCCTTAATTTATGGCAGACAACATCCAAGAAAAAGTCCGTGACATCATCGTCGAACAGCTCGGCGTGAACCCTGAGCAGGTGACCCAAGAAGCCAAGTTCATCGAAGATCTGGGTGCAGATTCCCTGGACACCGTTGAACTGGTGATGGCCTTCGAAGAAGAGTTCGGCATCGACGTTCCTGATGAAGAAGCTGAGAAGCTTCAGTCCGTGGGTGATGTCGTTCGTTACGTCGAAGAAAACGCCGAGTAATCCCCGGTATCCATCCATTTCAAAAAGCAGACGGGAAACCGTCTGCTTTTTTTTGTGGTTGGAAATCAGCCAAAAGAGCGTGAAGGAGTTTCTGCATGTCTTTGTCCAACCCATGGTTCATCGCCGCCCTTGTGGGTGTGATCGGCGTTTTCCACCTCGAATTTTTCGCCACCCTTTTAAACCTGTCTCGCCTCGGGCGGGCGATTCCGGATTCTTTAGTGGGTGTCTTCTCTGAAGAAACACGTGAGAAACTGGTGGATTACATTCGCGATTCCAAACGGGTCAGCTTCACTCGGGATGTGACTCTGCTGGGAGTGCTCGTCGTGTTTTGGTGGAGCGGCGGCTTTGGCTGGCTGCAAGCGTGGGCTGAAGGCCAGGGACGGGGCCCCGTGGTCACTGGCGTATTTGTTATAGCCCTGGTGGTCCTGGCGCAGACGTGGATCAGCCTGCCGTTTGATGCATGGGACACCTTTGGGGTGGAGGCCCGCTACGGTTTTAACAAGACCACGCCCGCCACCTTCATCAGCGATCATTTCAAAAGTCTAGCGCTGATGGCCGTCATCGGTCTGCCTGTGGCGGGGGTAATCGTGTGGTTCTTCCAGACTCAGGCTTGGCCGGCCCTGTATGCCTGGCTTTTCATCGCCATCTTTACTCTCTTGATGACTTGGTTGGCACCGCGTGTGATCATGCCGCTTTTCCTCAAATTTCAGCCAATGGAAGCGGGGGAACTGCGGGAAGCCATCTTTGGGCTGGCCAGGAAACTCGACTTTCCAGTGAATGAAGTCAGCGTGGTGGACGGGTCACGCCGGTCCACGAAGGGCAATGCCTTCTTCGCTGGTTTTGGCAAAACGCGCCGCATCGCTCTCTATGATACCCTTTTGAAAAGCCATACCACGGATGAGATCGTGGCCATTCTGGCGCATGAGATCGGCCACAATAAATGCCGCCATGTACCCGTGATGCTGGCCCTGAGCCTGGCTGAAATGGGCCTGATGCTGGGACTCATGGGCTGGGCGCTGAAATCGCCACAGTTCTTTGCCGCGTTCGGGGTGCATGGCACGCCGGTAGGCATGGGATTGGTCCTGTTTGGGATGATCTATAAACCGCTGGGTGTCCTTACGGGCCTGCTCGGCCTGGCCATGAGCCGCAAGCATGAATTTGAGGCGGATGCCTTTGCCGCCAGGGCAGTGGGAAGTCACCGGCCACTCACAGAAGGATTAAAAAGGCTCTCGCGGGATCACTTGGCGCATCCGCAGCCCCACCCGCTGACGGTGTGGATGCACTACAGCCACCCGCCTCTGGTAGAGCGCCTGCGGGCGCTAGAATCTCTTCCTGCCTCATCCTGAGGATAAGGCGGCAGTAGCCAAAACAACAGCCGCACTGACTCAAAAAGTGAGAATATTGAAAAAAATGAGTGCAGTTGGGTTTATTTTGAATTATTTAAGATATACGAATAATCAAGGTTTACCCCGCAAACCCATGAAATCTGCTCTCATCTCCCTGCTGGTCGCTGCATTCATTCCTGCTGTGGCTGACGCGCAGACGCCTGGCGCTCCTGCTTATCCTGGATACCCCTCCGCAGGTTCAGGTCTTTATGGAAATACGGGTTACACGGCCATGTCGCCGACCTTGCCGCCGCCGACCATGAGTTCTCCCTATTCCGGGCCGACCATGATGGAGCCTGCGGCACCGGGATATGGATATCAGCAGCCGGCGACGACCAATAGCTGGGGCGGGGTACAGCAAAGCATGAACGGGAGTAACATGCTGAACTATCGGTACCTGGAAGCAGGCTATCGGTATGTGGATCCCAAAGGCGGCGAACTGAACGGCAGTCATGGACTGGGCGTGACTCTTTCGATGGATCTTCCGACCATCTTTTTCATCAAAGGCGGCTTTAACTGGAGCAGCGGTACGGGCAAGAAAAGTGTGCGTGGCGCTTCCGAAGCCGACTATGATCTCTCTGTCATCACCATCGGTGGGGGTGCGTATTTGGCCATCACGAACAACCTGCACTTTGTCGGGGAAATCGGTCTGGTGTATGCAAACCTCAGCTCTTCAGGAACCAGCATCAGCTATACGGATGGAGGCATTTATATACGGCCGAGCCTGCGCTATCAATTGGGCCAAAGGCTGGAACTCCAGGCTGGGGTGACGGTCAGCAGTGCTAACGATTATGATAGCAAGATCGTCGATTTCGGAGCTTATTTCCGTGTCTTTCACCAGGTGGATCTGAACCTGGGACTGGATATGGGTGACGAGAGCCGGACCGTGCGGGCAGGGGCCCGTATGCGCTGGTAATACTCCAGCCATCTTCCTTCAAATCTTAAGCGCCCTGATTTTTTCAGGGCGTTTTTTTTGAAGTCCATCCCGAGCCGTCGAAACGAATTATACATGTAAAAGGATACGGTTCACCAAGCCCTATCCGAAAAAACCTGAACAATTGAGTTATGGATACCCAGCCCACTGTATTACACAGCGACCGCTGTGCAACGGGCGTCGAAGGGCTCGACGTCATTCTTAAGGGGGGATTGCCGAGGAATCGGCTTTATTTGCTAAAAGGAGACCCCGGAGTAGGCAAAACAACCTTGGCCATGCAGTTTCTGCTGGAAGGAAAAAAAGTCGGCGAAAAAGGCTTGTACATCACCCTTTCTGAGACACGGGATGAGATCCTGGTCGTTGCCGATTCTCACGGGTGGGATCTCTCTGGCATCCAGCTTTATGAACTTTCTTCCATTGAAGAGAAGATCCGCAATGACAGCGAAAATACGTTTTTTCACCCATCCGAGATTGAGCTGAACCGCACCATCAGCGCGTTGATCGATGAGGTGATCCGCATTGGTCCAGCGCGTGTCGTGTTCGATTCGCTTTCTGAACTGAGAATGTTGGCGGATACACCCCTGCGCTATAGACGCCAGATTTTACAGCTAAAGCAATTTTTCGCCGGTAGGGAATGCACTGTTCTGCTCCTGGATGACCGGTCCTCTAACAGCAATGACTTGCAGGTGGAAAGCATTGCTCATGGGGTGCTAAACCTGTCGAGCTTAAGCTCAGGTTATGGGGTCTCACAGCGGCAGTTGCGCGTGGTGAAGATCCGGGGATCGGACTTTCTGGAAGGGACCCATGACTTGAACCTGAAGAAAGGCGGCATGGTGATCTACCCGCGCCTTGTAACAGAGAGACTAAATTATGAATTTCCCCGTGAAAACTTTTCCAGTAACATCCCTGAGCTCGATTCGCTCTTGGGGGGCGGTCTAGGCAGAGGCACGAGTACGATTTTAATGGGTCCGCCCGGGACTGGCAAATCGACCCTGACTCTTCAATTTGCTCTAACGGCTGCCGAGCAAGGGAAAAAAGTGTTGGTGTTTGTCTTTGATGAGACGGTGGGCACCTTGATGGATCGCTCCGCCAAGTTAGGAATGGATTTAAGGCCAATGGTGGAGAATGGGCTGATTGATATCCAATGCGTGGATCCGGCAGAAATTTCCCCAGGAGAGCTGGCTCATCGTGCCCGCGTGGCTGTGAGCAAGGATGGATTCAATATGATCATCATTGACAGCATCAATGGTTACCTGAATGCCATGCCTGCTGAGCGCTATCTCATCCTGCAACTACACGAGCTCCTGGCTTATTTGAATCAGCAAGGGGTCATCACGATCATGGTGCTGGCGCAGCAGGGCCTGATCGGCCAGATGCAGTCGTCAGTGGATCTGACTTATCTGGCGGACACCGTGGTCTTGCTTCGCTTTTATGAGTCTCGGGGGGAGGTGAAACAGGCAGTTTCTGTCATCAAGAAACGCAGTGGCGATCATGAACGAACGATCCGTGGAATGACGGTGACAGCCGCCGGGATCAAGGTGGGGGAACCTTTACGTGAACTCCAGGGAGTGCTCACAGGGGTGCCAAATTTTGTGATCGAAAAGTGACACCGAAAACCGCGCTTATTCATGGAAGAATCATCCGCAGCATCTGCCCGCTTCGAGAGCCAAGTCTCAGAAGGAGAAGCGGCAGGCAGAAGCGAGTCGGATATCCTCATCCTGGCCCCCACCCGAAATGATGCACGGTTGACCTTCGAATTTCTAAAAAAGGCCGGCTTGGATGCTGCCATCTGTGAAGGTTTTGGCGATCTATGCCAGAGGGTGGAGGCTGGCTGCGGAGCTCTGCTCCTTGCTGAAGAGGTGCTGACTGACCATACCATCCGTCACCTCATTCTTTTACTGCAAAAGCAGCCCTCCTGGTCAGACCTGCCCATTGTGATCATTACTGGCACCGGAGAATCCGCCATCCGCAGGAGGCAGCTTGCTGCTCTGGAGCCTACTGGAAATGCTTCCATCATTGAGCGCCCTGTACGCCCAGGCACCTTGGTCAGTACTTTGGAATCTGCCATGAGATCGCGTCGGCGGCAGTACCAGGTACGCTCCCTGCTGGAGGAGAGGGAAAAAATGACCGCTGATGCTTTGCAGGCGGATCGCAGGAAGGATGAGTTCCTGGCCATGCTCGCCCATGAACTGCGAAATCCCCTGGCCTCGGTCTCAAACGCGGCCACGCTGCTGAAGACGACGAGCGATCTCGAAACTCAGGCCTGGGCAGCAGGGGTGATTGAGCGTCAGACCAACCAGTTAGCTCACCTGATTGACGACTTGCTTGATGTATCCAGGATCACGACCGGCAAGATCCGTCTTCGTCATGCGATTACAGACATGGCCATGATCCTGGACCGGGCTTGTGATTCCGCGCGGCCATTGATGACAGAGCGCGGTCACCATTTCACCTGCGACTTTGAACGAGGGAAACTTTATCTCAAAGCCGACCCGACACGAATCGAACAGGTGGTTTTGAATTTGCTCACCAATGCGGCGAAATACACGCCTAAAGGCGGAAGGATCCAGTTGCTGGCTAGCCGTCAGGGACAAGATATTGTGGTGACCATCAAAGACAATGGGATGGGCATCGAGCCGAAGCGGTTGCCGGAAATGTTCCAGCTCTTCACCCAGGGGGAGCGCTCCATCGCCAGGAGTGAAGGCGGACTTGGCATCGGCCTGACGATTGTACAAAAGCTCACAGAAATGCATGGGGGTAAAGTGGAAGCTCACAGCGAGGGGCCAGGGCTGGGCAGCAGCTTCACGGTTTATCTTCCCGCAGCAGTGGCGCAGGTATCCAGCGATCAGAACATAGGGGCTGGTCCCGCCGATAAGGGGAAATCTCTCCGGGTGCTGGTGGTGGATGATAACGTGGACTCCGCAGTGGGTCTGTCTAAACTCCTGAAGAGGGTGGGCCATGAAGTCAGTGTGGCTTATGACGGCCCTGAGGCATTGGAAAAGGCCCGTGGACAGGTCCCCCAGGCTGTCGTGCTGGATATCGGGCTGCCCAGCATGGATGGTTATGAGGTGGCGCGGCTGTTGCGACAGGAGTTTGCGGAAAGCCAGCCTTTGCTCATCGCCGTCACCGGCTATGGCCAAGAAGAGGATAGACAGCGCGCGATGGAGGCAGGGTTTGATCATCATCTCGTCAAACCGGTGGATGTGACCAAGCTTAAATCACTGCTGAGTGAACAGAGGGAAAGAGTTGGGGATGCTGAGGTAAAGTAGCGTGAAGCCCCTTCACGGATCAGGCCTTCTTCGTTTTGAGTGCCTTTTTTCGCTCAGGAAAAAGCGTCGTGCAGATTTCGCAGACAGTGCCGTCACAGCCCCGGGCGCTGCAATGTTCGCGCCCGTAAAAGATGATCTGCAGGTGCAGTTTGTTCCAGGATGAAATGGGAAAGAGGCGCTTGAGATCCCTCTCGGTCTGGAGAACATTTTTTCCCTCGGTCAATTTCCAGCGCTGGGCGAGGCGGTGGATGTGGGTATCCACCGGAAAGGAAGGAACGCCAAACGACTGAGCCATCACTACCTGCGCCGTTTTATGTCCGACGCCAGGCAGTTGCTCAAGGGCATCAATATCCTGAGGTACCTGGCCCCCATACTGATCCACCAGGATTTGAGAAAGTTTCTGGATGGCTTTGGCCTTTTGAGGCCCCAGACCACAGGGCTTGACGATTTTTTCGATCTCTTCGACCGGGATCTTGGCCATCGCTTCTGGAGTATTGGCCAGAGACCACAGCTTGGGGGTGATGAGGTTTACCCGCACATCTGTGCACTGGGCGGAGAGCAGGACCGCGACCAGCAGGGTATAAGCATCGGTGTGATCCAGCGGGATGGGGGGATCTGGATAAAGCTGCCCCAGGCGATGGAGCACATAGCTGGCGCGTTCTGTCTTGGTCACAGAGAAGGAGCCATTAACTGCGCTGGAGCCGCTGCACCATTTTCCGTACGTGATCGTATTTGGTGCGGTCCTTCATGATGGCTAGGCTTTTGGACTTGGAGCCCCAGCGGAGAACCCGGATGTTTACATTGCGCACGCCCCAGGCATTCATGTGGGCTTTCGTAGGCTGATAAATATCGATGGTATTGGTGCCCACCAGCGCGGAGCCATAATCATCCACCTGGTAAATGTAAGGCGTGCCTTCAATCTGGAAGATAGTGCCGACCGGATACACAGACCAGTCTGCTGCTGCGCTGCGGAGGACACTGCCGTATTTCAACTGGGAGCCCACCGCCGTACGCGCACCATACTGAATATGGTCGGACTCACTATGCGTATAAGCAGTCGTGCGCACGGCTGTGATGCGTGTGCCCTTTTGAGACTTCACCTTGCTTCCGGATGAAGAGCAGGAACAAAGAAGCGCTGCGACAAAACAGAGCAGGCAGGTGGTGACATTTCTCATCATTAAAGAATCTTAATATTCAAGCTACCGCTGAATTGATCATTATGGTGAGGCATGCGCGCGTCAAAATCAATCACGGATTTTTGCCGTAGGACCACCTGCATGGTTCCCTGCGATGCAGAAGGTGCCTTTCAGTCGATAGGGGTGTCCACGCTTTCAGCCCCTGGTAATAGATTTATCCCATTCCGCAGCAGGCAGCATATGAAAAGTTTATACCCCAGCCATTGCTGATGAGATTGATATGGAAATTATGTTAAATTCGTTTTAATTTATACTATGTCGCTACCCTGGAGGCATTTTATCCGTCAGGCACTTCTTTTTGTGGGAGTGTTCGGGAGCCTGCTGCCCCGGGATGGGAATGCGGTGATCCTGTATGATTCAGGCGAGAATACGACAGCCCCGACGGGAATCTATACGGACAGCGGCTGGGCATACCAGGGGGAGTATGGAGATTTCCTGGGCACGATGATTGCACCGCAGTATTTCATCACGGCAGGGCATATCGGAGTATCCGCTGATCCTACTTTTACGAGCCTTTCAGACGTGACTTATACGATTGATGCTTCGGCTAACGGAGGGCAGGGGTTCTGGACGGTCGGCGGTACCGATCTGCGTATTTATAAGATCAACGAGACCTTTTCCTCTTATGCAACGCTCTATACAGGAACGGCTGAGGAAGGAATGGATCTGGTCGTCTTTGGCAGAGGCGGGCCACGCGGTGCGGAAGTGGAACTGGGTGGCGACCTGAAGGGCTGGTATCACACCGGGGCTGACGGGGTGGTGCGGTGGGGGGAGAATGTGGTGGACGGCATCACGACGTTGGAGGGAAACGAGTACCTGCGGGCTTCATTCGATGCGGTGGCCGGGCAGAATGAAGCCACTCTTTCGGTGGGGGATTCAGGCGGCGCTGTCTTCGTCAATGACGGCGGGGTATGGAAACTGGCCGGGATCAATTTTGGAGTGGATGGTTTTTTTGACACGAACAATATCACAGGGGATGGCACGGAGTTTGATGCGGCTTTGTTTGACCGAGGTGGCTTTTATCAGGGCAGCGACGGATCCGGATGGGTAGGGCCACTGCCAAATGGAACTGCGGCCAGCTTTTATTCAGCGCGAATTTCGACGAGTGCTCTGGAAATTCAGAGCATCGTAGGCGTTCCTGAGCCAGGCGGGATTTGCCTGCTCATCGTGGGTGGTTTATTCGGGCTTAGACGCTGCCGCCACCTGATAAAAAAGGATCTTACCTTTTGAGCTCGGCAAAAATGAGACGACCCGCTGAAGTAGGAAGTGCACCCGAAATGGCGACTTCAACGGTCTGGCCGATGTGCGCCGCAGCATTGTTGACCACGATCATGGTTCCATCCGGCAAATAGCCGATGGCTTGATGCTTATCCTTTCCGGCTTTGGTCAGGGAAAGGGACAATTCATCGCCAGGATTGAGCTGCGGTTGCAGGGAAATGGCGAGATCATTAAAACTCAGCACCACAATGCCGCGCAGGCGGGCCACTTTGGCGAGGTTTTCATCATTGGTCAGCAGCCGGGCATTGAGCTCCCGCGCGAGGGACACGAGTTTTGTATCCACCGGGATATCTCGGAAATTTCCAGGAGGATCCTCATGAATGGTCAGGCGGAGATCATCCGCCATGCGCATTTTTTCCATGATCTCCAGCCCGCGTCTGCCACGGATCACTTTTTGAGGATCACCGGATTCGGTGAGCCGTTGTAATTCATCCAAGACAAAGCGCGGGATGACCAGGGCACCGGTGAGAAAGCCCGTCTGAATGACGGCTGAAATGCGGCCATCAATGATGACATTGGTATCCAGCAGAAGGGGCTCCCCCTCCAGGCCATCGCGGCGGAAACGGACATACGGAATGAGGAGGGCGAACTGGTCGCGGTCACTGCGCAGGGCGAAGGTGACACCAAAGAAAGCCAGGGAGGTATAAATGAGGATTTCGACAACGTTGCGAACAGCATCTCCATCCAACATGGACTGGAAGTAGATAAGCTGAAAAACACCGATACGGGTGATGAGCCACGCGCAGAAAAGACCGATGGCCAGGCCAAACGTGGCGTGGGAAAAGTCTCGCAGGCTGAAGCGGGCAAACAGGAGATCCAGCACAAGGAGCAATCCCATGATGCAGGCCCCCGTCGTAGCTCCGATCCAGGCCGGCTGCTGAAACCCCAGGGCAATGGTGATGCCAGTGAAGACAAACAGGGCAAAGAACAAGGCCCGGACGAGCCGGATGGACCATGTGGATTTCATACAAGTAATTCGTTAAACCATAAGGGCACTAAGTCGGTGTGACGAGCAGAAAGGGGCCGAAGCAAGTACGCGGACCTTCATTTTAGAGGCCTCTTTTTAGCTCGAAAATAACAGGCTGGCGCAGATTTACCTGAGAACCCAGGACGAGACACAGCCTTCGTGGGCCTGCTGGGCAGTGGCGGCGAAATCTGCCAGGTATCCGCGACCAGGCACGGGCTTGGCCCATTCAGCCTTGCGGGTGGAAAGATCGGCATGGAGATGAATGGTCCCCTCAAGCAAATCGAACTCGATTTCATCCCCATCTTCAATGGCGGCGATAGGCCCACCCACGACTGCTTCAGGAGAGCAATGGATGCCCATGACGCCATGCGAGACACCGGAGACGCGACCATCCGAAAGGAATGCAACTTGGCCATCAAGTTCAGGAACTGCCAGCGCTGCGCTGGCAACGAGCAACTCCGGCATGCCCGCAGCAATAGGGCCGACGCCTCGGAGGACGACGAAGTGGCCTGGACGAATACGTTTTTCCGCAGCCGCATCGGACACTGCTTTCACGCTGTCAAAACAGATGGCGCGGCCCTTAAAGCGCGGACTCTGGCGGGAGGAAACTTTGAAAACCATGCCGTGGGGGGCGAGGTTGCCAAAGCAAACCTGGAGGTCGGCATAGTCTTTGAAAGGCTGTCCGAGGGGCGCGATAAGGTCCTGATCCACGGGTACATCAGGACAATGGGAGACATTTTCGGCTAAAGTTTTACCCGTGACGGTGATGCAACTGCCGTCAAGGAGGCCCGCATTGAGGAAATGTCGGAGCAGCATGGCGGTGCCACCGATGCGATGGAGGTCCGCCATGGTGCCACGGCCACGAGGGGCAAAGTTACAATACACGGGTGTGCGGCGGCAGATGGCCTGGATATCCCGGAGGGTAAAATCCACGCCCGCTTCCCGGGCGACGGCGAGGATATGAAGGACACCATTGGTAGAGCCGCCCATGGCCGCAATGGCCGTCATGGCATTCGTGATGGACGCTTTGGTGATGATGGTGCGAGGTCGGAGGTCCATCTCCAAAAGGAGACGCATGGCCTGACCCACACGGAGGCAATCGTCTTTTTTGGCGGGATCAACAGCGGGAATGGAGGAGGTATCCGGAAGGCTGAGGCCCATAGCTTCCAGGGCAATGCCCCAGGTATTGAAGGAGGCCGCGATGCCACACCCGCCCGCACCAGGACAGGCGGCGCGGATAATGTCCTCGGATTCCTGGTAGCTCATGGTGCCATTGTTGGCCTGAGCTTGGGAATCATACGAATCAAGGATAGTGACAGGTTTTCCGGCGTGGCAACCGGGCAGGATGCTGCCGCCATTCACGATGAGGCCGGGATAATTCAATCGAGCGAGAGCCATGGCGAAGGCTGGGCCATTTTTATCACAATGATGCACACCGATCATGCCATCATAGCAATGGGCACTGGTGACCATTTCCGCTCCGTTGGCCATGAGATTGCGGGAAACGAGTGACGACGCCCCCCCTTCGTGACCCTGGGTGATATTGTCACTGACGCCTGAAACACCAAAAGGAAAGGCAATAAGTCCAGCTTCCGCACAGCCAGCCTGGATGAGTTTGGCCACCTCATAGGCCTTCATATTGCACAGATTGCCGTCCAGAAGCGGGGTGGCGATGCCGATTTGAGGCTTTTCAAAATCAGCCTCCTGGAAACCCAGGCCCCAGTAGAATGATTTAACACCCCGCTGCCATCCATGAGTAAGTGAAGAAGAATTCCAGTTGAGGCGATGTGCGGGCATGGGGTGTGAGGAAAGATTGAAAGGCCAGAAGCCTAGTTCTGCCTGATTTCTTTACGGAAGGGCATCAAAAACAAGAACGAAGCACAGGTATAAAACAAAAACTCCCAACCAGGAGCACTGGTTGGGAGTTGGATGAAGGAATCTTTAAGACTCCGACAGAATTAGAAGCTCACGCTCAGCTTCACACCACCGAAGATTTCGTTGTCCTGAGTGTTCAGGGCGCGACGAGCGTCGAGGGAGATGTTGTAAGCGATGTAAGGGGTCAGAGTAGCGATCGAAGTCAGCTTGATTGGAGCAGACAGGGAAGGGATCACGTGTGTGAAACCACCGCTGCGGCTGCCGGCGACCACACCACTGGTGTAGTAGTCGTTACCGTAGCCAGTCTTCACGGCTGGCACGATGCTCAACCAGGAAGTGATTTCGATAGGCAGGTCAGCGCCGATTTCAGCGTAGGAACCACCGATGCGGAAGTCATAGTAGAAACCTGCATAGAGGTTCACTGGACCTGCAGCAGCAGCCACTGTGATGCCGACTTCGTCAGCGCTGGAAACGTTGCCTTCACCGGCACCGAAAGGACCAGCAGCTGTGCGACCGCCGAAACCGTCGAAGAACTCATAGTGAGTGTAAACAAGGCCGAACTTGGCGAAGCCAGCGTCGAAGTTAAGGGAAGCGGTGAGGTCGAGCTCGGAATAGTCGAGTTCGGTTTCGCCGATTTCGTCGTTAACCAGGGTGTCAACGGTGCTCAGGTAAAGAGCGCCAAGGCCAAGGGAAAGCTGTTCAGTCAGAGGGATGCTCAGGCTGAGGCCGGTCCAGGTAGCGTTGTCCGCGAACCAGAGGCCACGGTAGTATGTGCGGGTGTCGTAACCCACTTCGATGGTAGCACCGAGTGTGTCAAACAGTGCGCCGGATTCTGGTTCCACTGGAGGAACGACGCCCTTTGCAGGAGCGGAGGTGCCAGCGAAAGCGCTCAGGGAAGCCGTAGCTGCCAGAACGAGTGCCGACTTAGTGATGACGGAGGTCATGCTCTTCAATTTCATGATGGTCGATTTTGGTTTGTTGATGAGATGGAGGTGGGTCCGGGAGACCTACCACCGTGCACTGGTATTAAAGCACCCCTCAGGGTATTGCCAAGCATCTTTTCTGAAAATTATTGAGCAATATCAAATCAACCTCTGTCAAACGGGTGCACAAACCGTGCATTTATCTACTCAGCGAGGACCACGCGCAGCCCGTCGGGTGTGATCTGCAGACTCTCAATCCCTGCGAAGAAACGCTGGAGGGCCGGGTCGTTGGAGAGATTTTCATCGGCCAAGTTCACGCCTTTGATGTCTCCCAGCCACGCGTTAGGCATAGGAAGACCGCCCATTCGTACATCACGGACAATCAAAGCGACTTTTTTGGCTTCATCCATCCGTGCGGTGAGGGAAAGGCTGAGCCGGAGGGTCGTTCCAGAAATAAGAGGAAGACCCGCGTCTGCCGGGACAGGAGCGAGCACCGTGGCGGAGATGCTGTCATGCCCGAGGTCCACCTGGATGGTTTCCCCCAGCTCCTGGCTGGCCAGATAGGCATTGATCTCCTTCGCCGTGATGACCAGGGTTCGCTCTTGCTCCCCTGGGGAGACATCCGGCAGGCCGGAAGGCGCAGCGCTGGTTTCCAGCACGTGGATTTTGGCCTCCAGTGCCTGATGCTCACTCTGGCTGAGGCTGACGGGCTGGATGGGGCTGGCGTAAATGTTACGCTTCACCCACCACGCAGTGGTGGCGGCGGCGATGCCACACCCGAGGACAAAAACGCCCAAGATGGTGAGGATGATCTTCTTTCCTGACGGCCCCTGACGAAGAGGAGCTTGGGCAGGAGGAAGGGAAGGCGGGCTAGCGGGGATGTGGGGAGGTGTTTCCATAATCGTGTGAGCTGAATGGACGGTAGATAGAAGAGATTCATTCGACCCCTGCCGCCATTCCACGTTGGCTCTTATTATGGAACCGGCCCTTGCCAGATCCATTTACGGGATTCGCAGGGTCTGCCCTGGGCGAATGATGTCCGTGCTGAGGCCATTGGCAGATTTGATCTTGGCGACGGTGGTGCTGCGTTTGCGGGCAATGCCATACAGGGTGTCGCCTTTGACCACCTTATAACTTCCGCCAGATTTCTTCGCGGTGCTTTTGCTGGACGTTTTAGGTTTGGAGGATGAAACCGTTTTTTTCGGAGCGCTATACGAGCTGGAGCTGGTCTTCGGCGTGCTGCTAGGGGCATTGAAAGCGTATGGATCCGCCTCCACCGGTGCTGGCGGCGGGGTATAGGTCGGCGCACTGGAGTAGCTGCTGCTTCCGCCTTGGGCATAACCAGTCTGGCCAGGGTAGGGGTTGTAGCCGCCGTCATTGCCGTAATTGGAGACATAGGGATCGCTGCCGCCCGTCTGGCCAAATGGATTTTGACCATTTTCACAGGAAGCCAGCAGGGTACAGGTCAGGGCGGTGAGGAGGAGGCGGGCAGCGGAGATCATCGTTGGGGAAAGGAAGTTATAGAGAGGACAGTTCTGAGTATGGTTTTCAGTTTGGCATGTTCAACATGAAACCTTGGCCGTGCTGGCTGCGTTTTCATGGGCTCGCTGCAAAATCGCCGGAAAGCAAGTCTTGCGGTTTTCCTGGCGCTTTTCTAGTCTGCCCTCCCCTACATGAAAATTGGCTTCAATCTCCTCCTCTGGACCGGTCACGTGACCGATGAAAACTTCCCCGTCATTGAGAAACTCAAGGCCGCCGGCTACGACGGCGTGGAGATCCCCATCTTCGATGTCAGCAATCCCGGCCACTTTTCCACCATCGGCCGCGTGTTAAAGGATAACGGCCTAGAAGCCACCGCCGTGACGGTGCTGCCAGACGAAGCTCACAATGCCATCAGCCCAGTGGCGGCGAACCGCCAGGGAGCCATCGATCACCTGAAGCGCGTCTTCGAATGCGCCCACAATGCAGGCGTGCAGACCCTTTGCGGCCCTTATTACCAGGTGCTGGGCCAGTTCACCGGCAAGTATCCTACCGAGGAAGAGCTGAACCACGCCGCAGAAGTACATCGCGCGATTTCCCCCGTGGCCGAAGCCGCCGGGGTGAAGTGCGCCATTGAGGCCCTGAACCGCTTTGAATCCCACCTCCTAAATACCATGGAGCAGGCGGCCAGCTACGCCAAGCGGGTGGACCACGCCAATTTCGGCACCATGTACGACACGTTCCACGCCAACATCGAAGAAAAATGTCCGTTCACTGCCATCGAGACCGTGTTTAATTCCGGCAAGCTGAACCATGTGCACATTTCTGAAAACGACCGCGGCACCCCTGGCCGTGGCCACATCAACATCACCGAGCAGATCCAAAAGCTGAAGTCCCTTGGCTACGATGGCTGGATGACCATCGAAGCCTTCGGCGGCTCCCTGCCGGACCTCGCCGCCGCCACCCGCGTCTGGCGTGATTTCTTCCCATCGCCAGAGCAGGTGTACCTGGAAGGCATCGAGGTGATCAAAAAAGCCTGGAATGCGTAATCACACTTTTTGTTAATTGTTCAAACCAACCCAGATATCATGAATACCGAGACAATCCCCACCACACGCCGCGACTTTATCGGCAAAACCGCCGCCACGGCCACGGTCGCCACCGTGGCCAGCACCGGCCTCACCATCGCCCAGTCCGCCAATGTGGCCGGCAGCGACCGCATTAAAGTCGGCCTCATCGGCACCGGTGGCCGTGGCTCAGGCGCCGCCAACCAGGCGCTCAGCACCAAGCAGGAAGGCGTCATCCTCCACGCCGTGGCGGATGCCTTCAAAGAAAAGGCTGACAGCGCCCTTTCCAACCTGCGCACCAAGCATGCAGAAAAAGTGGAAGTGGATGATTCTCGCATCTTCACCGGCCTGGATGCCTACAAGCAGGTCATCGATACCTGCGACCTCGTGATCCTCACCACACCTCCAGGCTTCCGTCCTTATCACTTCGAAGCCGCCGTGAATGCAGGCAAGCACATCTTCATGGAAAAACCCGTCGCCGTCGATGCCCCCGGCGTGCGCAAAGTGCTGGAGATGGCCAAGATCGCCGATGAGAAAAATCTGAAAGTCGTCGTCGGCCTCCAGCGCCGTTACCAAAACTGCTACAAAGAAGCCCTCAAGCAGGTGAAGGAGCAGAACATCATTGGCGATATCGTCTCCGGCCAGGTGTACTGGAATGGCGGCGGCATCTGGTTCCGTGACAAGCAGCCTAACCAGTCCGAGCTCATGTACCAGATCAACAACTGGTACTTCTTCACCTGGCTCTGCGGTGACCACATCAATGAACAGCACATCCACAACATCGACGTGGCCAACTGGTTCATCGGCGGGCATCCCGTCAGCGCCCAGGGCATGGGCGGCCGCGAGCAGCGCGTGGACAAAAAGTTCGGCCAGATCTTTGACCATCATTACGTCGAGTTCACCTATGAAAACGGCGTCCGCATCAACAGCCAGTGCCGCCACCAGTCCGGCGTTTACAATGCCGTCCGCGAAGAATTCACCGGCACCAAGGGCAAGCTCTATCTGGACAATAAGCCCAACTGCTACGCCGTTGACCACAAGGGCAACGTCATCTGGAAATACCGCCCCATCGGCGGTGAAGACCCCGTCGCCGAAGCAGCTAAGCCGAAGAAATCCCGCCGTGCCAGCGATCCCGATCCTTACCAGACCGAGCACGACATCCTCCAGGCCGCCGTTCGCGACAATACGCCGATCAACAACGCCTACTACGGTGCCGAATCCACGATGACCGCCGTCATGGGCCGCATGGCCACCTATTCCGGCAAGGAAATCACCTGGGATGAATGCATCGGCTCCAAAGTCCAGCACATGCCCGCCATCGTCACCGCCGAGACCGAGCCCCCCGCCAAACCCACCGCCGACGGCGGCTACCCCGTCGCCATCCCCGGCATCAAAGTCGAAGGCGTCGAGATCATCTAAGCGAAGCCGAAAGGCGCAGCGCACGCCCCCCTCGAGTGCCGTCTCCGCCTCCCCCCGGTTTAAACTTCTGCCCAGAACCCCATCAACCCCGGTCTGCCCAACAGCAGCCCGGGGTTTTTTTGTGCCCCGTAGCCCGCTCAGTCCCTGAGCGGAAAGCAAGCTCGAAGCCCACCCATTCCCGACCTTCCCCTCAAGGAGTGCGGGCGTCCCGCCCGCATAACTGAGGCCAGGATGGCCTCACATGCTGCGGCATCCGTCCCCCCCATGGAGCACCCGCATCCCGCAGGCGGTCCAGCGTCTCGCGGAAAACCGTCCCCAGACATCCCCCATCACCCTAAATCCCGCAGACCTTCCAGCCCCCCAAGGAGTGCGGGCGTCCCGCCCGCATAACTGAGGCCAGGATGGCCTCACATGCTGCGGCATCTGCCCTCCTTAGAGCGTCCGCGTCCTGCAGGCCATTTTATGCGTCTCGCCCTCATGCCAGCGGTAAAATGCCGTCCCCCACCGCACCTCTGCGGCAGACCGTATTCACCCCTCCTGTCCCGCGACTACGACGATCCGAGTGATGCAGCAGCCTGCCTGGAAAGTATTCATCACTCTCCGAGTGATGCGAGGCGGGATGAAAGCTGGAACTGAAGAAATGACCAGAGGTTACAATAGAGCCCCTTCGAGATGAGCGCGGACACTCCTGGCCGCAACCGTTGTCTAGTCCCGCATTCATGCGGCATTCTGGAAAACATCATGCCTAAATAACAGATACCATTTCCCCCATCACTTCATGGACCCAGGTCTTCCCCTCCAGCCTCTTCATACAAAGCCCTCACCCATGCTCAAAGCACAACGGGCTTCCAGACCATAGCGAAGGGTTAGGGCGAGTCTCACGAGCTCACCCCTGGAAACGGGCAGGACCCTGGGCGTATGCTCCCAAGATACCCTTCCCGTCGAACTCCAACGGGGTTCCGCCTCTAGCCGCGCCATTCAAGCGCGGTCCCCCCCAGGACCGCATTCTCTCATAGAGTCGCAGCAGTCAATAGTAATGTTGCCACCGCTTCACTGTTTGACCTATACGTGTTTAGACCGTTTCTTCTTGACTATCTGAGGGATCTTCGCTTGAGATTCTCCTTCTTTTCCTTAATGCAACAGTTCCTTGACCAACTTGCCAATGCTCCTGGGCCCTACTCAGGGCACAAAATGCCCATTTTGGCCACCCGTCGGAGAAAGCGTTTGGTGGAAAATTTGGAGCTTGATGCGCCAACTCTCCGTTCAGCATCGTGGACTTATCCAAACGGTGCACCTCCCGGACGCGGAGAAAATCTCCCTCTTCCCGCCTTGGCAGAAGCCACAAGACGTTTAGATGCGCGTCCGTCATCGCGAGCGGCAGGACTTTCGTTCGCTGATTTGCTCATGGAGGCCGGTAAAGCACTCAATCCCATGATCGCAGGTGCAGGCTGCGACTTCTTTTTTCGCAAAGCTTCGGCGTTTGAGAGCCTCACCGGGCGCGTGTGGAACGTTGCTCCACTGAATGCTCTTCGCTTCAATTTTTTGGGGGCCGGTGGGGTTTGGAAAAAGGCAGTCTATGATTGGTTCACCGCCGCCGCGCCAGCCAGTTTGCCAGTGCAGCCTGACGGCGGTTTGGTCAGCCTGTGCGCCAACGGTTCATCATTCTGGCTCTCGGATCAATCTCCCTTGGATCTGCTGGCTGCGAAAGGAATGAAACAGGGAACGCAAGACGCCGCATGGACAGTGTTGCGCGAGTTGGCCCTGCCGGGTTACGAAACACGCGGTCGCCGCAGGGAGGCCATGGGCTTGGTTGCAATCGAGTTTGACGCTGCGCTGCTCGTGGACGGGGTCATTCAAGGAGGGGCGTGGAAACCGACCGCCATGGATGCTTTGAACTTCAAGGGCTATTGTTTTCTGCCGGGAAAGGCCCCTGACCCTCATGGCCTGACTTGGCCGCTTTTAAAGATCCTGCGCCGGCATTCGGCAAAGGACGGTTTACGGGAATTTGTCCATCCCCACATTGCAGTTCCGGCTCTCGAAGGCGGTGTTCGCACCGTCCATCTTCTTGGGTTATTTGATGCAGAATGTGAAACCGCATGGAATAGTCTCTCGCCCCCATGAGTCTCCGAACCATCCTATTGGACGAATTGAACGTCCTCGCAAAAAAAAACGATCCCGGTTTCGCGACGAAAATCCGGGCCGTGATGGTTGACCGGAATCCTGCAACCCTTGACCCTGATGAGCATGATCCAGTGGCGACCGCTGCTCTGGCATGGAAGGAAGTAGCCCCCCGAGGCCGAGAGGCGTTTGAGAACTGTGCGGAGAAGCTTATTGACGACTTGGAGCAGGCCAGGATCCAGAACGAAGCGACGGTTTGCGACTGGCCATTCGCCTTTGCCATGGTGCGTCTTCTCCGAATGTTGCCAGAGGGCATGCCGGAAGAGTCTTTCAAGGGTCGTTGCGTGCGCAAGCTTTCCGGACTTGTGGCAGAGAGGCAGGAGTTTTTGGTCCTTGTGGCTGGTTCCAAAGTTAAGCCAGATGACTTTTGGACTGAATCCTTCCGCCTCTACCTCGGGTGGCATGCTCTTCAGCCGGCTTGGTTGGAAACCATGTGGCTCAACGCCCTGCGCGACAAAGCATGGCCCCTAGATCAGGGGGCACGTCTCTTTTTGGAGGACGCAGCAATTCGTCATCCCTCCTTTGTCACCGTAGACCGGCTTACGGACTTTTGGCGGGTTGCTGTGAATCGCAATGCTTCTGTTCAGGAGATCAAGCGCTGGTTCTATGTGGTTGGAGCATCTCTGGAGGTCAGCGCAACAGGTCAGGAACAGTTGACCAAGCTGCATGACGATTTTGGAGGGTATCTCCAGGACCGCCGACATGAAGAGCGCGGCCTGCCCTGGGACCATTTTGTCGAATGCATGAGCGCCTTGTTCAGGAATGAAGCCAAGCGAAAAGCAATTCTTGGTTGTAAATCTCCTGAGAGGCTCCCACAAACCGCAAAAAAAGCCCATGAAGAGATCCCTTTAAAGTACAAATCCCCAACCGGATCCGTTACGACCGACTTGCTCGACTGCCTAAAGGCAGCAGCGTAGTAGGAATAAATTCTGCCCCATGGAGATCATCACATTTTTCAGCTTCAAGGGCGGGGTGGGCCGTACCCAGGCGCTTCTCAATACCGCCTGTGAGTTTGCCCAGCGGGGAAAAAATGTGCTGCTCATTGACTTTGATCTTCACGCCCCAGGCCTCAGCCTCATGGAATGCATGAAGGCAGAAGAGGATGAGACTAACCCTGCTCGTCCTGGGGTTCTGGATTTCTTCGAATGGCTCGTCTTGCTGGACGAAGCCGTTCGTCGGGGAGAGCCGCCTCCGCCACCCATCAATTTGGCCGCGTGCGCTTATTCTCCTGTGATTGCCTCCAAGCTTAAGGAGGGGGCAGGTTTTTTGAAGCTCGTTCCTGCGGCTCTGCTCAAGGACGACTGCTCGGGGACAACCCATTATTCTGATCGCGTACATGCGATGGATGCTCCTCTTACAGAGGTGATTCGCCGCACCCATAAGGACGGGGGAAAAAACCCGGTGATCGAGCAGATTCGTTCCCAGTTTGTCACCTTGCCTGAAGCAGAACGGCCAGATGCCATTTTTATTGACGCCCGCACTGGGATTACCGGGATTGCAGATTTGCTTCTCACCCAGTCCTCTGACCGCATTGTCCTGGTTACAGGACTCAATCAACAAAATCTCTGGGGATTGGAATCCACTCTGCTGGAGATTCAGCGTTCAGTGGAAACTGCGGATTGGTTGAGGCGTATCACCATTGTTGTCAGCCCTGTGCCTCTGGGAGAACTTGAATTGACGGAGAAGCGTTCACGGGCCATTGCCGATACCTTGGGCAGGCATGTGGATGTTGAGGAGCGAGAAATGTTCGGCGAGATTGGCCTGGTTCCAACGCCGATACAGATTCCGTATAATGCACAGCTTGCGCTCCTTGAGGATCCCATACTCCTCAGGCATGAGGACTCGGAGCCTGCAAAAAAATACCGCCATCTTGCAGACCGTTTGGGGGGCAAAATCGAGCCGCTCCGCTTCAAGCTATCCGGTCAGGATGAGGCAGGTAAACAGAAGGAGGACGGGCTTCCGTTGGAGCATCCACTTACCAAAGCTCTATCCTGGGATGCAGGGCTGGAGCCGAAGGTTGCTAAAGCCATTTTGTCCTCGCTCACTTCTCAAACTGAGCCAGACAAACCCTACCCTGGATGGTTGCGTCACGCTCTGAATTATTTGGCGAATACACCGGCTTTCAACTCGGAAGGAACCATTCTCAGGGGTGTACTATTGAGCTTACCAAGAATGACGAAATCCGAGCGAAGCGCGCTGCTGGAAACTTTTCGGAAGGAACGACAACATCTTTTCTCAGTTCAAAAATCCGATTGGCCTGGACTTGCCGGAGTATTGGGAGCGGCGCGCGCGTTATGGATTCAGGCTCTCGCACCTAACAGGCACCAACGCGGATTGGATTGGAAGGCGCTGGTTAACATTACGGCATCAGTCACGGGTTGGGCCTCATATTGGACGAATCTGGCAGAGGAGTTGAGACTTCAAGGATTACGTCAAGACTCTGTCGATCTATTGATGGCTGGAGTAAAAAGGTTTTCAGATCGTCCAGAATATTACAACGCCACGACCCAGATTCTTACCATGGCCGATGCGTATCAAGAGGCGCTTATTGTGGTTGATAGCTGGCTAAACTTTGAGCAATCTCATGACAAATTAGGCTTGGTGGATGCCTGGGTAAAGAAAGCCCAAATTTTGAAATTGTTAGGTAGGCCCCTGGAAGGAGAGGAGATATTGAGATGTGCTGAGGCGTCGGCTCGAGAGGGATCTCCCACCACCAGTCTTGCAAACACCCTATTTTTCCATGGTGAGTTGCTGGTTCTCGCCGATAAGTTGGAGGAGGCGCGCACTAACTATGATGAGGCGCTTGAGATCTACCGTAAGGTCAAGTCACGCAATGGAGAAGGTAATACGCTCCGGTCACTGGGTGAACTTCTGGTTCGCACCGGGAGACTGGAGGAAGCACGGTCTAGCTACGATGAAGCATTGGCGATTTTTCGTGCGGTCAAGCAACGCCACGGCGAAGCCAGCACGCTCCGGTCACTGGGAGACCTTCTTGTGCGGACCGGCAAACTGGAGCAAGCACAGTCTAGCTACAACGAGGCGCTTGCGATTTTTCGTGAGGTCAAGGAACGCCTTGGAGAAGCCAACACTCTCAAGTCGCTGGGTGACCTGCTGGTGCGGACGGGTAAGCTGGAAGAGGCACAGTCCAGATACGATAGGGCGATGGGGATATATCGTGAAGTCAAGGCACGAGTTGGAGAAGCTTACTCACTCCAGTCACTAGGTGAACTGCTTGTTCGTACCGAGAAACTGGAAGAAGCACTGAATTGTTACGAAGAGTCATTGGCGATTTTCCGTGAAGTCAAGGAACGCCTTGGAGAAGCGAACACGCTAATATCGCTGGGTGACCTGCAAGTAATCACCGGGAAGCTGGAAGAGGCCCGTTATAGCTACGATGACGCGCTAGGCATATTTCGAGAGATCAAGGACCGGCTGGGCGAAGCCAACACTCTCAAGTCGCTGGGAGAGTTGCTACTGCGCACAGGTAAGTTCAAGGAGGCACGCGCTTCCTACGATAAGGCGATGGTGATCTATCGCGACATCAAGGAAGTTCTTGGCGAAGCCAATACGCTAAAGTCGCTGGGGGACCTGCTGTTGCAAACAAAGAAGTTAGATGAGGCGAGATCCACCTTCGACGCCGCGCTATCGATTTATCGTGAAATCAAGGAAGTTCTTGGTGAAGCCAACGCTCTTCAAGGTTTGGCCAAATGGCATCTTGCCAAAGGCAATATGACGGAATGCCAGGAACAGACTAATGACTGTCTAAAAATGTATGCAGACCTTGCGGATTCAGAGGGAGAGTGGGAAGCGAAAATGATTTCGGCCAAGGTGCTCGCGGCGAAGGGGGAGGCAGAGAAGGCGAAAGAGATCGTTAACCTAGTAAAACGGGAGGCGATTTCCAAAGGCTATGTTACCCTTGCAAGAGAGGCAAATGATCTGCTGGAAGCATGGTAACGACAGTATAAGGATTACAAAGTTGCCATGAAGTTTGTTTTCCTCTGGTGCGAAGAGATGGGTTTGGGCGATGGCGGCATGACGTGAGAGGAGGTATCTCATCGGGTCCGGGACGGAGTCCGCTTGCACGTCATCCGTAAATAATGTACAGTGATGTTATTTCTAAACCTCGCCGCCAGCCATTCCTTCTTCTCCCTGCCACGTTTGCCACCTTCCCCCGCGCATCCCCATGAGGATGATGGGGATGATGGGGAAATCGTGGGGATTTACATCCCCATCCTAACCAATTGAAAATGAAAGCCTTGCGATTCAAATCCCCAAATGGGGATGTTTTTCATTTCTCCCCAGGGGGCCTTCAGGCACGGTCCGCGAGCTCCTGGTTCCTTAAAGAATGCCACGTCATGGCTCACCTGATTTCCTGCCGATTCGCCCTCCTGGGGCCGCGCGGTGGTCTTCCAATGTCCATCGCCTCCAACTCCATTCGTATCCCCTGGTATACTCTCTCGATGTGCCCAGGGGGACGGGATGGGGATCGATGGGGAGGACATGGGGATTTTCATCCCCATTCTAAACCATTGAAAATGAAGGTCTTGCCTCTCCAGATCCCACATGGGGATGTTTTTTGATTTCTCCCCATGACCCGGCGGCGGGATGACAGTCACGACGGACGAAAATTTCGCGCTATGAAATCCGACACTTGGCGTTTCCAGGGGCTCATGAAAACCTTGCTCGCCATTCTATGTCTTGCTGGTCTCACTGCGTTTGCAGCGGACCGGCCTAACATCATTGTCATTCTCTCAGATGATTATGGTTATGGCAGTGTGGGCTGTTACGGAGCGGATGGGAAGCTGATCCAGACGCCGAACTTGGACCGGTTGGCTAAGGAAGGGCGGAGGTTTACGGATGCGAATACCACCTCCTCGGTTTGCTCGCCCACGCGGTATTCGGTGATCACGGGACGGTATTGCTGGCGGACATCGGAGAAGCACGGGGTGCTGGGCATGTTCTCGCCCCTGCACATTGAAACGACACGGCTGAACATGGCATCACTGCTCAAAAAGCAGGGTTATAGCACGGCGGCGATCGGCAAATGGCACTTGGGCTATGGCAAGGCGGATGAGTCCCCGGCCTGGAGGACGGACTATGCGGCAGAGCTTTCCCCGGGGCCGCTGGACATCGGATTTGACTACCATTTCGGCGTGCCCGCCAACCATGGAGACCTGACCGGCGTGTATGTGGAGAACCGTTTTGTCTATGGTCTGCGCAATGGCAAAATCCCGGCGCACATGAAGATCAGCGGCCCTGATCGTGACAACCCAAATTTCAAAGCCACCTACACCATCGAGGATACGGAGAGCCACAAGAATGAGCCTCTGGATCTGGATGCACCCCACCGGGTGAATGAGCGTGTGATGCCGTATTTGACAGAGAAATCGGCGGAGTGGATCAAGGCTCAGAAAAAGGACACACCATTCTTTTTATACTATACGCCGGTGGCCGTTCACAACCCAGTGACACCAGATAAAGACATCGCTGGAACGAGCAAAGCAGGGCCATACGGAGACTGGATTCATGAGCTGGACCGCAGTGTCGGAGGTATCCTGGCGGCCTTGGATGAAAAGGGCATAGCAGACAATACCCTGATCATTTTTACCGCCGACAATGGCGGTGTTTTCCATCCAGAGCGTGAGATGCCGCAGACGGTGGCCTACAAGGCCGGACTGAAGGTGAATGGCGATCTGCGCGGTGGCAAACACACCGTGTGGGAAGGTGGATTCAAGGTGCCCTTCATCGCCCGCTGGCCTGGGAAGATCCCGGCCGGAACGGTATGTGATGAGATGGTGAGCCTGGCGGATATTCTGGCGACCACAGCGGCCATCGTGGGTGAGAAATTGCCTGCGGCAGGTGAAGCGGCCGAAGACAGCTACAACATCTTGCCCGCATTGCTGGGTAAAGAGGCTCCGGCTGCCCGTAGCGACATGATCATCCACAGCTCAGACGGTGTTTACGCTGTCCGCAAAGGATCGTGGAAATGGATCGAGGGCGTGCCTGCTGAGGGGATTAAGAGGAAGAAATCGGACGAGTTTGCGCCGAGGTTAATTAACCTCAAAGATGATCCAGCGGAGACAAAGGATGTCAGCGCGGAGAATCCTGAAGTGGTGAAGGAACTCAGCACCCTGCTCGTTCGTTATCGCAACGGCGGCTACAGCCGTGAGATGCCGCCCTTCATTGAAAAAATGATGCCCAAGGTGGCTGAACTGACCAAGGCGGAAGGCAGTGTAATCCTTGAAGAATCATTGGTTAGCCTGCCTGAGAAACCCTGGACCGCTAGCAAGGGGGCATGGAAGGCGGAAGACGGGGCCGTCTGGGGCGTGCAAAAGGGGGCCAAGGGTACCGGAGCAAACCTGCGCGTGCCAGTCGGCGTGACAGATGGGGTGCTCGAGTACCAAATCCAGTTTCAGGGCGGGCGTCATTCATTGAGGATTGAGGCCGGTGAAGGCAAACAATCTTTCCGTGTCGAAATCAGCGCCACACAGGTGGGCCTAACAAAGAATCCTGCTCCGGGAGAACCCCGTGATCAGATCCTGCCGCTGGCACGCAAGGCCGTGGAACTGGAGACAGGCGTCTGGTATCCGGTGCGGATCACCTTCAAAGGCAACCAGACAACGGTTCAGGTGAATGAGACGATCCTCAGCGGAACACACGAATTGCTTGGCATGGAGAAGAAGGTCCTGAACTTCCTGGTCTTTGGTGACAAGGCAGGATTTAAGAACGTCCGGCTGGTGAAATGAATGGAACGAATTGAGAGAAGAACATCCAGGAACGTCCTTCGGCGGAGACGCCGAAGGCCGCACATATGACGATGGATCTAGAAGAAGCGAGGCGCCGCTAAGCGCCGACTTTTTCGCGGATGAACGCTTTAACAGCCTCAGCCGTGGCTGGCAGTGGATCCGTCTTCAGCGGCAGGGCTTTCAACACTTCGAGGCTGGGGTGCAGAGGCTCTGCACCGGTGGCCTCCTGGACCACCTCCGGGAACTTGGCCGGGCTGGCCGTGCTCAGCACGACACTGACGCGGTCCTTGGCCATGTCGGTAAAGGCGCAGGCGGTGTGAGGGTCCACCACGTATCCGTGGTCCTTCCACACTTGGGCGATGACTTCGGCGATGGTGGCATCATCCATGCGGCTGGCACGGAAGCTGGAAGCCGTTTTCGGCAGGGTGACTCGGTCGCCCCTTTTCATACGCAGCATGATTTCGCGGACGCGGTTCTGGTCCTTGCCGAGCATGAAATAGAGATAACGCTCAAAGTTAGACGCAGCCTGGATGTCCATGCTGGGTGCATAGCTTGGGGAAACATCGCCCTGTTTATACTCCCCAGTTTCAAAGAAGCGGTAGAGGATGTCATTCTGATTGGTAGCCACACGGAATCCTCCACAAGGAAGGCCCATCTGCTGGGCCATCCATCCGGCCATGACATTGCCAAAGTTGCCCGTTGGAACGACGAATTCCACGGTGGCCCGTGCTTCTTCAGGAAGCTTCATCCAGGCCCAGATGTAATACACGCATTGGGCCAGCACACGGGCGATGTTGATGCTGTTCACAGCCGAGAGATTGACGGCAGAGACAAAGGAGGGATCTCCAAAGCATTCCTTCACCACACGCTGCGCGTCATCAAAGGTGCCAGGGACCGGGATGGCATAGACGTTGGCTGCACCTGTGCAGGCCATCTGGCGCTCTTGCAGCGGAGCCACACGGCCATTGGGATAAAGGATGAAGATTTCGATGCCCTCCTGCCCCATGCATCCATGAATGGCCGCACTCCCGGTATCCCCAGAGGTGGCACCCAGCACAGCCAGTTTCTTGCCCTTCAGCTTGACCTGGCGTTTATACAAAAGGCCGAGGAGTTGCAGGGCGAAGTCCTTGAAGGCCAGGGTGGGGCCGTGCCACAGCTCCAGCACATAGGTCTGTTCGGAGATCTTTTTCAGCGGAGCGACATCCGGGGAATCAAACCGGGAATAAGCCTCTGCCGTGAGGGATCGCCATTCTTCAGCGGGGATGTCCGGTCCGAAAAGGGTGAAAAACTCCGCCGCCAACTCGGGGTAAGTCAGCCCCGCCCAACTGGCCAGTTTCCCAGAAATGTCAGGGAGCTTCTCAGGCAGGAACAAGCCGCCATCAGTGGCCAGGCCGACTTCGACAGCTTCCGTGAAGGAGTGGGGGCGCGTTTGCCCGCGGGTGGAGATGTAAAACATGGTTGTCCCCCTGAGAATGCCCGGTCTGGCGGGTAACTCAAGCCCAGAGCATGCGAAACACCTCACCATGTTATTTGACATCAGCCACCCCATCGCCCATATCTTGTCCTCCACACCACTGCGGGTGTAGTTCAATGGTAGAATACGAGCTTCCCAAGCTTGATACGTGGGTTCGATTCCCACCATCCGCTCCACATTTCCCGTCTAAATGATGAAAAGGGATCAGCGTCCGGTGCTGCTGTTCGGCAATGGCGAATCGGGATTTTGTGCCGCTTGTTCCTCGGGCGACTTCGGAGAAGGCGGATTCATCTTAAAACGGTAAAGCGTATAAGGACCCTTTTGCTGGCTCTTGCCGCCATTATACTGGGGCATACGATGGATCTGGGAAGCCGTAATATACATCGTGCCATCCGGGGCGAGGCTGAGGGTATCCGGCCATTGGATACGGCTATCTTCAATAAGGGTCGCCGTTTCTTTGGAGCGTGGATCAAAGTGAACGATTGCTCCGCTTTCAATAGCGGTGAGGTAAAGGGATCCGTTGTCGGCTTCCAGCATGCCATCGGGCGCGGATGTGGTGGCCACATTGACCACTTTTTTGCCGAGTTCCTCCGTCGTGAGCTTGGGATTGATGAGATCCGCGGTGGCGATGCGGTAGAGGGTGCGTCCGGTCAGGGCGTGGTAGTAGAGCCAGCCGCCTTCTTTGTCTAAGGCGATGCCATCCGAATGAATCTGCGGTGCCTTGCCTGTTTTAGGATCAATGACCTTGATGCCGTCCACCAGGAGCTCGACTCCTTCTTCGGCTTTGGTTGAAGGATGCTCATGCAGCAGTCTACGGGCTTTCCCGGTTTTGATATCGAGCACGATGAGTGCACCCGTGCCACTGTCTGTGATGAATGCATGACCGCTAACAATGTCCACACGGATGTCATTGAGATAAGACTTCTCAGGTGTCACGGATGGATCAAAGCGAAAGACTTGGGTGACTTTGTCAGTCTTCAAATTGACTTGAAGAAGCTTGGGGCCATCAGGCACAACAGCTTCCATTTTTGGGGACGCGGGATCAAGAATCCACAAGGTGTCTTCATCATCCACATAAACGCTTTGGACACAGATGAATCGAGATTTAGCAGCACCCTTTTTATTGTTCCATTTGGAGTCTGGATAAGGCCGGGTAGATCCGTCTGGAAGGATTTCCAAAACGGAATCGGTATGATCATCGGACCAAAAGGGGAAATTGACAAACAGGCGACCAGTTTTGGAAACGGTGACTCCTGTGATTTGCTGGTTTTGGAAAACCGCCGCTTCTTCCAGATTGAGATTTAAAGTGGGAGACGTTTCAGGCGGAGCTGCGATGGAGCGGAGTGTGGAAAGGGCTGCCAGGAAGCACAGGAAGGAAATCGTTTTCATGCATTGTGTTTCGAATGGTGTGCTGACTTTGCGTGCTCTGAGGACAATTATTGAAGCGGATAAGACTGTTTAAATTTTCGGTTAACAAACTATGATGCACACGGTTTCGGTGCCGCGCGCGATGGAGATGTGAAGAGTGCAGCAAAAGCACTTCGTCGATCCATTAACCCTCCTGATATGAAAACCATCTTTGCTCGAATCCTCAAAACTGCCCTTACCACCGGGGCATTGTGTGTGACCGGTATTACGCTCGCACAAACTCAGACGGTGGAAACCGTGACCACAGCCACGACTGCCGATGGCACCATCAGTGAATTCGGCCCTCAGGCTGTCATCATCCGAACCCAATCGGGAGCCCAACCGATGCGGTATACCTTCAGTGAACGAACCACTTATGTCGATGAAACAGGCACGCCAGTATCTGCAACGGTGATTCGTTCCGGTCTGCCCGCCACTGTTCATTATACCCGGGTGGGAGATGCACTCGTGGCTGACAAAGTGGTGGTAAGGACACGTGCCCAAAGCCCTGCAATGACAGAAACCGTGACGACATCTTCAGGCGTCATCAGCGAGTTCGGCCCAGAAAGGCTGATCATCCGCAGTGATTCGTCTCCAACACCTGTCCGGTATAGTTCTGCGCAGACCACCACTTACGTGGATGAAGCGGGTAACCCTGTGGCCATTGAGACAGTGCGCGCAGGCCAGCCTGTCACCATTCAGTATACGCAGGTTGGAGAAAATCTGGTCGCTTCCAAGGTCATCGTCAAAACAGCCGTCGTCGCTCCAGTTCCTGTGATTGAAGAAAAAAGAACAACCATTCGGACGACCGTAACCGAATAAACAATGCAATCCCGCACACTATGAAATCATTTCTTATCCTATCGTTGGCTGTCCTTGGTCTTGGTTTTGTCACCAGTTGCGAAACTGAAGTGGAAGTCGTACCGGTCCAGGTGCCTCCCACTACCGTGACAACCATGGAGGAAACAACCACGCGCACTACTCCTTATGGAACGGTGCAGACACAGACGGTGCAAACCTATTAAGGTCCCTCTGAACACAGTTTAAATCTAAAACGGCCTGGCTTATGCCAGGCCGTTTGTTTTGTTAAGCAGACGTGCACATGAAACATCCAGAGGGGAATCTCGGGCCGATCTTAGTCAGACATGAATACTTTAAACACCAGCCGCCGCCGTTTCCTGTTCTCTTCCGCTGGTCTGTCTGGAATGGTCGGCATCAGCCCAAGTCTGCTGGCTGCACCTTCGGTCGGAGCTTCAGGCAATCAGGCTCCAGGAGAGAGTATCGGATCTAAAAGCGCAGCCATTCCATTGGCCCCTCCTGACAAACAACCAGCTAACTTGAAGCTGCCAGTTAAGAACGAAAAGCAGGTCGGGTGGGCAATTGTCGGTCTCGGTCAGCTCGCTTTGGAAGAGATCATGCCAGCGTTTGCGGAATGTGAATACTCGAAGCCAGTCGCACTGGTCAGCGGCCATCCGGATAAAGCGCGTAAAGTGGCCAAGTTTTATGGCATCAACGAAGATGCTATATACGACTATGAAACGTATGATCGCCTAGCGGATGACAAAAGGGTGGATGTCATTTACATCGTCCTGCCTAACAGCATGCATGCGGAATTTACGATCCGTGGATTGAAGGCGGGCAAGCATGTCCTGTGCGAAAAACCCATGTCCAACACAGTGCAGGAGGCTGAAGAAATGATCGCGGCATCCCAGGAGGCGAAGAAGAAATTGATGATCGCCTACCGGCTGCACTACGAGCCTTTTAACATGAAGGCGATGGAGATCTGCAAAAGCGGAGCGCTAGGCAAGATCAAGACCTTTGTTTCCACAAACGCTCAGGATGTCAAAGCGCCTAACATACGATTGAGTGGCAAATTGGGTGGTGGACCGCTAGGGGACGTGGGCGTTTACAGCATCAATGCGGCGAGGTATACCCTCGGTGAGGAGCCTGTGGAGGTTTTTGCTTATGCGAGGAAACCTGAGGATGATCCTCGTTTTCGCGAAGTGCCGGAAAGTGTTGCCTACACTCTGAAGTATCCTTCTGGAGCGTTGGCTCATTGTGATTGTTCTTTCGGTATGGCGGAAAGCCGATTTTATCGGGTGCATGGCACAGAAGGTTATCTGAACATGGACCCTGCCTTCAGTTATCGGGGGTTGCGGCTGCATGTCAAAGAAGGCGATGCCAAGAGCGGTGATGCAGAAGCAAAGGAAGTGCTGCTGCAAGCAGAGAACCATTTCAGCAAGGAGATGGATCATTTTTCAAAGTCGATCCTGAACGATGAAAAGTGCCACACACCGGGGGAGATGGGGCTGGCTGATATGCGCATCCTGGAAGCCTTGTACAAATCCATCGAATCGGGTGCTCCTGTGGCGATCAAACATGCATGACCGAATTCAGGTCTAACTAAAACTATATAATCTTATGAATGATAAATTTACTGAACCTGAAATTAGATCGGGTCGTGGCGGGTTGGGTTGTACGGTGCTCTTTTTCGCCATCTTGGCGTTGATCGGCCTGGCCATGTGGTTTTTCCTCTGGGGCAGAGCTGCGCCGGGTGATGCTGATATGAGCAGCCCCGCTCCAGTAAACGCGGCTCCCTAAGTCGAACCCTCCGCGATCTGTTACTCCAATGAGCGAATGGCTGGAAGCTTTTGCTTCAGAGTCAGCACGGGGGCAAAAAGGTCGCCATGTTTCTTCAGGCGTTTAAAGATGTCCTTCGTTTCAAAGACGAGGGGCTTCTTGCGTTTCAATGCATTTTCCACTTCCTCCCAGGTTACAGGGGTGGAGATCGTGGGACGTTCTTTGGCCCTCAGTGAATAGACATTCACGGTGGTTTTGTGGTCATCGTTTTGACTCCAGTCCAGCAGGACTTTTCCATCGCGGAGCTTTTTCAGCATCTTGGAAACGACAAGGTCAGGGCATTGCTGTTCCAGCGCCTGTGCAATGGCCTGGGCAAAGGCTTTGGTTCGATCATAGGTCACAGGGGTGTTCAGCGGCACGTAAACCTGGAGACCTTTCGAGCCGGATGTTTTGGGGAAGCTTTGTAGCCCGAGGGAGTCAAACAGGTCTTTCAGCAGGAGGCCTACTTTACAGCAGGTCAAAATATCCGCAGGTGGTCCAGGATCGAGGTCGAAGGCAAGCACGGCAGGACGTTTGACCGCAGTTTTGCGGTGTAAAAAAGTATGGAATTCCAAGTTGGCCAGATTCGCCACCCATACGAGTGAGGGGAGATCACCAATCACGCAGTAATCAATGCTGCCATCTGTTTTAGCCACCTTGGTAGTCTTGATCCATTCGGGTGCATGGTCAGGGCATTGTTTCTCATAGAAGAAAAAGCCATCCACTCCATCCGGGTATCGCTTCAGTGTGATGGCCCGTGAGGCGAGATGTGGAAGCATGTATTCCGCGACACGGATATAATAGTTGATAACATCTCCCTTGGTGAAGCCAGTTTTGGGATACATGACCTTTTCCAGATTGCTCACCGGCACCTGTACACCTTCGACTTCAAGCTGGGATTTTTTGCTCATGAGGCGGGTTTTTCGCGGATGACTTCGCTAGCTCGTTTGTCTTCACGCATCCCCACAAAAACAGGCTGGCGCAGTCGCGAGTCGCGCGTCCATTCAGCAAATTTGACCTGACACACGAGTTTGGATTTGAGCCAGGTGCATTTTTTCATTTCCCTTTTGGTAATGCCCTGTCCCCAGCGACCGCTGCTTTCTACTGGCAGATTGCTAAAAGGGCATTTTTCCTGGATCAAGGGCTGGAATTGCGCATGCAGTTCGCGGAGTAGTTTTGCATTGAAGCCAGTGCCCACTTTGCCCACGCACTGGAGTTTGCCATCCACATGCACGCCCACAATGAGGGCTCCAAATTGAGTGCGGCTGCCAGCGGGTGGTGTGTAACCACCAATCACCACTTCCTGCTCGGCATTGAGCTTCAGTTTGATCCAGTGGCCGCTGCGCTTGCCAGCTTCATAGGTTGAATCGGACTTCTTGCCAATGAGCCCTTCAAGACCCAACTTGCTCGCCTGTTTGAGAAGAGCCGAGGCATCGCCTTCCAGAGACGCTGAATAACGAACGACATCGGAATCAGGCAGGATTTCCCGCAGGCGATCTTTGCGATCCAGGAGGGAACGGCTCTTTTGATCACGGCCTTTGAGGCTTAAAAGGTCGAAGGCGTAATAACAAAGCGGCGGCTGCTCCTGCCCTAACTCATAGGCCTGAAGCATTTGAAAGGAGGAGCGGCCTTTGTCATCCAGGGCCACAACTTCACCATCAAGAATGCAGTTGGGTAGATCCAGTGCCTGGAGCGCTTCGGTGACTTCAGGAAACTTGTGCGTCATGTCATGTTCCGTGCGCGAAATGAGGCTCACCTCTTTACCTTGCTTGAAGGCGAGGGCACGGAAGCCGTCAAATTTGACCTCATAGATCCAGCCGTCATCAGTGGGGGGCGTGGCGACTAGGCGGGCCTTCATGGGCTCCACGAACGCTGGCATTTTGACGGGTTTTTCCAGGGCTGCCGTAGCTTTAGCCGCACTTTTAGTTACGCGCTTGATTTTGACCTTGCCGGTGGATTTGTCTGTCTGACGGTTACTGATCCATGGATCTGCATCCGCGAGCTGTTTCATGTTCCGGCCAGAGATGGCGGAGGTATCATCCATGCGCTTGGTGACGGGTTTCATGTCATCCTCTGCGCGGATGAGAAGCCACTGTTTTTCATCCCGCAACCTGACTAAATACCATTCGCCGTTTAACTTGCTGCCGCTGAGTGTGAAGTGAAGTTTTCCACCTGCGAGTTCCTTCAAAGGAGCTTTGGATAGCGGTTCATAAGTCCCGGTATCCCAGACCATGACTGTGCCGCCTCCGTATTCTCCTTTGGGGATGGGGCCTTCAAAATCAATGTATGAGATGGGGTGATCCTCTACCTCCACAGCAAGGCGCTTTTCCCCTTTAGCGAATGGGATTCCTTTGGGGACGGCCCAGGACTTGAGTGTACCATCCAGCTCCAGCCGGAAGTCATAGTGCAATCGGGAGGCCGCATGCTTCTGCACCACAAAACGGCGGATGCCTCTGGCCTTAGCGGTTTCCTTCTTGCCCTTCGGCTCGGCAGTCTTTTTGAAGTCCCGTTTCTTTTTGTATTCTGTAAGGGACATGAGAGGGCCTTATGCCGCCTTTCGTCGGCTTTTGCTTTTCTTGGCTGGCGCAGATTTTTTAGCGGCTTTGGCTGTGGATGAAGACTTGGTTGTACGTGTGGATTTCGCGGCGGGCTTCTTTTCCGTCTTGGTGCTCGATGTCGAGGCTGGACGTGAACCCGATTTTTTCAGGCTTTCCTGGAGCACGGCAACCAGATCGATGACGTTGGTGGGACGCTTGGTCTTGGCGGCTTTGACAGGCTTGGAGTCACCATTGGCCACCTTGTCCTCAATCATCTCTTCCAGTGCTTCACGATATTCATCTTTGTATTCCTCTGGATTCCAGGGCGTGGTCATGCTTTCGATGAGCTTTTGAGCCATGTTAATTTCGGCCTTGGCCGGAGCACTTCCTTCCGGGGCTTTGAGCTCGGACATGTCCCGCAGTTCATCGGGAAAATGCATCAGCTCGAGAACCAAATTTTTACCCTGCGGCTTGATGGCAGCGAGATGCTGGCGTGTCTTGATCACGACGCGGGCAATGGCGATCTTCCCGCTTTTCTCCAACGCATCGCGTAACAAAATGTATGCTTTACCGCCGCCTTTGGCGACTTCAAGATGATAGGGTTTGTAGAAGAGCAGGGGATTTACTTCTTCCAGAGCCACAAAATTAATGATGTCCACCGTTTGCGTGGCTTCCACATCCACACGTCGGAAGTCCTCATCCTTAATGATGACGAACTTGCCCTTTTCGTATTCGTAACCTTTGACGATCTTGTCCCAGGGGACTTCTTTGCCGTCGTTCTCAGCCACACGCTTATAGTTAACCACGCTGTGGTCAGCACCACGCAAAAGCCGGAAATGAAGATCTTCTCGGCGGATGGCGGGATACAACGATACAGGAATGGAAACGAGTCCAAAACTGATGGTGCCTTTCCAGATAGCTCTCATAAGGGTACTGTGAAGATCGCAAGAAGCGGATACCCTGCGTGTGCAAAAAAAACGTGCACCCTCAGATGAAGGTGCACGTTGCTTGAGAGATGAAACTCTGACCGGTTAGAATTTGAAGCGAAGGCCGGCCTGGAGACCGAAGACGTCTTCAAAAGCATCGTTGTCATCCAAGCCACGATTGGCACCGACATAGATGTCCATCTCTGGAGAGACGGCATAAAGAAGGCGTGCAAAAGCGGAGTATTCGGTCACTGCAAGGTCATTGCTGTCATAGGTGACACCGATATGCGTTTCGAACTGGCCGAACTTCATGCGGAAGTGAGGCGTCACATAGATGCCCCAGTCATCCGTGCCGACATCAAAATCAGCGAGGGAAAGATTGGCATAACTAGCTCCCACTTCGGTGACGAAGTGAATGTTTTCGGTCAGTGGAATGTAACCACCGATACCGGCTTTGCCTGTCCAGTAATCAAAGTCCACATCAAAGGCGTCCACGTCTGACCAGGAGCCATTGATCGCAAAGTACAAGTGATCGACTGGTGAAATTTCAAGGCCGATGCCAGCACCATGACCATCGATATCTGCACCCAGGAAATCAGCCGAGGTGTATTGATAGCCGACGGAGACGTTGGAATACGAGATCAGGACAGGCTCGTATATTTCAGGCTGGACCTGAGGAGCAATGGGGGTGGTGCCTGCAAAGGCTGCCGAGGAGAGCAGCATGCAGCTAAGTGTGGCGAGTGATTTTGTATTCATGGTGTTGTGTCGTTTTGGGTTGGGTTTTGTGCCTGAAGAGATCAGACGCAAAGGGTAGAAATGGGTGTGAGATAAATTTTGTAGTGTCTTTGAACAGATGTGACACTGGGAGTGACAAAGGAGCTGTCCGGTGTTGGTTCGTGGGCGTGGAGCGAGGTGGATGTGCCCAGATTAACTTTTTTATTTTCTCCCTGCATCATGCGGGATTATCCCCATGATGGAGATACCGGGATTCATCCCGCTTGCTCTCCGAATGTCTTCTTCTTGTTTTCCTGAACCCCTGGAACTTCACCTCTACCAGACCGGGGTCATCGCCGTACTGATGCTGGATCATGCGGAGTCTGCGGTGCCAGTCGCAAAAGCCCTCATGGAAGGCGGTGTAGACTGCATCGAGCTGACACTGCGCACTCCGGTGGCTATGCAGGCACTGCGCTGCATTCGTGAAGAAGTCCCTGGGATGATGGTGGGCATGGGAACCATTCTCAATCCCCAGCAAGTGCGCGAGGTGAAGGAGGCTGGTGCAGCTTTTGGCGTGGCACCAGGAATGAATCCGCGCGTGGTGGCAGCGGCTCAGCGCATCGGCTTGCCGTTCGCTCCCGGGGTCTGTACGCCCACAGACATTGAGCTGGCTGTGGAGCAAGGCTGCCGTTTGCTGAAGTTCTTTCCCTCTGAACCCTGCGGAGGCCTGGCGTATCTACGCGCCATCGCGGCACCCTTTGCCCATTTGGGTGTGAAATACATCCCGTTAGGCGGTGTGGCGGCAGGCAATGCGGAGGCTTATTTGATGGAGCCCTCGGTGCATGCACTGGGTGGTTCCTGGCTGGCACCCCGTGAGGTTATTCAAAAGGAGGACTGGCAGACCATTACCCGCAATGCGCTGGAGGTGATGAAAATGGTGCGGCGCTTACGCAGACAAGAGGCTCACTGATGGATTTATCGTACGCTCTGTCGCCTTTCCTGGCGGAGGCACTCGATCTCATGAAGTAGATCCAGGATGAGTTTCAGACCCGTGTCATTGACAGCACAGGTGGAGCGGAGGTGCTCGATACGACGAAGCTGACGCAGTGATTCGGCATCAAACAAAGCGCTGTCTGCGGCTTGCCCTGATGCGGGTCGGATAAACCCTTGCTCCTGGTAGCGGATAATGGTCTGGGCATCCATGCCAGTCAGTTCCGTAATGACTTCGATGGAGTAGGCAGTATCCGTTTCTGCCTCATAAAGAGGCCCGGCCTCGGTGGAAGAATGATCTGAAGTCATGGCTCGGTGACAATGTGGGTTTAAACCGGGCGCGCACGGAAGGTGGAGGTGTCACGCAGCTTTTCCCAGAGGGTGCGTTCTTCTGGACTGAGGGTGACAGGAAGCTGGATATTGAGGACGACATAAAAATCGCCTCTTTCGCCGTTCTTTCCTTTCGGCAGCCCGCGATTTCGTGCGCGGAGTTTTTGGCCGTTTTCGGCTCCTGCGGGTATGCGTAATTTAATGGAGCCGTCCAAAGTTGGTACCACGACTTCTGCTCCAAGGACGGCTTCCCAAGGTGCGATGTCGAGGTCGTGATAAATGTCTGCTTCACGGCTGCTAAAGTCCGGGTGGGTAGCATGGCGGACGCGCAGAAACAGGTCGCCGGCAGCGGCTCCGCCCTGGCCTGGCTCACCATGCCCCGGCACGCGGATGCGGCGACCATCCGTGGCACCTGGGGGGATGCGCACTTGAAATTCACGCGTCTCCACCTGGCCCGTGGAACGGTTGACTGTCTGCATGGAAACGGGACGTACCGTTCCCTGCATGGCCTCCATCAGGGTGACGAGGATATCCCCTTCGATATCGCTGCCTCGGCGTGGCCGTGCATTGCCGGACTGGGCATGCGTTTGGCCGAAGCCGGGACTCTCATTTGGGAAGCCGTAGCGAGTGCCTCCGCTGAAATATTGCTCGAAGAAATCACTGAAGCCCGTGCCGCCAAAATGGAATTCTTGCTCGGGAGTACCTGTCCCACTCTGAGGCGGCGGCTGGAATCCGCCTTCGTCATCGGCCCAGCGAGCGCCCATCGTATCGTATTTTTTACGCTTGTCTGGATCTCCCAAGACTTCATAGGCTTCGTTGATCTCCTTGAACTTAGCCTCTGCGGTTGCCTTGTCCGTGGCCACATCGGGATGGTATTTCCGGGCGAGCTTGCGGAAGGCTTTTTTGATGTCGTCTTCACCGGCCTCGCGGTTTACGCCAAGGATGGTGTAGTAGTCTTTAAATTCGACGGACATGCCAGAGAGTGTATCGGATTAGCTGCGGAAGATCTCAGGGAGATTTCGTGCGCGGGATTAGTCTTCGAGAAGGCTGCGGAGCATCCAGGCGGTTTTTTCGTGGAGCTGGATGCGCTGGGTAAGGAGGTCCGCGCTGGCTTCATCGGCAGCTTTTTCGACGACTGGAAAAATGGAGCGTGCAGTGCGGACGACAGCCTCATGGCCGGTGACCAGAAGCGCGATCATCTCCTTGGCCTTGGGCACTCCGGGGACTTCTTCAATCGAACTCAGGCGCACAAATTCCGCATACGTTCCAGGTGCATGCATGCCCAGGGAGCGGATGCGCTCGGCAATGGTATCCACGGCCAGGGCCAGCTCGGTGTAATGCGTTTCAAACATCACATGCAGCGTCTGGAACATCGGTCCGGTGACGTTCCAGTGGAAGTTATGAGTCTGCAAATAGAGAGTGTAGCTATCGGCAAGCAGTCGTGAAAGTCCGGCGGCGATCTCGGTGCGGTCAGCTTCACTAATGCCGATATCGATGAGTGTTTTGGTTTTCATATGGGAATTGGGGATCCCGCTTGGCAGGTGCATTTACCATACCAGGGAAAGCCCTGGGTGTGCAGGATTGATGATCTTGATTGAAATCTTCATCTCACTATACCTCTAAGGGGGGACCTCGGATGCACTTTCGGCTGGCCTTGGTTGCGAATACCTGCGCCGGGTTTAGCCCGAGTTCCGGTGATTACTTCAAGATTTTAACCATCGGCTTGCCCATGCAGGCGGGTGGCTCCTGGATGCCGAGTGCGGCGGAAAGGGTGGGCGCGATGTCCGTAATGTAAAATTCATCGGCATAACGGCCTGCCTTGAAGCTGGCTCCATAAAACAGCACCGGGATATGGGTATCATAAGAAAAAGGGGAGCCGTGAGTGGTGCCCGCGCCTGGCTTGCCGCTACCTGAGATGAGGAAGGGTTTCGGAATGAAAACAATGTCCCCGCTGCGCTCGCCGTTGAAGCCTTTCATCACACGCTGGCCGATGACTCCTGGTGCACGTCCGTCCAGCAATTGTTCACGCCCGTAAACGGCATGAAACACGCCGGTGGATAAAGCCCATTCGCGTGCGAAGGAGGTGACGGTTTCCGGTGAAAGCTGCTTTTCGATGAGCACGGGATAGTTGAAATACAGGTTCCCATCGCTGAGGCGTGGCTTGAATCCGATTTTGGCACCCAGGAAATAGCGTCCAGGCCCGAAGCGCTCGGCCAGTTTTTCCTGCAATTCATTCATCATGTCTGAAAGGGGCGGGCGGCCAGCGTCCAGACCCTGCTCCTGAGCATTTTCTGGGGTGGGGCAGACGCCGTGGTCCGCCGTGAGGACGATGGTCACATTGGTTAGGCCAATCTTTTTGTCCAGGTAGGCAAAGAATTCCTGAAACTGCCGGTCCATGCGCAGGGTGATGTCCTGGACCTCCTGTGAATAGGGGCCGAACCTGTGGCCGCAATAATCATTGGATGAAAAGGAGACACAAAGAAGATCTGGCTTGCTGCCCTGGCCCAGGTTTTCCCCCTCAATGGCTGCCTTGGCAAATTCGGCGAGCAACTGATTGCCAAAGGGGGTGGAGAGGATGGGTTCATAACCGTCCTTTTCTTCTTTGATCACTTGATGAGGAAAGGTGCGGGTGGTTTCTCCAGCCAGGCTGGATTCGCCTGCCGCATCATCGGGATTGAGGTATTCTTTTTCATCCAGCAGACGCTCCCAGGTCTGGCCGATGAAGGCATCTGGCCGCTTGCTGTCATTGAAGGCTTTGACCCATGCGGGCAGCTCCTGCATGTAATAACTGCTGGTGATGAAATTGCCGGTGGCGGATTCAAACCAGAAGGCACCTGCGGGCTTCTTGCCCCCTGGCAGGATGGCTCCGCGGTCCTTGATGGAGATGGCCACCACTTTGGAGTCCCAGTGCAGGCGCATTTGGTCTGCCACCGTGCTGCCGATGAAATTGCGTGGGGACATTTTGCCGGCCTTGCCCTGAGGGTCGGTGCCTACACCGTTTACGGCGTCATCGCTCACGCAGTACATGGGTTGTCCCGTGCGTTTATCGAACCACTCATTGCCGATGATCCCGTGCATCATCGGTGAACTGCCACTGAAGAAGCTGGCATGCCCCGGGGCGGTGATCGTCGGAGAGTAATCATACTGTGCAAAGGTCATGAAGGCTCCTTCATCGGTCAGCAATTTTAGCCCACCTTCGCCGAACTGATGATGAAAGCGGTCCAGGTAATCATAACGAAGCTGGTCCACGACAATCGCCACGACAAGTTTGGGTGCCTTGGGCGGTGCCGCCTGCAAGTGGGCAAGTCCGGTGGCGACGAGGGCGAACAGAAAGTATGTCTTGATCTTCATCAGTGATTTGGAGGGGGAGTAAACGTCTTTAGACCGGGGCGATTGCATCTTTTTGTCATCTGCCACACTGAAATCTGCCCCGTATCCCAGAATGTACAATTTTACAGCCATTGGTGGGGAAGGAGACGAAATTATCAGTGCCGTTTTTGTTGATCCGGCATCAAAAAATTCAACTTCTTCAGATCATGAATACTGCATTTATCCGTGAAATCAGAGCCGGCCTGCTTGCGCTGGCTATCGCTGCCTGTGTCCTGTGCCTATCCCCAGCTCATGCGGGGGATGACGTAAAAATGGAGAACTTGCCGCCTGCTATTCCCCTGGCGATCCTGGACCGGTTTCCTGACGCACTTTTTGTTAAAGCCGAAGCGGAGACTGATGATGGCAAGGTGAAGTATGAGGTGGAAATCAAGACTCAGGGCAAGACGCTTGAAGTCGAGATTCTAGCCGATGGCCGCATTCTCAAAGTGGATGATTGAGTCCGCTTAATTTCGGGGGCTGGGACTATCCTGGCCTCCGGAGTCTAGCTGGGGGATCAATCCGCAGCGGTCGCGGAGCCTGATCAGTTCGCTTTAGCTTGGTCCAGCCGACCGCAGGCGTAGGCGGTGAAGACTTTGCTGATTTCATCACGCACGCGGCGAAAGACCACAAGCTGCTCCTCTTCTGTACCTGTGGCATGAGCGGGATCATCAAATCCCCAGTGATGGCGGTTTAATTGTCCCGGAAAAATCGGGCATGCCTGGTCTGCATTTCCGCAGACCGTGATCACCGTCTCCACGGACTGATCCAGAAAGTCATCCATGTGCTTGGAGCGATGGGCGCTGATATCAATGCCGATCTCGGCCATCACTTTGATGGCCAGGGGATGAACATAGCCTGCGGGTTTTGATCCGGCGCTGGCTATGATGCATTCATCCGCGATTGCGGAACGAAGAATGCCTTCTGCGAGATGGGATCGGCAGGAATTGCCAGTGCAAAGGATGAGAATGGTGGGTTTGCTCATGAGCTTTTAGATGCAGTTCAAATGCTGGCCATCGGTATCACACTTTCGCGGGGGCAAAGGTCGGGCGGAGCCGCAAAGCCACATGCACCAGACCGATGAGCACAGGTACCTCGATGAGTGGCCCGACGACCGTGGCAAAGGCCACGGGTGAATGGATACCAAAGACCGCAATGGCTACAGCGATCGCCAGTTCGAAATTGTTTCCTGAGGAGGTGAATGCCAGCGATGTGGTGCGGGGATAGTCTGCCCCGAGTTTTTTGGCCATGTAGAAGCTAACAAAAAACATGATCACAAAATAAAGTGTCAGGGGAATGGCGATGCGGAGTACATCCATGGGGAGATCCACGATGGCCTCGCCCTTGAAGGTAAACATCACCACAATCGTGAATAGCAGTGCCGAGAGCGTGACCGGAGAAATAAGCGGGATGAACTTCTGCTCATACCACGCTTCTCCCTTCATGGGCACCAGGATCACCCGGCTGAGTACACCTGCGGCAAAAGGTATCCCCAGGTAGATCATCACACTCCAAAAGATGTCCTGCATGGCGATCTCCACCACCCGTCCCTCAAGTCCAAAGTAGGGCGGCAGCACCGTGATGAACAGCCAGGCGAAGACGCTGTAAAAGAGGATTTGTGCGATGCTGTTCAGTGCGACCAAGCCTGCCGCATACTCCCGGCTGCCTTGGGCCAGCTCATTCCACACCAGCACCATGGCGATGCAGCGGGCGATGCCAACCAGGATTAGCCCCACCATGTAATCGGGATGATCTGGCAGAAAGAACACCGCCAGGAGGAACATCAGGACCGGCCCCACAATCCAGTTTTGAACCAGGGACAAGCTGAGGATGCGCATATTGGCAAAGACTTTGGGAAGCTGTGAATACTTCACCTTAGCCAACGGCGGATACATCATGAGAATCAGCCCGATAGCGATGGGGAGATTCGTGGTGCCGATGGTCAGCGGTGCAAAGAAAGCCTCCGGATCGGTCATCACGAACTGCCCCAGCAAGACGCCAATCAGCATGGCCGCGAAAATCCAGACCGTCAGATAGCGGTCGAGAAAAGACATGTTTTTAGCGACAGCGTCGGACATTGAAGGGGGAACGTGTTGGTTGCTAAGGAGCAATCAACACTAATTGGCTAAAATGCCAAGTAAAGGGCTATTTGGCAAATTGGCCAAATGGCTGCTCTGGCACGTCCGTTTTGTCGTGTATGGCCAGTTTCCCACAAGGGGGCACTGGCCTAAAAGCGGACTGAGTTTTTAAACAGGCAAGGCATGACTCAGCGAGATCTTTCCAGGCCTCCGCTGAGAGTGTTCCAGCAACTTTTTGTTGCCTGCCCTTTGGCTAGTGAAGGATAGGGAGGCAACAAAAAGCGCGTGCAGGCGTAGGCCTGGCACGCGCTCTAATCGCGGGTCGTTTATGAGCCGTAGCTGAAGCCCAGCCCGGTCTTCTCCTTCGTGCTTTCAAGGAAGCTGTGGGAGATGACGACGTCGTTGGGACCAAACACAGCCGTCACAGACTGGTAATAAGTGATGACGGCTCCAGGAATGAAAGCAGAGCCGGGGATCCAGGCTTTGCCCGTGGACTCGCTGGGTTTATAGGTCCAGGTACCTGTGGCCTGTCCGGCTGCATTGGTACCCTTGGTGTAGAACATTCCCAGCTTACCGATGATGTCGCGGCGGGTAGTCACTCCGTTCTGGATTTTAGCGGCCGCTTTGGTCAGGTGGGTGCTCTTACGGGCCTGGGCTGGATCAGTGATGTCACCCTCCGCCGTATCGGCAGGAGCGGCGCTGGCTGAGGCCGATGTGTCAGCGGTCTCTGTCGGTGTTTCAGTGGAGGTGCCACAACTAGTCAGGCCGGTGATGGCTGCAACTGAGGCGACGACGAGGAAGGTAGGTACAGTTCTCATGCGCGGACATGAAAGCGGGGGGAGCGGTGCTGGCAAGTCCGGGGACGCAGCAAAAACGGCACTTGCATATTCTCATCTATTTGGCAAAATAACCAAATAGATGACCGCGAAACAACCACCCGTCTCACCCGAGGCCACCGCGCGCCGTGTGGAAGTGATCAAAGCCCTGGCGCATCCTTCACGCATGCTCATCGCCGAAACGCTCATGAGTGGCGAGAAATGTGTCTGCGATCTCCAGGCTCTTGTGGGGGCGGATATGTCCACTGTTTCCAAGCACCTCACGCTGATGCGCAAGGCCGGAGTGCTGACCTGTGAAAAGCGCGGCCTGAACATCTATTACCGGCTCGCCTGCTCCTGCCTGGGCACCTTTCTCCGATGCCTGGATGAGCTGGCCCCTGATGCCACTACCTGCGAGACCGATTGCTGCGACTGAACTTTTTAGAATCCCAACGCCCTCTTTATGAACATCACCGAATTCCTTTCTCATCTCGAGTCCCACTCTGAAAAAACACTGCTTTTGGTGCTGCCAGATGGCGGTTTCATCCCGGCGCATTTTCACATCACGGAGGTGGGCCATGTGAAAAAGAACTTCATCGATTGCGGCGGCACCCGCCGCAGCACCGAAAGCTGCCTGCTGCAAACCTGGACCGCAGACGATACAGACCACCGCCTCGTCGCAGGAAAACTCAGCATGATTTTCGGCAAAGCCGGGGACGTGCTGCCTCATCACGATCTGCCTGTCGAAATCGAATTCGAAGACTTTTCCGTCAGTCAGTTTCCGGTAACGGAAGCTCAGGTAAAAGGCGACGTGCTGGTATTTCAGCTCGGTCTCAAGCATACGGATTGCCTGGCCAAGGAACTCTGTCTGCCAGGTGTCTGCGGCCCGGCACCAAAAGTGAATCTCCTCGGTTGCGCTCCAGGATCAGGCTGCTGCTGATCCGTTTTCACAGATTTTATCAGGCTTCATCTTAGATGTTGGAGCGACGCATTGATTGGGTGAAAGAGACCGCGTCTGACCTCTCTCACCCGCTTGTGGAGGTCCGGGACGCCGCAATTTTAACAGTGATTTTTTTAGATTTAAAAAGACAGCCACTTGGATTAAAGGTTTCAACTTCGTCGCTGGCACGCGCTATGCTTTAGCAGCTAGAGACAGCCAACCCAACATGTCCATTCACGTCGCCCTCCGTCACGTCACGCGGTATAAGTTTGATCGCCCGGTGAACCTCTCGCCGCACATCGTGCGTTTGCGACCTGCCCCTCACTGCCGCACGCCCATCCTGGCGTATTCGTTAAAGATCAAGCCTGATACGCACTTCATTAACTGGCAGCAGGATCCGCAGAGCAACTACCTGGCCCGTCTCGTTTTCCCTGAAAAGGCCACAGAGCTGTGTGTGGAGGTGGACCTTGTGGCGGACATGGCGGTTTATAACCCCTTCGATTTCTTTTTGGAGCCCGAGGCTGAAAAAGTGCCTTTCCGGTATGATCCGGTCCTGGCTCATGAACTGGAGCCTTATCACCGCAAGCTGCCTCTCACGCCTCTCATCGGCGGATATTTACGCGGAGTTCGGCAGCAGATGACCTCCGGCAAGGAGCAGATGCGCACCAATGACTTCCTGGTCATGCTGAACCAGATGCTCTGGAAGGACATCAGCTACAACATTCGTCTGGAGCCGGGTGTTCAGACACCTGAAGAGACCCTGGAACTGGGCTGCGGCTCCTGCCGCGACAGCGCCTGGTTGATGGTGCAAATCTTCCGCCATCTGGGCATGGCCGCGCGGTTTGTCAGCGGTTACCTCATCCAGCTCAAGGCCGATGTGAAATCACTCGATGGCCCTAGCGGTACCGAGGTGGATTTTACCGATCTCCATGCTTGGTGTGAAGTTTACCTCCCCGGCGCAGGCTGGGTTGGTCTGGACCCCACCTCCGGTCTGTTCGCCGGTGAAGGCCACATCCCTCTCGCTGCCACGCCTGACCCCACCAGTGCGGCTCCCGTGACCGGAGCCATTGACAAGTGCGAGGTCGAATTCGATCACGAAATGTCCGTGACGCGCATCTTTGAATCAGCGCGCGTCACCAAACCTTACACGCCTGAACAGTGGAAGGACATCGAGGCACTCGGTTATCAGATTGATGATGAACTGGTGGAAGGTGATGTCCGTCTGACGATGGGTGGCGAGCCCACCTTTGTCAGCATTGATGACATGGAAGGCGATGAATGGAATACCGCCGCCGTGGGGCCAACGAAACGGCTTCTGTCCGGCCAGCTCGTCAAGCGTCTGCGTAACCGCTTCGGCCCGGGTGGCCTGTTGCATTACGGCATGGGCAAATGGTATCCTGGGGAGCCTTTGCCACGCTGGTCGTTAGGCTGTTACTGGCGTAAGGACGGAGTGCCCGTCTGGGCAGATGATACGCTCATTGCCGATGAATCAAAGAGCTACGGGCATGATGAAAAAGTGGCGCAGCTTTTTGGAGTCGCCCTGGCCAAGGCTCTTGGGGTGAATCCAAAGTGGCTGAAGCCCGGCTACGAGGACGCGTTTTATTATCTCTGGAAAGAGAAGCGCATGCCCGTGAACGTAGATCCGCTGAAGTCTAACCTTAAGGATGAATTAGAGCGCAAGCGCCTGGCTCGTATCTTTGAGGAAGGCATGGACAAGGTGGTCGGATACGCCCTGCCCCTTCAGCGCAGCATTTCCGGGGACCAGCTCAAGTGGCAGAGCGGGCCGTGGTATGTGCGTGATGACACCATGTTCCTCATCCCGGGGGATTCCCCCATGGGCCTGCGTCTGCCGCTGGATTCCATCCCTTGGGTCAGTGCTGGAGATTTTCCATGGATTTATCCTGCGGATCCGTCCAAGGACTGGCCGGAACTGCCGCCGCGTCCAGAGAGCCGTCAGCAATTTCTCGCTGGTCTTGGTGATGCGCTGGCTGGCCTCACAAGCGTCCCCGCCAGTTATGGCGAAGCTGCCTATGCTGGCCAGGGGAAACCGGAGCGCCGCAAGCTGGAGCCACTCACGCAGGAGCAGATCGAAGACAATCCTGCGGAACGCTATCCACAGCCGAATGAATCCGCTCCCTGGATCATTCGCACCGCCCTTTGTGTGGAGGCACGCGAAGGCCGTCTTCACGTGTTCATGCCGCCCGTGGAGGAGGTGGAAGATTACCTGGACCTCGTCGCAGCTGTGGAAGACGTGGCCACCACGTTAAAAATGCCGCTCATTATTGAGGGCACTCCACCGCCTTACGATCCACGTTTGCAAGTGCTCAAGGTCACCCCTGACCCGGGCGTCATTGAGGTGAACACTCATCCCGTGAAGACTTGGAATGAACTGGTGGATAACACACAGATCATTTACGACGAAGCCCGCCAAACCCGCCTAGGTACAGAAAAATTCATGGTGGACGGCCGCCATACAGGCACCGGTGGTGGAAACCACATTGTGCTCGGTGGCGAGACGCCGAAGGATTCCCCCTTCCTACGCCGCCCTGATTTGTTGAAATCATTGTTAGGCTACTGGCATAATCATCCGTCTCTCAGTTACCTGTTCAGCGGCCTCTTCATCGGGCCGACCAGCCAGCACCCCCGTGTGGATGAGGCCCGCAATGATGCCCTCTATGAAATGGAGCTGGCCTTCAAGGAGCTTGACCGCAATACGGCCATGCATGGTCACACCACCCCCTGGCTGGTGGATCGCATTTTCCGCAACCTGCTCGCAGACGTCACTGGAAACACCCACCGTACCGAGTTCTGCATTGATAAAATGTTTGATCCCGGCAGCAGCACAGGCCGTCTCGGTCTGGTGGAGTTGCGTTCTTTTGAAATGCCTCCTCATCCTGAGATGAGCTTGGCTCAGCAGCTACTCATGCGTGCCGCCATTGCCCGTTTCTGGAAAGAGCCGTATGAGCAAAAACTCGTCCGCTGGGGCACGGAGCTGCATGATCGTTTCCTTCTTCCTCATTTCGTGTGGGATGATTTCAAGGACGTGATGGATGACTTTAAGTCCGCCGGTTACGGCCTCACGCCTGATTGGTTTGAACCGCACTTCGAGTTCAAATTCCCACGCATTGGTGAGATCACCCAACGGGGTGTGAATCTGGAGATCCGGACTGCTCTGGAGCCATGGCATGTGCTCGGCGAAGAAGCCACCGCAGGCGGCACTGCCCGGTATGTGGATAGCAGCTTGGAGCGCGTTCAGCTCAAGACCTCCGGTCTGGTGAACAACCGCTACGCCATCACCTGCAATGGTCGCAATGTACCGCTGCACCCATCCGGTGTGAATGGTGAATTCGTCGCCGGAGTACGTTACCGTGCCTGGCAGCCGCCAAATGCCCTACAGCCGACGATTGGCATCCACGCTCCGTTGATTTTCGACATCGTGGATACCTGGAACAATCGCAGCCTGGGCGGTGGCAATTATCACGTCACTCATCCCGGTGGCCGCAGTTTTGATACCTTCCCTGTGAACGGGTACGAAGCCGAGAGCCGCCGTCGCTCCCGTTTCTTCGCCACCGGCCATACGCCTGGGAAGATTGAACCCATCACCATTCCCACCGTGCCGGAGTTCCCCTTCACCTTGGATTTGCGGCTGGGCTGATCTCGCCTCTCATGAAGCAGGTGATCCGGTTATCCGTCACGAAGTGATGGCTGACCGGATTCCTTCCATCTTGCAGAATTCCCACTGGCGCTCAACTGTTTGATCAGGGCCAGTCTCAGGCCCTGCGCATCTCCTGCCTGGATGATGGTCACTCCAGGTAAGCCTTCGATCCCGCATGCTTCCGTGGCGATCACCGGTTTGCCTGCGGCGACGGCCTTCAATAAAACGCGTGGGCAGTTCTCCACAAACGCAGGCAGCACAATGATGTCTGCCTGCTCCAGCCATCCATCTCCCGATGTGGTCAGATGGATGCCGTCCCAAAAGTCTGCTCCTTCCAAGACCCCTCCGCGAAGTTCCAGTTTCACCGGCAGTCCGTGCAGGGCTTTACGAAGTTCATAGGCACCTTTTCGGCAGAGTGTGGATGCAGGAAAGACCACGTTTTTGTTCAGGCCCGATGCTGTGTGAGCCTTTGAACTCTCAGGCAGTGACCACGGAATCAAATGAGCTTTGCAACCCGCCAGTTTGGCAATCTCAGTGTGAGGCGTGATCCAGCGCGTGGCCGCTGCCAGAGCTGCCGTCTCATTTTGAACCAACTCCTGTTCAGCACGAAAATCCGCACAGGTTCCAGATTCGGGATGCAATCTAGCAGCCTCATCCAGCCGCTCATGAAGTGTTAGCATGGGAAGGCGACACATCATCACGTCAAAAGTTCGTCCGCCTAACCAACCCTTCTTCCAAAGATAGGGAAGCAGAGTCTGTGAGACGATGAGGTGAGAATGATGCGCCTTCAAAGCCTGTCCATAGGCTGCGGCCAGCCGTTCATCCCAGTGTAGCAAGGCCCGCTGGCGTCTTGCTCCTTCATTGCGCAGACGCCGTGTGGCCCAGGATCGCATAAGCGTCAGCGAGGGGAAGCTGAAGGCTTTGGCATGCAATGCAGTGTCCCATTGGTAACTGGCCTTTTTCCAGCGTTTGCCATCCAGCGGTAAAAACAAATCGCGATTCGAGCCCTTTTCGCTTTTTAGAAATGCATCCCACTCCGGCCACCACGCATCCACCAGCACGGCGGTCCGGTCCACCTCCTGCTGGGCATTTTCAAGGGGCGAACTGCGATGGCATGAGGCCAGGCCACAAGTGGCACAGGCATTGGGTGGCCTGGAGTCTCCTGGTGTCTCCATCACCTGGACGGGCCTTTCGATATGATGATTGGAGCGAATGCATACGTGGAGCTTATCCTGGCTCACATGCACCTCCAGTCTCCAGGCCGCTTCATGCCGCAGGCGCAGGTCCACATAGTTCCAAAAAATCGTCGCATCCCGTCCAATGCGGGCCAGCGATCCCACGGAGGAGTTGGAATGCGCATGGCGCTCCACGATTTCCAGACCCGCTTCCAGTGCCGCATTGTAGATGGCACCTGAAAGCTGGCATAGCCCGCCGCCGATTTGCGGGATCAGGCATCCTTCTCTCAGTTCACGTCCGGTGCTATAGCCTTTGGCCTTCGTCGTGCGGCCCAGATGTTTCCAAAAGCTCCACGTGGCTCCTGCCGGGATTTCCACTCCATTGAGCGCCTGGGCGGCGATGCGCAGATTTTGAACCTTGCCGAGTTGTAGCTTCCGTTCGCGTGGAGACTCCCCGCCGCGCCAGAGGTCGGAAGACCAGTCGGCGGTGACTGGGGTTTCCCACAATTGGTTACCCTGAGGGTGTTTGGTGACCGGATGAGTCGTATCCTGAATGAGGCGACGCATTTGAAAACAGCTCGCCTTGAATCGAAACACCCATCCAGACCAGCGCGTGGGCTCGGGCGGCAGCGGGGCGGCATCCGCAGGGTGTGCGTTCATAATGCAGGGAGGAATCAGCCTTGCGGCTGCTGGGACTCAGCATAGCGGCAAAAGGGATGCGGCTGCAAGACAGAAAGCAATGCGGTCGTTCCCATCGGCCACATGCATCTTCGACTGACCTTTCTACTCATCCTGGCGGCTGCCACTGCCCATGCCGCCAAGCCCAATGTCCTCATGATCTGTGTGGATGATCTCAAACCCACCATCGGCTGTTTTGGCGATCCTGTGGCAAAGACGCCTAACATTGACCGCTTGGCCAAACGAGGAGTGCTTTTTGAAAAAGCCTTCTGCAATCAGGCCGTCTGTTCGCCCTCACGCAATGCATTGATGACCAGCCTGCGTCCACAGACCCTGGGCATTTATGAACTGTCCACCAACTTCCGCAAAGCTGCCCCAGATGCCATCACGATGACCCAACATTTCATGGCCCAGGGTTATAAAACCGAAGGTCTGGGCAAGATCCTGCATGTCGGTCACGGCAATACGGAGGATGCCGCCTCCTGGTCCGTGCCCCCTTGGAAACCCAAGGCCAAGACCTATGTGAACAACGAAAGCACCGAAGTCACCCGTCCCTCCCGCACGGGCAGTGATCGTGGCTGGGCCACTGAATCCGCTGAGACATCTGATGACACCTACGGTGACGGACAGGTCGCCCTTGAGGCCGTGAAGCGTCTCCAGGCTGCCGCTCAAAAACCCGAGCAACCCTTCTTTCTCGCCGTTGGTTTCATTCGCCCGCACCTCCCTTTTGTCTCTCCCAAAAAATACTGGGACCTCTATGACCCGGCCAAGCTGCCCATGCCTCAGGTCACGGAAGCACCGGCGGGAGCACCAGCATACGCCGGTCAACAGGGCGGAGAGCTTCGCCAATACAGCGATATGCCTACCCAGGGGCCTATTGATGGCACGATGACCCGCCGCCTCATCCACGGTTATTATGCCGCCACCAGCTACATGGATGCACAGTTAGGCCTGGTCCTGGATGCCCTGGATGCCAATGGTCTAACCGAAAATACCATCATCGTCTTTTGGGGGGACCACGGCTGGCACTTGGGCGACCACGGCATGTGGTGCAAACATACAAATTATGAGCAGGCCGCCCGCATCCCTGTCATCGTATGCGCCCCCGGCGCACCCACAGCGGTAAAGACCTCCGCCCTCATCGAGACCGTTGATATCTACCCCACCCTGAGTGATCTGGCGGGCCTTTCAGCCCCGCAGGCACTGGAAGGAAAAAGCTTCGCCTCCGTCGTCAAAGACCCCACTCAAAAAGCCCGCGATAGCGTCATCCACGTCTATCCGCGCAATGATTTGTTAGGCCGTGCTATCCGCACCGACCGCTACCGATTCGTCGAATGGAAAAAAGCAGGCAGTTCTGAGGCACCCGATGCCACCGAACTCTACGACTACCAGGAAGACCCTCTCGAAACCAAAAACCTCGCCTCAGAACGTCCCGAAGTGGTGAAAGAACTCGCCGCCATCCTCGCCACCCATCCCGAGGCCAAGCCGCAGATCAAAGGGGCTGGAGGCAAGGGCTCACCAAAAAAGAAGAAAAAGAAGAAGTAATGCCCTGGTTCCGCCTCGTGGCACCTCACCTCACCAGCGTCCCAGGTTGCGGGCCTGGATCCAGATCGAATTCTTTCCTTTTCGTCAGCGCATAAATCAGAAAGAACAGGCCGAAGGGAAACATGTAGGAGATCGTCATGGCACCTCCATAGACGCAGAGGAACCAGAAGAACCAGTTCGCCCGGTACCGGTAAACTGTCGCTGCCACGATCACCATGATCATGCCGATGACCGCGATGCCGGTGCCGAAGAAAAGATAATGCGTGGCATTGCTCATCACCGTGCTGGCCTTGGCCACTTCGGCCACCGTGGCATCGGTGGCAGTCGGCTGAATATTAAAATTCCCCGCCGCCGCATTCATTGTCGCCAAAGTGGCCGCAAGCCCGATGAGCTGCGCCACCTGCAAGAGGGCTCCGATTTTAGCCAGCAAGGCTCCACGTTGCGATACGGGTTGTGTCATGGATCAGTCTATATAGACGAACTCATTCGCATTCAACACCGCCAGACAATAATCCGCCACTGCCTCTGCAAAACTCCCCGTCAGTACCGTCTGTTCTTGGATGAATACCTGACCCAACTGCACCTCTTGGGAAGAAGGCCGCCGCGAAAAACACCTCTCAATTACCCAGGAGATGACCGCTCCAGTATCCGATGAATGTTTTTCAAGAGCCTGACGTGCCAGGGCGTCGGCCATCTCCTGGCTGAATTCCGAATTCATCAGCAGCAGCGCCTGAGGGGCTGTGGTGGACTGCTGCCGGAGCGAGCAGCTCGCCAGCGCGTCCGGGCGGTCAAACAGCTCAAAGATAGGCTGGCGGGCATTGCGGCGCGCAAAGACATAAATGCTGCGCCGGCGTTGCTCGGCGGGATCGTCCGTCTTGGAAGACTGCTTTTTCAGCAGCGTGCCGCTCACTTCTTTGGGCAGCGGTAGATGCACCCCGGGCCCGCCCGCTTTCAGGTTGATCTGTCCGGTGACACTCAGCATTGCATCGCGCAGCATCTCACCACTGAGCCGACGTCGCGGCATCGCCGCATACAGATTCACCGCCGCCTCATCCATGGCGGGCGGTTGGGTGGCCTGCTGATACGTCTCGGACATCAGGATAAGTTTGTGCAGCCTTTTTAAGCTCCACCCCTGGCGTGGCAGCTGGCCTGCCAGCCAGCTTAGCAGCTCCGGATTCGCGGGGTCTTCGCTTTGCAGCCCCAGGTCCCCTGGAGTGGGCGCCAGCGGACGGCCAAAATGCTGCTGCCAGATCCGGTTCACCGTCGTCCGCAGGAAAAGAACATTGTCCTCGCGCGTGATCCATCGTGCCAGACCTGTGCGGTCTTCTGTGTTTTCATTCAGACCGCCTCCGATCCGTGGAAACCCCGGCTGAATTTCAGATCCTGGCCGCCTGAAGTCTCCCCTCACGTACACCATGCTGGCCGGAACCCCTTCCGTATATTCACGTACCGACGGGCCGAGTTGGCGGTCACTCTTAGGCACGACCGCTTTATTGAAAAAGGCACGCAGCCGGTAAAAGTCCGCCTGGCTTATCGGATCGTAAGCATGGTCATGACACTGTGCACAACCAATGGTTAGGCCAAGGAGGGCGGATCCCACCGTGCTGGTGATCTCGTTCAGCACCACATGACGCCGTTCATCCTGGTTGTTTAGGTCCGGCATATCCGGGCCGGAAAACAGAAAGCCTGTGGCCACCTCCTCTCCCTCTGGCAACAGGTCTCCGGCGATCTGCTGCTGTACGAAGTCATCGAACGGCTGGTCCTTGTTCAGGGCTGTGATCACCCAATCCCGGTATTGCCAGGCGCGGTTGCGTTCCCGGTCATGCTCAAAACCGTCCGTCTCGGCGAAGCGGGCGATGTCCAGCCACCACTGCGCCCAGTGCTCACCATACAGCGGGCTTGCCAGCAGCCTGTCCACCATAGATTCCACCGCTGCGCTTGGCCTTTCTTTGAATGCCTTTTCAAACGCGACGCTTTCCTCCGGTGAAGGTGGCAGGCCGATCAGATCAAAGGTAATCCGCCGAATCAAAGTGGCCGCATCCGCTTGTGGGGATTGTTTCATCCCTACCGCGGCCAGCCGCAGCTGGATCAGCGCATCCAGTTTGCCAGAGGACGATTCACCGCACTCGGCAGGCAGCGGCTGGAAGGCCCAGTGTTCTCTTTCCTTGGCCGTGATGGGGGGTTCATCTTTCACCGGATCAGCGGAAGCGCGAATGGCACGCCCATGGGCTGGCGACATCGCCAGAACCAGCAGCAGTAGTAACCACAGAGTCTTCATCACGGTCAGGCGAGAATTCCTTTCACCACATGGCCGGCTACATCCGTTAACCGCTCGTCGCGACCGTTGTGGCGAAAGGTCAGGCTCTCATGATCCATCCCCAGAAGATGCAGAATAGTCGCATGCAGATCATGCACATGCACCTTGTCCTCCACCGCTCGCAGGCCGATGTCGTCCGTGGCCCCATGCACATGCCCGGTCTTTACTCCGGCACCAAAAAAGACCGTGGAGTAACCCCAGGGATTGTGATCGCGACCCACGCCTTTCTCGCTCATCGGCATGCGTCCAAACTCACCGCCCCAGATGACCAATGTATCTTCCAGCAGCCCGCGTTGTTTAAGATCGCGGATCAGACCCGCCACCGGTTTGTCTGTTCGGGCACAGTATTCGGTGTGGTTTTTCAGCACATCCTCATGTGCATCCCAGCCATTCGTATCACCGGAGTAAAGCTGTACAAAACGCACCCCGCGTTCGATCATGCGCCGCGCCAGCAGGCAGCGCGTGCCGAACTCCTTCGTGACCGGATCGTCCAGTCCGTAGAGGTTTTTCGTCGCTTCCGATTCCTCTGACAGATCCACCGCATCCGGTGCGGCTGTCTGCATTCTAAAAGCCAGCTCATAAGCGCGGATACGGGCATCCAGATGCGTATCAGCCCCGCGCTCCGCCTGATGCAGCGCATTGAACCGGTTCACCAGATCCAGCGTCGCCCGCTGCCGCTCCGGACTGCGGTCATGGGCCGGATTCAGGTGCAGGATCGGGTTTTCACCCGGCCTCATGGTCGTGCCCTGATACGTGGCCGGCAGGAATCCATTGCCCCACGCCGGGGGGCCGCCCTTCAGTCCGCCGCCGGGATCCGGCAACACCACAAAAGAGGGCATGTTTTGATTGTCCGATCCTAGCCCATACGCCACCCAGCTCCCCAGGCTCGGCTTGCCCATCAGGATGGATCCTGTGTTCATCTGGTAGACAGATTGCGGATGGTTCACGCTGTCTCCATGGCAGCTTCGGATCACGCACATCTCATCCGCCAGCTCCGCCATATGAGGAAGGAAATCGCTGATCTCGATGCCGCTCTGCCCGTGCGCACGAAATGGCTTCACTGGCCCCAGTAGAGGATTCTGCGCCACCTTTCTCCGAGTCTCCACCGGGCCAAAGCTTTCCGGTAACGGCTTGCCTGCATGGCGGATCAGCTCCGGTTTCGGGTCCAGCAGATCCACATGGCTCGGCCCCCCATGCATGAAGAGCCAGATGACCCGCTTGGCCTTCGCCGGAAAGTGCGAGCGCTGTACCTCCAGGCTTTCCGATCCCAGCAGCTGCGAAAACGCCACACTTGACAACCCCACACCCGTCCCGCCAATGAATCGGCGTCTCGATAAAGGAATTTGGAAATCAGTGTTCATCTTTGCTGCGGACATAGACGACCGCAGCAGGAGCGTTCTAACCAATTTGCCAATAATCGGTCAAGCTACTTCATCAGCCCGCTATTCGTCAGCCACTCGGTGAACCTCTCCGGCCAGCGCCCCGCAGCCGTGTTCGTGTCCGGCTTATACCCAAAGCCATGGCCTGCATTGCTATAGATGTGCAGTTCCGCCTTCACCCCGGCGGCCTTATACTTCAAATAAAGCGTGGCCATACCTTCCGCGATGTCCGGCCGGTCGCCATAGCCGCAGGCAATGAACAGCGGCGGCATGCCCTTTTCTGCCGAAAAAAGGCCGGAGGTACCCGGATAAATCAGCGCCTGAAAGTCCGGCCGGCTGCTCGCCCTCTCGATCACATCTGCCGCATCCGCCTGTCCCGCATCATTCTTCATCGCCGCAAACGCTGCCAGCTCCCCACCAGCGGAAAATCCCATCACGCCAATGCGCTCCGGGTTGATGCCCCATTCCTTTGCCCCTGCCCGAACGGTTCGGATAGCCCGGCGCATATCCGCCATGGCATGATCCTGGATCGTATAGGTGCTGTCCTTCTCACGGGCTAACCGGTATTTCAAAACGAAGGCTGCGATACCGCGCTGCTGAAACCACTCCGCCAGCGCATACCCCTCATGCCCCAGGCACAGCTTCGAATGTCCCCCGCCCGGTGCAATGATCACCGCTACCCCCGTCGCATCCTTCGTCGGGATGAAAGGCGTGATCGAAGGATTGTGCACATTCACCACATTCTTGCCCTCCGTTTGCTCCGCCTCATCCTTTCGCGCCTCGGATCCCGGCGCGCCTTTTTCCCAAAGCGGCAGCGCCTCCGGTATCTCAGCCGCTAGGCTGCAGGTGGTCAAAAGAAGGGATAGAAAAAAGGAAATACGCAGGCGCATGGGCAGGTGGGTTGGATGCCCTCCACACTCCCAGCCAATCCCCATCCTGTAAATCCTGAAAATCTTGTCAATCCTGTCTAAAAGTCCGCTCCCACTTCCTCACTCACGCCTGCGCCCCAGCAGCAAAGTCGGCACCAGCACCACCAGCAGCAGCGCTCCAGACAGCGCACTCGCCAGCGGCAGATTACGGTCGCTGAAAGCCCGTTGCTCGATCTTGTTGCCGATCATCTCATTGCCCGTGCCACCGACGAATTTCGGAATCACATACTGCCCCAGCGAGCAGACAAAAACGATCACGACCGCCGAGATCAAGCCCCGCCAGATCCCCGGTATAAAAACCTTCCGAAAAGCCTGCCACTTCGTTGCTCCCAGATCCCTCGCCGCATCCACCAGGCTGAAGTCGAATTTCTCCGCCGCCGCGTAGAGCGGCAGGATGGCAAAGGGCAGCTGGGTATACACCATCACCAGCAGCACCGCCCCCGCATTGTTCAGCAGCATCGTATCATCCGTGGCCAGCCCCAGCCATACGAGCCCCTGTTTGATGACCCCTTCCGGGTGCAACAGCGACCTCCAGGCAAAGATGCGAATGATAAAGTTGGTTAGGAAAGGCACCACCACCAGCAGCAGCACCCCCTGCCGCCACCCCGCGCTCATCCTTGCCAGTGCCCAGCACACCGGCAGCGCCAGCGCCATGCAGAGCACCGTCGTCACCATGCTCATCCACAGCGTGCTCCACACCACCGCCAGATAGTCCCCCTCCACCAGCAGCCGCACCGTTGCCAAAGTCCATCCCTCACCCACCCCGCCACGCAGATCACTCTCCCGAAACGCCAGTGCTACGATGAGCACACAAGGCAGCGCAAAAAACACCCCCAGCCAGCCCAGTGAAGGCAGCGTCAGCAAAAGTTCACGGCGGGATTTCATTGAAAGGGGTTTAGTTTATAGATCGGAAAACATCACGCAAATCCGCAAGACGCAAACCAGCAGGAGTCATTCTTTTCTTTGCGTCTTAGTAGCTTTGCGTGCCAATTTCAATCTCCGCCCTTCGCCACTGTTGCCCAAAATTCATCCAAGGTGAGCGGCTTCACGAGCGCATTCTCCATCTCCTCATCGCGCCGGATAACTTCGGCGAGAATATCTTCAGGAGACTCAGCTTCTGGAGGTGGATTCATTGAGGCACCTTAATTCTCAAGCCCAAGCATGCAAGCACTAGACAATGCATACTGGAACTTCCTGGTGAGCAAAAAATCGAATCATCATCTGCTGAAGACTGGACGACAAACCTCTTTTCCGCAGCGCGGCAGCCGTCCATTAGCCCGGCCTTTCAAGGCCGGAAAGATCCCGCAGCACCTCGAAATTCAAACGGTGTCGCAGCGCGACACACGAACCCCTCGCTCCCCCTCAATCCACCACCCTCCCCGCCTCCGGCGCAAAGCTCATCCACGCCTCCGTTCCCACCGTCAGCAGAGCCTCGCGGGTGGATTGCTGGATGTGCAGTCTCTGCCCGCCGCTGCGCGTCTGCAGCTTCATATGCGGGCCAAAGTAAGTGACCTCCTCGATCCGCGTCTTCGCAATGTTCACGCGTTGATGGCTCAAAGGCCGCTCCAGAGTCAGGTGCAGCTTTTCCGGCCGTATCATCACCCGCACGCGGTCGCCCACGCGGAGGCCCGCCTGACCCACCACCAGCGGACTGTCCATCCCCTCCATCTTCACCCGTACAAACCCGCCGGATTGAGGCTCCTCCACCGTCGCTTCCAAAAAGTTTGCATCGCCGATGAACCCGGCCACAAAGCTCGTCGTCGGTGCCTCATAAAGTCCGCGCGGACTGTCCACTTGCGAGACTCGTCCCGCCTCCATCACCGCGATGCGATGGCTCAGGCTCAGCGCCTCCCCCTGGTCATGAGTCACATAGATAAAGGTAGTCCCCACCTGCGCATGGATGGACTGCAGCTCCGCCAGCATATGCTGCCGCAGCTTCAGATCCAGTGCCGCCAGAGGCTCATCCAGCAGCAGCACCTTCGGCTCATTCACCAGCGCCCGGGCGATCGCCACCCGCTGCCGCTGTCCGCCGCTCAGTTGTGCAGGGCGTTTACGCGCATGATCACCCAGTTGAATCAGCCCCAGCATCCGTTCCACCGCTTCCTTGATTTCCCCCTTCGCCTTCCCTGCGATGCGCAGGCCAAAGGCGATGTTCTCCCACACGCTCAAATGCGGAAACAGAGCATAGTTTTGAAACACCGTATTCACCGGCCTCCGCTCCGGCGGCAGCGCCGTCATTTCCTCACCGTTCAGTATGAGCCGCCCCTCATCCGGCTTCTCGAAACCCGCCAGCATCTTCAGCAGCGTCGTCTTGCCGCAACCACTCGGCCCCAGTAGAGAAAAAATCTCCCCCTGGCTGATCTGCAATGTCACCTCGTCCACCGCCTTCAGCGGGCCGAAGTGTTTGGATACCTTTTCGATGGAGAGAAAATCGTTCAACGGAGTGGAGGGATGGCAGACGATGAATTAAAGAACCACTCCGCACCACTGCAAACAATCGCAATCTGCCGCCAACTGCCCTCATGAGCGAAGACCTTTTCCAACCCGCCGAATCCCCCGGTACGGTGGTGGATGCGCAGCCAGATGCCCCCCTCGCCTCGCGCATGCGCCCCCGCATCCTGGCGGAATACACGGGCCAGGGCCACATTTTGGGGGAGGGCAAACTCCTCCGTCGTGCCGTGCAGGCAGACCGCTTTTCCTCCCTCATCCTCTATGGCCCGCCCGGCGTCGGCAAGACCACCCTCGCTCACATCATCAGCCAGGAGACCAAGGCACGCTTCGTCACCCTCAGCGGTGTGGAAAGCAGCGTTGCTGATATCCGCAAGGAAGCTGATGCCGCCCTCAAGCTGAAAAAACTCACCGGCCAGGGCACCGTCCTCTTTGTGGATGAGATCCACCGATTCAACAAAGCCCAGCAGGACGTCCTCCTCCCCCACCTGGAGCGCGGCACCCTGCGCTTCATCGGTGCCACCACGCACAATCCCTTCTTCTACGTCAATAGCCCCCTCGTCAGCCGCTCACAGGTCTTCACGCTGGAGCCTCTCGGCATCGAGGACCTCCAGCACCTCATGCAGCGCGCCCTGACCGATACGGAGCGCGGTTTGGGAAAATGGAACGCCACCCTCACCCCCGAGGCCAGCCTCCACCTCGCCACCGTGGCCGATGGCGATGCCCGCAAATGCCTCAATGCCCTTGAACTCGCTGTCCTCTCTTCCACTCCGGATGCAGACGGACACGTCATCATCGACCTGCACGAGGCCGAGGAATCCATGCAGCAAAAAACCGTCGTCTATGATGGCGATGGCGATGCCCATTACGATACCGCCAGCGCCTTCATCAAATCCATGCGCGCCTCGGATCCCGATGCCGCCATCTACTGGCTGGCCAAGATGCTCTATGCAGGTGAGGACATTCGTTTCGTCGCCCGCCGCATCGTCATCGCCGCTAGTGAAGACGTCGGCATGGCAGACAGCAACGCCCTCCGCGTCGCGGTCGCCGCCCAGCAGGCCGTCGAGGCCATCGGCATGCCGGAGGCCCGCATCATCCTCGGCCACGCCGTCATCTACATCGCCACCGCCCCCAAGAGCAACCGTGCTTACATGGCCATCAATGCCGCCATGGACGATGTCAAAAACGGCCGCACCCTCCCCGTCCCCAAGCACCTCCGTGATGCCCACTACAAAGGTGCCAAGCAATTCGGCCACGGTGAAGGTTACCTTTATCCCCACGACTACGAAGGCGGCTTCGTCCCCCAGCGCTGCCTCGAAGGCGGCAAGCAATACTACGACCCCACCACCAACGGCCTCGAAGCCCGCATCAAAGAACGGCTCGACCACTATCGCCGCGAGTGGGAAAAGCAGGCGGGTGGGGCGTAACCAACTTTGTGTTAATGGCGTAACATAAACAGGACACAACCTCTGACCATCATGAAAACCCGCACAATGACAATGAACCTGATGGCCATGGCCCTGTGCCTTCTCGGGGGCCTGTCCGCCACTGGAATGGCTCATGGAGAAAGCCCCTTTAAAAAATGGTCAGACCGGCGAGAGGCCAGAGCCGGCGCGGCGGCAGCGAACAAGGACATTGGGCAAGGCAAGGTCCGTTACGACATCGGTGGCATCCCCTCTGAAACGGACACTGAACTGCGAAGCCTGGCAGCTAAACGATACAACATCACCGTCGCTTTTTCCGGCTGCATCATCGGCCCCAATGTGGCCTACGACCGCGCCTATCGTCAGACGGTTATTCAGCATCTTAAGGCCAAATATGGTTTTGATCCCGTGATGAAGATCGAGGCGGAACTGCGGGCTAAGAGCAAATAACCTTGCTGCGAACCGGAACTCGGGATCTCTGTGGGGAGGCTCCAAACGATGAGCATCTGCCGGCGCGACTCCCACTTGTTAAAGCTTCGTGCTGATCTAATTTGGGCCGTTCCGGTCATGGAACTCAGGTCACGCTCATGTTCCTCGATACCATCCACGGCATTATAGACAGGCGGGTGCTTCTCAACTACCGCGTTGATCCCGCAGTGCTTCAGCGCGTGCTTCCACTACCGTTCAAACCAAAGTTGTATGACGGATATGGGGTGGGAGGAGTCTGCATGATTCGTTTCAAACACCTGCGGCCCCGGCTCCTGCCTTCATGGTCAGGCTTGGGATCTGAAAACGCAGCCCATCGCATTGCTGTGGAATGGGACCAGGATGGCGAGCCTCGTGAGGGAGTCTTCATTCCCCGGCGGGATACGAACTCAGGATTCAACAAGCTGATGGGCGGCCGAGTTTTCCCCGGCATCTTTCAGCGGAGTCGTTTTGACGTTCAGGAGTCGGATTCTTCCTTGTCTCTTCGAATCGTACGTGCTGACGGTGAGACGGAGATATCCTTCAAGGGGTGCACTGCCACCGATCTGACGCCTGGCAGTATCTTCCCCTCCCTTGAAGCTGCCGTGGGATTTTTCTCACTCGGTGCCACTGGCTACTCTGCCACCAAGGACGCCGGCCATTACCACGGCATGGATTTGCATGCTGTGGACTGGACAGTCTGTCCTCTCTCAATCGAATCAGCGCAGTCTGTTTTCTTTGATGACCGCCACCGCTTTCCTGCAGGTTCTGTTGAGCTTGATTGTGCATTGTTGATGAGGGGCATCCAGCATGAATGGCGCAGCCGCCCGGACCTTTACCTTTCCCCTTCAGGTGCGTCTCTGACGATTCAATCTTCGTGAGAGGCCGTTGGCAACGGATCCATCTCCCAATGTGAAAAAGAATTCTCCGTGCCCTCTTGATATGAGTTCTATCCCGCTACCCACTTACCAACTGGACGAAGCAGCCTACCAGGCTTTGCTCACTGATCCGATGGATAATGTGACAGAGAAAACGGTCCCTTTGCTTGATATCTGGCCGTACGTATTGGCTGTTCCGAAGGTCCAATTGCTCGGCCATCAGATATGGGATGATTACGTGGAGTGCATTTATCGCCCACGCGAGGATCGTTTCGATTTGATTCACGTTTGCACGCGAACCCCCAACGTTTTCCTCGTCATCATCGTGGATCGTCTCCATTCATTGATTCACGGCCACCATCTGCTCGACCTGAACAGGCTATACTGCCTTTCGCTAGACAATCCTTCCCCCCAATCCCAGAGTGATCGCCGTCAGTAGCCAGGGGTGAGGGAGCTTCAACGACCCACCCCTTGCCTCAAGTCCCTCTCAGTCACATGCCGGAAGCATGCCAGCGGCCATCCCCCTCCCTCCTAGATCTTAAAACCCATCCTCGGAGCGATCCAAGCCACGGCGCAATAACCCCCGCCGCTTACCGCCCCGCATAGCGCTCAATTCGATTCATGACTTCGGGAAGAGCTCAGCCGCCACATCAAATGAAGCAGGCACTCCTGCCCGCAATCAATCGCCAAAACGGCCTTCAACTGCGTTCACACACGCCCCTTGCCCCCAGCCCCAAAGGGGCGCAACAACAAAGCCCAGGGCATCGCCCTGGGTAATGTCACGCCGCCATCTCTCTTTCCCAGAGCCCTGTAAGGGCGGGACACTGCACTACCAATTTCCTTCACGCCCGCTTTTCGAAAAACGCCCTCCAAACCTACACCCCAATCCCCAACCCCACCGCTGTCCCCTGCATCACCGCTGCGATCCTCACGGAATCATGAATCGCCGCCTCGCTCACCCCGTGCTGCACCAGGGTCGCCTCATGCGCCTGGATGCACATGCCGCATCCGGCCAGGGCCGCGCAGGCCATGGACATGAGTTCAAAGGTCGCCTTGTCCGTCTTCGGCTGGCCCATCCGCAGCATGCGCAGACGGGCGGGCATCGTCGCATAGGACTCCTTTTCCACCAAGTGGCGGAAGCGATAATACACAGTATTCATGCCCATGATGGAGGCCGCGGCCTTGGCATCATCAATGACTGCCTCACCGACTCCGGCGGCTTGGGCATCGGCCAGCACCGCATCGCGCAGGGCCACATGGTTCATGAAATAGGCCGAGGTCAGGGCGATGCCCCAGACCTGGTCAGACGTCAGATTTTCCGGCCGCAGCACCGCCTGCAGATTCAGCCGCAGGTCCTTGGCTGCTTCAGGCAGCAGATCACGAAGCGCATCAATTTGGGACATTGAAAATAGAAAGGGGGGAAGGTGCGGGGCCGGATGAACCAGCCCCGCAGATGAAGTTTTCTGGGATGAAGGGAAGGGGAGTCAGATTAGACCTTGAGGGTCTTCTCGCCCTTCTTCCAGTTGCAGGGGCACAGCTCGTCGGACTGCACGGCATCCAGCACGCGCAGGGCTTCTTCCACGCTGCGGCCCACGGAAAGGTTGTTCACGTTCACCCACTGGATGATGCCGTTCGGGTCCACCAGGAAGCTGGCGCGCAGGCACACATGCTCCACAGGGTCCAGGATACCCAGGTCACCCGCCAGCTTCTGCGCGGCGATGAGGGGATACTTCAGCGCCGTCAGATCCTCACGGGACTGCTTCCAGGCCAGATGGGAAAATTCATTGTCCGTAGAGCCACCGATGAGCTGCGTGTCACGATCTGCAAAATCCCGCACCCGCTTGCCGAATTCCACCAGCTCCGTCGGGCAGACGAATGTGAAATCCTTTGGGTAGAACAGGAAAAACTTCCACTTTCCAGGATAGGACTCGTGGGTGATTTCGATGATGTCGTCATTGGTGACGCCATTGCAGGCTTTGGAACGAAACTCTGGGAACGGATGACCGATGGTAAGCATGGGGAGGGTTAATGTCTGAATGGGGGGTGGTAAAAAGGGCTGGTTTCCTGATGTCGAGTCACTCAGATTACCCTGAATGAGAGGTCATTAAAAAGCCAGCCGGGCGCTTTCCCTAGCTGCTTTCTGGCCAAGTTCAACGGCTTTACAGCACCCTTTTTTGGGCATGGAAAAGAGTTTTCGCCACTTGGCCTAAGTCCGTATCCAACCCGCTTGCAGGAGGTCCGATGGACCAGGATTGTAATCAGAATATTTGGCCAATCCTAACCGCCTGACATGATCATGATCCGTGACCTTTCCCAAGTCTCCGTTTTCTCCCCCAATGGGGAGCATGGGGAAAAAGGGGAAGCGATGGGGATTCTTCATCCCCATTCCAACTCCTTGAAAGTCAGGTGTTTAAGTCCAAAAATACCCAAATGGGGAAAATTTGAAACTCATCCCCATTCCCCATCGGATCAGCTCAGTCTTTAGAGAATCGCAGGTCGTTAGCCATGGATCATAAATTCCCGCCGTCGCCTCTCCCATTGACCCGCCGCGTTTCCTCGCCAAATCCAAAGGGTAACCAAACCGTCCTCTGACCTTGCAAGCCAACCCCTCCTCCGCACCTCGCACCGAACGCGCTGTTTTCCGCACGATCTCCGTTCGCGATCTCTCCGCCGACCAGCTTCTGGACCTGTCCAAGAAGATGAAGCTCTCCCTGTCCAAGGCGGACATGCAGGTCGTGCAGCAGATCTTCAACGATGAAGGCCGCGACCCCACCGATGTGGAACTTGAGGTCATCGCCCAGACGTGGTCAGAGCATTGCAAACACCGCATTTTCAACGCCAAAATCTCCCACACCCTGGACGGTAAGGACGAGGTGGTGGACAGCCTTTTCAAGACCTACATCCGCAGCGTCACCGAGAAGATCATGGAGCAGAAGCCAGACTTCGTGCTCAGCGCCTTTGTGGACAACGCCGGTTTTGTGAAGCTGGATGATAACCAGGCTGTATGCCTCAAGGTGGAAACTCACAACCACCCGAGCGCCATCGAACCCTACGCCGGTGCCAATACCGGTCTCGGTGGAGTTATCCGTGACATCCTCGGCGCAGGCAAAGGCTCCAAGCCCGTCGCCTCCATTGATGTTTTCTGCTTCGGCCCTCCAGATACCAAGCAGGAAGACTTGAAGGCCAAGGACGTCATCCATCCCCTTGGCGTCATGCGTGGCGTCGTCCGTGGCGTGCGCGATTACGGTAACCGCATGGGCATCCCAACGGTCAACGGTGCCATCCAGTTTGACGACACCTTCATTTATAACCCGCTCGTTTTCTGTGGCACCGCTGGCGTCATCCCGATCAAGGACATCGCTAAGGAAGTGAAGCCCGGCCACCTCCTCATCGCCGCAGGTGGTCGCACCGGTAAGGACGGCCTCAAAGGTGCCACCTTCTCCTCTGCGGAGCTGACTACCGATTCCCACGAAGAAGACCAGACCGCCGTTCAGATCGGCAATCCCATCGAGGAGAAAAAAGTGGCCGATTTTGTCCTCGCTGCACGGGATGCAGGACTCATCGAATTCATCACCGACTGCGGTGCTGGTGGTTTCTCCAGCGCTGCTGGGGAAATGCTCAGCGAAGTGGGCGGTGAAGTGTGGCTGGAAAACTGCCCTCTCAAAGAGCCTGGCCTCGAAAGCTGGCAGGTCTTCATTTCCGAATCCCAGGAGCGCATGGTCATGGCCATCGAGGAGCACAACTTGCCTGCTCTCCAAAAGATCGCCGATACCTGGCAGAGCGAAATTTTCGTTTTAGCAAAAGCTGATGGCAGCAAGCGCCTGAAAGTCTGGCACCATGGCCAGTCCGTCTGCGACCTGCATGTGGAAAAACTCCACGGCGCACCCCGCCGTGAGATGAAAGCCCACTGGCGTCAACCGGTCGCCGCTTCGCCGAAGATCGTCGTCCGTCCAGAGTCCTGGACCCAGGTGCTCAAGACGGTGCTCGGTGATTTTTCCATCGTCTCCCGCGAGCCGATCATCCGCGAATACGATCACGAAGTGCAGGGCAATACCGTCCTCAAACCTCTCGCCGGTGCCAGTGGTGATGCTCCCCAGGATGGCTCCGTCATCAAGGTGGACGGCAGCAACCAGCTCGTGGCCCTTGCCTGTGCCCTGCTCCCTGAATGGGGCAAGACTGACCCTCACGCTATGGGCCGCGCTTGCGTGGACGAATGCGTCCGCCAGCTCGTCGCTATGGGAGCCAATCCAGAGCGCATCGCCATCCTGGACAATTTCTGCATGGGCAATCCCGATAGCGAAAAAGAGCTGGGAGCCCTCGTCGAATGCACCAAAGGCATGGCCGAATCCGCCCTCGCTTACGGCGCCCCATTCGTCTCCGGAAAGGACAGTTTTTACAACTACTTCATCACCGATGAAGGCCCTGTGTCCATCCCGGTCACACTTTTGGTTAGCGGTTTCGGAGTGATCGAGGATGCCTCCCATGTCGTTGGCTCCTCCCTGCGCCGTCCCGGCAGTAAGCTCGCAATCCTGGGCAAAACCACCCCCGGCCTGCGCGGCAGCGTCTTCGCCAAATATACCCAGGGAGCCGGCCTCAATGGTGCCCCCACCTGGAGCGAAACTGAGACGTGGTCTAACTACAACAAGTATCACGAGCTTGTCAAAAAAGGTGCCATCCTTGCCACTCACGACCTCTCCGAAGGCGGTCTCGCCATCGCCCTGGCTGAGTTCGCTTTCAGCGGCAAAGCCGGCATCAAGGTCGAGCTGGAAAACTTCCCCGCCTCCAAAGACTGCACCATGGCCGAGATCCTCTTTGGTGAAACGCCCGGCCGTTTCCTCATCGAAGTCGCCGCCGAGCATGTAGAAGCCGTCCGCTCCGCTGGAGCCGTCATCATCGGCGAAAGCACCGGCGAACGCTGGATGCACGTCACCCACCGCGGCACCACCCTCATTGACGCCGCCATCGCCGAACTCAAGCCCATCTGGCAGAACGGCCTCGTGCAGTATTATTGATGGGTTTGCAGTGCTTGCCCAGGCGCCTTTCAGAGTGTAGCTTTGAACCCGAAATGACGGTTCAAATTCCAGACGATATTGTTTCTGCGTTGCGCCTTCCTGAGGCGGAGCAGCAGGAACGCGTGACCTTGGAACTGGCGTGCAGCCTTTATGCCTCCGGCCTGCTTTCTGGTGGCAAGGCCGCACAGCTCGCTGGCAAGCCCCGGCTTGCGTTCGGGGCGGAGCTGGCACGACGAGGCATCGCCCGTCACTACACTGAAAAAGACCTAGCTCTCGATTTGGCCCATGCAGGTGTTTAGCAACACATCGCCGCTGTGCAATCTGGCCATCATTGGCCAGCTCCCTTTGCTCTGGCGATTTTACACGCAGATCACCATCCCTTATGCCGTATGGGCTGAGCTGCAAGAATTGGATCATGAAAATGCGCGCGAGTGTCTGGAAGATGCCCGGGCTTCCGGGCTTATCTATGTCATCCCAGTACTGGATCAGTCCCTCATTCGGCTGCTGGGTGAAGGCCTTCACCTTGGCGAGTCTGAAGCCATTGTTCTGGCATATGAGAAGACTGGTGATCTTCTATTGATGGATGAGCATGACGGACGGGCAGTTGCTCAGAGGCTGGGAATCCCAATCACAGGCGTTTTGGGCATTCTCCGACGCGCCAAGCTGGAAGGCCTGATCCCTTCATTAAAATCCGAAATCACCCGGCTGCGTGCCGAGGCGCACTTTTTCATCGCCCCTAAACTGGAGGAAGCTTTGTTGCACTCCGTCGGCGAGATGTCATAAAGTAACCCATACCGTTCATGCCCCACGCCCTTCTCATCAAATTCCCTGGCACCAACTGCGATCTGGAAACCTCCCGTGCTCTCGAAGCCGCTGGTTTCACCGCTGAAGTCCTGCCCATCGCCCACCTGGAGCCGGAGTCTCTGGACCGGGCTCAACTGATCGTGTTCTCCGGCGGCTTTAGCTATGGCGATTATGTCATGAGCGGCCGCATCGCCCAGCTCATTACCAAGCACAAGCTGGGTGAGCGCCTGAAAAAGTTCGTGGCCGATGGCGGTTATGTACTCGGCATCTGCAATGGCTTCCAGATTCTTACTCAGTTGGACCTCCTGCCACGTGGCAGCCTGATTCACAACGACACAGGTCGTTTCATCTGCCGTTGGGCTCCTCTGAAGAAGAATGGCAACACCAGCCCCTTCCTCAAAGCTTTGCCTGACAACTTTGAACTGCCCGTCGCCCATGCGGAAGGCCGTTTCGTTGGTGAAGCAGGCGACGCTGAAAAGTATGTCAAGGATGGCCATGCCGCCCTGCTTTATGGCAAGGATGTCAACGGTTCCAGCGCCCAGATCGCCGGTCTTCAAGATGATACCGGGCGTGTCTTCGGCCTCATGCCACATCCTGAGCGTTTCATTGCCAAAAACACCCACTACGATCCCGATTGGAACGGTGCAGAGCAGGGCTGGGGCTATTACCTCTTCAAGGGTGTGGCTGAAGCCATGGCGGCCTGAAGGAAGGGTTCCCTTTACGTGAGGAGATAGGCACTCAGCCTGGTGACATAGAGGTCCACATCGGTTCTCAGGAAATCCCGGCGAGTGCCTGTATAGGTTCCTGAAATGGGGGGGACGTTTTCAGAGTATCTGGAAACGGCCACCGGGAAGTAATGCGAGGAAGCCAGTATGCCCCAGCTCGGATCAAAGCCGATCCAGCCTGCCCCAGGAAGATATACCTCCGCCCAGCCGTGCATGGACATGCGGCCGTTGATGTCCGGGGAATACATGTATCCACTGACAAAGCGCGAGGCGATACCCAGATAACGGCAGGCCTCCATGAAGAGGGTGGCGAAGTCCCGGCAGGAGCCACTCTTCTTTTCCAGCGTTTCCGCCGGGGACTGGACTCCCTTTTCTAGCCGTCGTTGATACTTAAGGGTACTGTAGATGTGGGTATTGAGCTGCTGAAGGAGTTCGAGCGTTCCCAACCGTTTGCCTGGGTGCCAGACGGGGTGGAGCCAATCGCGTATAAGGTCCACATCCCTCTCATAGATGTTTCGGCTTAGTGCATGCAGTTCCGTATAAAGCTCAGCCTCATACGAGAAAGGGTATTCAGCAGCTTCGGGATCGATGACAAAGTTGAAGGGATTGGATTCGATAACATCGAGGATGAATTCTGCCTCAATGACGAGTTCAGATGCGTGCTCAGTGAAATCAATGTGCCCGATGTTGTTTTCGTGCAGTTCTCGTATCCATCGCAGACGGTGGGGGATGGAAATGGTGAAAGCGCACTTTTCCAGGCGGAGGCTGTGGCTCTCCCGGGGGCGCATCATCAGTTGGTGGGAACCAAAAGAGACCTGTGTGGAGTAGAGATATGCCGTCCGGTGCTGAATGTGTATTTTCAAGAATGAGGGAATCCTAAGGGAAACGCAATTGCGTGGTGCCGTCGAGGCGCTTTGAAAGGTCAATGGGGTCTCCTAGCATCATTCCTTGTGGATTGACTTGATAGGCCCAGACCATGAAGTGAACTAGGGTAGCCGGACCATAGATGGTGGAGAAGGCGCCGTCCACAGCATCCATGCCATGGCCCAGTTTGATACGGCCGATGCGCGGTACATTAAAACGGGCATCGATGGTATACCACTGACCCAGATAGACCTCGCCATAGGCGTGGAAATCCATAGGGCTACCGCTGTCCAGGTAAGCGATGTCCGGCAGATGTCCGGTCACATAACGTGCGGGCATGTTTAAGGCACGGCAGAGGGCGACGACCACGTGAGCAAAGTCACGGCAGACGCCATACCCACGCTGTACGACATCCCAGGCGGTAAGATCGGGGCTGCCAGAGCCAAAACGATACTCAATGTTATAATGCACCCAGTCACTGACAGCGTGCACGCGTTCCATTCCGGGATTGAGGTGGCCAAACTGCTGCCAGGCAAAGTTCGAGAGCTTATCGGAATCGCAATAACGGCTGGGCAGGGTATATCGCAGCAGTTCCTGAGGCAGTTCATTGACCGGAAGGGCATTGACGTATGCATCGCGCAGTTCGGGCAGCGAGGATACAGCCACGAAGGCATCCATATCGATCACATTGCGGCCAGGCACCAGCATGGTGCGGCAGGTCATGTTGCCGTGTGAATCTAGAAATTCATGGGGCGAGAGATAGGGACCAAACTGGCATCTTTCCTGGAGTACCAGGCAATTCATATCCCGACGAGGCCGGAGCAGAAAGGAGATGGGAGTAAAGAGAGAAGTTTCGTAAACGAGGTTGCACCCCACGCGGACAGTGAGATCAAGATAATCTGAGTACATGATGTATAGCTGAACCCCGAAGACTATCTCCTGAGGACACACGCTATCTTCTCTAACGCGAAAGTCGTGCCAGCAGCGGCAGCGAATACCGCGACATTCTACTCGCCATTCAGGCAACATGCAACCCATCACCCTCTCCACTGCGATGTCATCCCCTCTTCTTGAAAGGCTTGTCTCCCTCACTTGCGATCTCATGCACATTCCCAGTACGGAGAGTTATCCAGCGGAGCGTGAACGCTGCTTTGCCCTTTGCCGAGGCCGTCTGGAGCCTTTGGACGGGGTGGTGATCCGCGAATACGAAAGCCAGGGTTTTGGCTCCATGGTCGCAACCGCAGCAGGCGTGGAAATTCCAGATATTTTGTTAGTCGGGCATCTGGATGTTATCGAGCATCCAGAGATAGAAGTTTATCAATCGTCCATCCGCGATGGGCGTTTATGGGGACCCGGATCGGGCGATATGAAGGGACAGTGTGCAATAATGCTGGAACTTTTCTGCAATTTGCAACGTCGCTTTCCGGGTTTGTCGCTCGGTATTGCCTTCACTTCGGATGAAGAACGTGGGGGGGAAGATGGTGTGAGGTATCTGTTTGAAGACGTGGGGCTTCGCTGCGGTCTGGCCATGGTACCGGATGGCGGGGCTATTCATCGGGTGACGGTGGAGGAAAAGGGAATCCTGCAGGTCCGCATTCGTTTCATTGGAAAGGAAGGGCACGCGGCGGCTCCGTGGCTGGGTCCAAATTCTCTAGCTGCGCTGGCCAAATGTCTGGTCCGACTGGGCGAGCATTTTGATGCTCTCCAGGATGACTCGCTAGACCATTGGTATCCGACTTGTGTGCCTACTTTATGCAGCTCCCCCAATCGCACCATCAACTGCATACCGGGGGAGGCTGAGGCGACTATCGACCTGCGTTTCCCACCGCCATACACGGTTGAGAGCCTGCTGGCTATCGTCACGGAGATAGCAGGGCCTGGAGCAATTGTGGAGCCGGTGGCCACCGCGCCTGCCACACGTCTGGCCCCGGACCCGCTTTATCTCGAGATCACAGAGCGCCTCACAGGGCAGCCTGCGAAGCTGGTGCGCGCCTCGGGTGGCAGTGATGCCTTATACATCTCCCAGTATGGGATTCCGGTGGTTCTCTCCAGTCCGATCGTGGGGAACCTTCATCGGGCTGATGAATGGATGGATCTGGCTTCCATGGAACTATACTACCGCATTTGTGAGCAGTTTATCCTGGAGAAGCTTCAGCTTGGCTGAAGGAGATACTATTCGAAGAGCACCGCCGGTGCTCCGAATTCCTGAGGCCAATCCACATAGGGGACGTCGGTGGCACCGATGATGTAACGGACGGTGATCCACTTGCCGTTTTGCTTTTGAAGGAGTGCAAAGATGCCGCCGTCGAAGGCACCTTCACGGATGGCTTCTTCGTGGATGGTGCCGCGATAGTCCATTTCACTGCCATCTGGCTTGAGAGGAACGCCTCCGAGGAAGGCCCAGCCTTGAAGAACCTTGAGGCGGTCTATTTTGAAAATGGCCTCCCTTTTCAGCTCGGCCTGAACGGGAATGCGCAGGGCATCCACAATGGCCTTACGTTCTGGATCACCGGGCTTGGGAGTATAGGGCGAAGCAGCCTGGAGGATGCAGGTGCCCAGAGGCAATAACAGAAGGGAAAGGAGAATGCGGCGGGAAAGGTGCATGCAAGTAATGAGGGTCTGTTAGCGGGCTGCATCAAGCGCATCTGGTTGAGACGCTGCGGATGGCTGTGGCCTATCGTCAATCTCCAGTGCGTCAGGGGACGATCTCCACCGGGGTGCCGGCGGAGCATTCATTGAAAAAGATTTCGGCCATTTTGGTGGGGAGGCGGATGCAACCATGGGAGGCGGGATAACCAGGGAGATAACCTTCATGCATGCCTATGGGACCGTTGATGCGCATGAAATAACGCATGTTGGCTCCATCAAAAATGGCACCGGGAGGTTTGCGATCCTTGCGCACAGCCACTTCTTTTTTCAGGATGGCTCCATCGGCGTCCACATAATCTCCGTAGAGATTGGATTTGTGGTCGATGTCTTTCTCCGTGATGCGGAATTTCCCTGGACGTGTGGAGTGGCTTTCGCGGCCAGACGAGATGGGGGACATGCCGACGATCTGGCCATCCTTCATAAAGAAGACCTTCTGCTCTTGCAGGCTGATGCACATGCTGGGTTCCCCGGGTACGCCATCGCCATTCCAGAAGGAGCCGTCATCAACAGGCTCTTCACCTTTCTTTTTTTTGTCGCCAGCTGTTTGTTGCACCTCAATACGGATTTGCTCCGTGGTGTATCCCCCGCCTGGGGCAGGACGGCGGATTTCACGGGTAACATACGTTTTTTTCTGGGAGCTACAGCTCGCGCCATAAAGGATAACCGCCGGGGTGAAGGCGATAAGAAGCAGGCGCTGTAAAGAAATCATGCAGGAGGTCTGTCGGGATGGTTGCTGTCTATGGAGCACATTTGAGGCCTGATGCCATCATAAGACTCCAATATTTCAGACAAACCCTTTGAAGAACTCTTCGGCGGTGGTGGAAGTATCGCGGGCAATTTTTTCCACGGGCTGTCCACGGAGGGCGGCCACAGCCCGTGCGGTATCCGCTACATAGGCGGGTTCGCAACGTTGGCCCCGATGGGGTACGGGGGACAGGTAAGGGGCATCTGTCTCCAGCATGTACTGCCCTGCTGGCACTTGGCGCACGGCTTCACCCGCAGGGCCGGGGTTTTTAAAGGTGACGATTCCGGTAAAGGAAATGAGATGCCCTGCATCAAGTAGTGGCTGTGCCTGCTCCAGGCTGCCCGTGTAGCAATGGAAGACACCGCGCAGACGTCCACTGTAGGGAAGGACGATGGCGGTGAGGTCATCCCAACTTTCACGGTTGTGTAGGACGACGTTGAGGCCAAGCTCTGCGGCCAAGTCCAGTTGCAGGTGAAGGCAGCGGGCCTGATGCAGTTTCCAGCCTGCGAGGTCAAATCCCTCTGGAGGAGCATGGAAGTAATCCAGGCCGATCTCGCCAATGGCGGCCACTTTCGGATGCTGGGCCAGATGGCGGAGTTCGACGATCCAGTCCTCGCCAGAGACGGTGTCCACATCACAGGGATGGATACCCACGGCTACCCTGACATCCGGCTCCTTTTCAGCAATCGCCAGGAGCTTGCGTGCATTGGGCAAGTCCGTGGCGGGTGCCATCATACGGGTAACTCCGGCTGCGCGGGCACGGTCCAGGATGGCAGGGAGGTCGTCGTCAAATTTATGGCTGCCCAGGTGGGTGTGGGTATCGAAAAACATGGGGTTTGGTAGCGGAAGATGACCGGGGGTGCAAGAGGGCGGGCGGGGGAGTGATGGAGGTGTGGATTCTTTTGCGGCAAGAGCTGGACTTTATATTGTCATCGGTTGGTCGCAGAGGGGCAGAGGGGCGGAGAGGGCAGAGTTGGAAGGCCTTTTGGAAGGGCAGTGGTTGGGTATGGGAGGTTTTTTTACAGGATTAACAAGATTTGGGACTGAAGGGACAGGTGACGAGTGGCGTGGCGGAGGAGGATGCTGAAAGGGGCGCAAGAGTGGGGTGGTGAGGACGTTGTGATGGGGAATGCGTGGATTTCTTTCTTTTTTCGTTTTTTTGGGGCTAGTCACGGCGACGGCGGCGGACAGGCCTAACGTTGTTTTTATTCTGGCGGATGATCTGGGGTATTCGGACCTGGGGTGTTATGGCGGCGAGATCGCGACACCGAATCTGGATGGTCTGGCTAAGAATGGGCTGCGGTTTACCCAGTTTTATAACACAGCCCGCTGCTGGCCTACGCGAGGGGCACTGATGAGCGGATATTATGCGCAGCAAATTCATCGGGATGAGTTGCCTGGGCTGGGTGGTGGCGGGCGGGGGGTGCGCCAGCCGTGGGCGAGGCTGCTGCCGGACTTTTTAAAGTCGGCGGGTTATCGGAACTATCACAGTGGGAAGTGGCACATTGATGGGCCAGTGCTGGAGGCGGGCTTTGACCGCTCGCTGGATACCCGGAACCAAGGGAACTTTTTCAGTGCCAAGGGGAATGCGATTGATGATGTGCTGGTAAAGGTGCCTGAAAATGAAACGGGCTATTACACCACCATCGTCACGGCGGATCATGCCATCGACTGCCTGAAGGAGCATGCGGCGAAGTATGCTGACCGTCCCTTCTTTCACTACATCCCTTTCATTGCCCCGCACTTTCCGCTGCATGCGCTGCCGGAGGATATCGCGAAGTATCGTGACAAGTATCTGCAAGGCTGGGAGGTGATGCGGGAGGCGCGCTATCAACGGCAAAAGCAAATGGGGATCGTGAATACGGAGCTGTCTGCCCTGGAGAAAAAGGTGGGACCACCATATGATTTCCCGGAGGACTTGGAAATCCTGGGACCAGGAGAAATCAACCGCCCGCTGCCATGGGAATCCCTGACGGATGAACAGCGGCGTTTTCAGGCGACGAAGATGGCCATCCATGCGGCCATGGTGGACCGGATGGATCAGGAGATCGGGCGCATTCTTCAGCAGCTCAAGGACATGGGCGCGTATGAAAATACACTGGTCTTCTTTGCCTCCGACAATGGGGCGAGCGCGGAGATCATGGTGCGGAATGGGGGACATGATCCGAAGGCTGAGCCTGGAAGCGCGGCGACGTATCTTTGCCTGGGGCCGGGTTTTTCCAGCGCCTGCAACACGCCTTTCCGCAGGCACAAGACCTGGGTGCATGAGGGGGGAATCAGCACCCCTTTGATCGCCCATTGGCCGAAGGGGATCACGGCGCATGGGGAACTGCGGCAGACGCCGGCGCACATGGTGGACATTGTGCCAACGATCCTGGCCATCACGGGAGTGGAAAAGCCGAAGGAATGGCAAGGAGAGACCATCCCTGAAGCGCCCGGGAAAAGCCTGATGGCGGCCTTTACGAAAGATGAAACCGTGAGCCGGGAATCCATCTGGTGGCTGCATGAGGGCAACCGTGCGGTGCGCGTGGGGGACTGGAAACTGGTGGCTGCGAAAGGCGATCCATGGGAGCTGTATGATCTGAAGTCAGATCGCGCAGAAGCGCATAATCTAGCGGCTCAAATGCCTGAGAAGGTGAAGGAACTGGAGTCCGCTTGGCAGCAGCAGACGGATGACTTTTCCACCCTGGTCAATAAGACTCTGGACCAGCAACCGAAGCTGCCTGCGAAAGGTAAGGGCAAAAAGAAGAAGAAATGATGTGGCTTTTTTGGAGGTTAAGCGAACGACGAATTAGAGCACTGAAGCTGGAACTGGTGATGACAAGCTGACTCTGGCTCCGATGTGCGTGATTCGTTTACTGCACAGCGCCTGAGGGCGCTGTGGGGGCGGGACGCCCCCACTCCTTGGGCTGCGGGGAGGCCGTTTACTCAGCGCTTGCTTCGGTGCCAAGGACATTGATTTCGATTGGGACGGTCAGGGGGCGTGATTTGTCTTGGCTGGTGAAGATGCCGCGCAGGGGCTCATCCGGGGTGAGCGTGAGGCCATCTATGCGGCCATAGGGAAGAGGAGAGTTAGCGTATGGAGTTACGGCATTGAAGGTTTTGGTGTTCCATGTCCAGGCGGTCAACTGTCCTGTTATCGGATGGAGGCTGGCGGTTTGGAGTAGTCCGCCCAGAGAAGGTGAAGGCCAGTTTCTGGTGCCGGTTTCACCAGGCAGGATCTGGTTGCGAGAGTTGAGCATAAACTGCTGGCTTTCGCCCGTGGAAAAGGTCATTTCCAGGAGGTTGTCCTGTCCGTCAATGCCTAACAAACTTTCGCCCGTGGCAGGTGTGCGGTGAATGGCAGAGCGGTGGCTGAAACGAATCTCGCCTGCCTGATGCGAGTCGGCATTCCAGCCCAGTTCCCCCTGAGTCTGAATGACTGAACCCAGCGGAATGGTCATCCAGCCGGAGAAGGTTTCATATTTCGGTAGCCAGGCATGAACTGGGGCAAAGGGTATGCTGACGTCATCACAGAGAGGGAAACTGGAGACGAAGGGGATGACACCCTCCCGGGTAGCCAGACGGCCAGCGATGGCTACATTTCCCGAGGTGGAAATACTGCTGCGGGCGTAACCGGTGGCCATCATGGAGGGATCTGTCTCCACTGGAAGGAAATGGCTGTGAAAAAAGGTTGGGTGGTGGTGACCGGTAATGATGAGACGGCAGACGCCAGCAGGCTTGTCATCCAGGGTGATTTTTCCGAGATAATCAGTTAGGGTGATTTTGACAGCGCAGGGGCCGTCCGGGCCGGTCAAGGTGGTTGCTATGACGGCTTTGTCCTCATCGCTCCATTGGAGTGTGCCCGTGAAGCGATGATTCAGCCGTTTGACCGGGCTGGTATAGAGGCTCAAGGTGCCAGTGTAGCTGCCTGAGGAACTGACGATGAGCAGCAATGGTCCTCCCCGGCCGAAGGTGCCTGGCGTATCCCGGTCAATGAGGCCGACGAAACGCCCCCTTTCATAAATGCCCAGCGGGAGGACACTGGCTGGAATCTGCTGGATACTGGAAGTCCCAGCGGCATTTTTAGCATGGGCGGTGATGGAATAAGTGCCGTCACGAAAAGGTGTGCCGGTGAGTTGGCCGGTGAGAGGATTGAGCCGGATCCCGGGAGGGAGGCCTGAGGCGAGGTATTGGGTGACTTCGCCAGTGAAGACCAGCTGCTCCGATACCTGCTGGCCGACTTTCCATGAATAGAGGGTGGGGGCGGCAGCAGGTACAGGAGGCAGTTTTGGGGTCAGCCCATAGGACACACCTGTGCGCTGCGCATTGCCCAGCGTCACGCGGCAGGTGTAGGTGCCTGCATCGGCAGCTTTGGGATAAAGGGTAAGCGCCTGGCTCTTTTTCCCCTTGCTGGATGAGGGAAGAGGATGGCCATCGCGAAGCCATTCATAGGTTACCGTTGGCCCCGCGACGGGTTGGTTTAGCCGAAGGAACTTTCCTGGTACGTAGGTGAGCGAGGATGATTCATGGCCGATCACAGCCACACGGGCTGTGCCACTAATCCGTGTGCCGGATGCGGAAGTGATCTTCACATAATAGCTGCCAGCCTGGGCGGTGCGAATGGCGGCCAGCGTCAATGTGCGGCTGGTTTCCGAAGGGAGTCGGCGATTCTGATAAAACCATTGATAAGAGAAACCCGCCTCACTTGAAGTCATCGCCTCCAAAGTGACTGTTTCTCCACTCTGGGCAATATGGGCGAGAGGTGAGATGAGCCGTTCTGAAGTGGCTTCATGAAATCCTTCGAGATGAATGTCATAGGTCCAAGTGCGGATGGAGGGATCTTTGATCCCAAGCCGTGCTTGATGAAGCCCCAGGCGGTTCGCCTGGAAGTGAATGCCCACGGTCGTGGTTCCGCCGGGTTGGATGACACGGGAGAGTGGCTCTGAGACGGAGAAGCTGGATGCGTGATCTCCGTCGAGCGTGAACTCAACCGAAAGGGGTTCTGTGCCGGTATTTGTCAGCAATAAAGTGCGCTCATTGATCCCCGCAGGAGGGGCAGGCGTGGGTGTTTTTAAGGCCAGGATTTGGGGAGTGGGGAGCTGATTTTGCGAATCGATGGAAAGGCCGAAGTAGGACGTGGAGCCTGGGGGTAACGGAGTGTCTGCCATCTGGTCAGTGACCTGGAGACGGGCGAGGTTTCCTGGCTCAGCTCTGGACTCCAGAGCGACGTCAAACACCTTCGACGGTGATGACTGATCCCCTGGATAAGAGATATGCGCGATTGCACGCAAAGTGCCGGGCTGGGCGTGACGGGCCTGGACGAGCCAGACTGTAGGCGGGCGCGGAGTGGTGTCATTCGGATCCCATTGCATGGTCCATGCGACCATCGTTTCAGTGCAGGTGAACTTGTCTGCATCTGGGCCGGTGAACTGGACCTCTGGCAGGTGACTTTGGGGGACCGCACTCAGCGGATGTACGGCGAAGAGGACGTGGCCGAGGTTTTGATGGATCTGAAGAGTGGTTAGGCCGTCGCTGCAATTTTGAACGCCAAGGGCATCCGGGATAGGCTGACGAGGATAGAGGCCGTCAATATCCAGTTGGGCGAAGCCATTCACGGGCCTGGAGGAAGCGGGGGCAATCCAGGGAAGTGGGTATAATACAGGCTGGTGAAAGGTGGCTGAACCGATGTTTGTCAGGCCGATGATGCCCGGAAGCTGGCCATTCAAGATGAAGTCGTAAGGGTTGCCTGCGAGAGTGTGCCGCATTTTTCCGGCGATGAGTACTTTGCCATCGCGCTGGGCGTGGATGGCCAGCACATCCTGGTCAAAAAGCTGGCGCTGGGTCAAGCTGTAGGAGCCTCCATAATAGGGGTTCTGAAGATGAATAACCTGAGGCAGAGATTGCTGAAAGGGGGCCATGGCAGGCTGATGAATGACGAAGACATCCCCGCTGCTGAGTATGGAAAGCGCACGGGGCGCTTTTTCACGGAGGGCGGTAGGGCTGCTACTAGGGAAAGCCACCTGGGCGGGTAGAAAGCGAGACAAAAGGGGGGAACCCGAGGGACTGATCAAGGTCACCCAGGGAGTCACCCATTCCAACGCGGGCTCCTGTCCGTAGATGGATTCCGGCGGGCGGATGCCTGCGATGGCAAGCTGGCCTGAGGCGGTGGCGAGGGCGGAGACGAGGGCAAAGCCTGGGTTATGAAAAGCGGGGTCCGGGCTGCCATCGGCATTCAGGCGGCCGAGTCCCTTATACATGCTTGCCGGGGCCTCTGGATCCAGAGATGTGAAGGCACCGCCGACAATCACACCGCCATCTTCCTGCAAAGCCAGGGCATAGACGGGGCCGTCTGGAGCAGGCAGGAGAAAGGTTTCATCCACGCTGCCATCCGCATTGAGTCTAACCAAGTTTTGATGACCGGCATAATCCCCCTCACCACCAACGAGGATGCGGCCATCTGGCAAGACAACAATGGCATGGGTGATGAAGGTTTGGGGATTGTATTCCGTGCTGGGGGGGGATTTAAAGGTGTCATCAAAGCTGCCGTCAGGATGGAAGCGGAAGAGGTATCCGGGCCGGAGTGCCGTGCCGAAATTTCCGGGCAGGGGGCTGGCGAAGCAGGTTTGCATGCCGTTCATGTCCCCGCCGATGATGAGTTTGCCGTCGCTCTGGACGGCGAGGGTGGTGATTTTTCCCCAGCTCGAATGGCTGCCAAAGCGGCCGGTTTCCGTGCCTTCAGGCGTCAGCTCACGGAGGGTGGAAACGATGTTTCCGGGGACGTGAAGCGGCTGATAACCGGCCATGAGCACATTGCCATTGGGCAGCTCCGCCAGGGCGGTGCCAGTCCAATTTTGGCGATGAGGGAAGCGGAGGTTGGCGGCCTTTCCATAAGCGCCTGTGCCGCCGAGGAAGTATTCGTGAGCCGGGCCGGTCAGGCCGTCCCAGGTCAGGGTGACTTTGGCCCCATGAGGCCCGACTTTGAAGGGGCGAAATTTAAACCTGAGAGTGGCCGATGTGCCGGGTGGAGTGGAGGGTGGCAGCTCAATACTGAAAGCTCCGGCCTCGGGGCCGCTGAAGGTTGCCTGGATGTTGGAAAGGGGCTCGGTCCCAGAGTTAAAGACTGATTTTTCCTGGGAAGGAGATTCTTCGCCAAGGACGACCGTGCCGAATTTCATCAAATGACCTTCGCTGAGACGATGGGTGGGGTAATAAGGTGGCTCAATCCAGCCTGAATCTAGCCGAATGGAAGAAGGGGCGGCGATAGAAGGCTGCTCAGCCCCTAAGGCAGAAAAGGAGGCCGCGAGGACGGGTATTGAAAAAAGCGTTACCTTGAGTGCGTGAAACATGGCTGGGTGGTTGGTTCACGAACTCTTTGTTAAACTTGGTGTTTTTCTGACGGAAAAAGTTTTTCTGTCAGAAAATGGGGCTTTCTGTCAAGGAGAAGGTGACAACTTTCCGATGTCCAACCGTGACCCCTTTCTTCCTTTGTTTCTTGCAGCGCAGCCTGACCTGCGAGCTTTTATCGGAGCGGCGGTGAGGGATCCGGTGACGAGGGAGGATGTGTTTCAGGAGGTGGCTATGATCTTGTGGAAGAAATTTGAATCCTATGATCCCTCGCGTTCTTTCGGCGCCTGGGCACGGGGTGTTGCAGCCAAGAAGATCCTGGAGGACCGGCGGCTGCGGGCGCGGCTGCCGGAAACGTGCACGCCGGAAACCTTGGAAGCGCTGTCCCGCGGATTTGCACAGGAGGAGGCTGAGGCCAGCGTGCAGGACCGGGAGAAGGCCCTGAATTTTTGCCTGGAGATCCTGCCTGAGCGTAGCGCCAGCATTCTGGAGGCACGTTATTATCAGGAGCAGCCGGTGGAGGTGATTGCGCTGAATGCCCGCATTTCCACGGAGGCTCTGTATCAAGTTTTAAGCCGCCTGCGCAAGCAGCTCCGGGAGTGTGTGCAGCGTCGTCTGGGTCTGCCTTATTGAATATGTCCACGAATCCTCAAGAACCTGACTTTAACCATCGGCTGCTACGCTGGCTGGATGGTACAGCGTCACCTGAAGAGGCGGCGCAGCTTTGGAAAGAGGTGGGGGATTCCCCGGACTGTGCCCGTGAACTGGCTGCGCAGGCTCGGTTCGAATCGCTGATAGAAGCAAACGTCAAGGCGAGGGCCGGTGAGAGGGCGGAGTCTTTGAGACTCAAGGCATTCAATGCACAACGTGCCAAACCAAAAGCATGGAGCAGATCGTGGTCCCGGCGAGTGATGGCGATGGCCGCCTTGCTGATGCTGGGGATGGTGTGCTGGTCGTTCTGGCCAGACACAAAAGGTTCTCCACAAATGGCCAAAAAGGAAGTGCTGCCTCAAGTGAAGAAGCAACGGGTGAAATTGCCCGGTGTGGCTGTCCAGGCACCTGTGGTGGCGCAAGCAGCCCTGCCCGAAAGGTCGCTGCCGGAGCGGCTGGATGCTTTTATTTTACCGCAGGTGTCCTTGCGTCAGGTCACCCTGCGCGAGGCACTGGGACTGCTGCAGGGGCAGATGCTGGAGCTTAATCATCTGAAGTCTGAGTCCCTGGAAAAGCTGCGTGTGACCCTGCCAGTGGATGCAGCACAGAGGAAGATTACTTTTGAATCTGGGCCCATCTCTTTTTGGAAGGCCATGCGTGCCGTGGCGGCGCTGGGGGGATGTGATCTTTCCGTGGATGAGGCGGGTCTGGCCCTCATTTTGCACCGGGAAATTTATCCGCAGCAGCCGGAGAGACGGCAGTTGCGCAGTCTGCTGGCGGGACTCACGACGACCGGTGGCAAGGCTGCCTGGGAAGATCCCGGGCGGATGGCTGGCCTAGTGGCGGATGCGGGGTCGTTGGGAATCATCGGCGACATTTCGGGAGATGAGGAACTGCCGGTGACGCGCGGGCAGTGGGAGGCTTTGCAAATGCTCACCGAAGCGCGGGAGCAGCGTCTAACTCCATTGACTCCCGGATTCCTCATTTATATGGTCGAGGAAGGCAGTGAGCAGACGGACCGGTTGCTGACAGAAGAAGAAGTGGAGCAAATCCGTGCGCAAAATGTGCCTGCTGCCATGGAGATCCCGCCCGGCCAGTTCCGCATTCCATTAGGGGGCCAAAAGGCCGAGGATGACATGATCGTGGAGATTCAGCAGGAGGGGGACGTTTTGCGTTTCAGCAGTGGGAGCGGCAACCTCTATGCTGGGACATCGGCCATTCCTTCCCAGCCCTCGAATGTGGTGGGAAACATGAGTCCTTCACTGGTGGTGGGGCCGGGGCAGGGGGGGCTGATCACGCTGCATTCACAGAACAATGGCGTGATCACAGGCTCTGTTTCCAATGTTATTGGAGGGGGATCGACTCAGATTATTGTTGTGCCGGTCCCTGCCTCACCTTGAGCAGGAGGCGGAACAGGCTTGTAATGGAGGAGGGTTTTTTGTTACAAGACAGATTCTCCTAAAAATCGTGTGAACCCCCGTTGCTTCGCGATCTGTATTTTATTAACCACGATACTTTTCGTGAGGGGTGGTTATGGCGTCACGCCAGCGGGGACGGGGGTGACTTTGCGGACGAAGTTTGCTGATGGGGTTCTGTCGGTGCCTCTCGCGTTGAGCTATCAGCAGCTGGTGCTGGAGAGGAAGTCTGTGGCGGGCTGGAAGCCGCTTGCGGTGAAATATCCGAGGAGCCTGGGGCGGGAGCAGATGCGGGACATCAGCTTTACGCTGCCTGCGGGAGTTAAAGAGGGAGAGGTTCGGGTGCAGGGGTATCGGTCACCGAAATTCCCCTCGCGCTTTACTTATGGGAAGAAGCTTTTCGCCAGGACTGAGCTGCCGAGGGTGGCTGCTCCCAGGCGGCTGGACAGGCTAAAGACAAGCGCTCCAGAAGCCCCGGATCCACTGGTCAAAGGGCAAGGGAAAGAGCCTGGTGTCTGGCAGGTGGCGGATAACCAATTATTGTATTTCAGTGCATCGCGTGGTTTGCAGGTGCTGGATCTCAGTGATCCGGTGAATCCGCTGCGCACGGGTGTCTTGCGGTTGCCACTGGCCAGCGCACAGATGTTTCTGCTGGATGAAACGGGCTCACAGGTGGCGCTTCTGGGGCGGGCCAATGGCCAGGGACGTGCGGGTGCGGCCCAACTTTTTCTGCTGCGGATTGAGGCGGGTGCGCCGGTGCTGATCAGGGAGGTGCGCCTGGAAGGCCGGATGGCGGATGGAGTGCTGATCGGCAGGCATTTGCACATCCTAACGACGGTGGTGGATGCCACTAAAACCCGCAAGACATTGCTGACACGGGTGGACCTGGCGGAGCCTGCAATGCCGAAGTTGCTGGGCAAACTTCACTTTGCCGGCAGCAAGCCGGGGTTTCAGGTGCAGGGCAACCGACTGATGGTGGCGGTGCGGGAAGGTGCGCAAAAGCGGCTTCATGAGGTGGCGGTGGAACCAGGAACGGATATCAAAAGTGTGCGCTCCAAGCCTGCTAAGAGCTTCCAACTCTTGGGGTATGAAGGCAGTATCCAAGGGGAAAAATTGCATGTGAAAAGCGCGACTGATCCCCTGGAGCCGATCATGGAAATGTCGCTCGCTTGGCGTACGGACCGGGTGCTGCCAGTGGGGGATTTTCTCGTACAAGTGGAGGACGGTGACGGCATGAGCCATGGACTGGCAATGTTGCTGCCTGGACTGACCGCTGATGAACCGATATCGCGGCTGCGCATTACCCCCATTAATGATCCTGATCTGCTGGTGGAGGAACTGGTCCTGGGGCCTGGAAAAGTGGTGGGAGTGAGCCTGAAGGGGGATGATTTGCTGGTCGCTCAATGGGTGACCGAAATGAGTGGCCAAGGGTCACGAATGCGGACTTGGGCGCTGAGTCTGGCGGATCCCGCCGCCATCACGGTATTGGACACGAAGGAGCAGGTCATGCATGGGCTTGACGCCAGGGCTGTGGATCTGGCCCGGGTGCAACCCTTATGGGTGAATGCCGAGACTCTTCTCTGGTACATCCCCGCGCGGCACGCTTCCCCGCCCTTGTGGAACTGGCCCGTAGCGGCGGCTTCAGCGGAGTTGTCTCCAGGATTGCTTTCTACATCTTCCGTCGTGATGGCGATTTCGCCTCTTCATTATACAAAGGGAGTGCTGGTGGCTAAAGAGCCGCGCGTGCTAAGGGTGCAGGGAAGGGTGGCGCATGCCTCTGCCGCTTTTGCTGAAACGGGGTTTGTCTTCTTCAGTCATGACGTCAAGGATGAGGCGGTGACGTTGCCGGGTTTGGAAAGCACGGCGCAGGTGAAAGTGCCGATGCGCACATCTCCCAAGCAGCTTCGTTCCTGGTTGCAAGTGGTGGATTTTCGCACCGGCGAACCGCTGCTGCGGGATGCTGTTTCCCTGCCGGGACAGTTGCTGAGTGTGGCGCAGGCGGATGCACAAGGAGCGGTGCTTTTGACTCAAAGTGATCTGTCTTTGCGCCGGGATCTGGCACCGACTCGGGTGGTGCAGGCCAGTGCCTACGATGGCGTAAACGTTTATCAGCTCACGGAGTATGTCACGGCCACGACATTCAATTCTGCCGCAGTTGGGGCGGGCACGCGCCTGTTCTTAACCAAGGAAATGGGCCCGACGGGAGTGGTGGCCATTGGTTATGACCCAGTGACTGCGCGGCTGGGACAGGTATCGTCTTGGAACACAAATGCGCTCCCTACACGTCTGCATGTCACCGGCGGACATCTGCTGGCCAGCAGTCCAGGGAATCTGGAACTGGCAGGCATTGCGGCGGATACAGGGAAGCTGAGCGCCATCGCGGCCTACGACACGCCGGAGACTCTTTGGCTACAGGTGGACCGGGCGGCGGTGACCCCGGCGCTGGATCTCTGGATTCCCGCTGGCGAATACGGGGTCGAGTTTCTGCAAAAACAGGCTCTGGGACAGTAAATGAGCGAAGAGCTTTCTTTTTGTGAGAGACCCCGTGAAGATTGTTGTGATGAGGTGAGTTTTTATCCTTTCGTCCGTTTCGATTTTTCCAGCCTATGAACCGTCTGCTTTTGTCCCTGCTCGCCACCTCGGCGTTCGCTGCTGATTTCCCCAAGCCTTTCAACTCCGAAAAGGGCGATCCCATGTCTGCCGAGGAAGCCGCCGCCACGATGGAGCTACCTCCAGGATTCAAGTGTGTGGTCTTCGCCTCGGAGCCGGATGTGCAACAGCCCATCGCCATGGCCTGGGATGCCAAAGGTCGGCTTTGGGTGGCGGAAAACTACACCTATGCGGAAAACCCCGCCCGCTGGGATACCAACCTGCATGACCGCATCATCATCCTCGAAGACAAGGACGGCGATGGCAAACACGATGGTCGCAAGGTCTTCTGGGATGAAGGTGCTTATCTGACCAGCGTGGAATGGGGCTATGGCGGCGCGTGGATTTTAAACAACGGCACCCTGAGTTTCATCCCGGATAAAAATGGTGATGACGTGCCTGATGCCGCCCCGGAGATCCTGCTCGACGGTTTTAATGTCAAGACCATCGGCCATAACATCGTCAACGGTCTGCGCTGGGGGCCGGACGGCTGGCTTTATGGGCGTCACGGCATCACGGATACCTCCGCCGTGGGTTCTCCAGGTACGCCTAACGAAAAGCGCACCAAGATCAATTGCTCCATCTGGCGTTATCATCCTACACGGAAAATCTTTGAAGCCGTCGCCCACGGCGGCACCAATTCCTGGGGTCATGACTGGAATGCCGACGGCGAGCTTTTCATGATCAACACCGTCATCGGTCACCTCTGGCATGTGATCCCCGGTGCCTATTACCGGCGCATGTTTGGTACCCATCTGAACCCGCATGTTTATGAAATCATTGAGCAGACCGCCGACCATTTTCATTGGGATACGGGCGGTGAAAAATGGAGCGACATCCGCACCGGCGTGAGCAACAAAACTCTGGAGCTGGGTGGCGGTCACGCCCACGTCGGCATGCTCATCTATCAGGGCGGCACCTGGCCCAAGGAATACCATGGCAAGATGCTCACCTGCAACCTCCATGGTCGCCGCATTAACGTGGATAGCCTGGAGCGTGAAGGCTGCGGCTACGTCGGCAAACACGCCCCCGATTTCATGCAGGCCAAAGACCCCTGGTTCCGCGGCCTCGACCTTCTCACTGGCCCCGACGGCAACGTCTTCGTCTCCGACTGGAGCGACTCCGGCGAATGCCATGACAATGATGGCGTGCACCGCACCAGCGGACGGATTTATAAGATTGTGTATGGGGAGCAGAAGAAGGTGGAGCCTGAAAAATATGTCCAGTTGTTGAAGCCAAAAAAAGATATGGCAGAAATGTTAGATTCTCTTGGGGGTAATAACAACTGGTGGGTCCGTATGAGCCGCAATCACATTGCGGAACAGTTTACGCCTAAAGCTCCTGATGCATCCAGTACCCCGCCTGACATTAATGATTGGATCAAATTCTGGGAAGTACTAGCGCACGCTAAACCAGCCTCAGATGAGGAGTATGTCGATTTTTTCAACACCTCAGTTAATGCTACTCCGATTCAAAGCTCTTCGGAGGGGGGCGCACACGGAGCATTGGAGAAGTGGACAGAGATTTTGGTGAAACTTGCTGGGAAAGCAGAGTCTGGACTTCTTCGTCTGCATGTTGCTTCTCATCTTCAACGCCTTCCGCTAGCCTCACGCTGGCCCATTGCCACCGCCCTGGCCCAGCGTGAAGAAGACTCTAATGACCGCCAGCAGCCCCTCATGATCTGGTATGGCATCGAGCCTGCCGTGGCTGCGGATCCGATGCGTGGTGTGGAACTCATCGCCAACTCGAAGATTCCCACCGTGCGGCGTCTAGTGGCTCGTCGTATCACGGAAGAGATTGAAAAGCAGCCTGCTGCTGTGGATGCCTTGGTGGCACTCATGACCAAAGACGAAGCCGTCCGAGACGACGTGCTGCATGGAATGGCTGCCGGACTCAACGGCTGGAATAAAGCGCCGAAGCCTAAAGGCTGGGACGAGTTTCTCCGTTCTGTAGTCCCGGCTTCAGCCGGATCTAAGCCGCCTGAAGGCGGAACTACAAAACAAGAAATCCAGCAGCTCTCCACCGTCTTTGGTGGCGGTCGTCCCGTGGAGGAACTCATCCCTATCGTTCAAGATATTGAGGCCGATGCGTCCGCTCGGCGCAATGCCTTCGCCAGCCTCACCCGTAACGCTAAGCCTGAACTCCTGCCTATCCTGCTGAAGCTGGTGAATGACAAAGTGCTGGCCGTTCAGGCCCGCAGCGCGCTGGCAGCGTATGATGACGAAAAGGTGGCTAAAGCCCTCATTCAACCCTGGCCAGTCCGCAGCCAGGAACAGCAGATCGCCACGGTGGATACGTTGATCACCCGCGTCAGCTATGCTCATGCCTTGCTCAACTTCGTCAAGGCAGGCCGTGTGCCGACCTCCGTCATCAGCCCTTATCAGGCCCGCGCCATCCTGAGTCTGGATAATCCTGGCCTAACCAAAAAACTGCATGAAGTATGGGGTGAGCTGCGCGACACGCCGGAGGCCAAGAAAGAGGAGATGGCCAAATGGACTGCCGCCTTGACACCTGAAGCCCTGGCCAAAGGTGAGGCGTCAAAAGGCAAAATGGTCTTCATGGCCGCCTGTGCCGCCTGCCACAAGCTTTATGGAGAAGGCGGCATGATCGGTCCTGACCTCACAGGCGGGGACCGTCACAAGCTGACCTACCTGCTGGAAAACATCCTTGATCCCAGCGCCATCGTTCCTGCAGATTATCGCATGACCGTCTTCAAGCTGAAGGATGGACGCACCATCACCGGTGTCATTCCCGAGCAGAACCCCAAGACCCTTACCGTGCAGACCCCAGCCGAGCGGCTTACCCTGGAGCGGAGCGAGATCGCCGAGCAGCAGCAACTCCCCATGAGCCTCATGCCCGAAGGTCTTCTGACCGCCCTGGGCGAAGAGCAGGTTATTCATCTCATGGCTTACTTGCAGAGCCTCGGGCCAGTACAGTAATCATCACTCTCCGAGTGATGCGATCCAGAGAAACGTTTCTCATTTCAACCTTCATCAGCTTTCTCAGCCTCTCTTCCTTTTCGCGGACATCCAAGCTCATCACTCGGAGAGTGATGAATACTGTACTCCGAGTGATGCGATCCAAGGATCGCTTCTCATTTCAACTCTCATTCCCTGGCACTTCGGCCTCTCCCAAACCCATCACTCGGAGAGTGATGATTACTGTACTTCCGAAGATGAAACTCGCCGGGCTTGAGGTGGGCTTTGACGGGGTTTTCGGCGATGTAATGTTGCAGCCTTTTGAACTGGGCTTCATGGCGGACAAGGTGGTCAAAGGCATCCTGCTGCCAGAACCGGCCTTCAAATCCTAGCCTGTCTTGAATCCAGCGGGCGGTGAATCTTTTCCATGATTCACACTGTTTTAATAAGACGTCTTTGTCCGGGAACATCGCCAGAAAATGGACGTGGTTAGGCATGATAACGAAGTCCAGCATCTCATAGCGGTCGCCGTCGAAATGCATTAGGCTCTCAGCCACCCGCCCGTTCATCTGAGCATCACGCAGGACACAGGTACCGTGGCATTGGTCCAGTTCCTCGTGCCAACGCGAGGTGAAGTGATCATGAAACTCCGCGATGACTGCGGGGTCTAGTTGGTAAAGCTGCCGTTTCCAGTCCCTTTCATGGACATCAATCCCACGCTGCTCCAGCCAGACGGCTCTCTCAGTCAGCCATTTTCCCACCACTGCTTTCGGCATGGAATCATGCGTCCGCCAGGTGATGAAACACACCACCCCATCCTGAGACCAATGAGGCAGTTTTCTCTGGGTGATCTGCAGTTGATCTTCAGGATCAAAAAAGCGCATAACAGACAATAGGTTTCCCCGATCCGCTAACTTCGCAAGAGCAGTCGGTAGTACAGTATTCATCACTCTCCGAGTGATGCGATCCAGGAAAACATCTCTCATTTCAACTCGCATCCGCTTTCTCCACCTCTTCCTTTTCGCGGTCCCCAAACCCATCACTCGGAGAGTGATGAATACTGTACGCCGAGTGATGCGATCCAGAGAAACGTTTCTCATTTCAACTTTCATCAGCTTTCTCCACCTCTTCCTTTTCGCGGTCCCCAAACCCATCACTCGGAGAGTGAAGAATACTGTACTGCCGAGTGATGCGATCCAGCCTCTCATTCCAACCTTCATCAGCTTTCTCCACATCCCAACTTTTCGCGGCCCCAAGACCCATCACTCGGAGAGAGAAGCAGACTGTACAGCACCACATCCAGCCATCGCCCAAATTTATACCCGGCCTCGCGGATGTGGCCGCAAGGGGTAAAGCCATGCCGCTCATGCAGCCGGATGCTCGCTGCATTGTCCGCATCAATCACACCGATCATCAGGTGGTATCCTTGCGCCATGGCGGCAGCGATGATCCGCTCCAAAAACTGGTGTCCCAATCCCTGGCCGCGAAAGCGCGCATCCACATAGATGGAATGCTCGACCGTATGTTTATACCCCGGATGCGGACGAAAGGCACCATAGCTGGCGAAGCCCATCAGCACACCTTCGTCATTCACAGCGCCCAGCACCGGATACCCGGCCTTAATTTTCCCCGCCCACCAATCCTCCATAAAAGCGGCTGTGCGCGGGTCATCTTCATAAAGCGCCGTCGAGTTCGCAATCGCCTCGTTAAAAATGGCACGGATGGATTCCAGATGCTCGTGCCCACATTCGATCCAGTTCATGGTGTAAAGTAAGTTAGGCGTCGGGAGCCACTCTGGCCATGGATTCCAATGTCGGGCCTGTGACGCGCATGATGCGCCAGTCGCTTTTCATTTCAGCTCCCAGGCTTTCATAAAAACGGATGGCAGGCGTGTTCCAGTCCAGCACCGTCCATTCATAGCGCCCGCAGCCGCGCTCATGGGCGATGCGCGCCACGGCCGTGATGAGCGCCCTGCCCAGCCCGCAGCCGCGATGAGCAGGCTGCACATACAAATCTTCCAGATGCAGTCCGGGCCGTGCCAGAAAGGTGGAATAGTTTTGGAAAAAGAGCGCAAACCCCGCCACCTCTCCGTTCACGCAGCCCATCAGCGCCTCCGCACACGGGCTTGGGCCGAACAGGGTCGCCCGCAGGCTGTCCACGGTCGCCACTACCTCGTGCGTCAGTTGTTCATAGTCCGCCAGCTCCAGGATCAGGGCTAGAATGGCCGGAACATCGGTTTCCGTGGCAGGGCGGATGGTGAGAAGAGGGGGCATGCAGGGTGGATTTCTGGCCGGTAATGAGCACCCATAAACACAAATGGTTGAGCGCAAAATGGTTATATGAAACGATGTCAGAGCCTAGGAATCCGGCCGTGCTGTGTAAAATCTCACGGCTGCATTGCCAAACCGGATGATCCCGCTATTCTCATTTTACCATGTCCCTTGAAGCCTCTCTCCAGTCCGCCGCCGATGCAGGTCACCTGCTGCCTTCCAGCCTCGAAAACATCCAGGCACTCCTCGCCGCCAGTGAAAATCCGGTGTATCGCGCCAGCATTGAGGAACTGGCCAATGACGGACAATGGGCAGAGCTGAATGACCGGTTTTTCCAGGCGCTTAAATTTGGAACCGGCGGTCTGCGTGGGCGCACAATCGGCAAAGTCATCACCTCAGCGGAGCGTGGCAGTGCCGTGGGTGATGAGCGTCCGGACCATCCCTGCGTAGGTACGAACGCGATGAATTTTTACAATGCTGCACGCGCCACCCGTGGACTTGTCGCCTATGCGAAAACGTACCGCGCCACGGCCGGCCTGTCTGGAAAACCGAGCATCGTTTTCAGCCACGACACCCGCCATTTCTCGCCCGAGTTCGCCAAGCGTTGCGCCCAGATCGCCATCGAAAACGGGGCCGATGTTTACCTCTTCGATGGCTGCCGCGCCACTCCCGAGATGTCCTTTGCCGTGCGCCATCTGCGTGCCGATGCCGGCGTGATGCTTACCGCTTCTCACAATCCGGCCCATGACAATGGCTACAAGGTCAATTACAGCGATGGCGCAGGCATCGTGGAACCTCACGCCACTGGCATCATCAAGGAGGTCAATGTCATTGTCGATGAAGCCTATACGCCGCTGCCTGAGGATGACCAGGGCACCCTGACCATGCTCGGCGGAGAGCTGGATGAAATTTACCTCAAGCGTGTGGAGACCATGATGCTCCAGCCGGAGCTTCTGAAAGACGAGAATGCCCAGAAGCTGAAAATCGTTTATACCGCCCTTCACGGCGCAGGCGGTGTGCTGGTGCCCGTCCTGTTGAAAAGACTGGGTTTCAATTTCTTCACCGTGCCGGAGCAGGACACCCAGGACGGCCGCTTCCCCACCGTCAAATCACCGAATCCAGAAAACGCCCCCGCTCTGAAAATGGCCGTGGACTTGGCTAACAAAGAAGGTGCGGACATCGTCATTGGCACAGATCCTGACTGCGACCGCATGGGCGTGGGCGTCCGCAATGCCCAGGGTGAAATGGTCCTCCTGACTGGAAACCAGACTGGCTCCCTCATGGGCTGGTACCGCCTCAAGACCATGTTTGACCTCGGGATCCTCAACGATGCCAACAAAGGCAATGCCGTCTTCCTCAAGACCTTTGTCACCAGTCCTATGCAGGACACCATTTCCGCTAAATTCGGCGTGCAGTGTGTCAATACCCTCACCGGCTTCAAGTGGATCAGCGCCAAGCTGGCCAAATACGAAGCGGCCCTGCCTGCGGAAATCCTGGCCAAATATCGTGACCTGCCGGCTGCGGAATCCCGTGCCGCACGCCTGGAGCACAGCAAGTTCCTTGTCTTCGGGGGCGAGGAAAGCTACGGCTATATGGGGGATGACTTCAGCCGCGACAAGGATGGCAACGGTGCCGTCGTCATGTTTGCCGAGCTGGCCGCCTATGCTGCCTCACGCGGTCTCACCGTGGTAGAGTTGCTAGACGAGGTATATAGCGATGTCGGTTACTTCCTGGAAGTGAACCAGAGCAAGGTCTTTGAAGGAGCCTCCGGTGCCGCGCAGATTGCCCAACTGGCCGATAGCTACGCCTCCAATCCGCCCAAAGAAGTGGATGGCAGCGCGGTGGTGAAAGTGCGCGATTTCCGCAAGGACGAGATCTACGACGAAGAAGGTGAGCTGATCTCCAAGGAAAAAATGCTCTTTGTGGACTTGGCCGATGGCCGCAGCTTTGCTGTCCGCCCGTCTGGCACGGAGCCGAAGATCAAATACTACATGTTTGGCCGCCAGGTGCCCGTAGCGGGGCAGAAAATGACGGCCGAAGAACTTGCCGCCGCCAAGGCGAAGGTCTCCGCCTCCCTGGACAGCATGTGGACTTGGCTGGACAAGGACATTGATGTCCGCCTGGGTTAATGCGCTTATTGGAAAAACGCTTTCTTCAGCAGTCTGGGTTGCCACGGCACTCAGACCGCCGATAGTCGCGCGCCCTCGGTTTACCGCCCGGGGCTTTTCTCTTCATGAGCACAGCCCAAATGTCCCGACCATCCCTGCACCGGCGGCCTGAGCATCCACCCCAGGCACCGTTGAGCTGGATGAAGCCTGGGCATTGGTGGCGGCTGTGGAAGGGGGAGGACAGCTCCATCCTCACCACGGCCACGCGGAATTCCATGCTGCCCGTGCTTATCGAGGTCTTCGCCGGCTTCTCCAAGCTGGACGGCGAGGTGGAGGAGGAGGAAATCGAATCCTCCCTGGGCTACCTGCGTTATGACTACAGCGGTGCCATTTATGCAGACATGCGCCGCCTCTATTTTGAGGCTCTCCAGCAGCCGCAGGACCTGGCCCAGCGGGCCAAGGAACTGAGTAACGAGCTGACCATGGAGCAGAAAATCCTGCTCTGCGTCCAGTTATACCTGCTCATCTCCAGCTCGCTGACCAACCAGCGGCAGATGGTGGAGTTTTATCTTTTCATGACCAATCTGGGCATCGCCGCCCAGGCCATTGACATCGTTTACCAGCTCAATGCCGGGGACAAGCCTACCGAGGAAGACTTCACCAGCAAGAGCGGTCAGCCTTTGGAAACCCTGCGCATCGGCTCTGGGGAAATCTGCGATGTGCTCCTGCGCTCCCTGTCGCCAGACTGCTCCGTCGTCGCCTTTCGCTTTCAGAATCTCATCCTGCTCAAAAACACCGGTGGCATTCCCATCCTGGTTCGCAGCCGCCGCCAGCCACCGGGGGATTTCTCCCGCCTCTATCCAGGGGAACGCGTCGTGCTCGAGGATGTCACGCTGGATTACAATGACCTCATCACCTACTTTAATTCCAAGAAGACGGTCACAGGCTCCCAGCTTTACCTTACCCTGACTGAGTCCGGCGATGCCGAAATCGCCCAGCAGCGTGCTCGCGGTACAAACCTTCGTGTCAGCTTCGGCCTCGGCGTCTCTGTGGAGGCCCTGCGCAACACGGATGCGACTCTCAACGGCATCGCTCTCAAGGAAGGCACCGTTGTCGAAGCCTCCATTGAAGACAGCATCATCGCCCAGGGGGATATCGAAATCTCCCTGCGTGATCTTCGCGTGCGCGCCCAGGAATTTGGGGGTCAGTTCCGCCTGGAAGGCAGCCGCAATACCTACCTCGTTTCCAATAAACCCGAGCTGCTGGAAGAGGGGGACATCCTCCTTTCCGAAGACACCGAGGGGGAAATCCTCCTGCGCATCGAGTGCAACTACGCGCAGAAAAATGGTGAGCTGGAAGTCCTGCGCAGTTCCCGGCCCATCTATGTCGGCCAGATCCCCGTGCGGGATCGCATCATGCTCAGCGATGGCGATACCATCACCCTGGGCGAGGGCCAGTTCCTGCGCTGCCATTTCAGCGACCGTATCATTGAGGAGGAGCGCAACACCATCCGGCAGATGGAAATCCGCGAGCTTTCCCATCGTTTTGACGGCCGTGATACAGCCTTGGACGGCATCAGTTTCATCGCCCGCCGCGGTGAGATGATCTGCGTCATGGGTCCCAGCGGTTGTGGTAAAAGTACCCTCCTGCGCGTCCTGGGTGGCCAGCTTAAAACACGCGGTGGAGAGGTCCTGATGAACAGCCTTTCGCTGTACAACAACCTGCCGAATCTCACCCCTTACATCGCCTACATCCCGCAGGAGGATGCCTTTGACCCGCTGCTGAAGGTGCAGGAAAACCTGGATTTTTCCGTCGCCGTTCGTTGCCCCCATTTAAAGACGGAGGAGCGCCGCAAGCGCGTCGAGGCCAAGTTGGCGGAACTCGGCCTGGCCGATATGCGCAAGCGTCTCGCCGGCACACCTCAGCAAAAATTCCTCTCCGGTGGCGAGCGCAAGCGCCTCAATGCCGGAATGGACATGATCGGCATCTCCGATGTTTATCTTTTTGATGAACCTACTTCCGGTCTGTCCTCCAAGGATAGCGAGCACGTGCTGGAAATCATCCGCAGCCTCGCCCGCAACAAGATCGTTCTCACTTCTATCCACCAGCCCAGCATGCGGCTGTTGCAGATGTTTGATAAAGCCCTCCTCCTGGATAAAGGCGGCAAGATGGCTTATTTCGGCACGCCGCAGGGCATGATCGAATACTTCTGGAAGGCCTACAATGACGAGACCGGTCAGCGCGAGGCCGACATGCCGGGAAACCTCACGCCCGATTTCGTATTCGATGTTCTCGAGACTCCCCTGCGTGATATCAGTGGCGACATCATCCAGGAACGCAGTGCGGATGGACACCTCGTCGCCGCCCGCCGTTTCCCGCCTAACTTTTGGCGTGACCGCTATCAGAGCCACCTCATGCTTGAGAGCATGGCCAAGGCCCAGGCCTTTCCAGGCAGCACGAATCTCATCGCCCGGCCGCGGGATGACACGGGATCCAGTCCCCGCTCACGGGCCATGCCCAAGCCGCCCAAGCACACATTGCGGGAGGAAAGCATCCTCTTTTACACGCTGCTGAAACGCGCGTTTTTGAGCAAGCTGCGCAATCGCACGAACCTGCTCACGACCTTGTTGGAGGCCCCTCTGCTTGGTTTCCTCATTTCCAGCGTGCTGAAATACAGCGAGGAGGAAAACTACACCTACGCCACGGCCTTCCACATCCCCACATATCTCTTCATGAGCCTCGTGGTCGCCATGTTTCTGGGGCTCACGAACAGTGCGGATGAAATCATTCGTGACCGCCACACCCTCAGCCGGGAGCGCAATCATAACCTGCGCACCTTCTATTATCTCAGTGGCAAGATCATCTCCCTCAGCACCTTTGCGCTCATCCAGTGCTTCATTTACCTGCTCATCGGGAATAACGTGCTGGAGATCCGGGACATGTTCTTTGTCCATCTTTGGTGGATGTTCGTCACCGCCCTCACCGGCATCTGTTTAGGCCTGCTCATCTCCAGCATTGTGACGGATAACCGCACCGCCATCAATGCCATCCCCCTCATCCTCATTCCGCAGATCATTCTCGGCGGAGCCCTCATCAAGTATGAGGAGATGAACAAAAACCTGGACTTCGTGTACTCCATGCAGCGCTGGTTGGATAAAGCTGGCGTCACGGAAGAAAGCGAGCCCAGCAAGCTCAAGGTCCCCTTCATCTGCCAGTTCATGCCCTTGCGCTGGAGTTATGAGGCCATGCTCATTTCCCAGGCCAAGCTGAACCCCCTCACTTCCGCCCAGGATCAGCTCGAAGCTCGGATCCAGGAACTCGTCAATCTGCCGCCGGATATCAAGATGACCTCCGACCAGCAGCGGGACCTGGATGCCGCCAAGCAAGGTCTCGCCGTCGTGTCCGGCCTTTATGCTCGCACCGAGCGGGAAGCCGCCGCCAAGCTGCGGGAGATTCGAGATGCCACCATGCGTGGCCGCGTCACGCCGAAGCTCCTCCAGAGCGCACTGGAAGAGAGTGACGGCGTCAGTGCTGAGGAGGTCTATGTCAACCGCAAGGTCCTGGACCTGGTCACTAAGGCGGAAATGGAGCGTGAAGACTACCGCCGCAAAACCAGCCCCAATGTCTTCTTCGGAACCGTGAAGAGGTACTTCGGCACGGATTTCGATACCCTGTGGATCAATACCATGGTCATCTTCCTGACCCTCGCCGTCCTCATCACCGGTGTGGAAATCTCCCTCCGCCGCCAGCTTACTCGCGTCTGAGTACTGTACTCATCACTCTCCGAGTGATGAGATCCAGGAAAACATCTCTCATTTCAACCTCTCATCCGCTTTCTCCGCCGCTCTTCTTTTTTCGCAGACATCCAAGCCCATCACTCGGAGAGTGATGAATACTGTACTCCGAGTGATGAGATCCAGGGCACTCCTTCCCTCTGATGCCCCCATTTAGAAGCAGTGCGCCCAGAATGATGTCACTCCATGGTAATATCTTCCCGCATCATCAAAGATTAACGAATGGGTCTTTGACCGGTCGTTGAATCAAATAAAGGCATGGCCGCTACCGTCTAGCAGACTTTTTCGGGCAGTTAGGCCAAGTCGCGTTTTAACCGTTTGCCCGTGGGGTGCAGGGTGGCGGATATTATAAAATGATGAAGTCTGCGATCTACCTTTCCTGCTGTGGAGGATGTTGTTCAGGAATATCCGAAAACATCAGGGGCATGAAAATGACGGGATGCTTACTTGGGGCGCGGGTTTCCGCGTCCGGTCATTCCCCATCCATCCCTCCGTGGGGATTGCATGGGGAAGCTTCTCCCCATCGCAAACCATTGAGCTTCAAGGCCCTGCTTCAAAAAATCCCCACATGGGGATAAAATGAAAATCATCCCCAAATCCCCACCGGGGACATCCGGGCTCCCGTGATTTTGACTTCCTGTTGTGATTGTTGCGCCGCGCAACACGGAAACACTCTGACGTTCTCGCCTTAGCAGCCTTGATTATTTTGTAATCCATTGATTAACAACATGTTAATCCAAACTCAAGGGGTTGGCACCGGTCCTGCCAATAGAAGAAATTGCTTCACCGAAAGCATTCACACTCCCATGAAAACACTCCTCCCCTCTCGCCTCAAAGGCACGCTGGCACTGCTGGCGCTCAGTGCCGGTCTTGCCATGACTCCTGCGACTTCGCAGGCAGGTGAAAAAAATACCATCTCTCCGGTGGTCGAGCCGCCACCATCCCCCTGGATTCATGCTCTTCTCAAAGTGGATGTTTCCGACCACTACGTCACTCCTCGTGGTCTCAATGTGGAAAACCAGGGCCTGATCGTTCAGCCTCTGTTCCTCATCTTCTGGAACCTCTACTCCAATCCAGATGGTTTCATCAATGATGTCACCCTCACTACCGGTGTATGGAGCTCCATTCACACCCGCACTTCCGGCCCGGAAGACGGTAACTGGAACGAAGTGGATCCCATCGCCGGGCTTGCTTTCAAATTTGCCAAATACTGGCAGTTCGATGTCAACTACACGGCCTTTGAGAGCATGGTCTCGGCTTATCCGACCTCCCACCATCTGGAACTGAAGCTGTCCTTCAACGATGCCGCATACACCGGCAGCAAGACCTTCTCCCTGAATCCCTATGTGGCCTTCTGGAAAGAACTGAAGAACAAGTCCACCGTTACCTTCAACGAGTCCACCTCCAGCGAGAGCTATTACTTCACGGTCGGGATCAATCCCACCATCGACCTGAAAACAGTGAAGTTTGAATTCCCGACTTTCGTGAACATTGTGGACAACGACTTCTACCAGCAGTTTGACGGCACTGGTGGCGGCTCGGGCGCAGCGGTGTTCCGCACCGGGGTGCAGGCCAGCATTCCTCTGAGTTTTGTGCCGAAGAGCATGGGCTTCTGGTCCCTCTATGCAGGCGTCAAATATTACCACCTGGACAATCCGGGCGTGCTGGATGGCAACATGGTCCTGGGTGCTGACGGTGCTCGCAAGCGCGACATCCTCCAGTTTCACGGCGGCGTCTCCATCTTCTTTTAAACCCGGCACGCTATCCGCGCTGAAGCCGCCCAACTGCAAAACATCATGAACATGAATGCCACACTGAGCATCGAAGCGGAACCTTACACTTTTGAACTGGTTCCGGCCCGTTGCGCCCTGCTGATCATTGACATGCAGCGTGACTTTTTGGAACCCGGCGGCTTTGGCGAAATGCTGGGCAATGATGTGTCCCAGCTCCGTCAGGCCATCGAGCCTAACAAAAAGCTCTTGGAAGCCTGGCGTGCTGCCGGGCTCCAGGTGCTGCACACCCGTGAAGGGCACCGCCCGGATCTCGCAGACCTTCCCCCCGCGAAGAAAGTGCGCGGTCACGGGGCCACCACCATTGGTGATACCGGTCCCATGGGCCGCATCCTCATCCGAGGTGAGGCCGGTCACGATATCATTCCTGAACTCTACCCCCTTCCTGGTGAACCCGTCATCGATAAGCCGGGCAAGGGGGCCTTTTTCGCCACCGATCTCCACGCCATCCTGCAAAACCTCGGCATCACCCAATTGGTGGTGACCGGCGTGACTACTGAGGTGTGCGTGAACACCACCGTCCGGGAGGCCAATGACCGGGGCTATGAATGCCTCGTTCCTGAGGACTGCGTGGCCTCCTATTTCCCCATCTTCCAGGAGATGGGGCTGAAAATGATCAAAGCCCAGGGGGGCATTTTTGGCTGGGTCACCGGCTCTTCCAAAATCATCCCCGCTCTGGCCTGAATACTTATGAAATCAACTGCTCCAAAAACTCAATGCCACTGCCGCTATGACTTCTGATAACAAACCCAAAATCTGGACACCCGGGGACTGGAACGCCTTTTTCGGCTTCGGGACCAACATTCTTGTCAACCTTCTCACGCTCACGGCGCTGCTGCGTTATGTGCTGAAGATGCCAGATGACATTGTCTTCGGGCGCATCCTGCCGGCCACCGGTTTGATGCTCTGCATGAGCACCATGTACTATGCCTGGCTGGCGTATAAGCTGGCTAAGAAAACCGGCCGCAATGACGTCTGTGCCCTGCCTTCAGGCACGAGCGTGCCGCACATGTTTGTCGTTGTCTTCGTCATCATGCTGCCCATTTCCCTGCAAACGGGAGATCCCATCAAGGGCTGGGAAGCGGGTCTGACTTGGGTGTTCATTCAGAGCTTTGTGCTCATGATCGGTGGTTTTATCGCCCCGGTCATTCGTAAGATCACACCTCGCGCTGCCCTGCTTGGTACTCTGGCTGGTGTTTCTATCAGTTTCATCTCCATGCGTCCGGCTTTGGAAATGTTCACCACTCCCGTCATCGGTGTGGTTTGCTTCGCCATTATCTTGCTGAGCTGGTTTGGTGGCGTGCGTTATTATAAAGGCATCCCGGCGGGTCTGATTGCCATCGCCGTGGGCAGCATCATCGCCTGGGGTTCCAATCTCTTCGGGCTGAATTACGGCGGCATGACCCTGGCCAAGCTGGAGGATTCATTCGCCAACTTTGGCTTCTCCATTCCGCTGCCTGCATTCGGTCACATCTTCTCGGGCTTTGAGTTCCTTGGGGTCATCCTGGTGACTGCCATTCCCTTTGGCATCTACGATCTTGTGGAAGCATTGGACAATGTGGAAAGTGCCGCTGTCGCTGGAGATGATTTCCCAACAACACGCGTGCTGACTGCAGATGGCGTGATCAGCCTCGTCGGCTGCTGCCTGGGCAATCCGTTTATCAATGCGGTTTACATCGGCCATCCGGGTTGGAAGTCTATGGGTGGGCGCATCGGATACTCAGCCGCCACCGGTGTGGTCGTCATCCTCTTCTGCACCTTCGGCATCATCTCCCTGATGTCGTCCCTTATCCCCATCGTCGCCATCTCCCCCATCCTTCTTTACATCGGCATGTTGATTGGAGCCCAGGCTTTCCAGGAAACTCCGAAGAGCCATGCACCAGCCATCATTCTGGCTTTGACTCCACACCTGGCTGCTTGGGGCAAGCTGCTCATTGACAATTCCTTGGGTGCCGCGGGCACCAACGCAGCTGCGGTCGGCATGGATGCCCTGGGCCAGGTCGGCGTTCTTTATCACGGCCTTGAAGTCCTCGGCGGTGGGGCCATTCTCAGTGGTGTGATCCTGCCAGCAATTGCCGTGTTTGTGATTGACCGGAAATTCGCCACAGGGGCTTACTTTGCCTTCGCAGGTGCTCTGCTGACCTTCTTCGGTCTCATGCATGGTGAGAAGATCGGCATTGGTGAATCACCGGTGATCGCCTGCAGTTATGTGCTGGTGGCCCTGGTTCTGGCAGGTTGTGCCAAGTTCGCTGTGGTCGCTCCAAAGCCTGCGGAAGAAGAGGAAATTCACGGTCATCTTCCGATGGCTGCCGACTGATTGTTTTGGTGTTGATGATCTCGGGTGGCATTGCGGTCTGGTTAACCGCAGTGCCACCCGAACTTGGTTCACTCTTTGCTTACCTCCTTTAATTATTCCTCCTCATGCCTTACGTCGAAGCTGATCCCTATCCTTGGCCATACAATGGCGACCTCCGGCCAGAGAACACCGCGTTCCTGGTCATTGACATGCAAACCGACTTCTGCGGACCAGGCGGTTACGTGGATAAAATGGGCTATGATTTGAGCCTGACCCGCGCCCCCATTGAGCCTATCAAGAAGGTTTTCGAAGCGGCTCGCGCTAAAGGTTACCACATCATGCACACGCGGGAGGGCCATCGTCCAGACTTGGCTGATCTCCCGGCTAACAAATTGTGGCGCAGTCAGCGCATCGGTGCGGGTATCGGCGATGCCGGTCCGTGCGGTCGTATTCTGACTCGCGGTGAACCCGGCTGGGACATTATTCCAGAACTGTATCCCCTCCCAGGAGAGGCCATCATCGACAAGCCTGGCAAGGGCTCCTTTTACGGCACAGACCTGGACATGCTGCTGCGGCAGAAAGGCATTCAAAACATCGTGCTGGCCGGTATCACCACGGATGTCTGTGTGCATACCACCATGCGTGAGGCCAATGATCGCGGTTTTGAATGTCTGCTCCTTTCCGATTGTACCGGTGCCACCGACTATGGAAACTACCTTGCCGCCTTGAAGATGATCAAGATGCAGGGCGGTGTCTTCGGAGCCGTCAGTGACTCCACGGCCTTCATTGAGGCCATTACGGCCTAACGTTCATCTTGGATAAATTCACCCTCATTTTCACTCGCCACCCCGTCCGGCTTCTTTATGATGCCGCCTTGTTGTGAACCCTGACGACCCCACTCCACCGCCAAGCTTCAGTTTTCCTCACTTTGAACTGAAAGACGTCTTTAACATCCTGCAGAAGGAGGAGGACATTCCCTGGAGCTATTTCCGCGATGGAGTGGACATCTACCGCTTCTATGGAGACGGCATCAACGGCCCCACCGCCGCACTGATCCGTTTTCGTAAAGAGGCACGCGTGCCCATGCATTTGCATGAGGGCTGGGAGCACATTCTCGTGCTGGCAGGCAGCCAGCGTGATCAAAATGGCATCATCAATGCCGGCACTCTGCGTATCCATCCTCCTGGCACTTACCATAGCGTCGTCAGCGAGGCTGGTTGCATCGTGCTGGCCATTTATGAAAAGCCCGTGCGTTTCATGGAGCGGCCTCTGAATCCAGATAGTCCCATGGCCGGAAATTAACCTGTATAAACAACCAGGGCTGGAATGCTGGCCTGTAAATGTTTAGAATTTCGGCCACCATGCCGAAACGTATTGCCTCTAAATCCCCGCGCCAACCCAAGGAAGGAAAGCTGCCCGATGTGGTGACCGATTCTTATGAGGAGCATTTCCGGATGCTTGTGGAAAACATCGGCGATGTGCTCTGGTTTCGGGAGGTGGACCCGCCGCGCTTTTCGTATGTGAGTCCGGCGTTTGAGCGCATTTGGGGGGTGAGCCTGGCTGAGTTACGCGAGCACCCGCAGATGTGGGAGGAGTCCATTTATCCAGATGACCAGAAAGCTGTGCGTGCGGCTCTGCGCCGTTGGTTCAGTGGCAAGACGGATGATTACGAGGTTCATTACCGGGTCCAAGGAAGGGACGGTAAGGTGCGGTGGCTGGCAGACCGTGGAATCATTCTTTCGCGCAAAAACGGACGACCGCACCAGATCGGTGGCATCGCCAGGGACATCACGGAACGGGAGGTCGCTGAGGCGATGAACCGGCGGCTGGCGGCCGTGGTGGAGACGACGGATGACTCCATCATCACGATGAATCTTGACGGGGAAATCGATACCTGGAACGCTGGAGCAGAACGCATCTTTGGTTATACCCAAGAGGAGACCGTGGGCCGGACGATGGCCTTCCTACGGCCGCCGCAGGCCGAGGATGACGAGGCTGTATTCAAGCGGTTGATTGAGCGTGGTCTGCGCATTGATCATTATGAAACTCAGCGGCGGCATAAGAATGGTGACATCCTGGATGTCTCACTGACCATTTCCCCCATCCTTGATGCCAATGGCCGCCTGGCGGGTTTCTCTAAAATTTCACGTGACATCACAGAGCGCAAGCAGGCGGAGCAGACCATCCTGCGACTGAATGCGGAGCTGGAACGCCGAGTGGAAGAGCGCACTGCGGAGCTGCGGGGCCAGATAGCGGCACGCAGGCAGTTGGAGGAGGAAATTCTGCGCATCAGTGAGCGCGAGCAACGGCGCATTGGCCAGGATTTGCATGATGACCTGGGGCAGCAGCTCGCCGGTGCATGGATGATGGCGGATGTGCTGGCGCGTAAACTTGCGGCAAGTGGTGCAAAGGAACAGGAGCCTGCCAGCAAACTGTGCACGTTGCTTGGCAAATCACTGAACCATACACGCGCACTTGCACGTGGCCTTCATCCGGTGGCACCTGAGCAGGGGGGGCTAGGTGCGGCGTTAAAGAACCTGGCGGAGCGCTCAGCGGATTTGTTTGGCATCTCCTGTCAGTTTGAATCAAGGGCTGAAGTGATGCTTGAGGATCAACGAGGAGCCATTCACCTTTACCGTATCGCCCAGGAAGCGATCAATAATGCAGTACGTCATGGACGTGCCCAGAAAGTGAAGGTGCGTTTATCGACGCGAGGGGGTAAAGCCTATCTTTCTGTGATCGATGATGGTCTGGGCATCAAGGAGCCTGCGGCTATCCATGAAGGCATGGGATTGCGGATCATGCGTTACCGCTCAGAGATGATCTCTGGCACGCTTGAAATTGAGAAAGCTGCAAAACGTGGCACGTGTGTTACTTGCTCCTTCCCTCTCTCAACCGCCTCTAAAACCAACTCCACTGCCAATGGCCCCGAAAAGCTCTGACCAGAAAGCCTCTTCCAAACGCGTGCTGATCGTGGATGACCATCCGGTCTTCCGCGCGGGGTTAACGGGGCTTGTGGGAATGGAACCTGACCTGGCCGTATGCGGCGAGGCGCATGATGCAGCGCAGGCCATGGAAGCCATCGCTCGCTTCAAACCGGACCTGGTGATGATGGATATGAGCCTGCCTGACAAGAGTGGTCTGGAGGCGCTGAAAGATGTTCGGGCAGTCCACCCGCAGATCCCTGTGCTGATGATCTCGATGCATGATGAGACGCTGTATGCGGAGCGTGTCATTCGTGCAGGCGGACGGGGTTACATCATGAAACAAGAGGGGCCTGAAAAGGTCATCCAGGCTATCAGAAAAGTATTAGCGGGCGGGATTTCTGTGAGCGATCGCATTTCCACCCTTATCCTTGATGCGCTGGCCGGCTCGCAAGGCCCCAAGCAGGAGGGGGCTTCTGTCACCAAACTGACAGACCGCGAGTTTGAAGTTTATCGCCTTGTCGGCCAGGGTAAGGAACCGCAGGAAGTGGCGCGCCTGCTGCATCTCAGCGTGAAAACGGTAGATACCCACCGCAGCCAGATCAAGCGGAAGCTGGGTTTGAAAAACAATACTGAACTGGTTCACCACGCCACCCGCTGGGCTGGGGAACAAGCGTGAGAGAAAGTCGTCCTGTAACTGAGGGCGACCCAGCAAAATGCTGAGATACGGAGCGCAGGGCTGCCCATTGGCTTGCCCGGGGTCTTATGGCAAAGATGGATTGTCGTAGCTGGTTGCTGCGTCCACCGCCTGTGCGGATGTTAGTCTAACTTAACCCTTCCATCAGTATGAACACAATGCTTGAACTCTCCAAGGACGCTGATTATGACACACTCGCGGCCTACCTGATCGTTTCCGCTGCCGTTGTGGCAAAAATTTGGTTTAACTATAAGGATCGCATCGCGAAAAGGACAGGTGTGCAAAATCAGAACTTCGGTGGTTAATGATGAAATCTACACTCCGCAGCCTGTTTGGGTGAGGATTGTAGATGACTGAAAGTTTGAAAATCCAGACTGGATGTCTGGTAGGGCCAAGTGGTTTGGGAGAATGATTTTCAACCCTGAACACTTTGGCCCTGGAACTGGGGCGCTGATCCAGCGCGCATCCTTGGATGATCCCATTTAACTTTAAAATAAACCTACACACAATGCCGTCGAGCCTCAGGCCGAGCGGCTGGTTGCGTTGGTCTCAACGTTACGTTTTGAAGCGTTGGCCTGTCTGCTATTGGGGAGTGGCCTCAAAGATTGATTGGTTGTGCGGATGGGCTGCAAAAGAGCTGGTTTCATTTTGTTTCCACAAAACTCAACCGCCATGTCTTGACAAAATAGCGCTGAAAATTGACATCCCAGGTGCATAGACAAACCGTAATTCTGCCGCAAAAAAAATTCACTGAATGCCATCCAACACTCCTCCCGGCAAGTTGCCCACTGAACAGCCCTCGCTCCCTCTTTCGGCCAGCTTACTTGCACAGCTCAGCGCCATTACAGGCACGGAGTATGATCACGAAAGGGCAAAGATTGCTATTCGAAATGCCACGCGTGCTGATGCTGAGCCGCTGAGCCTGCTGGTCAGTGCGGCATCGGAGGTTTACATGAATGTTTCCCCGGTCCGTATGCCGTTGGCGGATCTTGTCTGGCAGGCGCACAATGACACGCCCGTGGTTATCTGGTCAGTGAAGGAGCAGAACTGGATTATCATCACGTTTGCTGGCTGGCTCCGCCTCCGCATTGCGGACGGCGAGGATCCGCATCACCGCCGTACCATTACCCGGAAAGAACTGGTGAAAAGATTGGGGCTCGTCAGTGCAGAGGATGTGGTTGAAGCAGGCGTGGTGCAGCCGGAGCGGGCGGCTCATGATATGAGCGTTCATGCGGCACATGCACGTCATGCACAGATGTATGGCAGCAACGGTCATGGTCATCACAGAAATGGCCATGGCAATGGGCATGGTAACGGTCATTTGCATGTCAGCCCGGTGACCCGGTTTTTCCGTCTGTTAAAGGCGGAGCGGCAGGACATTCTGACGCTGCTGATCTTTTCTGTATTCTCTGGTATTCTCTATCTGGCAGCACCGCTGGCGGTGGATGCGGTGGTGAGCAATCTGGCCTTTGGCGGGCAGTCCCAGCCTTATTTCCAGGCGCTGGTTATTGTGGGGTTTGCGCTTCTGGCGGCGCTGTCTCTCCAGGCGGTGATCACTGGATTGCAGTATTTCGTTTCGGATATTATTCAGCGGCGAATCTTTGTGCGCGCGGCGGCGGACTTGGCGTATCGGTTGCCTCGTGTGCGGGCTGAATCCTTGGAAGGAGTCCACGCTCCTGAACTGGTGAACCGCTTTCTGGATGTGGTGACCGCACAGAAGAGTACCTCCCTGCTGCTGCTGGATGGTATCAATCTGTTTTTTGGCAGCCTTATCGGGATGATGCTGCTGGCCCTCTACCATCCCTTGCTGCTGTTATTCGTCGCAGTGCTGCTGGTCCTCATTGTCCTGGTTCTATGGCTGTGCGGGCGTGGTGCGGTGGAGACTAGCATTGCGGAATCACGCACCAAGTATGATTTAGTGAACTGGTTTGAGGAGATTGCGGCCTACCCGTTTCTTTTCAAGGGTCCTGGTGGATACCACCTGGCCTATGAGCGCTCCAACCAGCTCGCCTCTGAATACGTCACCCGCCGGGCTGCGCACTTCCGGGTGGTCATGAGGCAGATTATCGGGCTGCTTGTACTCTCCGTTTTAGCGGGCGCGGCACTGCTGGTGATGGGCGGCTGGCTGGTGGTCAGTCAACAGATTACGCTCGGCCAGCTGGTGGCCAGTGAACTGATCATGAGTGCCATTGTGGCCTCGCTGGCCAAGCTCGGTAAGAAACTGGAGGCCTGGTATGACGTCATGGCTGCGATGGATAAACTGGGACACATTTTCGATTTGGAGATCGAGCGTGAATCTGGTGAGCAACCCGTGAAAAGAGAAAGCGGGGCATCGGTGGTGGCGGACGGTCTTACTTTTGGTTATACAGAGAACTCCCCGCTGTTTCTGAGCCGTACCTTTACCATCCGGCCTGGGTCACGAGTGGCCATCGTCGGGCCTCACGGGGCGGGCGCCAGCTCTCTGCTGGATATCCTGTTTGGCCTGCGCACCCCCACGGGCGGGCATGTATGCATCGACGGGCTGGACCTGCGAAGCTGGTATCTGGAGGCTTTGCGTGACCATGTGCAGCTCCTCCGGCGCGACGAGATTGTGGATGCGACCGTGGTCGAAAACTTGCGCTTGGGACGTGCGGACATCGGGATGGATGAAATCCGCGAGGCACTGGAACGCGTGGGTCTGCTGGATACTTTGCTAGCCCGGCCCGAGGGGTTGAATCTGCGCCTGAAGATCGGCGGTGCACCGCTTTCCGGTAACCAGCGCACCCGCCTGCTGCTGGCGCGTTCACTGGTGCAGCGGCCACGCCTGCTGCTGATTGATGAACTGTTTGACAGTCTGGATCCGGAATCTTTCGCCAGCCTGTCCGCCGCCATCCTGGACAAGTCTCTGCCCTGGACGGTCGTGCTGACCACGCGCGACCACGACGTCACACAGCTTTGCGACCAGGTGATTCAGCTAAGCCCCTGCAATCTAACCGATGGTTCTGCTTCCACTCAGATCAAAGGCTGACCCCATTCTGACATGACTGACTTTGCCCTCTCTCCTCAATTGCCGGCGCTTTCCATGGCTGGCTCCACGCGTTACACACGCCTCTTTAGCAGGCTGCTGGTGCTTGGTTTTGTGTTCTTCGTCCTGGGATGTTTTTTTCTGCCTTGGCGGCAGTTCGTATCTGGCACGGGCCGAGTGATCGCCTTTAATCCGCTGGACCGGCGCATCAATGTGGAGGCCCAGGTCTCTGGCCGGGTGAAGCACCTGCATGTGGTGGAAGGCCAGCGTGTGAAAAAGGGAGACCTGATCATCGAAATCCAGGACAATGATCCGAACCTGATTGCGAACTTGAGGGCACAGCGGGAGGCGATTGAAAGCCGACGCAGTTTTGCGCTGGGGCGGGTGGAGTCCCTCATCGCCCAAGTGACGCAGCAGGAGCTGGCAAAGGCACAGGCCATCGACGGAGCCGCGCAGCGGGTAGCGGCATCGAAGATAGCTGCTGAGACAGCCGCGCTGAATTATTCACGCACTCATGCCCTGTTTGAAAAAGGGCTGGCATCGCAGCGGGAGCATGAGCTGGCCACCCTGCAACGTGACTCCACGACGGCGGACCTGAAATCCTCGCAGGCGACACTGAACCGTACCAGCAATGATTTTGATGCGACCATCGCTTCCATCCATGCCCAGAAAGGCTCCGCCCATGGAGATGTGGCCATGGCGGAGAGAGATCTATCCGTCATCGATGTGCAGATTAACCAAACCCTGAGACAAATCGTGGATGCACCCCGTGACGGGATTGTTCTCCAAGTGGCGGCGACGGATGGCACCTACTTGCGCCCTGGCTCTTTGATCTGCGTCATCATTCCTGAGACGGACAGTCGCTATGTCGAAATCTGGGTCAATGGCAATGACATGCCGCTCATTCATGCACGCAAGGAGGAGGACGGGAAGGTCACGCCAGGCAGCCCTGTGCGTCTGGCTTTTGAAGGCTGGCCGGCGGTGCAGATGATCGGCTGGCCACAACTGGCGGTAGGCACCTTTGGCGGGGAGGTGGTTTTTGTGGATGCCACGGATGATGGTCTGGGGCGCTTCCGTGTCGTCGTGGGACCCTCGGATGATCAGGTGGACCGGGGGGATGGCAAAGGGACGGTGAGTGTGGGGTGGCCAGACAAAGATAGGTGGCTGCGCCAGGGGGTACGTGCGAATGCATGGGTCATGCTAAACCAAGTCCCGTTGTGGTTTGAGCTTTGGCGGCAGATCAACGGATTTCCCCCGCTGATATCGAACGCGGACGGAAAACTCGACCCTACTAAAAAATGATGACGGCCCCTTTACCCTCGTTCTCATTTAGCCGCCGGTGCGCTGTTGCGGCCTGTGTCGTGTTTTCATGCCTGGGCTTTTCTCATGCCTCCACAGCGGTGAAGCCGCTGATGCTGGAGGAAGTGCTGGCGAGTGTGCAGACGCAGTATCCGCCGTATCTGGCGGCATTGATCGAGCAGGATATCGCCAATGGGCGCGCCCGGCAGGCGCTGGGTGCCTTTGACCTGAATCTGAATGTGGGCGGGGCATTCCAGCCAGCCGGTTATTATGATGGGCAGACAGGTTATGCCGTGATGGACCAGCCTCTGCCATTCTGGGGGGGCAATGTGTACGGTGGCTATCGGCTGAGCAGTGGATTCTTGCCGAATTACAACAAGGACCGCACCAGCACTGATGGTGAGGCTGTGGTAGGCTTCCGGCTGCCGCTGCTGCGTGATGGTACGATCGACCGTCGTCGTGCGGCATTGTGGCAGTCTCAAATCGACCAGGAACTGGCAGATCCGATGATTCTCAGGCAGTACCTGGACTTCGTCCGTGCTGCCACGATTTCCTATTTTACCTGGGTGGCTGCCGGTCAGCGGCTGACTTTGACGGAGGAACTGCTGCGTATTGCGAAAGACCGTGATTCAGCCATCGCTGAGCAGGTGAAGCGCGGTGCGTCGGCACCGATTGTGCAGATTGATAACCAGCGCCTTGTCGTCAGCCGGGAGATCGCCGTGGTGCAGGCACTGCGGCGTTTTCAGGCGGCGGCCATTGAGCTGTCCCTGTTCCATCGGTCCCGCGAGCTAGCGGAGCCAGTCATCAGCCCACGGGAGCGGGTGCCGAGCGCTTTTCCTCCGCATCCACGGCCGGATGAAAGCCAGGTGACGGCAGCCATCGCCAGGGCAGCCATTTTCCGTCCTGAAATACGCCGCATTGAGCTGAACATCGAAAAAAATGAGATCGACCGCAAGCTGGCCAAAAACAACATGATGCCCCAGCTCGATGTCGGCATTGAAGCGGCGCAGGCAACCGGGGGAAGACTGCCAAGTAACCTGGAACGCACGGAGATCGAGGCCAAAGTGGAGTTTAAGCTGCCTTTACAACGCCGTGAGGCGAAAGGGCGGATCGAGGTGGCTGAGGCGCTGATCCAGCGGCTGAAGAATGACAAGCAGTTTGCCCGTGACCGTATCTCTGCAGATGTGCGTGACAGCCACAGTGCGATTATTGCGGCCTACGATGCTTTGCAGCAGACCCGCAAGAATGTGGATCTGTCCCAGCAGCTCGAAACCGCAGAGAACGAGCGACTGAAACAGGGGGCGACGGACTTGCTGGCCCTGCAAATCCGTGAGCAGGCGACGTTTGATGCGAAGGTGCTGGAGGTGGAGGCTCAGGCGGAATACTTCCGTGCGCAGGCGAACTACCGTGCCGCCATGGCTGCGGATGCTCCGTCCAGCCTGGCGCGGTAGGCTGAATGGTGGTCACTGCGGTGCGCTGGCATGATGAGTGCTTGAGGTAATGGCGGATATCTCCCCGCCACCATGCCTGACCAAGCCAGCTCTGACGCACCCGTGAGAGCACCAGCTCTTTTTGCGCTGGTGCTTGGGCTGGTGGCAACGGGGATGCTGACGTTTTTGCAGATGAAGAACCGCCAGGACGCCTGGCAGGATGAAGTGCAGCGGCTGGCGAAGGACCGGACCGAAGTGATCCGAGGGCAGATCCTGCGTTCTATGGAAGTCCTGCATGGCATCGTGGCTTTTTTTCAGGCTCATGATGAGGTGTCGCGGGAGGATTTTGGTATCTTTGTGGGCAGCTTCCTGACCCGGCAGCCGGAGCTACAGGCTCTGGCCTGGGATCCTCGTGTGGCTGGACCGGAGCGTGACGCGTGGGAGGCGAGGGCGCGGCAAGAGGGTTTTAAAGATTTCCGTTTTACAGAGGAAAAGGCTGAGGGTGAAATCGTGAGAGCCAGGCCCAGTGATGAATACTTTCCGGTCTTTTACCTGGAGAGCCTGCAAAAGAATGCACCTGCGCTGGGTTTCAATGTGAAGGCTGAACCGAGACGGCGGGAGGCCCTGGAGAAAGCACGGGATACTGGGGAAGCGCGTGCGACGGCCCCTATCCGGCTGGCTCAGGAGCAGGGGTCGCAAAAAGGTTTTGTGGTGTTTGAACCCCTTTACAAAGGGGCGGCTTCGACTGTGGATGAGAGGCGGAGTTCTCTCACAGGCTTTGCTACGGCGGTCTTTCGCATTGGCGATCTTATCGACCTTTCACTGGTGGAGGCCCACAATAGCGGTGTCGCTCTGTCGCTGAGGGATCATGCCGATGACAGCCTGCTCTATTATCAAGCAGGTGAAAGGGTTTCTGGTTTTCCAACATGGACGACGAGCGTGGATGTGGCCGGGCGGCACTGGACGCTGCTCTTTGAGCCGACGACAGCCCTTCTCGCCCGGAGGTCAGATTTCACGCCATGGATTACGCTGGCAGGCGGGCTGGTGATCACCATGCTGCTGTCAGGTTACCTTTGGAAAAGTGCCCTTCAGACGGCGGAGGTAAGGCGGGCCCAGAAGGATCTGCTGGCGGAGGTGGTCGTGCGTAAAAAGGCGGAGGCGAGTGCCGAGGCGGCCAGCCGTGCGAAGTCTGAATTCCTGGCCAACATGAGCCACGAGATCCGCACGCCGATGAATGCCATCCTGGGTTATGCGCAGATCCTGGCCCGTGACGGTGCGCTGCCCCGATTCCACCGGGATGCGGTGGCGACGATCCTCAACAGTGGCGACCACCTCCTGCATCTGATCCAGGAAATTTTGGATTTATCCAAAATTGATGCCGGATACATGGAGGTGGAAAAGACGAACTTTGACCTCGCTGCCCTGGTGCGGGAACTGGGGGCCATGTTCCAGCATCCCTGTGAGGAAAGGCAGATTGGTTTTCGCATTGAGGCAGCGGCTTTGGACAAACCGGTGACGGTCTATGGCGATGAGGGAAAACTGCGCCAAGTGCTGATCAACCTGCTGGGCAATGCGGTGAAGTTTACCACGCAGGGCCGAGTCACCCTGCGGGTTCTTTCCCTGGAGGATGAGTGCTGGCGTTTCGAGGTGGAGGATACGGGCATCGGTATCGGGGCGGATGCCGTGCAGCGCATCTTTGACCCCTTCCAGCAGGAGCCGGGCACCCGTGGTGGCACTGGTCTGGGGCTGGCGATTGCGCGTCGGCAGCTTGAAATTTTAGGAGGACGGATCGGTGTGCATTCAGAGCCAGGGAAGGGGTCCTGTTTTCATGTGGAGCTCTCCCTGCCCATGGCTGCTGGACAAGGGGTGGTACATAATTCTGTGCGTGAGCTGGTGGGACTGGCACCGGGCTGCATGGTGCGGGCGCTGGTGGTGGATGACATCCGGGAGAACCGAGAGGTGCTGGCCTCCATGCTGACTTTCATCGGCTGTGAGGTGGTGCTGGCTGAGCATGGGCGGCAGGCGGTGGAGGTGGTACAGGTCTCGCGACCACAGATCGTCTTCATGGACATCCGGATGCCTGAGTTTGACGGGCTGGAGGCGACCCGGCGCATCCTGGAGGAATTTGATCATGATGAAGTCAAAATTGTGGCCACCTCAGCCTCTGCTCTGGCGCATGAGCGGGAGCTGTGTCTCAAGGCCGGGTGTGATGACTTTGTGGCGAAGCCTTTCCGTGCGGAGCGTATCTATGGATGTCTGCGTCATTTGTTAGGCGCGGAGTTTGAATACAAAGATGAAACCGCCGATGCCGATGCGGGAGATCCCTTTGACCTGAGCCAGATCTCCCTGCCGGAGGATCTGGCCTCCCGCCTGACGATGGCGGCGGAACTGCATAGTGCGACTGTCCTGAAAAGTTGTCTGGGTGAACTGGAGCAGCTAGGCAGTGCGGGGCAGCGGCTGGCACAGCATCTGCGCGGCTTTCTGGCCAGCTATGACATGAAAACCATCCAGCGCATCATCGCCCAGATCTCCATCTCATGAACCGTCCCCGCATTCTTATTGCCGACGATACAGCGGCCAGCCTCACCCTCCTGAGCCATGTGCTGGAGCCACAGGGGTATGAAATATTGGCCGTATCCAGCGGCAAGGATGCATTGAAGCTGGCTGCCCGTGCGCAGCCGGATCTCATCCTGCTGGATGTGATGATGCCTGGGCATGATGGTTTTCACGTCTGCAAAACTTTGAAGGCGGAACAAAGTACACGGGAGGTACCGGTCATCTTCATCACCAGCCGGAATGATACGGCGAGCATCCTGAATGGGTTCCGTGTGGGGGCGGTGGATTACATTGTGAAGCCTTTTCAAGCGGAAGAAGTGGTGACCCGTGTGGCTACGCATCTGAAGATCAGTGGACTGACCCGCGAACTCCAACAGCGCAATGCTGAGCTGGAGGCCGAGGTGGCGCGGCGGGTGGAGGCTGAGCACTCCAGAGATAAGGCGACGCAGCGGCTTACCTCGCTGGCTTCCCGGGAGGCTCAGCGCTGGGGGCTGGACGGTTTCGTGGGTGGGAGTCCTCACATGAAGCGCATCCTGGCCGATATTGAAAGGCTGCGTCAGTTTTCCAAAACCAGCGTGCTGATCACTGGCGAGAGTGGTACGGGCAAGGAACTGGTGGCCCGGGCGCTGCATTACCATAGCCCGCGTGCGGAGGCGGCCTTCATCCCGGTGAACTGTGTGGCGGTGCCCGCAGACCTGCTGGAGTCGCTGTTCTTCGGTCATGTCAAAGGGGCCTTCACTGGGGCCACGGCGGACCGCAAAGGCTACTTCGAACTGGCGGATGGCGGCACCCTGTTTCTGGATGAGATCGGCGACATGCCTGCGGCTCTGCAGGCGAAGCTGCTGCGTGTGCTGGAAGATGGAGAGGTGACCCCGGTAGGGTCCACGAAATCACACCGTGTGGATGTGAGGGTGCTGAGTGCGACGAATGCTGATCTGGCTGCCAAAATTGGCAGCGGGGACTTCCGCCAAGATCTCTACTACCGCCTGGCCCGTTATACGGTGGAGACGGCTCCGCTGCGGGAACGGCGTGAGGATATGCTGCTGCTGGCGGGGCATTTCCTGAAGGTCTTCGCCTCGGAAATGGGGATGACTCCACCCACCCTGGACGAAGCTGCCCAGGCCATGCTGCTGAAACATTCCTTTCCTGGCAATGTCCGCGAGCTCAAAAATGCGATGGAACGCGCGCTGATCCTGAGCGGAGGCAAGACAGTGAAGCGTGAGCATCTCCAGCTTTTTGAAGTGACTGCTGCGACTCCTGTGCAACCAGCCAAAACGGGGGTGAAGGGAAATATGGACAGTGTGCCCATGGATCTCGAAGCTGCCGAACATACTTTGATTCAACGGGCTTTGGAGCAAACGGGAGGCAATGTCACGGAAGCTGCCCGTCTGCTCAACGTGAACCGTAGCCGCATTTACCGACGGATGCCTGCTGCGAAGTAGTGGCTAGCTGAGATGGTTTTTTTTTGCGGGGAAATATTGAGTCTAAAAATGATGTTTGTCATTATTTAGCGATGTGGTAAATTTCGTGGTGTGGGGATGAGGGGCTAGCATTTAACCTTGGGGGAAGTTTATGAAACTGAGTGAAGCATTAGGAAAAACCATCGGTGATTTCTGTGGCAACAGATTTACAAACTCGGGTGATAATCACTGTGCGCACTTTGTGTGTCACGTTTTGGAAGTGGATGCAGGCTATACCTGCAAGATGCACAACAACGGTAGTCATCCAGGGGCTTGCCTGCGGGTGCAGGAACTGTTCTCCATTTGTCCGCAGGTTGGAAACTGGAAGGACAACGCCAATGAAATGTGCATCGTCTTTGTGACCGACAAGATGAATGTGGATTTGGATAAACACACGATGCGCAATGTGCCGAAGAAGCATGTGGGCATTTTTAGCGAAGGATTGGTGTATCATTATTCCAACACGGCGGACTTGGTGATCTCCCAAAGGGCCAAGGATTTTCTGGCGCGGTTTCAGGGAAGCTACGGGGGCAAGCAGGGGCTGTTTTTCGGGACGTTCCCTTCAGGGGCCACAATACCTGATTTAGCAAATGCGGTGTCAGTTCCAGCTTCAGTAAGCGTGAATGGGAACCAGGGTATGCAGCCGGTGATCAGGCCTGTGCCTGTTTCAGGTGGAAAGAAGGATTACTATGCGACTCTGCCTGGAGTGAATGAATTCTATGTGGCACGCAGCACTTCCTATTTGTCCAATGAGGGGCTATACCAGCCGTCCAGCAAACTCGAAGGCCCGCGATATAAAATTTCAGATTTCACAGGCAGGTATGAAACGGTGGCTGGTCTATTGGGGGTCATTGCAGCAGGGGAAAGCGGCGGGTATTTTAACCGCTTGAACAGTTATGATCGGGCGGCGTTTACCTTTGGTTTTTTGCAACTCGCAGCGCATACGCCGAAGGATAATTTGATCCTGCTTTTCCGCAGGCTGGCTGCGGAGAATACTGCCTTCCAGGGATTGTTTCCAGACCTGAAGGTGATCGATGGGGTGCTGCATCGGCTGGTGGGCACGCACAGTGTCAGCCTGGAAAAAGCATACCCAAGGCCTGGACATCCCAATGAGCTGAACCTGAAAGATTTTATGAGCTATCTGAATCCGGATCTGGCCAAGGTGGATGATTTGGAGCTTTCTGTGACTGCTCGCATGGTGCATCTGGCGAATATGGATGAAGAGGCCAATGCGCTCCAGGTCAAGGTGGCGGCTGATATTACGATGGGCAAGTTGCGGGACCGGTATGCCCATTGGTATGGACTGGATGGTGTCTCGGACCTTATTTGCACTGCCATTGCGGACATCCATCACCAGGGCAGGGGGACAAAAACTCAGGTGAAAGCGGCACTGGCTGCGGGGAGCACGGTGCAGAAAAAGCTGGATGCCCTGTGCAAGATCGGTGGTGAGAGCTATGCCTCCCGCTGTGCGACACTGAAACGTGCGCTAGCCCAGGCGAAAGCGGACGGGCATCTGGGAATCTCGGTCTTTGATCAAGGAAGCGGCCTGTTCAAGCCGACTGAAGGCTGGCTTGAGTGATGACGAGAGTGAAGCGATTTGATGCACTTTACGTTAGACGAAGTCAGTGATGGAGCCGAAGCCGGCATCAAACAGACGACGGTAGGTGCGGAAGGCGAAGCTGTCCGTCATGCTGGCGACCCAGTCGCAAACGAGTCTGGCCCTGACTACTTCATCGGGGGCATTTTCAATTTCTGTTTCCAGTGAGGCGGGCAGAAGATGCAGTCCTTCTTTCTTTTCGATGTAGCGGCGCTGAAGCACCTCAAAGAGGCGGGTCAGGATGAAGTCTGCTTTGTAATCCAACTGCTGGAGTTGAGGGCTTTTGAAAACGAGTTCGAAGGCAATTTTTTTGTTCAGCTTTGCCTGGGCGAGGACCTCTGGAGCGATCTCCAGGCGGAACTGATGCCGACGGGTCATCTCGCTGAGAAAGTTCCTGTCTGGCACCAGGGTGACTGCGCGGATGTAGCGGCCGATGCTGCTGTTGAGCTTGCGCTCCACCCGGTTGCCATGGATGGCCTCACAGAGCTTCACAATGTGGGTTTTACCGGTGTCATCCAGGGATTGAGTTGCTGCCCAGCGTTCCAGGCTGGTCACGCTGATGAACCCTGCATGGATGCCATCGGCGATGTCATTGAGCGAATAGGCGGTGTCATCCGCCCAGTCCATGATCTGGCATTCGATGCTGCGGAACTGGTTACGGACTCTCCCAGGGGTGAGTTCCGTTGGGAAGGCCTGGCCGCCGAGGGTGAAGTCCAGCCAGCTTTCCTGGTCGTTGTAGAGGAAATGGTTGGCTGCCGTCGGGGTCTCAGCGTGGAGGGTCTTATACTTGAGCACACCGTCCAGCAGGGCACGGGTGGGATCCATGCCTTCGCGGCCTTCGTTGAACAAAGTCTGTGTGAGGATGCGCAGGGTCTGGGCATTGCCCTCGAATCCGCCATACGGTAGCATCAAGCGATGCAGGGTGCGCTCTCCGGTATGACCGAAAGGCGGATGCCCGAGGTCATGGGAAAGGCAGGCGCATTCGACAAGGTCGGCATCGATAAAAAAGTCTTCGGCCAGCAGACTGTTTTGCTGGGACAGATAGGCACAGATGGAACGGCCGATTTGTGCGACCTCAATGCTGTGAGTGAGGCGGGTGCGGTAGAAGTCGTATTCGCCGGAAAGGAAGACCTGCGTTTTGTTCTGCAAGCGGCGGAAGGCGCTGCTGTGGATGATGCGGTCTCGGTCAATCTGAAAGGCGCTCCGGTATTCGCCATCAGGCAGAGCGCGAGGTTTCAGCCTCTGTGAATCAAAGGCGTTGTAAAAGCGGTTGGCGGGCATGGGGCGAGAGTGGGAGGGGGCTCCACTCAGATGGTGATGGTCGGGCCGTAATCAGTAGGCTCTTCCCGGAAGCGATCCCGCATGACGGGTGCGCCCAGTTTGTTGCGCAGGGCAGGATCATCCAAGGAACGGTCCACGGCATCCTGGAGGGCTCCGGAGACGAGGTCCCGCAGGAGGGGTACTGGGGAGCCACTGCCGGGGACATAAACGCTGCTGCCGCGTTCCCCAGTATAGACCTTGCTATGGATGATCTGGCCGCTGGCCGCATCCAATACGGTCACGCGGATGCGAGCATACCCATAGGGGCGTACGAGCATCTGGCAGTATAGATCCATGATGTCTCCTGTAATGATATACCGAGCCGTGCGGGGGCGGTTGAGCATGCCGCGGGCCTGCAAGCCATAACCAAAAGCGTTGGTGACGACTTCACTGACGGGGACCCGCGTCTGCACATACTCCACGGGCGTGCCAATTTGTGTCCGGACGGTGCCGAGATCCATGGGGCCTAAGCCGCGCTGGTCATTGAAGAGGCGGGTGGAAAATTCGGGCGTACCGGGTTTTACGTGGCCAGGGCCAGAGGTATAATCCAGACTCACCTGGGACGTAGTGCTGCAGGAGGCCAGGGCAAGGGCACCCAGCAGAGGGAGGTATGTAAGCAGGCTCTTCATGTTTATGGGTGATGAATAGCTGCGGAAACCATTCTTTCAATCCCGCATCCGCATCTTCATGCACCTTCGAAAAACAAACAGCCCTGCCGGACTTGGTGCTCAGGAAAAAAACCCCCAAAACCTGAAACCAATTATTTATCCGGCAGGGCTGATTTATGAGTATATTCAGGTTGAACTTCTCCAGGCAATCCAAAAAAATGACCACTCTGGCAAAAACTCCTTCTTCGTGGATACAATGTCATGACACTGCCCAGGCAAGGTATGTCGTAAACCGATGGAATTTATTTTTCATCAGTTTGCTGCTGGTGCTGACATTAGGATTATTTCCAGGGAAAGCGGCGGCGCAGATCGGTAAAAGCGTGCGCCAAGTCATTGTGGCGCAGGCGGCAGGGTGGAATTCGAATACGGCGACGATGCAGGCATATCAGCGGGCTTCTGCCACCAGCCCCTGGCAGCCGGTATTCTCCCAGCCTATCCCTATCCTGTTGGGCCGGTCAGGCCTGGCCTGGGGAAGGGGAGTCTTTACCCCGCCGCGCAATGGTATCCCGATGAAGGTGGAGAAGGACTGGCGTGCGCCAGCCGGAGTGTTTCAACTGGGTTCTTTATTTGGGTATGCCGCCAGGCCGCCTTCCGGTGCACGCTGGCCGTATGTGCAGGTAGGGCCCTGGGATGCGTATGTGGATGACCCGAACAACCCTTATTATAACCAGCATGTGCGGGTGGACCCGAAGCGGATACCGCCCTGGTTTGAAAAGCAACGCATGAGGCTGGGGGATGATGCCTATAAATGGATGCTGGAGATCCGGCATAATCAACGGCCAGTGGCTCCAGGGTATGGCAGCGCGATCTTCTTCCATGTGCGGCGCGGACCGACGAAACCCAGTGCTGGCTGTAGCACGATGGCAGTGGAGAATCTGGAAAGGATGATCCGCTGGCTGGATCCGCAGGCGTCTCCGCATTATGTGCTGCTGCCAAAGGCGGACTACCAGTACCTGCGCGGGCCGTGGGGGCTGCCGTAAGGAAGCGGACAAGGCAAGGGGTGACGGCCTCACTCCTTGGGAACTAAAAAGCGGAAAGCAGGGGCAGCCCGCTTTCCGCTTTTTTGTGTGACTTTCAGGCTTTCTTACTTGGCCTCAGGCTTCCAGTTCTTGATGAACTCGAGGCTCTGTTTGATCTCTGGCAGGCTGGTTTCCCAGTTGTGCTCGTATTCCACATGGAGAGGGCCGGGATAACCCTGGGCGTGGTATTCAGCCAGGATGGCTGGGATGTCGGACTTGCCAGTGCCGAAGGGAAGGTCATGGGCCTTTGGATTGCCAAATTCGGTGAGGTCCTTCATGTGGCTGTCGAAGATGCGGCCCTTGAGGATGCGGATGCAATCCACAGGATTCAGTCCGCTGCGCACCCAGTGGCCGACGTCGGCGCAGGCACCCATGCGAGGATCGCGGTCTTTCACCAGTTCCAGCACATAGTTAGGATCCCAGAAAAGGTAAGAGCGGTCCAGGGGGCGCTTGGGATGGTTATGGATGGCCATCTTGATATCAAATTCCTTCACGAGGGATTCGATGCCGTCGAGGCCGGAGACGTCAGGCTCCGTGATGACGATGCCGATGCCCATGGTTTTGCAAAATTCGAATACCTTGCGGTCTGCGGCAGCATCGGTGCCGATTTTGATGACGCCATAACCGACGGCGGTGATGCCCTGCTCAGCCAGCTTGGCTTTGACTGCAGCGATGACTTCAGGCGGGGATTCGTGATTGAATACGACGTCCTTCTGTTCAGGGGAGAGCTTCTGCTTGGGATAAAACTCGATTGTTTTGCCACCGGCGGCAGCGGTTTTTTCGATGGCTTCCATCACGGTGAACATGCGGAAGCTGTAAGCCTGGCAGCCAGCGTAAAACTGGCCAACCTTGGCGGTGTCTGGAATCGTCGCGGCGAAGCCTGCGACGGCAAGGAGTAAGAGGGGGAGAAGGAATTTCTTCATGGATGGATTGGAACGGGGATGGTGGACGCTTCTTGCCGGGGACGTGAAAACCCCTGGTGGAAGCGTTTGCGCATTGTGCCGACAAGACTGGTTTAAGCGAACAGGTTTTTTCATTCACGCGCCCGATTCTGTGTCAGCACTAAGCGTTGAAATAAAAAGTAGCAGTGGGGATAAATGACAGTCCTTTCATTTGTTGCGACTGGGAGTCTCTGCGGATAGTGCATGAATATGCGGATTCTGATTGTCGAAGATGACCCCAAGACTGCGTCACTGCTCAGCAGCAGTCTGAAGATGGAGGGCTTCGAGGTGCAGTGTGAGAAAGACGGCCTCGCAGGGTTGAAGGCGGCTCAGGAGGGGGGATATGATGTGTGGGTGCTTGATGTGATGCTGCCTAAGCTGGACGGGCTGAATTTGGTGAAGACGCTGCGATCTGAAGGGTATAAAACTCCAGCCATCATGCTGTCTGCGCGCGGGGAGGTGGAGCAGAGGATTGAGGGACTGGATGCGGGGGCGGATGATTACTTGCCGAAGCCGTATGCCATTTCTGAATTGCTGGCGCGTCTGCGCTCTCTTTTGCGCAGGAATACCCAGTCCAAACCTACCACACTGACGGTGGCTGACCTGACTTTTGACATGGCTTGCCGTGACGTGCGACGCGGGGGCAAGCGGATTGAACTTTCGTCACGGGAAAGTCTTTTGCTGGAATGTCTGATGCGGGCAGAAGGGCGGGTGGTGAGCCGCAGGGACATCATCAGCAGCGTCTGGGAATATGATTTTGATCCAGGGACAAATCTGGTGGAGGTTTATGTCCGGAGGCTGCGGGAAAAAATCGACCGTGATCATCCGCCTGCTTTGATTCAAACCGTGCGCGGCTTGGGATATGCCTTGAGAATGCAGTCATGACTCTACGCCGCAGCATCTTTGTCAGCTATTTCGTCACCCTGGGGCTTTCACTTCTGGTGATCGGCTTTTGGAGCTGGTTTGAGTTCCAGGAGATTCGTGAAACATTCAAGAACGGTGGCCTGAGTGCGGTCGAGGATGAGGGGCCTGTGGAGGAGAGTTTTGAGATCGTCGTCTTTGGCGGTCTGCCTGCTGCCATATTGGGCGTATTGATGGGAGCGCTGCTGCTGCAAAGGGCACTGCGCCCGGTCCGTGATCTGACGGAGATCCTGGAAAAGACCAATGCATCCAATCTGGACGACCGCGCGCCCAGAAGCGGGAATGGGGATGAACTGGACAGGCTGGCGGCGGTCTTCAACGGAATGAAAGAAAGGCTGGCAGTTTCCTTCACTCAGGTAAGGGAATTTACCCTGCATGCCTCGCATGAGTTGAAAACACCGCTGACCATTATGCACGGGACCCTGGAGCAGATGCTGAGTGATGCGGGCAGTTCGGCTATCCATCGTGAACGTATTGCTTCATTACTGGAAGAAGTGCAGCGGCTATCAACGATTGTCGGCCAGCTGACCTTCCTGGCAAAGGCGGATGGAGGGCTGCTGGCCGACAGGCAGTTGCCGGTGGAGCTGGAGCAATTGGTGAAGGACGTCACTGAGGACGCTTTAATGCTAGGTCATGGGCTGGGAATTAAAGTAACGCTGGCTGAATGCGATGCGGTGCAGGTGACGGGAGACAGGATGCGGTTGCGCCAGCTTTTACTGAATCTCGCGGACAATGCGGTGAAGCATAACCATAAGGGTGGGGAGGTGACGCTGTCGCTGAAAGCTGTGGGTGAAAAGGCTGAGTTCCAGATCATCAACACGGGGCCGGTGCTGCCGCCGGAATTGCGAGGGAGAGTGTTCGAGCGTTTCTTCCGGGGGGACTCCTCGCACAGTGCCAGCGTGGAGGGCAGCGGACTGGGCCTGAGCATTGCGCATTCCATCTGTCTAAACCATGGTGGGACGCTGGTGATGGAAGCAACGGATGACGGGCGCACCTGCGTGACCCTGTCCCTGCCGAGGCGGTGATGCGGATGTGAAAGCAAGAGTGTGCCTGAATATGACAGGTTTTTCACGATACAATTGGTTGGGTGAAGGCATTTATAATGGGCTGCGAGAATTGTCCCGCCCTCTATTATGAAAGATCTGCCATCTGATGCGCATTCGTTGTGCTTGCTGTTTCGCTCTCAGGATAATGGTCCGTCCCATGTTTCCGATCCGTGCTGCCTGAAGACGGTTTACCGGGCCGTACTGAGCAGGTTGATGCGGAAATCATGGCTGGTGATCAGCCTCCTGGTGATGGCCTTTGGCGGGACATCCGCAGTTTGGCATACGCAGATCAGGAACGGGGGAGGTTTTGCATCCAGGTCAGCAGGGCTGCATGCACTGACGGTTACAGGTCTGGGGGCGGCGATAAGGCGGCGGAGTGGCGGCGAGGGATCCGGGATGGCAAAGTTTGTTATGTCCAAGCGGGCCGCAGGGGTGGTGCTGGCAGCGGCTGTGCTGCTTGTGTTCGGGGCCGTTGCGGCTGCGGAGTCCTGGCGGGTGGCGGTTATTCTAAGCTGCACGACGCTTTTTTCGCTGGTGGGGTGTGTGATGGCCAACTGGCTGGGGAACGGCGGCGGTCTTTCCTGGGAGGTGCTGACGGGATTTTTGATGGTGCTGGTGCTTGCGACCCTTCAGGGTGTGCAGCAGGTCAGGCACTACCGTCTGCTGGAAAAAGAAATACCGTGGGGGGCGGGAACGCGGCTTGCTTTAAGAGGGGCAGAAGAGCGTTTAACTTGCTCCGTGACGATGCTTCTATTCGGACTTATCGCGGTGCAGCCATTTGTTTTGAATGGTGGCTCCGGGCCGCATTCCATTGCTGTGGCCGTACTTGGCGGGTTGATTGCTGCAACAGTGGCGACTTTGTTTTTTCTGCCGGTGCTCTACGCGAGGCATTCACATGTGCCGTATTGGAAGCAGATCATTTGTGAGACTGCCTAAACTACTGAGGAAGTTTTTTTCGTCATTCATCGAGCCTTGAAGGGCCATTGGGTCATGAACCAGACGCCGAAGGTGTGGTTGTTTTCCCAGATGGCTCCGCCACGGCGCTGGAGGGTCTGCTCCATGAATCCGAATTCCATGCGGGTATGGTCGCTCAGCTTGTGGCCGATGCCGATGAAGGCGCGGTTTTGGTCGAAGTGGTTGCCGCTGACGTTGGTGCCGAAGTTGACCATGATTTCATCCCACAGAGCCAGGTAGGTTTTTTTGTCCTGGGTGAGGGGAATCGTGGTGCGGAGCATGTAGCGGAGGCGGTTTTCGTAACGCCAGTTTTCGACGTTCCAGTCGTTGCCGGAGCCTTCCATCTCACCGATCCAGCGCTGCTCCAGGCGGAGGCGGTGCTGCCATTCCAGGCCCAGGGCTTTCATTTTCCAGACGACTTGTTCCCAGGCGCGGTGTTCGGGGAATTCGAAGGCGACAGGGTAATCTCCATAGCGGTAGGTGAGGGCATAGGCCCAGCCTGCGCTGAACTGAAGGGTGGGGCTGAGGGTATAGTTAATGCCGGGCCGGACGAGCCACTGCTGCCATTCATCACCCATCTCAGAACGACGGGCCTGACCTTCGAGATGAATGCCCCAGGGGCTGCTGCCGAATGGGTGGTCCCCGACGTAAGTGAACCAGAGGTGGCCGTTTGAATCGGAAACTGTATCCGAGGCATGAACCTGGCTGACCAAGCAGTGAAGGGCGAGGATCGCCATGAGGACGAGCTTCATCATGGGGTCTATGGAGGCGGGTGATTCTATAAAAAGGGGGGAAACAGACGGCTCAAATGAGGGCTTTGACGGTTCTTTTCAGTGTCTTGCCCCGACGTGGGTGACCTTGAGTTGCCGGCTTGTACCACTCCTCGTGGGTTTCATCAATGTCCACGTGGGCACCGGTTTTTTCATGGTTTTCACGCCAGCCGTGCAGGGACTCAAAAGCGGCGTGGTCCACGAAATCCACCGCGAGATCCACGTCCACATTGTGTCCGGGAGGGATGGTGGAAAGGGCGGCGTTGAGCTTTGGCACGCAGGCAAAGGTGAGGGTGCCTTCGATGAGAACATGATATTTGCCATGGCGCTCATCCACTTTGATGTCCGTGAGGGAGAGGCGGCGGAGGGCGAAAAAGACGGATAGAGCGAGACCCAGACCCACCCCGGCGAGCAGGTTGATGCAGGTGACGCCGAGAACAGTGGCGAAATAAATGGGGGCCTCGTTATGGGTGCGAAGTTCGCGGATGTGATGGAGGTTCACCAAGTTCACCCCTACATGCACCAGCAGGCCGGCAAGGACGGCTAACGGGATTTGCTCAATGACGGTTCCCAAAAAGAGCGCAAAGATGAGGATCCAGATGCCATGGAAGACGGCGGACCAACGGCTAACGCCGCCAGCAATGATATTGGCGGAGGAACGAACAATGACGCCGGTGATGGGCAGGCCGCCAAGGAGGCCGGAAACGAGATTGCCCGCACCCTGGGCGCGTAGTTCCTTGTCCAGGTCCGACCGTGCACCGGAGTGCAGCTTGTCCGTGGCCACGGCGCAGAGCAGTGACTCGATACTGGCGATGATGGCCACTGTGAGTACGGCCACGGCAAACGCATTCCAGTCCGTGGGAAGCACCAGATTGGTCAGCTCAAACTTCTCAGGCAGGTCTACCCGGGTGACATTTAGGCCCGCCAGGATGGAAACCAAGGTGCCGACGGCGACGGCGACGAGCGGCCCAGGGATCATTTTCAGCGCCTTGAATGGCAATTTTTTCCAGATGATGAGGATGGCGATGGTGAGGAAGCCGAGAATGGCGGCGGACGGATTGATGAGGCCTAGCTGCTTTGGAATGGTCAGCAAATTGGTCACAGGGGAGCTTTGGGGATCACCTCCTAGCACGACGTGGATCTGGGCGAGCGCGATGGAAATACCGATGCCGGCCAGCATGCCGTGAACGACGGCTGGAGCTATGATGAGCGTGCCGCGGGCTACCTTGAACATGCCCAGGAGCAACTGCACCACACCTGCACAAGCGGTAATGACGCACATGGTTTCCCATCCAAATTGCTGCACCAGACCGGCTACGACGACGGTCAGACCAGCGGCAGGACCTGAGACTTGGAGGGGTGAACCGGCCATCAGACCCGTGACAATGCCACCGACAACAGCGCCGATGAGACCTGCCATGATGGGCGCTCCTGAGGCAAATGCGATCCCAAGAGAGAGGGGTACTGCAACGAGAAAAACGACAAGGGAAGCGGGCAGGTCACGTCTGAGATTTCGCATGAATAGGATGAAAGGACTATATGCCGTTAGGCGGTTTAAGATTGACAGTCAATGAGCGAAGTCTTTGCGCCGCCGCGCTCAATCGCTCTAAGGATGAGTGGCGTATCACAAAAGTCAGCGTGCAATCTGCCTTGCACATCTTCTTTCAGGCCTGAAATGTTCAATCTCCCGTTATGAATCCTCGCAATATCGCTCTTATTCTCGTCGTCGCCTCACTGGGCTACGGCATCTGGCATTATCATTCAGATGCTGGCCGTTTGCGCCAGGAGATGGATCAACTCAAGGCGGCACAGGAGCTGGCATTGCAGGCCAAGGACGAAGAATTGCAGCGCACATTGGCCGCACAAAATGAGCAGCATCAATCTGCGATTCAGGAGCTGAATGCCGAATACGACAAAAAGCTGGTGGATATGCGGCAGAGCCAGCGCCAGCAGATGGCCACGGCTTATAAGGAATTTGAAAACATTTTCTCCGGCAACAAGCAGACTATCGAATACATCAATCTGCTGGAGGGCAAGGTGAAGGCTGGGCAGGAGCTATCCAAGAATGAGGTGGAAAGGCTGACGATGATCACCAGCGGCATTGGCTTTCTGCAAAAGCAGTATCAGAAGCCCATGCAGGAATTCACAGCCCTGCAGGACTACTTTGAAGAGGCTGCCCAGCGTCCGAGCGAGAAACCCAAGTCCAGCTTTGGTTTCTTCAAGCGCATGTTCAGCAAGGACTTTCGCGAGGCGGAGAAAGAACATCTGCGTGAAGAGGGTGCCCGCCGCGCCTTTGCTGAAGCCCAGGGTAAATTTGAGACCGTCTATGCCTCCGCGCAGCGCTCCATGCGTGGTGTGAACCTGGATGCGGATGCCCAGCTCAAGAAGCTGAATGACCTGATCGAGGACAAGACAGCGGCCAATGCGGAGGACCTGTCCTCCTTCTTTAACAATGCCCGTCAGGCCCTCCGTACACACCAGGATGTGCTGGACTTTGAGCCGGAATCCGCTCCGCAGGGGCCGACGGTGCAGCCGTGATTTCAGGGGCAAGTAAAGCTTGATCTGCTTCGTTATTTTCAGGCACACTCTTCCTTCTTATGGAAAACAATCCCTCCGTCTCCTCGCGCCGCGATTTTCTCAAGGCAACCACCAAGACCGTGGCCGGTCTTTCCACCCTTTCTGGAATCACCCTTCCGCATGTCCATGCTGCGGGGGATGACACGATCAACATCGCTCTTGTGGGGTGCGGTGGCCGTGGTACTGGAGCGGCCAGCAACTCGATGGGGGTGAAGCAGAGCACGCGGCTCATCGCCATGGCGGATGTGCAGGAAAACCGGCTGGAAGCGAGCTTTAACGGGCTGAGCAACAAGCATCCTGACCGTTTTTCCGTTTCGGCCGATGCCAAGTTCATCGGGTTTGATGCTTACAAAAATGCGATCGATATGTTGAAGCCTGGGGATGTGGTCGTGCTGGCCACGCCGCCAGCTTTCCGTTGGGTGCAGTTCAAATACGCCATCGAAAAAGGCGTCAATGTTTTCATGGAAAAACCCATCTGCGTGGACGGCCCTAGCGGCCGCCGCATGCTGGAACTGGGCAAGGAAGCGGATGCCAAGGGACTGAAGGTGGGGGTGGGGCTGATGTGCCGCCACTGCCGCGTGCGTGGAGAACTGTATGACCGCATCCAGCAGGGGGAAATTGGTGATATCATCCTGGGTCGTGCTTACCGCCTCCAGGGACCTGTGGGCACCTGCTTTACCCTGCCGCGTGATAAGGCCACCGATGAAAGCGAACTGGTCTGGCAGATCAAAAATTTCCACTCCTTCCTCTGGGCCAGCGGTGGTGCCTTCAGCGATTTCAACATCCATAACATTGATGAAATCTGCTGGATGAAGAATGATTTCCCGATTGAGGCGAAGGCCACGGGCGGACGCTCCGATCGCGGAGATTACATCGATCAAAACTTCGACCATTACAGCGTGGAATACACCTTCGCTGACGGTTCCAAATTCTGGCTGGAAGGGCGCAATGCCATGAAGACGCACAATGAGTTTGCCTCCTATGTGCATGGCAGCAAAGGTATGGCGGTGATCTCCACAGCCGGGCATTTCCCATCCAGGGCCATGACCTTCAAGGGCCAGAACAAGAACCCTCAGGAAATCATCTGGCGTGGGCCTAAACAGGAGCCGAATCCGTATGACATGGAATGGCAGGACCTGATCGAGGCCATCGTGAACAACAAGCCCTATAGCGAAGTGGAGCGCGGGGCGAAGGCCAGCCTGGTCACGGTCATGGGCCGTATGGCCGCCCACACGGGTCAGTTGGTGACGTATGACCAGGTGGTGAACCACGACCATGAATTTGCCCCGAATGTGGACAAACTCACGCTGGATGGCCCAGCTCCTCTGCTGGCAGATGCGAATGGCAAATACCCGATCCCGTATGCGGGCCGCAACGGCATGTATGAATACGTGGTCGGTTAATCCGGCTGACGGCTTTGATAATTAAAAAAGGCACCGGAGAAATCTCCGGTGCCTTTTGTTATACCGCTAAGGTTCAGCCCACCTTGGTCCAGGCCGCATTGCCTTTGCTGGAGGCGACGACGGCTTCAATGAAGGCCATGCCACGGATGCCGTCTTCGATCTTTGGATAGTCGTTTTCGATGGCGGTCGGTTCCCGGTCTTCCAGGCGGGCGCGGATGGTATTGGCGAAGTTTTTGTAAATGTTCGCAAAACCTTCCAGGTATCCTTCTGGATGCGATGGGGGAGTGCGGGCTGCAGCGGCTGCCGCTGCACCCAGATAGCCGTTGGCAGTGCGGTAAACCTGCATGGGCTGGTCCAGGGACTTCACAAGCATGGTATTTGGCTCCTTCTGATGCCACTCAATGCCACCCTTCTCACCATAGACGCGGATGTTGAGGTTGTTTTCTTCACCGACGCTGATCTGAGAGCAATGCAGCACGCCTTTAGCACCGTTGTCGAAGCGGAGAAGGATGTTGGCATCATCGTCCAACTGCCTGCCTTCAACGAATGTGGAGAGGTCGGCCGCGAGTTCGCTGATCTTCAGGCCGGTGATGTATTCAGCCAGGTTCTCTGCATGGGTGCCGATATCGCCAACGCAGCCTGCAGCACCGGATTTGGTCGGGTCTGTGCGCCAGGAGGCCTGCTTTTGGCCGCTCTCCTCAATGCGTGTGGCCAGCCAGCCCTGCGGGTATTCCACCACGACTTTGCGGATCTTGCCCAAAGCCCCGCTGAGCACCATTTCGCGGGCCTGTTTTACCAGAGGGTAGCCAGTGTAGTTGTGCGTGAGGCCGTAGAGCAGACCAGTCTTTTCCACTAGAGCGCCCAGTTCTTTGGCTTCGCTCAGATCAAAGGTGGCGGGTTTGTCACTCAGGACATGGAAGCCATGCTCCAGAGCCATCTTGGCCGGCGGGAAATGCACATGGTTAGGCGTGACGATGGCGATGAAGTCCATGCGATCACCTTCAGGCAGGGCGGCCTCGGATTTGATCATTTCCTCATAGCTACCGTAGCAGCGGTTGGCGGGGAGGAAGAAGTCTGCGCCACTGTCCTTGGACTTCTGAGGGTCTGAGGAGAAGGCTCCGCAAACGAGCTCGATCTGCTGATCGATCGCTGCCGCAATGCGGTGCACGCCGCCAATGAAGGCACCGCGTCCGCCGCCGACCATGCCATAACGAATTTTCCGGCTCATAAACAAATGTTCTGGGTTCTTGGATTTGGGTTGTAAAAGGAGCGCGAGTCTGGCGCAGGCGCACCGGGTGGGTCAAGCGCGTAGCACGGCTTTCCTTAACCTGGGGAGAGGCGGTGATTTACTTTTGCAGCAGGTCCCTGATTGAAATCGTCAGACCTCCAAGGACAGGGCTGACCAAATCCCCAGTGCCGCTTTTTACCTGTAGCTCATAGCGGTTGTCCTCTCCCCGGACGTATTGCTCCAATACGCATTTTTCAGCATCAATAATCCAGTATTCAGTCACGCCGTGGGTTTCATAGTCTTCGAATTTGACTCCCCGGTCACGCTTTTCGGTGGAGTCAGAAAGGATCTCGATGGCGAGGTCTGGAATAGGAAAGATGACGGTTTCTGGTTTCAAAAGGGTGGTCTTCTCCGGTCCAAAATAGACCACATCCGGCTCATATGAGTTCCGGGGGAAATGACAGCAGGCCTTTTCACCCAATACTTTTCCCCCAAGCTGGTGGTGCATCACCAGGGAACGTAGCAGGAAGTGAATATGGTCACGGGTCTCCAGATGCTGTAGCCTTGCAGGACTGTGAACAATGATTTCTCCTTCAATAAACTCAGCCTTCACCTCATCAGTGATGTCATCATAGAACTGCTTTCGTGCCTGTTGTTCCTCCTCCCAGAGGCTTTGCAAAAAACGAATGGCCTCAGGCAGTGCTGGTGAATGGCGCAGCTCTTCCAGAGATCGAATTGGAGGTGCGACTAGGGCTGACATACGCGGAAGTATAACTGATGTCCTCTGTTTTGTCATTCTCAAGCCAAAGTCCATTGCTCATCATCCCGTGTCTCGTATCCTCCAAGGCATGCCAGCATTAAAACGCAAAGCTGTTTCCCCGGCGCAGCCTTTCATACCGGACCGACTTGAAGACCTGCCTAACATTGGTAAAAAATTAGCGGTGGACTTGCGGACGGCAGGCATCCATCACCCGCGTGATCTGGTGTCAAAAGATCCCAGGATTATCTTTGCGGAATTGGCACCGATTATGGGTCACCGTCATGATCCGTGTGTGTTTTATACCTTGCTGGCGGTGAAGCATTATCTGCTGCACTTCGAGGCTATTCCGTGGTGGAAGTTCAGTGCAGAAGGCAAGGAAATCCTGGCTTCCTCAAATGCATAATGCGAATGGCCGGGACATGTGCATGAAATGCATAAATGTTGAATAGCACGCAAAAAGGGTGGGTCTAACCCAGTGCTATGAAAACCTCATACTACTCGAAAATGCGAGCTTGGGGCACCGCAGCTCTTGCGGCACTGTGTCTCTTTGCTTTCACCACTAACTCGTATGCTGACAGGCATAGATCGCCCAAAAAGCATCACAAACATCATCACAGCCGGGTGATCCGGGGGCACCACCACCATCACCATCATCACGACCGATATTCGCGCCGCTATTATGCGCCTTCACGTTCTGGATTCGTGATCACATTCGGCAACGGCTATGCCGGCCGGGGTTATTATTATGGCCCTGCTAACCGGCCCTACTATTCCCGAAACCCAGGGGTGGTATTCTACAGCCGTCGCAGTTCAGTCCCCTCCAGATATTGGTAACCGGTAAATACAAATTCCATCAGTATAACCAGATGGGTAACTAAAAAATAGGGCCATCGGCATTCTTTGCCGGTGGCCTTTTTTCTGTAATGGGAGTCTAGATCAAAACGGGGTGCGGCTAAAGTAAAAGCGATGGTCACCACCAAAAGATGAAGATCATTCGAATAAAGATGGAGACTCTTCGCTCCAACTCAGCGCTTATGAAAACCCCCCTTCATTCAATGAAACGAAATATTGCTACTGCTGCTCTGGCTGCCATCGCTCTCCTTGCCTTCACTCCTGATTCCCAGGCTAAAGATAAGGATGACAAGCGCGGCCCGGACAAAGGCTCCAAGGGCTCCAGCTTCTTCAAAAAAGGCGGCCCTGACCGTCATGACGACCGCCATGATCATGATCATGATCATGATCGTGGCCGTGACGACGATGACCGTCGCCGTTTTTTCGCCCATCCTCGCAGTAAGTTTGTGGTGACCCTGGGTAACGGGTATGCAGGTCGCGGTTACTATTACGGCCCACCGAACGCCAACTATTATTACCAGGGTTCGGGTGTGGTTTATTACAGCAGCCGTGAGCGTGTGCCGCGTCAATACTGGGGCTCCTCTTACAGCTCCACGGAAATGTCCGTGCAGCGTGAGCTAGCCAAACGCGGATATTACAACGGCCCCATTGATGGCTCTATCGGGCCTGGTTCCAGGGCTTCGATCGCCCGTTACCAGCGTGACCGCCGCCTGCCTGTGACAGGTTCGATTGATTCCTATCTGTTGCGTTCTTTGGGGTTGTAATCAGCCTGAATCGTCAACTTTGAATTTGGTCACCGGTGAAAACCGGTGGCCTATTCTTTTTACAGGGCGGCCTCACGGCGAGCCCAAGCATCTGCCTCAATCAAGGTAGCCAAATCAGGATGCTGAATGACGCTGTGTTTCTCCATCACGCGGGCGACTGTCTGCCAGATGGCAGGGAAAGAGGTGCGCTCATTCAAGAAAGCTTCAACGGCGATTTCATTGGCTGCATTGAGGACGGCTGGCAGGGTGCCTCCCGTTTCCCCGGCATGACGGGCCAGATCCAACGCAGGAAAATCCTGGGTGCGCGGGGCCTCAAAATGAAGGGAGGCCAGTTGGGCAAAGTCGAGGGGGCGCAGATTATTCGGCACACGGTCAGGCCAGGTCACCGCATACTGGATGGGGAAGCACATATCGCTATGGCTGAGCTGGGCGATGACGCTGTTATCCACAAATTCCACCATGCTGTGGACGATGCTCTGGGGGTGCACCACGACCTCGATCTGGCTCATGGGAACATCGAAGAGCCAGCGGGCCTCGATCATCTCCAGGCCTTTGTTAAACAAGGTGGCGGAATCAATAGTGATCTTCCGCCCCATGCTCCAGGTCGGGTGTTTCAATGCCTGCGCCACTGTCACCTGCGAAAGCTGGTCTGCTGGTAGCTGGCGGAAGGGACCGCCACTGGCTGTGACTAAAAGGCGGCGTACGTCACTGGAGCGGTGGCCTTCCAGGCATTGGAAAATGGCGTTATGCTCACTGTCCACAGGCAGCACATGGACCCCTTTGCGCTTGGCCGCAGCCATGACGGCCTCGCCTGCCATGACCAAGATTTCTTTGCTGGCCACGGCCAGATGTTTGCCTTCTTCGATGGCTGCCAGTGCTGGAGCCAGCCCGGCCACACCGACGATGGCCACCAGCACCATGTCCGCATCACTGGCACGCACCAGATCCACCAGGCCCTGGCTGCCTACATGCAGGGTCACGTCATCAGGCAAAAGCGTGCGCGCTTTAGCTGCAGCCGCGTCATCCGTCAGCGCGACGTGTTTGACCCCAGTTTCATGAACCTGGGCGACGAGGGCCTCGACACTACGGGCCGCTGCTAGGCCCACGATCTCCATCCGGTCAGGGATGTCTTGTGCCACTTTAAGTGCGCTGGTGCCGATGGAGCCGGTGGAACCGAGGAGGAGTACTTTGCGACGGGTTGCCATGCTGCTTTCGATGCTTCAAGCCGAGATGGCTTCCAGGTAAAAATAAAAAACCGGTGCGGTGAAAAGCAGGCTGTCTGTCAGGTCCAGAATACCGCCGATGCCGGGAAAGGCATGACCGGAATCTTTGATGGAAGTGCAGCGTTTGATGACCGATTCCGCCAGATCTCCGGTGATCCCCGCTGCGCAGAGGATGGGGGCCAGGATGAGTCCATGCACCCAGGTCAGTGGCAGGAGTTCGACCGGCTTCCACCACAGCATGATGACGGCCGCCAGGAATGAAGTGATGAAAGCACCTGCCAGGCCTTCCCAGGATTTCGCCGGGCTGATGTGCGGGATCATCTTATGCTTCCCAAAGACCACCCCAAAAGCATAGGCACCCATGTCACTGAACTTCGTGACCATGACCAGATAGATCACCAAAAACATGCCCGTGGCGGATTCACCATCTCCTTTAAAATACATCAGGCGGGCGATGAAGCCGAAGAAGATGACTGTATAGACCACGCCAAAAACGGTGGAAAAGATGCGCTGCAGGGTCGCGGTACCTTCCAGTTGATGCCGGTAGCACAGGAGGAATGCGCCATGTACACTAGCGGTGAGCGCTGCCAGCTCCAGCCACATGGGCGGTGCTTTTTTAACAGTGATGACCCACCATGTCATCGTGGCCCAGTAGGCCAGGCAAATCCCCAGGCCCAGCATGTTGAAAGACCGGGCGTGTGTCTCTGACCGGAGCAGGCGATAATACTCCACCGCACCAGCCACACCGAAAAAACCTGTGATGGCGATCAGCAGCCAGTCGCTCTGCCACTTAAAGGCGACGGAAAGTGCTCCCCATAAGAGCAGGGTGCTGAAAAGCCGGGACGCGAAAACACGGCGCTTGCTCGGAGGGGGGGCGGCGGTGTCGGGGCTCATGCAGTCGGGGTCGGGGCAGGGAAAGATTCAATTAGGAGCAGTTGCGAGAGAAACTGCAATCATCATTCGAGCTTGATCGCAGCAGTCTTACGGTTTTGGAGGAAGAAGAGTCGTGTGTTTGGGTATCGGAGAACGATTATTAAAACTTGGCACGAATTTGGCTTGATCAAGTTTTACGATCTACGTCGTGAGAAAATCACAAATGATTCTCTCTCGTCGTTGCAATCCGCCAAACCACACATCTAATAGCGACAGCCATGAAAAAAGTCGAAGCGATCATCAAGCCCTTCAAACTCGAGGACGTCAAAGAAGCTCTCTCTGAAGTGGGAGTGGAAGGAATGACCGTCGTTGAGGTCAAAGGATTCGGCCGCCAAAAGGGCCATACTGAAATCTACCGCGGTTCTGAATACACGGTGGACTTCCTCCCGAAGGTGAAAATTGAGGTCGTTGTCGAAGACGCCCGCAGTGAGACTGTCGTGGATGCCATCGTAAAGGCAGCCAACACCGGCAAGATCGGTGACGGCAAAGTCTTCGTCAGCGATGTTATCGAAGCCGTTCGCATCCGCACGGGTGAGCGCGGCTCTGATGCCATCTCTGGGTCTTAATTTATTTCGAACGAATCCTTCAACGAACCGCACTGGTAACCCAGTGCGGTTTTTTTATGCCCGGGTGCTGACTTCAGGTCACACCTTCGTCACCCACAAGTTCTTCACAAAAAAGAAATGAGTGTGAACAAATGGCTTGTTGGCTGCTCTACATTCTGACAGCCTCTCAAAAGCCCGTGATTCAATCGCAAAAATCACACTGTGGACTGACAGACTTGGCATTTCAAATGCGCCAAGTGAAGAGAACCATCCCCCTCGGGCAAGTCCACGCCTTCACCCCATACCCCAACCTCCATGGACCGCGACGACCATCCTGCCACCCTAGCTCCAACCCTCATCGAAACACTTGATATTGGCTCCAGTCAGCACGTCCTCCGATCTCCCACCTCTAGAAAGCGTAAATCTTCCAGCCATCGAAATTCATCCAGCCGTGTCGGCACCAAGACCTTTATTCTGGATACCAATGTCCTTCTCCATGATCCGGCCTGCATCAACCGCTTCGCCGAGCATCATGTCTGCATCCCGGTGGATGTTTTAAGTGAGCTGGACCGTTTTAAAAATGAGATGACTGAGCGCGGTGCCAACGCCCGTGAGGTTCATCGCGCCCTGATGAAAACCTTTTCTGCACCGGATGCATCCGTGACGGACGGGGTGAAAACCGATGGGGGTGGCAATATCCGCGTCATCATTTATGACCCTGAAGCCGCCAAGCGTGTGGCGAGCGTGCAGGAATTTGAGCGTATTTTTCCCAATATCGACAAGGTGGACCACCGCATCCTCGCTTGCGCCCTGTGGTTGCGTGAGCAGATCAGCCCGCCAGTCATTCTGGTCAGCAAGGATCTAAACATGCAGCTCAAGGCCCGTGCGGTGGGCATTGAGTGTGAAGATTACCTGCATGATAAAGTGGAACCCCGCGAGGTCTCCAATTTCGACATCGCCCGTCTGGATGTCAGTTCGCATGAGATGCAGCGCTTCGCCAGCAGTGGTAAAATCACTCTCTCAGCCTCCCGTCTCGGAGATGTCGTGGCTAATGATTATGTCCTGCTGATGGGCGGAGAAAAAACTTCCATGCCAGCCAAATTGAATTCCCACGGGGAACTGGTCCGCCTGCTACACACACCGGAATCCATCAAAGTAGGGCAGGGGAGAAGCATCAAGCCGATGAACCTTGGCCAGGCCTGCCTGCTGGATGCCCTGTTGGATCCTGAGATCAGTCTAGTCACCTGCTACGGTCAAGCCGGGACAGGGAAAACACTGCTCGCCGTGGCGGCTGGCCTTTCCCAGGTCTTTGGCCGCACCTACAATGGACTCACCGTCAGTCGGCCTATCGTAGCTATGGGGCAGACCGTGGGTTTCCTGCCGGGTTCTCTCCAGGAAAAGATGCGTCCCTGGTTACAGCCGGTCTATGACGCGCTGGATCTTCTCATGCGCCCCGTGGACAGTCAGCAGGGACCGCAGCGGAAAAAGAACCGGTTTTTACCGGACAAAGCCCCCGCACACCCAGAGGGAGCCGCTCCGTATGACAGCCTCATCCAACAGGGAGTCATCGAGATCGAGGCCCTCTGCTATATCCGTGGCCGCAGTATTCCCGATCGGTTCTTTATCCTGGACGAGGCTCAGCAACTAACTCCGCTGGAGGCCAAAACGGTGGTCACCCGCATGTCCCGAGGCTCCAAACTCGTCCTGGTGGGAGATCCGGCCCAGATTGACAATCCCTATGTGGACAGCCGCTCTAACGGTCTCGTTTACACCCGCCAGCGCATGCGCGGCCAGCCATTTGCAGCCCACGTACCGCTGGCCAAAGGCGAGCGTAGCCCCCTTGCGGAGGCTGGTGCCCGGCTTCTTTAATAAAAAAAGCAGCTGTCTGCGAAAAATAACTGAAACTGTGTGCAAGGCCCCACGTTTAATGGCGCGGATGGGTCAGTTGATCTCAACCCCCGTTTTCCAAACCAAACCGAATACACGAACAATCATGAAAGCGATCACCACGATCCTCTCCGTACTGGCCCTCGCCAGCCTCACCGTTAATGCAGCCGAAGACGGCGCGAAAAAAGAAGGTGCCAAGAAAAAAGCTGATCCAGCCAAGGCTTTCGCCAAGCTGGACGCCAACAGCGACGGCTCCGTCACCAAAGAAGAATTCCTGGCCTCCCCACAGGCCAAGAAGGACGCTGCCAAGGCTGAAAAAATGTTTGCCGGCAAGGACAAGGACAAGGACGGCAAGCTCTCCAAAGAAGAGTTCACCGCTGCTCCAAAGAAAAAGAAGAAGGACGCCTAATCCTTGATTGAAGGTGGCGCCCCAACCCGTCCCTTTCAGACCGAAGCCGTACCCACCAACCAGGGTACGGCTTTTTTCTTTAATCCGGCTTTGTGAAAGCCAGGCCCCCATGCCGACGAAATAGTCTTCTCGACCATGCGTTTGCCCTTCCTTCTGCTGACTGCCCTTTCCGCCTCCGCCTGGGGGGCTGTGGATTACTCTGCGGAGATCAAGCCGCTGCTGCAGACCCATTGTGTGAAGTGCCATGGAGCCACCACGCAGAAGGCGAAATTGCGCCTGGATACGGCCGCTGCGGCGATCCAAGGCGGTGGACGAGGTGTATCCGTCATTCCCGGCAATGCGGATGACAGCCTGCTTTATCAGGTGGTGGCCGGGACCCACAGTGAAATCTCGCAGATGCCTTACAAGCGCGGGCCGCTGGATTCCGCCCAAATGGCGCTTTTAAAGCAATGGATCGTGGAAGGTGCCCAGGCTCCTACGGCTGAAAAACCCAGTGATGACCGTCACTGGGCTTACATCGCCCCACAGAAACCTGAAGTCATCGGTCACGGTCCAGGCAGCAATCCCATTGATCTTTTGATCCAGGCCAGACTAAAAAAGGAAGGATTGAAACTTTCCCCGCCGGCCACGCCGGAAACGCTCATCCGGCGTCTGCACTTGGATCTGACAGGCCTCCCGCCCACATCGGCGGAAGTCGCCACATTTGTCCAGGCCGCGCAAAAGAATGCTAAAGCCGCTGCTGCCTCAAAAATCACGCAACTTCTCAGCAGTCCCCATTATGGCGAACGCTGGGGCCGCTGGTGGTTGGATCAGGCACGCTATGCGGACAGCAATGGTTATAGCATTGATGCCCCGCGCAGCATCTGGCCCTATCGCGACTGGGTGATTAATGCCCTGAACGTGGACATGCCTTTTGACCAGTTTAGCATTGAGCAACTTGCCGGTGACATGCTGCCAAAGCCGACTGAAGACCAGCGCATCGCCACAGGTTTTCACCGCAATACCCAGATCAATAATGAGGGTGGCATTGATAAAGAACAGTTCCGCATTGAATCCATCTTTGACCGTGTGGCCACCACCGGCACCGTCTGGCTAGGCCTCACCATCGGCTGTGCGCAGTGTCACGACCATAAGTTCGATGCCATCAGCCATGAGGAATACTTCCAGTTCTTCGCCTTTCTGAACAACCAAGATGAACCGGTTCTGAGGGTGGAGGATCCCTCCCTCAATGTGGTGGAACTGGAGGCCGAACAAAAAGTGCTGCAAGATAAAATCACGGCTCACATCGCTGAGCATCAGGAAGAGTTCACCGTCTGGGAGGCGGAGCTTTCCCCCGCTGCCCTGGCCCAGCTGCCCAAAGACCGCCGTGCCACCCTGAAGCGCCCGGTAAAGGAACGCAGCCTCACCCAGCAGCGTCTGCTTTTCGCCAGTGGCCCTGGTGCGGCGGATCAAGTGTTCCGTTCATTCAATGAGCGTTACATGGAAATCACTGGCCTGCTCACCAAAGGCACCACCACCCTGGTGATGAAGGAGCTTGGTCAGCCCCGGAAGACCACCCTTTTTATCAAGGGTGATTTCACCCGCCCGGCTGCTGAGCAAAAACCAGCCGTACCTGCCGTCCTGCATGATTTAAACGTCACCGATCCGAATCGCCTGGATCTCGCCAAATGGTTGGTTAGCCGGGACAATCCGCTGACTGCCCGCGTCATCGTCAACCGTATCTGGCAGCAGTATTTTGGCCACGGTCTCGTGGATACTGAAAACGACTTCGGCACGATGGGCAGCCTGCCCACCCATCCCGAACTGCTCGACTGGCTCGCTGTCGAGTTCATGGAAAACGGCTGGAGCCTCAAGCACATGCACCGCCTCATTGTCAGCAGTCAGACTTATCAGCAGAGCAGTTCCCTGCCTGCTGACCGCTCAACCAAAGCCCTGGCTGTGGACGTGAACAACCAGCTCCTTTGGCGTCAAAACCGCCTCCGCCTGGACGCGGAAATCGTCCGCGATGTCTGTCTCAGTGCCAGCGGTCTCCTGGCACCGGCACTCGGCGGTCCGCCCGTGTATCCACCCATCCCAGAGGGCGTGCTTAGCCTCGGGCAGGTCAAGCGCACTTGGCCTTTGAGCAAAGGAGCCGACCGTTACCGCCGGGGTCTTTACACCTTCGTCTTCCGCGCCACGCCGCCTCCGGGCCTCAGCGTCTTTGATGCTCCCGATGGCTTCAGCACCTGCACCCGCCGCCTCCGCAGTAACACGCCCCTTCAAGCCCTCACACTTCTCAATGACAGTTCATTCGTCGAGTTCGCTCAGGCTTTGGAAGAAATCGTAAAAAAGGACGGGCTGGATGCTGCCTTTCGCCGCTGCACTTCGCGTCTTCCGAGCGAGGATGAACGTGCTACGCTCAACCAGCTTCAGCCCCAGGAAATCGCCCGCGTCTTGTTGAATCTGGACGAGACAATCACGCGCGAATAACTGGAAGTGTTACCGAAACTCTCAAGCCAACGCGCCATTATTCGGGTGCGGAAAGGAGGACGGGCATTTCCATGCTGATATTGCATCGCTGGTAATGCGGCTTTTCATCCAGTGTTTCCTGGAACCCGAGTTTCCGGTAAAGACGGATGGCAGATGCCAGTGAGGTATTGCTTTCAAGAAACAGCCGGGTCATTCCACAGGCCCTCGTTTTTTCAATAGCGGCTTGGCCCAGCAACCAGCCGACCCCTTTGCCCTGAGCGGAAGGTGAAACCGCCATCTTCGCCAGTTCATAGGTCTGCGCATCATGCGGGATCAGGGCACACACGCCCACGACTTCTCCACCCTGCACCGCTACCAGGATGTGACCACCGATGGCCAGAATGTTTTTGTCCGGCTCATGCAGCACGAGCCTGTCAGCCTCCACCACCTCGAAATAAGCCGTGATCCATTCTTCATTCAGGCGTCTGAATGCATCGGCATGCACGGGCTGATAAGGGACAATTTGAATGTCCTGGGGGAGTGTTTTTGGCTGCTGCACCCGCTATAATAGGTAGTTGGTTGGAGGCAGGTTTTGCTTTTCCTGAGTGACAGACCGGCAGTCAGGCAACGATGTGCCTGACTGCCATTGAGGAAAAACTTACACCGCCTCAGGTACCGCAAAGCCTTCACGGTATTCCCGCTTCAGCAGTGCCAGGGCTTCAGGTGTGGCAGATTCGCCGATGAAAGTTTCCTTCTCGGCATCGATCTCAAGGATCGGCCCCACCTTCACATCGCCCGGCTTCAAGGTCACCTCATTGGCCGTCAGGTGAGCAGGCAGATCTTCAATGACTTCCTGCCACGGCTGGAAATCCTTGAGACGTGCTTTAGCCGTGTCCAGATCAGCGTTCTGGCCGAGCTGCCAGGAGATGTTGCCCAGGTGGCACCAGGCGCTGGAAAAATGAATCTGCTCGATCTCCGCTTTCAGGTCGCTGCTTTTGCGTGAGCGCACAGCGGCGATGAAATTGGCCGCGTGAGTGCCGCCACCATCACCCTTGAATTTCTGGATGACCTTGCCCTCTGGATCATGGGCTGAGCCACCGCCACGCCCGCCGGCATAGTATCCACCTTCACACTCGATGATCATGAAGGCGCTGGAACGGCGGCGGCGATACACATCGGGTGCCTTCATCCCCTTTTGACGAGGCAGGTTATGTACGTCCATGATCACTGGGACCACGCCGGTGTCATAATAAAGGAAATGGGTGTTTGGCGTTTCACCTGCGTCATCCCAGCCGTAACGGCCACCGCCAGCCAGCACTCGCTTCGGCAGGCTGACCTTGTCGCGAAACACCACATTGCGCAGGTCATCCAGAATGTGCGGACCCCAGTTGCCCAGTTCGCCGTTGCCGGTGTTCCAGTTCCAGTGCCAGTCATAGTGGAATTTTTCCCGCAGGATCGGCACATCCTGGGCAGGGCCTAACCACAGATTGTAATCCACCGTCGTTGGCGGTGCCAGGGGCGTGTCACGTTTGCCGATGGTCGCGCGCATGCCGTAGTGGTTGCAGCGCACATACTTCATCGCGCCCAGCGTGCCGGAGTCCAGGTACGCCTTCAACTCATCATGAAAGGGATCACTGCGCTGCTGAGTGCCGCCCTGGACGATGCGGTTATACTTGCGGGCTGCAGCCACAAGCTGGCGCCCCTCCCAGATGTTATGAGACACGGGTTTCTCCACATACACATCCTTGCCCGCCTGGCACGCCCAGATGGCGGCGAGCACGTGCCAGTGATTGCCTGTGGAAACAATGACGGCATCAATGCTTTGATCATCCATCACATGACGGAGATCCTGGGTCGTCTTCGCATTCGGAAAGGTCTTCTTGGCGCGATCCAGGGCGACGGTATCCGGATCACAAACATAGGCGATCTCTACCCCAGGAACCTTGGAGAAACGTTTGGCATTTCCTGTTCCCTGACCACCAACGCCGATGGCCGCTACCCGCACTGTTTCATTCGCCCCGAGTACGCGCGAGGCTGACAAGGCTGTGGCTGCTAGGGCCGTGTGACGAATGAAGGAACGACGGGTCGTGGGGGCTGGTTGAAGGCTCATGTTCCTAGGTTTATAAAATCACAAAGAGATGGGCAAGCGGAAAACAGGCAGAAACACTGCTGCTTATCTTAGGCTGATCCGTCGGGTTTAGAATAGCATAAGAAATAAACGGGTGTTGCAGGGCTACGGATTTTCAGTGAAGGATGGTGAGTGTCCTCGTTTTATGAAAACTTTTTTACTCCTGGCGCTCACTCTCTTCAGTGCTTCGCATCTCAATGCCCAAAGCGCGTCAGTTCCGATGCAGGGCAACCTCCTTCGTTCAACCTCGGGTAGAACCCTCAATGAGCGCGGCCTGTCTGATGGGACAATGCCTTTGAAGAAAGACCGGGTCTATGACGTGATTGAACAGAAGATGGGTTATGTCGTCCTGGCTGTCGCAGGCAGGCAAGTGGTGGTGAATAAAAGTGATGTTGAGCTTACGCCCAAGCCTCAGATACCGGCATCCATGCCTGAAAATCCGGCGGCACTCCCACCGACTCCACCGCCAGCCGCTGAGTTTAAACCGGGAGAAATTGTCCTGTTGAGTGCCAAGTACACCCTTCAGGGAAATCAGGCTCGCAATGTGAAGAACCGCCTGGCCAAGCTTATTCCCATGGGCACCCTTACTCAGCCTGTAAAAATTCTGGTGACGGATGCGCTGAGCACCGCCGCCGCTAACCAGGGCAATGTCGCTGTCATCACCACTTCAGGTTACGGCGTTGCGTCTGTTCAGATGGCACCGAAGAATATCCTCACAGTCGAATACACTTATAACGGAGAGGCCCGGCAACAGCAGGTTACTGAAGGATCCTATTTGATCCTTCCCTGATCATGCGGACTCTCTAAGTCTCACAAAAAAGCCCGCCATGGAATCCAGGGCGGGCTTTTTGTTGGAAGGCCAATTTCTACAGCTTCTTCACCCGGAAGCTGCGGAAACCCACGGGATCATTGTGACCGGCGAAGCCGATGAAACCACTCTTCTTATCCAACCCCTTCGGCGTCTGTTTGGGGTCCAGCTTGCTACGGTCCACTTCATCCAGATTTGCATCCAGGATCTTGGTGCCATTCAGCGTGACGGTGATCTGGTTGCCCTTCACAGTTACCTCTTGATAATTCCATTCACCGACCGGGCGCAGATAGCCGTGCTTGGCACCGATGACACCATACACGGAACCATGATATTGGTATTCCTTGAGGCCTGGTTTGCCCGCCGCAGCGGTCTTGGCGTTGTAGCCATCACTGTCGATGACTTGGAGCTCCAGCCCTCCCCAGGCGGCATTGCCTTCCAGGTCTGCCCGCAGCGCGATGCCGTTATTGCCCGCAGGTGGCAGGATGAATTCCGTGCGGATGATGCAGTCGCCAAATTCTTCCTTGCTTAGCAGGTTGCCGCCTTTGCCTTCTTGGCAGTAAATCGCACCGTCCTTCATCTCATAGTTTTCCACCGCTCCCTGCCAGTTGCTCAGGTCCTTGCCGTTGACCATTTCGGTAAATCCTTCGTCACCCGCGGCCAGGGTTTTGTCCGCCTCGGCCGGGCTGATTTCACGGATGAAAATATTGCGCCAGCGGATTTCGCTGCCGTGGGTCTGGAGTTCGATGGGGCCTTTGGCAAAGGCCGGATCCTTCATGAATCCTGCTGGTTTTGGCGGAGCCACTTCCCCTTCTTTCGGTTTCACATAGGCCAGGTAACCGGCCTTCTTGTTGGCAAAGAAGTTTTCCAGGACGGCATTGTCCACCACCTTTTCACCATTGAAAATAATGGTCACACGCTCGCCGATCATGGTGATTTTGAAGCTGTTCCATTCGCCCAAAGGTTTGTCCATTTTCTTACTCGGGTCCTTGCCTGGAGCACCGGCGCTGTTGTTCCAGAGACCGCCTGATCCCTTCGCGCGGCCCAGTCCCTTGGGATCTTCTTCATTCGGATCCCAGATCTGCACCTGCGGGATGCCGCGCAGATACACCCCGCTGTCCCCCAAGGGTAAGGCCTTGTATTCCACCCACAGCTCGAAGTCTCCATAGTCCTTGTCCGTGGTCAGGTAGAGGCCCTTGCCATCATTCACCAGCTCACCGTTGTCCACGGACCAGTGAGCATTGATGTGGTCATCCACGGGCTTCCCTTTTTTATCCACCGTGCCGCCTTCCACCGACTTCTTTTTATAATCCGCCTGCTCTTCCGGCGTCATGGCCCACAGTTCACTCGGGTCCCGGGTGCCCCAGCCATACCAACCGGAGAGATCTTTGCCATTAAACAGCGCGGTGAAGCCTTCTGGCGGGACATTGTTTTCAGCGTGCAGACCGGCCGCAGCAGCCAGGGCCAGCAAAGAGGTATAAAAGGGTACTTTCATGGTGAAGAAGTGAGTCGGGTGCTAAGCGTGCGATCTTTCAGGGTGTCTGCGTGTCCGTGAAGCGCTTTTCGATACTTTCGAGACGCTCCCTCAGCATCCGCACTTCATTCACCAGCTCTCTCATATCCCCGTCGTCCCTCTTTAGCTCAGGCTCTACAAAGAAGCGGGCGAACAATCCCGTCAGCACCCCGAACAGCCCCACTCCCGTGATCATTAGCAGCATGGCTACAAATCGTCCTCCCACCGTCACTGGATAATGGTCTCCATAGCCGACCGTCGTCATTGTCGTGATGCCCCACCAAAGCGCATCCAGGGGAGATCGGATGTTGGAACCCTCTTCGTTTTCGAAGATCAAAATGGAGATCATGGAGAATAGCAGCAGCACCACCGCCATCAGCACCGTCGTTGCAGCCATGCTGCGTGCCCGGTGCTGGTGCAGGTAGCTCATGATGGCCCGCATAGACCGGAACGCCCGCAGGATGCGCACAATCTGGAAAATGCGCACCGCACGGCCCAGTGTGAAAACATTCGCAGGAATGCAGGACAACAGGTCAATCCAACCCCAGCGCATGAAAGCGATTTTAGATTCAGCCTTGCAGAAGCGGATGACAAAATCACTGAAGAAGACGGTGCAGACGAACACATCCAGGTAGTTCATCAGCTCGCGCACATTCTCCTCCAGCGGCACCGTTAGCTGGATCATCAATGCCACAATGACATAGATGGAAAGCAGCAGCACTAGGGCATCCAGAAAGCGCAGGCGGGACTTGTTCATGCGGAGTGTGGGGTGTGAAGTAGAACCTGAATCAGCCAAAGCGGACTTAAAAGCAGCTCTCTTGAAACAAAGACCGGGCTTTTCCCTCCGTTATCAGGAGAGAGCATTCATTTTTCCATCTTCGTCGCCCTGTCCGCACTCTTTATCTTTCCCGGCGCGTAAATTGCACAACCGTTTTATCATGCGCACCTTCATCTGCCTTTTCCTGCTGGCCATCCCCTTGGCCGCTGCGCCTTCGAAATCGGTCGAAGCCATCGCTGCCGAGGTCAAGCCCTCCGTGGTCAAGGTCATGCAGGTTGGTCGTGACGGGGTGGACGGCCTCGGGGCCGGCTTTGTCGTCAGCGCAGACGGGCTGATCGCTACCAACATGCATGTCATCGGCGAGGCCCGGCGGCTGGAGGTGGAGATGGCCAATGGGGATAAGCACGAAGTGGTGGAGGTCACTGCCACGGATGCCCATTGGGATCTCGCCATCCTCCGCGTTGCTAAAAAAGGCCTGAAGCCGCTCACCCTCGCCGATAGCGACTCCATCCGGCAGGGCCAGCCCATCGTCGCCATGGGCAATCCCGGAGGCCTGGCTTTTAGCGTCGTGGATGGCGTGGTATCGGAGTTCCCGGATGTCATCAATGACATCCCCATGATCCGCCTGGCCATCCCGATTGAAAAAGGCAACAGCGGTGGCCCCCTGCTGGATCGTCAGGGACATGTGCTGGGCATTCTCACCATGAAATCGGCCGTCACCGATAACCTCGGCTTTGCCATGCCCGTCAATGAATTGAAGCACCTCATTGAAAAACCAAATCCCGTCCCGATGCAGCGCTGGCTAACCATTGGTGTGCTAAATCCGAAAGTCTGGACACCCCTCCTCGGTGGCCGCTGGACCCAGCACGCGGGCATCATCAAGGCAGCCACCGCCGGCACTGGCTTTGGGGGGCGCTCCCTTTGCCTGCGGCCTGCGGATAAACCCGAGGGTATCTTTGAGGTCGCCGTCAATGTCCGCCTGGAGGACGAGTCCGGGGCTGCGGGGTTGGTCTTTTGCTCCGATGGTGAGGATGCCCACTACGGCTTTTACCCTTCCGCAGGAAAACTCCGGCTCACCCGTTTCGAAGGTCCGGATGTGTACTCCTGGACCATTCTGGCCGATGTCGCCACCGAGGCTTATCGCCCCGGAGACTGGAACCACCTTCGCGTGCGTGTGGAGCCGGAGCAGATCACCTGCTGGGTCAATGGCCAGCGTGTCCTGGTGCAGACCGATGATGGCCTCCGTGGCGGCAGCGTCGGGCTCTGCAAATTCCGCAACACGGTGGCGGAGTTTCGGGGCTTTCGCGTAGGCTCGGATCTGGCTGAAAAACCCGTCCCCGCGGCACTCGCGGCCACCATTGATATCGCCTTGGAAACCTTCACCAAAAGTCCTGCGGCGAAAAAGGAGACCCTGAAGCAACTTCTCGATAAACCTTCCGCCAGCCGCCGCTTGCTCGTCGAAAAACGTCGCCAGCTAGAGCAGCAGGCGACTGCCCTCCGCGATCTGGAAAAAGACCTGCATCGCCACGCCATCACTCTTGAACTCGCTGCTGAACTAGCCAAGCCTGAAGATCAGATTGATCTCATTCGCGCCACCCTTCTTCTCGCCCGGCATGACAACCCAGAGGTGGAAATCACCCAGTATCTGCAAAACTTCGCCCGCATGGTGGATGATCTGAAGAAGGACCCCGAGATCGCCAAAGGCACCCTGCCAGCCGTGAAGCGGCTCAACCGTTATCTCTTTGAAGAAGGCGGCTTTCACGGCAGCCGCCACGATTACTCCAATAAATCGAACAGCTACATGAACGAGCTGCTGGATGACCGCGAAGGCCTGCCCATCACCCTCTCGGTTCTCTACATTGAGCTTGCCTCCCGTCTCGGGGTGAAAGGTGTCCATGGCATTCCGCTGCCGGGCAAGTTTATGGTCGGTTATCGCGAAGGCCCCGAGGGGGAACTCAAGCTGGTGGATGTTTTTGAGCGTGGCAAGACCCTCTCTGTGGAAGAAGCCGCCCTGGAGCTGACCGAGCGTGGTGAATTTGCCGAAGAGTCCCTGGAGCCCTCCACCAAGCGTGCCATCGTCCTACGCATGCTGAACAACCTCCTCAGCAGCACCCTGGATGATGCCACGGCCATCAAAGAGACGATGCCTTATTTGGATCTCTCCATCGCCCTGGATCCCGATGCCGCCATTCAGCGCATCAACCGCGCCCGCATGAAGGAGCGCCTGGGGCTGAAACAGGAGGCCGCTGAGGACGTTCGCTGGCTCACGGAAAACTTTCCAGAGGACGGCCCTGGAGAGATCAAAAGCCAGCTCCAGGACTGGTTGGATACTTTGGAATAATCCGCCCGCCTTGCCTCTGAGGTCACTTTTTCTCCCTGATTTCATGCCTACGGTCAGGAAGAAACGGTGATCCATCGCTTTCCCGTTTGCACCCGCCTTCCTCCTGCTTACAGGCCGCGCGTGCAAAAAGCTTTCGTTCTCGGTGCTGGCCTGGGTGAGCGTCTGCGTCCTCTCACGGCGCAACTGCCCAAGCCGCTCATTCCCGTCTTCCATCAGCCTCTCATTACGTATGCCTTCGATCACCTGCTGGCAGCCGGAGTGACGGATTTTGTGGTGAATACCCATCACATCCCGGAGGCCTACGCCCAGGCCTTCCCAGAGGGTCGTCATCGTGCCGCGCCTATCGCCTTTCGCAATGAAAGCCCCGTCCGTCTGGAAACCGCCGGCGGCATCGCCAACGTGCGCGACCTCCTCGCTGACCAGCCTTTCATCGTCTATAATGGCGACATTCTCACCGACCTGCCTTTGCAGCCCTTATTAAAAGAGCACCAGGAAAAAGGCAATCTTGTCACCCTCGTCCTGCGCAGCAGCGGCCCCGCTCTCCACATCTCCTATGATGAAACGACAGGTCTCGTCACCGATATCCGCAACAAGCTAGGCACCGGCAGGGAAGGGGAATACCTCTTCACGGGTATCTATGCCTGCCAGCCGGAGATTCACGAATGGCTCACCCCCGGTAAGGTGGAATCCGTCATCCCCATCTTCCTGCGCATGATCCAGGAAGGCGCTCGCCTCGGTGCCGTCGTCATTGATGAAGGCCATTGGTGGGACCTCGGCAGCCGCGCCGCATATCTGGAGGCTCATCAGGCCCTTCATCAGCTTGGCACCGCCCCCGCGCCTGCCATCCACCCCACCGCCCAGGTATCCCCTCAGGCCGTCCTCCTCGGCCTCAATGTCATCGGTGCCGGAGCCGTGGTGGAAGCTGGCGCTGTTCTTGAAGACTGCATCCTTTGGCCGGAATCCACCATCACTACCGGTGCCCATTTAAAGCAGTGCATCATCCGCAAAGGCATCCGCGCTGAAGGGCAGCATACTGGCGTCGATCTATAACCGGAATCGGTCTGTGTTATGGCATAAAACTCGGGGTGCAGACCCCAGCTCACGCTTCCAGCCTTTTCAAAATCTGCTCGATCTGCCTGCGGTGAATACCCAGATGCTGACCGGCCATTGCATGCCACCCTGCCGCATTCAACGGGCCAAACCAGGGATGCGTAAACTTCAATTTTGTATTCAGATCCGGTGCATCATCCACTGCCTTTTGAAGCCCGTCGCAGGAAGTTTCATAATGCCTCAACACCCGCGCCGTCACTTCCTTCCGGGGCTTGACGGACGCGGTGCTCGCCGCTCCTTCCATCGCCACGCCAGAGGTGAGTGCTGTGATAACCTTTGTGATGGAATCATGGACCATGCGCAGATGCTCCAGCGTCATCCAAACGGACCAGTGGCGGCTGCTGTCCTCCATGCCCGTTAACCTCGGGATGAGGATCGGCTCTGCACCCTTGCTCTCCTCGCAGGTCTTCACCAGCTCTTGGATCTTCCGTCGCTCGCTTTGGAAACTCGCGCTGAAAGAAGCCCGGCTGCCAAGCTGCAGTCGGCATTTAAAGATTAACTTGGCCACCATCAGTTCCGGGAAAGGGAGACCCGCTCCCGGAGGAGCCAATTGAGGTTCGGCGTTGAAATCCATGCCCGGTAATCTCACAAACACTTGCAAAAGACAAGTGAAAATACTTGTGGAATGCAAGTGTTGACCGGTAATCATACCCTATGGCCAAAGCCTCCTTGTCCCCTCCAGGCTCAAATCCCCCATCTCGCAGGTCACACTGTCCGGTGGCCTGCTCCCTGGATATTTTTGGGGACCGTTGGACGCTCCTCATTGTGCGGGATCTGGTCCTGGGCCGTAACCGGTTCAAGGACTTCGCCTCGTCACCGGAGAAGATCCCCACCAACATCCTCAGTGACCGTCTGGAGCGCCTCCTCACCCAGGGCTTCATCATCCAGGTGCCTTCCTCTGTAGGTAGCCGCAGGCTCGCCTATGAACTCACGGAAAAGGGCCAGTCATTGATTCCCGTGCTGCGAGCCATCCGCGACTGGGGCTTGAAATGGGAGCCGGGTACCGAAGCCAGGATGGTCCCTTCATCCTGAGAGACTCTCGCCGACTATGGGGGGAAATCCCCCCCATCATTCCATCCCAGCGCGTAGCGGCCACCACGGCAGATTTCGCACGAACCAGAAGACAAAAATGCTGATCACGATCAGCCGCGTCGTTTTAATTCCCGGTCGCAGTTGCCAACGGATGGGTTTCTTGGATACCCAGTTATAAGTTTCCGGCAGCAGGCCCACCAGCGCCAGTGGAAGCAGGATCATGCCCAGCGGATTCAGGGCAAACGCCTCCAGAAAGCGACCGTTTAAACTGGCTGCAGTCGCCCGCGTCATCCCACAGCCTGGACAGTCCAGGCCGGTCCAGCGGCGGAAGTGACAGCCAGGCAGGAAGGGCACCCCGCCTGGCCCATGCTCGCGAAGCTGCCAGGCACCCCAGACGAGGATCGTCACGAGACCCGCAACCAACGCCAGGCGATGCCAGTGCATGAGGCGGATTTTAGAATCCTCCTGTCGCCTGGGCCGCCCCGCCGATGATCATCATGATCACATAAAAAACAAAGACCGCCATACTAAGTCCGAAGGACACCCAGCACCACATTTTGGCTTTCTCAGACGCCTGTTTTGCTCCTGCGTAGTTCCCTGAAGAAGCCAGTCCATCCACCTTGGACGCATAGACGATCGCCGGAATGCCAAAAGGCAGACAGCACAGCACCGTCACCGTGATGGACTGCCAGAGGTAATTCGGAATCGGCTCACCATAAGTGCTGCCCACTGGGGATACGGGGGCTTGGTAGGGATTCGAAAACAGCGGCGGAGATGGCAGAGCCGGGGCTCCTCCTGGTGCACTCATCGTAGTCGCACCGCGCAATTCAGGAATGGCGGCGGCCGGTGTCCAGCCGGACATCCCTTCCTTCCACACCAGGTCATTCGGCTGGATGCTGCCCTCGGCGATCATGCCTGCCAGTTCATCTTGAGACACCGGCCCCAGTTGGGCGCCATCTTTGCTGTAATACCAGTTCATAGGAGTAGTGATGTGAGTGAGAAGGGAATTAGTAACGCGGCTGGTTCAGCAATGCATACACCAGAAACATAATGCCAACCGTGCCTGCCAATCCCATGATCAGGCCAAAGATGGCCCGTCCCATGCCATACTTGGGGCCTTTGGAGGAGAGTTTGCTCTTCCGGATGTCTTGGATGGCAATGAGGGAGATAATGACCGCCACCGGAGCCGGGATGATCAACAGCGAAAACAGCCCCAAATACCCGGCCGCGATGGCCCACGCGGATCTGCCTACCGGCAGCAGCAGTCGCATTCCCGCATCATCCTTCATTGCCTTGGGCTGGGCATGCTGCGGCATGAAAACGGTGTCTGGTAGAGGAGGGGCGAATCCCAGCAACAGCCCTAGCGGTTTCCATTCAGCCAGACCCTCTGTCCAGGCCAGATCCTGATAACGAAACCTCCCGTCGGTCATACCCTCACGAAGTGCCTGTTCAGGGAATGACCCCAGGTGCTGGCCCTCTCGGGCAATGGAATAATGCATATGTACAGGAAAAAACCTGCCCGATGCTTAGCATTCCCACCAAGCGCGGCAAGCCAATTATGACGCAACGCCAGAGAAGTTCTTAACCCCACCTGGAGCCCTCCATCACTGCGGACTCATTTGGACAAATCCAGATTTCGCAGCCTTAGTGCATTGCCGATCACGGAGACAGAACTCAGGCTCATCGCTGCCCCTGCGATCATTGGACTCAGCAGCCAGCCCGTCCACGGATACAGCACACCCGCCGCCAGGGGGATGCCCAGCGCATTGTAAAGAAAGGCAAAGACCAAGTTCTGCCGGATGTTTCTCATCATTGCCCGGCCTAACTGAATAGCATGTACGATCCCCCTTAGATCCCCTTTCACCAGCGTCACAGGGGCCGTTTCCATGGCGATGTCCGTTCCTGTCCCCATGGCCATGCCCACATCCGCCTCAGCCAGCGCAGGCGCATCATTGATGCCATCCCCCGCCATGCCCACCACACTGCCGGGACGTTTCATATCGCTAATCAAACGATGCTTGTCCTGCGGCGTCACTCCTGCATGCACATGCTCAATGCCCAGCGTCTGCGCGATCCGTTTTGCCGTGCGCTCATTGTCACCCGTCAGCATGACCACGGAGATGCCCATCGCTTTCAATTGTGCCAGTGCCTCCGGTGTCGTGGACTTGATCGGGTCACTCACCACGATGGCCGCACAAGCCTGGCCATTCACGGCCACAAAGATGACCGGTTTGCCCTCCGCCTGATGCGGTGTTCCCAGACTCTCCAGAGCCTCGATATGTGCCACCCCTTGTTCTCGTAGGAAGTCCACTTTTCCAATGACGACAGACTTGCCTGAAACGTTTCCCACCACCCCTCCAGCAGGCGTCGCTTGAAAGCCGTTTACTTCAGGCAGCGCCAGCTTCCTGGCTTCCGCCGCCTGCACGATGGCATAGGCCAGCGGATGCTCGCTTTGTCTTTCCAGCCCTGCGGCTAAGCCCAATACATCATCCGCGTTGAATGCACTTCCGGCGACCAGCAGCACCTCCGTTACCTCGGGTCTTCCCACGGTCAGCGTTCCCGTCTTGTCCACCGCCAGCGTGGTGAGCGCCGCCAGCTCTTCAATCGCCGCCGCCTGTCGGATCAGCACCCCCATCTTCGCTCCGCGTCCGATGCCTACCATCACGCTCATCGGCGTTGCCAGCCCCAGCGCACAAGGGCACGCAATGATCAAAACCGCCACCGCATTGGCGATGGCATAGGCCAGTGCCGGTTCCGGGCCTAACAAAAACCATAGAATAAAAGTCAACGCGGAGGCTGCCAGTACCGCTGGGACAAACCATGCCGCCATTTTGTCCGCCAGCGCCTGGACCGGTGCCCGGCTGCGCTGTGCCTGCCCCACCAGATTCACGATCTGCGCCAGCATCGTATCCGCTCCCACACGCTCCGCCTTCACCACTAGGCTGCCATGCTGGTTTAGCGTCCCGCCCGTCACCTGGTCACCGCTTTTCTTCATAGCAGGCTCCGGCTCGCCCGTGATCATGGATTCATCCACGTGGCTTGCACCCTCCACCACGACCCCGTCCACCGGCACTTTCTCACCTGGGCGTACACGCACCTTTTGTCCCGGCTTCAGGGTGTCGATAGCCACATCCTCGTCTCCGTCAGGAGTCACCAGCCGGGCAGTCTTCGGTTGCAGTCCCAGCAGTTCTTGGATGGCACTGCCCGTACGAGCACGGGCCCTCAATTCTAGGACCTGCCCCAACAGCACCAGGACGATAATGACTGCCGCAGCCTCAAAGTACAACGGCAATTGCCCGTGGGCATCCCTCATGGAATCCGGGAACCACCCCGGCACCAGCATCACCGCCATGCTGAATCCTTGAGCCGCACCCACCCCCAGGGCGATGAGGGTAAACATGTTTAAACTGCGATGCCGCAGCGATTGCCATGCTCGTATAAAAAAGGGCTCTCCAGCGGCAAAAACAACAGGGGTGGAAAAGATAAGCTGCATCCACCGCGTCGTTTCACCATTCGCCCAGGCCGCATGACTCCAGGCCGGAACCAAGTGCGCCATCGCCGTCACAAACACCGGCAGCGTCAGCAGCCCGCTCCATTGCAAACGCCAGGTCATGTCCTTCAGCTCCGCATTTTCATCCTCATCATCGCCATCAGCCGTCTGTAACAGTTCCAGCGCCATGCCACACTTTGGGCAGTTGCCAGCATGATCCTCCTGTACCTCAGGATGCATCGGGCAGGTATAAACGGTCTTCTTCTCCGCTTTCCAGACAGGATTGCGTTCCAGTGCCATGCCGCATTTGGGACAGCTTCCCGGCTTGTCAGATTCCACCCCAGGGCACATGGGGCAAAAATACTTGGATGTCGCCATGGGCATCACTGCTTCCCCATGCCCGTGATGTTCATGTCCGCAGCAACTCGCCTTCACCGGCTTCGGTGGTGCATGGCAGCAGGAGGCCTCTGTCTTCGGTGCATGGGAATGAGTGCTCATGGAGGAAATGTGTGATGATTTAAAAGGAGTCCTATTCCCCTCATTCGGTCACCCAAGTTTGAAATCTCATTACATGCCACCAGCTCCACTGTCTGTGCGGATTTAGCGATAGAGTGCTAAAGATTATTCAAGGAGTGATGCGTACTTCCTTATAAATGAGTTCGTTTTTGCCACATGATGATTGACGCACTAGTCTTATAAGACTATAAGCGCCAGTCTTTTGGCGAAGACACGCATCTGCCATTTCGGTGAATGATGATGGCTCAGCTTTATGTCCTGAGCGCATCCCCACATAACAAAGTTATACATTCATCGCACGGCTGTAAAAGCTCCCCATAAGGTGCCGGAGTTTTGTTGCTTCCTTACAACTGTCAAATGCTGACAGAACTGCCATCGGCCTATGCCGTTAGGCCATTTCAGGTGACTTTATCTAGTCTTTGCCTCCTCGATTTTCTTTACTCATGAACTCCCACCGCCCGCTGACGCTCGCCGTTATTCTTCTAGCCGTTCAACTGCTCGGGCCTAGCCTGTTCGCCGCCACCTGGTCCTCAGCCGCTTGGACGGGAGACGCCACCAGCAACATCATCTCAGGCAACACGGTGTGGGCTTATCACTTTGGCACAGCAGAGACGGCCGCGGTCAATGGAGTCAGCGTCCCCGGCATCGCGACCTCGGGTGCGATTCCGTCAACGACACAGTTTTCGCTCAGTGCGTCACCCGTATTCTCGACAGACACCAACAATCTCACTGCGGCGGGCGGCAGCGGCAGTGCGGTCATGGCAGGCGGTTATGTTCTGCCTTCTGGAACGTCCAACATAATCACTCTTAGAGGTCTGACAGAAGGCCAAGATTATGTGGCCTCTTTTTATGGCATGGGCATCGATGCTGAAGGGGTTCGCGATGTGACTTTTTCTGTCCTCGGTGTGAGCCAGACAGTCAATGAGAACGCTTTTGGCGAGAACAACGGTATCCGCGTTGATTATGCCTTCACGGCAACTACGGCGACACGTTTCATCAGCTTATTAGATGAGGAGACCGGTAAGGACTGGGCTCTGGTCGCCCTCGCCTTGCGCACCAAGATCCAGCCAACCATCGGTGCCATCTCGGACCAGAGCATCTATGAAAACGCCACCACCGACCAGATCCCCCTGACGCTCAATGGTGAAAACCCCAATGCGTTTTCCTACACCATCACTTCGGACAATCCCACCCTGGTACCTGCTGATGCCTATAGCTTGGGCGGCGATGGCAGTGGCGGCGGTCAATTCCTGCTCGTCACCCCAGCGGCTAATCAAAACGGCACCGCAGTCATCACCGTACAGGTGAACGATGGCTCGGCCACAGCCAGCACCAGTTTCACGCTCACGGTCAATCCCGTGAATTCACCTCCAGATTTCTCGTTGATTGGTGGTCCTCCGATCACTTCTGCGGGGGATGTATGGACGGCCCCGGGGCAGTCTTACAATTACTTCACCGGGTTCACTTCCTCCCCCAATGCTGACAAGTTACTGGCTTTGGGCCCAGATGACGTCAATGGCGGCTCCTTGCTTTACACTTCGACCGACTTTGGCGCGTCGTGGTCCACCAAGGAGATCTCCGGGAGTCCCCGCCCCTCATTATCCAGGCTGGCGTCCTCCGCCGATGGCGTCAAACTCGCCGCGACATCATCTGGGGAGAGCATCTACATCTCCGCCGATGCAGGGACCACCTGGACCAAGCGGGCTAGCCCCCTTTATTGGAGTGGCATCGCCTCCTCGGCGGACGGCACCAAGCTGGCTGCGGCAGTCGCCATTACTCAAGATTCGTTGGGAAATTCAAAACCGGCTCAAATTTACACTTCCAGCAACTCAGGCCTCACATGGACGGCTCGTGGACCGAAACGCTTCTGGCAATGCATCGCCTCCTCTGCGGATGGCACCATCCTGGTGGCTGGCGACACAGATAGCGAAACCACAAACGATCAGCCTTACGACGGGCATCTCTACGTTTCAACGAACTCTGGTCTGACCTGGACTGCCAGAGGTCCGGATATTGGCTGGAAATCCGTCGCCGTCTCAGCCGATGGCACCAAGCTCGTCGCGGGGGCCGAGTCGGGTTCTATTTTCACTTCTACTGACTCCGGCTTGACCTGGACAGAGAGAGATCCGCAAGGAAGCTGGACCAGTGTCACGATTTCCAGTGATGGTAAAACAATGGCAGGTTCCTCACTGGGTGGCAGCATAGTTTTCTCCAACGACTCTGGAGAAACCTGGAACGAACCTTCAGCGCCACCGGATGTTGATAGCATCTATCAAGGCTACGTCATCAGCTCAGCCGATGGCAAGCGCATGGCCATTTCAGGTAGCAAAATCTATACCTCGATCGCCCCTCCCGGCCCCTTCTCCATCAATGCCAATTCCAACTCGGGTCCTTACACCGCAGGCGGCATCACCAGCAACTTTTCCCCCGGCCCCGTGGATGAGTCCGCACAAGCGCTGACCTCATTCATCGTGTCGAATGACAATGAAGATCTCTTCAGCGTGCAGCCTTCCATTGCCAATGATGGCACACTGTCCTTCACCCCCAGCACTTCCTTTGGCAGCGCCATCGTCTCCGTGATTGCCCAAGACGACGGCGGCACAGCCAATGGCGGTGTGGACACCAGTGAGCCGAAGACCTTCACCATCAATGTGCTGCCCAACACCAATGCCAATCTCAGCAGCTTGGCCCTCAGCAGCGGGGAGCTATCACCAGCCTTTACCCCAGAGACTAAGGCCTACTCCGCCACTGTGGACAGCAGTGTCACTGCCCTCACCGTCACACCGGCGGTGGCACAAGTGAGCGCGACCGTGCAGGTCAAAATAAACTCCGGTAGCTTCGGCAGCGCGGACACGCCGCTTCCCCTCAGTCTTGGCCTCAATAAAGTGACGGTCCTTGTCACTGCACAGGATGGCGTGGTGAGCAATACCTACACCCTCCTTATCCATCGTCAGCTTAGCCTGCCGACCAGCACGGACATCACTGCCTCCAGCGTCACATTGTCAGCCGATGTTTCCAGCGATACAGATCTCGTCATCACGGAGCGTGGTTTCGTCTATGCCCGCACATCCACCAATGCGGCTCCGCTGGTCGGCGGTCCCGGCGTCTTCCGTGTGAGTGCAGTCGGCACCACTGGTGCGTTCACCCTGCCAGTCACCAGCCTTCTTTCCTCCACCAGCTACAGCTACCGCTCTTATTCCACCAATGGCGGCTACAGCCCGGTGATGACCTTCACCACCCTGGCCGCCCTGCCCAGAATCCAGGTCAGCGAAAGCTCCGGCACAGCGATCGAAAACAACACCACATTCGCCTTCGGTGACGCAGCCATCGGTGCGACGAAGACCCGGACCCTGATCATACGCAACACCGGCATCGCCCCGCTCACAGGTCTCACGGCCTCTCTTGTCGGGGCCAATGCGGCAGAGTTCACTGTCGGTAACATCCAGATCTCGCCACGCATCTTACTCTGCTCACAGGCACAGGTGTAGAGTCATCTCCCGCCATCATCACCGTGCAGCGTGAGGGACCGACGATTCCTTTAACGGACAATGACAGTGGGGTGGACTTCGGAAATGTCGTGCAAGGCGCAAACAAGACGATCACCTTCACTCTCCGCAACAGCGGCACACAAAACCTCACCGGCCTCGCATTGACCGCCTTCGGCACTCATGCCAAGGACTTCATCATCAGCGCTCCATCTGTCGGCATCCTCGGTGCGGCGGATACCACAACTTTCACCGTCACACTGCGTCCCAGTGCCCTGGGACCGCGCTCCGCTGTTCTGCGCATCGCCAGCAATGACGCCACCAGACAGCCCTTCTTCCGCATCAATGTCAGCGGCACAGGTACCGCGCCAGAGCTTGATATCACCCAAAGCACACTCGCCATGGCCGATGGCAAAAGCACCGTCAACTTTGGCACCACCGTAGCTGTCGGAGAATCCGTGATTCGTAGTTTCACCCTGACCAACTCAGGCACGACGGACCTGACCTTTAGCAATCTCGTGGTCGATGGCCTTCATGCCTCAGAATTTCAATCCGGTGTCCTGCCCTCTAGCTTGGCACCTGGTCAATCCGCCGAATATTCGGTGACCTTTACACCCACATCCTTTGGCCCGCGCACTGCTGCTCTGCACATAATCAGCAACGATGCCAATGAGTCCCCCTTTGACATCAAGCTCCTCGGCACCGCCATCGGTTCAGAGATCAGCATTGAGCAACCGGTCAAAGTCCTGCTCGTGAGCCAGACCAGCAGCATCGACTTCGGTGCAGTGACCACAGGCTCCACTGCCGTGCGCACCTTCACCTTGAAAAATCTGGGAAATGCGCCGCTCTCCGGGCTGGCCCTCAGCAGTGACTCTCCCCGCTTCGCCGTCTCCGTCCTTCCCGATACTCTCGCGGTCAAAGGCACCACAACGTTCACCGTCACCTATACACCTGATGCCGTCGCTGTTCACTCGGGTGGCATCACCATCACCAGCAATGACAACGATGAAACAAATTTCGTGATTGGCATCACGGGTCAAGGCATCGAAGCCGCACCTCCCACCATCACGCCAGATCCTCAGAGCCAGATCATCGCTTTGGGGCAGCCCGTCACCTTTAGCGCTACCGTTAGCTCACCAGTCGCCATGACCCAGCAGTGGAGAAAGATCACCGGCAGCGCCATCGCCGTGATCAAAGGAGCCACCGTCCCCACTTTCAGCATCCCCGCCGTGAAGCTCATTGATGCCAAGTCCCTCTACCAAATCCTCGCCACCCAAACCACCGGCGGCCAGTTTGCTGAAAGTGCATCGGCAGCGCTCACCGTCGTGGATCGCAAAGCCAGCCTCGTAAACCTCGCTGCAGGGGCCACCGCCACCTTCACCATTGTCGCCGCAGGCAGCAGTGAATTGACTTATGAATGGAGGAAAGATGGAGAGCCATTACCTGACGAATTGATTTATGAAATCAGTGCCACAAATGCACTCATCATCAGCAGTCTCAAAGCTGCAGATGCAGGCACCTACACCTGCCAGGTCACCGGTCCCGGTGGCACCCTCAGCGGTGGCGCCAACGTGTTGACAGTCTTCTCTGCGGCCCCCGTCATCACCCCCAACCCGCTCGTCCTGCCCCCCGCCATCATCGCGGGCAGCTACAGTTTCTTCATCCCGCTGGATCCCGCTCAGGGCACCGCCACCAGCTTCACCAGCACGAAGCTCCCTGCCGGATTAGCCCTCAATACCACCACGGGTGAAATCTCCGGTAAACCCACCATCAGCCAAGCCGCCCCGTATGCATTCACCATCACGGCAAAAAACGCCATCGGCTCCTCGATTGCCCCTGCCACCCTTTTGGTTAGTCCTCTCACGCCCGATGCCGCAGGCAGCTACATCGGCATCATCCCGCGTGGACCCGTGACTCAAGGCCTCGGGGGGCGTATTGATCTCACGATTACTCCGACTGGCAGTTATACGGGCAAGATCACCCTCGGTGCCGATAAAGCCATCACCTTCCCGGCAGGAAGCATCACCTCCAGTCTCGATAGTGACCTCGTCACTGGCACCATCCTGGTCCCGCGTCCAAAGCTGGATCCCGTCACCGTCAGCTTTGTCATTGATACGCTGACCCGTCGCTTCACCCTCTCGGATTGCACCGTCACCATCGGCGCAGACAGCAGTCCCTTCACAGGCTGGCGCAACGTCTGGACCGCCACCGCCCAGGCGGCCAACTATCGCGGCTACTACACCTTCGCCATTGATGTGCCTGTCGAGTTTGAGAGCATCAATTACATCCCTCAGGGGCTTGGTTTCGGCTCACTCACAGTTCCAGTCAATGGTGCGGCATTCCCCTTAGCCGGCAAGCTTGCCGATGGCGATTCCTACACCAGCAGTGCCTTCATCGGCCCCGATGGCGACCTCGCAGTATTCTCCACCCTCCCTTCCAAAGGCACCCTTGTTGGTACCCTCCAGGTCAGTCTTGGTACCGGTCCCGCCTACACAGACAACGCACTGACAGGATCCACGCTCACTTGGTCGCGCCCCGCTTCCATCCCGACCAAGGTGAATCTCTACAAAGACGGGTTTGATCCTATACCCCTCACGGTTGAAGGCGGGCGTTACATTGCTCCCGTCGCACCAGCCATCGTGATGAACAAAATCGCCGGGCCTAACAACGCCAGGCTCGCCTTCTTTGATGCCCGCATCACAGGCCCCCCATCACCGGCGGATCGTTATCTGACGCTCACTTCCAGTGCCTCTCTCACCCTTCCAGCCACAGGCCCCACCCTCACCTCACTGAAGGTCGCCAGCGCCACCGGCATCTTTAGTGGCGGCTTCACGCTCTTGGATAGCCATCCCTTCCTATTCGGTGCCGCCCCCATCAAACGTACAAGCACATTCCAGGGATTGATCATTCCCACCTCCAGCGGCCAGATCGGCCAGGGATACTTCCTGCTCCAGCAACTCCCCACAGACATCTATCCCGCCCCCACCGTACTCCCCACCCTCTCCGGTGGAGTAATCATCGAATAACCCTTCCTCAGCCGAAAGCTGAAAAAACCAGCAGCGCCAGTCTCCAATACGCGAGGCTGGCGCTGCGTTGTTATAATCAATTAAGGTTCATACCTCTCACCATCCTGTTCATCCTGCCATCTTGTTAATCCTGTAGAAAACCCCTCACCCAACCCCCAAAGAAATCTTTCTACCCAAAATCTTTCTACCCTCTGCCCAAATCCCCCACCAAAACTCCACCACTCCCATCTTTTTTCCCCACTTAGCCCAAGTCGCCCCCTCACCCCCTTGCATCCCCCATCGCCCCTCCCCGATGTTACCCCATTCTCCCCCCACCCCGTCCCCATCTTCACACCCCCGAACATCATTAAACACCATTCATCGCCATGATCCCACCCCTCACCCTCAAAGAGCCCCGCCACGAATCCTTCGCCTTCCACCTCGCCTCAGGTCTCGAGCCTAAAAACGCCTACCACTTCGCCGGCTTCAGTCCCAACAACGCCAAAGCCCGCGCCGAAGAACTCGCCCAGGACCCCGACATCCAGGACCGCGTCAACCACCTCAAATCCACCCTCCCTAACACCACTCGTCTGCGGGATCGCTTCGCTCCCTCCCTCCTCCTCATGCCCGAGACCCAGGACCAGATGCTCGCCTGGCTCTGGCAGGTCATGAACGGCACCCGCAAAGTCCTCCCCCTCCAGCTCCGCGCCGCCACCCTCTTCTGTCGCCTCAAAGGCTGGCACCTCCTCAAGCCCATCCCCGCAGAGCAGCAGGCCCCGCCCATCCCTCTCATGGAAGAGGAGCGTCACATCCTCGCCACCTTCAACCAGCACACCCTCACCCAGGACCTCTCCGCCCGCCCCAGCGATCCCAGCAGCCTCATCACCTACCACGCCCACATGGCGGATACCGCCCTGCTCGCCTGTGTCCACTTCCCTAAAGAGCGCCCCCTGCTGCACCCCTCGCCCTTGGCCAAGCCGAAAAACTCAGTGGCACCGCCAGCCCCGACTGCGCCTGAATCCACCCCGGAAACTCTCCCTCAAGAATCCGCCACCTCCCCAGATGAGGAAGCCGCATCCCCCCATGGGGAAACTCCATCCCCATCCCAACCCGTTGAGCCTCAACTTAAAACACCCCCAAATCCCCAAATGGGGAAAAATTCATCCATCGTCCCCGGCTCCCCATTCTCAGCTCCCCCACCCCTCACCGCTCCCTCGCTGTCACTTCTCAGTACCACCCGCAAGCAGGGGCTCAGACAGCGTTTAAGCAGCTCTGCCGCTTGAAAAACCACGCTAAAAAGTTCATTGTTGCGCGACTGGTGAGCTTTTTGGGACATAGGTGCCAGCGACCCCACCACACATTTCCCCGCCAATACTCCTTGCCGTTCGTCTCGCCTCTGATAAAAAAGGCCGTTCGTACAAGCAGCAGGCACGCCTTTTTATATGAAGTTCACGATCAGCAAGGAATCTCTCCAGCAGGCCATCCAGCAGGTGCAGCACGTCGTCAGTGCCCGCACCACCCTGGCCATTCTTTCCAACGTCCTGCTCCGCGCCAAAAATGGCGTCCTGGAACTCACCACCACGGATCTGGATGTCGGTGTCACTTGCAGCGTCGCCGCTGACGTCGAAGAAGAAGGGGCCACCACGCTTCCTGCCCGCCGTCTTGCCACCATCGTTCGCGAGCTTCCGGCTGAAAACATCGAGATCAGCGTGGACGAAAAAAACGTCGCCTCCATTCGCAGCGGCCCTTCCTACTTCAAGGTCCTCGGCCTCACCAGCGAGGAATTCCCAGCACTGCCCCGCTTTGACGACGCACGCGAGTTCCGCATTGATCAGCAGATCCTTCGTGATTGTCTGAAAAAAACATCCTATGCCATCTCCACGGACGAAACTCGTTACGTGCTCAATGGCATCCTCTTTTCCTTCAAGAACAACACCTTGACCATGGTGGCCACGGATGGCCGTCGTCTTGCCATGGTGGAGCAGGAACTCGAATTCCCGCAGAGCCAGGAAGTGGACATCATCGTCCCCACCAAGGCCGTCAACGAACTCGCCCGTCTCCTCGGGGATCTGGGGGAAGTCATCATCCGCGTCACCAACAGTCAGGTCGGTTTCGACCTCGGCGACGGCCTCCTCATCAGCAAGCTCATCGACGGCAATTACCCCAACTATCGCCAGGTCATCCCCGGCGAGGCCAAAGAGCGCATCGCCCTGGAGCGTGAAGTCTTCCTGAAAGCCATCAGCCGCGTCTCTCTTCTCGCCAGTGAAAAATCGAACTCCGTGAAGTTCCAGTTCACACCCGGCCAGGTCGAAATCATCGCCAGCAGCCCGGACATCGGTGAAGCCCGCGAAACCATCGCCATCAATTACAAAGGCGCGTCCATCACCATCGCTTTCAACCCGGAGTTCACCATGGCTCCCCTGCGCAATCTCAGTGCCGATGAAGTCCACCTTCACCTCATTGATGAGATCAGCCCTGGCGTCCTTCGCACCGGCACCAATTTCCTTTACGTTCTCATGCCCATGCGTGTGAACAGCTAACCCCAAAATCCCCCTCCGATGCCACGCTTCACGCATCTCCTCCTCACGGCTCTGGCCGTCACCCTCGCTGGCTGTTATGGCCCGGAACCCCGCCCATTTGCAGGCCAGGGCCGGTCCCTCGATCAGCCCCCTCGTTATGGTGATTCCAATCGTTACGTGGAGCCCATCGCCCCCGGTCCCCTGGATGCGCCCATCGGCCCCATCAATCCCCCCGTCCTCGATTCCTCCGGTGCCCCCATTGTGGACCCTGGCCTGACATTGAGCCCCCAGCCGCCCACCATTCCTGGCGGCACGGAAACCCCGCCCGTTGTGGTCGTTCCTCCGCCGACCACCACGACACCTACCACGCCCGTCACCCCGCCTCCAAGCAGTGATGTGCCCTTTGCCCGTGCCGTCCCTGGCAAACCCGGTTTCGTTTACAGCCCCAAGGACTCCAAGAAGATCATCAGCGTCGAAGGCCTCCGCGCCGGTCAAAAAGCCCGCGACCCGGAAACGGGTGATATCTTCCGCGTGCCCTATTAAGCCAGGCACGTGAGTTCAGAGACAACCATCGCCATCTACGGCCCCGGCCTTCTCGGGGGTTCCCTTGCGCTCGCCATCCAGGAGCGTTTACCGGGTTCCTCTCTCCGGCTCTGGGCCCGGCGGGAATCCGCCCAAGAGGCCATTCTCGCACGCGGCATCCAGGCTGAGTTTTATACGGATGCCACCGCCGCAGCCACCGGGGCCTCCCTCATCATTCTCTGCACTCCAGTAGAGACCATGCCTGCCCTGGCCGCGCAGATCGCCATGGCCGACCTCTCCCCAGATACCTTGATCACCGATGTTGGCAGCGTCAAAGGCAGCGTCGTCCGCGCTCTCGACCCCATCCTCGGCCCCCGCTTCATCGGCAGCCATCCCATGGCCGGATCTGAAAAAGCCGGCATCGAAACCGCCCGCGCCTCCCTCTTCCAAAACGCCACCTGCCTCATCACCCCCGGAGCGCGGACGCCCCCGTCCGCTTCCTCACCGGAAGTAACCGGAGCGCGGACGCCCCCGTCCGCTTCCTCACCGGAAGTAACCGGAGCGCGGACGCCCCCGTCCGCTTCCCCACCAGAAGTAACCGGAGCGCGGACGCCCCCGTCCGCTTCCCCACCAGAAGTAACCGGAGCGCGGACGCCCCCGTCCGCATCCTCACCAGAAGTAACCGGAGCTCGGACGCCCCCGTCCGCATCCTCACCAGAAGCAACCGGAGCGCGGACGACCCCGTCCGCTTCCCCCCTCACCCGCCTCCGTACCTTCTGGCAAACCCTCGGCTGCAACGTCCTCGAAATGTCCCCGGACGAGCACGACGAAAAAGTCGCCCGCATTTCCCACCTGCCCCACATGATGGCCGCAGTCACCACCCTGGCCGCCCTCCGCACCGACCCCACTGCTGTCTCCTGCGTCGCCAACGGCTTCCGTGATACCACCCGCGTCGCAGGTGGCGACCCTGGTCTCTGGACAGGCATCGCCCTGGAAAATCGCACCGCCCTCCTCTCTCAGCTCCAGGCAGCCTCGGCCACCCTGACAGAGCTTCTTGAAATCCTCGGCAAGCCGGACGAAGAAGAACTCCGCCGCTTCCTCGCCGAGGCCCAAACCCTCCGAAGGACCGTCCCGGCGGCCGTCTCCTGATCATGGCCACACTGAAAGTCCGAAAGCTCAAATCCTTCCCCACTGAAATCTCCGTTCCAGGGGATAAAAGCATCAGCCACCGCGCCGCCATGTTTGCCGGCATGGCCTCCGGCACGACCATCATTGATGGCTTCCTGCCCAGTGAGGATTGCCTCTGCTCAGTCAAGGCCATGGAAGCCATGGGTGCCACCGTCGATCCTCTCGAAGAAACCGGCGGCATCGGCCTGACCAAGCTCGCCATTACGGGCAATGGCCCCCAGCTCAAAGCCCCCTCTGGCCCTGTGGACTGCGGAAACTCCGGCACCACCATCCGCCTTCTCTCCGGCATCCTTGCCGGCCAGGAATTCACCACTGAAATGTTCGGGGATGCCTCCCTTTCCAAGCGCCCCATGAAACGCGTGGCCGATCCCCTCCGCCTCATGGGTGCGAAAGTCGAAGGTCAGGGAGAAAAGATCTGCGCCCCGCTCAAGGTCACCGGCGGCTCCCTCCAGGCCATTACGTACACTCTGCCCATGGCCAGCGCCCAGGTAAAGTCCGCCATCCTTTTGGCAGGCCTCTTTGCCCCTGGCAAAACCACGGTCATTGAGCCTGTCGCCACTCGCAACCACACGGAGCGCATCATGTCCCACTTCGGCATCAAGTGGCTCCGAGAAGGCAATGCCATCTCCGTCTATGGCGGCCAGTCCGCCCGCGCTACCGACATTGTCGTCCCCGGGGACATCTCCAGCGCCGCTTTCTGGATGGTCGCCGCCGCTGCCAGCCCCGGCCAGCAGATCACCCTCAAGAATGTCGGCCTCAACCCCACCCGCACAGGCGTCATCAACGTCCTCCTACGCATGGGTGCCCACATCCACAATTCCGAGGAAACCACCGATGGCGAACCTCGTGGTAACGTCACCGTCAAGGGCGGCGACCTCAATGCCACCGTCATCGGCGGGGCCGAAATCCCCAACGTTATTGACGAACTGCCTATCCTCGCCGTCGCCGCCGCGCTCGCCCGTGGCACCACACGTATCCAGGATGCTCATGAGCTTCGTGTTAAAGAAACGGACCGTATCGCCGCCGTCGCTGAAAACCTCCGCCGCATGGGCGTCACCGTCACGGAATTCGAAGACGGGATGGAAATCCAGGGCGGTGCCAAGCTGCAAGGTGCCACCATCACCACCTATCACGACCACCGCATCGCCATGGCCTTCGCCATCGCCGGTCTATTTGCTGAAGGTGAAACTGTCATTGAAGGCTCCGAATGCATCGGCACCAGCTATCCTGGCTTCGAGCATGACCTCGCCCTTTTTCAAAAGAACGAAAATGGCGAATACCCCATCCCCGTCATCTCCCGGGCACCCCGCAAACTGAAATGATGAATACCGTCATCACCATTGATGGCCCTGCTGCCTCCGGCAAAAGCAGTGTCGCCCGCATACTCGCCCAACGCCTGGGGTATATCTATGTGAATACCGGCAACATGTACCGCGCCATGACCTGGGCCGTACTCCAGACGGGTATAGACCCCAATGACATGGATACGGTCCGCAGTACCGCCGAGGGTATACTCATTGATTCACCCGTCGCCGATGGCCAGACCCAGGTATCCGTCAACGGTCGCCGCTTGACCGCCGAAGACCTCAACAGCGATCCGGTAAACCGTGGCGTATCCCTCGTCGCCCGTGTGCCGGAAGTCCGCGCCCGCCTCGTCGCCGATCAGCGTGCCCTCTCCAGCCTCGGCCCTCTGGTTATGGAAGGGCGGGACATCGGCAGCGTCGTCTTCCCAGACAGCCCCCTGAAGTTTTATATCGATGCCAGCGAGGAAGTCCGCGCTGCCCGCCGTCAGGCCCAAGGCCATACCGATCAGGTGGCTGAGCGTGACCGCCTGGACTCCACCCGCAAGGCTTCTCCTCTAGTGATTCCAGAAGGTGCGGTCGTCATTGATAATAGCCACCTTACCCTCGAAGGTGCCGTCCAGGCCGTCCTCGATCGCCTACCAGCCATTCCTGTTCACCCATGAACCTTTCCTACCGCATCGGTCACACGATCTTCCGCGCCGTCGCGAGAAGCTTCTATGACTTTCGCGTCATTGGCGAAGAGAACCTGAATCAGACTGGCCCCGCCCTCATCGTGGCCAATCATGTCAGCTTTCTGGATCCTCCATTCATCGGCCAGGCCTTTGATGAACCTCTCTATTTCTTCGCCCGCAAAAGCCTCTTTGACCACCCCATGGCAGGCAAGCTCCTGCGCAGTTGGCAGACCATCCCGGTGGACCGAGACAAGCCCGATGCCTCCAGCTTGAAGTCCACCATCCGCCTTCTCAGGAGCGGCAAGAAAGTGCTCATGTTTCCCGAAGGCACCCGCAGCTTTGATGGCCTGCCACAGAAGGCAGAAGCCGGGGTTGGCCTCTTCATTGCCAAGAGCAGCGCCCCAGTCCTGCCAGTCCGTATCTTCGGCAGCTATGAGGCCTACCCTCGTGGGGCCAAGTTCCTCCGCCCCGCCCAGATCCGCCTCGTCGTCGGCAAGCCATACCATCCTGACCTCAAAGCCCACTCCGCCGCCGGCCGGGACCTATACCAGGCCCTGGCCGACGAAGTCATGGAGCGGATCAGCGAACTGACCCTATAAACTGAAGCGCCGTTATGGCCGCCGCATCAAGCTCACTTCTTCCCTTGGTCCTGATCTTCAGGTTTCTTGGGAGCCGGGAGCTGAAACTGCGTCACCCCAGGCATCGGCATCGGGGTCGGAGTGAAGCTGTCTTCCCACTTGAGGTCATCCGGGGCCAGATCCTGGGTGCAATCCAGCATCTGCTGCCAGGTGAGAAGCTGCCCTGTATAAGCCGCCTCCCGTCCCATGATTCCTACAAGGGTGGAAAGCATCATACGGTCTCCGTCATTGATGACCTCGCCCTTGCGGATGGCATTGAACAGGGCCTCATGCTCCAGGTCATACATGTTCTTTTCCTCGTCCCGGAAGCGCCAGCGCTTCGGTCCGTCGATGAAGGGGGCATTGCCTTTGCCAATGATGAGGACTCCTTTATCCCCACGGATGATGTCCTGGTTATGCCCGGCACAGCCCTTGATCTGGCGGTTCGCGAGGTGGCACATAAGGCCGTTGCCCCACTCAAAGGCGGCGTGGAAGTGGTCATAGATGTTGCCCCCTTCGGATGGAATCTGACGGCCGCCCGTTGCAATGCAACTGACTGGCGGTTTGTCTCCCATCGCCCAGCAGATCTTATCTATACTATGTACTGCCTGTTCGGCGATGCTGTCGGCACTGAGCCAGGAGAAGTTATACCAGTTGCGGATCTGCCACTCCACATCGCTCATCTCCGGAGTACGAGCGCTGGCGGGCGGCATCGGTTTCACAGGGCCGGTGTGATAGGTCGCGAGGATGCTGGTGACATCACCGATCTGGCCGTCCTGGATGCGGGAGAAAGCTTCCTTGCGGGAGGTGCTGTAGCGCCAGCAGAAGCCGGCGACCAGGTTCAGCTTCTTCTCCGCCGCCTTCTTCACAGCGGCCATGGCCAGGTGGTAACCGATGGTATCCACAGCCATCGGCTTCTCGGCAAAGATGTGCTTCCCAGCATCCACCGCTGCCATGAGGTGCACTGGACGGAATCCTGGAGGGCTGGCGAGCAGGACCACATCCACGCCGCAATCAATGAGCTTCTGATAAGCATCCAGACCGATGAACCTCTTGTCCGGCTTCACATCCACCCGGTCCGGATATTTCTGGGACAGGCTGTTGATGCTGGTTTCGATCTGCTTGTCATCAATGTCCGCCATCGCCACGATCTTGGCATTGTAGTCCGCCCCCAAGGCCTGGGATGCCGCCCCGGTGCCACGACCGCCACAGCCCACAAGGCCGATGCGCAGAGTCTCTTGCGAATCAGCTTTCTGCTGCGCCCGCAGAGTGCCTGCAGCAGTGAGAATGGCGGCGGAGCCGGTAGTCTGGGCGAATTGGCGACGGGTCAAAACAGAGGTCATAGAAGTGAAGTAATCGTCCAGGCAGCCCCCGTCCTTTCGCCAATTGGTGATCGGATCTGGAAGGTTTGTGATGTGCCGGTTTGCGCCATTGAAACGTTTCGCCCGTTACATGCCGCTGACGTTGAAGGAGAAGAGGAGTTCTTGGTCGCGGAGGTAGAGTTTGCCGTTGCTGATGACGGGGTGGGTCCAGATCATGCCTTTGGCGTTGCGTTGGGTGGTCTGGGGCTGGAGGGTGAAGCGGCCGTGCTCTTCCCAGGCGGTGGGGCTGGCTTCAATTAGGACGACGGTGCCGGTCTTTTCTTCGAGAAGGTAGAGCATGCCGTCGGCGCTGTGGATGGCTCCTTTGCCGAGGGCCTTCTTTTCGGTCCACTGGACGACGCCGGTTTTGAAGTCGAGGCAGCTCCAGCCGGCTTTGTCGGAATAACCATAAAGATGATCACCGACGAGGACGACACCGCCATGGTGGTTGACCATGTCGGTGCTTTCATAAAGGGGTTCGATGACGTTATCGGGACCGATCTTGAAGGACTTGCAGCCGATGCCGTATCCGGCGGCGACGAATACCTGGCCATCTTTAAAGATGGGGGTGGGGATGACGGCGGTGCGGCCGGGGAAGTCGGTCTTCCAGAGGAGTTTGCCGTCGGCGGCATTCACTCCGGCGACGCTCTGCTGGGTGATTTGGATGAACTGGCGCTGGCCGTTGTGGTCGGCGGCGATGATGGATGCATACTGGGCGGGGTCGGTCCATTCGGAGGACTGCCAGACTTTGGTGCCGGTGGTTTTGTCAAAGGCGGCGAGGGTACCCTGGGAACCGCCGGGTGTGACGATGACGAGGTTTCCGTCCACCAAGGGGCTTTCGCAGTAGCCCCAGCCGGGGACTTTGCCACCGAGGCTGTCCATGGTGACGCGCCAGATTTCTTTGCCATCGGCAGCATTGAGGCAGACGAGGGTGCCTTTGCCACAGAGGGCGTAGATTTTATCGCCATCCACGGTGGGGGTGCTGCGGGGGCCGTCGCCCCAGCCATTGGTGAGGAGGGCTCCGGCTTCGGCGGACCATTTTTCTTTGCCGGTGGCGGTATCAATGGCGATGACGTATTCCACGGCATCGCGGGCACCAAGGGTATAGAGGGTGCCGCCGACGATGGAATAACCGGCGTATCCGAGACCGGCGTCTTCATTCAGCCAGGCAAGCTTGGGGCCATTGGCGGGCCATTTTTTGAGGAGGCCGGTTTCGCTGGAAATGTCTTTGCGGTCAGCACCTCGAAAGGTGGGCCAGTCGGCAGCCTGGGCGGTGAGACTGATGAGGAGGCAGGCGGGAAAAAGGAAAGTCTTCATGGAATAGAGTCAACGAAACGGAAAGCCAGAATGTTGGCATTGAACGGGATATGACCTGTGATTGCGAGTAAAATCGCCCCGACGCTTTTAACACTATCGTGCAGGATGTGGGTCTTGGAAAGTGGCTTCTGGCGGGATGCCCGGATGCAACAAGGCGACATCATGCGCCGGGCCAGGTGGCGGAGGCGCGGAGGACGGTTTCATGGAGGGCGATGTCGTGGGCAGCATCCCAGGCGAGTTTTTTCTCTCCCTGGAGGATTTGGGCGAGGTCCACGAATTCGAGGTCGTAACGGCCTTTGGGCACTTCGAGCTGGAAGGACTGGGCGCCTTTTTTATAACCGCCCTGGGCCAGGGTGAGAGAGAGGTTTACCCGGCCGGATTCGAGGGGGAGGATTTCAAAGGTGCCCTGGGTGCCGGTGACGTTGAAACGGCGGCGGGGGCCGCCGAAGGGGTCGGTGTGATTGACGCGGATGACGGCGGTGGCCTTGGGATACTGGAGGATGGCAAGCTGGTTGTCTTTGACCCCATCCTTGCCGTTAGGCGTGGAGAAGGGATGGACGGAATCCGGCTTGCCGAGGAGGGTGAGTACGGCATCCATGACGTGGCAGCCGAGCTCAAACATGCCGCCACCGGGCAGGGCACCGATGTCCTTGCGGGTGAGGGGATCCGCGAGCTTGCCCATGACGGCGTCGATCTCGGTGATCTCGCCAAGCCAGCCTTCGCGCACGGCTTTGAAGAGGAGGGTGAAGGCGGGGTTGTAGCGGAGCATGTAGCCTATCTGGACAGTGAGGCCGCGTTTTTCGGCTTCGAGGCGCATGGTCTTGAACTCGGTATGGTCTAACGAACCGGGTTTGTCCAAATGGACGTGCTTGCCCGCCTGGATGCAGCGGAGGGCGGTGGCGCAGGAGGCCTCGACACGGGTCTCTACAACGACGGCTTTGAGGTCGGGGGTGGCGAGGAGTTTTTCCTCGGTGAGGAGAGGGAGGCCTTGGTAAGGGTCTGTGCTGGTGACGGTGGACTGGGTGGCAGGGTTGGGTTCGACGATGCCTGTGACTTCCCAGAGGTCGGTGAGGCTGCGCATGGCGGCCATCTTTCCTGCTGCGTGGGCGTGGGCGGTGCCGATCTGGCCGATGCGGAGGCGGGAAGGGGGCGCGGCGTGGCTGGAGGCGGCAGCCAGGGCGGCGGCGGTGGTGAGGAAGTGGCGGCGGTTCATGGACACGGGGAAAATAGGGAGGGCGTTGAGGGAGGGAGGCGGTGAAGGGTAGTGGGGGCCCTTTTTTACAGGATTAACAAGATGGCAGGATGGACAGGATTTTGGGAGAGGAAATGTGGGGTGGAGGTTTCCTATCCTTTGGGCGTGTTGATGGGGAGGTGAAGGCAGGGCAGGGGGCCTTCGGGGAGAGGCGGGATATTCTGCGGGTGGGTGATTGTGGCTGCGGGTACTGTGGGGCGCAGAACAATCCCGCCCTACGGTTTGCAGAGGTGCTGGCTTACTTCACGGGGCGGATTTTGCCGCTGCCGGGGAGGGCGCTGAAGAGGAAGTAACGGGGGGAGCGGAGGAGGTCGCCGACTTCGCGAACGGCGACGCGGGAGAGGTAACCGGTGAGGCGCTCGTGGGCATCGGGGTGGCGTTCGAGGTGGTTTTCCAGGAAACGGCGGAGGCGGGCGTTGGCGTTGTATTCAACGGCGAGGGTGCCGATGTTGAGGAGGAGGAGCATGACGCAGACGGCGACGAGGGCGGCGATGGCAAAGCGGGGTGGGAAGCGCAGAAACATCATGGCGGCGACGCCGACGAGGCCGAAGATGGGACCGTAACGGTTGAGGCGGATGACGTTCTGCCGCCATTTGAGGTCGCCGAGGGCGGCTTCGGTCTGGGTGGCGTGGGCGGCTTCGTGGAGGGCGATGGCCCAAGCGCCCATGGAGGTGCCACGGGCAACTTTAGGCTGGAGGAAGAGGCGTCGGCGGCGGGGATCGAAGTAATCGGAGGCCATGCTGTCGTGCTCGATGATTTCGACATCGGTGGCGTCTTCGTAAGCGAGAAAGAGGCGGGCGATTTCAGCGCCGGTGTGGGCGGTGGGGGCGCGTTCTTTCATGCCGGGACCCTGGACCTGAGCGTAACGACCGGCCGCCCACTGGCATACGCCGAAGCAAAAGAGGAGGACCAGGATGAAGAGGGCGAGCATGAGGGAAGGTGGGGGGAGATGGGGGTGGGGGCAAGTGGGGAGATGGGGGCGGAGGAGTGCTCAGTGCTCAGTGCTCAGTGCTCAGTGCTCAGTTTGGTGGCTGGTGGCTGGTGGCTGGTGGCTGGTGGTTGGTGGTTGGTGGTTGGTGGTTGGTGGGGAATCGTTTTAGTGGGGCGGACGGGGGGCATCGCCGCCGTTGTGGGATAGGGGGGTGCCGACGGTGATTTTGGGGGTGCTTCTTGTTAGGTGAGTTTCCAGCCTGGGCGGGGTTGGCGGTGGAGGTAGGGGTTGGCGGATTCGTTGTTGGTGATTTTCATGGACTGGGCGTTCCAGTGGATCTTGCTGCCGACGCGGAAGGCGACGTTGCCGAGGTGGTTGGCTTCGGTGAGGGGGCCGGCGTAGCTGAAGGGGCTGGCGGTGGGGGTGCCGTTTTTGATGGCTTGGAGCCATTCGATGTGCTGGCCGGGGGAGTCGGGGATGAAGGGGGCAGGGGGCTGGAAGTCTTTGAAGGTGGCTTCAGGCAGGAGGCGGTATTTGGTGTAATCGGAGAGGAGCATGCCTTTGTCGCCGATGAAGAGGACGCCGTTATTCCACTGGCTGATGAGGGGATCGTTTTTCCAGATGTCGGGTTTGTTGGCACCTTGATGCCAGTGGATCTTGCAGGCGGGCATGCCACTGCGGGGGCCGTATTCATAAACGGCGGACATGGAGGCGGGGGCTATTTCGGGATGAGGCTCGGGGCCGAAGGCTTCGACGCTGAGGGGTGCATCGAGTTTGAGTGCCCAGAAGGGGAGGTCGTTCCAGTGACTGCCGAGGTCTGACATGGTGCCGTTGCCGAAGTCCCACCAGCGGTACCATTTGGGACCGGGGAAGTAGATTTCGTTATACGGGCGGTAGGGGGCGGGGCCGAGCCAGAGGTCCCAATCGAGATAGGGGGGCGGGGTCTGTTCCTCGGTGGGACGCTCGGTGACAAAGACGATGTCTTTGTTTGCTTCAGCCTCTTCCTTGGTCTGGTGACCCCAGGCGCGGGAGACGCAGACGTGGGCGGCGGTGACGTTACCGATAGCTCCGCTCTGGATGAGTTCGACCACGCGTCGATAGTTAGGCATGCCGTGGATCTGGGTCCCCATCTGGGTGGCGACTCCGGCTTTGGCTGCGGCCTGGGTGATGAGGCGGGCTTCCGCGATATCTCTTGTTAGGGGTTTTTCACAGTACACGGGCTTGCCCATGAGAAGGGCGGGCAGGGTGGCATAAGCGTGGGTGTGCTCGGTGGTGCTGACGACGACGGCATCGATGTCTTTGGAGCCTTCGTAAAGCTTGCGGAAGTCGCGATAGGCCTTGGCCTTGGGGAAGGCGGCAGCGGCGACATCGAGGTTCATGCCATTGACATCGCAGATGGCGACGACGTTCTCGGTAGGCTCGACGGCTGGCTGGTCCGTGTCCGGACCTTTGGCCAATTTCTTTTTGTAAAGGGAGGTGCCAACGAGGGCCTGGATATTGGCTGCGCCCCGACCACCGACGCCGATGAAGGCGAGGTTGATCCTGGCATTGGGTGAGCGTGAGCTGACAATGGCAGGAAAGCCTAGTGCAGCACCGGCCAGGAGGGAGCTCTGCGTCAAAAACTGGCGGCGGGAAGAGACGGGGACGGGCATACGAGGGAAACGTGCCTGTGCCGGAGTCTCTTGCGGCGTCAGGAAGCGGCTTCTTTGGCGATTAGTGCTTCAAGTTCGCCTGCGGCTTTTTCCCAAGCGGCGGTTTTGGTGGCGACGCGTGGCTCGATCTCCTCGAGTTCTTTGCTGAGGGCTTTGAAGCGGGCGGCGTCGGAATAGGTGGCTCCGTCTTGAAGAAGCTCGACGAGTTCCATCTTGCGCTTATCAAGGGCGGCGAGTTCCTCCTCAATGCGGGTGACGTTTTTTTCGAGGTCCTTTTTGCCTTTGGCGCGGTTGTTGCGGGCTTCGGCTTCGAGGCGTTTTTGCTCTTTGGATTTAGGCGGGGAGAAGGCTTTTTTCGGGGTATCCCAGGCACCGGGCTGGCTATTGGTCAGGGTGGCGGTGAGGGCCTCGCGAGCGGAGGTGGCCTTGGTTTTATCCAGGAAGTACTGGTAGTCACCGCTGTAGGGAGTGAGGACGCCGCCAGCGATGTGGATGACGCCTTTGGCCATGGCGCGGATGAAGTGAACATCATGGCTGATGAAGACGAGGGTGCCTTCATAGTCCTCCAATGCGCCGATGAGTGCATCGATGCTGCCCATGTCCAAGTGGGTGGTGGGCTCATCCATGAGGAGGAGATTTGGTGGGTCCAGGAGGAGGCGGACGAGGGCGAGACGTGACTTTTCCCCACCGCTGAGGACGCCGACGGGCTTGAAGACATCGTCCCCGTGAAAGAGGAAGGAGCCTAACAAGGTGCGGCACATGTTTTCCCCCGGACGGCTGGGGAGGTCCATGGCGGACTGGAGGACGGTGTGCTTCATGTTGAGCACATCCCCACGATATTGGGCGAAGTAACCCTGCTTGACGTTATGGCCGAGGTCGCGCTTGCCAGCCTGAGGTGTGAGTGCTCCGGCGAGAAGCTTCAGCAGGGTGGATTTACCGGCACCGTTGGGGCCGACGAGGACGATGCGCTGGCCGCGCTCGATCTCGAAATCCAGGCCGTTGTAAACGGGGGTCTCGCCATAGGAGAAGTCCAGCCCTTTGAGGGTGAGGACGCGCTGGCCGCTGCGCTGGGGCTGGGGGAAGCGGAATTTGACGGTCTTGGCTGCGGTGGCTGGGCCTTCCAGCTTTTCCATGCGGTCGATCATCTTCAGCTTATCCTGGGCGCGGGAGGCGAAGTTGGCCTTGGCCTTGAAGCGGTCCGCCCATTGCTGGAGCTTGGCGATTTCCTTTTGCTGATTTTCAAAGGCGCCTTTCATCTGCTCCTCACGCGCCACTTTTTCCAGAAGGTAGGCATCGTAGTTGCCCCGGTAGCGGTTGACCTTGCTGTGAGCGATTTCGAGAATGGCATCGGTGAGGGCATTCAGGAATTCACGGTCATGGGAGATCATGAGGATGGCACCGGGATAACCCTGGAGGTAATCCTGGAACCAGATGAGGGACTCGAGATCGAGATGGTTGGTCGGCTCATCCAGCAGGAGGAGATCTGGCTCCTGAACGAGCAGGCGGGCGAGGTGGGCGCGCATGACCCAGCCGCCGCTGAGGGTGCGGGCATTGCGGTCGAAATCGGTCTCGCGGAAGGCGAGGCCTTTGAGGATGCGTTTGGCCTTTGGCTCGGCCTCCCAGCGGCTGTGCTCATGGCAGTGGCTGGTGGCCAGCTCCAGCACGGTCATGTCATCGACCGGGGCGCTTTCCTGAGGGAGGAAGCCGAATTCGAGGTTCTTCTCCATGGTGACGAGGCCGTCATCCGGGGTGGTCTCGCGAAGGAGGAGGGAGAAGAGGGTGGATTTTCCTGCGCCGTTGGGGCCAATGAGGCCGATCTTTTCACCCCGGTTGATGTGAAAAGACACGCCGCTGAACAAAGTGCGGCCTGCATAGGTCTTGCTGACATTCGAAACGGATAGCATGGGGGGCGCACTCAGTGGCGCGGACGGGGGGGCACGTCAAGGGCGGGGAGTGAGGGAAGGGGGTGGAGGGGTGGGGTGGAGGGGTGGGGTGGACTCTTTTGCGGCAAGAGCGGGGCTTTATACTGTGATTGGTTGGCCGCAGAGGGGCGGAGAGGGCAGAGGAGGCGGAGATTGGAGGAGGGCGGGAGGGGGCTTCGAGGTGGCTTCGAGGTGGCTTTCCGCTCAGGGGACTGAGCGGGCTACTTTTGGTGGGTAGTGGAGGGTATTTGGGGGGACGGGGCTTGGGGGTGGAAGAGGGCTTTTTTTAACAGGATTCACAAGATGGCAGGATTGACAGGATTTTTTGGAGGAGGGGTGGATGGGGAAAGAGTGCTTTTACTTGCGTGTTTGAATTTTTTTCCGAAAAATGCACGATGCACTTTGCGCTACGACTGCTGCTGACGGGCTGTTTTTTACTGAAGCTGATGGCTTGCAGTGGCACTGCGCCAACTCCGGAATCTCCGGTGCCGACATCTGTGCTGGCGTGCCAGAAAACGATCCAACAAGCGACACGGGAGCGGACGGTGCACCGGAAGGGTACGGCGGGTTTTGAAATGCTGGCGGGAGGGGAGGAGGCGTATCTGGCGCGCCTAGCGGCGGTGGAGGCGGCGCAGCAGACGCTGGACTTTCAGTATTTCATCTGGGCGGATGATGCGACGGGGACGATCTTTGCTGAGCGGCTGCTGGCGGCGGCGGACCGGGGGGTGAAGGTGCGGCTGCTGCTGGACATCACTAAAGGGGCACAAAAGGAAGTGAAGAAGGGCGTGCTGGCGAGCCACCCGAACATTGAGGTGGCATTGTTTAATCCGATGACCGCCTTCCAAGGTTTTTTTGCGGGGAATCCGCTGCCGATCATTGGCGAGATCGACCGGATGCAGAGCCGGATGCATAACAAAATGCTCATCGCAGACAATGCCATCCTGATCGGTGGAGGGCGGAATCTGGGGGACACCTACTTTGGTGTGGACCGGAAGCATAACATGCGGGACCTGGACTACATCGCGAGCGGGCCGGTGGTGAATGCGGCGACGAAATCCTTTAATCTTTACTGGGAGTCCCCACTGACACGGAAGGTGGGGCCGAGTGAAACGGGTGACGAAAATGAAGAAAAATTGGTTAGCCTGCGGAGAGAGCTGCGAGACAAAAAACTACGACTGGCCCGGAAAGGTGACTTTCCTTTTCCCCTGAAGATGGCGCGAGTAGAGGCGCTGCAACGGCTGAATGAGCTTTCAGGAAAAATGGTCTGGGATGATTATGAATTTGTGGCGGATCCCCCTGAGCGCATGCTGAGCCGAACCAAGGAGGCATCGCCTGTGTGGCGGACGAAGGAGGGGGCGATCCGAGGGGCGAAGAAGGAGGTGCTGATGCATGCGGCGTACCTGATCCCGCAGGAAGAGGTGCTGGGGCTTTTCAAAGAGACGAGTGACAGGGGGGTGAAGGTGCGGATGCTGACGAATTCCCTCTCCTCCATCGACGGGCTGCTGGCGATGACGGGCATCGCCAACCGGCGAAAAGACATTCTGGAAACGGGTGCGGAGTATTATGAACTGAAAAGCGATGCACCGGTGAAGAAAGAGTATGTGCGGGTATCCGAGGACACGCTGCTGGGCATGCATACGAAAGGGCTGGTGGTGGATAACCGCATCTCTTTCATCGGCTCTTACAACATGGATCCGCGCTCCAAGTACATCAATACGGAGACGGGGGTGATCATCAACAGTGGTGGCTTTGCAAAACGGCTGAAGGGATATCTGCTGGAGGATATGCAACCTGAGAACTGCTGGCAGGTGACCTGTGAAGAAGATGGGCGCTTTTGCTGGACCTGCGAGATGCCAGGGAAGCCGCCGGTGAGGCATTACCGGGACCCGGATGTGCCTTTGCGAAAACGCATTTCTTACTGGATGCTGCTGCACATGCCGTGGGAGAATCTGCTGTGACCGACTGACGTGTCAGGCTGCCAGGGGGCCACGTGTCAACTCAGGTCCTGGCTCTTCTGACTTGTTTGGAGCGATCTTCGGTGACGCCGGCGGCCTGTTCTTCCAGGCCCTTCCATTTGATGCGGTCCCACCGCTGGCCAACCGGCCGCATGACCTCGCGGGCGAGTTCGGGCATTTTCATGAGCACGGCCAGACGGCCGAGGTCGTTGCGCACTTCAAAACTGTGAGGATACAGTTCAAGTGTGCGGCGGATGGCGGCTTCCAGTTTGGGAACGTCCATTCCGTCGCTGAACAAAATGACGAGTTCAGGAGGCAAAGCGCCCAAAACCAGTGCCATGGTTTCAGGATGATCTGAGGTGGCCAAGTTATCCAAAAAATCCGTGCCCAGGACCTTGCCTTTGGGATCTCTAATGAGGCGCAAAAACATGGTGACCAGATTGTTTGGGTAATCCGGAAACTTTTCATAACCTTCATGGAAGTGTCTTGCTGCGATGCTGAAATCCTCATTGAGGGAGAAGCTGATAAGCATCTGCAATTCGGGGATGATCGGGCTCATTGGGCCGAGTTCATCCAGCGAGGCCCTGAGGCGAGCCAGTAAAGCGCTCATGGACTGTGAGTCCGATGGAAACTTTATCATGCGGGAGATCTCATAGACCAGTTCACCTATGCGCGCGTCTATGGAGGAGGGCTTGCGCTTTCGCCACTCCTTGATGCGGTCACCCATTTCCTCCCAGGCAGTGTATGACCATTGTTCATCCTGAAGCGGGTGCATACCCCGGTAAATCATCTCCGAGACCCACTGGCCGGAGGCGGTCTTTAACTGACGGACCCGTGCCTGCATGGCGTAGTGTTCCAGCGAATCGTAGTCGCCTTCTTTTAACCGCAGCATGGCCATGTCTTCGCAGGCCTTGCGTTGTGCGTGGGCATCGAATTCATCCCGCTCTGGAGGGAAGACAAAAACGTCCATTTTCTTCGAGACAATGCCTGCATAAAGAGCGCAGGCTTGTTCGTGATAACGAAGCGATTTGCGAACCTGGATGACTGTACGGTCCTTATACAACATTAGAGAATGAGGAAACTTGGTATCCACCAAATCCAGCGCGGACCGTGCTTCCTGCACGCGGCCGTAATAGAGGAGGGCATAACATTTGGCCAGAAGGATGGCCCCGGCATCATGATAGGCCTGATGATGGTGAGCCTCTTCCCATGTGGGCAGGCTGGTCACCCAGGGAGACTGTGTGAGCGCCTTGGGAAGGACCCCGGCGAGCGCCTCTTCCATATCGGGCAGCTGCTTTGGATTCCGGCTTTCATACCAGTAGCGGGCGGCGGCTTGCAGATCATCATGTTCGGCACGGTCTTCGAAATCTGTGGCTTCGCGCCCGGTCTCCTGCCGCTGGTGAGAAGGGATGCTGGTCTGGGCTGTGGCCTGGATTGCGGTGAAGCAAAGGAAGCCCAGGTACATGACGCGGGGGAGGAGGAATGACATAGGCTATTTCGTTATGGAAATTATGGCAGTATCTGCGCATTGCAAACACTTCCCTGAGATCCACAACAGGCTGCCTCTGGATGAAACTCCTGGCCGAGAGCCGGCGTCTTCCTATGCCAACAACCCTTTCACGACATGCCCATGCACATCTGTGAGGCGGTAACGGCGGCCTTGAAATTTGTATGTCAGGCGCTCATGGTCAATGCCGAGGAGATGGAGCAGGGTGGCGTGGAAGTCATGAATGTGGACGCCGTCCTGGGTGATGTTGTAGCCAAAATCATCTGTCTGCCCATGGAGGCTGCCGGGCTTGACGCCGCCCCCGGCCATCCAGGCGGTGAAGCAGCGGGGGTGATGGTCACGACCAAAGTTTTCGCTGATTTTTCCCTGACAATAATTGGTTCGGCCGAATTCGCCGCCCCAGACGACGAGGGTGTCGTCCAGTAGGCCGCGTTGTTTGAGATCTTTGACAAGGGCGGCGGAGGCTTGGTCTGTCTCTTTGGTCAGCTTGCGGATGTTTCCAGGTAGGCCGCCGTGATGATCCCAGTCCTGATGATATAGCTGGATGAAGCGTACGCCACGTTCGGCCAGGCGGCGGGCCTGGAGACAATTGGCGGCGAAGGTGCCGGGTGTTTTGACATCGGGGCCGTACATTTCGAGTACGTGCTGGGGTTCATCGCTGATGTTGGTGGCCTCGGGGATGCTGCTTTGCATGCGGTAGGCCATTTCGTAATGGTCGATACGGCTGGAGATTTCGACATCGGGAGTGCCGGCGAACTGGTGCTCATGCAGTTCCTTGAGGCGGTCCAGCATGAGGCGGCGGCTGCTGGGGCTGACGCCTTCGGGATTGCCCAAATAGAGAACGGGATCTTTGGCCGCGCGGAAGAGGACGCCCTGGTGCTTGGTGGGAAGGAAGCCGCTGCCCCAGAGATGTGCGCCGAGGGGTTGTCCGCTTTTGTCTTTGGTGATGAGTACGGTGAAGGCGGGCAGGTTTTCATTTTGTGCGCCTAGGCCGTAACTTAACCAGGAACCCATGCTGGGCCGGCCAGCGATCTGTGAACCGGTCTGAAAAAAGGTGACGCCAGGGCCGTGGTTGATGCTTTCTGTAAACATGGAACGGACGACGCAGATGTCGTCCGCGATGCTGGCGGTGTGAGGAAGTAGCTCGCTGTACCAGCCGCCTGCCTGGCCGTGGCGGGTGAATTTGAAGGGGGAGCCCACCATGGGGATGGAGCTTTGGTTTCCCGACATGCCCGTGAGCCGCTGGGCGCCACGGACGCTGTCTGGGAGTTGCTCGCCATGCCTTTGATTGAGGAGGGGTTTGTAATCAAAGAGGTCCAGGTGGGAGGGGCCACCGGACATGAATAAATAGATGATGCGCTTGGCCTTGGGGGCAGCATGCGGGGCACCGAGAATGCCGGAATCTGCGGCGCGGGCTTGTTCCTTGGCAAGCATTTCAGCCAAGGCAACGCCACCAAGACCCATGCCAAAACGGTTTAACAAACTGCGGCGGGAAAGGGCTGTTTCATTCATGGTCATGGGCGTACCGGAATGTTTGTTATTCGTGCCGGTGGCGGGATTTATCCGAGGTCCTTCTGGAGATGCATCCGGGGTTTTCACAGTACGTACCTCCGCCATTCGACTTTTTTGATGGCTGCCATGTTGATGAGGTAGCCGACGCGTTTTTGGGTGAGGCGCATGTAATTGAAGATCTCTGTTTCATGCTCGGGGAGCAGTTGGTAAACGGCTTTGAGTTCTACGATGATGGCTCCATAAACATAGAGATCTGGTGTGTAGCGGGTATTGAGTTGAAGCCCTTTGTAGTGGATGGGCAGTTCTTGTTTGGCCTGATACGGGATCAAGCGACTTTCTAACTCATGCTGCAGGCTTTCCTGGTAGATTTCTTCACTGAGGCCGCCGCCGATTTCATTGTGCACTTCAAACACTGCGGACATGAATTTGTAGCCTTCTTCCTGAAGGGGGCCGTCGAGGGTTTGGGTGATAACGGTGCGTTTCATTGAGGGGACGGTTGAGGGAAGCGGATGGGTTAGCGTTTCACGATGGCGGCGTCGTGGTTTAGGAGGGCTTGGGCGAGGATGGTGGCGGCGGCGAGCTCGGGGAGGTCGGCAGTAGGCGGGGGGCTGTGGCCGGTTTTCAAAAGGGCGGCGGCTTCGGCTGAATGGGTGCGGTAGTGGGCTAGCTGGTCTGCATAAAGGTGGGTGCAGATGGCTTCTTCCTGCGCATCCGGCGGGCGGCTGAGGCAACGGATGAATGCCTGAGTGATCATGTGGTTAATATCGCCAGCGGATTCGGTGTGGAGTTTCTCCCCGAGGATGCGGGCGGCTTCGACATATTGGGTGCCGTTGAGGAGGATCAAGGCCTGGAGGGGGCTGTCTGTACGCTCGCGTTTGGCGGAGCAAACGGCACGGCGGGGGGCATCAAAGGCGACCATGGCGGGAGGGGGGCTGGTGCGGCGCCAGGTGGTGTAGAGACTGCGGCGGTGGACGCTGCCGTCGTTGACGATTTCCACCGGCTTGAAGGCCTCCGTCATTTCATAAGGGTTCACGGGTGGGCCGCCGAGCTGTGTTTTTAGCAATCCGGCGCTGGCCAGGGCGTTGTCCCGGATCATCTCTGCAGGCAGGCGGAAGCGGGGGCCACGGGCGAGCCATTCGTTATCTGGGTCATCTGCCATGGTGGCGGCATCGGCAATGCTGCGCTGCTGATACACCTGGCTGCTGACGATTTCCTTGATGAGGGCCTTGATATCCCAGTGGCTTTCGATCAAACGGAGGGAGAGGTAGTCCAGCAGGTCCGGGTAAAGGGGTTTTTCCCCTTGGCTGCCGAAGTCCTCGCTGGTCTTCACAAGACCTCTGCCGAACAAACTTTGCCATACGCGGTTGACGGTGACGCGGGCTGTCAGGGGGTGGGTGTGGTCGGTCAGCCAGCGGGCGAGGCCGAGGCGATTCATGGGGGCCTCTTTGGGGAAGGGGGAAAGGAAGGCAGGGGTGACTGGGGGGGCTTCTTCGCCACGTTTATCGTATTCGCCCCGCTGAAGCACGTAGGCTTTTTTGGGCTGGGGCAACTCCTTCATGACCATGATTTCCTTTTGGGCGGAGGAGAAGGTGGTGAGTTCTGCACGGGCGGCTTTTAGCTCATCAAGAAGGGGGATGGTGGCTGCATCGTAGGGACGGGAAAGATCGCGATCATAGACCCGCAAGTCATCTATGATGCCGCCCTTGAAACCACGGTCGCGGAAGCGTTCGCCGAGGCTGATGTGATCACCGCCGCCACCGGTGATGTCGCGTGTGAGATTGTCGCGAATAACATCGACTGTGGCGAGCTGGCCATTGAGATAAAGGCGGAGGCCAGCGGCGCGGCTGCTGCCATCATTGGTAACGACGACATGCACCCAGGTATGGAGGGGCAGGGGATCCCTGGCGCGGATGGAGATGGCATCCCCAGGCCAGAAATGGATGAGGGACCACTTCAGCCTGCCTTCTTCAATGAGGAGTTCATAGCCGCGGCTGGCGGCATCCGTCCAAGCGCGGGAGCGGTGCAAGACTACGGCGCGATCTTTGACATCGGGTGTCTGAATCCAGAGGGAGATGCTGAAGGGCTGATGTCTGGGGAAGTTTCCCACGGGGGTATCCACAGGGTCATCACCGGTGAACTCAATGGCGCGGCCTAACCGGCCGTTCACAAATTTGTTTTCCCCTTTTACGGTGGTGGTCTGGGCGGGGGCGGGCTTGTCTTTTGCAGACGGGGCAGGATTTTGGGCGGGGGGAGCGGAGTCAGCGAGTTTGTTTTTTTCCACTTCGTCAAAGGTGTAGTGGGCAATCAGGCCTTCCTGCGAGGTGGGGGCTCCATCTTGTAATTGGATCGTTTTCGTGGCGGCGGCAGATGATGCATTGAGTTCCTGCTCCAGTGAGATGATTCGTTTTTCCAGAGCTGCTTTTTGTTCCTTTTGCGCTGGATCTAGGAGTGCCAGAGCAGGGGTGGGTGCGGAGGGGGTGAAAAAGGAATACAGCCCGGCTTCATCAATGTTTTGGAAGAAGGCGGAGAGGCCATAGTATTCCGTTTGTTTGATGGGATCATACTTATGGTCGTGGCAGCGGGAGCATTCGAAGGTGAGTCCCAGAAAGGCAGTGGCGAAGGTCTGTACACGGTCTGCCACGTATTCGATGCGGTATTCCTCCTCCACGGAGCCACCTTCGCTCTCCTGCTGATGGAGGCGGTTGAATGCGGTGGCGAGGATCTGTTCATCGGTGGCATTGGGGAGAAGGTCCCCGGCGACCTGCCAGGTGATGAACTGGTCAAAGGGCAGGTTGCGGTTGAATGCCTGGACGACCCAATCACGCCACATCCAGACATCGCGCGGGCGGTCCACTTGGAAGCCGTAGCTATCTGCATACCTGGCCACATCCAGCCAATCGACGGCCATCCTTTCACCATAAGCTGGGGAAGAAAGGAGCCTGTCGATGGCTGCCTCGTAGGCTTTCTCGAAAAGGGCGTTTGCTGTAAAAGCCTGTACTTCCTCCGGGGTGGGAGGCAGGCCGGTGAGATCAAAACTGAGGCGGCGGATGAGGGTGTGGGCATCGGCCCGGGGTTGCAGGGCGAGGCCTCGGGCGGCCAAGCCTTTTTTCACCAGTGGATCAATCGCTGTGTGTGCGCCGGACGACTGGGCTTGGTGTTTCCATTCTTGCAGGCGGGAGGCATCGGGGGCGATGAAGCTCCAGTGCTGCTGGTATTCGGCTCCTTCATTGACCCACTGTTTCAGTTTTTCGATTTCACTTTCGGTTAGGCGGCCAAGTTTTGATTCGGGCGGTGGCATGGCCTCATCGGAATCATGAGAAAGCACCCGCTGGATGATGAGGCTTTTGCCCGCATCTCCAGGGACAATGTGCCCATCTGCGACTGCGGCCTCGCGTTCATCCAGACGGAGGTTTGCCTCGCGGGTTTTCGGGTCGAAGCCATGGCAATGGAAGCACTTGTCCGAAAGGATGGGGCGGATATCACGGTTAAACTCCATCTTGGCGGCAACGCAGGGGAGTGCGGGCAGCAAAATCAGCAGCGTGGTGGAGGCCTTCCAGGTCATGAGGTATCTTACGGGCCGGGGCTGTGCCATACCATGATAAATGTGTGTCGGATTGTGAGATGGCGGGGGTAGAATCCTCCATGGATCGTCTCTTGATGTCTATCAGGGCGTGTCGGATTCTAAAACTCTTGCATGCAAGCCAACCGAAAGTACCTCAATTACACCACGGCCTTGGGCATCAGCCTTTCACCTGTGGCCCGTGCGGGATGGCCGGCTTTTCTTATTCATGAATGCGGGTATCAGGCAGCTTTGGAAAATTGGAATCATCCAGGAGTGGACAGCCCTTTCTGGCGCTTTTACCACAATCCTGAACCGGGCTGCCATCTCCTGCACCAGGGGGAGCGTATTCCCCTGGAACCGGGCAACTGTGTTCTTATTCCGGCCAACACGATTTTTGACTGCTGCGGACCGGTGCCCGCCTGCCATTGCTGGCTGCATTTTACTGTGACGCGTCTGGTCGGTCCCGCGCCGCAGGAACCGGTAGTCATTGCGATGGATGAAACATTGCGTGTTCTGGTCCAGGCACTCCTGCGCACGCATGGTGAGCCGGTGGGTGAAGCGCGCGATCAGCGTCTGCATCATCACAGTGCGGCCCTCCTTCATGCGGCGTTTGCGCAAATGGATCTTCCAGCGGTCCCTGCCATGCCGGATCATTTGTTAGAAGTGCTGGCGCTGATTCAAAAGGCCCCCCATGCCGACCTTTCGAATCCCTTTCTGGCCGACCGCTCCGGGATGAGCCTGGAACGTTTTATCCGGGCTTTTCGTCAGCACACCGGCCAGACCCCCGCAGCCTACGTGACGGCCACCCGTCTGCGCCTGGCAGGAGAAGCTCTGGCCTTAACAGACAAAACGATAGACCAGATCGCCATTGAACATGGTTTCCCCAACCGGCACTACTTCACCCGTCTTTATACCCGCCAGTTCGGATGTGGCCCTGCTGAATTCCGTGCACGGCAACATCGCCGTCGGGGAAGATAGAGGGAGATAGCTGGATGTGTGCATCCTGGCCATCGCACTGCTGGCGTGGCTGCGGAGGAAATGGATGAAGGAGGCTTTGCTTTCCAAAAGGAAATTGGAGGGCTGACGGTTGAATAGAGAATGGAAAGGGTGATGATGCCATCCGGGCTGAGCCAGCGGGGAGTTTTGCCCGCCGCAAAGTGCCGAAATCAATCCTGTCCGCTGTCTCCATGTCTCTAACTTTTCTCCACACTGCTGACTGGCAGATAGGCAAGCCGTATGCACGGATCCTGGATGAGCAGAAGCGTGTGCTGGCCCGTCAGGAGCGGCTGCAGGCGATTCAGCGGCTGGGTGCTGTGGCGCATGAGAGGCATGCGCAGTTCATCATTGTGGCCGGGGATCTCTTTGATTCCACCACGCCGGACAAGGCCACGGTTTCAGCCGCCTGTGCGGCGATGGGGGCGTTGAAAGTGCCTGTCTTTGTCATTCCTGGGAATCATGATCATGGGGGGCCAGGCAGTCTTTGGGAGCAGACTTTTTTCCTGCAAGAATGCGCGGCTCTAGCGCCGAATCTGCGGGTCCTATTAAAACCGGAGCCGGTGGAACTGGAACATGCGGTTTTGCTGCCCTGTCCCCTTTTACGCCGCCATGATTCCAGTGACACGACAGCGTGGCTGAGGAGTGTGGATACCCATGGTTTCGGGGATAAACCACGCATTGTCATTGCCCATGGCAGTGTCCAGGATTTTGGCCCTGTGGCTGATGATGAGGAGGACTTTGCCTCAAGCAATCACCTTGATCTATCGCGTTTGCCTGGGGGCGAGTTTGACTACATCGCGCTGGGTGACTGGCACGGGATGAAGGATGTTTCTGTGACGACCGGGGGAAAATTGCCTGCTTGGTATTCCGGTACACCTGAGCCAGACCGTTTCCCGCGCGGGGTGGGGAATACGCCTGGCCATGTGCTGGTTGTTTCGCTGGGCCGTAATCAGCCTGCATTGATCGAGCCTGTGAAGACTGCGCGGCTGGGCTGGCATGAACTGGAATTTCACTTCACTGAAGATGAGGCTGTCAGCCGACTGGATGAGGCTCTAAACGGGATGTTTCAGGGGCGCACAGGGCAAGACCTGCTGCGTCTGACATTGAGCGGCAGTTTGGGCATCGCCGCGTGGGCTCGCCTGGATTTGTGCCTGGAGACCTGGCGCTCCCGCCTGTTGCGGCTGCGCTTGCATTCGAGCGTGACGACGGCACCGACGGAGGCCGAAATGAGCGCGCTGGTCAGTCGCACGGATGCACCTCTCACGGCGCGGGTGGCGGAGCGGTTATTGCAGGAAACGCTGTCTCCAGATGCTGAAGTATCCGAAACCGCCCGCCAGGGGCTGCGTGTGCTGTTTGGAGCGTTGAATGGGACTGCATAACCTTTGCAAACCCTGGCTTCTGCTTAACCTTGAGCCACGCTTCCGCGTCTAAACGAAACATGACCTGGTACTTCAATAACGAGGGGACTGCCGATGGCCCACACGAGGATGATGCCATGAGAGCGCTTCTGGCCCAGAAGCGCATTCATGCGCGGACGCTTGTGTGGCATCCTGGAGCGGCTACTTGGGATGAAGTGGAGGTGGTTTCCCCTGCCTGGTGGAAACCTGCGGTTGCCGTGCCCGCAAAAGCGAAGCCAGCCAAAAGCGAAGGGGGGCCAAGGGGTCTCACCCCGCTAGCGCCGGGCGGAGGTGACAAATCTGGGCCTGGGGGTGGTTTCCTGAAGCGGCTTTTTGGTCTGGTTGGTAAGAAGTAGATGGCTTTTGGCTCTGGGGGATGATCGGGCGCATTCACCGATATACGTTTGGGTTATGGACTGGAGGATGGTCGGCAGTTCGGGCGTCGCGCTGCGACGCAATGAGAGAATGCGGCACTGGGGGGAGAACCGCGCCTTGAAAGGCGCTGCTAAAATATGGACTCCGCTCTGCGGCTGGGAAGCTGGCATGGGGGATCATTCGTTCGAAAAGATTGGACCTAAAAACAGGAATGAGAAGGAACCTTCCCCTATGCGCAAGGTGGAAACGGCGAAGCCGTTGAGAACCACCGAATGCGGGAAACGTCGCCCCCACGGGGCATCGCGTTCCGGAGGGCCGCCGGAAGGGTGGTGTGAAGGAGGCACATCTGGGGTCAGGGCATAGCTCCAGCGTCCCTCCGGGACGCCCTGCGGATTTGCACATCGGGGGTCGTCTCTCCGGCGGTTCCCAGCCGCTGCGCGACCTCCACCACCGGCTATGTTCCATGCTCCCTCCGGGAGCGGGGGAAACGATCTTGTTAAAGCAGCGTTTTGGCCACCCTCTGCGCATCCAACCGATCTCGTGTGCTCCGACAACTTTTCAATTCCCGTTTTAGGTTGGATGATACCGTGGTGCCATCTGGAGGCAGTGATCAGCTAGGCTGAAGCCAAAAAAAGCGGTGCCCGGCTTGCGCCAGACACCGCTTTGGAATGATTAAGATCAGGCTGGCACTCCTGCAAGGCCGCCGGGGAGGCCACCGAGGTCTTCCTCATCCTGGGCTACAGGACGGGTTTCAACGGCCTTTGGGATCGGCGGGGGTGCGGGTGGCTTGGGCTTATCCTTCGGCGGATTGATCATGTAGCCATGCTGCATGATCTCTTTGATCTGGGAACCGTCGAGGGTTTCGTATTCAAGCAGGGCGGCGGAGATGGCATCCAGCTTGTCTTTGTGATGGATGAGGATTTCTTTGGCCTTGGCGTATGCCTGATCAATGAAGTTTTTCACTTCTTCGTCGATCTTCTGGGCTGTCGCGCCGCTGTAGTTGCGGTTGCGAGCGAGGTCGCGGGCCAGGAAGATGGCCTGCTCACCTTCACCGTATTCTACCATGCCCATTTTGTCGCTCATGCCCCAGGCGCAAACCATGTTGCGAGCGATGGCAGTCGCCTGACGGATGTCGCCCATGGCTCCGTTGGTGACGTCACCAAATTGGATTTCTTCAGCCACACGGCCGCCCATGGCGACGACGAGGTCATCCAGGAGCTCACTCTTGCGGTGTGTGAATTTATCTTCTTCCGGCAGCCACATGGTGGAGCCGAGGGAAGGGCCACGGGGGATGATGGTCACCTTATGAAGGGGATCGGTATGCTCCAGAACCTCGATAAGAATGGCGTGGCCGGCCTCATGGTAGGCGGTGTTTTCTTTTTCCTTCTCGCTCAGGGCCAGGCTGCGGCGTTCACGGCCCCAGCGGACTTTATCGCGGGCTTCTTCCAGCTCGGGGGTGCCGATGGATTTAAGGTTCTTACGTGCAGCGAGGAGAGCGGCTTCGTTGATGACGTTGGCCAGCTCAGCACCGGAGAATCCGGGGGTGCCACGGGCCACTTTGGTGAGGTCGGCGTTTTCGCTGAGCTTCACTTTCTTGGCGTGGACGTTGAGGATTTCCTCGCGGCCTTTCACATCGGGCAGGCTGACGGTGACCTGGCGGTCAAAGCGGCCTGGACGAAGGAGTGCAGGGTCCAGCACGTCCGGACGGTTAGTGGCGGCGATGATGATGATGCCTTCCTGGGTGTCGAAGCCGTCCATCTCCACAAGGAGGGCGTTCAGGGTCTGCTCGCGCTCGTCATGACCACCGCCCATGCCGTGGCCACGATGACGGCCAACGGCGTCGATTTCATCAATGAAGATGAGGCAAGGGGCATTCTTTTTACCCTGCTCAAACATGTCGCGCACACGGCTGGCCCCGACGCCGACGAACATTTCGACGAAGTCAGAACCGCTGATGCTGAAGAAAGGAACATCAGCCTCACCCGCGATGGCCTTGGCCAGGAGGGTCTTGCCCGTACCAGGGGAGCCGACCATGAGGACGCCTTTGGGGATCTTACCACCCAGGCGCTGGAAGCGCTTCGGATCTTTGAGGAACTCCACGAGCTCCTGCACTTCTTCCTTGGCTTCCTCGACGCCGGCGACGTCTTTGAAGGTGACCTTGTTGCGGTCCTGGGACAGCATCTTGGCCTTGCTTTTGCCAAAGCTCAAGGCACCGCGACCGGCGCTTTTGATCTGCTGGCGCACGAGGAAATAGAGGAGGAACAGAAGCAGCAAAATGGGCAGCATGGAGACTAGCAGGGTGCCCCACTGGTTGTTCTCATACTTGGGGATCAGCGTCAGACCTTTGGCGGTCATGAGTGCCTGAAGCTCTTCCTTTTGATACTGGATGCTGACGGGGACGCGGAACTTCACCGAGCCTGGGGTGGTCTTTTCATCCGTGCCGGATGGTGGAGCCAGGACAGGTTTTGGAGCGGTCTCAGTGGTCACTGCGGAACTCACTGCATAACCTTCGATGTATTCTGCGGTGGTGGTATCCTGTTGGATAAGTTCCAGATTCTTGGTCTTGTCGATCTGGTCTTTTTCCACCAGTTCCTTGAACTCTTTGTACGAGATGTCCTGGGACCGGGTGGCCTGGCTGCTGGCCAGATAGGCCGAACCCATGAGCAGGATGGCCATGGCGAGCAATAGAAAGCCTCTCCAATTGAACTGCGGCTCTTGATTGCGGCGGTTCGGGCCTTCGGGTTTGGGGGTGGAGTCGTCTGACATGTTTAAAATTGGGGACGGAACTAATTACGAATGTCGAGCATACACGCCACGCCATCTTTTGCAAAAACCGATTCCTCAGGCGTTTTTTGCCATCTGTCGAGCCACTATTTCTTTAACCTGTAAGGTGTGCCGCAGTACATGCAGCGGAATGCGGCGCTGGTGAGCAGGCTAAGCACCGTGGAACTGCGGTATGAAAGAGGAGGGATGCGGACGGCCTCAGAATGCTTGTGACAGCTTTTTTCCTGGAGCACCGGGCCGTGGCAGAGGGTGCAGTTCAGGTGCCGACTGAGGACAAAGGCGGCTGCGCGCCCGAGTGTGAAAAAGAGCAAACCGGCCAATGCAATCCAGCCTGGGAGGCTACCGCCTGCCTGCCAGAGGGCCATGGCACCGCCCAGGAAAAGCATGAGGCCGACCCAAGACAGGCCTAATAGCAAAGCTACGGAGAGGATCCGGCCTGCACGCGGGTGATGGCGTGCTTTTCTGACGCGGGGGCTGATCAAAGGCTGAGGCTCGGCTGCCTGAAAAGTGGCTTTCATTATAGAAATAATAAAAGCTGATGAAAAATCAGCAAATGGATAATGTTATGTTTGTGAAACAAATGGGGGGAGGGAGGAGAGATGGTGGGCAGCGGTGCGGAAGAGAAGGGGAGGCGATGTTGGGCGGGGGTGTTTCCGGCGTCCCTCCGGGGCGCGATGCGGAGCATCGGTGGGGTTGGGGTGTCCGGTGGTTGTCAGTAGCTGCGCTTCTTTCACCCCTGGCTATTTTCCGTGCTCCCTCTGGGAGCGGGGGATGGGATGGGGGCGATGTTTGAGGCGCGACTTTGGGGGGCTTCCGGTGTGCCTTTGGGAGGGTGGGGATTTGGCGTGGCTTTTTAAGTGAGGACGGGCTGCTCGCGACGCGGGCGGTTTTTTTCTGCTTTGAGCTGGCCGCAGCCGGCGGCTACATCGATGCCGCGCCGCTGCCTGACGGTGCAGGGGATTCCTGCGGCCAAGATGATTTGCTGGAAAACATCGCCTGCTTTTTCTGCGCTCTCGCGTCCGCTGTAGCCGGCTGTTTCATTGAGCGGGATGAGGTTCAGGTGGGCATCCAGGCCCTGTAAAAGGGCGACGACGCGCTGGGCATGGTCGGGGGTGTCATTGACCCCGGCGATGAGCGTCCAGGCAAAGAAGATGCGACGGCCGGTCTTTTCGCCATAGGTCCGGCAGGCGGCGATGAGTTCGCTGAGAGGCCAGCGCTGGTTGGCGGGGATGAGTGCGGCGCGTTCCTCTTCGGTACTGCCATGGAGGCTGATGGCGAGATTGTAGGGCCGGTTTTCCTCTGCCAGCCTGAGGATGCCAGGAACGACGCCGACGGTGCTGACGCTGATCTTGCTGGGGCCAATGTTGCAGCCCCGTGTATCGCTGATGAGGTCCAGCGCCTTCATGACATGGGCATAGTTGTGAAGCGGCTCGCCCATGCCCATGAGGACGATGTTGCGGAGGCGCTCTCCGCGTGCCCGGAGGATGCGCTGTGCATGCAAGACCTGGCCAACGATTTCCCCTGGCCGCAGGTGACGCACAAATCCCATCTGGCCGGTGGCACAAAAGACGCAACCCATGGCACAGCCGGCCTGGGTGCTGACGCAGACGGTGTGACGGCCGGTGTAGCCCATGATCACGGTCTCGATCTCCTGGCCATCCTGGAGGCGGAGCAGAAATTTTTGGGTCAAGCCGTCGCCACTGGGGATGTGGGATGCCACCGCCAGATGGTCCAGCCTGTATCCGCCTTCTGGGGTCACTTTTTCCGCCACCCAACGGCGGAGCGGGGGGACCCAATCAAAGCGAGCTGTGAGGTCTGTCTCTGCGCGGAAGTGCAGTGCATTCCATACGGCCTTCACATGCACGGGCCGCAGCCCGTCTGCCACGAGGAGGTCGCGGAGTTCATCGAAGGTCAGGTCATGGAGAAAAACGGGCACGTGGCCAATATGCCCTCACATTTCCTGCCCCGCCACCGCCGAAAGTGGAAGCCCGGACTGCCAGCATCTCCATCGCCGAATGAAAACTCACTTGCTGCCCATCAAGGACCATGCGACACATACCGTCCAACCCTGAACGCGCTCGTAGTTCAACGGATAGAATGGTGGTCTCCGAAGCCGCATATCCAGGTTCGATTCCTGGCGAGCGCACTCTTTCTTGCAGCGGCGGGATGAATTCTCCTCACGGGTATGTCGCATGGGTTTGAGCACCTTTGGCTTTGCCGATTTGGGGCACTATAGTTTGCGAAGGAAGTCTGTAGGATTGATGGCAGCTATCGGGCCTTTGGAGAATCCGGCTTCGTCACGAGTGATCAGCCAATCGGCATTGGCGGCGGATGCTGCGGCAGCGATCAAGGCATCTTCGTAGTCTGGGATGCCATAACCAAGGGCCTCTTGAGCTTCGTCCTGGCCTACGGTGGCGACGGTGGCCCAGGTGAGAAGATCGCGAATCATCTGCAAAGCATAAGGTTCACCGCGCTTTTTTGCGGTGATGTAGAAGACTGTGGCCAGCCCATGCCAGGCCACGAAAATTTCAAAGCCTCGTTGGTCGCATTCGTCGAGCACGGTCTGGCTCGCGGTGTAGTGAGGCATCCGCTGCTCAATGATGTCCAGCAGGATGTTGGTATCCAAAAAGATGCGCATTCAGCCCTGGGTTTAAACGCCGTACTTCTCTTGGAAGTGGGCCATGCGCACATCCTCCGTGGTCTCGGTGCCTTGTGCCGCCCCTGCATACTTGCGAGCCCAATCACCTGCCCGTCCCTTTGTAGGTTTCGGGGGTTGGATTGCAGCTTTCACAATCTGAATCAAGAGGGTGGAGTCCGTTTCAGCCACGACGCGGAGGCTGTCCCCTTGATGTAAATCAAGATTTCGCATCTGCTCAGATGGAATCTCTTTGGTGATGGTCATGGCAGGAATTGTCTGCTTGAACATACGTCAGTTTGACAAGATTCCAATCGCATTTCCTCCGCCTCGAACCTTGCTCCACAGGGTGATCTTGGGGAGCTTTGGAGGCTTTTTAAAAACGGAACGGGAATTGCTCGGCGAGGGCGAGGCAATCGGCGACGGGTTTCATGCCGCCGGAGGGGGTGGGGTGGGAGAGGGAGGCGGCGGCGGTGCAGACGGCGAGGCGGAGTCGGTCTGGGAGGGGCATGTGCTCATGCAGGCCGTAGAGGAGTCCGGCAGCGAAGGCATCTCCGGCACCTGTTGCGCCCTGGCTGTAGCCTGGGGGGAGATCCAGTGAGGGCTGGATGTGGGTGGTGCCTGCGCGGGTGCAGGCGGCGGCGCCGTGCTCCACATGAATGGTGACGCTCTGGGTGACGCCGAGGTGAAGGATCTCTTGGGCGGCGGAAAGGAGGGCATCGAAGTCATCGGCTTTCACGGTGCGTGAAAGGACGCGGGAGGCTTCGATCTCATTGATGATGAGATGGTCTGTGAAGGGCAGGGCGCTGAGGGCGATCTCGCGGAACTGGGGATTCTCTGTGCTGACCATGTCCACGCTGGTTTCCAGGCCGGCCTGCTGGGCAAGGGCCAGGAGGCGGGAGGCGTGGGTCTGGCCATCGGAAGCGAAGCTATCCATGTGATCCAGCAGCATAAGGTAACCGAGATGCAGGATCTTGGCGTTAGTCTGTGTGCAATCGCAATGGGCGACATCGAAGAGCGCATTGGCTCCGCGTTGATGGAAAAAGGTGCGCCTGCCGGTGCTCTTGACGGTCATGGCATCGGTATAGGAGGTGGAGCCTAGTGCGGTGCTGTGAAGTTGGGAGGTATCGATGCCGTGCTCCTCGCAATCCCGGCGGATCCAGCGGCCATTGGCGTCATCGCCGACCAAGCCGCAAGCGGCGAGGGGGAAGTCGGCCTGCATGGCGGCGAGGTCTTTGAGGACGTTATAGGGGCCGCCACCATTGGCCTGGGACTCGCTCAGGATGCTGGCAAGCATGTCCTGCTGGGGGTAATGATCGACAATCTTCACGTAGTCCACGATGAAGTTGCCAGCGGCCAGGATGCCTGAGCGAGGGGTGGTCATGATGAGGGATCAGAGGCTGACGACGGTGCCTGCGCGCTGCGACTCGAGTGCGGCGGCGAAGATCTCATGGGTGGCGACGGCCTCTTCAGGTGTGGCGCAGCCGAAGCGGCCTTCTAGCAGCCCTTCGCGTTCCATGAGGTAGGCGGCCCACATCTGCTGAATGACGTCTGGGAAACCAGGCTCAAAGATGCCGCCGGTGACGGCTTTGAAGGGGGTGCCAAAGCCGAGCTCGGTGCGTTTCCACCACTGTTCCTTGCCGCGTTCGAAGATCCACAGGGTCTTGGGTTCTGCGGTGCTGAAACGCACGCCGCCATCGGTGCCGAGGATTTCGATGAACCAGGTGTTGGTGGCTCCCGGAGCGAGGCGTTTCATTTCCAGGCGGAGAGGAGTCTCCTGACCGCCGATGTGTGCCCAGGTGTGTAGCATGGCATTGTCCCAGGTATCACAATTAGTTATACCGCCTTTGCCATCTGGACGCTGCGCATAGCCTTTTTGAAGCTGGGCGAAAAGGCGGGTGGGCTTCCAGCCAAGGCGCAGGGGCAGGTGGCAGGAGTGCATGCCGAGGTCATTGAGAGCACCGCCTTCGCCACAAGTGGCGTTGAGACGCTTCCAGTTAGCGGCTTTGGTTGGGTCCAGGTCGCTGCTGTGATGGAAACCGGAGACGACTTCCAGGATGCGGCCGATTTCGCCTTTTTTGGCGATTTCAAAGGCACGCTGGGCCCCTGGGAAGAAGGGCATTTCGGAACTGCAACGGACGAATCTTCCGCTCGACTTCACGGCATCGAGAATGCGGCGGGCGGAGGGGAGGTCAATGCCAAAGGGTTTCTCTGCAAAGAGGTCTTTACCAGCGGCAAGGACGTCGAGATAAAGCTTCTCATGAAGGTTATGTGGAACGGCCACATAGACCACGTCCACCTCGGGATTGGCGAGGAGTTCTTTATAGTCCGTGGTCTTCTGGGTGCAGGAGGGAATGCAGTCAAACCAGGCCAGGGTGGCCGGGTTCAGGTCTGCGACGGAGGTGAGCACGGGGCGCACGCTCACATCTGTGAGCGCACACCAGCGGGCGAAGGCGCTGGCCATTTCGCGGCCCATGAGACCGCCGCCGATGATGCCGATGCGGATGTCTTTCATGCGGTGACCAGGTTGAGGGCTTCATCCACGCTGGCGTTGTCATGCACCATGGCCATGAGAGCCTGGGTGATGCCTTTCGGATTGGGATGCTGGATGACGTTGCGGCCATAGACAATGCCTGCGGCACCCTGGGCGAGCAGGCCCTGGGTACGCTCCAGGATCTCCTTATCGCTCACGCGGCCACCGCCACGGACGAGGATGGGGATGCCGGAAGCGGCGGCGATGACCTTGTGATAAACGCTGACGTCATCGGTGGGGTCGGCCTTGACGATATCGGCACCCAGTTCCACGGCCTGACGGACGAGGTAGGTGATGGCGGTTTCATCGCCGTTTACCATGTAGCCGCCAGCGATGCTGTTGGCCTGGAAGACGAGGGGCTCGATCATCATCGGCATGCCGTAATAGTCGGCCTGAGGCTTGAGGCGGAGGATGTTTTCCACGCACTGCTCATGCACTTCTGGGGCACCGGGGATCTGGAAAAGATTCACGCACACGCAGGCTGCGTCCAGACGGACGGCCTGGAGCATGGTCTCTTCCAGCATGAGGCTGAAGCGGCTTTCCGGCAGCTCTTTGCCATAGATGTTGGCGACGTCCGTGCGAAGTACTAGGGAGGGCTTGAAGCGGCCGGGGACTTCTTGCAAATGACGGGCTTGGCCGACGGTGAGCTGGATGGCATCCGGGGCGGCATCCACGAGGGTCTTGATGACCACGCGCATGTCCTCAATGCCCTGGAGAAAACCTGGCTGGTTGAAGAAACCATGGTCCACGGCTACATCGAAGCAGCGGCCGGACTTGGCATTGAAGAGACGGTTGAGACGGTATTGTTTCATGGAAGAAGAGGTCGTTCCGCGATTATTTAACTCCCATCAAGTGCTTCATGATGTACAATTCTAACGCTTCGTAGTCGCGGGCATCGCGGAACTGCTGGACGAGGTTGTTATCCACAGTGCGGACTTTTTCCAGAATGTTGAGGAACAACTCGCGGCTGTTGCTGAGATGTGCGGTGACGGGGCAGCCGCGCTGGGTGCGCATGGCCTTGATGTCGAGGCCGATGAATTCGCCACGCTGGCCGTAGCCGGCTTCTTCGAGGACGCGGACCTGGTTGAAAGCTACGCGCAGATTGGCTCCGCCAAAGTTTTTGTCCTGGTCGTATTTGAGGCCGTTCTGGTCATTGAGGTGGACGCTACCCAGTTTGTCATGGGCGAGGGCAAAGGCCATTTCATCGCTCGGATCGAGACCAGCGAGGAGGGCGTGGGCGCTTTCGATGAGGCCTTTGACGCGGGTGTGATCGCTAGAGGCGAAGGAAAGGGCGATGGCGTGGCCGATGGTTGGAACGTAGGCCTGGTCGGTCGGCTCATTCGGTTTTGGCTCGATCCAGATTTCGATCTCTTTGTCATAATCCAGCATGGCGTTGACGGTTTCCAAAATGCGCTGGTAGGCCAGGCGGGCATCTTTGGCTTCGCGGATGTAGGTGCCTTCGCGGGAAAGCCAGAGGACAATGGCTTTGCAATCCAGGGCACGGGCGATGTCGATGCACTTTTTGGTGCGGTCCCAGGCATACTGGCGGTCGGAGGCGCTGTTGGAGGTGTAAGCGCCATCGGTGGTCTGCTCAGCAAACCAGAGGCGGGGGGCGACGAACTCGGGCGTGAGGCCGTTGTTAGCCAGCATGGTCTTTACCTCGGTGGCTTTTTCAGTGAGCTGAGCAGGGTTAAATCCGTCCATGCCGGGGACGACATCGTCATCGTGGAACTGGACGCCTTCAAAACCCAGCGGGCGGTAGAGGGCGAACTTTTCCTCATGAGGGAAAACGGGGCGGACTTCAGTGCCAAAGGGGTCGGCTCCTTCGCTGATGTTCCAGGGGCCAAAGGAAAAACGGTAGTTGGTAGGGGTGCTCATGCGGCTGTTGTTTTAACTGAAATGCAGGTCGGGTTCTACGTGTGCCGTCTCTAAAACTGGCACTATCATCTCATTCATCTTTGAAAATGAGGCGTAAAGGTGCTATGAAAGTGGTCATGCAGGTGGAGCGCGAGCAGATCCAGATTCCCAGCGGGCACTCCTTTCGGGTGCTGCGTTGGTCGCGCTCACTGAGGGAGGTGGAGTGTGTGCTGGGACCGGATCAAGCGGAGCGAGTAACGGGGGAAGGGACGCACTGGCATTTCCATGTGGAGATGGAGCTGACGCTCTTTATCGCTGGAGAGGGGACGCGGTTTGTGGGGGACCACATCGGTGCGTTTGCGCCTGGTGATCTGGTTTTGCTGGGGGAGAGGCTGCCGCATTATTGGCATACACGGCAGGCTTCCAGTGGCATTTCGGTGCAGTGGTACTTTCCGTTAGGCCATGCGTTCTGGTCATTCCCTGAGACGGCGGCGCTGGCGGATGTTTTCCGGCGTGCTGGGCATGGGCTGCACCTGCGGGGGCAGACGGCAGAGGCGGTTTCAGGGTGGCTGCAGGAGATGACTCAGGCGGATGGGCTGCAACAACTGGCGCTGCTGTTGCGCATTCTTTCCTGCATCCAGCAGGCGGCGGCAGGGGAACATCGGCCGCTCTCAGGACGCTCCTTTGCGCTGGCGGCGGAGTCGCATTATCAGCAGGCCATTGCTAAGGCGGTGAGGCATCTGGTGGCGCATTATCGTGAGGAGGTGCGGCTGGAGGAGGTGCTGAAGCTGACGCATCTGAGCCGACCTACCTTTGCGCGGCAGTTCAAGAAACATTCCGGGCGTACGATGAGCGAATTTCTCAACCATCTGCGGATTCAGGCTGCTTGCCGGGAACTGGTAGAGAGTGATCGCAGTGTGTTGGAGATTGCCCTGAGGTGCGGGTTCACGCAGGTCTCGTTTTTTAACCGGCTCTTTAGACGTGTGATGAAATGCAGCCCGAGCAGGTATCGGGCGGGGAAGTGATTGGGAGGGAAGATCGGATTAACGCAGAGGGGCGGAGAGGCGGAGGGGGCGGAGAATTGAGGTTGGATGGGCTTGAGACGGGCTTTCTTTGCTTCATTGCTCCTCTGCACCACTGCGGTGAAAGCGAACTACCATAGGATGGATGTTTGGAAGCTCGGATTAATCGCAGAGGGGCGGAGAGGCGGAGGGGGCAGAGAATTGGGGTTGGATGAGATTGAAACTTAGGTTTTCTTGCGTCATTGGGTTATCAACGAATCACACAACAATCAGATGCTTATCGAACCGACTTTACAGGAGAACGATCTTGCTACTCAGATCATCGGCTGTGCGATGATTGTGCATCGGCATTTCGGGCCGGGGTTGATCGAAAGTGTTTACGAAACGTGCCTCTGCCATGAGCTTGCCAAGGCCGGAATGAAGGTCTTGAGGCAGAAACGTCAGCCTATTGTTTATAATGACATCATCTTTGATGATCCGTTTAGACTGGATGTGTTTGTGAATGACGTGATCATCATTGAAAATAAAGTGGTGGATGCGGTCCTGCCTCTTCACAAAGCCCAGCTTCGAAGTTATTTGAAACTGGCTAACAGAAGACTTGGCCTGTTGATCAATTTCAATGTGGAACGTCTCAAGGATGGTGTTCATCGTGTGGTGAATGGCAGTGCGACATATGATGTGTGATTCAATGGATTCACTGTAGAAGGGCGGAGATGCGGAGAATTAGGTTGAATAGAATGAGGAACTCAGGCTTCTTTGCCCCTCTGCTACTCTGCACCACTGCGGTGAAAACGAACTGCCTTAGGACAGATGTTGGGAAGATGGGATTAACCGCAGAGGGGCGGAGAGGCGGAGGTGGCAGAGAATTGGGGTTGGATGGGATTGAAGCGTGCTATGCTTCTATCGATTCGGCTGATTAGTCGCAAAGGTTGTGGAGGGTGCAGAGACACTTGCACCGGGGCCTCTTTGCCGCCAAGAAGAGGGGTGCTGACTGACTATCACAACCATACGCCCCTTTGTCATCATGCTGAGGGGAATCCTATCGAATATGCGCGGCATGCGGAGAGCATCGGGCTGGCGGAGATTGGTCTTTCGGACCATAACCCGATGAGGGAGCATCTGGATGAATGGAGGATGTCCATTGAGCAGCTTCCACGATATTTTGATCTGGTGGAAGAGGCGCGGCAGGGGGTGGGTATTCCGGTGAGGCTGGCGCTGGAGTGTGATTATCTGGAAGGGCGCGAGGCCTGGACGGATGAGACGGCGAAGTTGGGAAATTGGGATTACCTCATCGGCAGTGTGCATTACATTCAGGAGGATCTGGCGGTGGATGATCCGAAGTATATGAACCACTTCAAGACGCCTGCCGAGATCGAGCAGATGTGGAAACTGTACTGGCGTCTGTATGAGAAAATGATCCGTACAAAGCAGTATGATTTCCATGCGCATCCGGACCTGGCGAAACGTTTTGGAGCGTTGCCTGCGGGAGATTTGCGGCCGTATTATGAGCCGGTGATCCAGGCGCTGGTGGATACGAAAGGTATCCTGGAAGTGAGCACGGCGAGCCTGCGGAAAGGGCTGAGTGAATGCTATCCGGCGCGTGCGATGCTGGAGATGGCTTTTAGTGCGAAAGTGCCCATCGTCATCAATTCTGATGCGCACAAGCCGACTGATGTGGGTGCGGATTTTGCGCATGCACTCGAATTTGTGCGCAGTGTGGGATACCGGGAAACGATTCGGTTTAACCAACGTCAGCGCACGGTGGTGCCGCTGCCGGAGACCTGGCCGCTATGATCTGGAAAGCCCGTTATCATGTCATCGAGTTTCCCCGCCGCCCGCTGGTGATGGGCATCGTGAACATCAATGACGACTCGTTCTGTGGCGATGGCACGCTGGATCCTGTGAAGGCGCTGGCTCAGGCGGAAGCTATGCTAAGGGAAGGGGCGGACATCATTGACATCGGCGCGGAAAGCGCCCGCACCAATCGCGGCCCTATCAGCGTGGAGGAGGAAATCCAGCGACTGCTGCCTTTCATGGCTGCGTGGCCGGACTTGCTGGCGCGGCTGAACGAAGCGCCCTGGGACAACCAGCAACTGTGGCCACCTATGCTTTCCATTAATACGTGGCGTTCGGATGTGATCGAAGCTATCCTGCCTCACGGCGGTGATCTCATCAATGACATCAGCGCGCTACCGGACGCGATGAATGCGCGGCTTTGTGCGGAATACGGTGCCAGCCTGCTCATCATGCACAGCATCGGCCAACCCAAAGTGCCTCATACGCATGTGGGATATGCGGATGTTTTGGAGACGATGAGCCGGTTCTTCGATGAGAAGATGGCTCTTGCTGAAATTGCGGGACTTTCGCCAGAACAGATCATTCTGGATCCAGGGATTGATTTCGCCAAGCAGCGTGAGGACAACCTGACTCTCTATCGTTATGCGGACCAGCTTCAGCGTTGGGGGCGTCCGGTGCTGCTGCCGGTGTCACGTAAAACGGTGATTGGTCAGGTGCTCGGCCTTCCAAATGCGACGGAGCGTGATGCTGGAACCCTGGCCTGCATTGCGGCGGGGATGAGCAGGGGGGCTCAAATCTTCCGCGTGCACAATGTCCCGGCTGCCGCGCAGGCGGTGAAGGTATTGTGGGGGCTGAGATAAGCAGGTGAGAGTGAGGGGTATTCACTCTGCCAAATCAATGCCAAAAAGGGCCGAGAGGTCTGTGCCTTTTAGCTCACCATCATTAGTTCCCAGTGTGGCAGCGGAGGAAGAACTGGCTGAAGAAAGCAGATCTGTCTGGTCCACTCCGCGCAAGGTGAAAAGCAGCTCCGGCCGGGTATCCAGCAGCACACCCACGCCATAGAGAACGGCGGATGCATGTTTGCACAGGTCCGCATGATCTGGGCATGAGCAGTCGAAGCGGATCTCCTGAGGTTTAGGAAACAGGCCTTGATCTGGGTCGGTGAGGATTTTCATGAGCCCGTCCCCGAGCTGGCCGCTGAGCAGGTCTAACAAAGAGTTCACCTGCCCCTGGCTGGCGTGCACGGTTTCCTGCCATTGATCTGGGGCGAGGGGACGGATATGGATGAGTGTGTCATAAAGCTCGCTGCCAGCCACCACGGCGCTGACGGTGCCCGGTTCAAGGGTGAGGTCTAGCACCTTGCCATGGCGGAGGTAACTGCGTCCCGCTGGCAGGCGCGCTTCATAATGCTGATAAGATTCCAGGTTTCGGCACCAGGCCTGGCCCCAGAAGCTCTGGCACAGCTTGCGGCTTTTTTGAGGGACTTCGAGTGCAGTCAAAAGCTCGCCCCGAGCTCGCCTTTTGGTGATCTCGCGTTGCACGCGTTCCTGATTTTCCTCGGCTTCATCCCGGTTCCATGACATGCGGGTTTTTACCTGCTTCAGAGCGGGTTGCCAGTGAAACGAGTGGCATGCGGTCAAAGCCGGTTCACTTTGGGGAACTCATGACCCTGCAGGAAAAACAAGCCGAACTCATCGAAGATCTGAACCTGATCGAAAACGTGCAGGAGCGTCTGGCCGTGCTGAATTCCTATATTCCACGGGTGGCTTTACCGGAAGCAGAACGCAGCGATGCCCTCTTGGTCCCGGGTTGCGTGTCCCGTGTCTGGGTGCTGGGGGAATTTCGTGAAGGACGCTGCCATTTTCGCTGTGCGGCGGATTCACCCATGGTCGCCGGATTGGTGGCTTTATTGTGTCACCTTTACACAGACTCGGAGCCTGCGGAAGTCATCGCAGTGGAACCTGAGATCTGGGCCGGGTGCATGTTTCATAAGGTTTTGTCACCCACGCGTATGAACGGCCTTGCAGCGGTACGTACCCGCCTTCGTGAATTCGCTGAGGCAAGCATTGGCAGCACCGGGGCGTAGTCCTGGATTGGTCTCAATCTGCATCATTAAAGTTGGTTGGCCCATTTTGATGATGTAATTGGCATGCTTATTTTAAAAACGAACTGTGTGACAATTGGTCCCCTGACGCTTGCCAAAGTGGTTGAGAAGGGCCAATAAAAGTGAAGATCCATTCTCGAAGGAGTAAATTTGAAGCTTTCAGGATGGGTCGTGCACTTTTTATCTGAATGTCTCTTCGTCCAGCATCCACTGTTCGTGCCTCGTTTCCTGTCACTGCCTGGACTCAGGTGGTGGCGGCACGGGAGGGCGATGAGCTTGCCTCCAAAGCTGCGTTGGAAGAGCTTTGCAAAGGCTACTGGCCGGCCATTTATACCTACCTTCGGGCGTTAGGTTGTGATCGTGAGGAAGCGCTGGATGAGACGCAGGAATTCATGACGCATTTCATCCAGGGTGGGGGGCTGCACAATGTGTCCCCCGAGCGTGGGCGGCTGCGCAGTTACCTGAGGCAATCCCTGCGCAATCACCTGACGACGGTGCGGCGTGATGCGGCCCGCCAGAAGAGAGGCGGAGGAAAAAAATTTGTCTCCATGGATGATGTGGAGGTCTTCGATGTACCCAGTCAGCCGGATGCGGCGGACGAATGGTTTGACCGTCGCTGGGCCTGGGCAGTGGTTAGGCATGCGATGGACCGACTGGAGGAGAGGTATCACCGTCGCAACCGCACCGCTGTTTTTGCAGCGCTGAAAGAAGGTCTGATCTGCCCGGAAATGCTCAAGCCCTATGCTGAGATCGGTGAGGCGCTGCGGATGACGGAAAACCAGGTGAAACTGGAAGTGCATCGTGCCCGCCGCCGTTTCGCTGAAGAGCTGCGGACGGAAGTGGCGATCACGCTTTCGCCTGATTCGGATACGGACGAAGAGTTGCGTTACCTCATGAGTGTCCTGAGTTTTGAGTGACTCCACTTCCAGTCTGGTTGCCTGCCCTCGTTGCGGGAAACAGCAGTCCCCCAAGCTGATGGTGGGGGGGCTTTGTTCTTCCTGTGTGGCGAGGACCATGAAGAAGGATTTTTTCGCGCAGATCGAGGCCGAGATCGAAGAGAAAGAACCGCTGTCCCTGAATGTGCAGGGGTATGAAATTCAGGAGCTGATTGGCGGGGGTGGAATGGGGGAGGTGTATCGGGCCATCCTCACTGCGCGAGGACGGGTGGTGGCCATGAAAGTTGTCTCCGGCAGGTTGACACGGGACCCTGAAGTGACCGCCCGTTTTGAGGCTGAGGTGGCCGCATTATCCCAGCTCAGCCATCATAATGTGGTGCGGGTGCTGGATCATGGGGAGACGGTGAATGGACGCCACTTTTTGGTCATGGAATATGTGGATGGGTGTGATCTGCGACGCCTGCTGCGTGCCCAACGCATGGACATGGAAAGGGGGCTGGATATCTTTCTGAAGGTCTGCGCCGGTGTCAGTCATGCGCATCAGCGGGGGCTGGTGCATCGGGACATCAAGCCTGCGAATATCCTCATCGGCGCGGATGGGACGGTTAAAGTGGCGGATTTCGGGCTGGCTAAAACGCTGGTGGAAAACTCCACTGGCTACAGTTTTACGCAGACCCGGGATACCTTTGGCACTCCGTATTATGTGGCACCCGAAGTGACCCGCAGTGCGGGCATTGCGGATGAAAGGGCGGATGTTTATGCCCTCGGCGTTTTGCTTTATGAGCTACTGACAGGCACGGTGCCGATGGGGCAATTCACTCCTTTATCCGCAAAGACTGGCCTAAATAAAAAAATCGACAGCATTGTCTGCCAGGCGCTGGCGGATGATCCTCAACGTCGTTTGGCCTCTGTCTCTGAGCTGGCGAACACGGTGGAAAAGATCGCCAATGATTACCGGCGGAGACATGAGAAAAAGGCCTGGAGCAGGCGTGTGCTTGCTGTCGCAGCAGTGCTGACCATGATGGGGCTGGGGGTGGCTGCAGGCGCGTGGATATCCAGTGGGAAGCTGCCTTCTTATCAGCCCTTGTTGGGCCTGGACAATGCCCGGGCGGCGGTGCCTGAAAAGCCCTGGGAGAATAGCCTGGGTATGAAATTCGTGCCGCTCGCCGGGACCTCGCTGCTTTTTTGTACCCAAGAGACCCGGGTGAAGGACTATGTTGTTTTTGGCAAAGTGGAAAGTGAGTTCCTCCCGAACTGGCGTGCTGTGGCCCTGGCCGAAAATGACAAATCCGCAGCAGACAGTATCCAAACGCCCACTAGCTGGGCTAATCCCGGTTTCGCCCAAGGGCCGGATCACCCGGTCTGCGGCATGAGCCAGCTGGATGCCCGATTCTTCTGTGCATGGCTAACCAACCATGAGGTGGAGACCGGGTGGTTGAAACCTGGCCAAGTTTACCGGCTGCCCACGGATGCGGAGTGGAGTCTAGCCGCGTGCATTGAAGATGATCCCGGCCCTTACTCCAGGGATGCTCTGCCGCTGCTGCCCAACATTTTGCCGACTGGCAATTTCGCGGGGCCTGAGGTGCGGCAGTATCCTCTGTGGCCCGTTTACTGGACGACGGATGCGCCTGAGGACATGCATGTCTGCACTGCACCTGTGGGTGCGTTTCCGCCCAATCCGCATGGGCTCTATGATATGCATGGAAATGTGGCGGAATGGACGGCCAGCCGTGTGGAGGATAGGCGTGGGTTTCCTCCCGATCTATACTTTTTACGTGGTGGCTCCTGGGCCACGGGAAGGCTTTTGAAAATGAGGCCTGAAGCCCGCATGCATGCGCGGAGGACCACTGCCCAACCGACCTTTGGATTTCGCGTCGTGCTGGACCTGGAGGCCAAGGCGCTGCCGCCACGTCCGCTGGATCCTTTGAATAACGAAAATTAGGCGATCAGCTTGTCAATGACCTGACCACCGAACTGGCTGAGCTGCTTAAAGCGGCCTGCGTGATAAAACGTCAGCCGGTTGTCATCCAGGCCGAGAAGGCGCAGAAGAGTGACATGGACATCGCGGACGTGATGAACATCCTCGATGGCCTCCATGCCTCGGTCATCGGTGGCCCCGATGGTGTGCCCGGCCTTTACGCCCCCCCCGGCGAACCAGACGGTCATTGCTTTTGGATTGTGATCGCGGCCATACTGGGTGCCACCGCGCACACCATTGTCCGGAGTGCGGCCAAATTCACCGCACCAGACAATGAGCGTATCCTCCAGCATGCCGCGTTGTTTGAGGTCAGCAATCAGGGCAGCGATGGGTTGATCCACTTGGCGGATGAGATTTCCATGGGCTCTTTCGATGTAATCGTGACTATCCCAGGTGCCAGCATAGAGTTGTACAAAGCGCACTCCTTTTTCCACCAGCTTGCGTGCCAGCAGGCACTTTCTGCCAAAGGCATCCGTGGCATCATTGCCGATGCCGTAGAGTTCCTTGGTCTTGGCATCCTCTTGCTCGATGTCGATGACCTCCGGCACCTGCATTTGCATGCGGAAGGCCAGCTCATAATTGTTCATGCGGGCCTTCAGTTCATCATGCCAGGGATGGTCGTTGGCATGCTTTTGGTTAAGCTTGCCCAAGAGGTCCAAGTTGGCGCGCTGATGTTCTTCGGTGATTCCCTGGGGGGGCTTCAGGTCTAGAATTGGGCTGCCCTTGGGCCGGAGCGGAGTGCCTTGAAAGTGGGCAGGCAGGTAACCATTGCTCCAATTCGCGCTGCCACCCTGCGGGTAGCTGATCTCTGGCAGGACCACAAAGCCTGGCAGGTCCTGGTTCATCGAACCTAGCCCGTAGGATACCCACGCTCCGATGGCGGGATCTCCGCCAAAGCGGTTGCCGCAGTTCATCTGGTACATCGCTGTAGGATGGTTCACGCTGTCCACCTGGCAGCCACGGAAAAAACACAGCTCATCCGCTACTTTGCTGAGGTGTTGCCAAGGCTCGCTCATCCAAGCTCCGCTTTGGCCATGCTGCGCAAATTTAAAGGGGCTGCGGACATAATAACGCTTCCCGCTTTCCATGGCGGATTTCATCGCTCCCTCCCGCACAAATTCCTTCAGGTGCAGTTTCTCCAGAGCAGGTTTTGGGTCAAAGCAATCGATGTGGCTCGGCCCGCCCTCCATCATCAAGAAGATGCAGTTCTTTGCTTTGGCTGGTATTTGCTGGGACTTGGGTGCCAGGGGGCCTGATTTCTCGGATGCCATCAGTGATGTGAGCGCCACACTGCCCAGGGAGGTGCCTAGCCCATAGACAAATTCACGCCGCGTCGGTGCATGCAGCGCCCGTGCTCCGGGGCAGGGAAAGAAGGGGCGGTTCATGGTGTTGCAGGGGTGATGGGTTGCATGGAGCGGGTGTCTTCACGGTATTGGACCGCCAAATCCGTGAGGTGTTTGACCATCTCAGGATTTTGCACTGCCACATCGGATGACTCGGTCACATCGTTGGTTAGCTTGAAAAGCGTGGGCGGCTGGGTGAGGTGCAGTTTCCAGGGGCCTTCACGCATGGATTCCTTGCGGTTCTTTTTCAGGCCGTAGAGAGAGTAAAGGGTTTTGCGAGGGGACTTCCCAGATGCATTCAGCAGCACTTCACTGATGTCGGCTCCGTCCAGTTTTAGATTTTGAGGGAGGCTGGCACCCGTTATTGCGGCCAGGGTAGGCAAGACATCCAGCGTGGAGATAAATTCATCGCAGACTCGATTTGCCGGGATATTGCCGGGCCACCAGGCGATGCAGGGTACGCGCAGTCCGCCTTCGAAAACTGTGTGCTTGCCTCCGCTCAAGGGTGCTGCCGAGCCTGGTGTTTTGCGTTCCGGTCCGTTGTCGCTGGTGAAGATGACCAGTGTTTTTTCAGCGAGGCCCAGCTCCTTGAGTTTATCCAAAATTTGTCCCGTGCTGTCATCCAGTTCTTCGATCACATCGCCATAAAGACCCCGGGCAGATTTTCCTTTGAATTTCTCAGAGGCATCAAAGGGCAGATGCGGCATGGCGTGACCCAGGTATAAAAAGAAGGGCTTTTCGCGATGGGCTTCGATGAACTTCAGCGCCTCTGTGGTGTACATCCCTGTCATTTCGGCGGGCACAGCCGGGCGCTTTTCCACCTCATTGCCTCTCAGCACAGGCATGCCCCCTTCCTTTTCGAAAACCACCGTTTCAAAATGGTCCAGGTTATGCATCACCCCAAAATAACTGTCGAATCCCTGATCCATCGGCCTCAGGCTTGGCTTGAAACCGAGGTGCCATTTGCCAATGCAACCCGTCGCATAACCGGCCTGTCGGGCAACTTCGGCGAGTGTCACTTCATTGCTAGGCAAGCCTTTGTCCGCATCCGGTCTGAGCACTCCGACGGCCAGTCCACTCCGTCCAGGATACCGCCCGGTCATTAGAGATGCTCGCGATGGTGTGCAGAGTGCTGAGGTGACGGAGAAATCGGTAAACCGAGTGCCTTCATGGGCCATCTTGTCTAGGTGCGGCGTACGGATGTCCTTGGCACCATAACACGCGAGATCACCATAACCCAGATCATCGCAATTGATGTAAATGACGTTAGGCTTTTCCTCGCTATGCAAGTGGCCGAACGTGAGTAAACAAAGGCAGGATAAAAGGTGTTTCATGACAGTGGCACCGGCTTCAATAGACATAGGCAAACTCATTGGAATTCAGCAATACCAAGCACACGTCTGCGAGCGCACGAGTGCGGGCATCTACATCACCGGGTTGGAGGTCAGGAACAAAATCTGCATAGGCATGGAGCTTTTCACGAAAGCTAAATTTCTCTCCTGTATTTTCTTCCACGGCATCGCGGATGATCTCCAACGGTGGTTGTTTGGGGGTAAAGACTAATGTGTCGTGTTTCGTCTGCATCTGCTTCCAGTGAATATCACATGCAGCCTTTTCATCTGCCGTCCCGGGTCGGCCATACGCCAGTTCAATCACCCGTCCGATGACATCCACCGGGGCCTCTTTCACAACCCTGTTTGCCAGGGCCAGTGCACGGTCATAGCTGGCCTGTCCGTTAAACAGGCTGAAGACTTGTGGGGTCACTGTGGATATCTCCCGTGCTTCACATGAGAAGTCAGGACCGGGCTCATTGAACACCTCCATGAAAGGATCTCGGACGCCACGAATTTTCAGTGCATAAAGGCTGCGGCGATGCCGCTGCGCGGGCAGGGGATTTGGCACCCAGGCGGAGGCAAAGGTGCCCATTACTTGACGGGGTTGCAGGGCAACTTCCAGATTGATCTCAGGCCGGTTGGGTATGCCCCCGAGTGTCGGATTCAATTCACCAGTTACCTTCAGCATGGTGTCCCGCAGTTCTTCGGCAGTGAGCCTGCGTGGTTTGAAAACGGCGTAGCTTGCCTCCAGTTCTTCACGGCTCATGGCTGATGATGCGCTGGCTGTGGTTAACTCAGCGCTTCGTTTATAAGCATCACTGGTCATCATGATCCGGTGCATCTCCTTGAATGACCAGCCCTTCTCCACAAATGTCGCCGCCAGCCAGTCTAGGAGCTCGGGGTTGGTTGGTTTTTTCCCAGTGCTACCAAAGTTGTTGGGGTTGCCCGCCAGAGCTTGCCCGAAATGCCACAGCCAGATGCGGTTGACGATAGTACGGGTGGTTAGGGGATTCTTTTCATTGGCGATCCAGTCCGCCAGGGCTGTGCGTCGGCCTTCGATCTCTGTGGGAATGGAAGCGGGGAGATCTGCGGTTTCAAACAATGCGGTCAGGATTCCTGGTTGCACGTGCTTCGTGGGTGAAAAGGGATCGCCCCCGCCTAGAATGGTTGTTTGTTCCAGCTCACCCTGGCTCATGCGCCCTTCGGGTATACGCATCGGCTGGTTCACAGAGGTCATCTGCGGAGTCCGCCCATTGTAAACGCTGAAGGCAAACGGCTCATACCTCTCCAGCTCCCACTTCAGCCTCTCCAGCCCTTTGCGTGCCACACGCTCATTGCCAAAGTCCACTGGTTCAAAGCCCACCAGCTTTGGCGGATACTGGTCTTCAGGCACACCCCGTTTTTGTAAGGTGCCACGAGCTATCTCAAACACCCCGGCGAAGTTCTTTGTCTTGCCCTTGCTTTTCACTTTGCCCTGCGGTTTGCCACCGCCTTGAATAAAAGCACGGGCACTGGCCACTGCTGAGTCCCAGTCGCTACGGTCCAGTTTTTTCTCAGCAAACCACTTTTCTGCATTGATAAGCATTTTGTTATCCAGATCACGGAGTGCTGCCAGATGCCCTTCGTACCGCTGTTCCAGATACTTCCTTTCCTCAAAGCCCGCCGTGTTTTCCTTCACGGTAAAAGGCGCGGGTCTTTCCGCCAGTTGCGTCGTGCTGAAGCAGGCCTGCATTGCATAATAATCATGGGTCGGCACCGGATCAAATTTGTGATCATGGCAGCGCGCGCATTGCAGGGAATGCGCCAGGAAAGTTTCTCCGACGCTGTTCGTCACATCGTCCAGGAAACGCTGCCTGGCGATTTTTGCCACCTCCATGCCAGTCAGTTCCCAAGGGCCCATGCGTAGAAAACCCGTCGCAATCAGCGCGTCCTCTCCAGCCATCTCATCTCCAGCGACCTGTTCCTTGATGAATTGGTGATACGGTTTGTCCTCATTGAAGCTCCGCACCACGTAGTCACGGTAGCGCCAGGCATTGCCCCGCTCATAGTCATTGGCAAAGCCGCTGCTGTCCGCATACCTCGCCACATCCAGCCAGTGCCGCGCCATTCTTTCACCATAATGAGGAGAGTTTAACAATCGGTTGATCAGATTTACATAGGGTGCGTTGGAGCCTCCGCCCGTTTCCATCTGACTGACAAAAGCATTCACCTCCTCGGGGGTAGGGGGCAGGCCGGTCAGATCAAAAGTCGCTCGCCGGATGAATGCACAGGCATCCGCTGGCTGAGCGGGCAGTACACCTTGAGGGATTTTTTTTTCAATCAAGGCATCAATGGGATGCCTGGAGGGTGACACCTCCAGCGCCGGTTTTTTTACCGGTTGATAAGCCCATAGGGATTCTGGCTTGTAACGCCTGTTGGCCCAGTCGGGGGAGAGTGCTCCTACTGTCTTTACGGTGATGCCATCCTCAGCGCTCCATTTGTCAGAGGAAGCTTTAGCCACCTCCACGCGTCGGGCTTCATCGGGCCAGGGTGCCCCTCCGTTGATCCACTCTTTTAGCCACCCAAGTTGTTCATCGGTTAACCTATCATTCTCCTTTGGAGGCATAGGCTCCCAGTCATCATGAGTGCGTGTGGATGCCAGATACAAGGGGCTTTCATCTGCTTTCCCTGCCACCAGGGCAGCGACTTCGCTGTCTCCACCTTTGAGGGTGAGGGCCAGGGTACGCATATCCAGTCCACCTTTGATTTTCGTTTCATCATTGCCATGACAGGCCAGGCATTTCTCCTGAAACATAGGCCACACGCGGCGAACAAAAAGCGCCTCCGTATCTTCTGCATGGAGCGAAGAAATGACGGACAGGGCAATGAGGATCAGGCGAGATGTCATGGCTGGGACGATGCGTAAAAGGCTACCTACTTATTCCCGTCCATCGGTTGTGGAGTGCCAAATGAATATTTCATTCGCTCCAGTTAATTTACCATGAAGGGTGGATGAGCCTGCGGGCTCAATGGGGCGCTATAACTCATGGGTCATTTGGGGCTTCATTCCACCTTTCCCGTCTCAAACATTGCCTTCACCTCCTCTGCCGACAGCACCGCGCTATAAATGGCGAATTCATCAATGGCTCCGTTGAGATTGCGGATGGGGAACTGGTGACCAGCGGTGGGAAGCCCCCAGTTACCGATCTCGCAGGGGCCCAAGGAGATGTCTCTTCCGGGCTGGTGCAGGGCTGACACTTCACGACTGACTTCCTGACCATCGAAGTATTGGATGACCTGGCCTGATTGATTGTTATACGTCACGGCCAGATGGTGCCAGCGGCCCAGGCTGTCTGCGGTGAAGACGGGATTGGAGTGGTATATCTGGTTAGGTTTTCCGCCTTTTGGTGCGCTGGCGGGGCGGTACATGATGGAAAACATCAGGCTTCCGTCCTCATAAATCTGCCAATGAGGCTCGCCATTGTCGTAGCCATCGGTGAGGAGCAGGGAATTGTACTTTTTGTCCACACTGTCCACCTTTACCCAGCAGGCCAGGGTGATTGCGGCATAGGTGCCGTCCAGATTCATGCGCACGCGGTCGCCCGGGCGTTTGAATTCCAGCGCTTCCTTCTCCGGCCATCGGCCCTGGGTCCAGCGTGCACCCACAGCCCCACCATGACGTTGTTCTTGTGGAGGCTGCGCCAGGTTGTTCACCATGCGGTCCCATTGGTCCTCGGGCCGGTGTTTGAAGGTGTAGTAAGCGATGAGACGCGGGTCTTTTTCGGTCCGTGCAGACCATGCCTGCCAGTCTGCAAAACGATGTGCTTGACGTTCCTTCACAAGACCTTGCAGCTCGTTGATGCGGAGAAAATCATCCGTGGTATTTCCCAATGTCATGCCCTGCGTGAGGCTGGTAGGTGCCAGGTTGGTGTGGGCAATGACTTCTCCCTCAAAAACGTGCACGGCACTGCTATCATTCTTCACATTGAGGGCAAACTCGGTGCCTAGATCCTCGAGTTTCATTCCAGGCGCATGCATGAGGAAGCCCTTCGCTGCGGGTGGGACATGCACACGCACGCGACCGCTTACGCAACGGGCCTCCCAGGCGGAGATGACTTCGATCTCGGCCGCGCCTTCGACCAATGCCGTGGCACCGCTAAAGAACTCAATCTGCGCCAGACCCTTGGTAAGCTTGATCCGGCCAGGCATCAGGGTATCCCCGCTACGCATTGAGTTTTGCTCAAACTCCGCATCCATCGTCTGGCTGAGCATCGCGACACCGTTTGAAGTGGCTTCAGGCAGCGGGGAATCATGCGGCCATAGGGTGAAGGCAAGGGCGATGACTGCGGCGGCAGCTAAGGCAGGAAGAAAAGATTTCCAGGTTTGTGAGGATACCGAAACCACCTTTTTGGGAAGTCGGCCTGCGGCAATTTGGGGTTGTTGGAGAAGGCGGGCGTGGAGATCCGCCAGTTCCAGATAAAGGCGACGTGCTTGCCAGTCCTCCCGCAAAAGCTCTTCCAACTGAGCCAGCTGCTCCGGGGTGATTTCGCCATCAAGCCTGGCGTGAATGAGGGATTTCAAGTTCATGCGAGGCCCTCCAATTGAAGCTGGCGTGTGACGCATTCATGCAGGCGCTGACGCAGCATTTCCAGATTACGGAACAGGGTGCGGCGGCTCAGTGAGAAACGCTGCATCATTTCCTCCGCACTTTGGTGCAATCCATAGCGGCTGGTGATGAGTTCCCTGTCCTGTGGAGTGAGTTTATCCAGACAGCCATCAAGCAAGCGAATACGTTCATCAAGCTGAGGCTCAATGTGCATACGCTCATTCGCCAGCAGATCCATCACATCCTCACTGAACAGCAGGGGAGAGCGGGCATTTTTTTCCCGCTGCTTCTGAACTTGCAGGTAGGCGAACCGGTACGCCCATGGCAAAAAAGGGCGCGAGGGATCATACTGGTCGAATTTCCGAAACAATGCCACGCTCGTCTCCTGTAGCGCATCCCGCGCATCTGCTTCATTCGGTAGCAATGCGTAGATGTAACGAAACAGCCGGTCCTGATGCTGGGTCAGCAGCAGGATCAATGCTTCCGTCTGGATTGGGGGTGTGTCCATGAACTCATTTCTTTCCCGCTAACCCATGCCCGAGTGCCAAAAAATCTGGCCTTATTCCGTCATCAAAATCTGGAACAGGTTGTGATAACGGTCCGTCCATAAGGGCACGTTTAGCTTGGGCTCATCTTCCGGTTCATCGGCAGGAGTCGCCTTTAAAAAGGCTTCATTTTGAGTCACCAAGACATAGTCGGTTGCATCGTCATCCCCGTATTCCTCGGTGATGATCCGTGTGGTCCGCCACCCCATGGCTGCTGCCTGCTTTTCTACGACCGGTGTCAGGATAAGATAACTGTTCGTCACATGCACAGCAATAATCCCGTCTGGTTTCATGTGACGATGGTAGATTTCAAAAGCCTCGCGCGTCAGCAGATGCATGGGAATGGCATCGCCACTGAAGGCATCCAGCAGCAGCACATCGAATTTTTGGTCAGGCTCCCTTTCCAGCATCAGCCGTGCATCGCCGATGATCGTTTCCACAGTTGCTCCTCGGTCTTCGGCATCCGTAAGATAGGTGAAGTGCTTCCGTGCCAGCCGTACCACATCGGGGTTGATCTCATAAAAACGGAAGGCTTGCCCTGCCTGTGCATAGCAGCCGACCGTTCCTGCCCCGAGACCGACGATTCCCACACGGGCGTTTGGTACCTTCTCCAGACTGGCCAGTGCTTTGCCAATGCCGGTGTTCCTGCCGTAATAGGTGACTGGCTCCTGCCGGTAGAGGAATCCCAGGTTTTGCATCCCATGAACGATGCCACCATGTGTCAGTGTGCGGTATAGGTTTTCCAGCCCTGTGTCATAGTCTTCATCAATGTAAACCGTACCGTAAAAATTGCGCACACGCTCCAATCTCTCTTCCACATGAGTGGTCTTCATCAGGAGAAATAGAAGGGCTGGGAGCAACACTGTGACGACCATGGCTTCCGTCAGCAGATGCATGCTGGCTGTTCCCCGGCTTTTGATCAGACGAATGACCACAAAAACTGCATAACCCAGCAAAAGTGCGGCTGCCAGCCACCCCGCGACCCACAGGATGCCGGTGGTGGCAGTCCAGGATTCCGGCCACTGGAGCCAGGCGATGGATTTGACGGTTGTTTGCAGATGATTGTAAAGGAGATCCGAGAAGTGCATGACCCAGCTCTTCTCCCCTGAAAAATGACTGTATATTCTATCCGTGCCCAGGGTGACTAGACCCAGGCTGCCGGTCAGGATGAGTAGCCAGGGAAATGACAGTCGCCAAAAGGCACGAACCATGGCAAAACCCGCTACCACTAAGCTCAGGATCAGCCCCACAGGCCATTCCATAAACGTCACGAAGAAACGCGGTGCGACCAGGCTCACCAGCATGCCGCCGATGGCTCCGCCAGCGGACATCAAGAGATAAAACTCCGTCAGCCGGGAAGGCGCGGGCTTCAGCCGGGCCAGCTCGCCGTGGCACACCATGCACGCCAGAAACATCGCCCCAAAGCACCAGGAAATTTCCGCCATGTAATCTTCCATCAGATCCACCTCACTGCCGAAGTGCGCCTCCCCCGCCGTCAAAAAAATGACGACCACCGCCAGCAGCGCCCACAGCCAGCGGACATACCAGCGTTCATGCTCAAAGCAGATGATGAACGTCAGCAGGTATAAGCTCAGAGGCACCACCCACATGAAGGGGACGACGGCCACATCCTGACACACGTGGTTTGTCGTGGCCAGGAGCATGACACTGGCCAGTGCCGGCAGGGCTACCCATAGGAGGCGATGCCACCACTTCGGTTTTTCATCCAGCCTTTCAGGAGTCTCTTCCCTGGCTTCCATACGCCCTTTTTTCCCGCTGACCTTCCAGGCCATGGTGGTGGAAAGCAGAGCGAAAAGCACAAAGGCCCCTGACCACAACCACGTCTGCGCAGTGACCTCCAGTCTGGGTTCAAAAAAGAAGGGGTAGCTCAGTAATGCCGCCAGGGAGCCGATATTCGACAAGGCATACAATCGCCAAGGAGTGCCCCCCGGCACTGCCCGGGTAAACCAGACCTGTGCCAGGGGGCTGGTGCTCGAAAGGACAAAATAGGGCAGCCCCACGGTGCCGAGCAGTAACAGCAAAATACGCCCGGCGGGATCCTCGTCTCCAGAAGGTTTCCAGCCATCACCAGGGGCGATGGGTAAGACGAGCAGTGCGGCCAGGATAAGGATGCTGTGAATCAGAGCCTGCATGCGCGGTCTCAATCGCGTCAGCAGATGCGCATATGCATACCCGGCAAAAAGCACGATTTGGAAAAAGACCATGCAGGTCGTCCACACCCCCGGACTGCCACCGAACCAGGGAAGAATAAATTTGCTGATGACCGGTTGTACCTGGAAGAGCAAAAAAGCGCTGAGCAGGCTCAAAGTCCCAAGTAAAAAAGCGAGAGGTAGGCGGGAGGCGGGAGTGTGGGACATTCAGGGGTGAGCTTACGCGTAAAAAGTGGGGACAGGGAGAGCGAACCTCCAAATGGCCGGATTCTCCGAACGTTCTGCACAGTCCACTCTAACAAATCTCTTCCCCAGACGTTACAAAAGTCGCAAAGTGAAAACATGTCCGGCCAGCCTCATCAAGATGAAGCCTCCCTCCTCGTCAGGCGGGCGCTGGACCAGTACGAGAGTAACCTCATCGCTTACACGGCCGGCGTGCTCAATGGAGACTTCGAGCGCGCGCGTGATGTCGTCCAGGACTCCCTGCTTAAGCTATACCTCACCGATCCAGAGAAAGTACGGGATAACCTCAAAGCCTGGCTCTTCACGGTCTGCCGAAATCGAGCCCTCGACATCCTGCGGAAGGATCACCGGCTGGATCTTGGCAATGAAGATGCTTTGGCAGGAGCGGTCTCTTTTGATCCGGACCCTGCGGAAAATGCCGATTCCCATGAACTTCACGCACGCATCTGGGAACTCGTGGAAAAACTCCGCCCGAACCAAAGAGAAGTCATTCGTCTCAAATTCATGCACGACTGCTCTTACCAGCAGATCGCCGATGTCACCGGCCTCACGGTTGGCAACGTTGGATTCATCATGCATGTGGCCATCAAAAAACTGCGTGAGCACCTGAACCGCGAGCTGGCCACCCGCTCTAACTGAACCACCTTTATGAAATCGTCCCCCCACGAAAATCCTGACCTCACCGCATATGCCCTGGGTGAGCTGCATGCCCGTCAGGCGACCGAGATCCACGCCCTGCTGGCGGCCTGCCCAGTCGCCACCCATGAACTGGAACAGGTGGAAGCCGTGACCGACGCCTTGCGGCAGGGAGCGCCCATTCCTCAGGATCGCCTGCTCCCTGAGCAGCGCCATGCGGTGCTTTATCCAACCAATCTCCCCCGCCGGATGGGGCCCTTGATGCCCCGCCCTATTCCGCGCAAGCCTTCCATCTTTAGACCCATCATCAATGGTGTGATAAAAGCGGCTGCCATTGTTGTGCTCACCGGGGCTGCCTACATCATTGGCCGTCACACTGGCCTGGGCACTGCACCTGAAGAGATCATTGTAGAGACTGCTGCTCCCGCCCCTGTTATTGTGCCGCAGGAAACACCTGTCGTCGCTAAGGAACCGGAAGCCATGGTGGCCTTGGCACCTGAGGCCGATGCCCCTGTGATTGAAGAGGTGGAGGCCATTTTGACGCCTGCTCCAGTATCCGAGAAGGCTGAAATCGCCGCTATTTCGTCACCTGCTCCCGTCCCGATGGTCGTTGCTGCACCTTCAGCAAAGCCAGATGCCGTGCTAACAAAACCTATGGCGGCTCCAGTAGCCAGCATCTCCTCCCGCCCGCTGCCTCTGACCACCCCGGGTAGGCATGTGGCCTTCCTCAGTGCCAGCCGCCATCCGGTGGACCAATTTGATCTGACTCCTGCTCAGATCCGTCCACGACCTGCGAAGGTGAATAAAAATTCTCTGCTCGCCGCACCTGCGCCTATTCGTCAGGCTCCCGAGTCTAAAGATAATGGCAAGCCGCGCACCCCTGACTTATACATTCATTCATGGAAGGCGGATGTGGCCTCCTGCCCCTGGAATGAGGATCATCGTCTGCTGCGCGTGACTATACAGCTTCCTGCAGACCAGCCTGCGGCGATGACCAAAGCCAGCTATCCGCTGCGAGTCACCTTTGATCCCAATAATGTCCGCGAATACCGCCAGCTCTGTGAGCGGCATCAGCCTGCGGCCGAGCTGCGAAAGGCTGGAACCCATGTCGTCTGGTATGAGTTTCTCCCCAATGGCAGTGGCGATGGCGTCAAAACTGTCGCCACAGTCACTCTGGATAAAGGCCACTTCACGACCCAAACGGTGGGGCCTTTTGACAGCACGAAGCTGAGTATTCAGGATGCTGGCGGTGCCTGGACTCAGGCGCGGGAAGACTTTGTCTTCGATAGCGCCGTTGTTGGGTTTGGCTTGCTGATGAGGGGCGTTCCCAGCACTCCGCAACTGGATCATGGTTTAGTTCTCAGGCTGGCAGAACAATCCAAGGGGGCAGATGTGACTGGAGAGCGCGGACGATTTATCAAACTTGTCCGTGAAGCTGCCGGTGCGGCAGGTCTTTAGTTTTGACTGTGGACTGAAGGAATGCCCTGAAATGCGGGGTGAGGTGCAATCGAAGCTCAATGGCGAGTTTACGCTTATCCCTTGTAACCCCCTTCATTTTGCCATTGGCTTTACTACTCATCATCGCGGGCGCTGAGGTCAGCGCTGATGAGGAGGATGCGGAAGCCGATGTCTGGTTCCCGGGCAGACTGGGGGATTTTGCGGCGGTAGGACGCGAGTAGCTGCTGGCGCTCGTAAGTGGTATAAGCGGCACCGCGGGCGACGCCATCTGCGCTGCCAGTGGAGTCCCAATCATCGGATACCCATTCCCAGACGTTGCCGGAGAGATCATAAAGATCCCGGCTGTCGGGACGCAGGCTGCCGACGGGGGCAAGGCCGACGAAGTTGTCATCATAGCCAGGGACGGATTTTTTCCCGGCACCAGGTACTGATTTATCGAGCAAGTTGGCGACTTTACTGGTGGGAGCGGGGGTGAATCCCCAGGGATAAATACCTTCAATGCGATTACTGCGGTCTGCCGGGGTGGCACCCAGCTCCAGCGGCAGGTACGCGGCCATGCTCCATTCATCATCGGTGGGCAGGCGATATTCCTGGTCCGGCTCCAGTAGGCCTTTGCCCCGCTCGCGGTCGGTCAACCAGCGGCAGAATAGCTCGGCTTCAGCGCGGGTGATGTTAGTGACGGGGAGGTTGGGGTCGGCGTCCAGGATGAGTCCTTCAACTGGGGGGAAATTGGTGCTGCGGGCGAATTCGGCGAAGTCTTTCCGCCGGGTTTCGATGGCGGCGAGCATGGCGCGTCCCATGGGGACCATTTTGATATCGAGGCTGTTTTCCCACGGTTTTCCAAAAACGACGGAGCCGGTGGCGCGCAGGCGGAGGTTGAAGCTCATGGCCTGGTCCTCCTTCAAATTGCCCCGGGCAAATTCGCTCTTGTAGCCGGGAAGGCGAACTTCGTAATCAAACTTGGCTGCTCTGACCTTGGTGAGTTGCAGCGGAGTGCGACCCACGCGGGATTCGCCATCGTAAACTTCGGCTCCGCGCGGTGTACTGTCGAGGCTGAGGCGACCGTAAGGGACGCGGACGATTTCGGTGCGGATGGCATGCCAGCCCGGGCGTGGATTGGTGGCTTTGGATTTGGGGATGTTCGCCGCGCGCCAGGTGTATTCGTGATCAATGTCCAGACGACCGCTTTGGCGATCACGGCTGGTCATCCAGACTGTAAACGCATCTGCATCCGCTTCCGGAATCATGACGCAGTGGAGGACTTTTTTATCCGGGGTGACGAATTCCACCACGCCGAATTCTGCCGCGCGACCGGTGGCGTAAAGAAAGGAGCGGAAGAGGGTGGCCTCCACGGGCAGGTCGGCGATGTGGCGGTCCTTGGTGAAGGTGAACCACTGGCCATAAATATTCTGCCAGGGGCGGCCTTTTTGCGGCGGCTGGGGCAGGGGAGGGGCTGCTTTGACAGGCAAGGGCAGCTCATAGGCCCATTCGTCTTGATACTTGGCGGCGGACAGGCCGGCTCCAGCGAGGGCGGAGCCGATGAGGGTGAAGACGGCGGCACGGCTGAAGCGTCGGAGCAGGCTCTCGGCACGCTTTTCACCGACACGCTGGAGCGCCTCGGCGAATTCACCTGCGGTTTGAAAACGTTCTTTCAAATCCGGCGCACAGGCCTTGCAGATGACGCGGTTTAAATCCAGCCAGAAGGGCCATTCATCATCGCCGAGGTTGAGGGGGACTTCGGGGAATTCCATGCGGTCTTTGCCGCTGCTCATTTCATAGAGCACTTTTCCCAAGCTATAAATATCCGCCTGGGCGGTGCCAGGGCCTTCCGGAGGAACGAAGCCCTCGGTGCCGACGAAGGTACGCTCACCAAATCCGGCGACGAGGCCGATATCCGCCAGCTTGCAGACGCCACCGCAAAAAATGATGTTGGAAGGTTTGATGTCGCGGTGGGTGAGGCCGCGATTGTGCATGTAATAGAGTGCATCGGCCAGATACACCCCGGCATCCCGGCAGAAGATGAGGTCCAGCCTGCCGTGGCGCTTCATGTCCGTGCCCAGAGTACGGGGCACGTAGGTGTGGACGCTTTCGAAGTTAGGGCCTTCCTCCGCATCATCGGCCAGCTCCATGACGCAGTAATAAAAACCGCGGTCTTCATTCCAGCCGACATGGAGGATGTGGACCATGCAGGGATGGCCACGGGAGATGGGCTCGAACTGTTGGATGCCGAGAAATTCGCGATGGAAGGTGCGGGTGAGTTCGAAGTCCTCCCGCCAGACAATTTTTACGGCACGGTAGGCACCGGTGACGCTTTGGGCCAGCCATACTTCCCCATAGGCGCCGGAGCCGATGCGCTTGATGAGGGTGTAGTCAGGAATGAGGATGTCATCCCGATGTGATGGGGGGCCATCTTTATCCCTGGGACCCCGAGGGCCGCGGGGTGGCGCGGGGAGCTGGATGCCTGCCTGAGAGTCCGCTGGGGGCAGCCGTCCAGCACCGGAAGAACCCGGTGGGGGAAATGGATCAGCAGTAATGCGGGACATTCAGATATATAAAAACAATACGTGCCATCCCTTCAGGACTCAATCACAGCCTTGCGGAAGTGAATAAAATCACGGGCGCTGCCAACGGGCAAAAATCAGCAGGGTCCAGCCCAGCATCATGGCGAGGCCGCCCACGGGGGTGATATAAACCAGCCACTTCACCTGGGTATAGGAATGAAGATAAAGGGAGCCGCTGAACAGAAGTACACCGGTGAAAAGGCTACGCCAGGCCCAGGAGGCGGTTTTCCCGCCCATGGTGCCAAACAGTGCCAGGATGGAGAGGAAGATGGCGTGGGGGAGATGATAGCTAACGGCGGTCTTCCAGTTTTCGAAAGTGCCAGCCGTTACAAGGGCATCATGCACTGAGCCATGGGCACCGAGGGAGCCGAGGATGATGGCGGTCACTCCGAGCAAGGCGGAAAGACGAAGGCGAAGCGTGTCTGGCAGCATGACTGAAGGGGAGGCAGCGGGAGGGCAAATGCAAATCAAGAAAACAAAACCGCCGCAGAACCTGGGAGGCTCTGCGGCGGCGAGAAGTTTTTCAAACCAGATCAACGGCCAAAGCCGAAGAAGAAGCTGGCGGCTGCCCGGTGATGAGGAGGCACGGGGAAACTGGGCCCGCGGTGGTGGCTGTCATGATGATGGTCATGGTGGTGGCTGGAGCGGGAATAGCAGGAGCGGCAGGAGCTGTGGCTGGTGTGCTGAGTCACCCAATGGCCAATCGGGTGTCCGTAACGGTCATGCCCATGGACATGGTAAACGGCATAAATCGGTGCGCCGCAAGGGTGGTAGCTGACGACGCGGCGGTCATTGTGGCAGTAATCGCGGGCGCTCGATTCCGAAGGGGTGAGGAAACCGATGCCGGTTACAACAGCGAGGATGGCGATGATCTTTTTCATGAGGATGAACTTGGGTTCGCTCATTTCGACGGAGCTCCGCGCGGTCTATTCAGCATGGATGCAAATTTTTTTTTGAGCAGGGTGGAATGGGTGTGGGAGATCGAGTGGGAGAGCTTGGGGGTGCCCTATTTTTACAGGATTAACTAGATGACGGGATTAACAGGAGGGGAATAGAGATGTGAATTGTTGGATAGTTTGTTAGGTTGTAAAAAAGAAAAAGCCCGCACAGGGTCGCTGTGCGGGCTGAAGGATTGAACGGTGTTATGCGATCAGTCGAATTTCTTCACCAGGAGGGCGGAGTTGTGGCCGCCAAAGCCGAAGCTGTTGCTGAGGGCGGCATTAACCTTGGCCGGGCGGGCTGTGTTGGCGACGATGTCCACATCCACTTCAGGGTCCAGGTTTTCGACGTTGATGGTCGGCGGGACGACCTGGTCACGAATGGCCAGGATACAGGCAGCGAGTTCGATGCCGCCAGCAGCGCCTAACAAGTGACCTGTCATGGACTTGGTGCCGGAGACAAGCAGGCCTTTCTGAGCGTATTCACCAAAGGTGCGTTTGATGGCGCGCAGTTCGCACATGTCACCTACAGGGGTGGAGGTGGCGTGGGCGTTTACATACTGGACATCGGTCGGATTGAGCTTGGCGTGGCGGAAAGCCATCTCCATGCACTTGGAGGCACCGAGGCCTTCTGGATGTGGAGCCGTGAGGTGGTAGGCATCGGCGGTGACGCCGTAGCCGGCTAGCTCGGCATAAATGGTGGCACCGCGTTTTTTGGCGTGCTCCAGCTCTTCGATAACGACAACGCCGGCACCTTCACCCATGACAAAACCGTCGCGGCCGATATCCCAGGGGCGGGAGGCATGCTCAGGGTCATCGTTGCGCATGGAGAGGGCTTTCATGTTGGCAAAGCCTGAGAGGCCGCAAGGGCGGATGGAGGCTTCAGAGCCGCCGCAGACGATGGCATCGGCATCGCCAAATTTGATGATGCGCCAAGCTTCACCAATGTTGTTGTTGGAGGTGGCACACGCGGTGGTGATGCACATGTTTGGCCCCATGAAGCCAAATTCGGTGGCGATCATGCCCGTGGCGATGTTGGTGATCATCATCGGGATGAGGAAGGGGGAGACGCGGCCGGGACCCTTGTTCAAAAGGATCTCATACTGCGTTTCGATGGTGCTAAGACCGCCGATGCCGCTGCCGACCATGACGCCGATGCGATGCGGGTCCAGCCCGTCGGGGTTCAGACCGCTATCCTTGACGGCCATTTTGGAGGCGGCCATGGCGAGCTGGAAAAACCGGTCCGCACGGCGGGCCTCCTTGTGGTTATTGAAGAAAGGTGTGGGATCGAAGTCCACCACTTCCCCTGCGATCTTGCAGTCATAGTTGGTGGTGTCCATGCTCTGGATGCGACGGATGCCGCTCTTTCCAGCCTGGAGATTCTTCCAGAAATCGTCTTTGTTGTTTCCCAAGGGAGAAACGGTTCCGATTCCGGTGATAACGACGCGACGTTCGGTCATGTGAGAAGTTTGAGGGGTGAGTTGGAAAGTTCAGAGAACACGCTTTACCCGATGGGGCAAGAGATTTCCGTTATCCCACTAGGCTGTAGATGTGGGCAGGGAAAACGGAAAAGCGTATGAAATTGAGAACGCCACACCTGATGACCAGGATGCGCTGTGTTCTCTGAATGGGATCAGGAGGCGCTTTTCAGCAGCTCATTCCACTGGTCACGGTGTCTGCGGGAAGATTCGGGCCTGAGGCCCACACCACCCGCGAATTCACCCCGGATATTGAACATCTCGATGCAGATGATTTCCTCGCCGCCCAGGAGAAAACGGGTGGCCCAGGCCTGACCGCGGTGCCTGCTGCCACGCAGGGTAAGCTGGGATGCCTCGCCAAAAAACGTGGTGCCGCAACCACAGTCCCCCCAGTGGGTGGGGAAAAATCCGGTGGGCATAAAGACGGCCTCATTGCGCACCGCACCGCCCAGGGGTACCTGGGCGAGCGTCATAGATTGTAGCGCCTGCCGCACCACCCTGCGCGGCAGACGCCAGGCCAGATCCTGCCCCACGGCTGCCAGTGCAGAGAGGCGTGAAACGCCCTCCAAACCGGGAAAAACCGTGTCAGGCAGGCTGCGCGAGAGGCCATTCCAGAGTTGCCGCACCGTCGCTGTGTCGGGCGCGGGCATCTCTGGGCTGGTTTCGGCTTTCTGGCCAAATTGGATGGTCCGACGCCCGCTGGCATGGCGGGAGACGAGGTCCTCATAGACCTCATAGTCGGACCAGTTGGTGACGAGGATCTTCAAGCATCCTTCGCCACTGCGATCAAAAAATTGGAAGCTGGCCACCTGCTGACCGCCTGCATCCTCCACCACGGCCATGGCACCGCCAAAGGCGGAGGGGCGGATTTCGGCCCCGGAGTCCAGGCATAGCCATTCATCTCCGCCGGGGTAAGCCTGGAATAACGGTTTCTCCCAAGCAGTGGCCATGCTGACCGGGCCGCGTGCTGCGGTGGCCATGACTAGTCCGAGCTCGCGCAGATGCTTGAAGAAACGCGGCCAGTTTCCATCAAGGTGAATGGCCATGGCGGCTCCACCGTCCGCTTCGAAGCACCATTCCGGGCGAACCCTGCGGAGGTCGAAGGTCTGGGCCGGAAAGCTATAGGCGATGCGCGGAGAATGGCGGGAAGTGGAATCCATGAAAAAGGAGATGATGGTTAGGCCGCCTGCAGACGCTCTTCTGCCAGCACGGCAAAGACGCCTTCGATCCAGGCCTCGCAGGGTTCGTCATAGTCAATGTCGCAATCCACCCGAGCGTGGAAGCGTGTGGCTCCCTGGGCCTCCAGGGCCTCATCGTAATCTTTTCCGCACTGGCAGAAGCGGTCATAACAAGAGTCTCCCAGTGCCAGCACTGAATAACGCAGATGATCCAGGCGGAAGCGGGGACGGTTGACCACTTGCTCATAAAAATTCTCCGTGCCATCTGGCGGATCACCATCGCCATAGGTGCTGGTAATGAGCAGGGCGGTATCGAACTGACGCAGCACATCGGAGGAGGTGTCCATCATGTTTTCCAGCACGGGGTCATAACCGCGCTGCCGGGCCATGTGGGCCGCTTTTTCCGCACAGGATTCTGAGTTTCCTGAGAAGGTGCCGAAGAGGATGAGGAGGGGCTTGGACATGGTTTGATGACCCCCCATGATTCCTCCGGCTGCCATCACCTGCTGCTGCTGGTTTGTCATGAATTGTAGTGGAAATGACCCGTGGCCCTTCTTCGTACTACTTTCCTGTCCTCATGAAAATCTGGCTTTTCGTCCTCTGTTTTACTCTCTCTGCGCAAGCTGCGGACTGGCCGCGTTGGCGGGGAGTGATGGGTGATGGTGCCTGGAATCCTGAAGGCATCCCGGCAGATTTTGCCAGTCAGCAGCCGAAGGAACTCTGGCAGGTTGAGATCGGCAGTGGCTACGGTGGGGTGACCGTGAGCGGTGGGCGTGTGTATGTACTGGACCGGCCGAAGGAGCCTGCGGATATTGAACGCATTCTTTGTTATGCTGAGGCATCTGGAAAGCTGCTTTGGTCTTACACCTGGCCGGCTGTTTATGGGCGTATGCAGTATGCCTCCGGGCCGCGCTCTTCGGTCAATCTGGATGAAGGACGGGCGTATGTGCTGGGGGCGGCGGGCATGGCTCTGTGTCTGGATTCAATGTCTGGAAAGGTGGTGTGGCAGGTGGATACCGTGAAAGAGCATGCGGCTAAAATCCCCACCTGGGGCTTTGCCGCATCACCGGTTTTGGATGGCGGACGAGTGCTCCTGCATGTGGGGGCGCAGCCCGATGGCAGCGTGCTGGCCTTGGACAAGACCACCGGCAGGCTGCTCTGGCGCGGAGGGGCGGACCCGGCGGGATATTGCACGCCGGAGATCATCAACCATGAGGGCATCCGCCAGATCATCGCCTGGGGGCCGGAGAACATCCAGAGCCTGAATCCTGAAACGGGGGAGACTCTTTGGACCTACCCTTACAAGATCACTTATGGCGTCAGCATCGCCCAGCCTTTATACCAGGATGGAATCCTTCTCGTATCTGGTTACTGGCATGGGACCAAGGCTCTTCGTCTGACGGCCCAACCAACTTTGCTCTGGGAAAATGAAAAGGACATGTGCGGTCTGATGTCCTCGCCTTTATACAAGGAAGGCATGGTTTACCTCCTGGACAAAAACAAAGGATTGCAGGCCTTTGAACTGGCCACGGGCAAGATCCGATGGAGCGATGACAACAGGCTGACACCCAAGGATCGCAATCCCCAGATGAGCCTGGTCTGGCTGCGTGAATCCCAAGGCCTGGCCGCGCTACTCAATGCCAGTGGTGAACTTGTGTATGTGCGGCTCCAGCCTGAAGGTTTTGAGGAACTGGCCCGTCACCAGATGATCGGCAAAACATGGGCGCATCCTGCCTTTGTGGGAAATAAAATCTATGCGAGGTCCGATACCGCGCTGGTCGCCTGGCGGCTGTGGGGTGAAGATTAAACCAGCCTGCGAAGTTCCTCGATCCGGGTCCGATAGGCCGCTGCGCACTCCCGCACCTGCTCATCCGTAAGTTGCCTCACACCCTGGATGACGAAGGGATCCAGATATTCCATGCCGCACAGACGCGCTGTCTGGTCGAAGGGCGCTAGAAGTTCTTTTACGGTGTAATGGTTGTAACCACCGCGCTGATAAGCATCAGCGGGTCCGCCAGTGGTCAGCGCGCTCATCACCTTTTTCCCGGCCAGCCGTGTGCCTCCTTCGCCATAGGCGAATCCATACTCCAGCACGACGTCCAGCCATTCCTTCAGGATGGCCGGGGCGGAGTACCAGTAAAAGGGATGCTGCCAGACGATGACATCATGCTCGAGCAGCAACTCCTGCTCAGTTTCAAAATCAATGTGCAGGTTCGGATACTCCTCATAGAGATCGCGGAAGGTCACACCCTCCATGCCTTGCACAGCCTCCAACAGTGCCACATTGATGCGGGAGCGATGCAGCGCCGGATGGGCAAACAGAATAAGGACGCGGGCCATGGGGTTCCATGGCAGATTTTTGTGTCTCCGCCAAGCTGAACAAAGAGAAACAAGGGCGTGGGATGCCAAATCCAGGCTTGCAAAAGGGTCTCATCCGGCCTGCATTGGACTCCTGATGATTGTCATAGATGAAACTCTCAGCGGTGAGCGGGTGCGTGCCTTCACCATCGAATCCATTAATGAACGCCTGCCAGTGCGGGAGATCATCAGGGCGCGCATTTGGCAGGAGGTGCAGGATTACAATTCTCAGGCCAGGATCACGACCTTCTGGGGACTGATCCAGCCGACGGAGGAAGAGACCCGGTTGAATGGAAAGCTCGGGGCTATCTTCAAGCCCGTCAACTGGGAGCGCCAATACAAGGCGGCGCTGAAAGCCTTCGAAACCAACGGTTTTTTCATGCTCATCGGAGACCGGCAGGCATCCAGCCTGGATGAGGAATTTCTCATCGAAGCGGATACGGAGGTTAGCTTTGTGAAATTGGTGCCGCTGGTGGGAGGCTAAAAGTATGAACTGGCTGAAGGACATTCTTCATAAAATCAAAGGAACATCCGGCGAGCCGCCGGCAAAGGCTGAGGAGAAGATGTCTGAGGCTGTGCTGGAAACGCGAGTTGCGGGGGAAACAGTTTCCAAACTTCACCACAAGCAGATCCAGTCGTATCTGGATGAGGCTGAGCCACTCCTTCGCAATGAGTGGGACAGATTCAGTCCGAAGGCTTCGAAAACGGGGGCTGAAATGTTGAATGTAGATTGCGGGGAGCAGGCGGCACTAGCGGCGGCTCTTGTCGAGGTCATACAAAATATGGACAATGGGGTGGCCAATTTTTTTGGCACTGACCGCAACAGCCGAAAGAGAAGGGTGGCGCTGGCGCTGTTGAATTCACTGCTGGGCCGCAAGCTGCCTCTGAATGAAGAACAGATCCTCACTATGCTGAGATGGGTCTGCCGAGGATCAAGCGCTTCCTCTTATCTTTATCCTATTTCCGGGATCGTCCGCATTGCTGAAGAGCTAGCGGAGGAAGAGCGGATGACGGAAGCGCTGGTGGCTGGTTTTTTGAAGTTTCAAAAGGCCTTTACGCGTTATGCAGGTGCCGATGAGCGACGGCTTAGCCGGCGCATTGACCGAGCGATTGGCCGGACACCTGATCTACCCCTGGAGGCGGGTGAGGCATGGACGGATGCAGCAATCCATGACATGTCTCTGGCGGGAAAAGATGTGCGCGATTTTTGGTGTTCTTTGTTAGGTCATTGTGTTTCAGCTACCACCGCTAGTCCTTCTCAGAAATGGATGAAACAGGTGGAAGGCTTGATGGAGGGGGAAGAGGGGCGCACAGAGTTTGTTCAGCGTATGTCAGCATGGCTGCCGCTGGTGAATGAGCCGCGCACGGCAGGGACTAAAGAGTCCCAGCATGTGCGTGCGGGCACGCAGGTGATCACGGATGCGCATCAGGACATCCTACGCGGGCTGGCGTGGATTTGCGGACTGGTGCCGGGGCGTGAAACCGCCAGGCTACTTTCCGGGCTGGGGCTGAGCGCCTACAAAAAAATGCCTCAAGTGGGATCGCGTTCTGTTCGTGTAGGCAATGCCTGCATCGGCGCTCTGGGCCTGATGGGGACAGCGGATGCGCTGGGACAGCTGGCCCTGCTGAAGGTGAAGCTTAAATTTGGGGGTGCCCAGGCAGCCATTGACAAGGCTCTGGCCAAGCTGGCGGAGCAGCTCGGCGTGCCCAGGGAGGAACTGGAGGAAATGAGCGTGCCAGCCTATGGAATGACGGGCAGCGGGGAATTGGTGCAGCAGATCGGTGAATTTACGGCGGAGCTGAGGGCCATCAGCTCACGCAGCACCGAGGTGATGTGGAAGCGTGCGGACGGCAAGGCCCAGAAGTCTTTGCCTGCCGCTCTGAAGACAGAATTTGCCGAGGATGTGAAGGAGTTTTTGGCGGCGAAAAAGGACATCGAAAAGATGCTGCCTGCCCAGTCGGAAAGGCTGGATAACCTTTATCTCCAGCGCAAAACTTGGCCGCTGGCTGTCTGGCGTGAACGCTACTGCGACCATCCGCTGATGAGTGTGCTCGTCCGGCGGTTGATCTGGAACTTCACCACCAACGGAGTCACCACTCCTGGCGTCTGGTTGAAAGATGCGTTGGTGAACCGACAGGGACACCCTATCGAACTGGCGGATGATGGCAGTACTGTAACGCTATGGCATCCATTGAACCAGTCGGCGGATGTGGTGTTGGGCTGGCGGGGATTTTTAGAGGAATGGGAGATCGTGCAGCCATTCAAGCAGGCGCATCGGGAGGTGTATCTGCTGACTCCGGCGGAGGAGCAGACGCACGTGTATTCCAACCGCTTCGCGGCTCATCTGCTGCGTCAGCATCAGTTCAATGCTCTGTGTGCGGCCCGTGGCTGGAAGAACAAGCTGCGGCTGATGGTGGATGACTGTTATGCGCCTGCCACTCGCTGGCTGACGCAATGGGGGCTGCGCGCGGAATACTGGATTGAGGGAGCTGGTACAAACTACGGGACCGATACTTTGGAAAGTGGGGCCTACCGTTACGTGGCTACTGACCAGGTGCGCTTTTACCCGCATGATGCCGCAGGTGTGAGTGCCCATGCGGGCGGGGGCGGCTACACACCTAACTGGGGACAGGCGGCCGAGCCTCTGCCTCTCGCGGAGGTCGATCCGCTGGTGTTCTCCGAGATCATGCGCGATGTGGACCTGTTTGTTGGTGTGGCGAGTGTGGGCAATGATCCGGCCTGGCTAGACGGTGGCCGTGATGAGCAGCAGCGCGGTTACTGGCATGAGTATGGATTTGGCGGACTGAATGCCTCCGCCCAGACACGCAAGGCCATTTTGGAACGTCTGGTGCCTAGGTTAAAGATCGCCTCACAGTGTTCTTTCTTGGACCGGTTTCTTCTGGTTCAAGGCAAGAAACACGGATACAAAATCCATCTCGGCAGTGGTAACATCCTCATCATGCCGCAGGACAAATATCTCTGCATTGTGCCAGCCCAGGGGCAGGTGGACAAAGCCGGGGACAAGGTCTTTCTACCTTTCGAAGGAGATCGTGTGTTGAGCGTGATCCTAAGCAAGGCATTCCTACTGGCCGCCGATGATAAAATCACAGATGCCACGATTTTGCGGCAGTTGAAGTGAATGGCGGGCCTCAGGGATCAGAGGTGAATGAGAGCCAAAAAAAAGGGAGGCTGTTTCCAGCCTCCCTTGATGAGTGATCTGATGGCGGTCTTGGCCGCGTCAGCTTCAGGCGAGAGCCTTGGCGACGGCTTCGCCGGTGATGCCGAGTTCCTTGAAGACGGTGTTGCCGGGGGCGCTGATGCCGAAGCGGTCGATACCGATGATCTGGCCCTGGGTGCCGACGTATTTCCACCAGAGGCCGGAGACGCCGGCTTCGATGGCGATGCGCTTGGTGCAGGCGGCTGGCAGGACGGATTCACGGTAAGCGGCGTCCTGGCGGTCGAAGCGTTCAAAGCAAGGCATGCTGACGACGCGGACGCCGTTTTTGCCTTTGGCACCTTCAACGGCGTGCTGCACTTCAGAGCCGGTGGCGATGACGATAGCTTCCAGGGGGGCGCTTTCCTTCACAAGGACGTAACCGCCTTTGATGGTGCCTTCGCGGCGTGTGAGCACGCTGGCGATGCCCTGGTGAGGAAGGTCCTGACGGCTGAGTGCCAGGAGGGTCGGGCCGTCCTGACGGCTGAAGGCTGCGGCAAAGGCTGCGGCGGCTTCTTCGGCATCGCCTGGGCGGATGACGTCCAGATTCGGGATCACACGCAGGCCGCTGACGGTTTCCACCGGCTGGTGGGTCGGGCCGTCTTCACCCACGCCGACGGAGTCATGCGTGAAGATGTAAGTGACGGGGAGCTTGGCCAGTGCGGCCAGGCGGATGCTGGGGCGGCAATAGTCGGCGAAGACGAGGAAGGTTGCGCAGCTTCCCAGGAAGAGGCCGTCATAGGCGATGCCGTTGCAGATGGCGCCCATGGCGTGCTCACGGATGCCGAACCAGATGTTGCGCCCAGTCGGGTTGGTGGCGCTGAAGTCACCGGCACCGGTGATGTAGTTCTTGGTGGAGCCGAAAAGATCGGCGCTTCCGGTGATGAGGTGAGGGACGGCCTTAGCCAAGTGATTCAGGATCTCGCCGCCGCTGTTGCGGGTGGCAGCTTTGCCTTCGGCAGGATATTCAGGGATGACCTTCAGAAGGTCTTCGGCGCTCAAAGTACCATGGCGGGCGGCATCCAGTTCGGCAGCTAGGCCGGGGTTGGCGGCGCTCCAGGCGGAGAAGGTCTGGTTCCACTCGGCATGGGCAGAGGCACGCTGGGCCTTCAGCTCCGAGAAGTAATTTTTCACTTCATCGCTGACGTAGAAGTGGGTGCCTTCTGGGATGCCCAGGCCTTTTTTGGCGGCGTCCACAAACTTCGCGCCACCTTCGCCGTGGCCCTTGGCGGTGCCTGCGACTTCTGGGATGCCTTTGCCAATGATGGTCTTGGCGATGATGATTGTAGGCTTGCCATTATCGCTCTTCTTAGCTTCTTCGATCGCGGCTTTTACGGCGTCGATATCGTGGCCATCAATGGTCACTGCATTCCAGCCCAGCGCCAAGTAGAGTGCCTGGGTGTCTTCGCTCTGGGTGACCTTGGCCATGGCATCCAGCGTGACATCGTTGGAGTCAAAGATGACGATGAGGTTGTCCAGGTGGTTGTGGGCGGCAAAGGCGACGGCTTCGCGGGCCACACCTTCCTGAAGGCAGCCATCACCGGCCAGGGCGATGATGTGATTATCAATGATCTTGTGATCAGCCGTGTTGTATTTGGCGGCGGCCATTTTGCCGGAGAGGGCATAACCCACGGCATTGCCGATGCCCTGGCCCAGAGGCCCGGTGGTGGATTCCACGCCAGGAGTTTCATGAAACTCCGGATGGCCTGGGGTGATGGAATGCAGGACGCGGAAATTGGACACGTCTTCGATGGTCACTGCATAGCCGCTGAGGTGCAGCCAGGAATAGATGAACATGGAGCCGTGGCCGGCGGAAAGGATGAAACGGTCGCGGTTGAGCCACTTCGGCTCATCAGGATTGCACTGGAGGGAGTCACCAAAAAGGACCGCGCCGATCTCAGCCGAGCCGAGGGGCAGGCCGAGGTGGCCGGAGGAGCACTTGTGCACGGCGTCCATGGCGAGACCACGGGCTTCGTTGGCGGCTTGAGCGAGGATGGCTTTATTCATGAGAATGTATGTCAGGGGTCAATGATTGAAAAAAGCGCCGAGAGGCGGCCAGGCGCGCGGGAGGGCCGCTATTTACTGGCGCAGAAGGCGGATTCAAGAAGGAAAACCGGACTGCCCCCGCAAGAATAGCCAGTTCCCCGCGCGAGGTGGCACTTTTTTGCTTTCACGGCAGGGCCGGTGCGGGATTCATCTGCTCTGCAGGCGCACCGCGTCGCTGGCTGATAAATTTTTCCGGGGATACCCGGTTGAGCGGGCTATCTGCATATCCCTGGCCGGGATTGATATAAGGACCCTCGCGGACTTCAAAGTGCAGATGAGCTAGGTACAAACCGCCGCCTGTTCCAACCGTGCCGATTTTCATGCCGCGCTGGACCTGTGTATCTGGCTTGACGGTGATTTCGTCCAGGTGGGCATAGACAGTCTGGTAGATGCGTTCTTTTGCCAGATCCTCCAGATCCGGCACCCGGTGGGCTAGGATGATCATTTTTCCCCACCCGGGACCCGGGATTCCTGCATAAACCACGTGTCCAGCTCCAGCCGCGTAAACCGTATCCCCCAGGTCTGAATTTCCCCCGCCGATGCCATTAAGGTCATCTCCCAGATGGCGAGTGATGCGGAAGGGCTGCGCATTGTAGGTCAATGCGGCGTGCTCGGATCCCATGGGATGATCGAACCGAAGCGCCAGGGGAAGCGAGGCGATCTCCCAGGCATTCAATCGTAAAAATGCCGGGTCCAGAGGCTTCGCCGTCTTGGGCTGCCATTGCTGCATCCATTCTCTGACGCCGATTTCTTCCCAGGCAACCCATCCTCCCAGGGAAAGAAGGATGAGCGTGATCCAGGTAAAGAGGCGCATGTGAAAGCAAAGTGCATACTCTCCCTGGCCATGCGAACAAAATGAGCAAAAGATGATCCTAACTTGCGTTCAGTCTCAATTGGGCTAGACGTTTCTCAATATGGATCCCCGAGTAAAAGATCGTCTGGAAGCGCATCTGACCAATACTGGACTGCGCCGTACCAAGCAGCGTGAGACCATCGTGGAAGCGGCCTTTGCCACGGATGATCATTTCAATGCTGAAGAATTGCTGGAAAAGGCCCGCAAACTGGACCGGACCGTTTCCAGGGCTACCGTTTACCGTACCCTTCAGCTCCTGGTGGATTGTGACCTGCTGCGCGAGGTGGATCTGGGCCGCGACCAGACCTATTACGATCCCAATTTCCTGGATAAGCCGCAGCACAATCACCTCATCTGCCTGGACTGTGATCGCGTCGTCGAGTTTGAGGATGAGCATAGTGCGGTGCTTCACGACTGCATCACCCGCCGTCTGGGCTTCCAGCCTCAGATGAAAGCCATGCGCATCCAAGCCCACTGCGATGAGTTTGCTAAAACCGGGCAATGCAAGTTCAAGACGGAGCATGACATGGCGCTGGCTCGGTAAGTATCCCTGGGCGGATGGGAGTTGCTGCCTGGCAGCGGAGCTGAAAATTCTAACGCAACATCTCATGAAACGTATCGTTTCATGCGGGAATCTATCCCGAGTTGTTTATGAAAGCCCGATCCATCGCCCTTTGCGTCTTTTTTCCCGCACTCTTGGTTACGGCGCAGACCGCTGCCCCTGACGGAAACTCCAATTTCCGAGTCTGGCAGGATGATCAAGGGCGCAAGGTGGAGGCCACTTTTCGCGGCCTGGAAGATGGCAAAGTGTATTTGCAGACCCGGGATGGGCGCATGTTTGATTTTCCATTGGCCAACCTGACTCCGGCGGACCAGCAGGCGGCGGCGACACTGAAGCCTGAGGGGCTGGGCATTCAAAAGAATACCGGTTTGGCCCAATCTGCCGCCATCATCGACAAAGGAGTCCTGATGGGATTGCAAAAAGCCGGTCAGCAGCCGAATGCACTCGCCAGTGACGAACAGTTTGTTCGCCGTGTTTACCTGGACCTCGCTGGCCGCATCCCTACACGGGAGGAGACGCTGGCTTTCCTGGCGGATACCAGCGCGTCCAAACGTGCCAATGTCATTGACACTTTGGTTAATGGCGACGGGTTCTCCTCGCACATGTTCAACTATTTCTCCGACATGCTGCGGGTGGCGGATGATGCCCAGAAGGCCAAGTTTTTCACCTACCAGGAATGGCTGAAGGAGCAGATCACTGCCAATCGCCCTTGGAATGAAATCGTTCGCGAGATGCTGGTTGCGGACGGTAAGCTGCTGGACAATGGCGCTGCCGGTTACCTGCTGCGTGACCGTGGCATGAGGCTGGATAATCTTAGCCTCACCCTTTCAACCTTCCTCGGGGCAAACGTTTCCTGTGCCCAGTGCCATGACCACCCGTTTGCGGACTGGACCCAGCGCCAGTTTTATGAGATGGCGGCTTTTTTTGGAGCATCGGACACCTACAACCGTGAGCTGCCGCGCGGGATGATGCGTGATCTTCGTGATGAACTGACACAGCAGCAATATCAGCAGGCACGTCGGCTTTTTGATGTGAATTCACTGGCCATCAAAGATGGTGCCGAGGGGGATGTGACCCTGCCTGATGACTACAAATACAAGGACGGCAAGCCTGGGGATGCGGTAAAGCCCAGTCTTGTCACCTGGAGCAAGGATGACCGCCGACTGCGCTGCTATCAAGATGCGGAACTGGCCATGAAGAAAGCTGAGGATGACAGCCAACTCAGGGATGTTTTTGCCACCTGGATGACCAGTCCGGATAATCCTCGCTTCGCCATGACCATCGCCAACCGTTTGTGGAAGCAGGTCTTCGGTGTCGGTCTTAAAGAGCCTATCACGGATCTGGATGATCCTAGCGCCTCCAGCAATCCGTTGCTTCTCCAGCATCTCGGCCGTGAAATGGTGCGCCTTAAGTTCGACATTCGCGCATTCATGCGCCTGCTCTGCAATACTCAGACTTACCAGCGGGAAGCGGTGACTCGCGAACTGGCTCTGGGTGAGCCCTATTATTTCCCTGGTCCGATCCTGCGCCGCATGACTGCGGAGCAGGCCTGGGATTCTTGCGTGACGTTGGCGATCGGTGACAAAGTAGATAACTTTAAGCTGAAGCGTGCGGAGCCTTACAAGGCGGTCATGGCCTTTAATGTGTCCGAAGTCACTCCTGCGCAGATTGTTGAAAAACTGGGAGAAATGCAGGGGATGCGCCGAATGGCTGATGGCCCTCTGGGGGGAGGCAATGAAAAAAGACCGAATGCGAAAAAGAAAAATCGGCGGGCACAGATGATGCAGACTGAAACCGATGCTGATGAAGAGGGCTTTACCCGCCCGAAAATGATGGAAGGTCTGGCCCTGGCCCGTGCTTCCGAACTCCGCCAGCCTGAGCGGGATGGTCACTTCCTCCGCATGTTCGGCCAAAGCGACCGGCAGATCGCGGATAGCAACACTTATGAAAGCAGCATTCCCCAAGTCCTCATGCTGATGAATGGAGAAGCGCAGAGTGTACTCCAAAATCCTCAATCCCTGGTGCTGGCGACAGCCATGGGAGAAGCGGAAACGGCGAAAAAAGTGGAGTCACTTTACTATAGCTTTTTCTCCCGCAAGCCCACACCGGAAGAAATGACCGAGGCCAGCCAAGCCTTCGATGCTGGCCTTAGTTCAGCCGATCTTTGCTGGGTCCTCTTCAATGCCCGTGAATTCGTTTTTGTTCAGTAATCAGCCCCAGCCTCATATTACCATGAACACTTCTCTTCGTTCTCTCGATTGCCTTTCCCGCCGCCAATTTGCCGAGCATGTTGCGAAGGCCACACTGGGTGTAACACTGCTACCGCATGTGCTGAAAGGCCAGGCGGCGGCTGATCCAAAATCGCTGCCTGGATTCGGAAAGGCCAAGAACGTCATCTGGCTTCAGATGATCGGCGGGATGTCACACATTGACACTTTGGATCCCAAGACGGGAGATTCCAAAGGACCTGGTGATCCCATCGCGACGAAGGCAGGCTATCAGCTCGGTGGCTTCCTGCCCACGCTGGCCAAGGACCACTCTGAAAAGCTGGCCATCATTCGCAGCATGACTTCAAAAACAGGGGTGCATGCCTCCGGCCAGTATCTGATGCGCACAGGGTATGAGCAGCGTGGCACCATTAAACATCCAGTCCTGGGGGCGTGGGCTCAGGAGTTGCTCGGTAAAAGCAGCCAGTCTTTGCCTTCGACTGTCTGTGTGGGCCGTGCTCCCGAAGCTGGAAATGGCTTTTTCTCTGCTGCCTATAGCCCGCTGCCGATTCACGATCCGTCTGCGGGGCTTCAATATGCTGAATTCGGTGCACCGAAAGAGGTGATCGATAAGCGGCTGGCCCTTTTGAACAAGGTGGATGCTGGATTCCGAAGCAAGTTTCAGGATACCAATCTGAAAGCCTATACCGACTTTTATGATGATACGCTGAAGCTCTTGAGCACCGATGATCTGAATGCTTTTCGTCTGACCGAAGAAAATGCGGAAGCTCGTGAAAAATATGGTATGAACAAGTTTGGCCAGGGTTGCATGCTGGCCCGTCGGTTGGTGGAGCGCGGGGTGCGTTTTGTCGAAGTAGCGCATGGTGGCTGGGACATGCACAATGACATTGCCGATGCCATGGAGGACAATGGCAGCCTGCTGGATACTGGGCTCTCTGCCTTGCTCAGTGACCTTCAATCACGTGGCCTGCTGGAGACGACGATGGTGGTGCTTTGTTCCGAATTTGGACGCACACCGAAGATCAATAGCCGCAATGGCAGGGACCATCATCCCAAGGTCTTCAGTACTTTGCTAGCAGGTGGCCCAGCGAAAGGTGGCACTATCTACGGGGCAAGTGACAAAGAAGGCAATGCCCCCATCGACAAACAGGTGACCATCCAGGATTTCCACAGCACTGTAGGCCACGCCATGGGCATGGATGTGAATCAGATCGTCATGTCCCCTAGCAACCGTCCATTCACCATCGGTGACAAGGGGTCAGTGATTGGCGATGTTTTATCATAGTCAGCCACATCTTCGTCAGCATGTAGAAGGGTGACGCGCTTGGTGGGGGCAAGAAGAATCTCTTTCAGAGTGTCTATCCTCTGCGCCCCCAGCATGTCCTGAAGAGTGTAGCGATCCAAGGTGCCATAAAAGGCCCCTATAGCCTGTGCCATGGCTGATTTGAGGCCGCAGCAGGAATGAATGGGGCAGGTGTTGGTCTTCAGATCAAAGCACTCCACCAGGGGGGAGGATGTTTCTGTCCCACGCACCAGTCTGCCAATTTGGATTTCCTCCGGCTTCATGGCTAATACAATGCCGCCGCCACGACCACGGCGGGTTGCGAGGTAACCTTGTTTTGTGAGATTATTGACCACTTTCACCAGATGATGGCGCGATATGTTGTACGCGGCGGCGACTTCATGGAGAGGAAAGGGGCCACCTTTTACCGCTCCAAAAAGTAGCACCCTCAGTGAGTAATCAGAAAATAAGCTCAGTCGCATTATCTTCTGATACTCTCTTTCCTATTCAGGTGGCGCAGACGGTTAAGTAAGTAATTTGTAAGAGGGAAATACCAACCTTTGAATAGTTAGTTTTACAGCCAAAACAACAGTTACCATACTTTCTCTAAAGTTGGTTTTAGTATCATACTTTAGCATCTGCATGAAGACACGAAAGTGCTTTTCCGTTAAATGGAGCCATATATTAAGTTGAAGCTGCTGCCAAGACTGTGGAGGAAACCACGGTAAGCCTGAGCCGCAGTCACTGAAGTTGGCCGTCTAAAGATAGACGGCCAACCTGATGATAGCCTCAGCTATGAGGTGACTTTAGACTGGGGGATTGCCGCTTCGGGACTCATCCTCACGGGCGAGTTCTTCTGTGGATTTTTCCGAGATCGGTTTGTCTTCAGCAGATGGTGATGGAGGTTCCGTTTCGTCTTCGTCAGGCATGACGGAGCTTTGGTCTTCACCCTCGTCCACAGGTTCATCAAGGGTATCCGTCATGGAGACGGTTTTTGAAGCTTTCTCGATCTCAGGAGGCGGGGCGGAAGGGGTGACGCGGGGTTTTTGGTATTCGTCGTCCTCGTCTTTTTCGTCTTCGGAGAACCAAGGGTTGTAGTTCTCATTGTCCCATTCGTCTGTGCCCTCTTTTTCCAGCTCCTTCTGGTCTTTTTCAAGCTCAGCGTAGTATTCGGGATAGGCTTCCTTGTCCTTCTTCTCCATGAAATAGGCCAGCGTGACGCAGATGGCATACAGGACGTAAAGCGGCCCCGACATAAGCATGAGGGTGAGCACGTCCGGAGTAGGTGTGATGATGGCCGCAAACAGCGTGATGGCGACGAGCGCATGACGCCAGGTGGACTTCATGATTCGGTAATTCAAGAAATCCAGCTTCACCAAGGCCATAACGATGACTGGCAACTCAAACGCGATGCCGAACACCAGAATGAAACGCGTTGTAAAAGTGACGTATTCGTTCAGCGCCCACATCTGATTTGCACCCACGGACTCAGCAAACTCAGAGAAAAAGATCAGCGCCCTTGGTAGCACCACCCAATAGGCGAAGGAGGCACCGCTGAGGAAGAGACCTGTGCCGACGCCGATGGCTGGGAAGAGCAGTTTTTTCTCTGTGGCCTTCAGCCCTGGCAGGATGAACTGGAGAAGAAAGACCAGCAGCAGGGGAAAGGAAGCAATGACGGCTGCGATCAACGAGACATTCACCGCCATCATGAAAGGACCGGCGACATCAATGTTAATGAGCAGTTTTTTGGCGGATTCGATGTCCGGGGCAAATCCAGCCAGGACCATCGGATACAAGAGCGCCTTGAACAACTCCTGGTAAAAAACGAATGAGATGATGGTGGACGCGATAAGCGTCATGCCCATGCGTACGAGCATGGTACGCAGGTCGTCCAGATGCTCCAGGAAGGGTTTTTCCTCATCATCTTTGCTGAGGTTCATCGCGACTTTTTCGCGGACTTTGAAGACTTTGTTCAGGATGCCTTGCCACATATCAGGTGAAGTTTAGGAGGTTTAGTTCAACGCCTCAATTCGTTCCCTTGGCCGCCATCCGCGCATACAAGGCCAGTGTCAGGGCGGTGGTGATCTCATTGTCAGCGATCATCCTCCGCAACTCTTCTGAACTGACCAAGCGCACGTCGCTGATGTGCTCGCTTCCATCCGGGGTAGGACGGCTGACGACGCACACGGGCTTCGCTTGAAATAGATAAACGTGCTCATCGGTGAAACCTTGCGAAGGAAGGAACCAACCGAGCGGTTCCAGCACTCCGCCGGGGGCGAGAGCATAGCCGGTTTCTTCCAGCAACTCCCGCAGGGCGGTGTCTATAACGGTTTCTGGGGTGATTTCGGCCAGGGGGACGTCAATCTGGCCGGCGGGAAATTCCCACAGTGTCTGCTGTACAGGTATGCGTTCTTGGGAAATGAGGACAAATTGGCCGTCCTCAGTCATCGGAGCGATGGCGACGGCAGCCTTTCTTTCCACGACCAGCCAGGGCACCGCTTTTTCCTGACGGTGCGGGGTCAGACATTCCACCTTGTCCACACTGATGTGTGGATTGTCGAAAAGGCGCTCACAGGACACACGCTGCCATCCGTCGCTGTCTTCGACCTTGAAAAGTGGGAAGTCGGTCGTGTCCTGGCTCATTCGCTGAGGGCTTCTTTCCAGAAGGCGATCTGAGCCGCCACGTTTTTGGGTGAAGGGGCACCGATGCCTTTGCGGGCGGCTAATGCGGTGTCCAGATTGAGACAGTCAAAAAGATCAGCCTCAAAAGCCGGGGAGAATTCCTGATACTGCGCCAGAGGAATATCTTCAAAGGCGACTTTTTCGGCGATGGAATGGGCGACCAGTTTACCTATGACTTCGTGGGCCTGACGGAATGGGACCCCGTGATTGACCAGATAGTCGGCCAGATCCGTAGCCAGCAGCATCGGGTCACTGGTGGCGGCGCGGGTGCGGGTTTCATTCACCTCCATGCCGGAGATCATTTCAGCAAAGACGGCGAGGGCGGCCTGAATGGTGTCGAGAGAATCAAAGAGGGGTTCTTTGTCCTCCTGCATGTCCCGGTTATAGGTCATGGGCAGTCCCTTGAGCAGAGTGAGCAGGGCCATGAGATTGCCAATAAGGCGTCCAGACTTGCCACGCGTGAGCTCGGCAACGTCTGGATTTTTCTTCTGCGGCATCAGGCTTGAGCCCGTGGTGTGGGCATCGCTGAGGGTGACGAATCCAAATTCGGCACTGCACCAGAGGATGATGTCCTCGCTCAGGCGTGACAAATGCACGCCGCAGAGGGCGATGGAAAACAGGACTTCGGCAGCAAAGTCGCGGTCACTGACGGCATCCATGCTGTTTTGGGAAACGGAGTCGAAGTCGAGCAACTCGGCCACGTATTCACGGTCCAGAATGATGGTGGAGCCAGCCAGGGCACCTGAGCCCAGGGGCATGACATTGAGCCGGTCATTGGCATCCAGGAGACGCTGCGCATCCCGCTCCAGCATTTCCACATAGGCCAGGAGATGGTGAGCGAAGAGCACGGGCTGGCCGCGCTGAAGGTGGGTATATCCTGGGACCACGGCGGTGCCGGCGCGTTCGGCAGCTTCGATTAAGGCACGCTGCAGGCTGGCGACGAGGTCCACGATTTCCGTGACGGCATCGCGGGTATAAAGACGCACATCGGTGGCCACCTGGTCGTTGCGACTGCGGGCGGTGTGCAATTTGGCTCCGGCTGGACCGATGCGGCGGGTCAGCTCGGATTCGATGTTCATGTGTACGTCTTCCAGGGACGTCTTGAACTCAAACTTGCCTGCTTCGATCTCAGACCTGATTTCGAGGAGGCCTTTTTCAATGGAGGACTGCTCGTCAGCCGTCAGGATGCCTGCTTTGACTAGGCCTTTGGAATGCGCAATGGAGCCACGGATGTCATGCGCATAGAGCCTCCAGTCAAAGGACACGGACTCTCCATAACTCTGCACGAGCTGGCTGGTTTCTTGGGCAAAACGACCTTTCCACATAGACGGGGTGTAGAAAGTAGCGGCATTGTCGGCTGACGCAAGCCTGGGGGTGCTTTTTGGGGGTTGGCCTCTGAGTGAAATGCAGCTCCCGCCTGGGAGAGAATTAAGCGCGATTATTCACAGAGCCTTTTTGCTGGCGAGAATGGCCGCTTTGAGTTCTTGGATTTTTGCGTCGGCTTGGTCAATGAGGGGGTCGAACATGGGGATTTCCTTGGCATTTTGCCCTTGCTCATGTTTGCGGAAGCCGAAGAGGTAGGTCTCGTTTTGCGGACGCCAGCGGTTGAAGAAGAGTTCGTCTTTTTTCAAGACTTCGCGCTGGAGGGGATCGAGTTCCGTTTTTGTGACCTGAGGAAAGGTATAGCCGAGTCCTTCAATGAGGACGGTGCTGAGTTTTTCATACCCTTCACGGGTATAGTGGACACCGTTTTCGGTGAGGGGCTTGGAGGTCTGGCCAGGTTTGGGGATGCCCCCCATGAGTTCAAACCAGTCCACAAAATAGGTGTTTTGAGCGGCGGCAAATTTGCGCAGAGCATCCCGAAAGCTGGAGAGACGCTTGTTGGCATCCGTTTGATCCGGCAGCGGCGGGGGCAGCGTTTCGAGTGGGGGAGGCGTGGCGACGATAATGCGCACGCCTGGAGATTGCTTACGGATGAGGGAGAGGAGATTGCGGTATCCAGTGAGGAAGCGGGGCAGGTCCTTGAGACCTTCAAAGGCCATTTCAGAGCCGTAACACAGAAGCACGACATTGGGTTTCAGTAGTTGCAGATGCTGGGTCATGCGCTCCAGACCCTCCTCAGGCGGGCCAAAGTAGGACCGCGCATGGCCGTAAACGGTATCGCCACTCCAGGCGAGATTGCGCACGGTGACCTTGGTTTCGCCGAGAGCCAGGGCGAGGCGGGGTTCAAAGGTGGCATACCGCTGCTCACGCTCAATGACCGTATTGCCGATGAGGACCACGCGGTCTCCATCTTTGAATTCAAAAGACGTCTTTTCCTCAGAGGTCACAGGTGCCACCACGTTTTGGGCAGGTGCAGACAGGCTGCCGAGGAGACAGGCCAATGCGGCAGCGAATAAAGGATTCCGGATCATGCGAAGGGTATTGGAGATGATCCGGCGGGGGATGTCCAGAAGGGAAAATTTACAGAGGGGGAGGAAAATCCTATTTCCTGAGCTACGTGAGGATATCCTGGATGACATGCCCATGCACATCGGTGAGGCGGCGGTCGATGCCGTTGTGGTAGTAGCTGAGGCGCTCGTGGTCCAGGCCCATGAGGTGGAGGATGGTGGCGTGGAGATCGTAAATGGTGGTGATTTTGTCCACGGCTTTGTGGCCGAGCTCGTCGGTGGAGCCGTAGCTGATGCCGGGTTTCACGCCTGCGCCGGTCATCCAAACGGTGAAGCCCTGGGGGTTGTGGTCACGGCCGCTGGCACCTTTCTGGAAGGTGGGCATGCGGCCGAATTCGGTGCACCAGACGACGAGGGTGTCTTCCAAAAGACCACGCTGGCGGAGATCGCGAATGAGGGCGGCGGAGGGTTGGTCGAAAATGGGGGCGTGTTTGTCATACTGCTCCTTGAGCTTTTTGTGTCCGTCCCAGTTGCCGATGCCTTCACCCATGGCATACGCACCGTTATAAAGCTTTACGCAGCGGACGCCACGCTCCAGAAGACGGCGGGCGAGGAGGCAGTTTTTGGCGAAGCCGCTTTTCACAGGGTGCGGATCATCCACGCCATAGGCCTTCAGGGTTGTGGCGGATTCTTTGGAGAGGTCGCTCACCTCCGGGACGGAGAGCTGCATTTTGGCGGCAAGCTCATAACTGGAGATGCGGGCGGCGAGTTCAGTATCCCCCGTGAATTTTTCCAGATGTTTTTCGTTGAGGAATTTCAAGACATCGCGGGAGGCGAGGTCGCTGGCGACGGAGACTTTTTCGGGGCGGGCGAGGTTATAAATGGGGCGGCTGGAATTGAAGGCGGTGCCCTGGAAGACGGCGGGGAGAAAACCATTGCCCCAGTTGTTGACACCTGCTTGGGGGACGCCGCGAGGGTCCGGGATGGCGACATAGGCGGGGAGGTTTTCGGCTTCGGAGCCGAGGGCGTAACTGACCCAGGAGCCGAGGCTGGGAAAACCATCGAAGATAAAGCCGGTGCTCATCTGGTTTTCCGCCGGGCCGTGGGTATTCGATTTAGCCGTCATCGAATGAATAAATGTGAGGTCATCGGCCATGGCGGCGAGATGGGGGAAGAGGTCGGACACCATCTTGCCGGTCTGGCCGCGCGGTTTGAAGTCATAGAGTGGCCTAACTAGGTTTCCGTTCTCGCCTTGGAAGGTGAGGAAGTTTTCCTTGGCCCCTGGCATGGGCTTGCCGTCCATCTTGAGAAGCTGCGGTTTCCAATCCCAGGAGTCCAGGTGGCTGACGGCACCGGAGCAGAAAATGACAAGCACACGCTTGGCCTTGGGGGCGAAGTGAGTGGGGCGGGAGCCAAGCGGATTATCTGGACGTATCAGCGGACGGATGGCCTGGGTGGTGGCGCGGGCGGTGTTTTCAGAGAGCAGGGAGGCAAGCCCAATTCCGGCGGCACTGGAGAGAAAATTGCGCCGGTTCAGCAGGCCAAGGCCGTTGTTGGAGAGTGGGGAATTCATGGGACAAAAAGGAATTCGTTGGCATTTAGCAGCACGCGGCAGAGAGCAGGGAGACCGTGGTCTTTAACGAGGGTTTGACAGGCGGCGACTTCATCCTCCCCAGGCTGACGCTGGGTAGTGAGGGCGAAGGCGCGCCGGATCTGCTGTTCAGGCACCGGGCCTGCATCGCGTAGGATGCGTGTGGCGAAGATCTCCGCCTGCTGATTGACGAAGCTGCTGTTGAAAAGGCTGAGTGCCTGGATGGCGGTGGTGGAGCGCGAACGTTTGGGCTGGGCCTGACCGGCATCAGGACAGTCGAAGCTGCCGAAGGTGGAGTCCTGGGCGACGCGGACCTTGGTCATGTAAATCATGCGCCGCCAGTCCTCCGGGCTGAATGAGGGCTTAGGGTCATAGACACGAACGTAGTTGCTGTTAGGTGCGAATGCGCTGTAACCAGGGCCACCCATTTTGAGGTCGAGCGTGCCTGCGACGGCAAGCATGGCATCGTGAAGGGCCTCAGCCTCCATGCGGCGAGGAGGATAGCGCCAGAGGAGCTGAGTCTGGGCATCGGCAGAAAGGCCGTCTTCGCGTGGTGCACTGCTTTGCCGCCAGGTCTGGCTCATGACGATGAGCTTCTGCATGTGCTTGATGCTCCAGCCGCTGCGGATAAACTCCGAGGCGAGCCAGGAGAGGAGTTCGGGATGGGTGGGAAGGGCACCGTTGCGGCCGAAGTCGTTGGGGGTATTGACGATGCCTTCGCCAAAATGATGCTGCCAGAGGCGGTTCACAAGGACACGGGCAGGCAGGGGATGGGCAGGATCGGCCAGCCACTTGGCTAGGGCGATGCGGCGCTGTTGTTCGGGTGTGTCGCTGGCGAGGTTTAAAGTGGTGCCGATGGCGGTAACAGCCCCTGGAGGAACCTCCTGTTTCGGCTGGGTGACATCACCCCGATTGAGCAGGAAGGCGGGGCCAGGTTGCTCGAATTTTCCGGCATAGACCATGGGACCCGATTTGGCGGTGCGAAGCTGGCCCTCCAAGGTGCTGAGTTCACCCTTGGCCGCATGAAAGGCGGCCACGAGGGCAGGGTCTTGGGGCTCTGAGAGGAGCTGTCTTTCTTTGGGGCCGGAATAGGCTTTGCGGTCGCTATTCTCACTGACTTTATACCACGTCCCATCGGCTAGAGCGACTTCGATAAGGTATTCTACCGGCAGCCGGTCACTGAAAGCATCCAGCCGGTCACGGCCCCAGACGACAGCTTCAATGGATTCATTTTGGGCGAATTCCACCTGCACCCAACCGCTGCCTTTGGTGGTGCTGATCCAGCTGCGGTCATTGCCATACTGCCCGTCGTTGAGATGCTCAAGCCGGTGCTTAATGCCGCCCCGGCTGCCAGAGGCAGACACTTTTACACTGGGGGCTGCGAGGGCGACATTGCGGCCTGCCGTGTTGTAGATTTCCAGTTCATCCAGGCAGGGTTCGTTGAGGTTGTTTTGAGATGTGGCAAGGATGGTAAAGCGGAGCTTCTGAGTTTGAATGGGAGGAAAGCGGTCCACATTACGGTGTGAGTGAACCGGAGGACGTAAGGCTCCCGAAGCAGCCAGCGGCTCATATTGAAGAAGCTGGTGGGTGGCCTTTGTCAGGCGGGGGAGGAGGGTGGCGGTATCCTCCTCATTCTGTCTGGCCTCCTTGCTTTTAAGCGGTCGCTCGCCATGACGCACGCCGCTGAAGATGGCCTGGAGGCTGTAGTAATCGGCCTGGGAAACGGGGTCGAATTTGTGATCGTGGCAGCGGGCGCAATGAAGGGTGAGGCCGAGGAAAGCGCCGCCAGTAATGCTGACCATGTCGTTAAGCTCATCTTGGCGGGCCTTGGCTTTGGACTCCTCATCTTTGCCGGTCTGGCCTGGGAGCAGAGCTGCATTGGCGACGATGAACCCGGTGGCGGCATCGGTGCCGACGGCATCTCCGGCGAGCTGTTCCATGATGAACTGGGGATAAGGTGTGTCGTTGTTAAAGGCATTGATGACGTAGTCGCGATACGGCCAGGCGTTAGGGCGTGGGGTATTGACTTCAAAGCCATGGGTCTCACCAAAAGCGATGACGTCTAACCAATGGCGTGCCCAGCGCTCGCCATAACGAGGGGAGGCCAGCAGGCGATCCACGAGTTTTTCATAGGACCGAGGATCGCTGTCGGCAGCGAAGGATTCGACCTCTTCAGGCGAAGGCGGCAGGCCGTGTAGGACGATGTAAAGGCGGCGGATGAGGGTGCGTCGATCCGCCTGGGGCGAGAGGCTAAGGCCTTTTTCCTGGAGCTTGGCAGTGATAAAGGAATCCAGGCTGCCTTGCTGCGGGGGAAGAGGTTTGAAGGACCAATGGTCGCGCTTGTCCACGCTCTTCGCTAGGTCCACGCCGTCCGGCCAAACTGCGCCTTCATTGATCCAGCGGGTGAGGATGGCTACCTCTGCGGTGGAGAGCCGTGCGCCTTTGGGAGGCATCTGCATGTCTTCGTCATCGGTGGTGATGAACTGGATGAGTGGGCTGTCCTGGGCTTGGCCGGGAAGAATGTTGGGCGCGTGGGAGTCGCCGCCTTTGAGGGCTTCGGATTTGATATCCAAACGGAGGCCTGACTTTTGTTTTTCCGGGCCGTGACAGGAATAGCAATGATGCTCAAGCACGGGGCGTACTTCGCGAACAAAGTCCACGGGAGTGGCGCTGAGGCTGGCGGTCAGAGTGACCCAGACGAGGGAGGCGGATTTCATCATGCAGTCTCAATGGTAAGGATTTCCTGCGTCAAATAAGGCACGGATTTCAGCGTCCGTCATAGTGCGGCCTAACAGGATAAGTTCGTCAACACGTCCGCTGAGCTTGCGGTCTTTAGAGTTCCAGTTGCCGATCTGGGCGGGGCCGAGGAGGGCCGGGTGGGCGGTGGCCTGAAGGGACTCTTTGTCAAAGAGGCCATTGAGGTAAAAGCGGATGCGTCGTGCGTCCGCATCATAGGTGACGGCGACATGGACCCAGCGGCCGTTTTTAGGAAGCACGGGTGTGAGTGAATCCGGGAAGCCATCCTTTTCACCGGAGTCTGGCGGGAGGGTGTTGCGCTTTAGGGCGAGGCGCATGGTGGCATCGTCCTTGATGATCCAGTGCACCTGGCCGCGCTTGTCCTCATCCCAACCATCGGTGTGGTAAAGGGATTGGTAAGGAGACTCGAGGCGGTCAAGTCGGACCCAGGCGGCAAGGGTGAGCTGGGGCCACGCATGCTCCGCACCAGCATTGAGCTTCATGTGGTCACCCACGTTGACAAACTCCGGCGCGCGGGTGCCCGGCCAGCGTCCTTGGGTCATCCGAAAAGTGCCTGGAGGAAGGTTTTCATCTTCAAAATCAAGCAGGGCAATGAGGGCCTCATCCTTGCGCAGGGCGGCAATGGCGGCATCCGACTGGCTGCGCTGGCCGGAGGAAAGCGCGGCCTGGAGGGACTGGGTTTCATCCGGCTGGATGAAGGCGGCAGAGCGGATCTCACGTGAGGCACCAGCCCCGGACTGGAGGGAGTAAGCCTGGCCATCGCGGAGGCTCTGGCGTTTGCCACCTTTGGCGGACTGGGCGATGACCTCACCCTGGAAGACGTGGATTTCGGCTTGGCCCTGCTGGGGGACGTCCACGCCAAATTTGGTGCCCAGATCCACGGCTTTTCCGGTTGGGGTAATGACGGTAAAACCTTTGGCCGAAGGCGGTACATCAGCGGCCACACGACCATGTTTCATGTGCAGGCGCTGGGCGGATTCAAACTGGAAGGAAGCTGGAGCCTCGATAACCACATGCGCTCCAAGTGCGGTGATGAACTCGACGGTTCCTGCCTGGATGGAATAATGTTTTCCATGAATTTCCATGCCCTGAGGAAAGGCATTGATGCCAATGCCACGTGCGACAGTCGCATGGACTTGCGTTGCAGACTGCCACCACCAGGTGCCGGTGAGCAGGACGGTGAGGGCAGCTGCCGCAGCCAGCCAGGTGCGGGCCGTGGTGGTGCGCATGGGCTTGACAGGGAGAGTCAGCGATTGGGGTTCCCACCCAGCGGCTTGCTCGGCCAGGGCGGAATCGAGATTGGCGAGATCGGCAAAGAGGCGGCGTGAACTAGACTGGGCGAGGAGGAACTCCTCTAGCTGCCGGACTTCTTCCGCACTCGCTTGTCCATCCAAGTAGCGGTTGGCCAGATCGTCAAAGTTCATGACGGTTCCTCCTTGGCGAGCTCACGCTGCACGCAGTCCTGAAGCAGACGACGGATGCGGTGCAGCCATTGATAAAAACCGGCAACGGTGCGTCCGCTGGTGGTGGCGATGGACTGGATGCTGGCGGCGGGCTGATAAGCCTGCATGAGGAGATGACGCTGGTCCGGCTCGAGCTTTTGAGTGCAGGATTCCAAGGCGCGGCGCTGACGCTCCAGGCGGGTGTCGTCCTGGGCCGTTTCTTCAGCAATAAGATCCACGACCTCCTCACTGAGGACGAGTCGGTCGCGGCCTTTGTCGCGCAGCCAGGAGAGCACTTTGAACCGGGCGATGCTGAAGGCCCAGGGGCGAAATTCTGCGCCTTCTTTAAATTCGCCAAACTTATCCCACAACACGATGGCCACCTCCTGCATGATGTCATCGGCATCGGCGCGTGAAGGCACCAGACGCCGGACATATGCGCGGACGGCTGGCTCATGCGCGGTGAGGGTGCGCAGGAAACGCTGGTGCTGTTCGGCTTCGGCAGGGGACATGGCTTTCAAGAGTAGTTTCCTGAAGCCGACGGGATTTAACGAACTTTTTCTGTCTGGGTACAGTATTCATCACTCTCCGAGTGATGTTTTCGGAGGTGGCAGGCCCCAAGATACTGCACTTAAACGAAGGTCTTGTTCCGCAATGGCGTTCAAAATCTCATCACTCGGAGAGTGATGAGTACTGTACTCGCTTCAGGACGAGAATGATGTCCGGGTAGCTGTCATCAAGCTTGCGCGGAGAGTCGAGATCGTAGGTGAAGTCGTAGCAGATTTGGAGAGTGAATTCCGGAACTTTGCGAAGCAGGGCCTTTAACTGACGGGCATCGTAGGTGCGGAACTGCCAGCGGGTCTCCTGAATGCGGGTGCGGCCTGCGTGGGTGATTTTCAAACGGGTGCGAAGGTCTTCGAGGCGGGTCTTGCGGTTAGGCGGCCAAGTGTGGGTATTACAGACGACCTCGATGTCATTCCGGGTGGCCTTCCAACGTTCGTGCTCTTCTTTGCCCTTGGCATACTGGCTCAAATGAAGGCCGAGAACAAAGATGCCGCCGGGCTTTAAGACTGCGGCCACACGTTGAAGGCATGCCATGGCATCGGCTTCAGTCTGGAGGTATTTAAAAGTGCTGACCAGGCAGTGGGCGAGGTCGTAGTGAGCGGTTTTTGGCAATGTGAAGTTCTGCATCCAGTCTGGCCACAGGCGGGCTTTGAGGTCGTTTTTGCGCAGCCGTTCCTTGGCGAAGTCGAGCATCTTTTCATTGCCGTCAAATCCGGCTACGTCCCAGCCGCGACGCGCCATTTCGATGACCAGCCTGCCGCTACCACAGGCGGGCTCCAGGACACGGCGGGTGCGGCTTTTGTCGCCAAAGATTGTCCAGACCATTTCTAGGAAGGTGGCTTCGCGCGGGGTATCTGCATCGAAGATGATGTCATAATAGAGCGGCGTGTCATACCAGTCGCGATGGTCAGTGGGCATGAGGCATGGGTAGATGGGAAGCGATGACTGACAACTGCTGATGAAACGATGCAGGAAGGCACGTTTCCTGATTAGCCTTTTCGTCGCACTCTTTCTGTCAGGTCATTATTTTATGAGGTTTCTATTTCTTTTGCTGGCCTTTATCGGCTTGTCCTATCCTGGGCTTGCACAAGAGCTGCTAGGTGCAAAGCCTCCCTTGGATATGATCATCCGGAATGCGTTGATTGTGGATGGAACGGGGGCGGCTGCTTTTGAAGGTAGCGTGGGGATTCGTGAGGGAAGAATCACGGCGCTGGGTGCAGTAAAGGAGTCCGCGAAGGCTGAGCTGGATGCGCAAGGGCGGGTGGTGGCTCCGGGATTTATCGATGTGCATACGCACTCGGAAAACATCTGCAAACTACCGGAGGCAGAGAACTTCCTGCGCATGGGGGTGACGACGATCGTGACAGGAAACTGTGGCATGTCGCGGACAGATGTGGCTGCGTTTTTCAAGGAGATAGAAAAGGCGAAGGTGAGTCTGCATGTGGGAGCACTGGTCGGCCACGGGGCTGTGCGAGAGCAGGGAATGGGCGGGCGGTTTATCCGTGCTCCCACGGCGGAGCAACTGGAGGCGATGAAGGCGCTGGTGGAGCAGGGGATGAAGGACGGTGCGCTAGGCATGAGCACGGGGCTGATCTATGTGCCGGGCTCCTTTGCGAAGACGGAGGAGATCATTGAACTGGCGAAGGTGGTGGCCCGCTATGACGGGGTGTATGCCAGCCATATGCGGTATGAGACAAGCCGCATTTTTTCCGCGTTGGATGAACTCACCAGCATCGCGCGAGAAGCCCAGGTGAGGACGGAGCTTTCGCACATCAAGCTTTCCGGGCCGAGTGCCTGGGGGCGGGCTGACGAGGTGCTGGCCTATCTGGACAAGGCGCGTGCAGAAGGGCTGAGGATCACGCATGATCAGTATGCATATACGGCATCCAGCACTGGGCTACGGCAGACGATCCCAGACGCGGCCTTGGAAGGGACGAGGGAGGACTTTGTGGCACGTGTGAATGATCCTGCCAGGAAAGCGGAGATCATTCACGGGATGAAGGAAATTTTAAGCAGGAGCGGACGCACGGATTACAGTTATGCCGTGATCGCGAGATTCGCTGCCGATCCTTCTTTGAATGGACTGACGATCCCGGCGGCTGCAAAGCGTGTGCGAGGTGCAGACAGCCTGGAGGACCAAATCGAGCTTCTGCTGGACATCGAGAAACGAGGCGGCGGAAGCGGGGTCTTTCACGGCATGAGTGAAGAAGATCTGCGGCGTTTTTTGAAACATCCGCATACGATGATCGCCAGTGACGGAGGTCCGCGTCTGCTGGGGGAGGATGTGCCGCATCCGCGCAGTTATGGGAACAATGCACGCATCCTATCCCGGTATGTGCGCGAACAAAAAGTGCTAACACTGGAAGAGGCGGTCTGTCGCATGACGAGTCTGCCTGCTGAGACCTTTGGAATGAAGGACCGGGGTGTGCTGAAGCCTGGGGCGTGGGCAGACCTGGTGATCTTCGATCTTGAGAAGGTGCAGGACATGTCCGAATTTAATGACCCGCATCATTATTCGGAGGGGTTTACGGATGTGCTGGTGGACGGGGTGCCGGTGATTCGTGAAGGCAAGCTGACGGAAGCCAGGCCAGGTGGTCCTCTGCGGCGATGAGGCTTATTTCAAGGCCACAAATTCACCGGTGAATTCTACGCACGTACGCTCATCTTCTTCAATGGTCACCTGGAGTGTGAGGCGTGCTTTGCCAGTCTCCTCAAAGATTGTCCTGAATGCTGAGAGTGCGGCGGGATCTGGGTGGTGGCAGATGGCCCGCAGGGTGCGGGTGACCGGGTGACGGTAGCGAATGGCGCTTTCCCGAATGACGATGTGTGCGGAGCGATCGCCTAACAAAAGCCAGAGGAGACTGTAACCGGCGAGGGTGGCCAGGGCGCTGAGGCTCCCACCAAAGGCGGTGCCTAGGTGGTTGTGATTGGGCTCCAAGGGGGCCGTGAGAACGAGTTGTTTTTCATCGTAACTTTCCACACGCACACCCATGGCGTGGGTGAGTGGGATTTGCTGGTGAAGAAACAGCTCTGTCTCATGCAGGAAGGCTGCGCTCATGTATCTAACTGCTGGATGCGAGCGAGGTGGCGGCCGCCTTCAAAAGGGGTGGTGAGGAAGATATCGACGATCTGCAGGGCAGTGCCTAGATCCATCATGCGCCCACCCAGGGAGAGGACGTTGGCATCGTTATGCTGACGGGTGAGGATGGCGGATTCAAGATTCCAGCAAAGTCCGCAGCGGATGCCTTTGACGCGGTTGGCGGCGATGGCTTCTCCATTGCCGGATCCGCCGAGAACGATGCCGCGCTCATATTTCCCTATCGCCACTCCTTCCGCCACAGGACGGATGAAGCGAGGATAGTCCACGGACTCTTCAGAATGCGTTCCGAAGTCCATGACCTCATGCCCGGCGTCCTGGAGATGGGTGATGATGGCCTGTTTATAACGATAACCTGCGTGGTCAGAACCAATGGCAATTTTCATGAGGAATAGAGTTTAAAAATTAATGGGTCCACCATTTGGACAGACGGGCTTCGGCGGACTCGGGTTTATTGAGGCTACTTTCAGCGTAATGGGAGGTATCATTGAAGAGCATCAGGCGGGCGCGGACGGAGTCTTTAAAATCTACGATGTTCAGGGCGGCAGGGTCTTGATCCAAATTGTCGCGATAACGACGAGGGTCGAACCCTAGAAGGGAACTGAGCAGGAGACGGATGGTGGCCTTGTGGGAGACAACGAGAATGGACTGTCCTTCGTGATGGCGGACGATTTCCAGCAGGGCGGGCAGAGCGCGGGCAGTGACGCCGAGGCCGCTTTCGCCACCTTCCGGTGCAAAGGTATAGGGGTCTTCATCCCAGGCAGCAGCTTCTTTGGGAAACTGCTGTTCCACTTCGTGACGGGTCATCTGCTCCCAGTGGCCATGAGAGATTTCACGCAGACCATCGCGAGGCTGGACATCCAGGCCGTGGGGCGCGGCGAGAATGCGTGCGGTCTCCATCGTGCGATCCAGCGGCGAGGCGTAAGCGGCAGAGATGTGAAGGCTGCTGAGGCGCGCCGCAAGGGAGGCGGCCTGCTGGCGACCTTCATCGGAAAGCGGGACATTGGTGGCTCCGGCAAAACGGTCTTCGGCAGTGAGAATCGTGGCTCCGTGGCGAATGAGGTAAATGCGTGTGATGGGCATGAGCGTGGCTTGTTGTTAGCACGGGCAGGACCAGACGCCGGGCTGTTTCTTCTGCAAATGAAAAGCTGCCAGCTTCCATGTCTAAAGATTGGGCTGAGACTGACCAGACTGCATTCGCTTGCATGCAATCGTTGAGCGAGAATCGAAATGTCAAAGCAACCTCAACTTCTAAAACATCATGTCCAAGCTCCTCGTCCTGTATTATTCCACTTATGGTCACATTGAAACCATGGCCAAGGCCGTTGCCGAAGGTGCCAGCAGTGTTGAAGGTGTGGAAGTTACGTTGAAACGCGTTCCTGAAACACTGCCAGATGAAGTCATTCAAAAGATGGGTGGCAAGCTGGATCAAACCGCACCTGTGGCTACGGCTGCAGAGCTGGCAGATTATGATGCCATCATTATTGGCACGCCTACCCGCTTCGGTAACATGACGGCGCAGATGCGTGCTTTTTGGGACCAAACCGGCGGCCTGTGGGTCAAAGGGGCATTGATTGGCAAGGTCGGCAGTGTTTTCACCAGCACGGGTACTGGCGGAGGAAATGAATCCACCATTTTGACGACGATCCCGACGCTGCTGCATCACGGGATGATTTATGTGGGCCTGCCATATTCAGCACCGGAACTGACGGACATCAGCGAAGTGCGTGGTGGCAGTCCATATGGCGCGGGGACCATCGCAGGTGCGGATGGCTCCCGTCAGCCAAGTGAAAAGGAGCTGTCACTGGCCCGGTTTCAAGGCAAACACGTGGCAGGAATCACGGCGAAGCTAAACGCCTGATCCAGATAACCTTTCCGCGAAAAACCCTCTCCTGGCGCAGGAGAGGGTTTATGTTTCCAATCGTTCGTTAACGCAAAAAAATTGTAAAAACGTTTGACGTTAATGCAACTCGATTGCCATAGTTGAGGCGTTATGAAGCCTCCCGCATACTTCCCCCCCATCTTCGTCGTCGCCTTTGGCCTTCTAGTTTCTGGAGGACTCCAGGCGCAAACTTCGGCTCAGTTTCAAGCGCAGCAACAGCAGAAGTATGCGTATTCCACCTTCAGTGCCATGTCGGCGCCCGTTGTGCTGCCGATGGATGGAGATGCGGATTGGCTGACTGGACTGGATGTGAGCTTGGCGGACAAAATTTTTCCGCATGTGCACTTGGACATGGCCTTTGGCACTTCCAGCATTGATCAAGGCGAACTGCGCACCGGGCATCACGACCCAGAAGCAAGAGATGCGGTGACCTTTCAGAATGTGGAGTTTGGCCTTTCGGGAAGACTGGATGACCACAACGAATTCTTTGTGACCTACGCGGCGGCAGTGGCTGACAGCCGTATCGACCCCATCTTTGAAGAAGTGTTCTGGAAGTTCAAAAATCTGCCGGGTGGGTTTGAGGTGCGTGGAGGGCGGGTTTACAATCGCTTCGGCATTCAGAATACCTATCACCCGCACGGGTTCGATTGGATTGACCAGTATTTGGTGAATACACGGATGCTGGGAGAAGACTCAATGACCACCATCGGGGGAGAGATCACCTGGGTGGCGCCACTGCCTTGGACTTCCCAGTTTGATGTGGCTCTGGGGGTGGCACCTGGCCATGATGAGCATGGACATGGCCACGAGCATGAGGATGAACATGCGGCCCGCTATGCTGCGGAAGAGTCCTACTTTGCCGAGGGTGAGTTCATGACCGTGGTTAACTGGACCAACGTTTACAACTACAATGACTTCCACCAGTTCCGCGGCGGTGTCTCCGGTGCCTGGGCGGACAATGAATCGGGTTATCGCACGAGCATCTACGGGGTGCATGCTGAATACCAGTGGCGCGAAAACGGTTATGATCCCGGCGGCCGCTATCTGCGCGTGCGCTCGGAGGCCATGTTCAATCGCTACAAAGTGGAAGATGAACTGGTTGAAGGCCGCGACCCGAATACACAGCAGGACTTTGGTGCGTACTTAAGTGTTCTGTATGGCCTGGGGAATAATTTGGAAGCTGGACTGCGGGGCGAATATGTAGCTGGAAACTATGAAACGGACCAGGACGCCCGCTTCCGTGTGAGCCCTGGGGTTACTTGGTATGCGAATGATGCCCGCACCTTGCGTTTCCGCCTACAATACAACTATGATAACTCCAACGAGCGTGGAACTGACCATGCAGTCTGGGCTCAGGTAAGCTTTAACTGGGGTGGTCCTGAAGTTCGGTGATTAGAGGCAACAATTTTGCATTAACAATCGTTTACTCCTGGTGCCTTGAGGACAAGGCACCCACTTTTTCTCCGCCATGAAAACATTTGCCTCCATCCTGCTTCTTCTCGGTCTGAGCATGAGCGCACAAGCCGCCGTCAAAGTCGCCAGCCTGCATCCTATCCTGGCGGATGTGGCCCGGCAGGTGGGCGGAGCCAATGTGGAAGTGGTGGAAGTGCTGAAGGCGGGCGGTGATGTCCACCATTTTGAGCCTTCGGCCCGGGACATTGCGGCCATGCGCGGGGCACCCCTCATTCTGGCCTGTGGGAAGCATTTGGAAACCTACTTGGACAAGCTGCGGGACAGTGTGGGCAGTGGAGTTAAAATTGTGGAAGTAGGCAAGCCGATCCCCTCGCTTCTGCTGGACCCATCAAACGAAATTTTTGTGTGCTGTCCGGCTCATGCGAAGAGCAGCATCGATCCTCATTGGTGGCATAGCGCTGAAAACATGAAGCGAGCTGCACGCATCATCGCGGATGAACTGAGCGCGGTGGACCCGGCCAACGGGGCTGCTTATGAAGCGGGAGCGAAGGCGGCGGGCGTCAAATTCATGCAGCTCAAAAGCTGGGCGCAGAAGGAAATCGCACGCATCCCGCGCAGTGATCGCAAACTGGTGACGGCGCATGCTGCCTTCGGCTACTTCTGCAAAGAATATGGTTTCAAAACCATCCCCATGCTGGGCATCGGCCGCAGTGATGACATCTCGGCGCAATACATCGCCCAGACCATCCAGGCGATCCGTGACAACAAGATTAAGGCCGTCTTTCCGGAAGATCAGGCAAACCCAAAGGTGCTGACGGAGATCGTGCGCAGCACTGGCGTCAAAACCGGTCAGGCATTGGTGGCGGATGGTACTTCTGTGCATGCGCACACCTTTGAAGCCATGCTCACACACAATGTGCGGGCGATTGTGGCGGCGCTCGGCGGGCAGTAAGTGAGGTAGGCAGAAGCGCCCGCATCACTTCGATTCACCTCATGCGCGGCTGAGGGTCATCACGCATTCCAGGTGTTTGGTCTGGGGGAAGAGGTCAAAAGGCTGCACTTTCTCCAGCTTGAATTCGGCTTCGGTGAAAAGTACTAAGTCCCGCATCTGGGTGGCAGGATTGCAGGAAATGTACACGACGCGCTTCGGATCAAAGGCGAAGAGCTGCTGGAGAAATTCCTCACTGCACCCGGCACGCGGTGGGTCGATGATGACCACCGTCTCATGTCCGGGGTGGGGCACCTCTTTGAAAATTTCACGGGCATCCGCAGCCAGGAAGCGACAGTTCGACAATCCGTTGATCTCGGCATTGTGGGCGGCTTTGCGCACGGCGCTTTCGGAGAGTTCCACACCGATGACTTCTTCAAAATGGCGGGCGGCGCTGATGCCAAACAGACCGCTGCCGCAGTAGGCATCCACGAGGAAGCGGGCACCCGCTGACTTAGCCTCATCCACGGCATAACCGACAAAGTCCGCCAGAATGAAAGGATTGTTTTGGAAGAAATCACCGGCCTGAAATTCGAACTTAACATCCCCCACTTGCTCAATGGCAATTTGATCTGCTTTGGTGAGCACTCCATTGACGGCGGCGCGCATCAGCAGGGTGGCACCGTTTTTGAGAGAATCCTGATTGGCACGGGCTTGGGCACGAACAACGGTTAATTGCTCATTGAGCTGCGGCATGGCAATGGGGCACTGCTCCACATCCACCATGGCGTTGCGTGTTCCCACTCGGAGAAAGCCGATGGCACCAATTTCACCCGCCTTGGGTTTATGAAAGTGGGGAGTGATTTTGGACCTGTATTCGTACTGTTTCGGGGAGGCGATGACGGGCAGCACGGGGTGCTCGATCTTAGCCATGTGCTTCAGCAGTTCCTCCACCTGCCTGCGTTTCCACTCAATCTGTTTAGGATAGTCCAGGTGCTGATACTGACAGCCGCCGCAGGTGCCAAAAAGGGGGCAGGGGGCGGCCACTCTCTCCGAGGAAGGTTCCAAAACTTCCACGAGGTCGGCATTGCTGTAATTCTTGTGATTGCGGAAGACTCTGCAGCGCACCAGCTCCCCTGGGAGGGCAAAGGGCACAAAAACCACCCAGCCATCGACCCGCGCAACGCCACTGCCCTCATTCGTCAGGTTATCAATGCGGACATCGAGCTCCTGGTGATAGGCAAAGGGGTGGGCGACAAACTTGCGAGGGACCATCATTACTCTGTAGCAGAGCCATGAGGGAGGTCAAACGGGGGTGTGGCCCTGAGGCAGGCTGGCGGCGTAAACACGCAGGAGTTCAGTCACAAGAATGCCTTCAATAAGCATTCCCTCATAATTGGCTCCTTCGATGGAAAGGCCTGAGCAGTTAGCGTTGCGGATCATGGCCCCTGTCAGGGCCACGTCTTCAAAACGGGCGTTAGCTAGGCTGACATCCACAAACCGGGCTCCAGCCAGATTGACATCGAGAAATTGAGCAGCGCTGAGATTGGTATTGATCAATTCTGTGCCGGAAAGATCAGCATTTTCAGTTTTTGAGTTCACTGTTATGAGTGGGGTGGAATTGATTAAGAACGGAGAGGTGAGCTTCAGGATTGACGAAAATCTACGAAACCTCTAATTCAAAACCTGCCGCAAGTAATCACGCCTAACCAATGAGACTTTTATCACCCTTTGTGCCCATCTGGGTTTGTGCTGTTTTGATGGTGACCGGTCTGCCAGTGTGTGGTCATGCCCAACAGCCACCTTACCTCCAAAGCAAAGAAGCCTTCATGACAGGGCTGGGCAATGCCACCTGGGAGTGCTCCTTCACCAATTATCCGCGGTTGCGCTTTTATGCGGACAAGATTGAACTGCTGGCCGGGGATAACAAAGTCTTCGGCACGCTGAAGAACGTCAGCATTCTGGAGCCAGGCGTGATCCGTGTGGACTATAACAACGGAGGCATGGCTCTTTTCATTTTCTCGGAAGACCTCAAGACCTTTGTGCTGGCGAACATGAATGACATCAGCGAATTCGACATCGCTGGTGCTACCGTTCCTGTGAAACTCCCTGCTGGGGCTGCCGATCCTCCTTTGGAAGCTACGTTTAAAGACAATCCTTTCTGGAAAAAGATGCGCGTGCAAGCGGACAAGATGGAGGTGCTGGACGACAGTGGTGCGGTCTTGGCCGTCAATGAGGGCTTTGCTTTTTACCCTCATGCGCTGGGATTGAAGCTGCCGGATAAAAAAGCTGGTTTTGTGCTCCTTTCACGTCACCGCCCCGGCGGCTGGTACCTGAGCGGAAAGCATTTGGGCACTGGGGTAAAAACCGAACTGGTGGGGATGTTTCGTACTGGGCAGAGCAAGATGAGGGACTTTGCGCATCGCACGGCCCATTTTAACCGTCCGCTGCTCCGGGCTGGCGATCCGGCCCTGGCCTACGCGCAGGAGCAATATGCCCTGTACAATGCGGCCAACGTCTATGGCGAATCGTCTGAGCAGGTTCTCTACGCGCACAATGAAATAGGCAAGATTCGTGGATACGAACGCAGCTATGACCAGGCTGCCGCCTGGCACGCCCGTGCTTATGCATTGGCGAAATCCGGCTTCGGCGGTGACAAGGCGAAACTGCTGGAGATCGGCACGGACTTCGCAGAGAGCCAGGGGGAGATGGGCGATTTTGCCGCATCAAAGGCCACCCTGGCCGAAGTGGCTCCTCATCTGCCGCCTCCTGGCGGGGATGCTCGCGTTCCCTATGCTTTTTACAGGGCGCTAGGGGCAGCCGAATTTGGCCTGCGCAACTATGCCCAGGCGGCGCAAATTTTCACCGCTAATCAGAAGCGTGCCACGGAAGGAAAGCTGGAGTGGGGCGGCATTGAGTCCTACATGGATCTGGCTGCCTGTCAGATGGCGCTGAATCAGCCCCTTGAGGCGGCGGCCAGTGTCAGCCTGGCCATGGCCCGGCAGGAGGAGAGGTTCAAAATGCACCCCAAAATCACCTATGACACCTACGCGCTGTCACTGGCTGCCAATGCGGTGCAGAAATGGGATGAAGCCATCCGTTTCTCCGCCGAGACCCAGCGCCGCAGTTCGGTCACTTATATGGAGTGCGCTCGGCTGCTCGTTCTGGTGAATAAAGGAGACAAAGCTGCCGCGCAAAAGATGGCGCAAAACTTCGCCCGCCGTTTCGGCGGTGATCTGGATGAGGTGCAGATCCGCCGGGACATTGATGCCATGACCCTCGGTCTCACCACCGCCGTTGCTGCGATGACGCCGGAGGCCACCGCCGAACTCGAACGCCTGTGGGCCCAGCAGGTGGAATCCCTCCGCAAACGCCCTTTGCAAAATTACATCTTCGCCCGGGTGATGGTGGCGGCCATTGCGAGCTTGAAGAAGGGTGGGTAGGACGATTTATGGCTCTCAAATATTAAGCTTGAGCCCATTCACACTCTTTCAAATTGCTGCCTTAGCATTGTCAGCGTGCTTGTGGTAACATCCTCCATTGCGCCATAGATTCCGTCCCTGGCCAGGGACAATGCGTCTTCTACCCAGGCAACTTCACTCTCTATATGGCCGGGAATCTCGTGTAATTGTTTTAGAGTCCAGAGCGCGGCTATTGTTTCTTCTACCCCTCTGTGTTCTTGCGACAAATCGGTGTACAGAAATCGACACAGAAGAAGCCATGCTGAGTCTTTCTCTTTGGTGGACCGAGGATAACACATCAGTGCATTGATGACGTCTGCTCGCTGCAATTGGGATGCAGTGGCCAGTTCACAGAGGAGAAAGGGTGGTTGTTCAAGATTGCCAATTTGGTTGTTAGCCCAAGTTTCAATCTCGTCGAGCGAGCAGATGCGGCATGCCAGACGAAGTCTGAAAAACTCAGTCATCGCTCCAGGCGTTGGCTCGTATAAGTCCATCGGCACGACTTAACCTATAACCCTCCCGGAAGGCATAAGGTGCCTCCCGGAGAGGGATCACTTGTATCTCACTTGCTGTTCTCAGCAAACTGGGCATCGAAGATGATCTTCGAGGGCGGGAAATCGAGCTTCTTGACGAAGGCGGCGGACTCGGTGGCACCGAATTCGCGGTCCATGGCACCGTCTTCCCACTCGACGCTGAGGGGGCCACCGTATTCGATGTCATTTAATGCGCGGATGATCTTCTCGAAGTTGATGTTGCCACGGCCCACGGACTTGAAGTCCCAGTAGCGGCTTGGTTTATGGAAGTCCACGTGACCGCCGAAGACGCCAGCGTCCACGCCCAGGTTCCAGGCTACGTCCTTCATGTGCACGTGATAAATGCGATCGCTGAATTTGTAGAGGAACCTCACATAGTCCACGCCCTGGTAGCCGAAGTGGCTGGGGTCATAGTTGAAGCCGAAGGCAGGGTGGTAATCCACAGCCTGCAGAGCGCGCTCAGCACTGGAGATATCGAAGGCGATTTCGGTCGGGTGGACTTCGAGGGCAAAGCGAACGCCGAGTTTCTGGAACTCGTCGAAGATGGGGATCCAGCGTTTAGCAAAGTCGGCGTAACCGGCGTCAATCTGGCCGGGGAGGTTGGGTGGGAAGGAATACACCAAGTGCCAGATGGAACTGCCTGTGAAGCCGTTCACCACATTCACACCGAAACGCTTGGCGGCATGCGCGGTTTTGATGATCTCCTCAGCAGCGCGCTGACGCACGCCTTCGGGATCGCCGTCGCCGTAAATGGCCGCTGGGAGGATCTGCGCATGGCGGGCGTCAATGTTATCGCATACTGCCTGGCCGACTAGGTGGGTGGAAATGGCATGGCACTGAAGACCGGCGGCTTTGATAGCGGCGCGCTTGGCATCGCAGTAGGCTTGATCGGCCTTGGCCACTTCAAAGTGGTCGCCCCAGCAGGCGAGCTCGACACCGTCATAACCGAAGGCCTTGGCCTTTTGCAGCATGGTATCAAAGGAGAGGTCGGCCCACTGGCCGGTGAAGAGTGTGACGGGTCTGCCCATAGGAATGTGAGGTTGGGGTTTGGTTGGGGAATGAGGTCGATTAAAACGAAAACGACGTATGGCAATTGTCTTTAGCACAGAAGCCTTGGCAATCGAAATGTCAGCCCTGGCTTCGCTGGAATGGCCAGGGGCCTCCACTGAAACTTTATTCCCGACTTCGTCTAAGTAGGGGGGCTAGCTCCTTGCGCCGTTGAGGTCAGTCCCGGACACTGCCCTGCGCAGTTTGACGGAAAGTCGCCGCTCCGCTGCCACTCACCCACCTGCATTCTTTCCCACCATGCCTTGCATTGCCGGTCACAAATCTCTTGCAGCCTCATTCTCAAGAACTCCATGGGGATCTAAATCCCCAGGAAATCCCCATCCCAATCCATTGATTATCAACTTATAATGACGATTCTTCCCCACATGGGGATAAAAGTAGAATCGTCCCAATTTCCCCATTTGAGCTCTCCGGGTTTCATGTGCATTCCCGATAGTCCCCCGTGCTTAGAAGGGGCTTCACAGCGGACGTTGCTATAGCCTAGCATCAATCACCATCATGAAGCGATTTCTCCAACAGGCAGCTATACTGCTTTCATCCTTCGCCTTTCTGCATTTGTCCGTCGCTGCGGATCCCCTCCGCGTGTTTATACGCGGGGGCAAAAAAACTCATGCCCCAGGGGCTCATGAGCATGAGCAGTTCCTCAAAGACTGGTTGCCCCTGCTCAATGAGCGCGGGGCTAAAGCCAGCGGCGGCCTGGATTTTCCCACCAAAGAGCAGCTCGACAACACCGACGTGCTCATTCTGCATGCCCAGGAGGCCGGCAACATCCAGATTGGAGAGCAGCGGAAAAACCTGATGACCTTCCTCCAGCGTGGCGGGGGCCTTGTCGTCATCCATGCCGCTGCCGTTTCAAGAGACCATGACTGGTTTAAGTCGATCATTGGCGGTTCGTGGAATTTCAGCCGCACGAAATGGCTGGAAGCACCGATGAGCCTGTATTTCACGGATCGTGATAATCCCATCACGCAGGACATCTCCAACTTCGACCTCGATGACGAGATCTATTATGACATGGACATGCTGCCTGAGGTGAAGATTCTGGCGGCTGCTTACACACCGAAAGCCGCCGATACTGGAGGCAAGGGAAACAAGGAAGCCCAGCAGCGGGCAGCTGAGGCGGTGGCCAAAAAGAAGGCGGTGAATATCTATGACATCCAGCCGCAGATGTGGACTTACGAGAAGGCTAACTACCGCGCCTTTACCTGCATCCCCGGTCACTGGTATAAAAACTTCAGTCATGTAGGTCTGCGCACCGCCATCCTGCGCGGCATCGCCTGGGCAGGGAAGCGGGCGAATGTGGATGAGCTGTGCAAGCCGGAGGAACTCGGCGATGCTTTACGTTATGCCGAAGGCGGTGTGCCCCGTCCGCAGGAGATGCCAAAGCATCTGGAGATCCATCCGGAGTTTGAGCTGTCCCTGGTCGCTGCCGAGCCGCTCATCAATAAACCGATGAACCTTGATTGGGATGAAAAAGGCAGGCTTTGGGTGGTTGAGACACCTGAGTATCCTAACGGTTTACGTCAGTCCAATGTCGAAGCCTGGAAGGATTCCGGGTCGATCAAACCGGGCGAATATCAGCGTGAGCCGCTGGACCGTGTTTCTATCCTGACCGATACAGATGGAGATGGCGTCATGGACAAGAAGCAGGTATTTGCTGACAAGATTGAACTGGCCACCAGCAGTGTCTTTTATAAAAACGGCATCATTGTCTGCGCTGCACCGGACATCTGGTTCTTTGAAGACACTGACGGCGATGACAAGGCCGACAAACGCAGCAAGCTCTACACCAATCTGGGCAACCGTGACACGCACGCCGTCATCAATAACATGCGCTGGGGCCTGGATGGCTGGGTTTATGCCACGCATGGTTATTCCAGCACGGAGGATGCAAGGTCGGGCGATGGCGGCAAAGGTTTCGGCCCCATCGGTGCAGGCGTCGTCCGGTTCAAACCAGATGGCAGCGCCATTGAGCAGTATGCCTCACGTGGTGGCAATACTTGGGGGCTAGACATCACTGCGGGCGGTGAAGTATTTTATACCCAGCCCACCAGCGGTAATCATTTCATCCATGTGGTCCTGCCAGAATATGTGCTGGCCAAGGGCAAGCTGCCCGGCGTGATGGGCACGAACGGCATGCTGCCAAAAGAACCTGCCCACCCCGCGATGAACTGGGAACAACAGGCCTATGTGCAGATCGACCAAGTGGGGAGCTACACCGCCGCTGCGGGTTGCGCCATTTATGAAGGCGGGGCCTGGCCAGAGAAGTGGAACTACGGTTACTTCACCACTGAGCCGACGCTGAACATCGTCAGCCACTTCATGGTGGAGCCGGATGGCGTCACCTATAAGGCGCATCGCGAACCCGGCCGCGAGCAGACCGAATTTATCCGCAGCACCAATCTGTGGTTCCGTCCCATTGAGGTCCGCACCGGTCCCGATGGCGCACTGTACGTCGTGGACTTCTGCAACCAGGCCATCATCCACAATGATACTCGCGGCCCCACCCATGGTCCCGCCAACGCCGCCGTTCGTCCAGACCGCGATCATTATTACGGTCGCATCTGGAAGGTGCAGCACAAGCTGGCGAAGAAGGTCACCAAAGCTGTGACGTACCGTGCAAATGCGGAGCCCAAAGCTCAGGGGAGCGCGGCTGAGAAAGCTTATGAGACCGCGGCTGCCGCTGTGGAGTCTTCGGCTGGCCGCACCCAAGCGCTCAAGGACTTTTCCGCAGCCAAGGATGACTGGACCCGCTCGGCCCTCATCGCCGCCTGCATGGACCAGCCCTTGACGGTTATTGAAGCCGCTTTGGCTGATTCAAGCCTGTCTGGAGTCGAGCCGCTGATCACCGCTTTGCTGCCTTCCGCATTGCCTGCCCATACGGAGAAGCTGATCGCCCTCTGCGCATCGGCGACTGCCTCGGCTGACCACCTGAAAATCACCATCCTGAGCGGCATTGCCCAGGAACTGAAAGATGTTCCGGCGCTTACGCCTGCTCTGACAGAGTCGCTGAAAAAGCTGCTCGCCCAGCCATCGCTAGCCGCTGCTGCCTTGCCCCTGGTGGCAAAGCTGGATGCGGACAACAAACTTCAGCCGGAAAGAAAGGCCGTCATTCAAAAGCTCATGGCTTTGATGAAGGACGTGGACGCTCCGGTGCAGGATCGTCTGGCGGCTGTGGCGGGATTGCTGGGCGCGAGTGGAAGAGGCAGCGCCGATGATTTTATCGCGGAGTCAGCTATGGAACTGGATCGCAAAAAGGATCCTGCCGCAGCTAACAAAGAGTTTGCCAATACGTCCGAGTATCGCCTTGGCATCATTCGTCTGATAGGAGATCGCCCAGATGCCTATGTGGCCCCACGCCTGATGGATGCCTATGTGGATGTGGAGCCGGAAATGAAGGCCGCCATTTTTGAAGTCCTGATCAAGCGTCCCGAGTGGACCCGCGAGGTCCTGAGCAGCGTGAAGAAAGGCCTGGTGCCGGTCACCGACTTCGCTCCGGGGGACATCGCTCGTATGCGCTCGCATCCGAACAAGGGAATCGCCCGCGAGGCTAACGAACTGTTTAAAATCAACAATGCTGCCAAGGATGGCATCATTGCCAAGCTGATACCCGAAGTGGAAAAGCCCGGTAATGTGGCCAATGGCAAGATGCTCTTCAGTGCTGCCTGTGCGGTGTGTCATAAGCTGGGAGACATCGGTGCTCCTGTGGGCCCGCCTCTTGATGGTATGGGTGCCCATGGGCCTGCGGAATTGCTTGTTCACATTGTGGATCCAAACCGCGAGGTGGACCCCAGCTTCTGGGCATTTAACGTCATCACGAAAAAGGGTGAAGCGTTGCAGGGTGTCGTCACCAGTGAGAACAGCGCCACCGTCACCCTGGCCACGCAGGTAGGAGTGCGAGAGATTGCGAAGACTGACATTGAGAAGAAAGAAAACACCCGTCGCAGCCTCATGCCAGAAGGTCTGGAAGCCCTCGGCCCGGATGCATTGCGTGACATCCTTGCCTACATCTGTGGCGATGCGATGAAGCAGTTTCGCATCCTGCATCTGGCGGATGTTTACACCGCCGACAGCCGTGGGGGCATCTTCGCCGGACCTGCTTCTAATCAGGGCCAAGTCAGGCTTTCCAGGTATGGCAACTTGCAGATCGAAAACGTCCCGTTCTTTGTTCAAGACGCTTCTAAAAACGCCACCGGAGCCAACCTGATTGTACTCAAAGGTGGTCCGCCGAAGAGCCAAAGCTCAACCTACCCTGACAAGGTGGAGGTGCCGGTGAATGTGGCGACAAAACGCCTGCAATTGCTCAGCGGCATCTCCGGTTGGGGCTGGCCTGCGGTGAAGGCAGAAGTTCCCGCCCTGAAGGCCACGGTGGTTTATGAAAGCGGCGAGAAAGAAGAGTTCACCTTCCTCAATGGAGTGCATTTTTCAGACTATGTCCGCAATGTTGAAGTCCCAGGTTCCAAGTTTGTGCCAGGCATCACGGATGGACAGCAGATGCGCTTGCTCTCGATTGAACTGAGTAAAAAGGGGGTAGTCAAAACGCTCCTGCTTGAGAGTCCCGAAGGAAATCCGACGGCTCCTGTGATTGTCGCCATCACTGCTGACATTGAGGGCAAAGGCCCCGCCGCAGGCAGCACGGATACCTCGACACGTCCTCAACCTCAGCCAAAGGCAGGTGCTCCAAAGAAGGGCAAAGGGAAAGGCCCGGGCATGGGTTCTGTAGTCCCGTCTTCAGGCGGAATCAATGCACCGGCTAAAGCCGGGACTAAACAACAGGAGCCTAAGACTGGTGGCAAAGGTGATGGTCCGTTGGTTCCGGCCAACTCTCCCCAGTGGGAGGCTGGCAAAACTAAGGTGCTGGTGATTGGGGGCGGTTCATCGCATAACTTCGCCACCTTTTTCGGAACGACCGATGTGGTCACCCTGAAGAACGCCGGTTTCAGTGTCCACTATACCGAAGACCGCGATCAGGCGGCTACTGAGTTGGCCAATGCCGATGTCGCCATCATCAGCGTGAACCGCAAGTTCTTCGACACCGCCGCTTATCGCAAGGCGCTCATGGACTTCGCCTCCGCAGGGAAGGGGATCATCATGTTTCACCCTGGCACCTGGTATGGCTATGCCACCTGGCCGGAATTAAACGCGCAGATCGTCGGTGGTGGCGCACGCGGTCATGACAAGATCCATCCTTTTGATGTAAAAACCGTCAAGGCGCACCCCATCATGGAAGGCGTGCCTGCCAGTTTCAAGGTGGAGGATGAACTCTATTACGTGAATGCGGAGCCGGAAAAGACTCCCGCAGGCACGTCCCCCATTGAGGTGCTGGCCGAGACAAGTCCCAGCGACAAGTTTAACAAGCCGCATCCCAGTATTTGGATCACCCAACATCCGACGGCCCGGATCGTTGGAATTGCTCTGGGGCATGATGAGCGTGTGCATGACCTGGAGGCTTTCAAGAAGATACTGACCAATGCTGCTAGGTGGGCTTCTGGAAAGTAGTCTGACCTTATGGTTACTGATGTAGCAATGCATCATCTTGAGAACTCTTGTTGCCTGGGCCAGGATGTGCCATGCCCTTCGACCCTCATCGCGAGCTCAGTCTTTCCTTGGCGGACGGCACGCCTTTGAGTGTGCGGTCCATCCGGCCTGAGGACCGGGATTTCATTGCGGAGGCTTTTCGCCGTCTTTCACCGGAGGCACGGTACTTTCGGTTCTGGATGCGTGTGCGGGAACTGAATCCGCGTTTGATAGACCAAATCTGCTCCCCAGATCAGAAGGATCACGTGGCCTGGGTCGCGCGACATCAGACACGGGAGGATATACCTGGCATCGGCGGAGCATCCTTCTGGCGGTTAAAAGAGGATACGCAGGCAGCGGAAGTGTCTTTTACAGTAGCCGACGAATTTCAGGGGCGGGGTGTCGCAACGCTTTTACTGGCGGTCATCTGGCAGCATGCATTGACGCTCGGTATCACGCGTTTTGTCGGTCATGTGCTGCATGAAAATGTGGCCATGCGGGCATGGTGGGATGCGCTTGGGGCGATGGAGCAGGAGGCACCACGACATTGGATCACGACACTCATTCTGGACGAGTCTTTGCTGGAACACAGCCATGCGGGCAACAGCCTACGCGTCCGTCTGGCCCAGGTGCGAGAATGGATGAATGAAGAAAAGACGCTGAAGGATTGACCAGCCCGCACGTTTCTGTCTTTCTTTCCGCCGTGACTCCCGAATCCATCAACCTCCTCCTTCTCTCTGTTGCGGCTGTTGCCGTGCTCATCATTCTCATCGCTTGGTTGCGGATGAATGCCTTTCTGGCCTTGCTCATGGCTGGGTTGGTCATTGGGCTGGGGTCGGGGATGGGGCCTGCAAAGGCGATGACTTCCTTTCAGGATGGCATGGGAGCCACACTGGGTGGCATTGCGGGTGTACTGGGACTGGGGACGATATTGGGCGGTTTGCTCGCTGCCTCGGGCGGGGCGGAAGTTCTGGCCAAGGCCCTCATCCGCCTCTTTGGTCCCAAGCGGGTTCACTGGTGCCTGATGGTATTGGCCTTATGTATCGGCCTCACCACTTGGTTTGCGGTCGGGCTGGTCATGCTGGTCCCCATCTTGGTCACACTTGCCCGTGAGACAAAAGAACCCTTTTTGAAGCTGGCCATCCCAATGCTGGCAGTGCTTTCGATCATGCATGGGGTCATGCCTCCGCATCCGGGGCCTGTGGTGGCGCTGGATGCTTTGGGGGCGGACTTGGGCAAAGTGCTTCTTTGGGGCTTGCTGGCTGCTGTGCCGGTGGCAGCTGTTTCCGGTCCCATTTTTGCCCGCTGGGCCGTGCGCCATGTGAATGTGGAAACGCCTGAGCCACCTCCCGTGGACCCCAGCGTGGCTGGCCGTGAGAAGCCATCTCTTGCCATTACCAGTGCTGCTTTAGCTCTGCCCATCCTGTTGCTGCTGAGCCAGACCGTGGCGGAGCTGTTTTTCGCCAAGGGGCATCCTGTGCGAAATTTTACTTCGGTCATCGGTAATCCGACATTGGCTCTTGGCATCTCGGTCATCTTTGCCGGCGTCGCTTTTCGGTTTTCCCGCACTGAGGCCCTTAAAATTGGTGAAAAGGCCATCGCCGCTGTGGGCATGACCCTGCTCGTCGTCGGCGGTGGGGGTGGATTCAATCGTGTGCTCAGAGATTGTGGCGCAGCCGATGCCATTGGTCAGATGGCGTCGGCGGCTCATTTGCCTCCTTTAGTGTTTGGCTGGGTCTGTGCAGCATTGGTGCGAGTCGCCACCGGTTCGGCGACGGTCGCCATCACCGCTGCCAGCGGCCTAGTGGCTCCTTTGGTCATTGGGAATCCAGATGTGAACCCGGAACTGGTGGTCGTCGGCATTGGCTGCGGTTCATTGTTCCTGTCCCATCTGAATGACGCCGGTTTCTGGATTGTTAAAGAAACGCTCGGTATGACGGTGGGCCAGACGCTGCGCACTTGGACTGTGACGGAGACCCTCGTGGGCATCACAGGACTATTTGTCGCCTGGGGCCTGGACATGGTTTTTTAATCGCCTGCATCATTTCACCGTCAAAGCACCGCAATTGCGCCACAGCACTGGCTGCAAGAAGGCGCGATGATCTGTGCATGAGACGGAACATTGACTTTGGTAATCATGCCCACCGCTGCTTGTTCTGGAATGACTGTGTGCAGGCGCATCTGCTGGGGCTAAAAACAGGCTGTCGGTGTTTCGAGGCCATTTTCCCTCAAGATGCCACCGTCATCATCACCTTTGGTGAGGCGAGCGCACGCATTGATGGCCGTGAGCGTGAACTCAGGGCCGGGGATCAGGTCGAAGTGCCTCAGGCCAGTGGCTTGCGCCTTTTTACCAGCAGTGAAGCCGATGTCATGCTCCTGCTGAAACCCAGGGCCACTTGACCGTTCGCGGACGTTTTAGAAGGGCAGTCTTTGGCATTTTCTTTTGCGCTTTTTGACTGTTCTTGCCTAACATTTAGCTCATCATCATTGAATGAAAACTTCTATCCTGGCTTTTCTTTTGATGCCGCTAGCGGTCTATGCCGGGGCTGATGTTCCTCCGGATCTGCCGCTGCCAGTCGCCAGTTTTGGAGCCGCCGTCACGGAGGCTGGCAATGTCTATTTTTACGGAGGACACAGCGGCACCCGGCATAAATACAGCCGCGAGGAAGTACATGGAGACTTTTTTCACTGGCAGCCAGGGCTGGAGAAATGGGAGAAACTACAGGCTGATGAGCCTGCCCAAGGGGCCTCCCTCATCGCTACGGATAAAGGCGTACTGCGCATCGGCGGGATGGCGGCCCGCAATGCCAAAGGGGAAAAGCAGGACCTCTGGTCCAGCGATACGGTCTCCCGCTATGAGCCGAGCGATAAAAAATGGCAGGCCCTGCCGAAAATGCCGGACCGTCGTTCCAGCCATGACAGTGTGTTGGTGGGCCATGTACTTTATGTGATCGGCGGTTGGGCGCTGGGTGGAGACAACCAGAAGGCCAACGAGGCCAAATGGCATGACACTTATCTGACGCTGGATCTGTCGAAAGCTGACAGCACGTGGCAGTCGCATCCGCAACCCTTTGAACGGCGTGCGCTGGCCGTCCAGGCGGCTGGAAAGAAGGTTTATGCCATCGGTGGTATGAATGAGGACCATGAACTGACGCCTGTCGTCTCGGTCCTGGATACAACCACCGGACAATGGAGCGAGGGCCCGCCCCTGCCTCAGGACAAGCTGGGCGGGTTTGGCTTTGCTGCCGTGTCTCATGAAGGGCGTCTTTTCGCCAGTGGTGCTGCCGGTATGCTGCTGGAGTTACGAAATAATGAATGGGTGAGTGTGGTGAAACTAAAGCATCCACGGTTTTTTCACAGACTGGTCCCCGGTGGTGCGGGCAGGCTTTTTGCGATAGGTGGGGAAAGTCGCGATGGAAAAAAAGCGGCCCCGGAAAGCATTGTGCTGCCCAGTGCCGACAGCCCGGTGCTTCCTGATGAGAATGTGACGGGCAGTGAGCCTGAGCACCTTCAAGGTAAATCAGTTCAGAAAAAGTAACCGTCGCAAACCAACGACAGGATGTGACAAGAGGTGGCGGGTGAATCTGCCTGTTAAGGCTTTAGATAGAGTCCCATGAAAAACGTTCTTTCCGGCCAATGTTACTCATTCGCTAATGCGTGGCCATTGCCTTCACGGCTGCCATTCATGCCGAGGAGCCAATCGACAAGGCCTGCTCCATCTCAAAGAAAAAGTCTAACCAACAATAATATTACCATGTTCCGCCCCATCCTTTTCTACCTTGTGGTTAGCCTCACCGCCTGGCTGCCCTCCGCTGCTTTTGCCCACTCCGTTTGGATCGAGAATCTGCCGGGAGATCAACTCTGTGTGCGCTTTGCCGAATGGGGTGAAGACTTCGAAGTCTCCCCTGGACACCTGGACTCATTTGCCCTGGTTTCCGGTTTTACCCTCAATGCTGAGGGCAAGCCGGAGATTTTCGACGTCGTCAAAAAGCAGGACCAGTTTTTCTTGGGCAAGGCGTCCGCTGCCAAGCCCGCTTTTGCACAGGCGCATTTTGAAGTGCGTAAACTGCATGAGGACAAGCCTGCCCGTGCACCGATCTTCTACAGCCGCTGGCAGCCTGAAGGTGCGGGTGAGGGAAAGCCTACCATGACCCTGGATATCGTACCCACCGGCCAGCCTGGTGAAGCACGTGTCTTTTTCCGTGGCAAGCCTCTAGGAGGCATTGAGGTGGGACTACATGCTCCTAAAGGGGATGAGCAGAAGCTGGTGACTGATGCCGAAGGTCTGGTCCGTGTGGCCGATCTGTCCAAGCCAGGCCCATACCTGCTCACCGTTGCCCGTTATTCCGAAGAACTTCCAGGGTTCTTCAACGGGGTGCCCTTCGCCATCAGCAGCCACAGCGCCTCGCTGTACTGGACGGTGAAAAAGACGGAGTAAGATCACAAACCAACTTGAGGCGGAAGCAGGATGATTTTTTCATCTTTCTTCCGCCTCTTCATGTTTTCTAAAGGTTGTCGGGATACCTTGCAGCCAGGTCACATCCACGACCTGTGCGCCATGAATCTCAAGATCCTCCCCTGTCTCCTACGCTGTCTGCCAAGCGTGGCGGCCGCTTTTTTTGTGGCGGCCTGTACCTCCGTCAAGCGGCATGAAAGTGATTTGGCCGTCCCCGGCAAGTGGCAGGAGAAAGGCTCATCATCCGTCCCTTTGAACACGGGTGCGCTGGCCAAGTGGTGGCAGCGTTTTAACGATCCGGTATTGAACCAGCTCATCGCTGAATCTTTGCAATCCAGTCCAGATTTGCGCACAGCAATGGCCAGGATTGACGAATCGCGTGCCCGCCGGGGTGTGGAAAAATCCACTCTTTTCCCGTCTATAGGTACAGGTGCTTCCGGTCGGGGGGAACGTACCGACAGCAAGCTGGCCGGCGTCTCCACCAGTGAGGGATATGGAGCCTCTGTGGATGTGAGCTGGGAGCTGGACCTCTTTGGCAAACTCCGCCAGAACGTCCGAGCGGCGTCTGCGGATCTCGCGCAAACCACAGAAAATTATTATGGTGCCCAGGTAACGCTGGCAGCGGAAGTGGCCGAGGCCTATGTGGACTTGCGTGCGGCTGAAGCCCAACTTGAAGTGTATCAACGAAATCTCTCTACCCGGGGCGACACTGTCCAGATCACCCGCTGGCGTGAGGAGGCGGGTGAGAGTACCACCTTTGAAACACAGCAGGCAGCAAGTACTCTGGAACAGGCACGGGCCACCCTTCCCACGTTAAAGCAAACGATCTCGCAGACAAAGAACCGCCTTGCTCTGCTAGCAGGGAAGACACCCGGCTCACTGGATTCGATGCTTGCCAAAGCACGTCGCATTCCTCAACCACCCTCCATGCTGGCCATCGGCATTCCAGCAGACACATTGCGCCAACGCCCAGATGTGAGGGCGGCAGAGCGTGGGGTGGAGGCCGCAGTGGCCAGAACCAAATCGGCGCAGAGAGAGCGTTATCCGACCCTTAGTCTCAGCGGATCCCTGGGGGTGGATGCACTTAAAGCTGGCAGTCTGTTTTCTCCAGAAGTCGCCGCTGCCAGTGTCCTCGGTAACCTTTCTGCACCCATCTTCAATGCAGGTCGCATCACCCAAACAATCAATATTCAGAGTTCACAGGAAAAACAGGCGCTGATAGCGTATGAGTCCACGGTTTTACAAGCACTCTCAGAAGTGGAGAATGCTCTCATTGCAGTGAACCGTACAGCAGAGCGGTTGAGTACTTTGAATGGTGCCGTGGCCTCCGCCAAGGAAGCGGCGACCCTTGCCAGCCAGAGCTATGAAGCAGGTCAGGTGGATCTTCTACAAGTGCTTGATACACAGCGCACCCTTCTCAGCCTTGAGGAGCAGCAGACAGCCACCATTGGCGACCGTGCCAGTGCCCACATCCAGCTCTACAAAGCCCTAGGCGGCGGCTGGTCCAGCCAAGGTTAATTTCTCAAATCCCCCACGTTTATGGAAACACTGACAGCCACTCCTTCCGATGATCTAAGCACGCTCATCGGCGTCAAAAAAACACGATCCTCACTCAGATGGATTGCCTGGACCATCGGTCTTGTCGCTCTCATGGCAGCGGGCTATTTCGTCTGGAGCAAAATGCGCCAGCCAGCCGTGGCTCCGTTGGCCTATGTAACGGAGCCGCTCAATCGCGGTGACATCAGCCTAACAATCACCGCTACAGGAAATCTGGAACCCACCAATGAAGTTACTATTGGCAGTGTGCTTTCCGGTAACGCTGAGGAAGTGTATGTGGACATCAATGACCGGGTGAAGCAGGGGCAGGAGCTGGCTAAGATCACCATTCGTCGGCTGGAGCAGGACATTGACAACAGCCGTGCTGCCGTGAATTCCTCGAAAGCAAAGGTAAGCCAAGTGCAGGCCACCCTGACGGAGAATGAAGCCTCCTTGGCCCGCCTTCAGGAACTCCATAAACTCAGCGGAGGGCGTACGCCCTCGAAAGCGGATATGGTGACAGCCACGGCTGCGGTGGCGCGTGCGAATGCAGATTTGGGCAGTGCCAAAGCCTCAGTCGAGCAGGCAGAAGCGGAGTTGAAGGCCAATGAAAGTGACCAGGCAAATGCTGTTCTGCGCTCTCCTATTGATGGCATCGTGCTGACACGCAGCCTGGAACCGGGGCAGACCGTGGCAGCCAGCTTCACAGCCCCAGAGCTATTCGTCATTGCCGAGAATCTGGAGCACATGAAGTTGAAAGTGGCCGTGGCTGAAGCTGACATTGGACGTGTGGCAAAGGACCAAAAGTCCACCTTTACCGTGGATGCCTGGCCGGAGCGGACTTATTCGGCCAAAGTGACTCGCGTTTCATATGGCTCCGCCGTGACGGACAATGTGGTGACTTATGAAACTGAGCTCGAAGTCTCCAACAAAGATCTCAGCCTGCGTCCAGGGATGACCGCCACTGCCGACATCCATGTGGCGCAAAGTGAGAATGTACTGATCGTCCCGACTGCTGCTCTGAGGTTTGATCCTTCGGTCTCATCTTCACACCCTGCCATGGGGGGTGGCGAAAAGAAATCCTTTGTGCAAAGCCTCATTCCTAGTCCTCGTCGTTCTGGCAGCGGTGGGCCTCGTCCCCCCGGTGATTCTGATGGCCCCGCGCCAAGTAAAGGAAAATCTGGGCGCTCCCAGATATGGGTCCTGCGCGATGGACAGCCTGTGGCGGTTCCTGTCACAGTCGGTCTTTCAGATGGTCGCTTTACCGAAATCTCGGGCGAAGAGCTGAGCGAAGGCATGGCTGTTATCACCCGGGCCAATAGCATTCCAAAACCATGAAAGAGGCATCTCCAAAATCATTGATCTCACTGCATGGTCTGACCAAAACGTATGGCCATGGGGATGCGGCCTTTCAGGCTCTGCGAGGTGTGGACCTGACCATCAACAAAGGTGAGTTTGTCGCGGTGATGGGGCCTAGTGGTTCCGGTAAATCCACGTTGATGAATTTGTTAGGCTGTCTGGATACAGCCTCTTCCGGGAAGTATCTGTATCAGGGTATCGCTGTGGAGACATTGAATGCAGAGCAGCGCTCCTTGCTGCGCCGTCATGCGTTGGGATTCATTTTCCAAGGCTTCAATCTTCTGGCACGGACGAGCGCTCTGGAGAATGTCGAACTGCCCCTGCTGTATCGTGGCATTTCCAAAAAAGAACGGCGTGAACGGGCTGTTGAAGCCCTCTCCTCAGTGGGATTACCCACAAAATTGCGCAACACCCCTGCGGAACTTTCTGGAGGTCAGCAGCAGCGTGTGGCCATCGCCCGGGCAGTGGTGACTCAACCCAGCACGTTGTTTGCCGATGAACCTACCGGTAATCTCGATACCACCACTACCGAGGAAATCATGGAACTGCTGACGCGGCTCAATGAGGACCGAGGTATCACCGTGGTCATGGTCACTCATGAAGATGAAGTGGCTGCCTATGCCAAAAGGACGGTCCGTGTCAAAGACGGCCAAATCGAATCAGACATTCGGCGGGACTAACCAATAAACGATCATGCTCTGGAACGCTTTTTCTATCGCTCTCCGCGAGATTCGTCGAAATCTCACCCGTGCCTTTTTGACTGTGCTCGGCATCATTATAGGTGTCGCTGCCGTCATCACCATGGTCACTCTGGGCCAGGGCACCACCCAGGCGGTGAAGAACCAGATTTCCAATCTGGGCAGCAATTTGCTAACGTTACGACCAGGGACCGGTTTCGGACCGCGTTCCTCTGGAGTCCCCAACTTCACGCAAAAGGATGCGGATGCCATTCGCACTCAAATCACAGGGCTTACTGCCGTGGCACCCCTCATGTCCTCAACCCTCAGCAGCATCTATTTGCAGAATGCGCGCACGACCCAGATCACTGGAACGACGCCTGAATACTTCACCATCAGTAAGTGGAGCATTGCTGAAGGGCGCTTTTTCAATGATCAAGATTACCGTACTGGAGCGGCTGTATGCGTCATTGGATCCACGGTCAAAAAAGAGCTGTTTGGTTCTCAAGACGCCTTGGGACAGAAGGTGCGCCTGGGCAAAGCTTCATGCACCGTCGTTGGCATTCTGGTGTCGAAGGGGCAATCCTTCGGCGGAGACCAGGATGACACCATTGTGGTGCCACTGACGACCCTGCAGCGTCGGCTTATTGGCAGAACTTCCTCCAACGATGTCCGTGAGATTATGATTTCTGCCGAGGACGGGACCGATGCGGATATTATCATCGACGACATTACCTCTTTGATGCGTCAGCGCCGCACCCTGCAACAAAATGAGAACGATAATTTCTCCATTCGCGATACGCGTCAGTTGGCCGAAACATTGAGTTCCTCTACCCAAATGATGACGAGTCTCCTGGCTGCTGTGGCGGGGGTGAGCCTGCTGGTGGGTGGCATTGGCATCATGAATATCATGCTTGTCTCGGTCACGGAACGCACACGTGAGATCGGCATCCGCTTAGCGATTGGTGCCCGTTCTCGTGAGGTCCTATTGCAGTTCCTGGTGGAGGCTGTCACCCTGTCTTCCATCGGTGGCGTCATTGGCATCACTTTGGCACTGGGACTCTGCGTATCCCTGGCTCAGCTCATTGATGTTCCATTCTTGTTTGATACGCGCATCAATGTAATCGCCTTTTTCTTTTCCACGGCTGTTGGGATTATCTTTGGATATACGCCCGCCCGGCGTGCCGCACGGCTTGATCCCATTGAGGCTCTGCGCCACGAATAACATCCTCATGAGAATCCTCGTCATTGAAGATGATCCGCACCTGCTCCGCAGTCTGGCGGCGACTTTGCGCGAAGAAAACTATGCGGTGGACACCGCCGAAGATGGTGAAGACGGTCTCTTTAAAGCGAGGAATGACGGCTATGACGCCATCGTGCTGGATGTTATGCTGCCGCGCTTGAATGGCTGGGAGGTGCTCGCGCGACTTCGCCCAGCCTGTAAAACCCCAGTCCTGATGCTTACCGCCAAGGACACGGTGCAGGATCGCGTGAAAGGCCTCGATAAAGGCGCGGACGATTACCTCACCAAGCCGTTTGATATTGATGAACTTTTGGCTCGTTTGCGTGCATTGATCCGCCGTGCGGCGGGTCAGACGCATCCTGTGTTGGATATCGGTGGCCTTGTCATAGATACCGTAGCCAAGCTGGTCCTGCTCTCTGGTCAGGAGGTGGCTCTGACGGCGCGTGAATACTCTTTGTTAGAATTTTTGGCCATCCATCGGGGCGAGGTGGTCAGCCGCACGACTCTTTACGAGCACCTGTTTGACGAAGATGACGCCACTCTGTCGAACCTGCTGGATGTGCATGTTTCCAACCTGCGTAAAAAGCTCGGGGCGGATGTCATCACGACTCGTCGTGGCCACGGTTACAGCATGACCTGAAATCATGAAGACGCTTTTTCAATCCCTTCGCTGGCGTTTGCAGGCTTGGCATGGCCTGCTCCTTTTGCTTGTCGTGACCGCCTCCGTTGGGCCGGCTTATCACTTCGCCCTGGAAAACCAAAACCAGCGGATTGACCGTGAACTGAGCCGCTTGGAGCGCACTCTGATCCGGTCACTCATGGACGCGGTCCAGGGCATTCCGGTGGATACGGTCAATTCAGCTGCAAAGTTAGACCGTCCCTTTTTGTCCTTTGCGGAATTTGTCCAGAAGCTCACCACAAAGCCAGTGAAACTGCCGGATGTTATGGCTTCCCAATTTCACGGCAAAGAGCCTGGTTACGCCTACTTCAGTATTCGGGACAAAGATGGAAAAATCATCCTACAATCGGACAATGCCCCTTCGGACATGAGATTCCTGCCGATTCCTGAAAACGACGTGGTCGAGGAGGCTCGGGGCGTGGACAGCCGGCGTGAAAATTTGCGCAGCACCGTGCACGGGTTGAAGATCGTGGTGGGACGTGACATCACACCGGAATTGCATGAAATGCAGGGCATGGCGTGGCTGCATCTGGCGGTCGGCCTCGGCGTGTGGCTCTTCGGATTGATTGGCGGCTGGTGGCTTTCCGGCCGTGCGATACGGCCCATTGAGTCCATCAGCAAAACGGCGTCACGCATCGCGGAAGGCAATCTTGAAGAGCGCATTGATATCACCGAAACGGCGAGTGAACTTGGTCAGCTCAGCCAGGTGCTGAACCGTACCTTTGAGCGTTTGCATGCGGCATTTGAAAGGCAGCGCCAGTTTACTGCCGATGCCTCGCATGAACTGCGCACGCCCATTACCATCCTCCTCTCGGAGACACAAAGGATACTGAAACGGGAACGCACCCCTGAGGAATATCGCGACGCCCTGCAAACTTGCGGCGAGACGGCTCAACGCATGCGCCGGTTGGTCGAGGCTCTGCTCCTCCTCGCCCGCCAGGAGAATCACGAAACACAAGCCCGGTATCAGTCCTGTGATCTCGCTGTGATTTTGCAAGAGGTGATCGGCCATCTCCAGCCTCTGGCTCAAGAACGTGGATTGCGGTTGGAATCCAGACTCTCTCCCACCCCTTGTAAGTGCGATGCTGAGTCCATATCGATCCTGCTTAGCAACCTCGTCACGAACGCTCTTCAGTATGGAGGTCATGTGACGGTTGAATGCTCATCACAAAACCAGCAGGCTGTCTTCACGGTTCGTGATGATGGCCCTGGCATTGCTGCCGCTGATCTACCTCATATCTTCGAACGCTTTTACCGTGCCGACCAGGCCCGCACGGGTAGCTCCGGTCACACAGGTTTGGGCTTGGCCATTGCCAAAGCCATCGTGGAAAATCATGGCGGCAGCATTCAGGTCACGAGCAGCCCTGGTCAGGGGGCATGTTTTGAGGTGAGTCTGCCTTAAATGGTATCATTTCTTGGCGGGAGGCTGCTCTTGCCTCGCCGCAGGGAATTGCCCGCCATTTTGCGCCAGGATCAAGCCAATGATTTTTCCATCCTTGTCACGAGTGAAGGTGATCGCGGCTTCCACCACATCGAATTCGAAGCGGTCTCTGCCCATGTCGAAAATGGGTGCGGCTTCTTGGCCTGACAGTTGAGCATACAGGGTGCGGCCATGCAGGGTGACATTCAATTCGGTCAGGCCGAATATAAAATATTTTCCGGCATAGGGTTTCAATTCTTCGGCAGTATGCAGGGCAATGGTCGGCGTGGGTAAGTCGCTGCGTTTGGCCACCAGTTCGCGACCATTTTGGAAGAGGGTGAGGGAGACTATTTTATCTCCTTCACGACTGAAGCGGATCTCGGCATTGACCGCCTTGAAAAAGAACTGGTCCTTGTCTTTGGCAAACATGGGTAAAAATGCCTGGCCCGTCAGTCTGTTCCAAATCTGGCCTTTGTGCAGCAGGATGGTGAAGCGGGCGTTGGGGTCCAGGATGTAAACCCCTGGGTAGTCTTTGAGGGCCTCGGCGTCGAGCTTGACCTCCTTGGGCATCACCCGTGGCGGCTCGATGCGGGTATCCAGGATCAGCGCATTGGGATCGAGGGTGGTGTTATTGATGAGGACCACGCGGACGATGTTTTTTTCCGGGATGACTTGCAGTCCAGATCGATAACCTCCGGTACCGCCACCATGGTCGTAAATAGTTAGTCCATCGCGTGTGGTCATGAAAGGTCCCAAGCCGATTTTACTGGTGGGGCCTGCGGCATCCGCATGCGGATGCAAGGCCAGTGCAAAGGCTTTGGCGAGAGGGGTAGCCTCCGGTTTCGCCATGGCCTGCCCAAATTTAAGAAGATCCGCCGCAGTGGCCCGCAGGGCACCGGCACCAGCCACCGCATTCAGGTGCCAGGAGACGTTTTTCTTCGCCCCGTCATATGGAGTGGCGAGTGGCAGATTGAGGCTGGTGATGGTCATCCGTGTGTGCTGCAGTCCCAGGGGAGTACAGATTTTAGCAACGATGGCTTCTTCCCAGGACATCGCATAAACCTTGCCCAGTAAATGCCCGAGCAGTCCCACACCCACATTGGAATAATTGCAGGGATAGGGGGCCTTGCCTTTCAGTTTGGCGCTAGCAATGAATTCATAGAGCAACTTTTCGTTATACCCGGCATAGGGATCGTCGCCGACCACGCCCTGACCATGATTGTCCGGCAGCCGTGGAAGTCCGCTGGTATGGGTGGACAGTTGTTTGAGCGTGATGGCTGCGATACGCGGATCCGCAAATGTAAAAGCAGGATCGAGTAGCTCCGATATCGGCGTGTCCAAGGTTACTTTCCCCTCCACCACGGCCTGGGCCAGCAGCAGACCTGTGAAGACCTTCGTGATAGATCCGATTTCAAACAGCATGTTTTCATCATACTTTGCCTCATCTTTTCTGGATGAACTGAAGGCCGCAAAGGTGACTTTTCCGTCCAGACTTTCTGCTGTGGCTATACCCCCTGCTTTGAGGGATTTTGCCGCCTCCTTGGCTACTTCAGCCAATGGCTTGTCCTCGGCTAAAAGCAGGAGGGGAAAAAACAGCAGAGGCAGCAGAACGCGCATGAGGATGACCGTAAATGAATCCCTGCCTGTTAGGCAAGCCTGGACTCATTTGAGAGCGGAATCCTCATTTTGTTATGCTAGCCTGTGTTATGTATCCAGATTGGCAGCGTCTTTTTCCCACCGTGGACCATCGTTTCCAGATGGGACTTCGAGTTGGCGATGCCGCTGACTTTTGGTCCGTTCAGGATGTATCGGGAGAAGTCCGGCAGCAGCGCGAAAAATGGCTGGCCGAGGCCCCTGACCTTTATTCAGTACAGCTTCCAGAGGCGAGTGTCGCCATGGAGGAAGCGCGGGGGTGGATTCGTCAGCAGGCCTCGCAATGTGAACCTGATTGGGTGCTGCTCTCTGAGGGTGTTCTCAATGAGCCACATGTCCTTGGAGGAGAGGTGGTGTTTCCTTCCTCATGGTCATTGCCGGAGAAGCTGGGCTTGCCGCTATCGGCTGTGCATGGCCCGGTGCCAGGACTTGAAGCGGAACTGGGGAAATCCATCCAGGTTTTTCTTTCGAGGATTCAGCCGGACTTGGCGTGGGAGAGAGATAACTGGGGGCTGAGCGCGGATGCGGAGCTGAATCATCATCCATCTCGTCGATTGCCCGGGCTTACAGAAGCCGCCAGGCTAGACAGCACTTGGCTGCGCCTGGAGCGTCAGTTTCTCACACGCTTGCCTGTGAGCCGCGCCCTTCTCTTTGGCATCCGTGTCAGCAACCATCGTTTGGATGGACTCGTCACTCTTCCTGGGGTTGTGGCAGGGCTGCTGAAATCCCTGGAAACGATGGAGCCGACCGTTGCTGATTACAAAGGTCTGGCCAAATCACGCGCTTCGCTGATCCGCGATTTAGAGGGGCTGTAAACTGAGGGTTCACTTCTCAGGATGCCACCGGTAGTGTCCGGTTAGCGGGAATTCAAAGAGGCGGTTTTCCAGCATCGGTCCGCTGCCGATGTTATGGACGATCCAGGGAGTATCTCCTCCGTCTGGCGCAGGCACCACGAGGGCGATGTGTGGCAGCCGACCTGCGACGGTGCAGGTGATAAGGTCTCCAGGTTTGTAATCGGCGGGATTTTGGGTGGTGGGTAGGGCGGCGCGTTTGCGTTTAAAAAAGGTCTGCAAATTCGGCACACGGCGGTGGTCAATGTTGGTGTCCGGTTTGGGTAGGCCCCAATTTTTGGGATAGGCGGAAAAGTTTCGTTTCATGTCCTCATGCACCAGTTTTTGGAGATCAAATCCCAGGACCCGGTAACTGCGTATCACCTCATCCGTGCAGACACCGGTTTCGGCAGGGACGTCACCGCCAGGGTAGGGGATGCGTAAATACGCGCCATCGTATCTGACAGTCACGGCCGTCCGGTCCAGCGCTGCATGGCATAACCGCACGGCAAAGCTGTTATTTCCGATGGGAAGCCGTGACCTGGAGGCTGCGGCAAGTTCAGTTTGATCTGCCCTACAGATTGAAGCGAGCAGGACAAGAATAGCGATGGGGAAGAGACGCATGCGAGAGACTGCTTGGATGGCGGCTGAATGAAAGATGTTCAACATGATGGCAGATTCCACCTGGATGAATGGACTTTCCTATGAGATGACGAGCATCTTCCTGGGTTCCGCAAGAATGCGAAGGCGGGGTCGTATCCGCGTGTGTTCGTTTTGTTCTTGGCTTTGTTAGGCCGGGACTGGTAAGCTTCATCGTTCCTATTCAATCCTCCTACCGCCATGTTTCGCATTCCTGGAGCCCTCGGCAAAGACCTTTGTGATAAAGACCTCGGCATGACCCGCCGTGACATCTTGCGTGTGGGCGGTGCCTCCATGATGGGTCTCACGCTGAACGGCATGTTCCGTGCACAGGCCGCCTCTGTCAATTCCCCCGCCGCTGGTCGTGTAGGCTGGGGAAAAGCTAAGCATGTACTCATGATCTATCTCCAGGGTGGTCCCAGCCATCTTGACCTTTGGGATCCCAAAGAGAATGTGCCAGACAAAGTTCGCTCGGCTTTCAAGACCATTCCGACCAAGGTCCCTGGCCACCATTTCACGGAGATCCTCCCCCAGTTGGCCAAGGTGAATGACAAGTTCACCATGATCAATTCGATGAGCTATACGCCTAACGGATTGTTCAATCACACCGCCGCCATCTATCAGATCATGACCGGCTATACGACGGACAAAGTGAGCCCATCCGGCCAGCTTGAGCCGCCGAACGCCAAGGACTTCCCCAACTTCGGCAGCAACATCATCCGTCTGAAGCCCATGGATGAGCCGATGCTGCCCTTCGTGATGTTGCCGCGTCCCCTTCAGGAATCCAACGTCGTCGGCAAAGGCGGCACCGCTGGTTTCCTCGGCAAAGCCTACGATCCTTATACGCTGTATCCCGATGGTGATGACCTGGACATGGGCAAGATGGACCGGATTAAGATCGAGGATCTCCAGCTCCGCCCGGACCTCTTCAGCGTCCGCCTCCAGCGCCGTGCCAAGTTGCGCGATGCCATCAATGATCAGATGCCCACGATTGAAGCGGCTGTGAAGGACATGAGCCTGGACAGCTACTATGACCAGGCCCTCAACCTCATCGCTAGCGGTCGTGCTCGAGATGCCTTCGCGCTTGACCGTGAATCTCCAAAGCTGCGTGACCGCTACGGTCGCAATACCTTTGGCCAGAGCTGCATGCTGGCACGTCGTCTCATTGAAGCTGGCACGCGTGTGGTGGAACTGATCTGGCCTAAAGTCGCCAATTCAGACAATCACTCCTGGGACCACCACGTGGGCTTGACTCAGCGCATGAAAAGCCAGAGCGGACCGATGCTGGACCAGGGGCTGAGCGCCCTTTTTGAAGATCTGGACTCCAGCGGCCTGCTTGATGAGACACTCGTCGTTGCTCTAGGTGAATTTGGCCGCAGCCCAGAAAAGGGAGTATCTACCTCAGGCAATGGTAACAGCGCTGATGGCCGCGACCACTGGCCTTATTGTTATACGGCGGTCATCGGTGGGGCCGGCATCAAGCGTGGTTACATCCATGGCAAGTCGGACAAAACCGGTTCCTCACCTGCCGAAGATCCTGTTCATCCGACAGAACTCCTGGCCACGATCTACCATGCCGTGGGCATTGATCCTGAAACCATCGTTTACAACCACCTCAACCAGCCCCGCGAGCTAGTGAAAGCCAAGCCCGTAACGAAGCTCTTCGCGTGAGTACAGTAGGCATCACTCTCCGAGTGATGCGATCCACGGAACAGCCCGCCCTCTTCCAGGAGATCAGCGACAAAAAAAGCCCGGGTTCATCACCCGGGCTTTTTTGTAAATCGAAAGGCGGTTACTCCACCCGCATGATGCCATTCATGATGATGCCGTGACCTGGAAAGGTGCACATATATGGGTAGTCGCCAGCGGCAGGTGCGGTGAATTCGATAGTCTCACTCTGGCCAGGCTGAAGCAGCTTCGTGTGGAAAAGAATGTCAGGGGATTCTGGGATGTAGCCCTTGGCCATGCCATCGGGGGATGTGGCCATCTGCATAGCCAGAGCCAGCAGCTTGTCCTTGGAGCCACTCACGCCGATGACCACATTGTGCGGCTGCGGGACGGCGGGATGGACATTGTTGAAGGTCAGCTTGACGGCCTGTCCGGACTTCACAGAAAATTCCTTGATGTCGTAGGCCAGTGGGTTGGCGACATCCACCTTGAGGGCAATCTGAGCGGCTTCAGGGGCGGGAGTCAGGGCTGGGGCGGTCGCTTCAGCAGTGGCGGGTGCAGCCGGGGCTGGCGCTGTGCCGGGCGTCGCTGCAGGAGCGGCGGCTGGTGTTTCAGTGGCAGCGGGTGCAGCAGCTTCTGCCGCAGGCGCGGTCTCTGTCACTGCTTCCACCTTATTCCAGCCGGAAGTCTCAGCCTTGGCGCCGATGAGGAAGGTAATGGCCCAGAACAGCGTGAAACCGCCGACGACAATGGCAATGATCACGTTGAGGATTTTCCAGATGGAGCCGGATTCTTCGGAAGTGGGATGGGGGTGCGCAGACATGGCTAGGTTTTTCGGAGCCGGAAACAAGCACATACCGCCCCAAACGCAACCACCAAGCGGTCCACCGCTTGCAACCCCGGCCCCCATCGCCACGTTTCATTCATTATCATGAGCGACCCAGCCCCCAAACACACCAACGCCCTCATCCGCGAAAAGTCGCCCTATTTGCTCCAGCATGCCCACAATCCCGTCAACTGGCTGCCCTGGGGGGATGAGGCCATCGCCAAGGCCAAGGCAGAGGACAAACCCATCTTCCTGTCCAGCGGCTATTCCACCTGCCACTGGTGTCATGTCATGGAGCGGGAATCTTTCGAAAACGAGGAAATCGCTGCCTACATCAATGAAAACTTCATCGCTGTGAAGGTGGATCGCGAAGAGCGCCCGGATGTGGACCTCACTTACATGACCTATGTGCAGGCCGCCAGCGGTGGCGGTGGCTGGCCCATGTCCGTCTTCCTCACCCCCGATTTAAAGCCTTTCTTCGGTGGCACCTATTTTCCCCCGGAAAATGCCCAGGGACGCATTGGTTTTAAAAATTTACTGATCGAGCTCCACAAAGCCTGGACGGAAGACCGCGAAAAAGTCCTCGCCAGCTCGGACCGCTCCATTTCCAAACTTCAGGAATACCTGGATGGTGAAAATACCGGTGGTGAGGTGGAAGTGGATGCCATTGTCCAAAAGGCCTACGACGACCTCGCCAGTAATTACGATTATCATGAGGCCGGATTCAGCAGTGCGCCGAAATTTCCCCGCTCCAGCTCTATCAACCTGCTTCTGCGTATTCACCACGCTTGGCAAAAGGATGAGGCGCGTAAAAGCGAGGCCGACTGGGCTGCAGAGATGTCTGTGAAAACCCTTCGCGCCATGGCCAATGGCGGCATCTGGGATCACGTTGGCGGCGGTATGCACCGCTATGCCGTGGATGGCTACTGGCACATCCCGCATTATGAAAAGATGCTTTATGACCAGGGCCAGCTTCTCTGGGCCTATGCAGATGGCCACCTTATCACCCAATCACCCTTTCTAGCAGATGTGGCTCGGGACATCGTCACCTATGTCCAGCGGGATATGCGTCACGAAAAAGGTGGCTTCTTTTCCGCCGAGGATGCCGACAGCTACGCCCAGGAAGGCGACGACCATAAAAAAGAAGGTGCCTTTTATGTGTGGAAAGCTAGCGAGATAGACGAGATCCTCGGCAAGGAGGAAGGCAGCATTTTCCGCTATTCCTTTGGTGCACGCCGCGATGGAAATGCCCGGCCCGAGAGCGATGCGCATGGCGAACTCACGGGCCTCAATACCCTTTTCCGAGCTTATTCCATCAAGAAGACTGCAGAGTTTTTCAAGAAGACCCCAGAGGAGATTTTGGCCATCCAGGCCCGTGGGTTGAAGCTGCTTTTCGAAGCCCGCGCCAAGCGCCCCCGTCCGCATCTGGATGACAAGGTCATCACTGCCTGGAACGGCCTCATGATCTCCGGCCTGTCACGCGCCGGGGCTGCCTTGGGTGAAACCGGCTTTCTCAAACTCGCCGGGGAGGCCGCTCAGTTTCTCCATGATGAACTCTGCGCCACTCCAGGTAGAGACCTACACCGGAGCTGGCGTGCAGGGGAGCGTGGGCCCAAGGGTTTCGCGACCGATTATGCCTGCCTCATCCATGGGCTGCTGGATCTTTATCAGGCCTCCTTTGAGGTGAAGTGGCTGCAATGGGCCGCCTCACTCCAGGAGGAAATGGACAGCCTATTCCTCGACAAGGAAAACGGGGGTTATTACAGCGTCCATACCGACATGGCCCACTCCGTCCTCCGAATCAAAGAGGACTACGATGGTGCCGAGCCCTCGCCGAATTCCCTCGCGGCGCTCAATCTGGTGCGCCTCGCTGCTATGCTGGACAGCAAGCCTTATGCGGATCAGGCCGCAAAGATCATCACCCTGTTTGGCAAGACCCTTCAGGAAAGCCCCTCAGCTGTGCCCGTGCTTGTCATGGCCGCCGATTTCCTGGAGCATGGAAAGCAGCAGATCGTCCTAGCGGGCGACAAAACCTCTCCGGGTTTTCAAGCGCTCGCCGCCGTTATCCATCGCCGCCTCCTGCCCCATGCCGTTCTTCTCCATGCCGACGGCGGAGCGGGCCAAGCCTGGCTGGGTGGAAAAAATGAAGCTGTTTCCTCCATGGCACCGGTAGGGGGACAGGCCGCCGCCTACGTCTGCCAGAACTATGCCTGCCAGGCTCCGGTCACCACAAAGGAAGCCTTGGAGAAGCTTCTGGCTTGAAGGTGATTTGGCATTGATGCTGCGTCCGCTTCCCTGTTGAATCTCCCCCAATGCTCAGCTTCCTCATCAGCCGCCTTATGCAGGGTCTCGTCGTTATTTTCGGCGTGCTCTGCATCACCTTTGCGTTGCTGAAAATGGCCCCCGGTTCACCGATGCAGAGTGAAAGGAACATCCCCGAGCACATTCGTGAGCAACAGGTCATCGCGCTCGGGCTGGACAAGCCTGTGTATGTGCAGCTTTGGCGGCATCTGGTCAGCTTTGCCACGTTCAATTTCCCCGCCTCCTCGAAGAATCCTGGCCGGGGTGTGGATGAGATTATCGTGCAGGCTTTTCCGGTCTCCGCCATGGTTGCACTGGCGGCGCTGGTCATTGCCATTGGTTTTGGCATTCCCATGGGCGCACTGGCCGCTGTGCGTGCCAATACCTTCGATGACCGCGTCTGCATGGTCATCGCTACACTGGGCATCTGTACGCCCAGCATGGTCCTGGGGCCGTTGATTGCGCTGGTTCTCGGCTTGAAACTGCGCTGGTTCAATGCCTCCGGCTGGTATGACTGGGATGACTGGGTTTTACCATCCTTGACGTTAGGTATCATTTACAGCGCCTACATTGCCCGGCTTACCCGTGGTGGCTTGCGGGAAACCCTGGTGCAGGATTTCATCCGCACTGCCCGTGCCAAAGGTGCCTCGGAGATGGCCATCGTTTTTCGTCATTCCTTCAAGCTCGCTTGCTTGCCAGTGCTGAACTATCTTGGCCCTACCGCTGCGGGGTTGATGACCGGTTCAATCATTATCGAAACAGTCTTTCAACTACCCGGCCTGGGCCAGCATTTCGTGGGGGCGGCTGTGAACCGAGATTTCGTGCTCGCCATGGCCACAGCCGCCTTTTACGCCGTTCTCATCATCGGCTTCAATCTCCTGGTGGATTTCCTTCAGGCACTCCTCAACCCTCGCATCGGCTTCAAATCATGAGTGAAGCCCCAAGAAGCGAGGTCCCAACAAGGAGTGAGGGCGTCCCGCCCTCATATGAGGCCAGGACGGCCTCACTCCCACTGCCCCCCCAATCCCCCGGACAGCGTGCCTGGCGTCGCCTCACCCGCAACCGCGTCACAATCTTCGCCATGCTTTTCATGGTGGCTCTAGTCGCCATCTGCGTTTTTGGACCGTTCCTGTCCCCTTATGGTCAAAACGATCAAGACCTTAATCTCCAAGCGACTGGCCCTTCTGCCGCCCACTGGTTAGGCACGGATCCCTTAGGTCGCGACCTCGCCACGCGCATCCTTGTGGGCGGACGCATCTCCCTCCTTGTCGGCATTCTGGCCACGGGTGTTGCCTCCGTCATCGGTGTCGGTTACGGCCTCATCGCCGGCCTTTCTGGTCGCCGGGTGGATGCTCTCATGATGCGGCTGGTGGACATCCTCTACGCTTTTCCCTTCATCACCTTTGTCATCATCCTGGTGGTCATTTTCGGGCGTGAATTCTGGCTCATTTTTATTGCCATCGGTGCGGTGGAATGGCTCACCATGGCGCGAGTGGTAAGAGGACAGGTGCTCGCTTTAAAAAACCTGGAATTCGTCCTCGCTGCCCGTGCCAGCGGAGCTGGTTTTTGGCACATCCTGTTCAGGCACATGCTGCCGAATGTCATGGGTCCGGTCATCATTTACTCTAGCCTCACCGTCCCAGGTGTCATGCTGCTGGAAGCCATGCTCAGCTTTCTTGGCCTCGGCATCCAGCCCCCCGATGCGAGTTGGGGCGTCCTCATCCGTGAAGGGGCCGACAGCATGGAAACCTACCCCTGGCTGCTCATCGGCCCCGGCCTCTTCTTCAGCGCCACCCTCCTCGCGCTCAACCTCATCGGCGATGGTTTAAGAGATGCGCTGGATCCGAAATCGGAAAACTTGTAATAAATGATTTCGAGGCTAGATAAAACATGCCGAGATAGTAATTTCTAAAATGGCTGCGACAAAAGAATCATTTCACAATGACATGCTTGGCATTTACGAAAAAGTTGGTCGTGGTACGGGCTATTGGGCAAAACGTTTTCTCGCCAAAGTAAAGCGATCAGGTGGTGTGGACGCGGCTAAATTTTGGCTAAATAAAAGGATGATTCCGGACGGTTTCGCGCGGTTAAAGAAAGAAGGTCAATTAGAAAACTCAATGGAAGTATTGGTTTTAAAGCCTGAATATGAAGACTTGTTTTCCGCGAATGAGAGGGCGGTGGCTCGTGATCGGTTAACTGCCTATGGGTATTTTGGTTAAATTTTCCCATTGTATACCCCAAGCAACCGCCAAGCCCGCCACATCAGCATTACCGCCGCAATCGCCAAGCCCACGGCCAGGGCTGCCCAGATGCCGGTCGCGCCCCAGCCCATCTGGAGGCCTAGCAGCCAGCCTAAAGGTAGAGAAATGGTCCAGTAGGCCAGCACGGCGATCCATGCGGGCACTTTCACATCATCCACTCCCCGAAGGGCGGCTGCAGAGACTACCTGGAGGCCATCAAAAAGTTGGAAAAGGCTACCCACCACCAGCAGTGCTGCTGCCGCCTCGATGACCCCGGCATCATTCACAAATTGCGCTGCCAGGGGCTGACCCCAGATAAAGAACACGCCCATGGATACTGACATAAACAGCGTGGCAAAAAGCCAGCTCCCCACCAGTACTCGGTGCAACCGCGCCCGCTGATTCGCTCCCACGATTTCGCCCACGCGCACGGTGGTCGCCATGGCCACTCCCAGCGGCACCATAAAGGCAGTGGCGATGCAGGTGATGGCTACCTGATGCGCTGCTAGAGGAATAACTCCCAGTGAACCGATCATCAGGGAGGCCATCACAAAGGCCGTGACCTCGGCTAAGAGATGAAAACTCGCAGGCAGGCCGATTTTCAGCAAAGAAGAAAACCCCTGCATCTGCGTCCGCACCAGCCAGCGCACCGGACTCCATTCCCGGACAGTCGGACTCCGGTTCAACCAGATAAAAAGGGCAAGCGCGCCGATGATCCTCGCCGTCAGCGTCGCATACCCTGCACCCTCCAGCCCCATGGCCGGGAAGCCTGCATGTCCCTCGATCCACAGCCAGTTCAGCAGCACATTCAATAGCACGCTGCCAACCATGATGCAGAACGGGGGCCAGGGCTTGTTCAGTGCATCGGCATGGTTCTTCCACACCATCATCATCAGTGCCGGGATCAGTGAAATAGCGCAGGTCAGCAGATAGACCGGCGCTAGCTCCACCACTTCTGCAGGCTGTTGAAAATGAGGTAGCATCGGGATCAGAGCCACCGTGCCCAAGACCACCAGCAGTCCCAGCCCCAGCGCCAGCCACGTGCCATGCCGCACCGTTTGCCGCGCCTCTTCTGGAGCCTTGGCTCCATGGGCTTGCGAGACACGCACGGAAACCGAACTCAGCAGCCCGATACCCAGCACGTATGGAACGGCTAACAAAGTATTCGCAAAAGTGGATGCGCCGAGAGCCAGCACACCCACAGTGCCGATCATGACCGTATCAGCCACGCCCATGAGCATCTGGCTCAGTTGTCCTGAGACCAATGGCACTGCCAGTTTGAGAGTGATCCGGCATTCCTGGCCAAAGCTGGGCCAAGTAATTGGGGTCGAAGAAACAGAAGGGGTGGAAAGGGAAGAGTGCATAAACGCTGCCGCGCGAAAGGTTGGAAAAGTACAGACAGGCAGCGGCACAAAAAAACCACCGCCCCAGGGTCAAAAGGGGAGTGGTTGGAAGCGTCGTCAGATTCGTCCGCTTAGCCTGCCACCGGCCCTTCTCCTGCCAGGCGATCACCTGGCACGGAGTTAAATTTGGGGCGGATGACAAGAATCATGTATTCACCTATTCCATGATAAGAACTAAATGTCAATCCCTGACACCTCTCCCCTGCCTCAAGCACCCTGGAAGGGTGGAGGCTGAATCCCAGTATTTATACTCATCTAGCTGAGTACTGAACCGAGAAGCCAGTGGAACTCAAACGGCTCCCACTGGCTCGGTTTTATTCTTTAATGTTCGTTACGCCTCTATTTTTCGTCACCCAGGCGTTTATCGCCCGTGAGATAGCCCTGCACATAATCGCGCACGGCCTCATTCAGGGTAAACAGTTCTTGGGTATACCCGAAAGTGCGAAGCTTGGTGATGTCCGCACAGGTATAGTACTGGTATTTCGATTGGAGATGTTCAGGCATATCCACGAATTCAATGTTCGGCTCCTTGCCCAGGGCGGCGAAGATGGCCTGAGCGAGCTGGACCCAGGTATGGGCTTGGCCGGAGCCAAGGTTAAAGAGACCATTGGCCTGAGTATTCTCCGCCAGGTGAAGGGTCATCTGGATGGCATCTTTGACGTAGAGGAAATCGCGCATCTGTTCACCGTCCTTGTAGTCGGGACGATGGGATTTGAAGAGCTGCACTTTACCTTTGTCCAGGATCTGGCCATAGGCCTTGTGGACGACGCTGCGCATGTCTGCCTTGTGGTCCTCGTTGGGGCCATAGACATTAAAGTATTTCATGCCAACGATCTTGCTCAGCATGCCCGTGCGCTTGGCATGCAGGTCAAACAGATGCTTTGAATAGCCGTACATGTTCAGCGGCCGTAGAGAGTGCAGGTCGGCGAGCTGGTCATCCATGCCCAGGGCACCATCGCCATAAGTGGCGGCTGAGGAGGCATAAACAAAGCGGGTGCCGTTAGCCAGAGCCCACTGGCAAAGGATCTTGGTGAGCTCGTAATTGTTCCGCATCAGGTAGTCCGCATCCTTTTCAGTAGTGGCTGAGCAGGCTCCGAGGTGGAGGATGACATCAAAATGGCCCAGGCTTTCGGGCGCAGTGCGGATGTGTTTTTCCAGGTCGCCACCATCCACGTAATCATGGAAATGAAGCGGGACGAGATTCTTCCATTTCTCGTCGGTGCAGAGACGGTCAGAAACGATGATGTTTTCACAACCGCGACGGTTGAGTTCCCATATAAGGGCGCTGCCGATGAATCCGGCGCCACCGGTGACAAGAATGCGGCTTTCTGGAGTGAGAGACATTGAAAGGCGATAGCGAGGAGGAACGGATTCCGCAACTCTTCACTTATCTCTTCCTCAGTGATCTCAGAGGGATTCTTTCCACACAGCCGGATGGATGAAGGTCGTGAGAGGGCCTTTACCTGTTTCATTTCCGGCGACCGTATCCATCACCATATCGGGAGTATGGCGCAGAGCGGGGTACAGGAAGACTTCGCTAGCGATCTTGAGTTTAGGAATGAGCGCTGCGCCGTAGTGCTCAATCTCCCAGTTTAACAGCAGGGGTTCTTCATCCGTAAAGCTGTCCATTGGCTGTTCGATCCACCCGACAAGGCCGCTATCATTGAGCAGATCCCAGATTTCACCTGTTTCTATATCCACCCTCACCGCGAATCCGTGGCTGCGTTTGACACCATTTTGGATCTCCAGCTCGCTGGACACCAATGCAAAGACGACTTGTTTACAGACGCTCTGGGATGGGACGATGTCCACTTGGAAACCAAATCGCAGAGGGTGAGCAGGCACGAGAACTTTTCCAAAGCTCACAAGATCATAACTGGCAAATGCCGTTTCTGGACTAACGAGGGGGGCGGGAGTGTGCATGGCGAGTGTGGAAACTTGTCAGGATTTTGTCATGGTTTATTTAAATATCAAATAATTATAGAAAACGTTTAAAATATTATTAATATAAATATATCTAAAGCATTGCCCTTTTACACTATCGCTGTGAAACCAGAGAGACGTAATGCAAAATGCGCAACACTCTTGTAACCAAGGTGTTATGACGCAAGAGTCAGGCCAAGGTCGCCACCCATCTGATGACCGGCTCGTCCGCCGGTGCCATGTCGGGGCGGGAAAGTTTTTTTTGAAAAACCCAAATCAGCTCGCTGTGTTCGTGAGGACAGGGTTCTGAACTCTCGCTTTTGAGTTCACATAAAAAAGGGAAAAGTCGTATAGAGCCCCATTCGTATTCGTGCAGCGCGGCAGGTCCGGCCTGTAAAATCGTGAGTTCACAGCCCAGCTCCTCCATGATTTCCCGATGCAGCGCTTGGTCCGGCGTTTCTCCTGGATCCACTTTGCCACCAGGAAACTCCCACATTCCCGCAAGTCGTTTGCCCGGTGGGCGCTTGGCCAGCAGGATGAGATCACCACGACGGATCACGGCGCAGACAACATCCACAGGCGGGAGGGAAGATGACATATGATTTTGACTGACGACCGGCTGCTGCGGGGCATACTTGAATAATGCGCCCTGAGAAAGTCAAATTCATGCTGCTGGCGGTGAACATGCGCCGTGCAGTCCGGTTCTATACGAGCACCCTGGGATTCCAGGAGGTATTCGTGAGTGAATTCTGGTCGGAACTGGCGTGTGGCGATGCCATCCTGGCACTGCATGGAGGGCATGACGGATCCGTCAATCCAACCGGGCTGAGCCTGCAGTATGAGGACGTCTTTGAGGTGGCCGCGCTGATCGACAAAGCCGGAGGCAAGATTTTGGACAGCCCGGTGCAGCGGGAAGGGGAGCCAATCCTGCTTGGCCGCTTCCGTGATCCTGAGGGAAATGAGGGATTCATCACCCAATATGTCGGGTGAGATGAATCCCTGACTGCACCCAGCCGATTTAGGCGTGCCTGCCTTTGAAGGTCAGTTCAGCAATGCCGGATTTATCCAGGCCACCCAGGCCCAGACTGACCATTTTTTTATACTGAGCGATGGTGGCCAGATTCAGCGGCAAGTTGAGGCCGACACCCTCCGCCATGCTTCCGGCGATGCCACTGTCCTTGGCAGCATGCTCAGCGGAGAACCAGCAATCATGCTCGCGGGCCACCATATCGGCGCTGTCTGTTTCCAGGACGCGGCTGTTGGCACCGGTCTGGCTGAAGACCTCTCGGACCATGTCCAGGTCATGCCCCAGCGCGGCAGCGAGGCCGAGACCTTCGGCAAGGCCTGCGGTATTGATGTTCATGACCATGTTGACGAGAGCCTTCACTTCCGCCGCTCGACCAGGGCCGCCGATGAAGCGGCGGTTCACGCTCATCTGCTCCAGGACGGGCAGCACGTCGTTATATACGGATTCATCACCCGCCATCATGAGATAAAGCTTTCCTTCGCGGGCGTGGCTGATGCTGGAGGCCATGCTGGCTTCCAGACTGTGCGCACCAGCGTTTTTCGCGGCCTCATAGACCTCCCGATGGATTCCTGGGGAGACGGTGGCGCAATTGATGAAGGTTTTTCCAGTCGGCTCCTTCAGCAGGTTGTCTCCAGGCCCGAAGAAGATGCTGCGCATGGATTCATCGTTGGTGACGACGGTGAAAATGATGTCTGCAGCGGCAGCTACATCCGCCAGTTTTTCCGGTGCTGAACAGCCAAGTTCATCGGCGAGAGCGGTGGCGATGGGGCGGTGGCTGTCATAGACGGCGGTGATGCTGTATCCGCAATCTTTGAGACGGCGGGCCATGTTGGCTCCCATGCGTCCGACTCCGACAAAGGCGATGGTTTTGCTCATATAAAATAGAAAGGGGTGGTTGAAATGTGGGCTGATTTTGGCGTTGGCCGTTCGTGATGCAAGCTCTTCAGGCTACGGTTTCAACTCGCTGAGAGGCAGCACTTTTTCGATCTGTGCAGCACCCTGCTCATCAAGGATGCGGAGGGTGAGGGTGGGATCGGCTGCTGCCCAGTCAATATCAAGGGTGCCGACATTAGGCTGGTGGAAGGTTTTTGGCAGGACTCGGTTCGCATTCGGGGTGGGGGTGCCGCGCTTGTGGATCTGAGTCATGGAACTGGCCGTGAAGTCATAAAGAGGGTAGGGGACCTCCTGGGTGAGAGCGGACATTTCACACCAGTGGCGGTCACCACTGAGGATGAGGACGCCTTTGGCCTGGGTATCGGCGATGAGCTTCACGAGGCGTTTTTGCTCATGAGGAAAATTGGCCCAGCTTTCACTCCCGCTGGCCTCAGCGGCAAATTGGATGCTGGAGATGATGAGGCGGAGCTCGGCAGGCTCCTGGAGTGTCTTTTTCAGCCAGGCCCACTGAGCGTCCCCCAAAAGGGTGGTGCTGAGGTCGTCCGTTGGGATAGCGGTACCACCATTGCTGCCTTGTGCCTTCGGGACGCGTTTCAGCGGGTTGCGGAAGTAACGGGTGTCCAGCAGGATGACCTGGGTGCGTTTTCCTGCGGGGCCAAAGGTGCGGGCTTGATACACGCCTTCCTGCTGGCGGAGGGTTGATCCACCGGGTTCATTCAACCAGTCTAGAAACTCCTTCTGAGATTCCTTTTTCATCGGGTAGTCCGCCCCGCCGTCATTGACGCCAAAATCGTGGTCATCCCAGGTGGCAAGAACGGGTGCACGGCTGCGCAGGCCCTGGAAAAAGGTGCTCTGGCCGAGGGCGATGTATTTCTCCCTCATCTTGGCCATGTCCTGGGTATCCGCATAGATGTTGTCCCCCATGAAAAGGAAGAGATCCATGGGCAGGGTGAGGGTGCGGTCCAGCATGGGATGGACAGTGAGGTCCAGGCAGGAGCCAAAAACGATGTGCTGGAGAGGCTGGGCCGGAGCATTGAGATCAAAGGGGAAACTGATCTCACCTGGGAACAGAACGGAAAATTTGGGGTGCTCCACCCCGGAGAGGTAATTGCGAAAGACGACGGCCAGCGGAGTATCCTTGGTCGCGCGGATACGCCACCCGGTGCTGCCTGCGGGTACCTGCGTTTCCCAGGTGCCGGTGAGGACGACGATGTCATCCTCGCTATCCAGAGGGGCGCGGTCATGGCCGGTGAATTCGAAGGTGAAATCAGGCTGAATGGGGCCGGACGGCTCGAAATGGAACTCGACGTATTTTTTTACCAGCGCCTGAGCCTGGGACTTCAATTCCGCCACCCGGGCCGGACTCAAAGACGCCAGGATAGGCTGCATGAGAGAAGCCGCAGCATTGGGATCTGCGGCGAAGCAGCGCGGATCCACCTCAACAGTCAGGGTACATTTACCCTCCGGGGTGAAATAGGTGCGCACCGGGATGTCCGGGACGGGATGAGCCCACACAAAGGTAAATAGGAAAAAGGCGGCAGTGATGCGCAGGCAGGTTTTCATGAAAATTCAGGCTTGTATGCAAACCAAAGGTATGAACAATCGTTTACTCAATAGCAACGCCAGTGGTTGCACTCATCCAACAAGCATCCTCTACGAATATGAAAAAAGCATTCGCTACCCTCGCCATCGTTTCCCTGGCTCTCGGCTCCGCCTACGCAGGCTGTGGCAAAGTCGTCACCAATGAAGGCAAACTGAAGTCCTTCGACGCCGCCACCAAGGCTGTCGTCGTGGAAGGCAAAGATGGCAAAGAAGCCAAGCTGACCCTGACACCCTCCACCAAAGGCGCTGACGAAGCTGAAAAGCTGGTCGGTGAAAACGTGAAGGTGGACAGCGAGCACGGCAAAATCACCAGCATCGCCAAGGCCTAAGCTCTGGAGATAGCCTCATTTTGAGAAGCCCGGCAGTGATGCCGGGCTTTTTTCTGGCCATGTAGCGCTGTGCAGGAAAAGCCTGCGTGGTGTTGAGGTTGAAGCGTGATGCAAAGCGGGTAAATGGAACGGATGCCGCTTCCCCCCTCCTGGACATCGCCTGCCCTGCAAAAGGGACTGCTGGCCTTGAGCCTGATGTTGTCTGTCTCTTGCGGGCTATTGCCACCGCTGGGCAGCAAGCGGCTGAAAAAAGATGCGCATGCCATTCATGCAATGGCCCCAGAGAACTGGACAGCTCTGCCCTCCTTGCCGGAAAAAGCTTCCATAGGATGGTTGGCAGACTTTAACAGTGCGCGGCTGCGTACCTTGGTGGCCCAGGCCATTGCGGCGAATCCAGATCTGGCGGCTGCTGCGGAACGGGTGAAGCAAGCGCGGGCTGAAACGGTCCAGGCGGGGGCGGATCTGTTTCCGGCATTAAGTGGTGCCTACAATGCCAGTCGCTCGCAGAGTCCTGGAGACCAGCGGTTTCCTGGCCTGACACCGATCAATAATCGTTTCCGACTAACCTTCAATATGTCCTGGGAGATCGATTTCTGGGGTCGCATTGCGGATGAGCGGGGCGCGGCGAAGGCAAATCGCCTGGCGATTGAAGAAAACTTCCACGCAGCGCGGCTCTCCCTGGCGGCGAATACGGTGCAGACGGCGACGACGCTGGCTGAGGCCCAAGCACTGACCCGGCTGGCTGAGCAAAATGTGCAGACCCGGCGGATGCAACTGGGCATTCTGGAAAAGCAACTGGACCGGGGACTGGATACTGATCGGGCAGCACTGGATGTGAGCTTGGCACGGGCGGATCTGGCACGTACGGAATCCACCCTCCAGCAACGCCGTGCGACGGTTGACCAGTCCCGGCGTGCACTGGAGGTCCTGCTGGGCGGGTATCCAGCGGGTGCGGAAGCCGGTATGGGAGCTTTGCCGACGTTGGCGCGGAGCATTCCAGCCGGGCTGCCGTCAGAGCTGTTGCTGCGTCGGCCAGACCTGCGTGCGGCAGAGCGGCAACTGGAGGCGGCTCTGCGCCGTGAAAGTGCTGCGAAAAAAGCTTTCCTGCCGAGCATTCGGCTGACGGGAGACAGCGGGCGGACCTCTCAGGATATGGACAATTTGCTGGCACCAGATTCCGCGATCTGGGCCATTGCAGCCAATGGTGTGCAGACCCTTTTCCAAGGCGGACGGTTGGTAGCTGGAGTGCGGCTGGAGCGGGCACGTTATGAAGAGTTGCTGGCCACCTATAAAGGCAGCGCGCTCGTGGCTTTTCAGGAAGTGGAGACTGCCCTGGCAGCGGACCGCTTTTTACAGGCGCAGGCGGAGGCGCTTGCTCGAGCCTCCACTGAGGCTGAGCGCTCGGAACGACTGGCCTTGGGGCAGTATGAAAAGGGCCTCTCAGATGTGCTGACTTTGCTGGATGCCAGCCAGCGAGCTTTCGACGCCCGCAGTGCTTTGATCAGTGTGCAGGCGCAGCGCTTGCGCAACCGTGCGGATTTGCATCTGGCACTGGGGGGGGAATTTTAATGATGACGGCCAAGTTTTCAGCGGCGCCTTTTTTCATCTCCATGCTGGCTGGTGGCCTGCTGGTTTCGTGCGGGACTCATCCCAAAAAAAATGCTGCCCAGACGCAGGTGACGGGCCCTCTCATCCCCGTGACCCGGTTTTCCCAGGCTCCATATCCACGCTACAAGGGCGTGAATATGTTATCCTTTGCTGAGTTGCAACAACTCGTGAAGGAGCCCCGGCCGGGTGGCGCGTTGGAAGCCAAAGTTCATCAATTACTTAACAGTCCCATCATCTCGAACGAGGCTTATTATCAGGGGAAACGGCCGTTGCGTTTGCGGAATGAACATCAGGGAGAATTCCTCCGGGTAGCCACCTGGAATGTGGAAAAGTCCCTGCGCATGAAGGAGGTGACGTCAGCCTTGGCCTCCGAGTCTTTTTTTGAATCCCTGGTGAATGAGAAGATGGCACCCAAGGGCAGTGCGGCGCATACAGAACTGCTGCGTGAGCGGGCACGCCTGGCATCTGCGGATGTCATCATTCTGCAGGAAATGGACATCGGCATCAGCCGTTCAGGTTATCGGGATGCCGCACGTGAGTTGGCGAAGGCGTTGGGGATGAACTACGCGTTTGCACCGCAGCAACTGGAAATTGATCCGGTGATGCTGGGGCTGGAGCCCATCGCGCATGGCCGTGGCGGAGAGGTGCGTCACCAGCCGGATGAGGCGCGATACAAGGGGCTGTTTGGTTTGGCCATTCTCTCCCGGTATCCCATCATCAATGCGCATAGTTTTCAGCTAAAAGTGCAGCCATACGATTGGTATGCAGGTGAGAAAGCCGGGACAGATGTTGTCGAGGGGATGCGCCGTTTGGCCACCGAGATCGTTTTTGAAAATCAGATTGTGCGTGAGATGAAGATCGGCGGGCGGGTGTTTTTCCGTGTGGATCTGGATGTTCCTGGCGTGCCTGGAAACACGCTTTCTGTAATCAATAATCATCTGGAGATCAAAGCGCGTCCGCGAGACCGGGAGGCGCAGATGGCGGAAATCCTGTCCTACATGCGCGATATTCCAAATGCCGTGGTGATGGCCGGGGATCATAACTCCGCTCATGAGGATCTGAGTCCTACCTCCATCACGCGGGTCTTTTCACGCACGACCTCCAGTTCACAAACATGGTTAGGTGTGAGCATGAATCTGCTTATGGCTGCACCTGTCGCGGTCAATTCTGGTCGGGTACTGCTGAATACGGCCAAAAATTTTCACAGTCCTCTGGCTCCGCACATTCCCGTTTTACTGCCTAACAAGACGCGTGGACTTTTCAACCTTATCGAGGAATATCGTTTTGCGGACGGCGGAAAGTTTGACTTCAGAGGAGACAAAGAACGATCCATCAACGGCATTTCTGCCAAATTGGCTAACGCGAACGAAAAAGCCATCAAAGGCCAAACTCCCACCTTCAGTGTACAACGTCCCATCGGTCCCATCGGAAGGTCACGGCTCGACTGGATTTTCGTCAAGGTACCGCCTTCTGCGCAGGGTGCTGACGATTTCGACTACCGGCTGGCACCGCATTTTGGCGAAACGCTCAGCGGCATGATTGAGGGGCTGACAGTCAGGCTTTCGGACCACAGTCCCTGCGTGGTGGATATTCCGATGCAGGAGCCTCCTGGAATTGAATAGATTATCTCCTGGCCACCCCGGCTTCACCAATCTCCCATGATTTCCCCGCCGCTCGTACGGCCACGGCGGTGGCTTTGGCTGGCCAGTCAAGCTCGTGCTGGTCTTTGAATGTAATATCAAGGGTGCGCCATTTGCCTTCGATCATGGCCTGGATAACCCACCAGCGGCTGTAATTTTCCCAGCGCGGATCACTGAATCCCCAGCGGAAGCGTTTACCCTCGGCCAGTTTTTCGATGAGCGGTGCGGGCAGTGCGACGTTGCTCAGCCATGGGCTGGCAGGTGGCAGTGCGACGATATTATAAGCGCGTTCTTTGGTAAGGGTGCCGAGCTTGCCCAGGTCCTTGTCCAGCGCGCCAAAGTTCCAGTGGAAATGACCGGGTGTCATGCGCAGGCCGCGCTCACGGAGGACGCTGATCTGTTTGAGGATCTCCCCCGCATTGCGGTCATCCCCGACCTTGCTGCTGTTCATGCCAGGCCAGATATGGCGGCCTAACGTGTTTTCATTCAGCCACCAGTCATAGTAGGTGGTGAAGCCCAGCTTAGGCCGGTCGATGGTCCAGTAGAGCTGGGGGGTGAGGTAGTCCACCCACCCTTGTTGCAGCCACTTGCGGCTGTCGGCACCCAGTTCCTCATACGGGTCCAGGCCACCGCCAGTGCCTTCGGGGAAGTTAGGCCGCCAGAGGCCAAAGGGGCTGATGCCAAACTTGACGGTCCGTTTGATGGCCTTGATACCGGCATAGGTCGCTCGCACTGTTTCGTCCACGTTTTGACGCCGCCAGGCAGTGAGGCTTAGCGGCATGCCGCCCAGTGCATTGTATTGGGCATAAGTGGCAGCATCATCGAAGGGGATGGGCTTTTTATCGGCACCGGGGATGGGGTAGGGATAAAAATAGTCATCCATGTGGATGCCATCCACATCGTAGCGGCGGGTCACATCCAGCATGACATCCACAGCACGCTGGCGCACCTCAGGGATGCCGGGATTCATCCACCAGTCGCGGCCATATTTGACAGTCCATTCTGGATGACGCCGGCGGATGTGATCGGCACTGGGGGTGTGTTTGTCCCCGGCTAGCGCACGGTAGGGATTGAACCAGGCGTGCAGTTCCATCCCCAGGCGATGAGCTTCCTGAATAGCAAATTCCAAAGGGTCCCATTTAGGTGACGGTGCCAGGCTCATGAGTCCGCTGAGGTAGGGGGACCAGGGCTCGATATTGGATTCATAAAGGGCGTCCCCCGCAGGACGGACCTGAAAAATGAGACAATTTAGCCCCTGGTCATGGGCACTTTGGATGAGGCGCTGGAGCTGCTCCTTCTGTCGCGTGGCAGGCAGACCCGGCTCGCTGGGCCAGTTGATGTTATGCACGGTGGCGATCCAGGAACCACGCAATTCCCGTGCGGGCAGGGGGACGGAGATCTGGGCCAGTGCCGGTAGGCTGGTGAGAAGGAAAAGTAAAAAAAGGCTGCGCATGGGCTGACAAGAATCTCGACGAGGATCGGTCTGAGTCATATAATAGGGAGCGTAGACGCCTGTGTTAGCTCTTTCGGTACCCCCAAATCAGACACTTCAGACGTATCATCTTACGCACCCTTTTCCACCACACGTTTAGGTCACGACCATGTCGGCTTCATCCACCAGTTCTCTGCTGCTTAGCACCTTGCCCGTGCTAATCCTGCTGTTATCTGGATGCAAAAGCCTCAAAAACCCCTCTTCGGAATCCTCTAAACCTGAGGGAGTAAACCGCAGCGAAAGCAGTGAGGAGCCAGGAGAACTGATGCTGGCCAAGGCAGATCTGGCTCCGGGAACCGATACCTCCCCGGTGGATCTGGCATTCTTGCTCAGCATGGATTACGCGGAAGCCAAAACGATTTCCGGGCAGAACCTGGACCTGGGCGTCAATGGGCGGGTAGCTGCGGAAAGCATTGAGGTGCTCAAATCCGACAAAGAAGGCCGGGCGCGGAAAGTGCGGGCCAGGGGAAAAGTCTATCTGGAGGCTGGAGCGGACGACTCCGCCAAAATCCTTTGCCAGGAGGCCTACATCAATGGTGATGAGGCAGTACTGCGCGGTAAGCCCATTTTACAACGCGGTGGTACCATCATTGAAGGCCTGTCTGACGATACCGTTTTTTACTTTTTAGGCACACGTTTACGAGTCATCGGTTTGCATCGCGTGACGAACCCAAATGCGATGTTGTCGAACAGTTTGCCGGATACGGGACCCTGGACAGCCGGGCCAAATCCACTCCTGCCCGCCCTCAATGAGAATGCCGTGCCGATGAATATCCGTTCTGAAATGCTCAAGGCCGCTGAAGCTGAAGCGGTGCTGCAAAATCACCGTACCGAGGCCCTACAGCAGCCCGAGGCTCCTCCAGCGCCATGGGTGAAACCTGGGGTGTAAGATGGGGCTGCAGTATGCGGTCTGTCGTATTCAGTCCCAGTGGCCATCCATTGTTGAATACCGTTATACCCCGCCGAACCGACGCTGGCGCTTGCTGTAATCACGAATAGCATCCTTGAGGTCTTCCTGGTCAAAATCAGGCCAAAGTTTGGAAGTCACGTAAAACTCCGTGTAGCTGAGCTGCCAGAGCAGGAAATTCGAGATGCGCATTTCGCCGCTGGTACGAATGAGCAAATCAGGGTCCGGATAGTAGCGTGTGTAGAGATGTTTGCTGAAAACATCCCCATCAATCATGGCCTTATCCAAGTGACCACGCTCGACGCTGTCGATCAGACTTTTGACGCCATCAATGATCTCTTCCCGCCCGCCGTAACTGAGGGCCAGGATGAGGGTGAGGCCGTTGTTTTGAGATGTAGCTTCGACTGAGCGGTGGAGCTGTTCCTGGCAAGATTTCGGCAGATCATGGAGGCGGCCAATGGCTTGCAGACGGATGTTTTGCTCCTTCATTTCAGCCGTTTTGGTACGGAGAAATTGCTCCAGCAGCTTCATCAGCGCATCCACTTCCCGCTTGGGTCGTTTCCAGTTTTCTGAAGAAAACGCATACAGCGTAAGGTATTCCACGCCTAACTGGCCACACCCTTCGGTGACCCGTTTTACAGTATCCGCTCCGGCGCGATGGCCTTCAGTACGCGGCAGACCGCGTTCCTTGGCCCAGCGCCCATTGCCATCCATGATGATGGCAATGTGACGCGGGATGGACTTCAGGTCGTCAGCAGTGGTTGCGTGAGGCATGGCAGGCCGTGATTACGGCGTATCGTAGGTCGGCAGGGAGGCGGCGTCAAAACGGGTGGCACCGACTTCATCGGCGATCTCGTTGAGCGCTTCGACTTCAGCGGTGCTGAAGAGCAGGCCACCGGCTTTGGCGGTGTGAGCAGCGTTTTGCGCCTCGGGCTGGCCGGGAAGCATGCATCCTTCGTTACCGTGGCCCAGGATGTCATCAATGACCGCCTTCATATTGCTGTTGAAGTCACGCCCCTGGGCGAAGAGCCCGCTGCTGATTGCATCCGGGTGGATGACCTGGAAATAAAAGCTGCCAGTGCGTTTTTCACCTGCCGGGGTGGGCTGGCCTTTGATGGTGGGGTGGGCACCGCCGCCGCGCAGGGTGGGCAGGGAACCGCCGATCATGGCCCCCATCACTTCGATGAGCAGGGAGAGGCCGTAGCCTTTGTGTGCGCCGAAGGGAAGCAGCCACTGGGCGGCGTTGGCGTCGGTGGTCGGATTGCCTTCTGCATCCACGGCAGCACCAGGAGGCAGCGGCTTGCCTTCACGCTTGAGCTGCTGCACGCGGCCCATGGCGACGGTGCTGGTGGCCCAGTCAATAACGATGGGGAAGCCACAGGCGTCCTGGGTAGGCAGGCCCCAGGAGTGAGGATTGGTGCCCAGCACCGGAAATTTGCCACCGAAAGGGACGACCTCACCCAGCGTGGAAGTGCAGTTAGTATAAGCAATGTAACCTTTTTTGGCCGCATCCATCACGTAACCACCACCCCAAAGGTAATGGAAGGCATTGTCCACGCTGACCTGGCCAATCCCGTATTTATCCGCCATTTCCATGCAGCGCTCCATAGCGCTGAAGGCCACGCTCTGGCCCAGCTTGAGCTGAGCGTCCCAGACCTCACTGGCAGCGAATTTTTTCTCGATCACCTTCACTTCGGCACCGGGTTTGCATCCGCCGGTGGCACTGCCAAAGAGATGGTCCAGGTGCAGAGCCTTGATGGCATTGTGCGTGCGGATGCCATGGGCGGAGGCCATTTCGCAAAAACGGGCGGCGTCTTCAGCCTCAGCGGCAGTGTAACCGCGATGCACATAGGCGGCGCGGACGAGGTCGTTGTGAGCGGCAGTGGGAAGGACGTGATACGTGGTGGACATGGCAGGGTTGGAGAAAGAGTGCTTTAAAACTGGGCAGGGGGGCGTGCAAGTGGAGAGGATGCCCAGAAATGCCGAATGAGCAGCCTTTGCTGACACATCTTCCACGATTCCGGAACAGACTTTCAGCAAAAACGTCCCTCATCATACAAAAACAAGAGGGGGTGACGTTAAGCCCCTGGAAACTCTCCCCCACATGGAAGCCGCCACTATAGATGCCTGGAAATACTGCTTCGACAAGGTCGCTCCGAAGCTGTTGCTCTATGCTGTCCAGCTCTGCCCCAGCCGGGCAGATGCGGAAGATGTCGTGCAAATGGCCTTCGTACGCTGGTGGAAACGTTTTCCTGAAGGGAATGAGGAGCACATCCCCCTTCTATATGCGGCTGTTCGCACCATTGCCCTGGACCAGCGCCGGAGTGATACCCGGCGCAGCCGTCGTGAGGCTGCGTCCAATGTGGCCCTGCCTATGGGCGATGCCCCAGTCTTCGATACCAGCCCGGAGCAGAAAGAAACGGCGCTGATCATCCAGGAGGCCATGCAGACCCTGCCTGAAGATCAGCGTGAAGTCGTGACGCTAAAGCTTTGGGGCGGCCTGACTTTTGCGGAAATCGCCACGACCATGGGGGAGTCTATCAATACCGTTTCGGGACGTTATCGTTATGCACTCCAGTCCTTGCAAAAAAAATTGGCACCTCGCCGCGGGGACCTGGTGATCGATTCCACTCCCGCCGCCACCAACGTCGTACCTTTTCCATTCGCCAAGGAGGCCTGATATGAACGAACACGAAATCGAAACTCTGCTTTCTGAATTGCAGCCTCGCGGCCCTTCGGCGTCTCTGAGCCAGGGCATCGCCAAGGAGCTGGAACAAGACCGGGAATGGATGCTCCGGTCAGAGCGCACCCTTCGTCCGATCTGGCTGGCTCCTCTATCCTGGTCTGCCGCCGGTGCCGCTGCGGCGGTGTTGGTGATGAGCGTTTTTTCTGGCAACGATGCTGACAGCCCATCTGCCTTAGTGGCATCCGCCCCCGATCCTTATGTGATGCCCGTGACCACTATTCGTGAAGTGGTGGATGCTCGAAATGAGGGCATCCAGTACAACTCAAACTCACGCCTGCCTGAGCAGCGTGTGAGGCTAACCTCCATGGAGCGCCACGCATGGATCGATCCCCGCGATGGTGCTCACATCACTTTGGAAAGACCGCGCGAAGAAAGTGTCGTGCTGCCGGTCTCTTTCCAATAAAGACTAACCAATATTAATATTATGAAACCCCTCCATGCAGCTTTGCTGGCCATGGCCGGACTGCTGGCGCTTTTGAACAACCCGCTTAATGCCCAGCAGCAGCCAATGCCTCTTGAACCCGAATCAGCGCCGAAGGCGATTGATCCATCCCCGCCCCCTTCTCGTGAACCTCCGCCGACAAGCGGTCGCCCCCGTGGTCTTCGCCAAGGGCAGGAGGAACCAACGGCTTACATTGGAGTATTGACTGCAAATGTGCCGCGTGAATTACGCGCTCATTTCGGCCTATCCGAAGGTTTTGGCCTTCTCGTACAAGAGGTCATGCCGGATACTCCTGCTCAGGCTGCTGGCATCCAGGATGACGACATCCTGATCCGTTTTGAAGATCAAAAACTGGTGAATATGGAGCAGCTCCAGACCCTGGTGCGCAGCAAAAAGAAAGATGATCTGGTGTCGATGACTCTCATTTCTGCTGGCGTGGAAAAACAAGTCACTGTCAGGATTGAGGAGCGGATGATGCCTGTGGAATCAAGAGATCCCCGCGATGATTACTTTCAGCCTTTCTATCGCGGTGACCGCAACCGCCCTGACATGAATGACATGCGCGATTCCCTAGAGCGTTATCAGAAGCAGATGCGGGAATATCAGGAAAGGATGCGCGATTGGCGTCGTGAAGACAATAACGGCACGCCCCCCACCTCTCCTTTATGGGATGGCGGGAGACGCCGTAGTGACTCCGATTCCCGCACAGAACCTCGCACTGTGCCTGACTCGGCATACCGTCCACCAAGTCCCGGCCGCCCCCGTGAATCTGCCAACGTCACCCGCAGTGATGACAGCGGCATTTACAGTCTTCGCCAGGAAGGTGAACGCATGATTTTTTCCGCCAAGCCCAAGGAAGGTGTAGAAACAAGCTGGGACGTCAGTAACCCCGATGAGCGTCGTTCCATTCCCGCACCGATGCAGGAAAAGCTGAGGCAACTGGAGGAAATTCGCGGTAGCGATTAAGTGCTCGGTGTCCGGTGCGGCCACGTTCCCAAGCTCATGCACAAGCTTTTTTAGAGGCCAGATCAAGATTCGTCCGCCTTTAGGGTGCCTGGATTCGTATGGCGGCAAGTCTTGATTTTCTCTGCAAGACAGTTTGCGCCAACCTGCACTTTGATGCGTAACTCTCACGCATCAAAGCTGCCCTATGGACGTCAATTGCCAGAATCACCCCTCTTTCCATTTGCCGGATACCATGCCGGTCATGGTGTTGGGGGATTGTTACCTCTTCCCCGGCTGCCTGCTGCCTTTGTTTATTTTTGAAGAGCGCTATCGCTTGATGCTGGCCCACGCACTGAAAACGGATCGTATGTTTTGCATCGGCACCCGTGTGCGCACGGCCAAGGATGGATACGAATTGCTACCCGTCAGTACGGCCGGGTTGATCAGAGCCTGCAAGAAACAGGAGGACGGCACCTCCCATGTCATGCTCCAGGGCATGCGTAGGATCCGCTTTAAAAACACCCATCAGGAAAAACCCTTCGTGATTGCCGACATCGAACCGATGCCCACGGTCATTGAGACGGAAGCTGGCTATGTGGATGAGTTAAAAGATCGTGCCTTGGATCTTTTGCCGGATGCCACCTCCTGCGCCGGGGATGCCATGCGCAACCTCCGCACAGCCTTATTAAAAATCGAATGCCCGGATCTTGTCTGCGATATCCTCGCCTATCATTTTGTCCGTCGTCCGCCCATCCAGCACAGCCTTCTCATTGAGCCAGTGCTGGAAAAACGTTATGATATCCTGATCGCTGAACTGGAGCGGTTGCAGGCCGAGGACTAACGACAAGCCTGAAAATGCAGTTGACCCTTTGCCCGCTTGTGCGAATCTCTTAGCCCCCACGCTCCGGCGAAAGCGGCGCTCCTTGCCCCTCGTCAGTTCCACGTGGAAATCAGACCACTACCCCCATGAAAGAACAAGGCCACCCTACGGTTTACGAAACATCGATCACCTGCACCTGCGGTGCGGTTTATCAGACCATCTCCACGGTGCAGAACCTGAAGATCGGTATTTGCGCCGGTTGCCACCCCTACTTCACAGGTGAGCAGCGCTTCATTGATACCGCCGGTCGTGTGGACAAATTCGCCCAGCGTTACGGCAGCACCCGCGTCCGCCGCGCTGCTCCAAAGCTCAGCGACGTTTCCGCTTAGCCTCCATTTCCTTTTTACCAGAAAACGGTGCCCGTGCCTCCGAGCTCGGCACCGTTTTTTGTTTCCCGTTGCCCGCCGCCGCACTGACGTTCCTTTATTGACCTTTTCCTATCATGGATTACGCCCCCATCATCGCCACGAAACGCACCCGTTTTGAGCTCCTCGAAGAACTCATGGGCCAGCCGGGCTTCTTTGATGATCCGAAAAAGTCGGGGGAACTTACCCGGGAACATCGGACGTTAGGAAACCTTCTGGAAAGCTGGGATGAATATCAAAAGCAGCTCACCGAACTGGCGGACAGCCAGGAAATGCTGAAAGCCGGTGATGAAGAATTTGCAGCGATGGCGGCGGCTGAGATTCCGCTCATTGAAAAGCGCGTCGAAGAACTGGAGAAATCAGTACAGTTTTCCATTCTCCCGCCGGATCCCCTGGAAGGCCGAGATGCCCTGGTGGAAATCCGCGCTGGCACGGGAGGGGATGAAGCCTCGCTGTTTGCGGCGGATCTTGTGCGCATGTATTCTCGTTTTGCCGAAACTCGTGGCTGGAAGGTGGAGACGCTGGAATCCAGTCCTTCGGATGTCGGCGGATTTAAAGAAATCGTCATGAAAGTCGGCGGGGAAGATGTCTTCCGTGTGCTGAAGTATGAGAGCGGAGTTCATCGCGTCCAGCGTGTGCCTGCCACAGAAGCACAGGGGCGTATTCACACCTCTGCTGCCACAGTGGCCGTGCTGCCTGAGGCTGAAGAGGTGGATTTTGAACTCAAAACGGATGAGGTCCGTATCGAAGTCTGCCGCTCCTCCGGTGCCGGTGGCCAGGGGGTGAATACCACGGACTCCGCTGTGCAGGTCATGCACATCCCTACTGGCACCATCGTTCGCTGCCAGGACGGTCGCAGTCAGATCAAAAACAAAGAAAAAGCCCTCACCATCCTGCGCTCTCGCCTGCTGGAAAAGAAGCAGCAGGAAGAGGCTGCCAAGTATTCCGCCCACCGCCGCAACCTCATCGGCAGCGGTGGTCGCGAAGAAAAAATTCGCACGTATAACTATCCGCAGAATCGCGTGACCGATCACCGCATCGAAATGACCGTCTATAACCTGGACATGTTCATGGAAGGCCGCGTGGACCAGATCGTGGACAGCCTCTTGGCCAGTGATCTACAGGAGCGGCTAGCGGAGGCTGGGTTGAAATAAGCAAATTTTGACAGCAGACAAAGCCGATACTACGTCGAGGTCTCTGTATTCCTGATGAAACCCCTCCTTGATACTCTCCGCGCTGGCACAGGTTATCTGGAGAAGCATAGCGTGGATGAGGCTCGGCTGAATATGGAGCACCTGCTGGCACATGTGCTGGGTTGTCGCAGACTGGATTTATACCTGCGTTTTGGTGAGATCCTGCAGGAGGTAGATTTGGAAAAGCTGCGTGGACTCACCAAAAGACGTGCGGATGGCGAACCCCTCCAGCATTTGCTGGGAACAGTGGACTTTCTTGGGCTGGAACTCATTAGCGATCATCGTGCCCTCATTCCTCGGCCGGAAACAGAATACCTCTGTGATCTGCTGATCAAACGCTATGGGAAATCACCTCCGGCCCGCGTGTTGGACATGGCCACTGGCTCCGGCTGCATCGGCCTGACCTTGGCGAGCGCGTGGAAAGACAGCCAAGTGATCTTGGCCGATATTTCTGAGGAGGCGCTGGATCTGGCACGACTCAATGCAAGCAGGCTGGGCTTGGAGCGTTTACAGGTTTTACGCAGTGATCTTTTCGAAAAAATCAGCGGGACATTTGACCTTGTGGTTAGCAATTTGCCCTACATACCGACTGGAGAAATACCTTCATTAAGTCGTGAGGTAAGGAGGGATCCCATCCTGGCACTCGATGGCGGTGCCGACGGCTTGGACATGGTGCGTCGGTTCCTCGCAGATGCGCCTTCCAGGCTGGCTCCAGGCGCACTCATAGCGTTGGAGGTTGGGCATGATCAGGGGCACCTGACAGCCAGTCACGCCAGTGGACTCGGTTATGGAGCCGCAGAGGTGAAGGCCGACCTAGCCGGAGTCGAGCGTTTCGTCTTTGCTGACGCACCCCCAGTCGTCTGATTTAATTTTTTTCCAAAAATGTGTAACTGGCGGAAACCTTTCCGGTAAAGCCCTATGTCTGCGGGATCTGTCGTTTGGGAACTGGCTTTCACGGTAGCTTTTTTCTGGCGGCAGGTCCCGTGGGCGTCGCTTTCACATTGAGATGAATCTTCCTCTTGCACCAGAGCGTCCCCGGCGCACTTAGACGGGCAACATGGAAAAACTCATCGTTCACGGCGGTTCCCCTCTCAAAGGCCGCGTCAATATCAGCGGCAGCAAGAACTCCTCTCTGCCTATTCTCGCGGCCACACTGCTGACCAAGGAGACTTGCACCATTCGTCGTGTGCCCGATCTGAGCGATACCAATTACATGGTTCGCATCCTCGGGGAACTGGGAGCCGAGGTGGAGCGCGCCAGCGGCGTCGTGGTGGTGAAGGCGGAAAAAATCAAATCCGTCGCTCCCTATGAACTGGTGCGGAAGATGCGCGCCAGCATCTGCGTGCTGGGCCCGCTTACAGGTCGCCTGAAAAAATGCGTCGTCTCCCTTCCGGGTGGCTGTGTGATTGGTGACCGTCCTGTGGATCTGCATCTTAAAGGCCTGGAGGCCCTCGGAGCCGTCATCACTGTGGATGGAGGAGACATCAGCGTGAATGCGAAAAAAGGCTTCAAAGGCGGGCCGATGAACCTCATGGGCAAGCATGGCTCCACCGTCCTGGGCACGGATAATGTCATGATGGCCGCTACCCTGGCCAAAGGCACCACCATCATCGAAGGCGCAGCCGCCGAGCCTGAGGTGGAGGACCTCGCCAATTTCCTCATCAAAATGGGTGCCAAGATCGAAGGCGCAGGCACCAACCGCATTGTCATCGAAGGCGTCAAAGAATTACACGGCGCTGAGCATACCGTCATCCCGGACCGGATTGAGGCCGGCACCTTTCTCTGCGCCGGTGCGATGATCGGCGATGGCATCACCCTCAAGCGCGTCATGCCGGAGCACATGACGGCCGTGACCGACATGCTGAAAAAATGCGGTTTCCCCATCGAGATCGGCAAGGACAGCATCACCATTTCCCCAAATCCTGAAGCCAAGGGATTTGATCTCACCACTCTTTGTTATCCCGGATTCCCCACGGACATGCAGGCCCAGTTCTGTGCCCTGGCCTGCGCCATTGGTGACAGCAGCAACATTACTGAAACCATCTTCCCGCAGCGCTTCATGCATGTGGCGGAAATGAAACGCATGGGGGCCAACATTGACCTCCAGGGAGCCACCGCCCGCATCCGTGGCGGCAATGCCCTCAAAGGTGCTCCCGTCATGGCCAGCGACCTCCGCGCCTCAGCCGCTCTTGTCCTCGCCGGCCTCATCGCCAGCGGCAAGACGGAGATCAACCGTCTTTACCACATTGACCGTGGTTATGAGCACCTGGACGACAAGCTCGCTGCCCTGGGCGCGCAGTTGGAGCGGGTGAAGGAGTGAAATCGATGCATGGAGCACGAGTATGCTGAGCGAAGCGAGGCTACTCGCCCTCCTCAAGGCTTCATCGCCCTCAGCAGCGGCAGGTCCACGAGGATGTTCTGGCTGCGCATCAGCGTTTCCCCAACCAAAAGTGCGTCAGCGCCGGCTTCGGCTAGGCGGGCGGCGTCGGCGGGGGATTTGATGCCGCTTTCGGAGACGAGGAGGATGTCGTCCGGGACTTCTTCGGCCAGGGCTTCAGTAGTGGCCATGTCCACGGTGAAGCTTTTCAAATTGCGGTTGTTGATGCCGAGGATGCGCACATCGGTATCCAGGGCGCGTTCCAGTTCCGGTAGGTCGTGGACTTCCATCAGCACATCCAGTTGAAAGGTATGCGCCACATCCAGCAGGTGGACGAGGGTCTTTTGATCCAGCGCGGCGACGATCAGGAGGATGGCATCGGCTCCCGCCACGACGGCTTCAAAGATCTGCGCTTCATGGATGATGAAGTCCTTGCGCAGGCAGGGGATGTCCACCTGGTCTCGGATCAGAGAAAGGTATTCCAGCCGGCCTTGAAAATACTTTTCATCCGTGAGGATGGACAGCGCGGTGGCACCAGCTTTTTCATAGCCGCGAGCAATGGTCAGCGGATCAAAGTCTGCCGAGATAGTACCTGCGGAAGGGGAGGCGCGTTTCACTTCGGCGATCATACCCAGCCTTGTCGGGTCCAGACGCAAGGCATCTTCCAGGGAGCGGAAATCATCGCGGAGCGCGGCGGCTGCACGCAGCTTTTCCATGCGGGGCAGCAGTTTCTCCACTTCGGTGCGCTTGTGCGCGATGATTTCGTCCAGCTTATTCATAGGGGGGCGGAAGATGGGGGCGATCCGGCGTGGTGCAAGTTGCAGCTTTCAGCGTTAAAAAGTTAGACAGAATGCTCTCAGGGTTGCACCTGGCGGTGGCGCACCTATTTTAAGCATTCGACTGCACTATGAAGATCGCCTCCAAACCTTTCCGTGTCGGTATTGTCGGTGCTGGCCCAGCCGGTGCCACCCTTGCTTGTCTCCTGGCCAAAGAAGGCGTGGATGCAGTCTTTTTTGATGACGGAAAGCGCCCGGACATGGTCGTGGGTGAGTCATTGGTTCCCCGGCTGGTCAATGTCTTCCGCCGCCTCGGCATTGAGGATGAGGTCGCTAAACTGGGCACCTACAAACCAGGTGTGACCTGGATTTTTGATGAAAATGATGCGCTGGAGCTTTCCTTCACCGCCATGCGCGGGGTGCTTCCCACCTATGCTTACAATGTTCCGCGTCGTCCGTTTGATGACTTGGTTCATCAGACGGCTCTGGATGCCGGTGCACGTTTCATCCCTTGCGATGTAAAGCTGGAAGTGGGCCTGACGGAGCGTGGTGAAAAGGTGCCGCGCCTCAGCGCAGAAACACTGGCCCTGGTGCCGGATTGGAAAGGTCGTCAGCCGGATCTGCTGGTGGATGCCAGTGGCCGCCGCCGTTTGTTTGCCAAGCTGCTCGGCATCCGTGCAGCCATCGGCGACCGCAAAGATGTCTCCCACTTCGCCCATTATGAAAATTGCACCATGCCTGTGCCTTCCGGTCAGACAGTCATCACCCGCCTGAAGCATGGCTGGTCCTGGCGCATCCCGCTGCGTCACGCGCTGAGCATCGGCGTCGTCTTCGATAAAGACCACGCCAAGCAGTACGGACGCACTCCCGAGGAGCAACTGGAAGCCGTCATCGATCAGAATAAGCCCCTGGCCGATGCCTGCCCGAACCGCAAGCGCATCACTCCGGTCACGACATATGCCAATTACCAGCTCATCTCCGAGCAAGGACATGGCGACGGCTGGGTATGCGTTGGGGATTCCTTTGGTTTCGTGGACCCAATGCTTTCCCCAGGTCTCTGCATGGCCATGGTTTCAGCGGAGCAGCTTGCGGATGCCATCCTTCAGAACCGCCAGGATGACTGGGATAAAGCCTTCCAACAGTACCTGGACTGGTTCCGCGACATGCTCGGTGCTTGGCAGGAACTGGTGGACATGTTCTACGGCGGCCACATTTTTGCCCTTCAGCGCACCGGCACCAAAATTTCTCAGATGTTTCCGGGTAAGATCAGCATGATCATGCAGCGGCATTTTGAGAAAAACATCTCCGGCATGGCCGGCGGCGGTCTAACGAATCATCCTTATAGCCGCAACCTCCTTCGCTTCATGACCCGTTTCGCCATCTATGGCGAAGAGCCGTCAGATTATGCGGTGGTGTGATTTTTGCGCCGCCAGAATGCTAGCCAGATGCCGCCGATGAGCCCCCACAAGCCCAGGGCGGCAAAGCCCAGCAGGGAGATGGCCAGAGCTTTCGCTGCTCCAATTCCTTGATCGTCCCCCAGCCACTCCACCAGCAGGCTTTCTCTCACGCCGATGCCGCTGATGGTGATGGGCAATGAGGCCAGGGCATCCACCAAAGGCATCAGGCCAAACATGCCGCGCAGGCCCAGCCTGGCTTCCAGGGCGCAGGCAGCCGCCCAATACGCCGCATAGGCACACGCGGTGCCGATGATGGAAACGGCAAAACCCGCCAACAGCCATGGATGCCGAAATTTACCCGCATAGAGCGGAGCCGCCCGGACGGAAAGCCGCCGCAGTCCAGGGATGCGCGAGATTACCTGCTGAATCCATGGCTCCATGATCACCCCCAGTCCCAGGAAAGTCACACAGATGGAAAGAATAAGGGTGAAATTGGCAGCTTGCGCCACTGCCCCCGGCACGTCTGCATAGCGCGAATAACAAAAATAAAGCACAGCGCCTCCAAACATGCCTCCCACATGGTCGAGAATGAGAGAGCCCACGATCGCTCCACGTCTGTCTGGAAAGCTCCGTGACAGGAGTAACAGGCGGATGCCATCCGCGCCCAGTGGACCAAGAAAATAAAGATTAAAAAAATCGGCGAACAGGGTCAGCCGCAGCAGTTCCCTGTAACGCGCCCGCACTCCATAAACGCGGAGAAACCACCACCATCGTCCTGCCCAGCCAAGGACGGAGATTCCTCCCAGCCCAAAGGCCAGTGACAACCAGCCCAGGTCCACATGGCTCCAGGAAAAATCACCCGCTCCCTGTTTCTCAAGCCGGGTCCACACCCAAAAAAGCAGCCCTGCTGCAAAGAGGCACCGGAGACTCAGGAACAGAATTCTTCGCCAGGGGGAATTTTCCGCTTCAGGCTGCATACCAGACTTTTTAAAACCTCGCGACTGAAGGTGCAAGCCTAGAGAGCAAGACCTCGATTTGTCACAGTAGAAGATGAAATCTGCTTTGCTTTCAGATGGATGCGTTTTAGTGCTCTGTAGCAATTTTGGCACATTCATTAATATGACTGGAACAACAGATCCTACATTGTCACCTACTTACCCCCGCGCTTCTTACGGCCAGTCCCTGCCCAAGTGGTTGGCCTTTGGGATGCCGGTTGCGATGTTGATTTACCCGTTATTTCTGCTGATTCCTGCATTAAACTGGGAGGCGGGATTAAACCGCGAATACGGGCTGATGGAAAATCTGACCGCTGTTTTCCTGCTCTCTGCATTTGTCATCTATCTCCGCACTTTCCCGCTTAGGATCGGCAAATACCATGGTTGCTGGCTGCTGGTCCTGGCCCTAGGGGCCTTTGTTTTCCTGGGGGAGGAAATCAGTTGGGGGCAGCACTTTTTTGGATTCGACACGCCTGATGACTGGAAAAGCATCAATCGCCAGCGCGAAACCAACATTCATAACTTGTCAGGCACCGTGGAATTCATCTTCACCAAGGTTATTCGGGGTGCCCTGTCCACTGGTTGCATCGTCGGTGGACTGATCATTCCATGGATCTGCACGCGGCTGAAGCCTACTTTTGTGAGTGACAACATGAAGTCCTTTCATTTGCAGTTCTGGCTCTGGCCTTCTCTCAGCTCAGCCTTCGTCGGTATCCTCGCAAATACTGTGGGTATCCCTGCTAAAATTGCCAACCATTATGATGCCGTGCTTCCCACCTATCTCGGTTTGCAAGTGGGTGAACTGAAAGAGGCCTTTTTGGCCCTGTTCATTCTGCTCTATGCAGTCACCCAGTATTACACCGCCCGTCAGTTAAAGCCTGCGCAATAGGGCTTGGCAGCCCATCAGTTCTTTAGCTCGGGATTGCAGGGACTTTGTCGAAGTCCTTGCCCTGACGTGTTCCCCGTGCATCTCTAGCTGCCCTTTTCTTTTCCTATAATCATGTCCGTTTCCATTCCCCCACGCACCATTTACATCGGCCTCGCAGGATTGGGGAATGTGGGTGCCGGGGTGTTTAAAAACCTGGAACAAAATGGCGATCTCATCCGCCAGCGCACTGGTGCCGATATCCAAGTAAAGAAGGTCATCGTGCGGGATCTCTCCCGTGCACGCGATGTGCTTGTTCCTGAGGATATGCTCAGCACCCGCTGGCAGGACTTGATCGAGGATCCATACATCCAGGTCATTGTGGAGCTCATTGGCGGCACCACCACCGCTTACGACCTCGTCTGCGCTGCCCTGCGAGCGAAAAAAATCGTCGTGACTGGAAACAAGGCCCTTCTGGCTGAGCGTGGGCAGGAACTCTTCGCCCTGGCGGAGCAGTGCGGCGTACCGATTTATTTTGAAGCGGCCGTGGCAGGGGGCATCCCCATCATTCAGGTGCTGCAGGAAGGCCTCGTTGGGAATCGCATCCTGTCCATTCACGGCATCATCAACGGCACCTGCAATTACATCCTCACCCGCATGTCCCAGGCCGGGCTGAGCTATGAGGCCGCCCTCGGTGAAGCGCAGGAAAAAGGTTACGCCGAGGCTGATCCTACCCTGGATGTCAGTGGATGGGATGCCGCTCACAAAGCCATCATCCTGGCCTCCCTCAGCTACGGGTTTTGGATTCCCACTTCCTGCGTGCATGTGGAGGGCGTGGATAAAATCGACATCCTTGATTTTAAATTCGCCAAACGTCTGGGATACACCATCAAGCTGCTTTCTGTCATCCGGGCCGATCAGCAGGGCCTGGTGGAAGTCCGCACTCAGCCTACCCTGGTTCCTCTTTCTCACGTGCTGGCCAATGTCAGCGGCAGCTTCAATGCCCTCCTGGTAAACGGGGACATCGTTGGTGAGACCCTCTTTTATGGCCGTGGTGCCGGGCAGGACCCGACCAGCAGCAGTGTCATCAGCGACCTCTGTGAAGCCGCCGCCGTGCTCATGTACGGCTCACGCCACAGCGGCTTCGTTCCGCATGGCCTGTATGGGAAAAGCAAACCCATTGAGGATACCGTTTCGCATTATTACCTGCGCCTGACGGTGGATGATGTCCCCGGCGTGCTCGCCCAGGTGGCGACGGTGCTCGGTCAGCGTAACATTGGCATCTCCTCCATGATCCAGCCTGAAGACCTGGAAGACACCAGCGGTAGCACCAGCCTGGTGCTGATGCTGCATGATGCCCTCCTGAGTGATATGCTCCAGGCGCTGGATGCTCTGAAAGCTCTCACTTGTGTGCGCGGTAACCCTAGCTGGATGCGGGTGGAAACATTGCAGGGTTAAGATACATACTGGCTGCGATCAGGATCTTCCTTTGCAACATGAATGGAAGGGGTATGAACGCCTGGACAGTCCACATTGCAGATCTGCATTTTGTGCGAGTGTTGTTTGTTATACTGGGCCTTTCTGGCGCAGTGTGTCTGGGGAAAGCTTCAAGGTTTGAATGCACGTCTAGCACGTTCCAACTTGTCCTTGTCGTTGGTGTCCTTAACCTGATCCCACAGAGTCCGCTTAATCACGTCAGGAACTTCGGCGAGACCTTTCGGGTGCTTCCGTGAGAAATCCCATCCTCCAAAAAGCCTGGCCGCACCTTCCACTTGCTCGGGAATCAGCTTGCGGACCTCGATGGCTGACACAATCTCGTCAACCTGATAGGTAAGCAGCAACTCCTCGGCCACCGATTCGTAGGAGGGAAATCCTGACCACGGCCCCGCGCCACAACCGAACCATTTCAGCAGTGCTAAAATCTGGTCTTCCTTCTTGGGGATGGAAACTTTTAATGCATTGATCAGAGGCTTGGTATCTACAACTAGGAATTGGCTAAACGAATCCTCCCACACCGGTTCAAGGCCCTTGGGAATTGCCGCCACCCATTTCCTCCAGTCACGCTCATGCTGGTCTTGCCTCGCTCGGTTTTCCTCCACTTCTTTTCTTGGACCGTCGAGTTTCCGGTCGTCAAACCACTTCAGCCAGTTCTCGACATCTGCGATGACGGCATCGCTACTCCACAGAGAGCACCTTACAGATTGTCCATGATGATTCGAGATTTGGCCAATAAGCTCCTCATCCTTGTAGAGATTGATGGTAGGGCTTCCCAAGCACATGCAGTGAAACCATTCATCCGGTTTGATAACGACAAGGGCACTCGACAAGGCATCCAAATCTTTCCTCTCTCGTGATTCATAGAGCTTCCTTTCTTCTCCAGATGGCCCCTCCTCGATCACCACCACCCGGTTGGCATCACCAATAAGCGCAGTCAGACGTTCAGGAATGACAGGCTTTCCCTCCTTTTGCCGGTCCTTTAAATTGGCCAGGTCCAGATCTGCTGCGACGACGCCCGCGACGAGGATGAGCCAAAAAATAATTGCGGTCTTCATTTGGGTTACTGTTTGAGGGTAAACAATACGGTCCGGTACTCCACCCTCATTGTTATCCTCTTGTTATTTCCGTGAGGTTATGTTGCGTAAGGAGGAGTTTCATCTCTGCAAACACCTCGACGCTGTCAGTCCAGAAATCGAAAATGTCTCCCTCCCAATTGTAAAGGGTCGAGCAATGGGAGGGTGAATACACATACGAACTCCAGGCAAATGAAGCGGAGAGGCTAAACAGAGAGATTCCAAGCTCGACCTCTTCAGATGTCAGACGATGTCCTGGCGCATCAATGAGCCACCTGTCTTCACCTCGGCTGCCGCGTATCCCAGTGATTGCGATCATCTGGCTGGGCTCATAGAGCCCCCAATCGGTCATGTGAATCAGAGATTCTGCATCTGGGCTGATGTTCAGAAAATAGTGGCGGGCAAAGGCCTCCATCTGCCTGTGAGTAGAAGGCGCAGAGAATTGAACGTAGAATTCTGGACACGTATCGCCGCTATATGGATCTTTCGGAATCGAGTGCTGATGCAGCCAGGCGTCTATCTCGATATCGGTTACACATTGCATATGCCGGGATCTATCATGCGGCCTTCTTATCAGCAAGGGCCAGCCATTTTAAGTGGCTTTTGGCCTTTATTTGGACGCAGGCACGGGGGCGGGTGTGTCTGGGATCTTTTCCCCTGCTGTATGAACAAAGCCCGCAGGCACCAGTTCCTTCACGGCCTGGGCAATGATTTCTTCTACACCGGATGCAAACCGGTTCGGTCGTCCATAATAAACCATCGCCCCAGCAGCTTCATATCCACCTTCCTCCCAAACGCGCTGGGAGGGGATATAGCAGGGCACGTCGTTCGTATAGGAATTCACCCAGGTCCTTGCGCGATCATATTCCTTTTTGAAACGCAGCCCATAGTCCACCACGACCTCTCCCGGTAGATTGATGGTCAGCAGGTCATCGCTGAAGCTCCACACCTGTACCGTATAGGCCAGCGCGGCTGGAATCGCCTCCCCACGGTCCAGGCAGTCCAGAAAATGTCGCGCATGCCGTGCCGTGGCTTTATTCTTATCCAGGCTGCTTTGCTCCCAGGTGGCGCGGTCGTGGGGCGTGTCAAAGGGCAGCATTACCTCCTGGTTGGCACAGGAAAGCGGGCCGTGGACAGCTTTCATCGGTTCATTGATCAGCCTCACCACTTCCTTTGCCAGATCCACCCCATGCCTTTCCACGTGGGCTAGGTCACGGCGGGGGTAAGGGTTTTGGTCAGCCCCGCAGCCGATCGCCGTCATCGCGACGACACCCGGGAACCGAAGTTCCAGTTCCTTCTGTGCGCAGCCTGCCCAATCAGGGTGTGTTTTATTGATGGATAGGGTGGTGCAATGGCAGGCATAGCTGGTAAAAAGAGCGCGCAGCTTCCCGCTGGCGTCAGTCACCTTCAGCACTGGCAATGCATGATCCACCGGGCCATATGGATTGGGGCTATTGCTGTAACCCGTTTCCGTTTTGAAACGGCGATTCATGGCAAAGAGGACCTTTCCTGTGGACCACTCCACTCTGGCAGGTTCCTGCTTGTGCAGTGCCTCTTTCACCACATTCACCAGCTTGCCAGTCAGTTCCTCGCCATAACGGTTGATCGCCGCCTGCTCATCCTCCGGCAGTTCTTCGCCAAACAAAAAGGGTAATAAACCCGGAAGGGCGGGCGCACAGTGCGTGTGGCTGGAGTGCAGGGAAAAGCGTGCATCCTCAATGGCCTGCCCTGCCTCTTTGAGCCGACGCAGCACCTCAGCACGCATCGTGGCAGGCACTCCACAATTGTCTACTGTCAGCATGATGGCAGCAGGGGATGCGTCCCAGGTCAGGGCCAGCGCCTTGGCATGAAGGCGCATTTGAATGCCTTCATGCGGTCCCGTTCTGCTGCCATAGCCGCTGAGGCGCACCGGATATTCCGGTGTGATGTCCACGCTGGCTGCCCCGACTTTCCAACCTGCCTTTTCAGCCGCCGTCAAGGCCACGGCGGCCCAGCCAAATAACATGACGCCTAACCATTTCGCCTGTGAAAAAATTGACCGCATTCGCTCAGCCTGCGAAATCCTGGCGTAGATTCCAAGGCAGGAATCTGATACTTTTGCGTCGTGATTGCCCTCTTTAGAGACCCGCGGCAGGATTATTCATCTTCCTCGGTCCATTCCTGCATCAGGCGCCCCAGTTTGCGCTTCAGCCCGACCTTGGCCGTCGCAGACAGACGGTCGATGAAGAGAATGCCGTTGAGGTGGTCGATCTCGTGCTGAAAAGCGCGGGCAAGCAGGCCATCCGTTTCCCAGGTTTGGGTCTCGCCGTCCAGGGTTTGAAAGGTCACCTTCACATCCTCACTGCGGCGGATGTCTCCACGCAGGTTGGGAAAGCTGAGGCAGCCTTCTTCATCCACCTCCTTGTCCTTGCCCAGTTCCAGACGTGGGTTGAGAAAGATGACCGGCATATGCGCTGGCATTTCCGCCGCTTCACCATTGATGCGCAGGTAGCTGATGCATTGTGGATTGTGGGAAACATCAATGACCGCAAGCTGGATGTCACGGGCCACCTGGGGCGCTGCCAGGCCCACGCCGTTGGCTGCTTTCATGGTTTCAATCATGTCCGTGGAGAATTTGCGTATCTCATCCGTCACCTCCGTGACTGGACGGCATTTGGCTCGAAGGACGGGATCTGGATAGCGGACGATGGGCAGGACCATGGGAAATCGGTAGCAAATATCAGGTGGGGCGCAGAAGGCGGAAGTCTTGTTTTAAACGCAAACTGCACGTTGGAAAACAGGTTTTACTTCGTGCTCTGGATGCGGGCCGGCACGTCATTGATCGAATAACCCGCCTCCCGCAACGCATCCCAGACCTTCATCAGCATCCCCAGAGCGGTCTCCGTATCCGCTTGCAATTCCAGTTTGATGCCTGGGTTTTGCTCTTTGAGTTTGATAATGGCTGCCGCCAGTTGGGCCGCATCCACAGGGTTTCCATCCAGGATCAGGTCTTGTGTTTTAGTGATAGTCAGCGTCTTGCGCACATCCTGTTTGGGCACAGCTTCCCCCAGCGACTTTGATTCTGGCAGGGTGATTTTCACCTGCTTCTTTTCTTCATTGAAACTGGTCGTGGCGATGAAAAAGATCAGCAGGATCACCATGATATCGATCAAGGAGACAATGGGGATCGCGGGGACCGGTCTGCGGCGGGGACGGAGGTTCATCGCAGGCGTTCGGGTTCAGGAGTGCGCACGTCGTGGGTGTGCTTGACCTCAAAGTGGGCGAAGAATGTCTGGATAGTCTCATGCAGGATGGACTCCAGGCGCACAGCGATGTTATCCAGACGGCGGACGAAATAAGTGTGCGCCAGCACGGAGGGAACGGCCACAAAAAGTCCCGCGATGGTACAGCGCAGGGCCACACCGATCTCCTTGGCGATGGTGGCCGTATCCGGGCCAGCTTCGCTGCCAAAGGCGGAAAACATGCCCACCAGACCGGCCGTGGTGCCTAGCAGGCCCAGCAGCGGTGCCACGGTCACCATGACCTCCAAAACGGAGACCCCGCGCTCCAGATGATGCAGGTCCTCCTTGGCCCTGGCAGTGATCGTTTCCACACACTCCTGACGGCTTGAAAAAGTGCCGCTGATAGCCAGCGCACCCAGCCTTGCCAGCAGGGATTGGTCGCGCTCTAGGAATTCTTGGAGCGGCTTAATGTCTCCCTTAGCCGCATAGCCCGGTAGCGCGCGCAGGTGGGCGGCCACTGAGGCGGGAAGTACTAAGTGGTCACGCAGCCGCAGCCAGGCGGAGATCATGACGGTCACCGCAGCCATGGAACACAGCACGATGAATAGCATCACAAAGCCGCCAATAGCCAGGAAATCCCAGATCAAGGAAAAGCCGCTGGGCCCGTCTACAGCAGCGATAGGAAGAAGGGATGTCAGGTCAGTAAATAATGGCTTCATATTCAATCTTCACTCGTCCGTCATCGAGTGTGGGGAGGATCTCGGTAGGGATCGGAGGTATTTGCGCATCCAGGATAGCACGCAAGGTCAATTCTCTCATGCGTGGGTCGGCATCACGTGCATCGGAGAGGATTTTGAGATCCTGGGGCGTGCCTTTTTTATCCACGAAAAAACGAAAACGCACCCGGCCAAAGGTGACGGAATCCTTGCCCAGCCGGACGTAGAGATGCCATTTCTTTTCCACTGCTCCAGTGACCTGTCGCATATAAATCCCCAGCGGCGTGGCTTCAGCATCCACGGCGTTTGCACCTTCCCGGTTGATGCCACCATCGGTCTTACTCGTCCGCGTGAAGGGGGAAAAAGCCTTCTCGTCCGGCTTCGGTGTATTCATCTCCACCGGTTCCTCTACGGGAACTGCTTTGACGATTTGTGGCGGCGTATCTTCTGGGATGCGCACCTGCGGCACAGCCATTGTAGGAGGCTCCGGCGGTGCTTCCGGCGGACTATCATCCGGCTTGCGCACTTCCAAGGGTAATCGGTTTTCGTCTTTCCGAATCATCTCCTTATCCATCTCCTCCATCATCTTTTTCAGCGGAGTGGGGGCAGGCTGAGCCATCGCCGTCTGTGGCTGCGGTGGCGGTTGGGGGGGCTGTGGTTTCAGGACGTTTGGTGCTGGCGTGGGCGGAGTGGCTGCAGCCTTGGGTGCGGAATCATTTTTGATCTCACCGTCCTTGTAGTCACGGTTGGCCAGCTCACGGATGTCAGGCGCAGTCCCGTCTAGGGTGGGCATGGGGACTGTGGATCCGGCCACTGCGGGTTTTTCACTCGCGGCGATTGTGTTGCGGTCAGATTGAAACGGCGCATTCAGCGGTTTCACCGTCGCTTCCTCATTCTGTGTCGTGCGGATAAAAAGCTGCGGTTTCTCCTCCACGGGCGGCGGCACAGGGATGATGAGCTGATCTGGGAAGATCAGCGTGACCTCCGGTTCCTTTTCCTTACTCGCCTCCTCCGCACGGAAAAAATCCTGGGCACTCTGAGTCCCCAGCACCCACGCCAGAAAAAGCAGCAGTAGGGCATGGATCACCAGAGAGCCGACGATGCCTGTCTGAAGATGCCTGTCGTGCGCGTGTGTCACAGAGGCTATATGATGACGCAGCCACGCTCGGAAGCAACCGCGGGAATAGGAATGTCATGGCTGACCTTGTCTGCGGAAGCACCTGGCGAGAAATGATCATTCCATTCGCTTGGGTCATGCACTTTCCTCTTCCACGCTGGCAGTCCTGTGCTAAGACGTCAGCCTTCTCATCATCTAGACCATGAAGCTTACTCTCTCTTCTTTAGTCCTCTTTACCCTGTCCCTGATGTGCACCAGTTGCAGCACAGAGGAGAAAGATGGTCGCAAGTATTACGGGGCTAGCACCCCGGTACAGTCCCGTATGGGTGTGCAATATAAGCGCCTCCGGTCCGACACGACAGATGCTCCCCGCACTGCCGATGGCAGCCTCTTTGGCCGCTCTGGCGATCCTGATTCCCCAGGACTCCTGGACCGTAATCGCAAGCCTGAAGAGCCCGGCGTCATCTATACCGTTTCAGGGCGTCAGTCCGCCAATCCGGTCCAGAGCCGCATGGGGGTGCAAATCACCCACCGCAAGAAGTAAGCGGAACCGCTTACCACCACAGGATGTCCATCAGCACTGTCGCCACCATGGCAAAGCTGATTGCCAGCCGTGCGATCAACCCCACTCCTGTACCAAGCAGTGTGCCCCAGGTGGACTTCACCGCCGGGGCCATTCGCTTTTTGGCAAACAACAGCTCAAAAAGCAGTCCGCCAGCCAGCGGGCCGAGGATAAATCCCAGGGGAGCAAAAAATAGCCCCACAATGCCTCCCACAAAGACACCGGCGATCCCCCAGCGACTGGCCCCAAACCATCTAGCCCCCATTGCCCCGGCCGCAAAATCCACCACATAGGCCACCACCAGCCAGACGGATAGCAGCACGATGCCCTGCCAGCTCATGCCTGCCTCCGGCAGCAGCAGGGTATGGATAATACCGGCCATGAAAAGCAGCAGCGGACCGGGAACGAGAGGCAGCACTGAGCCGATCAACCCCGCCAGCAGCAGGCATACCGTCAGCGTCCATACCCCCATCACCTCAAACGGGATGCCTTGGAATGCCTGGGAAACCGCTTCCCACATGGAGGTGAGCCATTCAATCATGATGCCAGGTAATTTTGGATGAAACCGGCTGGCGCATACTGCGCGGCCAGACGAGACCGGGTTTTGGCCAGCCGAGATACAGCAGCCCCATGCAGCGATCCTCACTGCGAATGCCTAACCAATTTTGAAAATCAGTCGTTTCAAGCACTGGCGGGGATGACCAAAAAGAACCCAGGCCCGCCGCCGTGGCGCTGAGCATCATATTTTGCATCGCACAGGAAACCGCCTCAATCTCCTCCATCTCTGGAATCTTCCCGCCACCACTTCTTTCCATCACACAAGCGATGATCACCGGAGCCAGCAGAGGGTTTTCACCCATCTTCTTAAACTTATCTTCACGGAAATCAGCCGCTGGTGTCGTGCGCTGATAGATGGAGCTAAGCCCTTCAGCCAGCCCTTGCCTGGCCGCACCGCTATACACGTGAAACTTCCACGGCTCCGTCATCCCATGATTTGGTGCCCAAGTCGCATTTTCGATCAACTCCGTTACCAACTCAGGCTCCACCGTCCGCGCTGCATCCATATCCACCGGTTTGATGGATCGTCGATGTCGGATCAGGGTAGAAGTGTCAGTCAGGGATGGCAAACTCATGCCCCAGAGTAAGGCGGACACAAGCCCCCGTCCACTGCCGGAGTGGCGTGGATATTACTGTTCATATCCGAAGTTGACCCAGCGCCGGAATTTATCTAAATTCTGGACATGAATAATGCTTATGACGAAGCCATCGATTTTTTGGCGGCTGGAGTCACGCCAGAGTCCCTGATTGCGTTTCAGCCCAGTCATGAAGCACTGGTCCGGTTCGAACATTTGATCGGGAAAGAAAAGTGTGAGGGGTTACTTCCTGAAGAAACCGAAGAGCTGGATCGGCTGATGGAGATTGAGCGACTGATGAGTTTGGCAAAAGCTAGAGCTCGAAAAAATTTGAAATTTACGACTGCTGCCTGAACGAAAGAATGAGTGGCAGTTGGATATCAGAAGAGCTACGCCGACTGGTCACTTCGCGGGCGTCTGGACTTTGTGAATACTGTCTTTTACATGAGACGGATTCAGCCTACGGATTCCACGTGGATCACGTAATCGCTGAAAAGCATGATGGTCCGACTGATGACCACAATCTGTGTCTTTGCTGTCCTCCCTGTAACAGGGCCAAAGGTAGTGACATATCCACTTTGGTGAATGGTAAAATGGTCCGTTTATTCAATCCACGTATTGATATTTGGGCTGAACACTTTGCTTTGGACGGGATTGTGATCAGAGCAAAAAGCCTTTCTGCGGCAGGGACTCTAAAGCTTCTCAGAATTAATGATGGCCCGAGATTGCAACTCAGGCAGTTGCTTGTGGATTCTGGCCGATTTCCATCTCAAGCTGCACTTGCTAGGCTCGCAAAATTATAATGTTTGTAATGCACGGTGTGCCTTAGCTTCTCCTCGGACATTCACCCCTCAGCTCTCCCACAGCACCTCCACCTTCTCCCCATGCTGTGCGTGAGCAGGATTTAGCGCACGCAGTTCGAATTCCAGTTTCTCTGCTGACGCGCGGGCGATCACCCAGCCATTAGGCCGGTCCGGTCCAAAGACATAGGCCACGGGGGGCAGGTTGATAAGATGAATACCCGTCACCTCATCACGGGTATGGGACCAGTTGTGCGTGTGACCATACACAAAGGCTTTCACTCGCTTGTGCTTCGCCAGCACTTTGAATAACGCCTCGCTATCCATCATGCCGGTATGCTTCTGTCCTTCTGCGGTGAGCGGCTGTTGCGGATTGTGATGTGCCATCACCACCGTCGGTTTGGCAGGCAGGCTGGCCAGGGTGCGGTCCAGCCATCCCAACTGTAAATCACCCAGCAGACCAGGCGTTTTGTTCACCTGATCGAGGGTGTCCAGCAGCACCCAGTTCATCGTCGCACTGGAAAAAACGCTCACATGCCTGCCCTCGACCGGACGTGGATCCTGCACGGTCGTCATCGCTCCCGTGAAGTTTTTCCGGTCATCATGATTTCCCAGCGTGCAGTGCACTGGGATGCCCGCCTCGCGCAATGGCTGGATGAGGCCGATGAAGGTGGCGTAGTCCGGCTGCTCGCCCTTCAGGAAAGCACAATCGCCATTCACCAGTACCCCGTAGGGTTTGCTGGCCAATTTCAGCACCTGATTAGCGCAGCGCGTCAAATTATCCGCCATGATCACTCCACGCGCTTCAGCCTTGGGGTCGGCCAGGATATGAGTGTCTGAAAACAGCGCCCAGGTCTCATTCGGTGCCTGTTTATCCGCCGCCTCAGCCCAGGTTGGTGTCAGCATCGCAGCCAGGCTGCCTTGAATCCACTGACGACGGGTGAGGGCTGGAAGGCTGATAGGCATGGTGATGTGAAATTGATTTTCCCATACAGGTTAGCGAGCGGCTCCTGCAGAGGCAAGATGGCAGTCGCATCTTGCAAATCGGCCTTTCTTTTACCCCTGCGCTTGGCATGATCGCCGCACTCTCTCCCGCGCATGGCTCACGAAATCTCAGCAGTTGCCCGCTCTCTCGGTATCTCGGATGATCACCTCTCCCTCTATGGCCGGGACAAGGCCAAGGTATCCCTGAAGGCCCTGGAAAACCGTCCCCAAAAGGGCAAGCTGATTCTTGTCTCAGCCATCACCCCCACCCCTGCGGGTGAAGGCAAGACCACCATGTCCATTGGTCTGGCACAGGGCTTGAAAAAGATCGGCCAAAGCGTTGCGCTGGCCCTGCGTCAGCCGTCCATGGGCCCTGTATTCGGGCGCAAAGGAGGGGCCACAGGCGGCGGGCACAGTACCGTCCAGCCTGCGGAGTCCATCAATCTCCACTTCACCGGGGACTTTCATGCCATCACTAGCGCGCACAATCTCCTCTCCTCGGTGATAGATAACCAGCTCTTCAACCAGCAGACCAGCCTCCAGCCGGATGGCGTGCTCTGGAAACGAGTCCTGGATGTCAATGACCGTGCCCTCCGCAGCATCCGCACCAGCGTCGGCAAGCCTACCGAACGCAGTTCAGGTTTTGACATCACCGCCGCTTCCGAGGTCATGGCCATCCTCTGCCTCTCGGAATCCCTCGCCGATCTTCGCGAGCGCCTGGACCGCATCGTCATTGGATTCACCTCCGAAGGCACCCCCGTTTTTGCTAAAGAATGCAATATTACAGGTGCCCTTCTCGCCCTTCTTCGGGATGCTCTCCAGCCCAACTTGGTCCAGTCCGTTGAAGGTGTTCCAGCCTTCCTCCATGGCGGCCCTTTTGCCAATATTGCCCACGGTTGCAATTCCGTCCTCGCCACCCGCATGGCCCTTGCCCATGCCGACTTCGCCGTGACCGAGGCCGGTTTTGCCTTCGACCTCGGTGGAGAGAAATTCATGCACATCAAGTGCCGCCAGTCCGGCCTCAAGCCTGAGGCCATCGTCATCGTCGCCACCGTCCGTGCCTTGAAAATGCATGGCGGCGTCCAGCTCGACAGCCTTACCCAGCCAGATCCCGCCGCTCTCTCTCGGGGACTAGAAAACCTCGCGGCACACTTGGACAGCGCTGCCCAGTTTGGGCGACCCGTCATTGTCGCGATTAATAAATTCACCACTGACAGCGAGGATGAAATCGCCCTGGTGCATGATTTCTGCACAGCCCGTGGCGTCCCTTCTGCCACGGCGGATGTTTTTGGCCAGGGCGGGGAGGGGGCCATTGAGCTCGCTGAAAAACTCCTTGCCTCACTCCCGGCGGAGTCCGCACCTCTACCCTTCCTTTACGAGGCCGATGCACCTGTGGAGGAAAAGCTGCATGCCATCGTCACCCGTGTTTATGGGGCTGCCGGGGTCACTCTCACGGACGCCGCGAAGGAGAAACTGGCCCTCTATTCCCGCAACAACCTCGGTCATCTGCCCCTGTGCATGGCCAAGACGCAGAACTCCCTCTCCGACGATGCCAAAAAGCTTGGTCGTCCGCGTGACTTTACCATCACCGTGCGTGATTTTGAGATCGCCCATGGCGCCGGTTTCCTCGTTGCCCTCACCGGCACCATGATGCGTATGCCCGCGCTGCCTAAAGTTCCTGCGGCGGAGCGCATTCAAGTCAGCACCGACGGCGTCATCAGCGGGATTTGACCCATCTTATCGCTTCAGATTCCCGTTTTAGCCTCCAGCGGTGATTTGTACGATTTCGATAACGTCGCCGTCATTCACTTGGGCCATCGGGATTTCCTTCGGCAGCAGAGCCACTTGATTATGCTCCACCACCACCGGTTTTCCCGCGAGGTCCAGAGTCTCTAAAAGACTGGTCAAGGGCATCGAAGCGGGGATTTCCCGCTTTTGTCCATTCAGAGTGATCGTCATGACTATGTAGTACTTAAAGTTAGGCTGCCAGTGCCCCATCAGTCAGGATCGCAGCATCCCAGTCTTTCCACACGGCATCCAGTCCCTGTTTTTTTAGCATGGCTGCCACCTCGGCAGGCGTGCGCACATCGGCTATGCCAAACTGGCCTTCAGCCTTCGCATCTTCCGTTTTTGCTTCCAGGTCCACCCGCTTGCCCCGCACCGTGTGGTGGAGGTCGTCATTGCCCGCCCCCGTGTATCCGCCCGGCTCCGTATGGCTGCCTGCACTCATCGTCGTCACGCCGAGCGGGGCCAGGGCATCACGCAGCGGCGCTGGCTCACGTGTGCTCAGCACGATGCCCACCTCCGGGAAAGTCAGGCGAAACGCGCACAGAGTCTGCACCAGCGCCCAGTCAGGAAATCCGGTCTTCGGCTGAAATCCACCCGCCGCAGGGCGCAGCCGTGGAAAGGCCACCGTGAAGCTGGATTTCCAGCAGTGCTTATACAGGTGCTCCAAATGAGCCGCCAGACGCAGAGCCTCCAGCCTCCAGTCACTCAGGCCGAACAAAGCCCCAATGCCGATTCGGCGGAAGCCTCCTTCATAACCGCGCTCAGGGCACGCCAGCCTCCATTCAAAATCCTTCTTTGGCCCAGCAGTGTGCATTTCCGCATACAGCGGCCGGTCATACGTCTCATGATAAACCACCAGCCCTTCACAGCCTGCCTTTACCATGCGTTCATATTCGGGAGCCTCCATCGGCCCGACTTCAATGCCGATGGTGGGCACAAAATCCCGAATGGCCCGGATGCATTCCTCCAGGTATCCTTCACTCACGAAACGGGGATGCTCCCCTGCCACAAGCAGAATATTGCGAAACCCCTGCGCCGTCAGGTGTCGCGCCTCTTTCACCACCTGGTCCACCGTCAGCGTCACCCGCATGATGCCCGTATTGTCACGGGAAAAACCGCAGTAGGAGCAGTTGTTCACGCATTCATTCGAAACATACAGCGGGGCAAACATCCGCATCGTTCGGCCAAAATTACGCCGCGTAACTGCTTGGGACTCACGGGCCATGGCCTCGATCTGGGACGGTGATTTCGTTTCCAGCAAACTCCAGAACCTCTCCATCAGAGGCGACTTGCGCGCCGGGAGAGCATCGAGGACGGGGGTAAAAGTGGTCAACATGAGAAAGGTCGGACCATTCATATACGCCTGTCTGGTGGGGGTGCAACATGCTGTCATCAGGCAAAACATCCATTGCCTGCCGAAGAGGTTGCGTCATACTGCGCGCCCTCTTTCCATGTCCACGACGGCTCCTCAGCGTATTGTCCTTAAATTTGGCACCGGCATTTTGACCAAGCTCAATGCTCCGGAGCCTGACCCTGTGCAACTGCGCAAGCTCGTGGAAGCCGTTGCTCTTTTGAAACGTGCCGGTCACAGCGTCGTCGTCGTCAGCAGCGGGGCCGTCGCTTCCGGCTTGAAACCCCTGGACCTGACCGAGCGTCCTACGGACATGACCACCCTCCAGGCATTGGCCGCCGTGGGGCAAACCCACCTCATGCATGCCTATGAGAATTTGCTGCGAGACTACGACCTCCATGTGGCCCAGCTCCTGGTCACTCATGAAGATCTGGAAAACTACGACCGCGCCCGCCGTGTGAAAACCACACTGGAGCGCCTGCTGGAATTTCCCCAGGTCGTCCCCGTCATCAATGAAAACGACAGCGTCGCCATTGAGGAACTCCGTTTTGGCGACAATGACAAACTCTCCTCCCGCGTGGCCCGCCTTTGGAGTGCAGACCTGCTCATTCTACTCACCAGCGCCCCAGGCTTGCTGCGGGATATGTCCAAGCCCGAAGAAGGCCCCATCCCCGTTGTGGATGATGTGGATGTGGTCATCCATCATGCCCAGGAAGAAAAAACCAAGCTGGGTACCGGTGGTATGATTTCAAAACTCCGCGCCGTGCAGGACGCCGTTAACGGTGGTGTCCAGTGCATCATCGCCAGCGGCCGCCATGCCGAGCAACTCCCGGAAGTCGTTGCCGGCGGCGGTGTTTGTACCCGCTTTTTGGTGAAGCGATAACCCAGCACTGGCTAAGTCAAGCGACCAGCCTTCCCGCCGCCATCCTCAGTTCCTCTCTCAGCGGCACCGCTTTCTCAGCCAGCGTCCGCTGCTCCTGCTCATAACGCAGCCTTCCTTCCGTCGTCTCGATGCAGACGGGTTCATACCCCAGATGTCTCAGGTCATAAGGGCTCGCTCGCATATCCAGGTCGCGCCCTTCGCAGGCCAGGGCGAAGACCTTGCCCACCAGGTCCGAGCCGATCCATGGCCAGAGTTTCGTCGCCCATTTATACAGGTCCATATTGGCATGCAGGCAGGCCCCTTGCTCCATCTCTAGACGTGTTTCTAACACAGGTTGCAGCACATTCATCGGCTTGGCTTCCGGCGTAAAAAAGCGAAACGCATCGTAGTGGGAGCAGCCGATGCTTTGGGATTCGATAAACTGCGCCATCACCTCCGGGGCCAGCCGCAGCTCATATCCCTGATGGCGGATCTGCTCGCGTGTCTGGCGATAAACCATGGCCCACTCATGCAGGCCAAAGCATCGAAACCGTGGAGCACGCTCCAGGACATTCGCGCATAGCTGGCCCACCCACCGCGCCAGGTCCCGAGTGTGGGACCCCAGCTTCGTTTCATCCAGAGTTATTTCACCGCCATGCCGGATAAAGCGCTCCGATCCTAGCCATGGCAGGGTCTGCATATCCTCTTCATGGACCTCCAGGGAGACACCCAGAGGCGGCATCCACTGCTTCAGCTTCGCGGGCGAAAAGTTGTAATACGTAAAGAGGAAATCGTGGACAGGATGCTTCCCCTGGCAGCTCCGTCTTTGCACAAAATCATCCGCCAGGCTCGCCACGCGGCCCAGGTGAGCATCTCGCCGGGCATGCCACTCCTGGCGTGACCAGCGTTTGCTGGAGATCGTATCCGTCATGCTTCGATCTCCACCTTATACCGGGGCAGGGAAGGGTCCACCTCCAGGCTATAAGCATGGATTCCTCCCGCCAGGCACCGGGCATTTGTGAAGCCATGGCCGATAAAATACGCCACCGCATCCAGGGAGCGGGAGCCCGTATGATCATAGAGAATCACCGGCGCATTTTTATCCCACGCTGAAAAAGCCTCCTGCACCAGCTCCTGCGTCATCAGCAGGGAGCCTGGAATAGTGACGGCCTCGTGTTCCTCGCGGGTGCGCACATCCAGGACTTTCAGTTCCGGTGTCTCCCGCCGCAGCTCAGCGAAATCAGCGGGGGAAATTTGCAGCGTCACATCCCCCTGGTGGCTATCCTGAATGTGCGAGATCACCTCCTGCACATCCAGGTTCTCATTGCGGGCACAGAGCTGGGCCAGCGTCTCCGTGGGACTAAATGCGCAACTGCTGCAGCCGCCGATGTGATACCGGGCGAAGAGTGCACGCTGGGCCCCCGGATAGGATTGCAGTACCTGGGAAAGGGTTGTTTCTGGCAAAAGAGGGGGCAGAGCCGGGGCGGTCATGGTTCATAAATAACGCACGCCGGATGTGACGAAACTGCAAAGTTCATGTGGGCAATCCCGTGCAGTGCGCTACAATCCACTTTTATGCTCGAACGCGAACCTCGCATCTATGTGCTCCCCACGATGATGACGGCCGGAAATATCCTGGCCGGTTTTGTCGCGATTTTGCAGATCTTTAAAGGACGGGAAGGGGCCATTACCGAGCATTATTACTGGGCCATCATCGCCATTTTGGCAGCTTGCCTCTTCGATGTCTTAGATGGTCGCGTTGCCCGTTTAGGGGGACAGGAGTCTCCCTTTGGTCGGGAGCTGGACTCCATCGCAGACATTGTCTCCTTCGGCGTCGCCCCCGCACTCCTGGTGCATGACATCGTGCTTTCCAGCATCGAAAAACCCGCAGGGCTGGGCTGGCTCATCGCTTGCGCCTACCTCGTCTGCGGAGCCATGCGCTTGGCCCGTTTCAATTGCATTGCGGCCAGTGATGACAAGACTAACAGCAAGCACTTTCGTGGCTGCCCTATTCCCGCAGCAGCCGGCGTCATCGCCTCGCTCACGTTGCTGATGCTCTGGCTGGATGAGGGGAATAAAGAGATCGGCACTTGGAAATATGGTCTGGCCGTTCTCATGGTCCTGCTTTCCTGGCTCATGATGAGCGACCTCGAATACCCGAGCTTCAAGTCCATCAATTGGCGTACCCGCCGTTCCCCTGCCTGGGTGCTCATCTCCATCATCGTCGTTGCTTTTGCTGTGCGGAACTGGCAGTGGATGCCCTCCGTTCTGTTCGTCAGCTACCTGCTTTATGGGTTAGTGCGCCCTTGGGTTTCTCGCCGCTGGAGGCAGGAAATCGAAATCGAATACGAAGCTGCGGATACACCCGATGATCCCATCACCACCCAGACAGACCTTCCTAAAAAGGACGCCGGGCCGGAAGATCCTGCGTCCCAGATCTAACGACATGCGCGTGACGGCCCTGACAGACACTCCTTAGGATGGCGGATTTTTATCAGCACGCACGACTGCCCACCCTGCATCATCTCGCCACGCCAGACGCGACGGCGCGAGATGCAGAACTCGTTACACTGACTCAAAATAACCCGGTGGTACTCCTGCTTCCGGCCTTGTTCGCTGAGACTCAGCGCCCTGCTTTGCCCGCCATCCTTGAGCAGGTGGCTCAGATCCCCTACATCAGCGAGATCTTGCTCACCATGAATGGCATGGAGGAAAGCCAGGTCGAGTCTGCACTCCGCCTCTGCAATGACTCCGCCGGAGGAAAAAAAGTGCACGTTCTCTGGAATGACGGCCCCGCCCTCCAGGCCGCTCACCATCGCCTGGCGGAAAAAGGCTGGGATGGCACCCTCACGGGTAAAGGGGCCAATATCTGGATGGGTCTGGCCTGCTTAAAGGCAGCCGGGCACAAAGGCATCGTCATCAGTCATGACACAGACATCCTGAATTACAGCACCTCCATGCTGTCCAAGCTGTGTTTTCCAGTCGCTCATCCCCGTCTCGGATATCGTTTCGCCAAAGGCTATTACAGCCGTGTGGCAGACCGCCTGTATGGCCGCGTCACCCGCCTCCTCATTTTTCCCCTTATTCAGGCCTTTCAGGATGTCCTCGGGGTGAAGCCTCTATTGGAGCACCTGGAGAGTTTTCGTTATCCCCTTTCGGGAGAGTTTGCGGGTGACCTTGACACCCTGGCTGGATTTAGCCTGCCTCCCGCTTGGGGGCTGGAAATCGCCATGCTTTGTGAATCCCATCGCCATCTGACTCCGGCGGAGCAATGCCAGGTGGACCTCGGTTTTCACTTCGAGCATCGTCACCGTCAGCTTGTCAATCCTGGCCTGGAGCATGGTCTCGTGGCCGCCGCTGCCGATGTCGTGCGCTGTCTGACCTATCAAATTTTGCGCGATGCAGAAGAGCATGCCGCAGAGTCTCTGATGCGCTCTGTTTTGGAGCGTTACTCCAGTCACCGGGCGCAGGAATGGATGCAGCGTTATGAGCATGTAGCCCTCCTCAATGGTCTCATCTTTGACCATGAGGAAGAAAGCCTGGCCATATGCGCCTTTACGGAGGCGCTGGAAGAGCTCGTGGTCAGCATTGCTGCCAAAGGACTGAATGTCCCCGGTATGAGGCCCTCGCCTGCCCACGCCCTTGAGCAGCTTCCTGGTTTAGGGGAGCAGATCACTTCCACCGTCTTGTGAAGCGCCGGGATGCAATGTGCATGGTGATGTTCATGACGGGCAGCGCATCGCTCTTCTTCTTGCGCCAGTAGGCAGGACTGGGCTAGAAAGCAGCTTGCTGCTATGAAGTCACTTTTCCTCACCAACGAATACCCGCCTCACATTTACGGAGGTGCCGGGGTACATGTTGAATACCTTACCCGCGAGCTGGCCAAACTTATGGATGTGGAGGTTCGCTGCTTTGGCGACCAGGATAGCTCCGAGCCTCATCTCAGTGTGAAAGGAGTCAGTCTGGATGCTGAAGGATGGACTTCCCCGCCTAACTTAAAGTCTGTCTTCGGTGCGGTGCAGCGCTGTCTCGACTTCAATACCCGCAATGTGGATGCCCAGGTCGTACACCTTCACACTTGGTATTCCCACTTCGGCGGCATCCTGGCCAAGCTCAACTATGGCCTGCCCATGGTCCTCACCGTCCATTCTCTGGAGCCTCTTCGTCCCTGGAAGCGCGAGCAATTAGGCGGCGGTTATGATTTTACCGTCTGGCTGGAAAAGACCGCTCTGGAAATGGCGGATGCCGTCATCGCCGTATCGGAGGAAACCAAGAGCGACCTTCTGCGCTTTTTCCCGCTGGATCCGCATAAAATTCACGTCATTCACAATGGCATTGATCCTGATGAATACCATCGCATGGAAGCTCCTGAGGTGCTGCGCAAGCACGGTGTGGATCCAGATGTGCCATACGTCCTGTTCGTTGGCCGCATCACCCGGCAGAAAGGCATCATCTATCTTGTGCGTGCCATCGAGAAGATGAATCCCGGGTTTCAGATCGTTCTTTGTGCCGGTGCACCGGATACCCCGGAAATCGCCGCTGAAATGCAGGCTGCGGTGACCGCTGCACAGACGAAAAGAGGCGGCATCGTCTGGATTCAGGCCATGCTACCCGTGCAGGAAAAAATCGCCATGTATTCCCATGCGGAGGTCTTCTGCTGCCCCTCCATTTACGAGCCTTTCGGCATCATCAACCTCGAAGCCATGGCCTGTGAAACCGCCGTCGTTGCCAGTGCGGTGGGTGGCATTAAGGAAGTCGTTGTACCCGGTGAAACAGGCATCCTTGTGCCCTTGGACCAGCAGACGGAAAGCCCCTTTGAAGCACTGCATCCTGATCACTTTGCTCGGGATTTGGCGGAGGGCATCAACAGCCTCATGGCCGATCCTGAAAAATGCCGTCGCATGGGGCTTGCCGGTCGCAAACGTGCCGTGGAACGCTTTAGCTGGACCAGCATCGCTGAGCGTACCAAGGCCCTGTATGAAACCCTTGTGAAAGCCTGACACCCCTCTTTTCCCCATCATGGAACTCATCAATAACGCCCCTGAAGTCCCCTCCGCCGTCGGCCCTTATTCCCAGGCAGTTCGCTCCAACGGATTCCTCTTTTGCTCCGGCCAGATCCCTATCAATCCCGCCACCGGCAAGATTGAAGCCACAGATGTCGAAGGCCAGACCCAGCAGGTCCTCGCCAATATCAAAGCCCTGCTCGCCAGTCAGGGACTGGATCTCACCTACGTGGCAAAAGCCACCGTATTCCTGCAAAGCATGGCCGATTTTCCCAAAGTCAATGCTCTCTATGAGGCAGCCTTTAGCGGCCACAAGCCAGCCCGCTCCACCATCCAGGTGGCAGCACTGCCCCTCGGCGCTTTGGTGGAGATCGAAGTGATCGTCGAACTCCCCTAAGCCACAGCTACTGCGATGGAATGGATGCGTCCGGGTTCTTTCGGCGGAACCCCTGAATGCGTCCATCCCCTCGGTAAAGATAGATTTTGCTCACATCCTCCAGCTTCATCAACAGCCAGGGGGAGAGAAGATTGCGACCATTTTTGGTGAACACAATGCCGTCCGCCAGATGCACACAGGAGTGGAATGCATCACCTGTAGAATTGCTCAGGAAGAACAGTACATCCCCATATTTGTAAGGGGGTTCCACGGGTTCAAAATTCTCTAACACCGCACTGGTGGCCAGTCGCGAGTCCAGCAGGTATTCATGCGGCTCGTAATTGAAGAAATTGAGCGATGTCCAATGGCAGTCAGGCAACATTCCGTGCTTGGCCAGGTCCAGCCCAGGGTAGGTATACATCAGCTTTCGGACGAGCGAAGGCAGCAAATGGGAGAGAGGCAGCGCCTCCACCCCATCTGTATCAATGATAGACTGTACCAGCGGCTCAATGTCTTTCCGCCTCAGCCCCATCCCCAGCGTCCAGTAACTCACAAGCTCATCCACATTGGTATTGTGATCCACCTCCACCTTGACCATCAGAGAGCGGGTACGTGTAAAGGCCTTGAAGATCGCGCGCGCTTCGGAGTCAGATTCCGCATAGTTCAGGATGGCACCCACATCGCTGAAGGCGATCGTATCCCCGCGTTTGTAGGACAGTTGCTCGATTTTTGAGATAATACCAGGGCGCAGTTTGCTCGTGCGGTACCATTCCGCCACCGTCTGTCCGACGATCAGGACCGGGTCCACACAAAATTCATTCGGCGGATATTTGGACAACTCCGTGTAAATAATCGCCCGGGTTTCCGCAGAAATGGCCTCCAGATCAGGAAGCGGAGGGAAAAGATGCGCATACCCATTTTCTTTCACCACTTGGCTAGGGTCCAGGAGCAGTGTGATCAAGGCTTCTGAAAGAGAGGCCTTGCGAAAAAAATCAGGAAGTTTTGGCAGTGCTTCTTCGGGAAACGTCCAGCGCGGACGTGTATTGGGCAGGGGAAAGCTGTCCACCAGGCTTTTTGGAGCTTCCAAATAGATATAGGAGCAACGCAGTTTTCCCCAAGGACCCGGTGACGTATAAAACGTGTTCGGATTTTGCACCACGGCTGGAGTAGCGACGCCAGTCGAAGTCGTCGTGCGCTCATTTTGCGACAGGAGCTGACGAAGATCATTCAGGTCATTGATTTGGCCATGAACCAAGGGGGCATGACTGCCTGCCACGACCCCCAAAACGCAGAATAAGCATCGAAAAGAAGCAGACAATGGATGGAGAAGGGGGGATTCTCGGAACAGGGACATGGATGGCGGTTATGACAGCGAGGATTGTGCAGTGTTTAAAGACTCGTGCTGGGAGTCAAAAATAATCCTCACACGTGCACTAGCACAATCTTTATAATCCAGGAAAGTGACCGTCAGCAGAGAAAATGCTTGGGCTGGACCTGAAAAGTTGATATTCCTCGCCTTTCGCCCGCCCCCCTTAGACTCCGAATGCATCGTCCGAATCCACGTCTCACCCGCCAGCACGCAGTCAAAACTGCCGTTTTCAGTCTGGCCATGGCTGGCAGTCTGCATTTCCTCCTGCCCACTGCATCGGCTGGCGAAGGCACGCTGGGGCTGGCTGAAAAGGAAATTCAACGCCGTTCCACCACGGTCACCACTCAGCAGGCCCTCATGCAGGAGGCTGAAACCCTCCTCCGCAATGGCGATACGGCCGCAGCTTTAAAGATTTTTGAAACAGCATTCAATGCCATTCCGGATGTGCCTTTGGCTGCGGAGACTCGTGCCGTCGCTCTGGATGGTTATCTGCGCGCCGGCCTCGCCCGCGCGACGGAACTGATGAATGCGGGGGATTACCCTGCTGCCGTAGTGATCCTTGAAAAACTGGACCAGCCCGGTGTCGCTCAGCATGATAAACGCATCGCCAAAGTAAGGCAGCGGCTTGAAGATCCGGACCGTTACCCGCCTGCACTCACTCCAGGCCACATCGCCAAAGTGGCTGAGGTTGAAAAGCTTCTCATGCTTGCCAATTCCCAGCGTGAGATCGGCGAATATGATAAGGCTATTTTGACCTATGAAGAGGTCCTTCGCCTGGATGCTTACAATTCAGCCGCTCGCCGTGGCCTTCAAAAAGTGGAGCAAAATCGCGCCCAGTATTTTGAAGCCGCCAAGGATCACACCCGTAGCAAAATGCTGAACGACGTCAGTGGTGCATGGGAGAAAGCAGTTCCTCCTAGCGGTGCGGATCTATCCAATCTCTTTGATGGTGGCAGGTCGGGCATCAGTGCCACAGGTGCTCTTGTGGGTCGTGAGGCCATCCAGCAAAAATTGCGGGACCTCATCATCAATCGCATAGATTTCAGCGGTGCTTCCATTGAGGAAGTGGTGGAATACCTCCGTGTTCGTTCACGTGACCTGGATCCTGCCGGCAAAGGGGTGGATTTCGTCATCAGCGTTCCTCCGGAGCAGATGACGCGTCCCATTTCCCTCAACCTGAAACTGGTGCCGATTGAAGAAGTGCTCCGGTATGTGACCGAGATGGTAGGGCTCACCTATCGGGTCGAAGAGTATGCCGTGAGGTTGATCTCGCTGACCCAGGATGCGGACCTCATGATTTCCAAATCCTATCGTGTCCCCCCCGATTTCATTTCCAATGCCCCCGTCGGCGGTGATGCCGCTGGCACCACTTCGCCAGATCCGTTTGCCTCAGGCACTCAAGCCACCACGGCTCCTGGCGGCTTGCAAGTGCGCCGTCTCGGCGCTCAGGAGTTCCTTCAAAGCTACGGCGTAACTTTTGGAGAGGGGGCCAGTGCCAGCTTCACCCCGACCACCAGCATGTTGATCGTAAGGAACACGGCGAAAAACATGGAGCTCGTGGACATGCTCGTCGAGCAGGCTCAAAACCGCTCTCCTAAGCAGGTCATCATTGATGTAAAGTTCCTGGAAGTGGGTGATAACCGCCTGTCCGAGCTGGGCTTTGACTGGCTCCTTGGCAATTTCGGTATTTCTTCACAAGCCGCTCAGCTCGCCGGTGGTACCACGGGTAATGCAGGTGCTTTCCAGAATGGTGATTTTCCATTTCAAACCGCCGCCGGTCCGGTTGGGTCCAACCCAGTCACTGCCGGCCTGCGTTCTTCCGGGGATCTGGGCCTGCTCGGCATTGATGGAGTCCTCTTCGGTACCGAAACCACCGCCTCCAGACGCTCTCCGGGCGTTCTCTCCCTCAGTGGAGTACTCTCCAGTCCCCAGTTTCAACTGGTCATTCGGTCTCTCGATCAAAAGTCGGGCATCGATATGGCCTCCCAGCCCAGCCTGGTCACACGCAGCGGACAGAAAGCCAGCCTGGAAATCGTCCGTGAACTTATTTATCCGACTGAGTTTGATCCTCCGCAGATCCCCACCAGTGTCGGCAATACCAACGTAGTTGATGCAGAAACGGGTGAACTTATCCCCATGCCTTTGCCTCCGGCGGTTGTCACGCCCAGCACCCCGACCTCGTTTGAAATGCGCAAGACCGGCATCGTTCTGGACATAGAACCCGTCATTGCAGATGATAACCGTTCCGTGGATCTCACCATGAGTCCTGAGTTTGTCGAATTTTCCGGCTTTGTAAATTACGGCTCCCCCATCAATACCATCACCGATAACGAATTTTACGAGCTGACGCCTAACCTGATTTTCCAACCCGTTTTTGACTCCCGGAAAGTCGTGACCTCCGTTAAGGTCTGGGACGGTGCCACCATCGTTCTTGGGGGATTGGTGACAGACCGTGAAGAAGTCATCAATGACAAGGTGCCTTTTCTTGGAGATATGCCCGTTTTTGGCCGCCTCTTCAGGAGCAATGTCAAACAACGCCGCATGCGCCATGCGGTCTTCTTTGTTACGGTCCATATTGTCGATCCTTCCGGTGCCCGTGTAAACCAAGTGCAGGCAAAGTAAAAGCGGTGAAAACCGTGGCGGGCATGAGAGGTGAACCGGTTTTCCGCGTTTAATCGTCCATGAAATCCCGCCGTTGGCTCCTGCTCCTTGCCTGTCTTTTTTCCGCCAGCACGGTATTGGCTGCACCCCAGCCGCCAAACATCCTTTTCATCTTCACGGACGACCACTCCTACAAGACACTCTCTTGTTATCCGGAGGCCATGCCTGGGGTGAAAACACCCGCCATGGATGCGCTCGCAGCACGAGGCATTCGCTTCAGCCATGCTTACATGGGTGCCTGGTGCATGCCCTCCCGGGCCACAATGCTCACAGGTCGGCATCCACATGGCATTGAGTCCATGCGCATGAGCGGGAAATACCCCGGCAGTGTCTATGATCCGCAGCAGACACCTTTCTTTCCCGCCGTATTCCGTCAGCATGGGTATAACACCGCCCATATTGGCAAGTGGCACACTGGTATAGATTCCGGCTTTGGCCGCGACTGGGATTATCAGATCGTTTGGAACCGGCCCAAATATCCCGAAAATGCTGGCGCTTATTACGAGGGCCAGATTTTGGAGATCAATGGTGTCAAAGCCGATGCTCCCAACCCAGACTACTCCACCGATAACTATACCCGTTGGGCCTCTGAATACATTCGTGGTCAGCATCGTGATCCCGCCAAGCCCTGGTTCCTCTGGCTCTGCTACGGTGGCGTCCACGGACCCACCACCCCCGCCAAACGCCACAAAGGTCTTCATAAGGACGATCCCGTCACCGTTCCTGCCGATATCCTCGCCCCACGTCCTGGCAAGCCCGAATACCTGGACAAAACCCAGGCCTGGAAAAAAGACAACGATGGCCGCATCGTCCCCCAAAAGAGCGGAGAAACCTTCGGGGACAATGCCAAAAAAGCCCGTCCCTATGAAGACCACATTCACCAGCTCAATGATTGCACCCAGTCCCTGGATGAAGGCGTGGCTGAAGTCCTAAAAGCCCTCAAAGAAAGTGGCCAGCTTGAAAATACCCTCGTCGTCCTCACGGCGGATCAGGGCTTCGCTACCGGTGAGCATGGCCTCCGTACAAAGCTCGCCCCCTACGATGCCTCCTACCGCAGCCCCCTCATCATCTCCATGCCAGGTACCTTGCCGGAAGGAAAAGTCTGCACCAAGCCCGTCCATGGTACCGACCTCGTCGCCACCTTCAGTGCCTTTGCTGGAATCACCCTCCCTTGGGAGCTTCATGGCCGCGACCTCACCCCCCTGCTAAAAGATCCCACCGGCGCGGCTTGGCCCTACCCCTGTTTTTATGAGGCCACAGGAAATCTATTCGGCTCCGATGTCACCCAGATCATGAAGACCGACCCTGCCCAGGCCTCCTACCACGACGTTCCCTGGTATGCCGCTCTCAACGACGGCCGGTATAAATACATCCGTTATCTCACACCTGGAGAGACGGAGGAGCTATACGATCTGCAGGCAGATCCCGAGGAACTGGTCAATCTCGCGGATAGCCCCGCACACCGCGCCACCTTGGAAAAACTGCGTACTGCCACCGTGGATGAACTGCGTCGCACCCGTGCCGGATACGCCGATAACCTGCCGCCTACCCGGCAGATGCAGGCAGCGGCCAAGGAATAATCTCCTGCAGCCGCCTTGCGCGGCCTCAGGCCTTGTTTATTTGAAGTGCTTGTTGGCAGCCTTCAGGTGGGCTGCGTATTCTTCGGTGCGCATTTCCACACGCTCACGAATGCTGCGTTCGCCGATGCCGTCATGCTTCGTGGCCACGAGCGCCTTTAGCAGATTGATCAAGTCGCGAACATCGCTTTGCATCACATACTCAGGGGCGATCTTTTTGTTCGCGTCCATGTTGTGATAATTGCCCAGCGGGATGGAGATGCCCGTGCTGCGGATGCCAGCGGCCTGCATCGCCGTAGCTTCACAGGCACCAGCGTCCAGCAGGCACCGCTGCACACGGATGCCCTGCTCCTTGGCCGTGGTCATCAGCACCGCCGTCCCTTCACTGTCGAAGATGGAAAGGCGGTCACCCACACGCACCACCGGTCCACCGCTCATCACCGCACCATTCACAGGGCGGCTCGTTTCGATGGAAAGGAAAACATCGTCTGTCTCAAACGGCCACTTTTGCGCAATGTGCCAGGCTCCCAGGAAACCCACTTCTTCCGCACGGGTAAAGACCGCATGAAAGGTCGTGCTCAGGTTCAGCTCCGCCAATTCCCAAAAGGTCGCCACAATCACGGCACAACCCACAAGGTCATCACAGGCAGTCGCCTCAATCTTGTCGTCCGTCACGTTCACCGGGAAAACCCAGGTCGCGATATCGCCCTTGGCTTTGCCTCGCAGGCCACGCTTGATGCCCGCCTCCACCTCAGGTTTGGGCACCCCACCCAGAAATTCAAATTCATCCTTACCCTTGCTCCCCGGTACTTTCACGAAGGCCGGGTGGTCCATATGCGCCCCCAGGACCCAGGTCGGTTTGCTTTTGCTTTTGCCGTTTTTATAGGTGGCGATGAGATTCCCGTATTTGTCACGCTTCGTTTTGACGTGTGGACATCCCTTCAGCAGGGCTTCGATCTCTGCACGAACATGGTATTCGTGGAAAGGAGCGGTTGGCTGCTTTAGAATTCGCTTGAGAATGGTTGTGAGGTTGGGCACTGCCATGTGCTTACCGTAACGACCTTTTCCCATCCCACAAACGCCAAGGTGAAGAAGCTCCGATATTTCTGCGAAACTGTTTTGGTCGCTTCTGCGGCCTGGTTACTGCCCCGTCTGCCCAGATTTCTCATCCTGGCCCTGGCCCGGTGGGTCGGTTCTGCCGCCTATTATTTGGATCGAAAGGGGCGCTATGCCGCTTTGGAAAACCTCCGCGTCGCCTTCCAAGACGAATACACCCCGGCTGACCGCCGCCGCATCGCCCGGCTGTCCTACCAAAACTTCGCCCGCACTTTCCTGGATCTTTTCTGGGCTACCTCCCTCACCTCGCAGACCTGGCAGCAGCACATCACCATCGAAATGTGCGATTCCCACGCCGAGGCCCAGGCTCGGGAAACCGGTGCCGTTTGGGTCACCCCCCATTTTGGCAACTTTGAGCTCGTCAGCCTCATCTGGGGATTTCGTGGCATACCTTTCACCGTCGTCGCTCAGGATTTTGATAACGTGGGCCTCACCGCCATCTTTAAACGCCTTCGTGAGCATTCCGGCCATACCGTCATCCCCCAGGAAAATGCCATCCTGAAGCTGACCAAAGCCCTCAAGCGACAAGGCCACGCCGCTCTCTTGACGGACCTCAACATCCCCGCTGGAAAGGTTTCTACCGCCATCCGTTGTTTTGGCCTCCTCACCTGCGTGCCTACCCTGCATGTCCAGCTCGCCATGCGCCTCGGCCTTTCCATCATGACCGGTGTCTGCCAGCCCCTGCCGGATGGCCGGTATAAAGTCTCCATTTTTGAGGCCATCCGCCCACAGCCGGAGGACGATATCACCGCCATCACCCAGCGCATCTGGGATCACTTTGAAGCCGCCATCCGTAAAAACCCCGAATGCTGGCTCTGGATGTATAAACACTGGCGCTACCTGCCCACCCGCGATGTGTATCCAAATTACCCGGGATACGCCAAGTCCTCGCGCAAATTCACGGCCATGCTGGAGGCAATGAACATCCAAATCGCCCAGGAAAAAGTGAGCTGAGGCACACGGCACGATGCCCAGCCCTTTCGGCCATGAATAGCCGGGCATCGCTGAATCCGGGCGAATGAACCGGCCCCGTCGTGACTCCGTCGTTGCACCCCGCCTCTTCCTTGCTACCCACTTCTTCAATCACAAATGACCAAATTCTTCGAAATCCTCGGCCAGTTCGATCACGAAAGCGATTGCCAGAAGCTCCTTTACGCCCCTCTTCCTCAGAAGCTCACCTTCCGGGAGACTACCGTTTATAAAGTGGAGTTTGAAGGGGATGAAGCTGCCCTGGAAGCCTTTGTGCGCCAGGTCCTTCTGGATCCCATCAGCCAGACACTCCGCGATGGTGAAGGCTCCGCTTTTGAAAAAGCCAGCTTCACCCTGGAATACGGCATGAAGGGCGGCGCACTGGATTTGGAAAAGGAAATGATCCTGAATTACTACCGCGCCCTGGAAAACCCATCCTTTCAACTCACGCGTCTCACCCTGCGAAAGCGCGTCTATGTCTTCGGCGACAAAGCGGACCCAAAACCCTTCGTTCGCGATATCTGCAATCCCGCCATCCACACCTGGGAAGTGCGGCAGGCAGCCTGATGCCCCGCCATGCTGCGCTTTAACTTCCTCGGTTTCCCCATCGTCATTCATTGGGTCTTCTGGCTTACCATGGCCCTTTTGGGCGGCGTCTTCCGCGCCACCGATGATCCCGAGGCCATGAAGCGGGTGCTCGTGTGGGTCGTTGCCGGATTCCTCTCCATCTTCATCCATGAGCTAGGTCATGCATTGACCATGCGTCACTACGGCGCACGCAGGGTGGAAATTGTTCTTCACAGCTTCGGCGGATACGCCATGCCAGACCGCCGCTTCGGCCGTAGCGAGAGCTTCTTCGTCAGCGCTGCCGGGCCATTCCTTCAGATCGCCGCCGGAGTCGTCATGTGGTGGATCATGGATGCCTGGCGTCCCGCTGACATGCTTGGGCTGCACTTCATGAAATCCTTTGTGAATGTCAGCATCATCTGGGCTGTGCTGAATCTTTTCCCCATCATCCCCCTGGATGGCGGCCACATCATGCAGGCCCTGCTGGGACCGCAGCGGCAAAAGATCGCCCTCACCATCAGTATCGTCTGTGCGGTCGGCTTTGGTATTTTAGCCGTGTTTTTTGGACAGATCTTTGTCGTCATCTTTTTTGCCATCTTCGCTTTCAATAACTGGAAGCAGCTACGCGGTGAGCCGCCTGCAATGATGCCCTGAAGCCACTTTCAAACGTATTCCTCCCGCCATGTCTGCTCTCGACGATCTTCTTACCTGCCTGCGTTTCCCCAGCGTCTCCACCGACTCCCGGCACAACGCAGATACCCGCGCCTGTGCAGACTGGCTCGTGGCCAAGCTCACTTCCATGGGCCTCACCACCTCCCTGCATGAGACCCCCGGGCACCCTGTCATCGTCGCAAAAAACAAGCACATCGCCGGTCGCCGTACCGTCCTGCTTTACGGCCATTACGACGTCCAGCCGGCTGAGCCCTTCGCTGAATGGAAATCCCCACCTTTTGAGCCCACCATCCGCGATGGCGTCATCTTCTGCCGTGGAGCCACGGATAACAAAGGCCAGCTCATCGCCCACGTTTCCGGTCTGGCTGAAACACTCGCCAAACATGGAGATCTGCCCGTCAATCTCACCATTCTCTTTGAGGGGGAAGAAGAGATCGGCAGTCCCAATTTAAAACCCTTTCTGGAGGCTCATCGCCAGCAGCTCGCCTGCGATGTCGTCGCCATTTCGGATACCGGCATGGTTGGCCCCGGCATCGGTACCTTCACGTATGGACTGCGTGGCATCGCCTGCATGGAATTGAAAGTCCACGGTCCCAGCATTGACCTTCATTCTGGCATCTTCGGCGGTGCCGTGGCCAATCCCGCCACCATCGCCGCCCGCCTCGCTGCCTCCTTGCATGATGATCAGGGCAGGGTGCTCATTCCCGGTTTCTATGATGACGTCAAGCCTCTGGCCAGTTGGGAACGCAGCGCCTGGGCTGAGCTTGGTGATGGCGATGCCGAGACCCTCTCCCTCACCGGAGTGCCCGCCCTCTTTGGCGAGCCTGAATTCACCGAGCGCGAGCGCCGCTGGGCACGCCCCACCGCTGAAGTGAACGGCATCGGCGGCGGCTATCAGGGGGAAGGTTCTAAAACCGTCATTCCTCGTGAAGCCTTCGTGAAGTTGTCTTTCCGTCTCGTCCCTGACCAAAATCCCGAACAGATTCTGGACCTTGCCACCGCCTACCTCCTGTCGAAAGCCCCCGCCAGCGTCAGGCTGGAGATCAAGCGTGGCCACACTGGCCAGGCCTATCTCATGGACCCCCAGGGCCCCCTGGGTAAAGCCGCCCAGCGTGCATTGACCAAGACCTTTGGTGGCAAGATCGCCCTCATCCGGGAAGGCGGCAGCATCCCCATCGTCCAGGCCTTCAAAGACGTCCTGAAAGCGGATACCCTGCTCCTCGGCCTCGCTCTTCCAGATTGCCAGGCCCACGCCCCCAACGAGAACTTCCCCATCGCCAACCTCGAAGCCGGCATCCGCCTCAATCAAGCACTCCTCGCAGAGCTTGGCGCATAGCCACCCGCCGCCAAAGTACTCCAGAGTTTTAGCTCGCCCAAATCCCGCCTTGATAAGGCCCGCTATTTCCAAATAGTCGATCCCCCATTCAAAGGACGCACCTCCCCGTTGCTCCCGGAGGGAGCAGGGATATGAGCCGGTGGTGGAGGTCGCGTAGCGTCCGGGAACCACCGGACACCCCCACGCCTCCACACCCCCAGCCCTCCGCGTCCCGGAGGGACGCCGGAAGGCTTCGCCCCCACGGGACAGGTGCGGCATTTCGCCACATTTTTAAAATCCGGCAGCGTGCGAAGTCTCGTGCGTCATGGACTTTCCCTCGTTTTACATGGACCACCTCGCCGGTGGTCGGCTCATCATCGGTCTCATCGCCAGTTTGCATGTGCTGATCAATCACCCGCTGGCCGTCGGGGCGTATCCGCTGCTCACCTGGATGGAGTGGTGGGCTCACAAAAACAACCGCCCAGATGTAGATCAGCTCGCCTACAAAATCACCTTCGTTGTCTTCATTGTCACCACCACGGTCGGTGCCATGACCGGCGTGGGCATCTGGCTTTCCACCTCCTTATTCGCCCCCTTTGCCATTGGCTCACTGCTCCGGGTTTTCTTTTGGGGCTGGTTCGCCGAGTGGCTGGTGTTCATCAGTGAGGTCGCCCTCATCATGGCTTGGTTTTTGACTTGGAAGAAGGCCAACACCCCCGAAAAAAAGCGCAGTCATATCCGCATCGGCATCGCCCTCAGCATCATGTCCTGGATCACCATGGCATTGATCGTCGCCGTCCTGGGTTTCATGATGAAGCCGGGAGAGTGGAATCAAACCCGTGCCTTTTGGGATGCGATGACCAATCCTCTCTACCTCCCCCAGCTTGGCTTCCGCACCTGCTTCGCCTTCATGACGGGGGCTGTATTCCTCTGGTTCGCCACCTTCTTTTTTACCAGGGTCAGCAAGGGCACGCGTGATGACCCCCAGCGCAAGCTGCGCCACTGGATCGTTTACCGCCTCTCCCATGTCGTACTCGTCGCCTTGCTCGGAACCTTCCTCTTTGGCACCTGGTATTGGAACGCCATCCCGGACGCCATGAAGGCAAACAGCTCCGTGGCCCTGCTCACCCAGGAGTTCATGAGCTGGCATGGGAAGTTTGAGACCTTGCTTGGCTGGACCGTACTGGCCTTTGCCGTCATCGGCATCGGTGGGCTGGGCACCAGTTTCATGATCCCTCGCTGGGCGCTCCTCATCCCCAGTTTCATGGGCATCTGGCTGCTCGGGCACTTCGAGCGGGCTCGTGAGTTCATGCGCAAGCCCTGGGTTATCGGTGAATACATGTACTCCAATGGCGTTCACAAAGACGAGCTCGCCTTCCTGCAGAGTGAGGGCCTGCTCAAACATGCCACCTATGTAAAACATCGTCAGGTGACGGATGCCAACAAGGTGGAGTGCGGGCAGGACATCTTCATGCTCGCGTGCTCCCGCTGTCACAGCACCACCGGCCTCAATGGCGTGATCGAAAAATTCGGCATCATGTATGGCGTGGACAAAGACTGGGACAGCTCAGGCATGGAGATCTTCATCAAAGGCATGCATCAGACCCGCACCTTCATGCCCCCGTTCCCGGGTAATGACAAAGAGGCATCCGCTCTCGTGGCCTACCTCCAGCACCTGCGCTCCACACGCCAGTCCCTTCCCGGCGTGCAGAGCGTCGGCATCTCCATCTCTCCTCAGGCGGCTGCAGCCGCAGGTGCTCAACCCTGATTTTCTTCACCATGACCGCATTCCTTGCCACCACCCCCGTCCCTCGTGATCTGCCCCTCCCCCTGCCTTTGCCGGAATGGGTGCTCATCAGCTTCCTGGTGATATTTTTCCTCGTTCACATCCTTTTTGTTAACCTCATGGTCGGCGGTTCCGTGCTGGTCACTTTTTTTGAGTGCCTGGGACGCAAGTCACCCCGCTGGGACAGCCTTGCTCATTCCATCGCCCAGACCGTAACGGTCAATAAGAGCCTCGCCGTGGTCATGGGCATCGGGCCTCTTTTGTGCATCAACCTGGTGTACACCATGCAATGGTACTCGGCCAATGCACTCACCGGCCATGCCTGGCTCATGATTGTTCCCTTGGTCACAGTGGCCTTCCTTCTCACCTATCTTCATAAATATAAATGGGAGTCATGGTCACAGGGCGGGTGGAAGACACTGCATCTGTGGGTCGGGCTTTCGGCCACTCTGCTTCTGCTCTTTGTGCCTCTGATCTTCCTGGCCAATGTCAATCTCATGCTCTTCCCTGGGGAGTGGGAAAAAGTGCGCGGCTTCTTCTCCAGCCTCCGCATTGGCAATGTGCTTCCTCGGTACCTGCACTTCCTCGCAGCCAGCATCGCGATGACCGGGCTGTTTCTCGCCGGTTGGTTAGGCCGCGCAGGGCACGACATCGGCCACACCCCTGGCTTTAGTCGGCCGGATCTGCGTCGTCTTTTTTATAAAGTGACCGCCTGGGTCACCCTTGCCCAGTTCGTCCTGGGTCCTCTGCTTCTCTTCACTCTTCCGGCTGTAGGCATCACCACCAGGCTTTATGTCATCATCTTCTCGGGGGCCGCACTCGGTTTCCTTACCCTCCTGGTGCTGTTTAAAGAGTTACGGTCTGGGGATGAACACATCGGCCGCTTCTATGTGCTCATCTGCATCATGTTTAGCTTTGTGGTGCTTGGCATGGGTACTGGTCGTCACGTCTATCGTCAGGCCGCTCTGGCACCTCACCAGGCGGATATTCAGGAACGCACATCCCGTTATGCCGCAGCCTTGGCGGAATTTAATCAAAACCTGTCATCTACCCCTCCTGTCCAGCAGACGGCGGATCAGCTCTTCATGAACTGCGCAGCATGCCATGCCCCGAACATCAAGCTCGTCGGACCTCCTCTCACTGAGATCGCTGAGATCTACGCAGGCAACCCGGATGGCATCGTGGCCTGGGCCAAGACCCCGGGTAAAAAGCGTCCTGAGCTGCCGCAAATGCCTCCCTTTGCCCACCTGGGAGATGAAAGCCTGCGTATGATTGCTGAGCTCATGCTGGAAAAAGGCAAGGCGGCGAAGTGATGGCGCATCCACCGTGGCCAATCGCCGCTTGGGTGGACAAGGGGTATGACAGCATTAGCTTGGGCTCAGCAATGGATAAGCACACACACCATTCCAAACATCAAGGAGTCGGCTGGAAACGCTGGCTTGGCCTGAGTGAGGTGTGGTCCGGCGTGGACCTCTCCTCTCGCTGGATGGTTCATCTCCGCTGGCTGGCGGCTGTGGGGCAATGCAGCACACTGCTCATTGTGGACCGTCTGGGGGTAGACGTGCCCTGGTGGCCTTGTGGCATCGCTGTCGGCATCACCCTGGTTTCAAATGCCGTCCTCGTCTGGTGGATGCGTGCTCTAGGCGGGCGTCTGCGAGGCGGCTTTTTTCACGTCTTGATGGCGGATGCCATGTTGCTCTCCTTCTTGTTATACTGGACCGGCGGCCTGGAGAATCCCTTTGCGATCTTTTTTCTCGTCCAGCTTACCCTCGCCGCAGTAGCGCTGCGCTCCTCGGCCGTCATCGGCCTTGGGGCGTTCATGGCGGCCTGTTGTGTTTTGCTTTGGCAATATTCGCAACCGCTGACGATGCAGGATGGCACCTCCGTCCCCGAGCCGCTGCTTCAGGAGGGGCGGGGCGTTGCCATCGTATTCGTCGGCATTGTCATGATCACGTTGCTGCTCTCCTTGCGCCACTGGTCTCATCGTCAGCAGAAGGAGCGCGCACGTCTTCGTGCCGAGCTGGAGTCTCGCGACCGCTTTCTATCCGTGGCTGCTTTGGCAATGGGATTTGCGCATGAGCTGGCCACCCCCTTGGGTACCATCGCTTTGGCGGCGGAGGAAATGCAGGGAAAGGACAATGAGGATGCCGCTGGGATCATTGCCCGCGAAGCAGCACGCTGCCAGCATGTCCTCGTCCGTCTCCGTGAGCTGGGGCAGGAAGCTTCTGGTCTTTCTGCCGAACGGGTTTCCGCCTCTGCGATCGTTCAGACCGCATTGGATGAATTGCCGCATGCTCAGCGCCAGCGTGTACAAATCCAGCAGACTCAAGGCCATGCCACAGTCATGAGTGCCGGACTTCGTGAAGCAATTCTAGTATTGCTTCGCAACTCCCTGCTTTCTTCCTCTGAACTTTCACCAGTCCGGTTGACGGTGGTCTTGGAAAATGGCTTCGTGAATTTCACGGTGCAAGATGAAGGTCCCGGCTTCAGTGAAGAGATGTTGCGTCACTGGGGTGAGCCATTCCGCAGTTCCCGCCCGTCCGGTTCAGGCATGGGGCTGGGCCTGTTCTTTGTGAGACGCCTCGCTGCCATGCAGCATGGCAGCGTCCATGTGAGCAATCGAGCCTCTGGAGGAGCTACAGTGACACTCAGCTTGCCACAGCAACCTTCACCTGCCCAAGGCTCATGACGCAAGTCCTCCTCATCGAAGACGACGACAGCTTTCGCACCACTTTGGCGATGGCATTGAAACGTCGTGGATGTGAGGTCTTCCAAGCCGCAGACGCCGCCTCCGCACTGATCCATGCCCGCGCCTCCATGCCGGGTGCCATCGTGTTGGATATGCGCCTGGGCAGCAGCAACGGCATGCTGCTCATCTCTGAATTGCGCCACCTGCTTCCTCAGGTCCGCCTCATCATCCTCACGGGTTACGGCAGCATCCCCAGTGCCTTGGAATCGGTCCGGCTCGGGGCCGATGATTACCTGCTCAAGCCTGCCAGCGCAGACCAGGTGCTGGCTGCCATTCTGGGAAAAGGCAGCTCACAGGTTGCTCCGATGGAGAGTGATCTGCCCAGCCTCGCCCGCTTGGAGTGGGAGCACATCCAGCGCGTGCTGCATGATCATGATGGTAACATTTCCCATGCGGCGGCGGCCCTGGGAATAGACCGCCGCACGCTGCAGCGCAAGCTGGGGAAGATGCCGCCGTTGGATTGACGGATGGCTCAAAGTTTGCTCATAAACTTGGCCGGATTGGCATCAAATTCCTCGACGCAAGGCGCACAGCAAAATTTGACCTGCTGCCCTTGGTAAACCTTGGTGATCGGGGTGCCCATGCTGCCCAGCTTGTTGCCGCTAACGATGCAGGTATCCAGTGGATAAGCCTTGGCTCCGCTGGTGGAGGAGCAGGAGGTTATCGCCAGGCTGAAAAGGGCAATGGCAAAGGCGGTGGTGATTTTTGTTTTCATGATGGTGTTTATTTGTGTTTTTTGTTAGGCAGGGAAAGGGTCTTGTTAAAAGCGGATGAGAACACCGGCCCCGAGGCCGTATTCCGAATGGTATTGAGTGATCAATGAGGTATGGCGGGTGAGCGTATAGTCCGCTCCTGCGGACCACTCCCAGCGCGTGTGAGTGTCATATTCCACCTCACCAAACACCCCCAATCGGGCGGTAAGCTGGAAACGTTTCGAAAGGGCGATCCGGGCATCCCCCTCGCTGTCCAGGCTCACTTCCGCCCAGGCCATCAGCGGCAGCCGGTAGTTGAAGCCGATGGCGGCCCGGTTCTTCACAGCGTCCTCATTGGTGAAGCGTGCCCCAATGAAGGCCTGGAAATTAGCATTGAAGTAACGCTGATAAAAGGCATCCACCTCATACTCGGTCTTATCCACGTTTTCCCAGCCAACTTCCCAGCCTAACAAAAGATCATTCTTCGGATTCATCCAGGTCAGCAGTCCTTCGCTCATATGGCTCTGGATCGAGGCCGCACCCCACACATATGCCATGTCATGGCTATGCTCTCCCAACCCCGCCCCATGATGCAGGCTATGGTCTTCACCTGTCGCCGCTCGCGCCAGCGAGTGGTCCCCGTCTGTAGCTGCTCGCGCCAGCGAGTGGGCGTTCCTGGAAGACGGGGCCGATGCCCCCTCACCCTCATACCGGAAGACCCGCGCCATCCCGCTCATCATATGGTACAGAATATGGCAGTGGAACATCCAGTCCTTCTCCTCATTCGCCTCGAACTCGAACATGCGGCTGCTCATCGGAGGAACATCCACCGTATGTTTTAAAGGTGAACGTGCCCCCTGACCCATCAGCAAGCGGAAGAAATGTCCATGCAGGTGAATGGGGTGATGCATCATCGTGTCATTGATGAGCTCCAGCTCAAAGATCTCCCCCTTTTTGATCATGACATAAGGCTCCTGCGAGATGGTCTTGCCATCGAATCCCCAGATGTAGCGGTTCATGTCTCCGGTCAGATGCAGGGTGATTTTCCGCCTCGGCAGCTTGGCGGGCAGGGTGGTGTTGTGAGTGGCTTTCAGCAGCCGGTAGGGCGAGCCTGGACGCGGCAGATTCAATGAAGCACGCGGGTCATCATCCTTTTCCTCCAGGGCCAGCTTCAGCATTTCATTCATCTGGTAAAGGTTAGGCCGGGGTGGATCATTGGCGGGTGTCAGTTTGCCTTCACCAAAGAAAGCGGAAGCATGTCCGCTGCCATCCTGGGTAGTCGCCCGCAGTTCATACCGGCCGCTGGCTGGGATGGTGATGATCACGTCATAAGTCTCGGCAATGGCCATGAACAGACGCTCCACTTGAACGGGTTGGACAGGGGGTCCGTCCGCTGCCACGATGGTCATCGGCCCCGCTGAGGAATGCAGGTAAAAGTATGTCGCCGCCGCTGCATTGATCAGCCTCAGTCGGATACGTTCACCCGGTTTCCCGCTGATCTCAGTGCTGCGCTGGCCATTGATCAGGAAGGCATGATACCCCACATCGGAGACATCCATGTGCATCATGCGTGACCACTCTCGGCTAAAGTAATCCTTCAGCATCCCTTGCTTGGCTGCGCCCAGGATGGACTGCGAGTTCCGCCGCATGAGGCCGAAGTAATCGCTGCCGCGCATGAGCATCCGCTGGACTTCATGAGGGTCAATGTTCGTCCAGTCCGACAGGACCAAGACTTGCTCGCGGTCAGCTTGCACCGGCTCTCCGCCACGAGGCAGGACCACGATGGACCCATAGACGCCACTCTGTTCCTGGAGGTGGGTATGGGAATGGTACCAATACGTGCCGCTATGCCGCATCTCGAACTCAAAGGTATGCGTCTGCCCCGGCAGGATCGGCGGGGTGGTCACATGGGGTACTCCATCCATTTCATTGGGCAGCAGCAGGCCGTGCCAATGCGTGGAGGTCTCTTCATCCTTGAGCTGGTTATGCACCCGGATACGGGCAAAGTCCCCCTCGCGGAAGCGCAGGGTTGGGCCGGGTATACCCCCATTGACGGTCAGACCACGGATAGGTTTGCCAGCCGGGCTGACCGTCTGTTCAGTGATGTATAGGTCGTATTCGACGACGGGTCCCGTGGTGGGACGCTTCTTCTTGCAGTCGTCGCAGGAGTAGATGGCCAGGGGCAGCCAGAAGGCTGCGAGGCAGAGGAGGATCTTCATGAAAGCTGAGTCTTGAATGGTTCAGTGAACCTATACCCGGCATGTCTCTCCCAAGGGCAGGATGGCATGAGGGCACAATGCGTCTGTGAGGACGCGGACTCAGGTCAGCAATGAGCAAAACAGGACCGGCAGCCGGACGTGCGGCTGGGTCAAAGCCTGCGGCTCATGCCGATACCAGACTGGAGAGACAGTCGCGTTCCTTGGGGGAAAGGAAAGAGTAAAAGGTTCCGCCAGGGCGGTCCATAAAGGTTGGGCCAGCAGGTCCCGACTATGGGCAGGTGGGGTATTCGCCGGAGCGGGGAGGGAAGGCGAATCCGGCGCTTCCACACAACCGCAAGTATCCGCCTCAAGCTTGGCGACGGTCGCGCAGCAACTCATGCTGCATGCCGGAGTATCTACCTCACGGGCCACCGTAAACACAGGCAATGCCTGCGCCAGTAGCGCGATGAAGAGGATGAGTGACCGGAACATGACAAGGAGAGTCTAACCTACAATACGGATAAAGCCAGCGGTGGTTGTCTGGAATCCACAGTCATAAGAGGTATACGATTGCGCCTTATTCCCTGCATCTTGCGGTCCGGTATAAGGCGGGAGTTCCTCAGGGCCGGAACTCCCGCAAGATTCTATACTGGATTAACCCTTGTGCACGCTGTGGCAGGCTTTGCAGTTGCCAGCTTCCTGGAGAGTCTTGGTGGCACCAGGCTTGCCATCCACCACGCCTTGGGCAGCATCGATGAGGGTGGAAGTCTTCTCCTTCCAGCTTGCTTCGTCGCCTTCTGGGGGACTTTCGGAAGGAAGGGTCTTGAAGTAAGCGAGTAGCTTCTGTGCATCTGCCGGGGTGCCTTTGCCTGTGGCGACTTTTGAATGCAGACTGTTGGTGCCTTTCATGGCTTCCTTCATGACGGTATCGATTTCGCCGGCTTTAGCAGCGGTGAGGGAGAGTCCGGTCAGGGCCAGGATGAAGAGGGTGGATTTCATCGTTTGGTTTATCGAGGGTGGGTGCTGGGTGTTGGATGGCCTGAACTGTCTCAGGCGTAGTTTTACTCAAACCGGATCACCGGTTCGAGAAAAAGGATTATCGGATAAAGTAACTCAAGTTTTCAAGTTCAACAGCAAGGTCCACGCTGTTGACAACCACATGCTCGGGCACATCAAGCACGGAGGGGGAGAAGTTAAGGATGGCCTGGATGCCGGCCTCCACCATCTGGTTGGTCACGCTCTGAGCGGCGCTGGCGGGCACGGCCAGGATGGCCATCTTGACCTGATTGGTGCGGATGAAGTCGGCGATTTCGGTGATGCCCAGGATCGGGATGGCCAGGTCAGGCTGGCGTTTGGGTGAGACATCGAAGGCGGCTACGACTTCGAAACCTTCCTTGCGGAAACCGCCGTAGCGCAGCAGAGCGGAGCCGAGATTACCGACGCCCACAAGGATCACAGGTTGCAGGCGGTTATGGCCGAGCACTTCAGAGATGGTGCTGCTGAGGACATCCACATTATACCCCAGGCCACGTGTGCCAAACTGGCCAAAGTAAGCCAGATCCTTGCGGAGTTGGGTCGGTTTTACACCAGCCGCTTTGGACAAAGCTTCTGAAGATACCGTATCCACATCATTCTCGCGCAGCTTGCTTAGGCATCGCTGATAAATGGAGAGGCGGTAAATAGATTTGCGGGGGATGTCTATTCTAGGCACTCGTGAAATTTCACGTTATTGGCTCGTTTGTCAATCAGTGTGCGCGGATTGCCCAGCGCAGTTTGGCCGGGCAGGAACGGGGGTTCTGACGCTGTTCTTCCAGGCTGGCGCGGACGACTTCGCGAGTGACCTCCGCGTATAAGCCAGTGTTCCGTCCTTCTTGGAAAGCTTTTTTGACGCGGCGGTCTTCCCCAGAATGAAAGGTCAGGATGGCGACGCGGCCTCCGGGTTTGAGGGCTGCGGGAAGGGCGCGCAAAAGACCATCCAGGACGGTGAATTCTTCATTCACCAGGATACGAATGGCCTGGAATACCCGACGCACGGTGGTATCCGCATCGTCTGCGGGAAGGGTGCGAGGAAGGGCCTGTCGTATAGTTTCCGCCAGGGCCTTGGTGCGGGTGATGGGAGATTGCTGTCCGGCTTTATACAAATGCCGGGCGATGAGGTCAGCCCGGGGTTCATCGGCATTCTCGATGAGAATCTGGGTCAGTTTCTCTATACTTATCTCAGCCAGCCATTCGGCGGCAGATTTGCCACGCTGCGGATTCAGGCGCATATCTAGGGGACCATCATGCTTAAAGGTGAAGCCTCGGGCGGGATTATCGATCTGCATGGAGGAGAGTCCCAGGTCGGCAAAAATGACATCGGCACCCTCAAGCCAGCCTTGATCAGACAGAGCTTTGGCCAAGCCGGCGAAGTTGCAGCGGCGGGCGGTGAAGGTATCCGTATTCATCCCCACGGCCCGGAGTCGTGCCTCAGTACGCTCCAGCTCAATCGGGTCCGCATCCAGGGAGAGCAGATGGCCACCCGGTTGGAGGCTTTGCCAGAGGGCGCGGCTGTGCCCGCCGTATCCGAGGGTACAATCGATAGCGAATTCTCCGGGCTGAGGTGCCAAGCATTCCAGGACTTCAGTCACCATGATGGGCACATGCTGGCCTGCCGGAGTCTTGCCTGAGGCCAGGACTTTGGCCACTTCCTGAGGATACTGATCCGCATTCAGTTCCTTATACTTTTGGTCAAAGCGGCGCGGATTCTTACCACTATACCGGGGTCGGCGTTTATGGACAGCCGGTGTCGGCGGAGGTGTGTCGGCCTCAGAGTTCATTGTATTTCAGGTTGTTGCCGCGGGCTTTGTCGGCGGGATAACGCAGTTCGTTGCGCTCCAGTTTGGCCTGCATGGCCTGGGCCAGGGGGATGTTTAGATTGTGGGCCAGCTCAAAGAGTAGGATGCCGACATCGGCGATCTCATCGGTGATTTCGGCGCGTTTATCCGTGATGACCTGCTGGGTCTGTTCCTGGGTTTTCCAGACGAAATGCTGCATGAGTTCACCTGCCTCAGCGGCGATGGCGACGGCCATGTCCTTGGGATTGTGAAACTGCTGCCAGTCGCGGGCATCGCGGAAGGCGCAGATGCGTTCAGTCAGGGCTTCGATGGTCATGGCGCATGAAACACCGCATCCAGCCGGAGTCCATGCAGAAGCATCGCCAAAAGCAGTGGCAGGCGTTATGGAAGATGAATGCATCGTTTCTGCCTGATTATTCTGCTGGGAAGTCTGAGTGCCTGCGGTCCTGCAAAGCAATCGCAGGTGGCGCAAGTCCAGTCCTGGAATCTCCTGGATGCAGCCTCCGCTGGTCAGTGGCAGCAGGCGGGCATCCCGGATGAGGGCAAGGTGGAAGTAAAGGGAGAGGAGCTGATCCTGAATGCGGGGCTGCCGATGACGGGGGCGAAATGGACAGGCTGGGATGCCGCCCTGCCTTCGACGGGTTATACGATCCAATATGAAGCCATGCGCGTGGAGGGAGATGACATCTTTGGCATGGTGACCTTTCCCGTGGGCAGCCATCAATCTCACGCAACCTTTGTCATCGGCGGCTGGGGCGGCACGGTGACGGGGATATCCAGCATTGATTTTAGAGATGCCGGGGAGAACCAGACGCGCGGAGAACAGCGCTTTGAAAACAACCGCTGGTATCAAGTGCGGGTGGAGGTGCGCCCAGATGATATTCGAGCCTGGGTAGATGGGCGCATCGTGGTGAATGCCAGCATTAAAGGCCGCCAGGTGACATTGCGGCCTGGATTTATCGACCACTGCCTGCCTTTTGGTTTTGCCACTTGGGGGACGAAGGCGCGAGTCCGCCGTGTTGTGATAGAAACGATTCCTTGAGGAAGGATCGCTTTTTGATTTAAGGAAAGGCTTTCTTGCAAGGCCCTGCCTCAGGCTCTTGAATGCGACCACGTTTTTTTCATGAGTCTGAATATCTACCAAATCTTTGCCCCCTTTATGAGGCGGTTCCGCCGAAGGCGATTTGAGATGTTTCGGACTACTCTGCACCCTCATTCCCAAGATCGAATTTTGGATGTTGGTGGCTATCCTGACTTTTGGACGCGGTATGAAGCGGTCGCAGGCGGGATTGACTGTCTGAATGTGCATGAAGTGGCGTGGGATTCTGCCAGCTTTCCAAAGCATGGGATCCGGGTCTTGGTCGGAGATGGCTGTGCACTGACGGCAGAGGATGGGGCATACGACATTCTGTTTTCGAACAGCGTGATCGAGCATGTGCGCACCTGGGAGGAGCAGCAGGCATTTGCCAGAGAGGCGAGACGTGTGGGGAAGGATCTGTGGATTCAAACGCCTGCCTACGAATGCCCGATTGAGCCGCACTATCTGGGGCTTTACATTCATCATCTGCCTAAAAAATGGCAGAGGCGGCTGATCCGCTGGGTCACGCTCTGGGGCTGGGTGCAAAGGCCCACGCAGGAGCAGATTGACTCGGAGATCCACACTCTGCGGCTGATCTCGCGGAAGGAAATGGACATCCTGTTTCCGGACTGTGAAATCCTGACGGAAAGGCTGCTGGGGATCTTCCCCAAATCCTATATCGCTGTCCGCAAGGGCAGGGCTGACAGGCGCTGATTGCGGAGGTCGGCGAGTGTGATGATCCCTGCGGTTCCCTGCTTGCAAGCGGGGGATGCTGCTGGCAGTATGCGCGCCCACCCTATCATGGCCAAGAAAGCAGCATCCAAGAAACCTGAATCCCTTCATCGTAAACACAGCGCCATCGTCGTGGACGGTGTGGAGCGGGCACCGAGCCGCGCCATGCTGCATGCGGTTGGCTTTAAGCGGGAAGACTTTCAGAAATCGCAGATCGGTATTGCCAGCACCTGGAGCATGGTCACGCCCTGTAACATGCACATCGACCGGCTGGCCAAGGAAACGGCCAAGGGTGTGGATGCGGCTGGCGGCAAAAGCCTGATCTTTAACACCATCACCATTTCCGACGGTATCTCGATGGGGACTGAAGGGATGAAGTATTCCCTGGTGAGCCGTGAGGTGATCGCGGATTCGATTGAAACGGTGGTGGGCTGCGAAGGTATGGACGGCTTTGTGGCCATCGGCGGTTGTGACAAAAACATGCCAGGCTGTGTGATGGCGATGGCCCGGTTGAATCGCCCGAGCGTGTTCGTCTATGGCGGCACCATCCTCCCTGGTTGTGTGGGCCATGAGAAAAAGGATGCGGATATTGTGACCGTTTTTGAAGCCGTGGGTAAGCATGCCAACTGCCAGATCACGGATGCGGACCTGATCGACATCGAAGAGAATAGCATCCCCGGTGAAGGCTCCTGCGGCGGCATGTATACGGCGAATACGATGGCCAGCGCCATTGAGGCCCTGGGCATGTCCCTGCCAAACTCCGGTGCGCAATCGGCCGTGGGCGATGACAAACTGATCGACTGCTTCGACGCCGGTGCGGCCGTCATGAACATGATCAAGCTGGGCATCACCCCGCGTGACATCATGACGAAGGAAGCTTTTGAAAACGCCATCACGCTGATCATCACGCTGGGCGGCTCCACCAATGCGGTGCTGCATCTCATCGCCATGGCCCACAGCGCGGGCGTGAAACTGACGATTGAGGACTTTGTCCGCATCGGCAAGAAGACCCCGGTGCTGGCGGACCTGAAGCCTAGCGGCAAATATTTCATGAATGACCTGGTCAAAATCGGCGGCACAGTGCCGTTGATGCGCATCCTGGTGGAGGAAGGTCTGATGCATGGTGACTGCCTGACCGTGACAGGTCGGACGATGAAAGAGAACGTCAGGAAGTCCAAGATCGTGTGGCCGAAGAGCCAGCAGATCGTGCGGCCGCTGAGCGACCCGATCAAGAAGGACAGCCACCTGGTCATCTTCAAAGGCAACCTTTGCCCTGAAGGCGCCGTGGGCAAGATCAGCGGCAAGGAAGGTCTGACCTTTACGGGCAAGGCCATCGTGTTTGAATCCGAGGAGAAGGCGCTGGAAGCGATCCTGAATGACAAGGTGAAAAAGGGCCATGTCATCGTCATCCGCATGGAAGGGCCGAAGGGCGGTCCAGGAATGCGCGAGATGCTGAGCCCGACCTCCGCCATCATGGGCAAGGGCCTGGGCAAGGATGTGGCGCTGATCACGGATGGCCGTTTCAGCGGTGGCAGCCACGGTTTTGTGGTGGGTCACGTGACGCCGGAAGCGTTTGTCGGTGGTCCGATCGCAGTCATCAAGAATGGTGACAAGATCACCATTGATGCCGAGAAGCGGGCGATCACTCTGGGCATTCCGGCCAAGGAACTGGCGGAGCGTCTGAAAAGCTGGAAGCAGCCGAAGCCGCGCTATACCCGTGGGGTGCTGGCCAAGTATGCTGCGCTGACGACGAGTGCCAGTGAAGGTGCTGTGACGGATAAGCAGTTTTGAGGTTTTAGCGGTCACGGATCGAGATTCCAGTTTTTACGGAGGTGATTCTGGAATTTACGGCTGCCTTTATTGAGGCGGGATGATCTCAGGATGGGGAGGAAATGCGTTTTTTCCCCATCTGGGGATTTTGGGTTGTAAAGCCTTGATCATCAGTGGGTTGGGCATGGGGGTGATTTTCCCCATGGAGGTCCCCATCGTCCCCATGGGGAGGGGAAGAGTGGTAATTTTGACTGAATTTCAGGGTGGTTGATGGGCATGCGTGTTTATGTTTAATGATGTTTTTGGATGTTTGGGGTTGCGAGGAAGACGGCGGTGTGGGTTGCTATGGGGGTAAACATCGGGGCGGGATGGCGGGGAATGCAAGGGGGTGATGGGGCGACTTGGGCTAAGTGGGGGGTGGAGTGGCTGGGGGGCTTGGGGGGGCTTCGATGGTGGGCTGGTGGTAAGAGGGCTGGAGGGGCTTCGGGGTGGCTTCCGCTCAGGGGACTGAGCGGGCTACTTTTAGTGGAGGGGTATTTGGGGGGACGGGCTTGGGGGTGGAAGAGGGCTTTTTTACAGGATTAACAAGATGGCAGGATTGACAGGATTTTTGGGAGGGGGCGTTTCGGATAGGTCCGATGGGACTAATGAGTCCTATGGGCTTGAATGGTGGGTTTTTGAATGTCGATGGAGAAGTGGGCTTTTCATGGCGGACGGGGCGGTTAGAACGGTCTTGCGCGGGACGCACAAGACGGCAGGCGAGGACGCCCGCGCTCCATGGGACAGGCGCTTGCGCTTCTGGGGACAAAGGTGCTGTCGTACTTTTACTTTATGTTTTGGGTGGAAATACTTTAGGGAGTGATTGACGTGAGTGTTGAAAAGCGTAGAGGCGGAATATGCGTCATTGCTTTGCTTTTTTAACGGTTGTGTTGGTTTCCATCGGATGGGTTTCTGGGCTCAGGGGCCAGGAGGCGGTGCAAACTGGGGCGGCGGGTGCTGTGGGGAAGATCCGGGTGGTGACGCGTGATCTGGAGCCGTTCTCGTTTGAGAAAACTGGCCGCCGGGTGGGATATGCGGCGGAGCTGTGGGACCAGGCGGCGCGGGAGACGGGCGTGCAGTATGAGGTGAAGGTGGTCAGCAATGCGCAGGAGATCATTGATGCGCTGAAGAACAAGACGGCGGATGTGGGCGTAGGGGCACTGAGCGTGACGGCGCAGCGTGAGGCGGTGATTGATTTTTCGCAGCCGTTTTATGAGTCGGGTTTGCAGGTGCTGGTTGCTGGAGCCGGGGGAAGTTTTGCGGATAATATCCTGCCGATGCTGGCGAATCTGTTTAACCTGGAACTGATCGGCATGTTTGCGCTGCTGCTGGCGACGATGTTCGTGATCTCACATTTGGTTTGGCGCTATGAGCACCCGGTAAACGGGGACCAGTGGCCAGAAAGCTATCGTACGGGCATGTGGGAATCCTTTTGGTGGACGATCAGCACGCTGCTGGTGGGCGGGGCGGACAACAAAGGGCCCGTGGGAGTGGGCGGACGGATCGTGGCGATTGTGTGGATGCTGCTGAGCATCGTGCTGGTGTCTTTGTTGACGGCTTCTTTTACCACCACGCTGACGATCAATACGCTGAAGGGGGATATCAATGGACCAGGGGACCTGCCGGGCCGGAAAGTGGCGACGGTGAAAGGGAGCACGGCGGAGACGTGGCTGACCGCCAAAGGTGCGAAGGTGCAGCCGGAGGCGACCATCGGCGAATGCATCGCGGCGCTGAAGGACGGGAAGGTGAATGCGGTGGTGTATGATGCACCGGTGCTCCAGTATGAGGCGGCAAAGACGCAGGATGAAAAGCTGATGATGGTGGGGCCGGTCTTTGAGCGGCAGAACTATGCCTTCGCCCTGCAGCAGGACAGCTTGTTGAGAGAGCGGCTGAACCAGGCGATCCTGACCCTGCAGGAGCGTGGGGTGAGCAATGAATTGCGGACGAAGTATTTTGGTGAGGACCAGTAATACGATTTAGCGTGATGGACTGGTGGAATCGCGGCAGTTCGGGCGTCGCGCTGCGACGTGATGAGTGAAGGCGGTGCTGGGGGAGAAACCGCGCTTTTAAAAGGTGCGGCTAAAATGCGGACGCCGCTCTGCGGCTGGGGAAAGAGGGATGGGAATGCCTATCAAACTCATGAGGACTTAGGCTTGAGTCCACCAGCCGGTGTGGAGAAATCGTGAGCCGGATCAATGGCGGGGCATGGGCGAGCTAAAGCTCTGGAGTACTTTAGTTGTGGCTTGTGTTGGCCCGGCGATTTGATGCCACGTATTCTTTTATCAAGCCATTGGGCTTGGTGAGAAGGTGGAGTGATCAGGGGGTGGGGACTTCGATGCGGAGGCGGGCGAAGCGGCGGGGGTGGTCTTCCATGGGGGGATGGATGCGGACTTTGACAAGCTCCGTCATAGTATCGCCGGTGGGGGTGGTGGAGATGACTTCTGGAGAGTTTTCCAGGGGCTGCCAGTCATCCATGCGGGTGCTGGTTTCGATGATGTAACTGATGTTGGAGGGATTGAGGATGAGGCGGCGATAGCTGAGAATGAGGTGGTTTTTACCTGTCTCGGGATGCTTCTCAAAGGAGAGGGTGGGAAGGGTCTGACCGGAGGTGCTGCCTGAGGCATTGAAGGCGTATTCCAGGAGGGAGGAGAGGCCGTTTTGGTTGGTATCCGCCAGTGGGTCTGTGATGCGGGTGACGGTCCAGGTGGTGGTGTAGATGTTGGGTGGGATGGCTTTGTCCGCCGCCGTGAGGGTGAAGGTATTGAGGCCTTCCGAGAGCGGCAGGGCGGGGGCGGCCCAGGTGGTGGATGCCTCCGTGGAGATGCTGATGATGTCATTGACCGTGAGGCTGCTGATGCCGCTGAGTGCATCGCTGGCGGTGCCGCCTAAGCTGACATTGGCGTGGGAGGTGACGCTGCCGGCGGGCGCGCTGAAGGTGATGCTGGGCGGGGTGGCATCCTGGGTGGTGCGCTCGACAGAGGACCATTTTCCTGCGGCACCGCTGAGGCGGGAGCGGGCGCGGTAGTGGTAGAGCTTGCCATCAATGAGGTTGGGGAAGGTATGCGATGGGGTGGAAAGGAATCCGCTGGAAGCTGAATCGCTGAAATCGGACTTGGTGGCGCGCTGAAATTCATAAGTATAGTCGTCCCCAAGTGATGAGCCGGTGATCTGATTGGTGGTGCCGCCGGAGAAGGGAGGCTCGGGATCAATCATGAAGTCTGCGACCTCGACGACATTGATGAGGCTGGAGAGGCCGAAGATGGAAGGGTCGTCAGGGTCTTTGGCCTTGAGGCGGAGGGCTTGGCCATTTTCCAGCAGGGTGATCTGTCCGCTCCAACTTGAAAAGAGGTAGGGGCCGCTGGTTTCCGGACTCAAGGGGATTTCGACATCGGCGCGCTGAAGGCGGAGGTTGGGGAGGCCGTTGTAGGCGAGGGATTCGGGGTTGGTGTCCGTCCAGGTTTGAGGGTCGCCATAGATGCTGTCAGTGCGGAAGGCGAGGGTGCGGTAATCAGAAGTGATGGTGGTGCGGGTGGTGCCATCGGTGCTGTAGTCACTATTATTGAAACTGAAGTCCACCATGAGGTTGCTGGTGCCATCGTAGTCGAAAGGGGTGGAGAAAACGAACCAGGTCCAGCCGGGGGTGGTGAGGGTTTCATCGCCTGTATGGACGGTGGTCCAATCTGTGGATTCCCAGGTGAGGCCGCCGTTGAGGTAATCCGTCTTGGTGGTGTGACGGAGGCGGATGGTGAACTGGGTGAGAGTCTGGCCGGGAGGGAGATTGACCTCCAGGGCGAGGGCGGTGAGACGGCCTGCGGGGCCAGCCTCGGCCGGGGTATAGATGCACTGGGTGCGGGCATCGTGGTAATTGGTGGAGAGGGGAAAGACCCAGGGGTAAGTGCCGGTGCCGGTGAGGGTCTCTGGCTGCTCCACCTGGGCGGTCAAAGGGGTGCGTGATTCGTAACGGGCGAGGGGGATGTCGTTTTCATCCACGGCCGTGACGCGGACGGGGAAGGGGACGCCCCGGGCTACGGCAGGCGGGGTGGGATTCCAGACGAAATGGTGAAGGGGGCCGACGACGGGGGTGGTGAAGGACCAGACGGGGCCGGTGCGGGTGACGCTGCCACGGCGTGAGATGACGCGCCAGTGATAGGTGGTGGCGGAGATGAGCCGTGGGAGGGGGAGGGGCCAGGTGGGAGAAGTGGTGGTGCCGAGGAGCTCTGAGGGGGAAGCCGAGGTACCAAAATAGACCTGGTAACTTTCTGGGATGCTGCCGCTGTGGGGATCATACTCCCAGGCGAGGCCGGTATTGGGCGGGGAGGGGTTTTGACCATCGGCGGGGCTGGGCAGGACGGGAAGGGCGGGGACTTCATCATCGGCCACGCTCATGGAGGAGGTGGTGCTGGTGAAGCCAGGACTGCTGGCGGTGACCTGGACGGTCTGGTCCCCATCATTGAGGTCATCGTTTTGCAAGATGAGATCAAAGGCTGCTGAAGAGGAGCCTGCGGGGATGATGATGGAGGCGGGGAGGGTGAGCTCAGAAGTATCCTGGCTGAGGAGGGTGACGGTGAGGGGGACGGCGAGGATGCCGGAGGTGCTGACACTGGCGGCGGCAGGGAGAAGGCCTGCGCTTTCCAGGCGCTGTGCAGGCAGGGTGAGGGTGAGGAGGGTGTCCTCATTGTCTGTAACGAGCAGGGTGGCCTGAGCGGATGGCCAACCGGTGACGGAGGCGGTGAGGGTGACTGACTGGGTGCCATCTAGAATGGCATCATCCGGCAAGGTGAGGGGGAAAGAGATGCTCTGCTGGCCGAGGGGGATGCGGATGGAGGCGGGGGCCTGAAGCTCGGTGGTATCGCTAGACAGGAGTTGGACGAGGATATCTGCGGCGGCGGGAGCGGGAAGGCTGATGCTGGCCAGGCCCTGGACCTCGCCACTGCCTTCCTGAAGGGTGGTGGGGAGGGCGAGGGAAAGGGTGGCCTGTTCATCATCATGGACGAGGATGGTGGCGGTGCTGGTGGGATACTCAGCGGCCGTGGCGGTGAGGGTGATGGCCTGACTGCCATCGGCGAGTGCATCCTGGATGGCGGAGACATCAAAAGTGGCCTCTTCCTCCCCGGCGGGAATGGTGACGGAATCCGGCAGGCTGAGCTCCTGGCCTGGGCGGCTGGAGGTGAGGGTAACGGTGAGATCTGTGGCGGGGGCGGGTGTGAGGGTGACCTTGGCCTGGGCTGTTGCACCGCCTTCAGTGATGGAGGATGGGAGGGTGAGGACCATCTGCTGCTTGAGGGAGCCGACCATCTGGATGTCATCCAGGTTCCAACCTGAATAGGGGTAGGTGCCGCTGCTGGCGACCTGATGAGTCCAGCGGATGTAAACGGCAGGCTGGCCATCGGCATAGCTGGAGAGGTCATGCTCGGCGAGAGTCCATGCGTTGTCGCCAAAGGCGGTGGTGCCATTGGACCAGACGGTATTCCAGGTGCTGCCGTTGTTAGAAACTTGGACGGTGGCATAGACCCAGGTCTGGTAGTCGGAATTCAGCCAGCGCTGGTAGCGGAGGCGGATATCCCGGTGGCCGGTGAAGTCGAAGGGACCTGCGGTGAGGTATTGAGGTGTGCCGACAGCGACGGAGTAATCACCGGCCAGATTGATGCCGAGTACGTTGTTTCCTGTGGCCCCTTTTTTGGGGTCTGGATAACCGTAGGAATTGCCGCCGCCGCCCAGTGGGGGGCCGAATTGCCATTCGCCATCGCGGGTCCAGCCGGGATCTGTATCCAGGGTAAAGTCATACACCGGGACTGAATTTGCCTGAATGACGATGCTGCGGGTCTGAGTGCGCCCGGTGCCGGTGTTGGCGACGGTCAGGGTGGCGATCTGAGTGCCGGAGGGCAGGTCATTGGCCAGATCATTGAGGGTCACAGTCAGGGACATTCTTTCACCTGCCGAAAGGATGCCGGTGGGTGGGGAGATGGTGACCCAGGGCTGGTTGACGGAGGCTGTCCACGTGGCGGTGGATTGGGTGTCATTACTGACGGTGTAAACTTTTGATGAGGGGGTGAAGGGGCCGCCGAGGTCACCGACGGCGATGAGGTTATTGCCGGGGGTGACGAGGATGTCATCGGCGGCGAGGAGGGCGCTGTGAAGATTGAGCCGGCCACCGGTGGCGGTCTTGCCGGTAAGTGCGGGGATGACATCGACGGTTTTAAGAATCAGGTCGCGGATGTTTTGAGCGGTGAGCGAAGGACGGAAAGCCTTGAGCAGGGCACATGCTCCGGCGACGTGGGGACAGGCCATGGAGGTGCCGCTGTCGTATTTGTATCCGCCGCCGCGCGCGGTACTGTAAATGTCCTGGCCGGGAGCGCCGAGGTCTGTGGAGACGGGGCCGTAATTGGAGAAATCCGCGAGGGTATCCTGGCGGGTGGTGGCGACGACGGAGATAAGATTGGTGCTGTTATACCGGCCCGGGTATTCGGGGTAGTATTCGACGTAGGAGGAGCTGTTTCCTGCGGCGGCGATGAATAGGATGCCAGCGGTGCCTGCCGCATCAATGGCAGCCTTCATGGCCTGAGAGGATTCCCCGCCGCTCCAGGAATTGGAGGTGAGAGTGACGCCGAGTGCTGTGGAATAAGTGATGGCTTCGACAGCATCGGAAAGGCTGCCGTTGCCTGCGGAATTGAGGAATTTAAGGCCGATGAGGGAGACTGCCCAGTTTACCCCGGCAACGCCGGTGCCATTGTTGCCCGCTGCGCCGATGGTGCCTGCACAGTGGGTGCCGTGGCCGTTGTCATCCTGAGGAATGGCGTCGTCGTTGACGAAGTCCCAGCCTTTGGTGTCATCAATGTAGCCATTGCCATCATCATCAATGCCGTTGCCTGCGATTTCGTTGGGATTGGTCCAGAGATTGGTAAGGAGGTCTGGATGGGTGAGATCGATGCCGGAATCGATGACGCCGACTTTAACGCTATGGCTGCCGGTGGAGAGCGTCCAGGCTTCGGGGGCATCGATGTCTGCATCGGCGAGGCCACTGTTTTGGCCGGTGTTGTTCATGCCCCAGAGATCGCCAAAGGAGGCATCATTAGGGACGGTATTGGCGCTCATGATGTAATCCGGCTCGGCATAGAGGACGAGGGACTTCATCTGGCTGAGGCGGGCGACCTGCTGGGGGACGGTCTTAAGGTCTGGCTGGGAAAAAGCGACGAGCCAGGTGCCGGAGGCGGGCATTTTCCGGCGGATGGTGGCCCCATCGGCGGCGAGTGCTGCGAGGAAGCTGGCTTCACTGATCTTGGGATCGGCAGTCTTTACCAGGACGTGATCTCCGACCATGGCCACCTGCCGGACCAAGCGGTCTCCGTGAGGGCCACGGACCAGTTCATCCTCGACCCGCAGGATGGGGTATTTAAAAGAGGGATCGCGGATCAGGCGAACACGTTTGACCTGCTGGATGCCATTCACCTCCTGGACGGTTTCTTTTTGGGCCAGGACGATGTTGTTGGCGAATTTATCCTGCTTTTGAGGGGGCTCCTCTAATTTGACGGTGCCGTTTTGAGCTTTCGGGAAGAGCGGGGGAACGGAGGTTCGAGGTGGGGCGGGATCGGTAGGCCGGTCCATCGTAGATGATTTGCCCTGAACTAGCTGGCTGGCGAAATTCCGCTCCGGCTGTGGGGATGGCCACGTCTGCCAAGCTGCGATGCCCAGAAGCGCCAGGGCCGCCACCGTGAGGAGACGTCTGGCGGAGTTTTTCATGCAGGAAGAGAGTGGGGACGGTCTAGGGTGGTTAGGCTAGTGGTGGAGGCCAGCTTTCAAAAGGTTACTTGAACTGGGGTGTGTCTGTAAAGACAGTAAATGCAGCCCCGATTTTATACTTTCAAATTAATGCGGCTATCGCAATGAGGCAGGCGGCAATCCAGTCTCGCATACCCAGGCGGTCTGCATCACCGGTGAAGCGGATGAGTTTAAAGACGGCTCCGGTAGGGCATCCATATTTGCAATAGGCCAAGGGGGTAAAGAGAGAGGCAAGCAGGCCGATGAGGGCGATGGCGATGCTGGCCCAACCGGCGACGCGGAAGACATAGGCATCGAAGGGTTCCAGATCATTCAGATCGACGGCCCAACCAAAAATGACGATGAGGAATACCAGTGCTAGAAGCAGGAAGGGCAGTCGGGATAGCCCTCGGTCCAGCCAGGCGGGTATTTTCCACTGCCAGCGCAGCCGCCGGGCCATGAGCTGTTGCAGGGCACCATGCGGGCAGATGTGGTGACAATAGAGCTGCTTGCTAGTGAATACGGGGCCGAGCAGGGCGACGGCTGCGAGGAGCATGAGGCCAGGAGCACTGCGCCAGGGGGTGCCATGGGCGGCCCAGCCTGCGAGCAGGCCCTGGGAAAGAAGCTCGCCCGCAATGAATCCGGTGTAAATGACGAGCAGGGTGTGGTGCGTGTGGCGCACCCAGGTGCGACCACGAAGGCGGGTGAAGGCCATGATCAAGGCGGAGGTGATGACCGCGAGATGTCCCCAGTCCTGCCAGCGCCAGTGCACCTGGCGGAGCCAACCTGCGGACCGCTGCTCCAGGAGATTTTGAGCGCGTTTTTTCAGGCCTTCAGCCATGGACCAGCTTGTTTCGGTGGCCCCGGAGACGCCTTCAATTTTCGCTTTATCGAAATCCAGGGTAGCGAGTTCTTCCACGGAACGGTTGTTGAATAGATTCAGGAAGTATTGATCCCCGGTGATGTAACCGACATAACGTTTAGTATCGTAACTGCGGCGGAGGGCGATTTTCTGCAAAACGCTGCCTTGGGCATCCAGCAGCATGAGGGTATCCGTCGGGCCTTTATAACCGATCAAGGTATCCGTGACGGGGGAGGTGCGGACGGCCAGAGCGATGGGTTTTTCTTCAGCATTGAGAATCTGAAAACCGCCAGGATACCCGGTGGAAGGCTGCATGGAGGCGGCCTCTGGCAGCAATGACTGCACCTCAGCCAGGGTGATTTCATCCGGGAAACGCAGGGAGGTGCCTGCGGATTGACCGAGCTTGCCCATGACGCCTTGTGCAATGGCGGCGCTGGTGAGGGTGGCTCCGGTGACGATGTGGAGGGGGCCTGGGGGGCGCTCGCGTGTTTTGGGATCGGGAATGAACTGTTTAAAGAATTTCCGGTCGGCAATCACTTCGGCGAGATGGTCTGAAGTATCGTGACTTTTTAGCACGCGAATGCCGGTAAGCACGCCCTCAGTATTAAAGACGAGCAGGGAATGGGTGGGGCCGGAATAACCAATGATTTTGTCAGATTCTGGCGCGGTGGTGGCAACATAGCCGAGCAGTTTTTCCTGGGTATCCAAGACGGGTCGCCAGCCGCTGGTGGGAAGGGGCGTTCCGAGGGTGGCGGCGGCAGGGAAGAAATCCCGGATGCGTTCGGGTTCCAATGCGGAGACAGCTTCCTCAGCGGCCCGTTGCTGAACGGCCTCCCGAATGACGAATACCGCAGCCACCAGCAGCCCAATCCGCCAGAGGCGGATAAGGGTGGAACGATATGGCAGTGCAGGCATGCGGGGCAGAGGGTTTGTCTCCCATTTTATCGGCAGAGCGATTGGCTATAGAAGATCAGGCGCGTAGTTTTTTCACCTCATCGGCCAGGATTTCCAGGCCCTCCTGGACGATGTGGGCTGGCTGGCTGTAGGTGAGGCGCAGGCATTCATGGGGGTGCCGCCACTCTTCATCCAGGCCGAAGGCGAAGTAATGGCCAGGGATGACGAGGACCTTGCGGGCCTTGAGTCGGCGGTAGAGTTCAGCCGCAGGGATGGGCAGGTCTTTGAGCCAGAGCCACAGGAAGAAGGCTCCTTCCTGGGCATGGAGAGCCCAGGGGACCTTGTCCCCCAATGCGTGGGAGAGGGCGGCTTTGGCCGTGTCCGAGCGTTCTTTGTAAAATGGGCGGATAACCTCGCGCCCCAGGCGCAAAAGCCGGTCATCCTGGAGCAGCGGCGCGATCAGGGCCTGGCCGACATTGCCATTGGCCAGGGAGACGATGGCGTTCATGTTGGAGAGCGCTTTGACGATGGTGGGATCCGCCACGATGACCGAAGTGCGCACACCGGGCAGGCCGACTTTGGACAGACTGATGCTGAAGACCATGCCGGGTTCCCACTTGGGACGAAAGCTGCCATGGATGACATCCGGGAAAGGGTGCCCGTAAGCATTGTCGATGATGAGGGGAATGCCATGCTGGCGGGCCAGATCACGGAGTTGGTTAAACTCCGCCTCCGTGAGGACGTTTCCAGTGGGATTGGTCGGGCAGGAGACGCACATGGCGGCGATGTCCGGCGTCAGCCGCAGGCGGTCAAAGTCCACATGATATTTGAATTCGTGAGGCCCCTGTTCGGTGATGACCGGGCGGCAGGCGATGAACTGGCCCTCCGTCAGTGCCTGGTTGGCGTAACCGATGTAGTCTGGCAGGAGGGGAAAAAGAATGCGTTTTTTACCCTGCGGAGTGTCGCCTGCCAGCAGATTGAAGAGCAGGAAGAAGGCGCTCTGGCTGCTGGGCATGACGGCGATGTTTTCGCGAGTGACGTCCCAGCCGCATTCGCGCTTGAGGAAAGCGGCGAAGATTTCCCTGAACAGGGGATTGCCTCCTGGGGGATCGTAATTCAGCAAGGTTTTGTCCAGGCTGCCATCATCCAGCATGGCCTGCATGCGCTCGCGCCAGAGGGCCTGGACCTCAGGAATGGCGGCAGGCTGACCACCGCCGAGCATGCGCATATCCGGGGTGACTGAGAGGGCTTCCCCCAGGTCATCCATCAGTTCCTGGATGCCGCAGGGACCGGAGAGGCGTTGGCCGATGTTGGAAAAGATGGACATGATGGAATGGCGAATGATGAACGCAGGATGATGCTGCATGCGAGTTCATTCGTCATTCGACATGTGGATTCGTCATTCCACATGCGTGGAAATCCAGCCGCGGAGGTCAAAATCGTCTGCGACTTTTTCGAGCTGCCAGCGGCCGTCGGCATTGAGGCGGAAGGTGCCGATCCATTTCTGATGCCAGGATTCCGGCTCGATCATGCTTAAGTGATGTTTTCCTTCGACGGCATAAAGGTGATAGACTTCCCCGATGACGGGCTCAAAGCCGAAGTGGGCCTCGTAAATGAGCTTGTTCCAATTGAAGGAGTCGATGACCTTGAGGTATTTTTCCCGCAGTTCGATGAGTTCCTGCTGGAGTTCCCGCTCCACGCGGGAGACGCCCCGGCTTTTAAAATTGGTCAGGTCCTGGGGAATGATCTTTGCCCCAAGACGGGAGGAGGGGTAGTGCAGGAAATTGCCGCGAGGGGCAGTCTGGGCGAGGTCGCTGTCGATAGGGTCATGGGCCATGGGATCGGGAGTGGTCCCTTCTTTACGACACGGAGGGGCATGGCGGTTTGAATTGAAAAAAATCCGGGATGATATTACATTGATATTTATGCCCCTCCGCCCCGCCCTTTGCCTGAGCCTGACTGTCCTGCTCAGTGCCTGCATCTCCAGTACACCCACGGCTGAAAAGCTGGATGAACTGGAGCGCAACGTGCGTGCGGAGTATCGCCAGGAATATGTGATGCTGGAGGATCAGCGTCGCACCGGCACTCTTTCTGGAGAGGAATACACCATCGCCAAGAGCGCGCTCGACAAGCGAGTGCAGAACCGGGTGGATACCATGGCCTGGAGTCGGCATGCGCTGGTCCAGAGCGATATGAAGGCCCATGCGATCCCAACGCCCGACAAGCCTCAGAAGAATCTTCCTCCGGGTGTGGGCACCCTTCAGGGCTCCGTGTACAATGCCCAACGCCAGAACGGCATCGGTAATCAGGCCATGGGTAATTTGATGCAGGAACTGGGCGGTACGGACTTCAATCAACGCCGGGCAGGCACTCTTTACGACCAGTGATCCCCGTCGCCATGCGTGACGGAAGGCTGGATACCCTGGCTGCAAGTGTGATCAGTGAGACTTTGCACAGCCTGCCTACGACTGTGAGGGAGGCCGCGAAGGCCTGTGTCATTGAGCCGGTTTTCATGTCCGACTGCATTGCCTGCAGGGAGGAGATCGAAGATGACTTGCTGGGTCTGTTTGAAGGTTGTTCTTTGCTGGATGGCGAGCCTGGCACACCGGATCAACTGCCGCGCATCCGTCTTTTTCTCGATAATCTGTGGGATTATACCGAGGGCAATACGGAGACCTTTAAAGACGAGGTGCGCGTGACCCTGCTGCATGAGCTGGGGCACTATCTGGGCTATGACGAAGAGCAGGTGGAAGAACGCGGACTGGGCTGAGCTGATGGGCCGGATGCAATCCGTATTCGACTTTTGCCAGAAGTCGCTATCTTCACCACCCCATGTTTCGCGCTGCTCTCACTGATCGTCTCCAGGCTGCTTTCACCGCCGCTGGCATTGCTTTGCCAGAAGGCTTTTCCGTTTCTGTTGAACTGGCATCCGATACACGATTTGGGGATTACCAGAGCAATGCGGCTATGATCCTGGCCAAACAGCTCAAGACGAATCCGCGTGCCCTGGCAGAGCAGATCAAGACGGCGCTGCCGGTGGATGAATTGTGCAGCGAGGTGAGCATCGCAGGTCCTGGGTTCTTGAATTTCCGCATCAGCCCTGTGGCCCTGGCTACGAAGGTGCAGGCTATCACCGCTGACGCAGGTTGCGATGTGGTGAAAGTCGCACAGCCGAAGACCATCGTCATCGACTTCAGTGCGCCGAACATCGCCAAGCCCATGCATGTGGGGCACATCAGGAGTACGTTCATTGGGGATTGTCTGGCCCGTGTTTCGCGTTTCGTGGGGCATCAAGTCATCACGGATAACCATGTGGGGGACTGGGGCACGCAGTTTGGCATGATCATTCATGGCTGGAAGACCCAGCTGAACCATGAGGAACTGAAAAAGCACCCGATCCAGGAACTGGTGCGCACTTATAAGCTCATCAATGCACAGGCCAAGGAAGACGAGGCTGTGCTTACCCTGTGCAAAACTGAACTGGTAAAACTCCAGCAGGGTGATGCGGAGAATCTGGAGATCTGGAAGGAATGCGTCCGCCTGACGCTGGTGCAGCTTGAGGAGGTGTATGGCACCCTGGACATCGAGTTCGACCACTACCTGGGTGAGAGTTTCTATAACGACGCCCTGGCCCCGCTGGTGACGGATCTGCTGGCACGTGAAATCGCGACCCTGAGCGAAGGCGCGGCAGTGATCTTCAGCGATGGAACCGTGGGAGTGGATGACGATCCCTTCATGACCCGTGACCGGGAGACGAAGGAGTGGAAGCCGCTGCCTTTGATCATCCAAAAATCCGACGGCGGTTTCCTCTATGGAACGACCGATCTAGCCACGATCAACTACCGTGTGCAGGAATGGAAGGCGGATGAAATCTGGTATGTTGTGGGTGCGCCGCAGCAGCTCCATTTTCGCCAGGTTTTCGCCGCAGCGAAGCGGATGGGTCATACCACCGAGATGACGCACATCGCCTTTGGCAGCATACTCGGCCCGGACGGCAAGATGTTCAAAACGCGGAGTGGTGAAACGGTGGGGCTTCTCGAGGTCATTGAGGAGGCGATCGAACGCGCCCGTGCGGCGGCGGATGAAAAAGAGCAGGGCCTTTCAGATACGGAGAAGGACGAGATCGCTCGCATCATCGGCGGCGGCTCGGTCAAGTATGCGGAACTGAGCCAGAACCGCCTGACGGACTATAAGTTTAGCTGGGACAAGATGCTGTCACTACAGGGGAATACTGCGCCTTATCTCATCAATGCGTATGTGCGCACGCGTTCCATTTTCAGAAAGCTGGAAGGTGGCAATGTCACGCTGACGACTGATGTGGAGCTAACGGAACCGGCGGAAATCGCCCTGGCGATGAAGCTGGCTCAGTTTGCCGAAGCGACGCATGACGTGCTCATTGATCATCGCCCGAATACCCTGGCTAACTACTTGTATGAACTGGCGAATACGTATCACAGCTTCTATGAAGCCTGCCACGTGCTGAACAGCGAAGGCACGGTGCGCAATACGCGTCTAACCTTGTGCGAGGCGACCAGTCGCGTGCTGAAGACGGGCTTGGGGCTGCTGGGCATTCAGACCACGGAGAGGATGTGATGCGGGAACTCCTGCCAGATATTTTTAGGCCTTCGTTTTGCAGGCAAGAGTGCCCTCATCACCTTATCCTCCATGCTTCTTGATCACCTGGATGAACTCGGGCAGGTAGGTCTGAGCTTTCTTGTCGCCGACGCCGCGGATCTTTAATCCGGCCTCAATGCTCATGGGCTTGAGGCGGGTGAGGAACTCCAGGGTCTGATTGCTGAAGATGACATATGGGGGCACGCCTTCTGCCATGGCGAGGACATTGCGGTGACGTTTTAGTTTTTCAAAAAGCACGTCATCGAATCCTAGTTCGCGGGTAGAAATTTCGGCTGGAGTAAGCTTTGCGCCGGGTTTGAGCGGTTGCTCCACTTTAGGCGTGGTATTCGGCCACATCATCCTGACGTTGGCGCCTCGCTTCATCACATCGGCACCTTTGACAGTGAGGGTGACGATGGGGTATTCCCCGGAACTGGTTTCGATGAGGCCCTGCTTTTCCAGTTCGGCAAAAAGGGGATGCAGGGCGTTGATGCCCAGGTGCTTGAGCAGGCCGTAAGTGGTGAGCTGGTCGAGCCCGGCATCGACGATTTCCTTGGACTTGCTGCCGACGAGCATCTGGATAATGCGACCTTTGCCAAAACGACCCTCCCAGGTGCCATCAGCACGGCGGGTGGACATGCGGGCGATGCCGCTGAGGGCCTGACGCAGCAGGGTGACCTCCGCCGCATCTCCCTCGCGGGCGATTTGCACACCGCTGCGGCGGCAGACATCGCAGGTGCCGCAGGGCTGGCTTTCTGTCTCGCCAAAGTAGGCCAGGATCTGCTCCTGACGGCAGCGCTGCTCGTCATAGCAGAGGTCCACCATGGACTTCAGCTTGGAGCGGTCGCGGCGTTCTTTTTCACGCAGGGCATCCACATCGAATTTGAGGTTTCGCGTCAGGACCTGAGGCTGGAGCAATCGCGTGCCGCGGATGCGTTTGCCGGGAATGTCAAAGCGCTCGATGTAACCCGCACGGCCCAGATGGCTGAGGGCGGAGCCGACGGCCATGCTGTTTTTGAGACCGGAGCGGTCCGTGATGTCGTCAATGCTCAGTTCGACTTCATGACGCTCATCAGCCGCATTGAGCAGGGTCTGATAGATGCTCTGGATGGTGTCGATGGTGGGGTTGTTGCCATCAATGAAGAAGTCCTGCGTCTTGGTATCGGCAAAGTTAAAAAACAGCTCGCAGTGTGACGGCTCTCCATCGCGCCCGGCGCGTCCAGCTTCCTGATAGTAGGCCTCGACACTGCCGGGGATATCGTAGTGAACGACGAAGCGTACATCGGAGCGGTCGATACCCATGCCGAAGGCATTGGTGGCCACGGCGACATCGTGCTTTTTGGAAATGAACTTGTTTTGCCTATCCTCGCGCTCCTTGTCATCCAGGCCGCCGTGATACTGGATGGCGCGGATGCCAAATTCGCGCAACGCATCGCCCACCTCTTCTACGCGCTTGCGGGTGGAGCAGTAAATGATGCCAGTCTTGAAGTCCTCGATGATCCTTTTCAGCCGGGTGTATTTGTCATCGCCTTTTTTGGTGTGGGTGATGTGGAGGCTGAGATTGGGCCGCTGAAATCCGCGAATGGTGATGAATGGATCCCGCAGGTTCAGCACGCGGCAGATGTCATCCCGTACTTCAGGTGTGGCCGTGGCGGTGAGTGCGACCACTTGGGGGCGGCCCAGCGCCTCCAGCGCCTCGCCTAACCGGAAGTAATCAGGGCGGAAATCATGCCCCCATTGGGACAGGCAGTGCGCCTCATCCACCGCAAACAGGGCGATTTCCACCTGCTGCATGGTATTGAGAAACATGCGGCTGCGAAACCGCTCCGGGGCCACATAGACCAGACGGTATTCCCGGCGTTTTAGCGCGGCGATGCGCTCCTGCTGCTCGCTGAGGGAGAGGGTGCTGTTGATGAGGGTGGCGGGAATGCCGCGCCGCTCCAGCGCATCCACTTGGTCCTTCATCAGGGCGATAAGCGGACTGACGACGATGGTGACTCCCTCCATCACCAAAGCCGGGAGCTGATAGCAGAGGGATTTCCCACCGCCTGTGGGCATGATGACCATGGTGTCCCGCCCACTCAACACATTGGCCATCACGGTTTCCTGGCCGTCGAGGAATTCACGAAAGCCAAAGTACTTCCGCAACGCCTCGCGGGCGTCATGGATGGGGGTGGAATTGGCGATGGAGTCGGTTTCGGTCACGTGGCTGCTATTCCCTTGCAAGGGAGAGCGGTTTTGTCCATCGGATCACGAAATTTAAAGAGGGACAAGAAGAGGGCGAATTCGTACGTTCTTGTGTGGCCAAGTCGTCCTGGGCTTGGTGTTCACCCGTAACAAGCAAAACTAGCACCTGTCATTATGAAAACTCTGTTCTCCATTCTCGCCCTGAGCGCGATGGCCAGCTTCGCCGCTGCCGCCCCCGTCAATACCGAATGCCCCGTGAAAGAAGGCAAGCCTGTGAAGGCTGAGCTGACCACCACGCACAAAGGCAAAGAAATCGCCTTCTGCTGCAAAGGCTGCGTCAACAAGTTCAAGGCCGATCCTGAAAAGTACGAAAAAAATCTCAAGTAATCTTGGGAACGTGTTTTTAAAAAGCGAAGCCGGGTGACTGGCTTCGCTTTTTTTGGGGGGTGTTTTGTAGTCCCGGCTTTAGCCGGATTGGATCCGATGAGCCGGCTGAAGCCGGGACTACAAAACGAAAGCAGTTGCCCTGTGCTGTAGAAGAGATTTTTTTAGAGGGGATGTATGCTTGGAGAAAGTGGACTGTGGAGATGCGGGACCAGGTTTTGGCTTTTCGCCAGCGCCAGCAGCGTCCTTGGCATGGGCCACCCCACTTCACCGGACAGCAAACGAATCAATACATCATCACAGGCACTTGCTATGAACATGCTCCGGTGATTGGCCAGTCTTTGGATCGGCTAAGTGAGTTTGCCATTGTTTTACAACAGACATTTTCAGACCATGGAGCCTTCATCAATGCGTGGTGCTTGCTTCCGAATCATTACCATGTGCTCTGTATCACTGATGATTTGAGAGGCTTGGCATCTGCACTGGGGCGGTTGCATGGTCGAGTGTCCAGGCAATGGAATCTCCAGGATGGTGCCATCGGCCGCCAATGCTGGCATCGGGTTTCAGATCGCGCCATGCGAAGCGAGGCCCATCTATGGGCGACCGTGAATTATATTCATCACAATCCTGTGAAGCATGGCTATGTGAGCCAATGGACGGACTGGCCATGGTCCAGTGCACATGATTATCTTGAGAATGTGGGACGGAAAGAGGCCGTGCGTTTGTGGAGGGCTTACCCTTTGGGCGATTATGGAACGGGGTGGGACGATAGCTGAGTCCTGTTTGGTAGTCCCGGCTTTAGCCGGATTGGATCCGATGAGCCGGCTGAAGCCGGGACTACAAAACGATAAAACCTCAAGGCTTCGGCACCTTCTTGAACTCACGTGTCAGCGTGGTCAGTGAATCTTCCACGCCCATGCGTTCCAGGCTGCTGGCACCGACGAAACCATCGGCGCTGGTTTTGCTGAGGATGAATTCGACATCCTTCGGCGTATTGATCGGGCCGCCGTGGGTAAGGGTGAAGACATTGGGGTTCACGCTTTTGGCGGCATCAATGATGTCCTGGGTCACCTTGACTGTGTGATCCCAACTGACGACGGCATTGGTGACGCCGATGCTGCCACCCACGGTGGTGCCGACATGGGCAATGATGGCATCGGCCCCGTTTTTGGCCATTTCGATGGCTTCCTCAGGGGTGGCCACATAGACGATGCTAAACATGTCCATCCGTGTGGCCAGGCCCACCATTTCAAATTCCTTCTGCACGCTCATGCCAGTTTCCTCCAGCACACCGCGGAAGTGGCCGTCCACGATGGTGTGGGTGGGGAAGTTGTTCACTCCTGAAAAGCCCATCTCCTTCACCCGGCCTAACCAATGCCACATGCGGCGGCGTGGGTCTGTGGCATGGACGCCGCAGATGACGGGGATTTCTTTGACGACGGGTAGCACCTCGTATTCGCCGATCTCCATGGCGATGGCGTTGGCATCGCCATAGGCCATCAGGCCGCAGGTGCTGCCATGCCCCATCATGCGGAAACGGCCGCTGTTGTAGATGATGATGAGGTCCGCGCCGCCCTTTTCGATGAACTTGGCGCTGATGCCCGTGCCTGCGCCGGCGGCGATAATGGGCTCACCTTTGGCCAAAGTGGCTTTGAGGCGGTCCACGACTTCCTGCTTCGTGTAGGGATTTCCGGTTCCGGTCCAGGGATTGGGCATAAAGTAAAGTGAGCGATGGTTTGCGATAGCTGCCTGTGGGTTGCCGCCGTTTGATAACTGCGGCCAACGTGCGAAGCACAAGCCGCACTATCCAACCGTATAACCTTCCGCAATGCACGGTCCTTCTTCCATCCTTGAACTATCCGAAACGCACACGCTCGGCGCGGACACGGAATTTCGCGTGGTGCGGGCCAGTGAGGCGGACAAGCGCCCCTGGCTGCGTGGTGCCCCTGTTTGTGGCACCCTGAAAACCCATCGCATCTGCCATGCAGGGGTGATGACTGCGCGGCCCCCCTATCGGGTGGTGCGTATGCACCAGAGCGGCCTGTACTTCCTGGCTTGTGTGGAAGGGGAGGGGCGCGTGCTGGTGGATGGGCGCTGGCAGAAATGCAGTGCGGGCATGGCGGTGGCCCTGCCGCCTTTCATGGTGAATGCCTTTGAGGCGGTGAAGGGAAAGGAGTGGCGCTGCTGCTGGGTGCGGTATGAGCAGCAGCCGGAGCAGAAGCCCATCCTCAACAGCAGCTCTCCGCAGATGGCTGCCTTTCATGGGCAGGTGCTGTGGAATGCCATTGATGGCCTCATTGATGAAGCCGGGCACGATCCCAAACCTGCCGCCATGTTTCACTGGGTGGAGTTGATCCAGAGTTATGTGGAGCGCTTTGCGCAGCCCTGGCAGCAGGATGACCGCCTGTGGCGTGTCTGGGAAATGGTGGCCGCCGATGTGGGGCGTGACTGGACCCTGGACGAGCTCGCCCACCAAGCGCATGTGAGCGCTGAGCATCTGCGCCGCCTGTGCCGCCGCGCCCTGGGCCGCACGCCCATGCACCACGTGACCTGGCTGCGCATGCGCAAGGCCTGCGAGCTTCTCTCAACGACGAATCTGAAAGTGGAAACCGTGGCCAACACAGTTGGTTATGTGAATCCCTTCGTCTTCAGCAACACCTTCAAAAAATGGATCGGCTGGCGGCCGAGCGAGCATCGATCGAAGATGGCGGTGTGATGGAGGTAATGCGGGCACTCCTGCCTGCAATTCGAAGGCCGTGAGACATTCGATTGCAAGCGAGGCTGTCCACATTACTCGGGATGATATTGAATGGAGAAACGCAAAGATTGCAGGCAAGAGTGCCTGCCTCACTTCAATCACTTCTTCACCAGCAAGCTCTCCCCAGTCATCTCGGCAGATTTCTCCACGCCGAGCATGTCAAGAAGTGTCGGGGCAATGTCAGCTAGGCGACCGTTCTTAACGGTGTAGCTACCCGCATCTGCGGCCACATAGATGCCGTGGACGAGGTTGGTCGTGTGAGCTGTGTTCGGGCTGCCGTCGGGATTGCGCATGAGCTCGCAGTTGCCGTGGTCGGCGGTGATGAAGAGCTGTCCGCCGAGTTCGAGCACTTTTTCGACAATGAGCCTCACGCCGAAGTCAATCGTTTCACAGGCGTGGATGCCCGCTTCGACGACGCCAGTGTGGCCCACCATGTCGGGGTTGGCGTAGTTCATGATGACGAGGTCGTATTTATCCAGACGGCGCAGTACCTCAAAGGTGAGGTCCGGGGCGCTCATCTGCGGTTTTTTGTCGTAGGTGGGCACCTCCTTCGGGCTGATGGCCAGATAGCGATCCTCGCCCGGATTTGGTTCCTCAATGCCGCTGTTGAAAAAGAAGGTGACGTGAGGGTACTTCTCCGTTTCGGCAGCGCGGAGCTGGGTCAGCCCGGCAGCGGCCACCACCTGGCCGAGGTTGTTGCTGAGGCTTTCCGGGCCAAAGATCACCTGAGCACCCAGCTTGTAGTAGGTCGCATCATATTCGGTGAGGGTGTAGTAGTTCACCAGAGGATGGACTTCACGGTCGAAGCCTTCAAAGCCAGTTTTCAAAAACGCCTCACTGAGCTGGCGGGCGCGATCAGCGCGGAAGTTGAACCAGATGATGGCATCACCATCACGGATGCGCTGCTCGTTCGAGTTGGAGAAGATCATGGGTTGCATGAACTCATCGCCTCGTGGGTCGCTCGGGTAGGCGGCCAGCACGGCAGCGCTGGGGGTATCTGTGCGGACTTCACCCCGGCCTAGTACAATGGCATCCCATGCAAGCTTGTTCCGCTCCCAGCGGGTATCGCGGTCCATGGCATAATAGCGGCCAATGACAGTGGCGATCTTTGCCCCGCTGTAGGTGAGGTCAATTTCCAGCTTCGCCAGATAAGCTGCACCGCCCTTCGGATCCGTATCACGGCCATCGGTGATGGCGTGGACCATGATGTCCTCCACCCCGGCCATTTTGGCGGCGTTGCAGAGGGCCACCAGATGTTCCTGATGGGAATGCACTCCGCCATCGCTGATCAGGCCCAGGAAGTGCAGGCGCTTTCCTTTGGCTTTTTCAAAGGCTTCCACCAGCGTTGGCATTTGGGCCAGTTCGCCATCGCGGATGCTTTTGTTGATGCGGGTCAGGTCCTGGTAAACCACACGCCCGGCACCCAGGTTCAGGTGGCCCACTTCACTGTTGCCCATCTGGCCGTCTGGCAGGCCTACGTCCTCGCCGCTGGCACTCACCGTCCCGCGCGGGTAGGTAGCATACAGGTGATCATGGAAAGGCGTGCTCGCCAGCAGGGTCGCATCGCCATTGGCTTCTGCCTGGGCTTTGCCGCCGGGGTTGATGCCCCAGCCATCACGGATAATCAGAACAACGGGTTTTTTGGCCATAAAGCCGTTTAATCCATCAGAATCGGTGATTCTGCAACCTCGGGTGATTCTTGTTGACCTGCCGCCTGCCACCTCTTTCCTGCTCCCCATCTCATGAAGACCACTCCCGTCACCACCGCCGACCTCCGCAGCTCCGTCATTGCCGTCCCCCCGCTGTGCCGAAATGGCGACCTCAGTCTCAATCCGGGTGAGAACAAAAAGCTGATCGATCACATGTATGCCGGTGGCATCCGTACCCTGCTTTATGGAGGCAACGCCAACCTTTATAACATCGCCCTGTCTGAATATGATTCACTGCTGAACATGCTCGCAGAGCTGGCTCCTGAGGACCTCTGGATGGTGCCCAGCTTCGGCCCCATGTATGGCACGGCCATGGACCAGGCGGCTATCCTGAAAAACCACAAATTCCCCACAGCGATGCTGCTGCCTACACTTTTCCCTTCCAAGCCAGCAGGCGTGGCCACGGCAGTACGACAGATTGTGGAAAAAGCGGGCATGAAGATCGTCCTCTACATCAAGGACGAATCCTACATCACCCCTGAGCTGGCCGCCTCCCTCGTCAATGACGGCCTCATTTCCTGGATCAAATACGCGGTGGTGAAGTCGAACCCGGCCGATGACCTTTACCTGACCAAACTCGTCTCCATGGTGAATCCAGACCTCATCGTCAGCGGTATCGGCGAGCAGCCAGCCATCATCCACCTGCGTGATTTCGGCATCACGGGCTTCACCGCTGGTTGCGTCTGCATCGCCCCCCGCCTCAGCATGGACCTGCTCCGCGCCATTGATGCCAAGGATTATGATCGTGCCGAGCAGATCCGCGAAGTCTTCCTCCCGCTGGAAGATCAGCGCAATGCCCACAGCCCTATCCTGGTGCTGCATCACGCCGTGGCCCTGGCTGGCATCGCCCAGACCGGTCCGGCTCTGCCGTTGCTCACAGAACTGCCGGATGAACTCCTCCCCGGCATTGAAACCGCCGCCAAGGAACTGCTGGTAAATGCGGCATAAAGGCTGCGGACACCGCTAATTCCGGATGCTGAATTCCTCAACGCTCACCAAGCCATCGTCATTTTTGTCGAAGGTTTTGAAGCGTTGAGGAGCATTGTCCTTCTTTGACAGACCATCGGTGTACTCGGCGAGCGTCAGGCTGCCATTTCCGTCCTTGTCCCAGCGGCCAAAGACGGCCTGCAAATCAGCGGACGGTTTCGCTGAGCCAGATTTGGCAGGCTTGCGTGCCTGTGTCTTGGCCGCTACCGGGGGCTTGGGGGAGGGGAGCGTTTTTTGCCAAGCGAGGATCGCTTGTACCATTTTGGCTGTACGCTCCGGCTGGGCTGTTGCCAGATTGTTTTCCTGCTTCCGGTCATGCGCCAGATCGTACAGCTCGATGCGTTTGGCATCAAAGCTCATCAGCAGGGTGTGAAAACCATCGCGCATGGACAGTTGCGGCCAGTTGGCCTCAGTGACATTCGGCCCACGCCATTCCCAGAAAAGGGGCTCAGGCCGCGTGAAGGTTTCACCTTTTAGAGCCGCGATGATGTCCGTGCCATCAGACTGCCAGTCTGTGGGGGCCTGAATCCCGCAGGCAGCCAGCACCGTCGGCATCACATCCACGCCCGCCAGGACACTCGTTTTGTCCACCCGGCCTGCAGGCACCGCGCCCGGCCAGCGGACGAGGAAGGGTACATTTACCCCGCCCATGTAAAGGCTGCGTTTCCGCCCACGGAGACCGCCCGTATCACCCACACTGTAGTAGAATTTCTGGCCGGGATCGGGCATTGAGTTTTCCGGGCCATTGTCACTTGAAAAAATGACGAGAGTATTTTTGGTCAGCCCCAGTTCATCCAGCAGGGCCAGCACCCGGCCGATCTGTTTATCCGCCCGGGTGAGTGAAGCAAAGTAGGTGCGCTGTGGCTCTGCCGTGTCAGGATACGCCTGCTTATCCTCCTCAGTCGCGGCGACCAAATGATGCGCCTCATGGAGCCACAGGTTCAGATAAAAAGGCTGGTCCTTGGCAGCCTGGATAAAGCGCAGCGCATGCTCCGTCGCCGCCGTTGTTTGAAAGCAGGCTACGGATCTTTCCTCGCCGCGTCCTAGCTGGTTCTTCATGTCCGTATCATCGAAGACACTGCGTCCGGGGCCCGTCCACACTGCTGCTTCATCATAGCCATACTCGGCTGGTAGCGGCGGGCTCATGTCACGACCACCGCCGGAAAGATGCCACTTGCCAAAATGGCCCGTTTTATATCCCGCCTGCTGCATCAAACGGGGCAGGAGAGTGACCTTCGGGTCCAGCCAGTCCGGCATGCCACGCTCCGCATTTTGCTCATGACTGGCGAAGTGCTGATGCACTCCGTGCCGCGCTGGATACTGTCCGGTGACGATGGCTGTACGGCTGGGTGAGCACACGGGATTGCACACCACAAACTGCTGGAAATCCGTCCCCTCTTTGGCCAGCCGGTCCAGGTTCGGCGTCTTCAGTTCAGGGTGTCCATGACACGCCAGATCTCCCCAGCCCCAGTCATCCGCATAGATGAATACAATGTTAGGCCGTTCCGCATGCAGAGAGTTGAGGGTGACGAGGAAGAGGGCGGACAGGAGCAAGTTCTTCATGGATGGATCAGGACGCTGGCCTGGGAACGTTAATGGCGGGGAGATCCTTCAAGCAGGGGGATATCTGGCATCACTTATCCTGTGGTCTGCCTCCGGCATCCAGCTCTGTGCCTACCTCCTCAAAAGCCGTCGCGAGATCCTGCCATGCCTCAGCTGTCGTATCCCAGCCACCGCTGACGCGCACCACCCGTTTCAGTTCCTCCCAGCTCGCTCCCAGGGCCTGGACGACGACTGAGGAGCCTTCCTTTCCAGAACTGCAAGCGGAGCCGGTGGAGATGGCGAAACCACGGCGTGTCAGACGCGTGAGCCACTTGAGGTTATCGTGTCGGGGCATGACCATGAGCGCGGTATTCCACAGTCGTGGTGCCCTTTCTGAAATCACTCGCAGCCCCGGAAAAGCCAGTTTCATTTGGGTGAGGAATGCATCCCGATGATGGCTTTGTGCGGAGGCGATTTCAGGCAGGCCTTTATTCGCTGCTTTGAGCGCCGCCACCATGGCTGCAATGGCGGGATAATTTTCTGTGCCTGCGCGGTGTCCATGTTCCTGAGGACCGCCATGGAGCAGGGGAAAACTTTCGGCAGCATGGGCCAAGACTAAAAAACCGATGCCTTTGGGGCCACCAAATTTGTGCGCACTGCCCGTGATGTAGTTGCAGGCCCCCAGCTCCTCCGCTGGCAGCTTGCCCATCCACTGCGCTGCATCGGTGTGGAAATGGACACCGTTTTCCTGGCACAGTTTGAAAAGCTCCTGCCAGGGCTGGATGACGCCGCTTTCATTGTTAGCTGCCATCACGGAGACGAGAGCGGGTGCATACTGCTGCACGAGAGTGTGCAAGACCCCTGTCTGCACCAGACCTTGTGGGTCCACTGGAATCTCGATGACCCGGCCTCTGCCCAACCAGGCCCGCGCGGCCTCCCGCACACTGGGGTGCTCAATGGCGGAAATCGCTACCACGGCATCAGGAGCTAGGCATTTTGACAGTCCGGCAAAAAGCGCATTGTTAGATTCCGTCGCTCCAGAGGTAAAGACCACACGCTCCGGCTCCACGCCCAGCAGGTCACCCAGTTCCTCGCGGGCGGCTTCCAGCGCCTGGCTGGTGAGGCCGGCTTCTCGATATAGACTGGAGGCATTGTGCCAGTGCCGGTCACTGGCGTGTAGCCAGGCCTCCCGGGCGGCTGGGCAGAGTGGGGTGGTGGCGTTGTGGTCGAAGTAAGCTGGCACAGTCAAAGGGATACGTCGTAGGCCGGGCAAGTTCCAGTTTTCGATGATGGGATAAGGGAAACTCTTCCAAAGAATGGACGGGTGAGCAGCGTTAACTCCTTTCGCTACTTATGTCCACGACACCCCTTTCTTCTGCCGATCTCAAACGCCGTTCCTTCCTCCGTGCTGCTTTCACTGGGGCGGTCATTACCCCCGGCATCCTCTCGGCTGCTGAAGTGGAAAAAGTGATCGCACAGAGTGATGACTCCTTCAATGAACCGGCCCGCGACCTGCCTTTGGTGGAAGATACGGACGTCATCGTCTGCGGCGCAGGTCCTGCGGGGATCGCCGCAGCCATCACGGCAGCGCGGGCGGGGGCGCGAGTGCGTTTATTCGAATGGCGCGGCTGCCTGGGCGGAGTGTGGACGGCGGGTCTGCTGGGGTACTTCCTGGATTTCGACAAACCCGGTATCGCTAAGGAACTGCGGGACCGTCTGGATGCTCGGGATGCACGCGCGAATTCCACCAGTGCCCGGCGTTTCTGCTATGACCCGGAGGCGCTGAAAATGCTGCTGGAAGAGATGTGTGTGGAGGCTGGAGTGAAGTTCCAATTTCATACCCGGGTGGCTGCGGCCTATCGTGAAGGGCGGAAATTGACCACGGTGGTCACCGAGTCCAAATCCGGCCGCCAGGCCTGGAGTGCGCCTGTATTTATTGATACCACCGGTGATGGCGACCTGGGTGCTCATGCCGGGTGCAATTTTGAAATCGGTGAAGCCAAAGACTGCCCCTGCCAGCCCATGTCGCTCAATGCCCTGCTGATGGTGAAGGATGTGGAAGCCCTGCGTGAATTTGTCCGTTTTGGAAAACCGAATGAAGGAGAAAACACGGACAGCGAGAAGAAAAAACGCATCAAGGACGTCATCGTCAGCACAGGGCATTTCCCCTCCTATGCAGGCTCCACGCTGTGGCATATCCGTGGCAATCTGATCTTTGCAATGCTGAACCATGAGTATGGCATCAAGCCTTGGGACGCTGCCGAAATCACCGCCGCTACCGTGCGCGCACGGGCGGAGATGAATAAGATGGTGAATGGTCTCCGCAGCCTGGGCGGCCCCTGGGAGGGCATCCAGATTGTTGCCACGGCGGAGCAGATCGGTGTGCGGGATGGCCGACGCATCATGGGCCGGTTTACCGTCACGGAGGAGGACTTGGTGAAAGGAGCCCGCTATGATGACGGCGTCACTCGCGCCACTTTCGGCGTGGATGTTCACGCCACGAGCGCCGAGCATAACCAAAACAAAGCCCCCATCCATGTCACCAACATCAAGGTGAAGCCTTATGACATCCCGCTGCGTGCCCTGATCGCCAAAGATGTGGATGGTCTCATGATGGCCGGGCGCTGCATCAGCGGCGATTTCATTTCCCATTCCAGCTATCGCGTCACCGGCAATGCCGTATCCATGGGCGAAGCCGCCGGTGTGGTAGCCGCCATTGCTGCCACGACCAAGCGCATGCCGCATGACGTGGCCTGGAGTGAGGGCGAGGCAAAGCTGAAGGAGATCGGCCATCGCGCCTAAAATTCCGGCCTGGAGCGCTCATTGCACTCCAGGCTTTTGTTGGCTTTAGACCATGCTGTGCAATCCCACCACGTTGCCTTCAGGATCCTCAAAGATCCCGATGAAACCATGCGGCGGGATGGCTAGGCGATCACGGATCACCTTGCCGCCTGCGGCAGGAATGCGGGACAGCACGCCATCCAGGTCTCCTTCCACATTCAGGTAAACGATCGTGCCGCCTGGGCCGGGTTTGCAGCCTTCCATTTTGGTGAGTGCTCCGCCGATCCCGGCCATATTGTCATAAGGAAAGATGGCCATCTCGCAGCCGTCCATGCCTGCATCCTGGAGCTTGCCCTCCAAGATCGTTTCATAAAAGGTCCGGGCACGGCCGAGGTCAGTGACGTAGATTTCGAACCAGTTGATTGCGTTGGTTTTCATAAAGGTAGGTGTGGTTTAAGCTCTCCGGTTTTTGGAAGAACATGGGTATGTAAGCACGGACTGCTGACAGCCCTATGTCAGGAGAGTACTTCGACAGACGAAAAAACATTCAGGCATGCGCCTGAGCGATTTTCACCGCCCTTTCATGCATCGCATGGCGCATCTCTGGCGGATGCAGCACCTGGGCATGGGGGCCCAGGCTGAGCAGCCATCCTAGCAGCCAGTCTTGAGAATAAGCCAGCATCTCCATGCGCACCTGACCATCTGGCAGCGTTTCTTCCGTGACCTGGGCGCACATCATCTCCCGCCGCACCCGGTCTAGGGCCGCAGGCTGGAAAAGGACGATGGTAGTGATGGCCTCCTGTTCATTCAGCACTCCGGCGAGAAAGCTCTTCACCGAGAAGTCTTCATGGCCACTGAAACTCTCCTGCAAGACCTCCCAGCTCACCACCCGGTCCAGGCGGAAATCACGAAACTCCTTCCGCAGTCGGCAAAAGGCGATGAGGTGCCATTCACGGGCATAAAACATCATGCCCAGCGGCTCCACTGTACGGGTGGTGTGCTCCCCGCGCCCACCCGCATTGTAGCATAAGGCCACACAGCGTCTCTGGACCAAGGCCTGCTGCAGTGGCATCAGTGACCTCTTTTCATCCTCTTTCGTCCTCGAACTGATCCACACACCGACAGATTTTTTGAGCTTGTTTAGATGATCCTGTCTCTCCTTCGGCAGCACAGCCCTTACCTTCAGCAGGGCAGAGCGAAGTGCTCCCCGCAGGGAGTCATCGGCGATCTGTTCCGTCACTTCACCGCTCATAAACAAAGCGGCTGCTTCGTGCTCCGTAAACATCACGGGTGGGATGTGATACCCCCGCATCAGGCTGTAGCCGACACCCGCTTCCGCCACGATGGGCACGCCTGCTTCCCCCAGTGCCGCCAGGTCCCGGTAAACCGTACGCACGCTCATTTCATAATGCCCCGCAATCTGCTCCGCCGTGATGACACGGTGGCTTTGCAGCAGCAGGATCATGCCGGTGAGGCGGTCAATGCGGTTCATGAACGGAAAAAGTCAGCCTGGAAAATGCGGTGGATTCAACGCTGCACAAGGCCGCAGTTTCAGGGCTTGGCCAAATCGGTGAATAATCATGTTTCAACAAGTGACAAGGTTAGTATATTACTCATCATGTCACTTGTTTAATGAATGAAGGATTCTTCATTTTCAGTTCTGGATTGGGGCAAACGAGTGGAAATAATATTGCAACAAGTGACAAGGTTAGTATATTACTCATCATGTCATTTGAAGAAGATCCTGGGCCAGGTCGGCCACCGTTCGTCAACCGGCAGGATGAGGTCGCCCTGCTGGATGCCTTTCGCCGCAAAGCTGGGGCGCAGTTCATGGTGGTGTATGGACGGCGGCGCATTGGCAAGACCGCCCTCATTACCCACTGGATGTCCGGTAGGCCGAGGACCAAGATCCGTGGCTTTTACTGGGTGGCTCACCGCAGTACGCCGGAGATCCTTTTGCGCAGTTTTTCGGAAGCGCTCGCCTCCTGCCTGGATGCGGAGATTGCCGCACGGCTCAGCTTTGCCACCTGGGAGGATGCCTTCAAACAGATGTTTGCCCTCGCCAAAACGGAAGCCCTCGTGGCGGGCATTGACGAGTTTCCCTATCTGCTCGAGAGCGTCCCCGGGCTGGCCTCCCTGCTGCAAAAGATCTGGGATGCGCAGAAGCAGGGCTCCCAGATCAAGCTTATCCTCTGCGGTTCGCAGTATCACATGATGCATGAGCAGTTCTTCACCCCGAGGCAGCCCCTCTACGGACGTGCCACCGCCTCCCTCCTGCTAGATGAAGTTTCGCCCGCGCATCTGGGCAAGTTTTTGCCGCGCTACAGCCCCCAGCAGATCGTGGAGACTTACAGCGTACTCGGCGGCGTGCCGAAGTACCTGGAGATGTGGGATGACCGCGCACCCGTGATGAACAACATCCGGGATCTGCTGCTGTCCCCCTCCACCCTTTTCCGGCATGAGGCCGTCTTCCTCATCCATGATGAAATCGCTGAGCCACGAACCTACCTGGGCCTGCTGGAAGCCATCGGCGGTGGGCTGCGCACCCCCGTGGCCATCGCTAAAACCACCGGGCTGCCCATCACCCACATCGGCAAATATCTAAACCATCTCCTGGACCTGAAACTCGTCCGCCGCGTGCAGTCTGCCGAGGCTCCGAACGCCTCACAAACACGCCTCAGCCGGTATGAGATCCGCGATCCGTTCATGCGTTTCCACTTTGAATTCATCCATCCGCACCCAGATCTCGTCGAGCGTAACCGGATGACCGAGCACATGGAAAAGATCACCGCTCGCTTCGATTCCTACGTGGGCAAAACGGGCTATGAAGAACTGTCCAGGCGCCATCTGGAAGCACTGGGTGCCGCAGGAAAACTGCCCTTCAAACCCGACAAAGTCGGCCGTGCCTGGACCCCGCGCTCCGAGGTGGATGTCTTCGCCCTCAATCGCAAATCCCAAGCCGCCCTCTTTGGCGAATGCCGCTGGACCTCCCGTAAAATGGACGTCTCAGTGCTGACAGAATTGCAGGTCAAAGCGGAGACCTTCCCCCGCCTGAAGAAGTGGAGAAAACACTTCGTCCTTTTCTCCAAATCCGGCTTCACCGCCGAGCTTACCCGCCTTGCCAAGAAAGAATCCATCCTCCTTTTTGAGGGACCGCTGCTGGGGAAGTGACGAGGTGGCCCTTCAATTGGGCCATCGCTTACTAGCCCTCTCGGGCAGATAGAGGGGAGCTTGACGGCTGGCTCGGAAGAGTTATCCTTTTGATATGGCACATGTGATAAATCCGGTTAGCCGTAAAGCTCTGGCACTGCCTCCTCAGCAGCGCATGGGATTGGCCACGTTGCTGCTGGAAAGCTTGGATGACGCCTCTGAATTTGATCAAAATCTTCTGCAGGATTTGTCAAAAAGGGCAGAACAACTTCGCAAAGGCACTGTCAAAGGAATGACGACGGAAGAGGCCTATGGCTTTTCGCTATAAGCTCATTCACCACCCCGAAGCTTCTGCTGATTACCAGGATGCTTTAGCGTATTTTGGAGAGTTAGATGAGGATTTGGCTAACCTGTTTAAAGATGACTTTAAAGCTGTTCTTCTGGGACTGACGACAGGACGTGCATCCGGCACTTTGTATGCCGAAGGTTATCAGCTCCGCTGGGTAAAACTAAAACGGTTCTCCCACAAAGTTTTTTTTGAACCGGACGGAGACCATGTGCGCTTTGTTCTCGCGGTAGTGAGTGGCAAGCGGCATCCTGCGAGGATTCGCAGGATATTGGGTGCACGCAGCAACGAGTAAATCTCGGAATTGTATCAGCATACAGCCCTCGCCTCACACCAGATCCGGCAGCGGATTGTCCGCATCGCCGAAGTGCTCTGTCTTCACGCCCATGCGGTCCATCATTGCCAGATGCAGGCGGCAGAGCTTGCGGTTTGGATCCTTGCTGTAGTCAAAGTAACGTCCGCCACGGAGGGTGCCGCCGCCACCACCTGCGAGGATCAAGGGAAGCTGGGTGGAGTCGTGGGCATTGCCGTCATATAGGCTGGAGGTCAGCATGATCATGCTGTTGTCTAAAAGCGTGCGCTCACCCTCCTGGGTGGCTTCCATCTTCTGCAGGGCCTCGGACCAGACCTTGACCATGTATTCGTTAGACTTTTGGTAGGAGGCTAGGCGGTCAGCATCGTTGGCGTGGTGGGAAAGCTCATGCTGCCCGCCTTTGACGCCTAGGAAACCGAAGTTCATGCTGGAGAGGTCATTCGTCAGCATGTTCGTCACCACACGGGTGCGGTCCATTTGGAAAGCCAGGACCATGATGTCCAGCATCAGCTTCACATGCTCCTCCTGCTGTGCAGGGATGCCAGAGGCGGGGCGGGCCAGCCAGGGCTTGGTGACACTCGGCTGCCAGCCACGGGTCGTGGCCTCGGCCGTGCTGAGCTTTTCAGAGCGCTCGATACGCTGCTCCAGGTCTCTTACCGAGGTGAGGTATTCGTCCAATTTCTGGCCATCGCGACGGCTCAGCTTTCCACGCAGACTGCTGGCGTCCTGCATCACCAGATCCAGCACACTCTTGTCACGGGCACGCTTGCTGCCGTCATCAAAAAGCTGGTCGAAGGCCTGCTGCGGGTAGATCTCCTTCGGCGCAGGCGTCGTCGGGCTGCTCCAGGAAAGGTAGGCGGAATAAAGGGAGGTGTAGCCGCTGTCGGTACTGTATTTGGGCCCCTCTGTGCCAATGGCCAAGCTGGCCACCGGTGTCTGCTGGCCGATTTTGTTGGCGATGATCTGGTCCATCGTCAGGCCCACTTCCACATCCGTGGTCGTCTGCTTCACCTTCAGCCCGGAGAGAATGTTCATCTTCGGATAGTGCCCGCCTGGGCCTGCCACCGTGGACGGATTCCACAGTCCCTTGAAGACCATCACCTTGTTCTTCACCGGGTCCAGCGGCTTCAGCGTTTGCAGGAACTCCAGGCCGCCAGGGCCGTTCGCCGCACCCCAATGATGAGGGTTCACCCCGTTGCCGAAAAAGCAGATCCCCAGGCGCCGTGGAGCCTGCGGTGTGCCTTTGATGACCGGTGCGCCAAAGGACGAAACGGACTCAAACCACGGCAGGCCGAGCATGATGCCTGCACCACGCAGGAACTGCCGACGGGAAAACTGGGAAGAATTTTTCATTGGGGGGTGGAAGTACTACGGCACCAAAAGGTACAAGATTTCGGCCAATCTACGCGCAGCAGGTGCATTGAGCAAGAGTGTGGGCAGACTCGCCCCCAAGCCGCTCATCCCTTCTTCAGTGCTGCCACCAGCTTCGCCCCATCCAGAGCCAGCAAGGCTTTCACATCCAGGACCAGGCCGGCAAAAGTGCTGCTGCGGAGTTTATGATCCCGCCCCAGGCTCTGTGGGACATACTCCCCGTCCTTGAGGACAAACCAGTCCACTTCCTTGTCCTGGGTGCGCCAGACGATGTATTCATTCACGCCGTTCCTGCGATAAACCCGCAGCTTGTCCCGCAGGTCGATGCTCGCCGTGCTGGCCGCTACTTCTACCACCAGTTCGGGCGCACCGCAGAGATACCCTTTGGCATTCAGCCACACCCGGCCACCCTTACGTGGTTTGGAGCACAGGATCGCATCCGGCTGAAAAGAGTTTTCCGTATCCAGCAGCAAAGTGGCATTGGGATAAAATTCCAGGCCATGCTCAATGGCATACGTGAAAAGCCAGCCGTGGATCATCCCATCAGGCTTGGCGTGCAGATCGATGCGGACGGGAGAGGGCATGTGGGTAATTCCTTCGATCAATTCGGCTTTCTTGACGTCGTGCATATCCTCATAGCGGCGCAGGAATTCCGCGAGGTTGAGCATCTCCGCGTTTTCCAACGGCGGAATCGGGCCGAGGGATCGGGATTGCGGCGTGACGGCGGAGGCTATCATGAGACCAAGCTACTCTGAAAGATCCGGTTTACCAGTAAAATGCCACCTCTCCCCAAGGAGATCAATTTCCCAAAAAACGCGCAGTGTTCGCAGCATTGCATCGTATGCTGCATGATGCCCGACGCCCCTCCTACAAACTCTTGGAGCCAGGCGCTGGCAGATTTCCTTTTGGAGCAGCAAGGCGTCGAGGCCATCCGCCTGAATCCGGAAGAGCGCAGCGTCCAGATCGCCACCCTGGGGCAGGTGGATGCCGGACTTCTGCAGGCGCAGTTAAATGAAGTGCTCCGTTCCCTGGATGCCAGCCTGCTGGGGGAATCCCCGGAAAGCACGGTCAGCGGTCTGAAAATGAGCAGCCATGCTGGCGAGCTCACCCTGCAAAAACCAAGCTGCATCACTGCACCTCGATTTTGGAAATGGCGAGATTTTGAATGGCCTGAGGCGGAGGAAATGGAGCGTCAGAGCGCCGAAGAATGGCGGATGATGGCCATTCAGGCCGCCATCTGCGGTCTGGCCCTAGTGACCGGATACCTTGCTGAAACATTCTTCGCCGCGCCGGAATGGCTCGTGCGCGGATTTTTTGGCGTGTCCCTCATCAGCGGCGGCTGGGATGCCGCTAAGGACGCTTGGGAAAATATCCAGGAAAAGCGCCTGGACGTGCACTTCCTCATGCTCGCCGTTGCCACCGGTGCCGTCGCCATCGGAGCCTGGGAGGAGGGCGCTCTTTTGCTTTTCCTTTTCTCCACCTCCGGTGCCCTGGAGCATTATGTCCTCCACCGTACTCATCGCGAGATCAATGCCCTCACCAAGGCCGCACCCAAGCAGGCCCGCGTAGTGCTGCCCGATGGCAAGACAGAAGAACGCGCCGTCGCCGGCCTGCGCATCGGCGATGTCCTCCAGGTGCGCCCGTCGGAGCTTTTTCCCGTGGATGGCACCGTTACACATGGCGAGTCCGCTGCGGATGAATCCACCCTCACAGGCGAGGCCGTGCCCATTGATAAAGGCATCGGCGCAGAGGTCTTCGGCGGCACTTTAAATCTCTGGGGCCTCGTCCAGATGCGTGTGGATCGCCCCGCCACGCAGAGCGCCCTGGCGCGGATCATTTCCATGATCCAGACCGCCCAGCACCTGCGTGCTCCCAGCCAGCGGTTTACAGACCGCTTTGGTACAAACTACACCCTCTTCACCCTCGCCAGCGTCTTCCTCATGTTCTTCATCTGGTGGCTCGCCATCGGCATTCCTCCCTTCGAAAATACCGACTCCTCCAAGTCCGCCTTTTACCGCGCCATGACGCTCCTGGTCGTCATGAGCCCCTGCGCGCTGGTGCTTTCCATCCCCTCCGCCATCCTCGCCGCCATCGCCTGGGGCGCGCGTCGCGGCATCCTTTTCAGGGGTGGTGCCGCCATCGAAAAATTGGCCGAGGTGGACGTCATCGCCATGGATAAAACCGGCACCCTCACTGAGGGCAATCTCCGCGTCGCTCTGGTGGAAAGTTTCCCGCCGGGCAGGGAAACCGAGGTTCTCCGTCTCTGCGTCACCCTGGATGCCAATTCCAATCACCCCATCGCCCACGCCATCACCCGCCATGCGAAAGAGCAGGGCATCGAGCCGGGCACCCTTCTGGAGTTTCACTCCATCCCCGGCCAGGGGCTCCGTGGCCTAACCAAAGATGGCATCACCTACGTCGGTCGCCGCGAGCTCATGAACCAGGGGGATTTTGCGCAGTGGCTCAAAGACGTCCCCGATGCTCCTCTTGGCTTCTCCGAAGTCTGGGTTCTCAATGCTCATACTATGGGCCGCGTGTTGTTGAAAGATGAGATCCGCAGTGGCAGCAAGGCCGTGCTCGCCGCCCTCGCCTCGGAAAATGTCCGTACCATCATGCTCACGGGCGACCGCCGCGCCGCCGCCATCCAGGTGGCGGAGGAACTCGGCGTCGCCGATGTCCGCGCAGGTCTCCATCCTGAGGATAAAGTGAGCGCCATTCGCGAGCTCACACTCCAGGGTAAAAAGGTCGCCATGGTGGGGGATGGAGTCAACGATGCTCCCAGTCTTGCCGCAGCCTATGTCAGCATTGCCATGGGTGCCCGTGGCAGCGATGCCGCTCTGGAGCAGGCCGATGTCGTCCTCATGCAGGACAAGATCGAAAAGCTCCTCTCTGCCCGCCACATCAGCCAGCAGGCCCGCCGCATCATTCGGCAAAATCTCGCCATCTCCCTCGGCTCCGTCATCATCATGGCCATCGCCTCACTCTTCGGCATCGTCCCGCTCACCCTCGGCGTTCTCACTCACGAAGGCAGCACCGTCGTCGTCTGTCTGAACAGCCTCCGCCTCCTATTCGCCCAAGAATAGCAGCCTCGTTTTGTAGTCCCGCCTTCAGGCGGCTCATCCTTCCCACGATGTCCCAGTCGCACACAAATAGGGACCCCAAAACTCCTCCAGCATCTCCTCTCTCAGCTCAAATCCACCCGTTCCGGCGTATTCGCCATCAGTTGGAAAATGGGCCCCATCTCATCCAAAACAGCGCTCCACAGCGTCGTCGGTTGTTCCAGTGTCAAAATCACCTTCGGCGCGGGTGCGATGATCCAGGATTTCCGCTGGATCTCCCCCTCGATCTGCCCGCCTGTCCAGCCGGAGTAGCCCACAAAGCCACGCACCTCATGCCCCATGCTCAGCTCATGCATCGCATCAGCCACGGAAAGGTGGGTCTGGCAGCGCAGCGTACTCTTTTTCCGGTTCCAGTGCAGGGAGGCAAAGGCCAGCTTGTCCGTCGCCACCGGCCCGCCGATGTACACCGGCACCTGTCCCAGCGCGCCCAGGTCCTGGTCCGGCAGCAGGTCTGCCACCCGTTGGTCCAGCGGACGGTTCAGTACATATCCGAAGGCCCCGTCCTCCTGGTTGTGTGCCGCCACAAAAATGACGGTGCGTTTGAAATTCGGGTCCCGCATGGATGGCACAGCCAGCAGCAGGTTCCCGGCGAGGGGGGATGCATCAGGGGTGGTTGGCATGATGAATGTACAGACCGCATAGGTAGGGCCAACGTTGCACTTTTGCATGGAAATTCATCGGGTCTGCAACATGCCACATCTTGCCAGCGCCCATTCCCCGTCTAGCCTGACACCTTGACCTCTTTGACCACCTCCCCTTCAGACTCACTCTGGGTCCGCCGTTTTGCCTGGCTGCTCGCGGGCGTCTTCGTTTTTCGCCTCGGTTTCATGCTGCTTTTTACCGCCAATATGGATCTGGCAGGGGATGAAGCCTATTATTGGGACTGGGGCCGCCGTCCAGATTGGGGATACTTTAGCAAGCCGCCCATGATTGGCTGGCTCATGGGCCTCGTTGGCTGGCTCACGGGAAATGCGGAGTGGGGCATCCGTCTCGCCCCGCTCATCTTCGGCACCGCCACCTTGGCCGTTCTTTTCGCCCTGGCTCGTCGTCTTTTTGGTGCTGCCACCGCCTTCCTGGCGGCTCTGCTTATCCTTCTCACCCCTGCGAATACAGGGCTGAATCTCTTTTTTACCATTGATGCTCCCCTGTTGCTATGCTGGTCCCTGGCCCTGCTGCTTTTCTGGTTCGCTTTGGACAAGCCCACCTGCCTCTGGCGCTGGGCCGCCCTCGCCCTCACCATTGGCCTCGGCACCTTGAGTAAGCAGATGATGCTCGCCTTTCCCGGCCTCATGATCGCCTTTGTCCTGACTTCTAAACCGGATCGGCACCTCCTCCGCAATGTCCCCTTTTGGGCCTCCATGCTCATCGGCACCGCCTTCATCACTCCCGTCCTCTGGTGGAATACCCAGCATGAATGGATCACCCTGGAGCATACCAAACATCATTTCGAGACTAAGAGCCTCAGCTTCTCAAAGTGGCTTTCACGCACCCTCGAGTTTCCGGCCGTCCAGGCCCTCGTCTATTCCCCCATCACCTATGCGGCTCTTCTGGTCGTCTTGTTCTATAGCGTCAAACACTGGTCTCGCATGGACCGCCGCGCCCACTACCTCATCCGTTTCTCTGCGCCCGCGCTTCTCGGCTTTTTTTCCCTCTCCCTTCGTCAAAAGATCAATCCAAATTGGCCCGCCGTCTTTTACGTTCCCGCCTTCATCCTCCTCGCCGCCTGGTTCACTGGCCAGCTCCCCTTTGTCGCTCGGCCTTTTTGGAAAACTTGGTCGCTGCGTGTCGGTGCCACCATCGTCGCGCTCGCTCATCTCGTTCTCCTCATCGTCTTCTTCACAGATCTCAAAGGCCATAAAAAGCTCAATGAAATGCGTGGCTGGGCCGAAACGGGCATCCAGGCCGGCCAGTTCCTGGACCGCGTCCCGCGTCCGGAGAATACTTTCGTCCTGGCCACCGGTTACCGCTACGATGCCGCCCAACTCGCCTTCACCATGCCCCAGCATCCTCGCACATATCGCTGGGAGCGTTCCGGGCGTGTCCTCTCCCAATACGAAGTCTGGCCCGGTCCCGAGGAACGCATTGGCGATGACGCCCTCATCTTCAAAAATGGCAATGCCGAACCCAGACCTCTTTTTGCCCCCCTCACCCAGCGATTTGAAAAAATCGAAAGCCTAGGGCGTGTCGAAGTAAAATTGGGCGAGGGCAACACCCGCATCTTCGATGTCTTCCTCGGCCACAAACTCCTCTCTTGGGAAAAACCCGGCACCCCAAAGCCCAAAGCACTGAGCACTGAGCACTGAGCACTAGTCACCGCCCACCCTCCCCATGCCCTGGGACCTCCATCTCCTTCAGCGCATCAACCTTCACTGGACCCACCCCGTCCTGGATTGGTTAATGCCCGCCATTTCCGCCATCAATGCCTGGGTTCCCCTCCTGGCTCTGGTGGTGATTCTCGTCGCGTGGCGCGGGGGTAGGCAGGGGCGTCTCATGCTCCTTTGCATCGGCCTCGCTGTGGGCATCGGGGATGGCATCGTCTCCAATACGCTCAAAAAAACTGTGGGTCGCGTTCGCCCTCGGGATGCCATGTCCGGCCTCATCGTCCGTGACCTCGGTCCCGGGAAGCCTGATTTTCTGCGCCTTTTCACCACCCCCGTCCAGTCCCCCAGCAAGCCCCGCCGAGAGACTCGCGGAAAATCGTTCCCCAGCAGTCACACGGTGAATATGTTTGCCCTCGCCACCGTGATCGCCCTCTTTCATCGCCGCTGGGGTCTTCTCATGTATGGCCTTGCCGCCTCGGTGGCGTATTCCCGTCTCTATGTCGCCGCCCACTGGCCCAGCGATATACCGCCCTCCGCCGCCCTCGGCATCCTCATCGCCCTCGCCACCGTCTGGACCGTGGACCGCATCCGCCAGCGATTCTCCAAGCAAGAGATGCCGCTCCCCTAGTACGGTGGGCACTCTTGCCTGCCCTTCTGTCCTGGCGCGTAAACGCCTGTCCCGCGTGCAGTTCCCGCGTCTCGTAAGGAACCGTTCTCCAGCCCTCGTTCGCCCCCATAACCATGGAGCGCCGACGACTCGTCGGCATACATCACTTACCCTCTACAGCGCCTTTTCATTTCCGTCTAACGTGTTAAGTTTAACTCCCCTCAAAACTCGGCGTCTCCACCCTTACGCAATCATCCAAAAACATCATAAAACATAATTAACCTCCTTCCTGTAAATCCTGCCAATCCTGCAATTCTGTCCAAATTCAAAGCCCCCGCCCGCCCCACCCTTTCCCCCATGGGGAAGTCTGGGGAAACCATGGGGAAATCCATCCCCATCGACAACTCATTGATAATCAGGCTATTACCCGCCAAAATCCCCACATGGGGAAATTTTGCAATTTCTCCCCATTTCCCCATCTGTCCCTCCTTCCGTTGACTGCAATAGGCCGCGTGTTGCGTATGTTCTAATCCTCACATCATGCGCTTGCTCGTCCTTCTCTGCCTGACCCTCTCCACCGCCTTCGCCCAGACGGAGGCGGATTATCTTACCAGCATCCGCCAGCTCACCTTCGATGGCCGCAGGGCAGGGGAAGGTTACTTCAGCGCCGATGGCAGCAAGATGGTCTTCCAGTCTGAGCGTGAGGAAGGAAACCCCTTCTATCAGATCTACCTCATGGACCTCGAGACAGGCGACCAGGAGCGCATCTCCCCCGGCATGGGCAAGACCACCTGCGCCTGGATCCATCCCGATGGAAAACGCATCCTCTTCGCCAGTACCCACACCGATCCTAAGTCCAAGGAACTTCAAGACGCCGAAATCAAGGACCGTGCCACCAGCCGCGTGCGCAAATACTCCTGGGACTACGATGAGCATTACGACCTCTGGGAATACACCTTGGCTGATAAAAGCCTCAAAAACCTCACAAACACACTCGGCTACGATGCCGAAGGCGCCTACTCCCCCGATGGCCGCCAGATGATCTTTGCCAGCAATCGCGCTGCCTATGAAAAGGAACTTTCCAAAGAAGACACCGCGCGGCTCAAGGTGGACAAGCAGTACTTCATGGACATCTACATTGCCGATGCCGATGGCCAGAATGTGAAGCAACTGACCGATGCCCCTGGTTATGATGGCGGCTGCTTTTTCAGTGCGGATGGCAAACGCATCTGCTGGCGGCGGTTTACGCCGAAAGGCGATGTCGCTGAAGTCTGGACCATGAATACCGATGGCAGCGACCCGCGCCAGCTCACCAAGCTCGGTGCCATGAGCTGGGCACCCTATTTTCATCCCAGTGGTGAATACCTCATCTTCACCACCAACCTCAACGGCTTCGCCAATTTCGAACTCTACATTGTCGATGCCGCTAGTAAGCACGAGCCTGTCCGCATCACCACCACGGACGGATTTGACGGCCTTCCCGTATTCACCCCCGATGGCAAAAAACTCTCCTGGACCACCGGTCGCACCAGCAATGGACAAAGCCAGATTTTCATGGCCGACTGGAATCATGAAGCCGCATTAAAATCCCTCGGTCTCTCCGAAATTACCACCCCAGTCCAAGCGGCCACGCCTGCCACCCAGCCAGATTTCTCGGCCACTCAGGGAGACATCACCCCTGCCGACCTTCGCCAGCACGTCACCTATCTGGCCAGTGATGAAATGGATGGCCGCCTCACCGGCACACCGGGGGAAAAACTGGCCACCCAGTACGTGGCGGATGTGTTCAAAGGCATCGGCCTCGTTCCTTATGGCGATGAAGAGTGGTTCGATCCCTTCGAATTCACGGCCGGTGTAGCCCTTGGCGATGGCAACCGCCTTACCCTCGCACCCGCAGGCAAAAGTCTCGTCACGGATAAAGACTGGCGTCCCCTGTCATTCTCTGAGTTAGGCGAGGTCACCCCCAGCGACATTGTCTTCGCCGGTTACGGCATTGAAACGCCAGAGGAGGCCACCAGCGAGGATGGCAAGAAGATGGAAACCTACAGTAGCTATGCCCATCTGGACGTGAAGGACAAATGGGTGCTCGTCCTCCGCTATCTGCCGGAAGGCATTACCCAGGAGCGCCGCAATGAGCTCACCCGTTACGCCAGCCTCCGGCACAAGGCCCTCGTCGCCCGCCAGAAAGGCGCACGCGGCCTCATCATCGCCAGCGGGCCTAACAGCAAGGTGGTCGGCCAGCTTGTCCCCATGTCTTTTGATGCCTCTCTCGCCAGCTCTGGCCTCGCCGCCATCAGTGTCACCGATGCCGTTGCCGATGACCTGCTCAAACCCGCAGGCAAGACCCTCAAAGAACTCCAGGACAAACTGGACACTGGCGACCTCATGGGCGGCATTGACTGCCAGGGGCTCAAGCTCAGTGCCCAAATTGACATCCGGCAAGAAAAGAAAATCGGCCGCAACGTCATCGCCGTCCTGCCCGCTCGCGATAAGCCAGATCCCCATGTCGCCCCGCTCATCGTCTGCGCCCACATTGACCACCTCGGCAGCAAGGGTGGCAATAACTCCCGCGCCAAAGGGGATGAAGCCAACATGATCCACCACGGTGCCGATGACAACGCCAGCGGTGTCGCCGGTGTCATCGAGATCGCCCAATGGCTCGCAGATCAGAAGAAGCAGGGGAAGATCAAACTCACCCGCGATGTCATCTTTGCCGCCTGGTCCGGTGAAGAACTCGGTTTGTTAGGCAGCAGTCATTATGTCGAGGTCCTGGCCAAAATGTTCAAGGGTGATCCCAATGGCAAGCTGACGGGCATGTTTGCTGCCTGCCTGAACATGGACATGATCGGCCGTTTCCAAAAGACCCTCGTCCTCCAGGGTGTCGGCTCCAGCACCTGGTGGCCCAAGGAAATCGAAAAACGCAATGCCCCCATTGGCCTCCCCATCACCACCCAGACCGATGCCTACCTGCCCACGGACAGCACCATCTTTTATCAACGTGGCATCCCCACATTGAATGCCTTCACTGGCAGCCATGAGGACTACCACAAGCCCAGCGATACCGCTGACAAGATTGATTATGAAAACGCCGCCAAGATCACCCGCCTCATGGGCCTCATCTCACGCGGCATCGCCACCGCCGATACCAACCCCGACTTCGTCGCCATGGAGGCCCCGAAGAACAAGGACAGCCGTGGCGGCCTCCGCGCCTACCTCGGCACTATCCCTGATTATGCCCAGGGCGATACCAAAGGCGTGAAACTCAGCGGCGTCTCCCCCATCGGCCCCGCTGGCAAAGCCGGCGTCAAAGGCGGCGACATCATCATCAAGCTTTCCGGCAAGGACGTCCTCAACATCTATGACTACACCTCCCTCATGGGCGAGCTAAAAATCGGTGCCGAGACCACCATCACCATCATCCGCGACGGCAAAGAACAAGTCCTCAAAATCACCCCCGGCTCCCGCGAATAAAGTACAGTACCCTGCACTCTCCGAGTGCAGCATCTATAGCCTCCGCAGCCCCCTTGCCCGCTTACTCTCTCCAACTGCCATGCTTCGGTCTTAAAGCCTCCCCGGCCAAAATATCAAACTTGAGGGCCCTTCCTTCCATCTCCCCCTTCAAGAGTCACAGGAATACCACCTCACATAATAAGCCCGCCGGAAAGCTCACCTCATCCTCTGTTCTATCTTCAATGACCACCGCCCGTATTCTTCTCCCCGCCTTGCTCGGCTTATCGCTGCCCCTCCACGCCCAGACCCCAGAGGCAGTCGCTGGCAATGAAGAGGTCAAAAAGATCATGGAGACTCGCGCCGGTCGCGGTGTCATGGCCGATGACACCCCACCCACCCCACCTCTGGAGGCTGTCAAACTTTTCACCAAGCGCAGTGATGTCGCTGTGGATCTCATGGCCGCAGAACCCTCCGTGGAGCAGCCGCTTTATGTAAGCTGGGACTCCAAAGGCCGCATGTGGGTCACGCAGTATCGACAGTATCAATTTCCAGCCGGGTTAAAAATCGTCAGTTACGATCAGCACCTGCGCGCCAAATTTGACAAGATCCCCCAGCCACCCCCGCGTGGAGAAAAAGGTGCTGACAAGATCACGGTCTTCGAAGACACCGATGGCGACGGTTCTTTCGACAAGCATACGGACGTGATCACCGGCCTGAACATCGCCAGTGCCGCCCTCACAGGGATGGGCCGCATTTGGGTGCTCAATCCGCCTTACCTGCTCAGCTATGCCGATGCCGATCAGGACGGCATGCCTGAGGGTGACCCAGAAGTGGAACTCAGTGGCTTTGGTTTGGAGGATACCCACGCGGTGGCCACCAGCCTTATGTGGGGCATGGATGGCTGGCTTTATGGGGCCAACGGCAGCACCACCACAGGCAATGTCAGCAGCGCCAACAGTAAAAACATCCGCTGGGAAGGCCAGTGCATCTGGCGCTATCAGCCGAAAACCAAGCTCTTCGAAATCTATGCCGAAGGCGGTGGCAATACCTTCAGTCTGGATATGGACAGCAAGGGCCGCGTCTTCTCCGGCACCAATAACGGCAATACCCGCGGCATGCACTATGAGCAGGGCAGCTATGGCATCAAAGGCTGGGGTAAACATGGCCCCCTGACTAACCCTTATGCCTTTGGTTGGTTCGAGCACATGAACCATGAAGGGGATAACAAACGTTTCCCACAGGCCTATACCATTTATGAAGGCGGACTGCTTGGCAGTGCCTATGAGGGCAAAATCATCGCCCCCAATTCTCTCGCCAATGTGGTGTATGTCAGCAAGCTCATTCCTGAAGGCTCCACTTTCCGTACCAAGGATGAGGAAAACCTCATGAGTGCCCCCGACCGCTGGTTCCGTCCCGTCTGGGCCGGTGTCGGTCCCGATGGCGGATTCTACATGGCCGACTGGTATGATACCCGCCTCAGCCACGTCAGCCCAGTGGATGACTGGCACAAGACCAGTGGACGTATCTACCGCGTACGCCCTGCTTCTGGAGCACCCAAACTCAAGCCATTCGACCTTGGCAAAGCTTCTTCCGAGGAACTGCTCAGTTACCTCAGCCACACCAACGAATGGTTCCGCAAACAGGCCGCTCTTGAGATTGGCTGGCGCGGCCTCAGTGATCTCAAGGAGCCTCTTCTCGCGCTCGCCCAAAGCAGCGATGCCCACGCTCTCGACGCTTTGTGGACGTTGGACATGCTGGGTGCAGCGGATGATGCTTTGGTGGATTCATTGTTAGGCGCTGCCGATCCTTACGTGCGCCGCTGGGCCGTGAAGATCATCGGCGAGCAAAGGCGGAGTGCGGACGCCCTCGTCCGCCTGGCCAAAAGTGAAAAGCACATCGAAGTCCGCGCCCAGATACTCGCTTCCGCAAAACGTCTTGGTGCGATGTCCGCCCTGCCTCTTCTGTGGAGTGCAGTGGGTGATGAAGACTCCAGTGGTCACATCCCGCTCCTCGCCTGGTGGGCGCTCGAATCCAAAGCGGAGAAAGAGCGGGCCTCCGTATTCGCATTCTTTAAATCCGACCCGGCGTTCCTCAAGACCACTGTCTTCCGTGATCACCTGGCCCGCAAACTCGCCCAACGTTATGCCACGGCGGGCGGCACAGAAAACTTCGAGTCCTGTGCAGATCTTCTCTCCCTCGCCACCGATGCGGATACCCGAGCCAACGTCATCGCCGGCATTGCTGCCGCTTTTGAAGGAGCCGAAATGCCACCTCTGCCGGATACTCTGTCCAATGCTCTGAAGGATTATCTGCTTAAACAATCGGGTGGTGACCTCACGCTGGCTCTTCGGACCGGCAGCAAGGAAGCTCTGAAGCAAAGCCTCAAAGTTCTTGGAGATGCCAAGGCCTCGAATGCCCAGCGCATCGCCATTGCCAAAACCCTGGCCGAGCTAGGCAAACCGGATGCCATCGCGCCCATGGTCGCCATCCTGAAAAACAAGGCGAATACCCCTAGCCTCAAACGTGGCATTCTACAGGCTGCCGCCAAGTATGATGACAAGCGCCTGCCGGAAACTCTCCTCACTGGCTATGAGACATACATCGCCGGAGATAAGGCTCTTCGTGAAGATGCCCTGCGTGTGCTTGCCGGGCGCAAAGAGTGGGCGCTGCTGTTAGTCTCCTTCGTCAATGAATGGAAGGTTCCCGCCAAGCACTTCAGCATTGATACAGTGCGCCAGCTCAGTCTCTACAAGGATCCTGAGATTGATGCCGCCATTGAGAATCATTGGAAAGGCCTGCTCGTCACCGGTCCCACTGAAGCCAAGAGCCAGGAGATGGCCCGCATCAAGGCCGTCATCAAAACAGGCCTGGGCGATGCGGACAAAGGCAAGCTCCAGTTCGCCGGCCGCTGCGCCATCTGCCATAAGCTCTTTGGTGAGGGTAACATCATCGGCCCCGAGCTGACCGGTTATGACCGCACCAATGCCGACTTCTGGCTCGACAACATCTTCAACCCCAGCCTCGAAATTCGCGAAGGTTTTGGCAACTACATCGTCAAGCTCAAGAACGGCCAGATGCTCACCGGCATCATGGATGCCCAGGACGCCAGCGGCATCGTGTTGAAGGACATCGCTGGTAACAAAATACCCGTTAAGCAGGCCGAGATCGAAAAACTCGAAGCCTCCCCCATCTCCCTCATGCCCGAAGCCCTCACCACCGGCATGACTGATGCCGACCTCAAGGACTTCTTCGCCTATCTCATGAAGCTTTGAATTTGTTCAACTCATAGTTAGGCATTTTATGCATACAACACCCTAAAGGGTCTCAACCAGCTAATCACCACCCCGGTCAATAAGGCAACGACGCCAAGCTCCGCTGCAAAGGGGAGATTGATGCCGCTGAAGATGGCTGTGCCAACATAGAGTGCTCCGAAGCCTGCTATGCCTGCCGCAACGGCATAGACATGGCGGCCCAGGTGATGGTTGTTCGTGAAGGCCGCCGCATTCGCCACAGCAGCCAGCAGGAAGACCAGGGCTGCGTATCCGCTCTCAGCCACGCCTAAGGCATAACCAATGATGACACTGCCGAGTGAGGCAAAGATAAGTCCTCCAACCACCACGCCTTCCCAATACTCACGGGGCCGCAGCGCCTGCCTGGCAAAGCGGTCCAAGACAATGAAGAAGGAGCCGAAACCCCGGGCCAGATGTGACCATAAGGCAAAGACCAGCCAGGCACCAATGACCAGTGAACTCAACAGCGGTGATACTCCCTTGAGCAAAGTGCTGACGACCCTATAAGCCACGAAGCCGCCGATCATGATCATGTTCTGCCGCCCTTCCGTGAACTGGCTCATCCAATGAGAGAAGCGCAGTTGCAGGCGGTAGATGGCAGAGCGGGCGCGAAAGGATTCCACTAGCCCTACACGTGCGCTTTCGCTGTTAGGGCTCAGGCGCAGGGCCTCCATGAAGTGATGGTTGGCGCGCTTGTGATCTCCCTCCGCCAAAGCCTGCCAGCCTGCACTGGTGTGGGCGCTGTCATCATTGGGATCGCGCTGGAGTTGGTATTCGATGAGGCTCTTGTGGTCTCCATCTTTCTTCTGCATCAGCAGCGCGGCGGACAGGACTTCGGCAGCCATGGTGCTCTCGGTATCCAGTTCCAGGGCTTTGCGGGCAGACTCTTCCGCCTTGGCATAGTCACGCAGGCGCAGGTGCAAGCGGCCTGTGACGGCATGAGCAAAGTCGCTGTCAGGGTCAAGCCCCACGGCTTCTTCAGCATGCTTCAGTGCATCTTTGATCATCGCCGTCTGGCCGTCCTTGGCCTTGGCATTGAGGGTAAGGGCCAGTACTCCCCGCGCAAAGGCATCCTCAGGTTCCAGCCCGACAGCACGCTCGGCGGCATCCACGGCATTGGCGGAAGTACTCTCATCATTTAGCCAGCATAGAGCCAGCATGACATAACTGGGAGTGTGTTCAGGGTCCAGTTCCAGCGCCTGTTTATAACTCTGAATGGCATCCTGAAGCCGGTGCTGCGTTTGCAAAAGACGGCCACGGGCAAAGTGGGTGCTGGCGCTGGAGAAGTCGGAATCGGACATGGTGCTTAGCGTTTGATCAGACCCAGGTACTTCAGCACGTCATCATAGAAGCCGCTCTGGTTGGAATACATGGCGTAGTTTTTGGCGCTCTCAAACCAGGCCTTGGTGGTCGGTTTATGGCGGCCTGCGGCTTTGATCAGATCCTTGGTGGTCAGGGGTACGACTTTGCCATTGCGCATGGCCTCGGTCAGAACATCCTCGGTGGCGATGTCGAAGACGGCCTTCAAATCAGCCCCTGAGAAGTCCGGTGTCTTCTTGGCCAGGGCACGAGGGTCCAGCTCACCGATGGGTTTCTTTTGCGCCATTACATCAATGATGGCAGCACGTCCGGCTTCATCCGGTGGCGGCACAAAGAGAGTTCTGTCGAAGCGTCCCGGACGGCGGAAGGCCGGGTCAATATGCCAGGGGGCATTCGTCGCACCGAGGATAAGCACACCGTCGTTCTGGGACTCCGCACCATCCATCTCGGAGAGGAACTGGTTGATCAAGTTGCGGCCTGCGCTTTGCCTCAGATCACGACGGTCAGCAGCCAGGGCGTCCACCTCGTCAAAGAACAGGACGCAGGGGGCGTTCTGCCGGGCCAGTTCGAAGACCTCGTGCATATTCTTCTCCGAGTTACCGATCCACATGTCCAGGATCTGATGCAGTCCCAGGGCGATGAAGTTCGCTTTGATCTCACCTGCGGTGGCTTTGCTGATGAGGGTCTTGCCGACTCCAGGCGGGCCGTATAGAAGCACACCGCCGCCGACCTTTTTATCATAGGCTTTGAACAGGTCCGCATGTTGCAGCGGATAGATGATCTTCATGCGGATCTCCTCCTTCAATGCATCCATGCCGCCGACGTTGGAGAAGTTCAGCTTGGGCTTTTCAAAGTCGGCCAGACCAAGGTCGAAGGCGGCACCACCGCGAGGATGGCCGTCATCATCTTCTTGTTCTTCAGGTGCTTCGATGAAACTGCCATTGGAGGTTACCCCGGCGCGTTTGCGACCGCCGGTTTCATCGTCGTTCGGCTTGATGTTTTGAAGGGCTTTTTCCAGGCCGGGATCGGAGAGTGATTTGTTCAAGGACAGGGCCTTGTCGTAGAGGCTCCGTGCCCGGCTCATGTCTCCCTCCGTCACCAGGATGCGTGCCAGCAGGAGGTAACCAGGAGCGTAGTCGGGCTTTTCAGAGATGAGCTGTTCGGCACGCACCGCAGCCTCAGAGAGACGGCCTTGGAGAAAGGCCACCTGGGCCAGGCCTGCCCGGGCTTCAGGATGGGAGGCATCACTTTTCAGGGCGGTGGTATAGGCCTGCTCCGCTTCATCATGCATCATTTCTTCCATGCAGCCTGCTGCATACAGGAGCAGCAAAGGCACATTGTCGGGGGAATGTTGCAGTGCCAGACGGAGGGCATCAAGGTTTTGGGCCATACCCCTTGAGTCCAGCGTGCGACATCGGGTGGCGCAAGGGATATTATCTGTATATGAATACCCTCTGCCGTTATGACCGGATCGGCGGGCCATACCAGACATAGCACATCAGATAGATGATGATGCCGGTGACGGAGACATACAACCAGATAGGAACAGAATATTTGGCCATTCGCCTATGTTTATCAAAACGTCGGCGAAGGGCCGGAATGACGGTCATGATGATGAGCACTACATTCACCACTGCGAGCGGGATGTGGGTGAATAGGATAGTGAAATAAATGGGCCGGGAGAGCCCTGTGCCGGCAAACTGCACATGCCCGACTGTGTAATGATAATACAGATAGCAGCCCAAAAATGCGGTGGAGAAAAGCAGCGCAATCGTCATGCAAACGATATGGCCTTTTTGCCGACTCATCTTGATCAGCACCAGGCCGAGGATGATATGCAGCAGGGCGCAGGCGTTAAAAATGGTGTACAGCTTAGGCAGGTCGTAAACAGTCATTTGGGGAGCGGCGATGTGGAGATTAAAGAGCCTCTTTGACTTCCTTTTGCTTTTCCTTGAGGATGAAATCCAGGTCCTTGCGGAGCTGGGCGTCGAAATGTTCGGCGAACTGGGGGTCCGCGTTCATGAGGTCGTAGAGGGTTCCGCGAAGGTGGCCTTTGTGATCCACCAGGGCGACGCGGAGGTCGTGGATGTATTTGTCTGCCGGTGAGAGGCGGTCTTTTTCAGGAAGGTCCTGCACGGGGCGGAACTTGAGGTATTGGGTCATGTAACGGCGGACTTCTTCCTTGTCCCCCTGCACGAACCACCAGGGATCGGTGTCCTTCACATCAATGCCACTGGCGAAGAGTTTCATCATTTCCGGAGTGTCTTCGGGATCCAGGGTGAAGGAGACGAAATGGATGTCGGGATTGCCGCGATATTCCTCCTGCAATTTTTTGAGTTTGGCGATGACACCTGCACAACCGCGTGGGCAGCGGGTATAGACCCAGGAAGCGAGGATGATTTTTCCACGCAGGTCATCCAGATGGACTTTTTTGCCGGTGCGTTCCGTGAGCTCCAGATCCCGCTCAAGCCGTCCAAGAATAGCGGGGCGGTCTTTCTCCTCACTGGCGGCCTGCTGCTGCATGGCCAGGAGGTAATTGTAAAACACCACGACGCCAAGCACGGCGATGATGATGGGAATCCAGATGGCCCAGGGGGTGAGGTTGGGCTTGGGGTCGGTGTGCTGGTCAGACATGGTTGAAAATTAGGTTAGGCGCGCTTCCAGGCGAGGGAGGTGATGAGGAAGATGGCGGGGAGATAGATGAGGGTGCAGAGGAAGAGTTTACGGGCGGTGGGGCGCTCCGGGTTCTTTTGAAAGTCGAGGGCGAGTTTGCAGAGCCAGCCGGCGAGGGCGAGGGCGAGGGGGAGAAAGATCCAGGTGATGACCAGGCCCATGAAGACGGGGTAAAACATGAGCAGCAGGGTGGCGATGGAATAAGCCAGGGCGTGCTTGGAGGTGCGTACTCCGGCTTCGTCATCGTTGGCGAGCATGATGAAGCCGCCCCGGCGGTATTCATCCCGATACATCCAGTTGATGGCGAGGAAGTGGGGGAGTTGCCAGAGGAAGAGGAGGATAAAGAGGTAGATGGCACCGGGTTCCAGCAGCAATTCCCAGCGGACATAGGCTTCATCCCCGGGCAGCTTACCTGCTGCACCGGCCCAACCGATGAGCGGGGGAAGGGCACCGGAAACGGCTCCGACGAGGGTGTTGGTGGGGGATTGTCTTTTCAGCGGGGTGTAGATGAAAAGATAGGTGGCCAGGGTGAGGGCGGTGAGGGCGGCGGCTTCAAAGTTCACCTTGGCCATGAGGTGAATGAGAGCGAAGGCGCTGAGCAGCCAGCCGATGGCGAAGGCAGCGCTGGGGCTGATTCGGCCAGAGGGCAGGGGACGATCCGCCGTGCGGGTCATGCGGGAATCCGGCTCGATCTCCATGAGCTGGTTGAAGACGGCGGCTCCGAAGGCGGCGAGGCTGCTGCCCAGGAGGGTGTGGAAAAGCAGCCAGCCGTCTAACGATGTGCCTGCCCGCAACCAGAAGGCGACGAAGGTGGAGACGATGACGAGGGCGCTGAGGCGGAACTTCGTCAGCACCAGCAGATCGTTCATGCTCCAGTTTTTGGAGATGGGATCGGCGGTGGGAAGGGGGCTATCAGACATGGGGAATCTAATTTAACGCGCTGGCAGCGTTATGCCAGAGACAGTCGCTGGCTTTCGAGAGGAACCGAGCAGCCAGAGAAAGAGGGCACTGACGAGCAGGGAGGAGAGCCCGATGTGAAGGACCTGGGCAATGCCGACGATGCCGACATGTGCGAGAACGATGCCGAGGATCATCTGGCTGAAGATGAGGCTGATGATGCTCCATTCCAACCAGCCTGCACGGGTGAGGTGCTTGCGGCTGAGCTGTAGGAATGCGATACCGGCGACGAGGATGAGCCAGGAAAAGCTTCGGTGGACGAGATACACCCAGCTATTCTCCAGCTCAATAACCCACTGGCTGCGGGGTTCGCCAGCATGGGTGTGGGCGAGGTGGTCGGTCAATTCACGCACTTGTGAACCCATGACGCCTTCGATGACGATGAGGGCGAACAAGCCCCAGGCCAGCCAGCGCAGCCTGGAGGAGGGGAGGGAGTTTTTCCAGGGAAGGGTCCAGGGGCGGTCATTGGCACGCCAAGCTGTGTAAACGAGGACACACTGCAACAAAATGGCTAAGGCCATGTGAAGGGTGATGATGCCGGGTTTTAATCCACTGAAGACGACACGAGCACCCAGCCAGGCGTTGATGAGGACGAGGGCAAAGGCTGTCACGGAGGCGAGGAAGACGCGTTTTCTCTGCAGCCGGATCTGGCCAAAGGAGGCGATGAGTAGGGCCAGCATGGAGAACCCCACCGGGAGGCTGGTGAGGCGGTTGATGTATTCCACCCAGGTGGCGACGGGGTCGAACTCTGCCTTGAGGGTTTCCGGGGTAATGGTGGCGGGATCGCGGCCGTGGCGGGCGGCTTTGGCGCGGAATTTTTCCAGATCGATCTTGGTGAAGTCGATGTCCTCGGCACTGGTGGGCGGGACGACACATCCGTAGCAAAAAGGCCAGTCGGGACACCCGAGACCGGAGCCTGTGGCGCGCACGACGGCACCCACAAAAATCAGCACTTCCACAGTGATGAAGGCGATGAGGGCGAGGCGTTGGAAGCGGGTCCAGGTCATGGGAGAGGTGCGGTCTTCAGTGCTCAGTGCTCAGTGCTCAGTGCTCAGTGCTCAGTATGGGGGGCGATGAGTGGATGTGGTTTTCTCAAAAGCGGGGCAAAAAAAAAATGTCCCGCTCCTGATCAGAAGCGGGACATCCCGAAAGAGTCTGAGCAGGTGGGTGCTGAAATTACTGAGCAGCAGCCACAGGCGCATTGAGGGCGGCTGATTTGGCGGCGGCACTGGCGGACTGCTCCTTGGCCCATTCGTCGAATTCTTTGCCTTCGACGACTTCAAGCACGGCCTTCATCTGGGCGTGGCCTGGGCCGCAAAGCTGACCGCAAATGATGTCCCAAGTCCCGGTTTTCACTGGCTTGAACCACATGTGTGCTTTGACACCAGGGATGGCATCCTGTGCAGAGCGCATGGGGACGAGGGCGAGGTTATGAATGACGTCTTTGCTGGCGACATCGACAATGACGGGGCGACCGACAGGAAGCTTCATCGTGCCGGGGTTGATGAAGTCGTCCTTGCCATTGGGGTCCAGGAGGTCACGGCCGGTGACGTTGGCTGGAGAGATGCCCTTCATGTTCCAGGTGCTGAGCATGAGGTCATCGCCAGGATACTGGAAATTCCAAAGGAATTTTTCGCCAAGGGCGCGCATTTTGATGGTGTCCGGGCTAGTCGGGAAGTCATCGGCCTGACGGGACCAGAGAGGGAAGGCGAAACCGAGGAGGAGGATGGCTTCCACGACGACGACGCCGATTTCAATATGGGTGGAGGCATGGCCGCGCACGCCGTAGTAGTCAGCCTTGGCGTTCTTCGTCTGGCGGAAGCGAGTGAAGGCGATGATGAGGAAGATGGACCAGCCGACGAAGAGGGCGAGCATGAACCAGTGGACGAAGCCGAGCATGTGGTCCACGAGACCGCCGTGCTCGGAGGCGTTTTGGGTGATGCCGATCCAGGTATTGATGTCAGAGACGCTCATGAGAGATTCAGGGGGAGATATTAAAGCTGCACGTCAGCGGAGAGACGGCTTTGTTTGCGGGCGAAGTTGAGGAAAATGAGGCCCACGGCACCCATGCCGAGGACGAGGAAACCAAGCATGACTAGCACGGCCATGTCCTGAGCCTGGGCCATGAGGCTGCCCGGATCTGGACGGCAGGTGGCACAGGCAAGCTGGAAGAGGTGCGTGTTCATAAGAAGTGCAAGGGGCAGGGGTCAGACAATGATGGTGCGGCTCTTTTTGAAGATGTACCACACGCCATAGGCGGTCATGACGATGCTGAGCCAACCGGCGAAGGAACCCAAGCCAGCCACTCCGAGTGCAGCCGCCTGCTCAGGGAGCATGCGGGTCCACAGCCAGAACCCAAGATCGCTCAGGATAGCGAAAAACAGGAAGACGATGTGGAAGTGCTTGAGTGACATGAGCGTGGTGTCGATTACTCGTTGTTGTTGTCGTAAAATCCGCTGAAGACGAGAGGATCGTGTGCAGAGAATACGAACAGGAAGAAGAGAGCGATGGCGAAGGCTGCGGTGAAGGCGAGGATTTTGTAGATCAGCTTGGCCTCGTGATTCAAGTGCATGAAAATTAGAGCGACGAGGGCGGCCTTGAATGAGGCGACGATCATGCCGACCAGGATGTTCATGCTATGGGTGGGAAGCTCCACATAGGAAAGGCCCACTGTGATGCCAGTAAACACGGCCAGCACCCAGCCAATGATTTTGATCTTCTTGATCGACTTGTAAATTTCTTCGTGACTGTCGGCCATAACGGTAAGGAAAAGAGGTGAAGGGAGAGCCGTCGATTAAAGGAGATAAAGGAGAGGGAACAGGAAGATCCAGACCAAGTCCACAAAATGCCAGAAGAGACCACCGACTTCGACGCGGTTGGCGAGGCGCTCAGGGTCGTTGCGAAGCATCTTGCCATCAAAAAGCAGGAAGTAGGTGAGGACCAGAGCACCGGCGACGACGTGAAGGCCATGGAGACCCGTGAGGGTGAAATAGATGGCGTAATAGGTGTTCAGCTTTGGCGTGTAATTGGAGTAAAAAGCGATGTCTTTTTTCTCCAGGGTCACTTCAGGATGGTGACCGTGACCAGCGTGGTCATCGCCATGTTCTGTGGCTGCGGCTTCCGCTTTGTGTTCGCCTTCAGCGTGGGCTGCAGGAGGGGTGGCGGATTTGATATGCAGATAGAAAGATTCCTTCTGGTGGGTTGCACTCTTTTGAGGATCGCGAGAAGGATATTTTTCTTTGAACTCAGCCTGGGCGTGGTCGCGGTTTTCGATAAAGGCTTTTTTCCAGCCCTCGCCGAGGTAGTTGCTGCTCCAGGCGAGTGAGTTTTCAGCATCGGGGACAGAACGTGCATCGACTCCGTCCACTTCTAGGACCATTTTGTCATCCAGGAGTTTGCCGGTGGCGGTGGTGCCGTCAGCAAAGGTGATGGTGGATGCGGAATAGCCGAGAATTTTGGAAGGTTTGACCTTGATGGTGATCGGCTGGGAGGCGGTGAGTTTGACGGTGGTGTCCGGGACGATGTTGAGTTTTTTGGCTTCAGCCTCTTTGCCCTTGGCACGGAGGTCAGCACGTCGTTTTTCGAGGGCGTCTTCAGCAGCCTTGACGGTCTTTTTCTGGAAGTCGCCGAAGCTGGAGGAATCCAGGGAGAGTTCTTCACCGGAAGCGAGCTTAAAGGTGGGGGCTTCACCGACGATGTAAGGAAGGATGTAGTCCGCTGGGTCTGCATCAATGGCCTTGTTTTCACCTGCGATGGTCATGGTGAAATCGGTGGCTTCACCAAAGGTGATTTCGTAGCCGTGAGGAAGGTGGCCGGTGAGGAAGGTGCCATCCGTGAGCTTGACGGCATAATGCTCAAACTTGGATTTGTATTCGAAGGCCTTGATGACCATGAACGTCATGGCGCAGAGCACCGTGAGGGTCATGTAGAGCCTGAATTTACCAATTTTGCGCAACTTGAGGTTAGCCCAAGCCAGAAGGACCGTGACGGAGGAGAAGATAAGCACCAGGGTATTGATGAAACCCATGGTGACGTTCAGCTCATGCACAGGCCAGTGGTAGTCGGCCCCGACGCGCAGGAAGATGTAAGAAGAAAAGAGGCCGCCGAAGAGCATCACCTCAGAGGCGAGGAAAAGCCAGATGCCGACTTTGGCATTGTATAGGCCCGTGTCTGGGCGGGCGGTGACTGTGTAGGGGATATCCATTGCGAAAGGGAGTGCTCAGGTTTTCAGGGCAGGCTCAGATCAATGATGAGCGGCGGGGGCAGGCGTGGTGGAAGCAGGGGCCACAGCGGCTTTGCCGGGCTCGCTTTCCCACTGTGGCAGGAAGTCCTGGGTGCAGTTGGGGACGCTATACTCGTAGGGACCACGAACGACGACGGGTTCAAACAGGAAGTTGCCGTGCGGAGGCGGTGTCGGAGTGGCCCACTCGAGCGTGGTGCAATTCCATGGGTTGTCGCTGTTGGACTTCTTGCCGCCTTTGATGCTGAGGAAGACGTTCAGGATGAACGGCACCTGGCCGAGGGCGAGGATGAATGCACCGACGGACATGAGGACGTTCAGGCCGAGGAGGTTATTCGGGACATCCATGCCGAAGATGCCGAAGAAGTCCGAGGTGAGCTTGGTGACCCAGTTGGAAGCGCCGCTGGTCTGTTCGAAGTATTTGCCGCCATCATACCAGCGACGGTGGAAGCCGCCCATGCCCTGAATGAACATCGGAGCAAAGATCAGATTCATACCCAGCAGAGAAGGCCAGAAGTGGAGCTTGCCGAGGAAGTCGCTCATGTAGCGGCCTGTGATCTTCGGATACCAGTGATAAATGCCTGCGAAGAGGGCAAAGATGGTGCCGGGGGCAACGACGTAATGGAAGTGGCCGATGACGTAATAGGTATCGTGAAGGGCAAGGTCAATGAAGGTGAAGGCCAGAGGCAGACCGGTGAGACCGCCGATACCGAACATGGGCAGAAAGGCGGATGCGAAAAGCATCTGTGGGGTGAAGCGGATGGAGCCGCCCCAGAGGGAGATCATGAGTCCTGTCAGAAGGATCACGGAAGGGACGGAGATGAGCACCGTGGTGATCTGGAAGTAAGTGGACATCATGGTACCCATGCCGGTCAGGTACATGTGGTGAGCCCAGACGAGGAAGCTGAGGAAGCCGAGTGTGAGGGCGGCATAGACCATGGACTTGTATCCCCAAAGAGGGCGGCGGGTATTGGCCGGGATGACTTCAGCCAGGATGGCGAAGGCGGGGAGAATGAGAACGTACACCTCAGGGTGGGCCAGGAACCAGAAAAGATGCTGGTAAAGGAGAGGAGAACCACCACCGGAGATGTCCAGGTGCTGGCCGCCTTCCATGAGGCCGGTCGGGAGGAAGAAGCTGGCACCGAAGACGCGATCCACAAGCTGGAGGATGGCGGCGACTTCAAGAGGAGGGAAGGCGAGCAGAAGCAGGAAGCTGGTGACGAACATGGCCCAGCAGAAGAAGGGCATGCGCATCCAGGTCATGCCCTTGGCGCGGAGGTTGATCACGGTGGTGATCACGTTCACGGAGCCGAGAAGGGAGGCGGAGATATTGAAGACCATGGCCATCAACCACCAAGTGTGGCCGTGCATCCAAATGTTGGTGACAGCGAGGGTGGTGGTGGAGGCGAGGGGGGAATACATTGTCCAGCCGGTCTGGACGGAGCCGGTGCCAACGAAGAAACTGGCGAGCATCATGACGCCGCTGACGAAGAAGAGCCAGAAGCTCCACATGTTCAGTTTCGGGAACGCCATATCGATCGTGCCGATCTGAAGTGGCATGACGAAATTCACAAAGCCAGCGAAACCGAGAGGCACAATGCCGAGGAACACCATGATGGTGCCGTGCATGGCACCGAGCATGTTGTAGAGCTCGCCATTGACGATGCCGCCTGGGGCCCAACGGCCGATGGCATCGTGGAAGAAGGGGCCAATGAGCGGGAGGTTTTCTACAAACAGCAGTCCCGGGACGGTCTGGCCAGGGAAGGCGATGCTCCAGCGCATGAGCAGCATCAGGAAGAAGCCGAGCAGAAGGAAGAGAAGGCCGCTGAGACCATATTGGATGCCGATGACCTTGTGGTCACAGGAGAAGATATACTTGCCGAAGAATCCCGGCTCGTGGTGATCATGCGCATGATCGGCTCCATGGGAGTGATCGTGGGTGGTGGCGGCGGCGCTCATAGATTGAATTGAAAAGGGACCTTGAAAGCTACGTGAGAAAGGGGGTGAAGGTCGTGGGATTGACGATCAAAAAGGGGACTGGAATGAAAAGAAATCCGGCGCTCCAGAACTCTCGATGATGAGAGCGGGGAAGGCCGAATTTTTCAGTGATGACGAGAGGTCAGGCAATGTTGCCTCAGAGGCTGCCGGAGGAGCCTTGCGGGAAACAGATTGCCATGAACGGAACATTGAAAAGGGAATCTCGATTACGGGGCCGGAGCGGCGGCTGTCGCGCCCGGGCCTGCTGGAATATCACCGGGGACGTTTTTATCTTTGAAAGCTTCGAGGTCGGCCATGGTCCACTGGGTAGCGCGCTTTTCTTCAGCGCGGACTTTTTCGACCATTTCCTTTGTGATCATGGTTCCTTCGTTACCCCAGTTATTGCGGATGTAGGTCAGGACGTTGGCTAGATCTCCAGCGGACATGGCAGCTCCGAAGCCCTGCATCCCACCAGGGAAATTGTAGTTCTGACCTTTGACGGTGACCTGACCGACGAGACCGTGCTGGACGACGCGGATGAGGCGCTCTGTGCCGCCGAGGACCCATTCGGAGCCTGCGAGAGGAGGATACTGACCGGCCAAGCCGAGGCCGCTGCCCTGGTGGCAACCGCCGCAGACGGCATAACCGCTGGCACCTTTTTTCATGGCGACCTGGAATGGATCGGCCCCTGCGCCTGGATCCTTGTTGCTACCACGGGGATCGCCGAAGTTGCTGGCTGCAAATGGGTTGCTAACATCGAAGCTGAAGCCACCAGCCATGGGGCCGAGCTGGCCACCAGCTATGATGGCGATGATCATGAACAGGAAGAGGACCCACATGGGTGCGGGTTCGCGACCGGGTTCCAGATCGGCCTTTTCACGCTTCACAGCGGCGTGGAGGCGGTCCAGATCATTGCTGTCAGGATTGGGGAAGGAGGAAGGAGCGCTCATGGGCGGGGGTCTCGAGTGTTCCGGGGGTTATTTCTTGGCTGCAGCAGGGGCGGCTGCGACGGCGGCGGGATCACCAGGGACGGGATAGTCTTTTTTCAGGGAAAGCAGGTAGTCCACGAGAGCTTCGGCTTCAGGTGTGGGGATGACTTCATAACCTTCTTTCAGAGGGAACTTCTTCGGCAGCTTCAGGGCTACGGAAGATACAGGGCCTTGAGCCAGACGCTCTTTGTAGAGATGCGTGAAGGCGGGCATGTTGGACCAGTCGTGAAGGGTACGGGGAGCATAGAGCATCTGATGGATGAGAGCACGCTCAGGGGCGCGCCAGCCGTAATTGGAAAGATCAGGACCGTTGCGCTGGACACCGAGGAAAGCGAAAGGCTCGCCGAGGTAATCACGCATGTTGTTGGAGCGGACAGGGGCCGGTGGACGTGCGTCCTGGTCCATGCCCCATCCTTTGCGCCAGCCATCCAGGGCGAGCTGGGTCGGGCGGATCATCTGGGTATGGCACTGAACACAACCTTCGCGGGCATAGACGAGCTGTCCCTGGCGGTTGATGGGGGCGGGAGGATAGAGGCCTTCAATGCCATCGGTGTCCTTGTCATAGGCTACCTGGGTGAGTGCCTGATATTTGACCGCCGGGATGACGATCAGGCACAGCCAGGGGAGTCCGAAGCTGGCGACGAGGGCGAGGATAAACGTGCGGAACTGGCTCATGCGTGGGCGGCGTGGGAAAGGGCTTCGTCGTGGTCATGTTCAAGCAGCGTCGGGGAGGAGCTGCGGCGGCCAAGACCGGCCACCATGAGCATGAGATGGATGAGGAACCAAACATTGGACCAGGTGATCAAGGCCCAGGCGATGGCGCGGGCGATGATGTAAGGGCGAAGGTTCAGAGCGAGCTGCATGAAGTCCTGGTCCCACATTTCTGGAGAGTTGAGGTCGCCGCCCTGCTGGGCACCTGCGACGAGGCTGGTCACGACGATGGCACCGATGCCGTAAACGGAGAACCAGAAGTGGTTGCGGATAAGGCTGACGGAGAGCCATTCACAGCCGGTGAGGCGTGGCACGATGTAGTAAATCGCACCGAAGATGGTCATGCTGAAGAAGCCATAGACTGCGACGATCTGGAACCCGTAGGAGGCCTGCGTGAACTGGAGGACGGCACCGGTGGAGAAATTGGAGATCAGGGCCAGGATGGCACCACTGACGGGATAGAACAGAGCACCGAAGAAAACGAAGCGCAGAGTCGGGCTGGAGGCGACCATGCTGTGCTTACCCAGGGTGGTCAGGTGATGGTTGAGACCGACGACACCAACGGGAATCAGAAGGAGCATGCTGGCGGCGGCGCCGACGGCAGGCATCCAGGCGGGAAGAGGGCCGCCCATGTATTGTTGCATACCCGTCCAGCCACCGAGAACTGCCAGGAGCCAGAAACCAATCTGGGAAAGCTGGGAACTGGCGATGGGCTGACCCGTGATTTTAGGAATGAAGTAATAAGCGGCACCGAGGGCAACAGGGGCAAAGAAGAGAAGGATGACCGTGTGCACATACCAGGCATTGATACCAGCGCCAAGAGCACCCAGACCAGGAAGGCAATGCAGGGCAACGTTGGCGGTGACAAAGATCCAGGGGAACCAGAAGCAGGCAGCGAGGATATACCAAGTGCTGACCATGAATCCTTCAGGACGGAAGGCGCGGCCAAACATGAATACCATGGGCCAGGCAAAAGCGAGGAAGCAGATCAACAGGACGGGCCAGATGAAGGAGGGCATTTCCAGCCACTGCATGGAGGTGCTTTTGCCGAGAAGGATAGCAACGAGGCCGATGGTGACAGCGATGTTCCAGAAAATGGCCGCAACATAGAGGATGCTTTTTCCACTGCGGAGTTCCTGTCCAGAGCGCCGTGCCATGATCCAAAGCATGGCACCAAGGCCTGCCTGGACACCCCAGCCGTAAACAAGAGCATTGATGTGGGTGGGCTGGATGCGGCCATATTGAAATACGCTGCAAGGGCCGAGGAAATCAGGAGCGAACTGGGTAATGGCGGCGATGACTCCAAGGATGGTGGAGGCCATGAGCCAGAAGGCACCGTTCAGGAAGAGGAAGAGCACCGGGCCTTTGACCGACTTGTCAATCGCCGCGCGGCGAAGGTTGTCAGCCTGGGTGTCCGTGGATGCTGGGGAGGTCTGCATAGGGTCCAAGGGCAAAAATCAGTTCGCGGGAGCAGGGGTGGGTGCCGGGGCGGCGGGAGCGGTTGGGGCAGCCGGAGCTGGAGCGGCAGGTGCTTCAGGAGCAGCAGCGGCTGGAATCGAAGCTTCCGGTGTAGGGGCTGGAGCGGGAGCCGCAGCTTCAGGGGCTGGTGCAGCGGCCAGTTTCAACTGTGTGGGAGAGCCTGGAACGACCTGCGGGCTGACGCCTTCGGGTTTGGCCTTCAGGGTCTCGAGCGTTTTGTCGAAAATGGCGGCTTTTTTACTGCCGTCATTGAGGCCCATCTTGGCGATGATCTCGCTTTGAGCCTTGAGGATTTCTTCCTTGTTGGCTAGGCGGTCGGGGATGCGCGGGTCAACGGCACCCTGGGTGGCAAAGGTGACCTGGATGAGGTAAAAGAGGACGGCGAAACTCGCAAACGCGGCCAGCACCCAAAGAAAGGTGGCTCCGGCTCTCGAAGATGGAACGGTCGGTGACATGAAGGGAATCAGTTGATGACGTTGGCGGACTCAAGCAGGCGCGGGTCGCGGCAGGGATAGAGGCTGTAACGGGAAAGGCTGCGGAGGAAGATGAAGCCGGAGGTGCCGACAACAGCGAGGAGGGCAACGATGTCGCCGATCCAAGCACCATCCACCCACCAGCCGATGCCGAGGGAAGGGCCACGCTCAGGGATGACGTTCCAATAAATATCCACCATGTGCATGAAGAGAATCCAAAGGCAGACGAGGGAGATGACGGCCGGATTCTTTTTGCGGGGCTGGGACAGGAGAAGAACGAAGGGGCCGATGAAGTGGCCGATGACGATGAAGATGGAAACCCAGCGCCAGCCTTCAGTGTTACGGGTGAGGTAGAAGCGAGTTTCTTCTGTGATGTTAGCGTACCAGATGAGGAAATACTGGCTGAAGGCGATGTATGCCCAGAACACCGTGAAAGCGAAGAGCAGCTTACCCATCAAGTGGTAATGTTCTTGTGTGACGACCAGTTTCAGGTAGCCCAGGCCTTTGAGCCAAGTGACGAGAAGGATGGTCAGGGCCATGGATGCCCAGGCGCAACCGGCGAAGATGTAAACACCCCACATGGTGGAGAACCAGGAGTAATCCAGGGTCATCAGCCAATCCACAGCGGCGAAGGTGACAGTCAAAGCGTAGAAAAGCAGCCAGCGGCAGGAGAAGGTGCGGGATTTGATGGTGTGCTGGATGTCACCATCTCCGTCCTGTTTTACCGACTTCTTGCGGAGGGTGCGGGCGATGTGCCAGAGGATGAAGAAGTAGAAAGCGAAGCGGAGATACCAGCCGTTGATATTCAGATACCCATATTTCTCCACAAGGATGTGAAGATGAGGATTGGAAAGGGACATGTGATGGAGGGCGTCCTTCACACTGTGCATTTCGTGATGGTCTGCATCGGCTGCGTGAGTGGCGTCCGTCGCTTCGGCCTTGTGAGCGGAGTCACCATGATCAGCAGCGTGAAGCTGTGTTTTCGCTTCACGATGATGGTTCATCCACTCGTAAAGATGTGTCTGCACCTGCGGAACGAGAAGGGGAAGGCCAAGGAAAGCCAGAGGAAGGACCATGTTGGCCAACTGTTCCCACAAACGGCGGACAGCAACGCCCCAGCCTGAATTGGAAGCGCTATGGAGAAGAATCCAGAAGCAGCCGCCGCACACGAATGTGAAGGCAAAGAAGAAGGCGAACAGCCAGCTATAAGCAAAGACATCCGTCTGGGTAAAGAACAGATAGGCGGAGCCAAGGAGGCCAACCGCACCGGTGGCCCCAAAGGCACCGATGAGCTTGCTGCCCTTGGCGGTTTCGAATTTCTCACCGCCCGGAGGCAGATCATTGAATGTGACGTGGTGACTCATGCCTTGAAATGCCTGCTGTTACTGGACGGACACGTTGTTTTCCTTCACCGCCACCTGCATGGCGCGGATGTAGGCCACGATGGCCCAGCGGTCTTGAACGATGATGTTGCCACCGTAGGGACCCATGAGTCCTTTGCCGTTCGTGATGACATCGTAAATGGCTCCGTCTGCGCGGTAGGCACCAGCGTTGGCGGGATCGGTGCTGCCGGGCTGGTGGAAATTGAAGGCGGTCATGATGCCGTACTTCGAAGTGATGCCCTTGCCATTGCCGGAGGCAGCGTGGCAGACGGCGCAATAGATGTTGTACTGGCGCTCGCCGCGCTCAAGAAGGGCTTTGTTCAGCGTCACTTCCTTGGGCAGGCCGTCGCCGTAATAATCGCCGATTTTACCTGTGCTGTAATAGTCCAGGCCATTGGCGAAGCCGTACTGCGGGGGCTTGAAGTCAGGGGCCGAGGCAGCTTTGGCGGGGACTTCGAAACCAATAGGTACGGTGCCTTTGACAGGACGGCGTGCGCCGAGTCCATCGGCGAAAAAGTCACTGTGGGCCTGGTACTTCACTTTGGCTTGGTGATCCATGTCCTGAAAGATTTCCAGGGGCGGCAATTCGGACTTGCTGCCACGAGAGCCAAATGCGGCGACGATGATCGCGGCAACAAAGAGGTAGCTGAGGAAAAAATATTTCATGGAGCGAGCTGGCAGGGTGTGCCTGGACAGGGGCTTGTGAAAAATTTCACAAGCACGCGAAGATTAAAAACTCGCGGTCACATTGCAAGGACGATTTCGATTTTCTCAGGCCTATTTGAAAGGTGAAAAAAAACTGAGAATTTCCGGCAGGCTTTATCAGCGGATGATGATTTTGAATGCCGCCTGCCCCTGCTGATCCTCTGAATTTGAGACAAGAAGCTGCCCCAGATGATGCCCGGTGCGCCAGGGGGCACCGTTGATGGGCTTGGTCTGGATGAGGTATGCTCCAGTGCCCGCATTGCGGAAAGTGGTGATGCTGTTGCTGAAGGAAGCTTCCTGTCCAGGGACCTCAAAATGCTCCATGAGCGTGAAATGATTTTTATCCAGCTCGGTGACAGGCCAGCCTGCGCAGGTGACGATGACGAGGAGGTTGGCGGGCTGGTTATTGCCGTTGGCAGCCATTCCCTGAGAGGTCTGTACATTGACGGTCAGGGGGATGGTTTTCGGCGGACTCGCAGGGATGAATGGTTCCGGCGGCAGTTCGAGCGGCGGTGGCAAGGAGACGGCCGGAAGGGGGATTCCGGCCTGTGACGTGGCTTTGATGGCAGCTTTCTTGGCGGGAGAAGGGCGCTCAAGGGTAGGCTTGACCGCAGCTTTCGAGGCTGGTTTCAGGGCTTTTTTGGCGACAGGGCCGACTTTAGCCTGGGGAACCGGCTTTTTTGAAAGGACGGCGGCGGATTTTTTAGCTGCCGCTTTCTTGGGCGTGGTGGATTTGGCCATGGCGCGGAATTTTCAGATTTCCGGTTAGGCTATGCGAGAACGGCCTAAAGTGTCGAGTCCCGTCTTGGGCATGGGAATCCCGTCCGCTCTGTAAGGCAGGATGGAAAACCTATGCCTCAGGTGTTGAGGCGATGGCCTCGGCCACCCGATCCATCTCAGCTTCCGTATTGTAAAAATGGGGGCTGAAACGCATGAACGGCTGGCCTGCGCGGTCATAACGCAGGGATGGGCTGATCTTTTGCGCGGTCAGATGATCGAATACCTTGGCCAGTGACGGGCCACTGCCTTCCTCCCTCCAGGTGGTGGTGATCCCGGAGGCATTGGGGCCCGTCGTGGGGCCAAGGGAACGGAAGCCCAGCGGGGTCAGCCGCTCCAACAGGCGAGCTTTCAGCCTGAGGAGCTGGGCGCTGACCTCGGGGATGCCTTTTTCCAAAAGCAGTTCCAGGCCGGCTTTCATGCCGAGAATGCCTGCTACGTTGAGGACGCCGGGTTCATATCGACGGCCTCCTTCTTCAAAGGTGATCTGCTCTTGGGCGATAAAATTGGGGCTTTGGACGTTCCAGGAGCCAAGCAGGGTCGGGCGGAGGCGTTCCTTCACCTCTTCACGAACGTAAACGATGCCTGCGGCCATGGGGCCGAGCATCCATTTGTGAGAGTCGGCAGAGAGAAAGTCCACATGGTCCACCCGCGTTTCAAAAGCACCGAGTGTCTGGATGGCATCCAGGCAAAACAGTATGCCGCGAGCCCGCAGCATCTGGCCGATGGCATCTATCTGGATGCGGTAACCACTGAGGAAATGGCAGGAAGCGAGGGCGACCAGCTTGGTCTTGGGGGTCAGCATGGATTCCACCAGTTCTGGAGTGATGGCACCGGGAGCCTGGGGTTTTAAGAGGCGGACGGTGACGCCCAGGCGGACGAGATCCGTCCAGGGATAGACATTGGCTGGGTAGTCATCCTGATAGCAGACCACTTCATCTCCCGGCTGCCAGTCCAGGCCGTTGGCGACGAGGCTGAGGCCCAGGGAAGTGGGGCCGAGGAGGGAGATTTCGCTAGCTTTGGCCCCGATCATCTGGGCTGCAACGACTCGGCATTCATTGACGGCGCGCCACGCTTCGGGGAATTCCTGCATGCGTGTGCAGCTTTCCTCCAGGTATTCCTGCATGACCCGTGTTACCCGACGGGGTAGAATGGTCACGCCAGCATGGGCCAGGAAGATGCTTTCACGGGCGATGGGGAATTCTGCCAGCCGGGAGGCTTCGTCGGGGAAAAGAGACATGCCTGATTTACGCCTGAGAAATGCAGGCGTGCAAGGTTATGGCGCGGCGGGGACTGGAGAGCCGCGATAAATGCCGCTGAACCAACCGCGTCCCGCGTAGCGCTCGGCATTTTGGGTTTCCACATGCAGGTAGCGACCGATTTTGGTCAGCCGCACCTGAGCCTGTTTGGAGGGGTCTTTCACCTCTGGATCTTCGAGGGTGAATTGGGCGGTGAGGGAGCCGTCTTTATTTTCGGTGATGCTTTCAGGCTTGGCAGTGCCTTCCAAGGTGGCGGCTTCGTCTCCCGGCACGCGGTAGCTGGCCAGGCTGACGCGCAGGCGACCGTCTGCACCCAGGCGAAGGCTGGCGTGTCCGGCGCCGAGGTCATCGTATTCACCGTCCCAGCCCAGGCCAGTTTTGGAATCGGGCATGGCTTCGACGAAGTAATAACCCCGTGCGGTGGCCTGGGCGGCGACGACCCAGTCCTTGGCTGTTTTTGGGGCGGTGGGCTGGTTTTCGGCCGGGGAGAGTGTGGTGCCTTTGGCCTGAGCGGTAAAGACATCTAGCCAGCGCTGTCTAATTGAGGGCCATTGATCCTTCCAAAGATCCAGCGCGGGGCGGTCTTTGCGGTCCCAGTTTTTAGCGGCCGTGCGGAGGGAATTTTGCAGGCGTTCGTCGGCAGCCTGAAACTCTTTTTTGGCGAGCTGGAGCAGTTTGCTCTCATTCAAACGGCGGTAGGTGCCGTTGATGCCTGCATCTTGAGGTGTTTTTTGCTGGGGCTTATAATCGATTTCGATTCTTGATTCGCTGATCTTCGCAATGAAGGCGGTGCCTTGGGCCTCGCCCTCACCGACGATGCGGGTGAAGATCAATTCCTTATCCGTCCTTTGCCCCTGCCCCATCCAAAGTGCGCCGGATCCGGGGTCCCCGGCGAAGCGGACGGTGAGGCGGGTTTGTCCAAATTCTCCCTTTTCCAGGGTAAGGTAACGCCTAGTGGCCTCGTCATAATAGTCAGCCGCGTCTTCCGGCGAGGCCGCTGGGGAGAAGCAGGACCAGGAGAGTAAAGCCAGACCAAGAGCAAAGGTGCGCATGGGTAAAACACACTAGATTTTAAGCGAGAAGGCAAGTTTGCAGTCAAAGTTACCCCAAAATCTGCCGGAAACTGCTCATGGCAGCATACGGTAAATGTTTCCTTTGCTACACCGTCGCAGCGCGCTAGCATCAACCTCCCATGAATTCTGAGGTCCAAAACTTGGTCGCGGCAGGCAAACTTGCCTCCGCTGACGGCGAAAAATTATCTAAACTCGAACCCGGCACCTTCTGCCTGCACAAAAGCTGGGGAGTGGGAAAAGTGGTGGAGTGGGATCTGCTGGGTGATCGCATCATCCTGGATTTCGAAGACAAGCCTGGGCATGGTCTGAAGCTGTCCTTTGCCATCACCTCTTTGGAAGTTCTATCCGCTGAGCATTTGCTGAGCCGCCGTCTTTCCGATCTTGAAGGTCTCAAAAACCTGGCGAAAACCAAGGTCACGGAATTGGTGGAGCTGGCGCTCAAGTCCTCCGGCAGTTCGATGTCCCTGGATGATCTGGAAAGGCTGCTGAAGCCCCGGATCATCACGGAAGGTGAATATAAAAAATGGTGGGAATCCGCCAAGAAGACCCTCAAGACTGCCCGTCACATCGTGGTCCCATCCAAGCGGACAGAGCCGCTGGTGCTGCGTGACAGTGCTGAAAAGCCCGGTGGTGTGATGGTGCAGAACTTCCTGGCTAAGCGCGACCTGAAAGGCAAGCTGGGTGTGCTGGCTCTCATCCAGAAGGATCTGGACCTTTTTGAAAATCCCGGCGTGGAACTGGTGCCTGTTTTCCAAGACATCTCCGATACCGTCCGCAAGGCCTGGAAGCTCCATCTCAAAGACAGTCTGCAACTTCTCCTGGCCCGCGATGAACTCATCGAATCCATCGAAGGAGCTTCTGCACCGATGGGCTCCATGAAAGTGGCGGACCTCGTCTGCGAGGCTAAACCACTTTTGGCTGAAAATATTGGCGGTCTGCCTGTGAGCCAGCTTGGCCGCATGTACCGTGCTTTCCCGGAAGCCTTCCCTGAGCGCGTCTGGGTGCCTGAAATCCTGAATCACCTTACCCGCACGGGTGGCCGTGCTGTGGCTGAAATTGCCGTGGTGCTGGATGCCAATGGCGAGCTGGAAGTACTGACCGAGTTCCTGAAGAAGTCTGTCCGTAACCGTACGCTGAGCGCGGATCTGCTGATCTGGATCTGCAAGGAGCGCAAGGGGTTGGCCTCTTCCGTCTTCAGCATCGACCTTGGAAACGCCATCCTGGACGCCTGCGAAGACGACCATGTGCAGGGCGGACCAAAGCGCACCGGCCGTCTGGCTGACCAGCTTTCCGATGACAAGACACTGGTCCATGAACTGGTGGTGGACACGGATGACGAATCTCTGCGTAACTTTGCCAAGCGTCTGATGAACAGCTCTGTCCTTGACGAGCTGACCCGCCGGTCTCTGCTGGCCCGCGTCATCAAGGCACGCCCTGAAATGGAAGCAATGACTTCTGAGAGTGCGGAGTCCCGTGAAGACAACCGCCTCATCGTTTCCTGGGACAGCCTGGAGAAGAAGAAGGCTGAACTGGATGACCTGGTTAACGTCAAGATCCCTCATAACAAGAGCGAGATCCAGATCGCCAAAGAAGAAGGTGACCTTCGTGAAAATGGCGGATACAAAGCGGCCCGTGACCAGCAGGCCGTACTGAACCGCATGAAGGAACAGCTTGAACGTGAAGTGGGACTTTCCCGCGGAACCGACTTCGCCAACGTGGCTACGGATAAAGTGGGCATCGGCACCATTGTGGATTTTGAAGACGTCTCCACAGGCGCTTCTGAGTCCTACAGCATCCTGGGAGCCTGGGACGGCGACCTCGAAAAAGGCATCGTTTCTTACCTCTCTGAAATCGCCAAAGTCCTCATCGGTAAAACGGTGGGTGAAGAAGCCGAAATCCCAACGGATGAAGGCGGCGGCCGCAAGGTCAAGGTCACGGCGATCCGCGCGTATAACACTGGCGAATAATCCGCAGGGATACTCCAGAAGTTCATTTGAAGAAGGGCGATGCGAAAGCGTCGCCCTTTTTGTTAACTAATTATTGAATTACTGGCCGCGTACCGCTGACATGGAACGCTCTACTTTTTCCCGATCAACCGTTGCCAGAGGGTTGCCTGCATGCAGCTCGTTCAAGCTTTCCCAAGTGATGATCTCCGTTTTTAAAAGCTCGCGCACCCAGACAATGTCTTTGGGCCGTCCCGCATAGAGCTTGTTGTAGGCGACATCGTGGGCACTGAGGCAATACAAAGTTAATCCATCAGTGACATTGATGACCCAAGTTCTCTCAAGCCATCCAGCCGGTGTGCAGCGGACAGTTTCAGGCGTCGCATAGTCTGCGTAAACTTTGGTTTCATCACGGAACTCACTTTCCGGGCCAATGAATCGATCCACCATTAAGCTGTCGTAATATAAAATGGGAAGGTTTTTGGGAACAAAATCAAAATCGACGGAAAAACGGAGTGAACCAGGCAGCTTTTCGTGCGCAGCAGCCACCGCACCCGTCCCTATAACGTAGGCCTCCATCAGAGCCGGGACGCACCATTTTAGCTTTTTGGCTACAGTTTCAAGATCACCAAGGGTAAGCTCTTTGCCGTACATCTTCGTTTTCTTGTTGGGTGATAAAGGGAAAGCCGTGAAAAGGGGATGAGGAACGCAGTCGTTGACCTTCATCGCCGGCATCTTCCAGAAGAGACGCTATTTCTTGGACGTCCAATTTTTGTAGAAGGTCCAGCCATTCTTGTTCGGCCGCATAAAGTCCCCCGTGGCGATCTTTTAACCGTCCGATGGCCGTGTTAACTAATTCCGGCTGAGTTCTTAATCTCTCAGCGATCAATTTGCCCCGTTGCCATTGCATCCAGTCTTGGATCAAATAACCCTCTGGTAGATCCAGCCAATCAGGAAACATGGGCATTTCCCGAGGCGGAGTCGCAGGTGGTGCCAGGGCGGACATGCAGCTAGTATGCACTCGGTCCTGCCGGAATCAACAGGCTCTCTCGGGTGAGAATCGGGTGGTTACTAAAGCATCGCCCTTTTTGCGTGGGGCGTATCTCATGCCGTCATGGACGAACATTCTCACGAATTACCGCCTCTGCGTCAGCGCATTGAGGAAGCCTATCTGCATGAGTTCCGCGCGGAAGGCCGACCGCCGGTTTCTGTTTACCGTCTTTGCCAGGGGCTGGGCATCACGGAGCGGGAGTTTTTTGGTGAGTATTCCTCATTGGAGGCTGTGGAGCGTCAATGGTGGCGTGGGGTGATGGATAAAGTCATCCATTCAGTGGAAAGCGGCCCGGAGTGGCAGGAGTTCAGTGCCCGCCAGCGGATGCTCGCCTTCATGTTCGGTTTCGCGGAAGCGTCTCTGGATCACCGTAGTCTTCTTTTCCTGAGGCTTGGCCAGGTGATGCCGATCAAGCCGGTGCCTGAATGGACTGCCCTGGAGGAGCGGTATGAGGAATTTGTGAATGGCATTCTCATGCATGGTCGCAACCGGGGGGAGATCATGGCACGCGGGCCTCTCTCTTCGACCTATCCAAAAGTGTTGCGGCTGCTCCTGAGGAGCGTCGTTGCCTTTCACCTGAAGGATGACAGTCCTAAGTTTGAGCGGACGGATGCCTTCATCGAAAAATCGGTCACGGTGCTTTTTGACCTGATGGGACGTCAGGCTCTGGACTCTGGATTTGACCTCATGCGCTTTCTTTTACCTGGGGGATTGAAACGGGCCTGATCATGGCTGCTCAACCTGCCCAAGAAAGCATCCGCAGTACCCCGCTGACCCGCATGGCGGATCTGGCTGGCACCGGGGCGCGTGTGGGGATGAACTATCTCAAATATTATGGTCAGCGCGCCGTTAGTTCGGATGCATCCAAGCCTGCGTTGCGCCGTGAACTGGATGAGGTGAATGCCCGGGATGTCTATGCCTCCTTTAGCCGGCTCAAAGGTGGTCCGTTGAAGCTGGCGCAGATGCTCAGCATCGATGATAATTTATTGCCGCCTGCCTATGCTGCCCAGTTTTCCCAGGCCCAGTATTCCGCGCCGCCGCTGTCTTGGCCGCTGGTTCGGCGTACTTTGGAGCGTGAATTTAGTCAAACGGTCGAGGCGCTCTACGATTCGTTTTCACCTGAAGCGGCTCATGGTGCATCCATAGGCCAAGTGCACCAAGCGACGCGAGATGGAAAAAAACTGGCGGTCAAAGTCCAGTATCCTGGCGTGGCGGATTCCATGCGCAGTGATCTGCGAGTCGTGAAACCTGTGGCGCTGCAAATCCTGGGCCTGCGTGAGGAAGACATCGCGCATTATTTTACCGAGGTGGAAACCCGCCTGCTGGAAGAGACGGACTATGTGGCTGAATTGAAGCGCAGTCAGGAGATCGCGGCTGCCTGTGCCGGGTTGACAGGGTTACGCTTTCCCGCTTTTTATCCAGACCGCTGCTCTGCCAGAGTGCTGACGATGGACTGGATGGAAGGGGTGACGCTGGACCGCTTTGCCGCCAGTTCTGCCACCCAAGAAGAACGCGACCGCATCGGTCAGGCGCTGTGGGATTTTTATCAGTATCAAATTCACGTCCTGCATCTCTTCCATGCGGATCCACATCCGGGGAACTTCCTGGTGGTGGATGGAGAACTGATCGTTTTGGATTTTGGCTGCACACGTGCTATCACGCCGGAGTTTCATGAGAAGCAATTTGCCTTCCTCAATCCGGCGCTGCTGGAATCCGATGCGGCATTGGAGGCGGCACTTCGTGATATGGATGTATTGCTGCCTGCGGATGGTCCTGCCCAGCGAGGAAAAATCATGGATCTAGCACGCCAGTCCATTGAACTGCTCACGCGACCTTTCCAGACAGAGCGCTTTGACTTTGGCGATCCAGCCTTCATGCAGGCCATTTATCTCATGGGGGATGCCAACCGCCAGGACCGCAGCCTGCGCTCATTGCGTGGAGCCCGTGGCCGCTCGGAAAGCGTGTATTTAAACCGTGCTTTCTTTGGCCTGTTCAGCCTGCTGCATCGTCTGCGAGCGACGGTGGAAACAAAGTCGCCACCGGCAGTGTAAGGTATCGCTGCGCAGCCGTTTAACGCAGCTCTGCCAGGGCCTCGAGTGCCAGCTTCCTGGCTCCAGGCTGTTTGTATTTGAGGGAGCTTGCTTCGGTGAAATCAAGGTGTGCCTGCTCCGTTTTTCCCAAGGCTGAAAAGGCCCGGCCACGGTTATAGAGGATGTAAGAATCCTCTGGGGTGAATGCGATGGCGGCGTCGAAAGCGGTGAGGGCTTCCTCGGTGCGACCTTGCAAAAGAAGAGCATCGCCATGGCGGTTGTGGGCTTTCGCGTTGAGCTGTTTGAAATCTTTGTGGTTAGGTGGAAGGCAGCCAGGCAGAGCGCGGAGAACCTGTTCACAAGTAATGGCGGACACCTCCGCCTGGCGACTGCCGTGGGCTGCTTCCTTGAGGTCGTTTTTCACCTGGTCCAGGAGAAGGGACAGCGGCTCGGTGGCATAGTCTCCGGTGCCCTTTTCCTCGGCCACGGCCAGGAGGGCGTCGGCGCATTCTTCTGCCAGCCCGGCTTTGGCTAGATCGAGAATCTGTGCCTGAGTGGGCAGGGTGACAGGTTCAGCTTTCATCACCGGGACAGGTGTATCTTCCGCCACAGGGCCTGCGAGAAAGATATCATCGCCGACCAGCCGTGAGTATTCTGCGGGGATCTGGCCGCCTTCGGAACGATCAAGGACACCGGCCCGTGTGCGCTTGAAGACTTGCTCGATGGTGAGGCCAGGCGTGCGCAGGTTCTTGAGCAGTTCTTCGGTATAAAGTCCGTTGTCGGTATCTCCGTCCAGAGCCGTCTGCCCTGCATCCGTGGCAAAGGCGATGAGAGAGCCAGCGGGCGGTTTCATTTCACTCAGACCGCCAGCGCTTGCTGCATCGCGGGTGCGGCTGGTGCGGGCCACGGCGGTATTGCGGCAGGCATCCAAGATAACGAGATTGCACCTGGCCCCGGCAGCGCTCATATCGGCCACGGCCTGCTCCACATTAAAAAGCCGGGTCTCCGCCAGCAGGCGCAGGGTGACATCATCTGCTTCACCGGGGGCATAGCCTGACTTGAGCGGAATGAGGTAATTAGCCCCTGCCAGGGAGATGCCATGACCGGCAAAGTAAAATAAACCCACTTCGGCACCCGCCAGTGTGCTGCGAAATTCCAGCACTGAGCTGAGCAACTGGTCGCGTGTGACGTTGTGCTTTTCGATGACGGCGAATCCTAACTCGCGGAGGGTTTTGGCCATGGCTTTGGCATCGTTGCCCGTATTGCGCAGTGGACCCACGAGAGGTTCGTAGCGAGCATTGCCAATAACCAAGGCAGTACGGTTTTTGGTTAGCGTTTCCCCTGGTGCCATCATCACCATCAGACAGAGCCAGGAAAGAATGTGCAGGCAGGTTTTCATGCTCAGAAGACAAGGGGCAATCAGCGGACGCCATTTGCAAGACATCGCCGGGCGCATTATGAAACGGCTCTGCCTCGCGGCAAGCTTCAACGCGCTCCACCTCCCATGCATCGAGTTTTTGCCCTCCTCTTGCCGCTGGCCCTTGGCCTTTCATCCTGCCAGACAGTTGATAAAAGATCCTCTGAAACGCGGCTGGTGCCGGGTGATCCGGGTGCGCCTTCCCAGGTCACGCCATCGGAGGCCTTGGCCATCGCTCAGAAGTACACGAACCATCCCTGGCGGCCTTTTGCGCGGAACATTCTGCATGGTACGGATACCAAGGGTGTCCTGGTCCATACTCCAGATGCCGGGCTCAATGATCCACCGGAGCGCCCTGGCTGGTGGATGCCAGGGGCCGTGAATATGGGCATACCTTATAAGTGGGGCGGTTTTGATGATCCGGCCTCGTTTGACCTAGCCATCGCTCAAGGCTCCGCTGGCGGAGATGTTTCCACGCCAGCCAAACGCCGCGCGGATAATGCCGCCGTGAGTGCTGAGGCGGCCGGGGTAGATTGCTCCGGTTTTGTCTCGCGCTGTCTGAAATTGCCGACGGTGCATGATACCTCTCAGTTGCCCTCTGTTTGTTATCCACTGGAAGCGGATGACCTGCGTCCTGGAGACCTCCTCAATGTTCCGCGTCGCCATGTTGTTCTATGTGCAGGCTGGGCGCGGCCTGACCGGAGCTGGATCTATTATTATGAAACGGGTGGTTCTCCGGATTATTGGAAACCAGGGCTCAAGGAGGCTCCGATGCAGGCGTTGCTGGCGCTCGGTTATCAGCCCCTGCGGTATCGTGGCATGGCGTATGAGCCAAAGACTTCGGGAAAGGAAGTGCTAACGCGCAGTGCCATTACCCGTGCGACGACAGTGACGGAACCCACGCTGGGTGAGCCGTGATTTGAAATCTGGAAATCCCCTCATGGGGCAGCTTGCGGCAACTGGAGGTCTCCGGCATGATGAGGGTCTATGACCTCTGCCATCATTGTCGCCGCCGGGAGCAGTCGCCGGATGGGTTTTAATAAATTGCTGGCTCCGCTGGCGGGCGTGCCGGTGCTGCGGCGCACTTTAGGGCAATTTCAGGCCTGCGCGGACGTGGCGGAGATCATCGTGGTGGCAGGGGATGAAGTGCGTGAGGTGGTGGAAGGATGGAAGGCCTCCTTGCCGAAACTGGTCGCGGTCATTCCTGGCGGAGCGGAAAGGCACCTGTCCGTCTGGGCAGGTATCCAAGCCTGCGCCGGGGCAGCGGACATCATTGCCGTTCATGACGGAGCGAGGCCCCTCATCAGCACGATGCAAATCAGCAAGTGCATCACGGCAGCACAAGCCTCAGGATCGGTGGCCTGCGCCAGACCGATGACGGAGACGCTGAAGCGGGCGGATGCGCAGGGGCGCATCACGGATTCCCTGGATCGTACAGGTGTCTGGGTTATGGAAACGCCCCAGGTTTTTCAACGTGATCTACTGATCACGGCCTATGAAGCCGTGATCCGTGACGGGGCTCTCGTCACCGACGAAGTATCCGCCGTACAGCATGTCGGAGAGGTGGTGACCGTGGTGGAAAACACCTCTCCGAATCCAAAGATTACCTTTCCGGCGGATCTAAATCTGGCGGAGCGGTTTCTGCTCTGAGCCTGTCATTTATTAAACCTCCGTCCCAGGTCGATACTGGCGTTTCACCAAGGTGTTGGCGGCTTCGCTGTTGGGGATCTTCAGGGCAGGGGCGTCCCATTGGAGGTCCTGACCGGGGAAATTGCTGGCCAAGCAACCGAGGAGGACGGCTTCAGTCAAGGGACCCGCATAGTCGAAATTGGCGCTGGGTTTGGCTCCACCTTTGAGGCAGCAATCCACGAACTCAAGGTAATGGTTGCGAGGTTCAAGCTTGGGATACTTGAAGCCGGTGAATTTCTCTCTCGGATACAGGGTGGGCGTGGTCAGGTGAGGGGAGAGCAGGACTCCATCCGTGCCGATATAGATGCTGCCCTGGCCGGGGAATTTGGCGAGGTCAGCCACGGCCAGGCTCATGATCTCCGCAGGTGGGCGCGCATCGCCGTCATACCAGGTGACTTTGACGGTATCCGCTGCGGTGTAGGCGGTGCCTTTGAAGGTGTATTCGACGATGGCGTTGATGGCCCAGTTGGTCTCATTCAAGGGAGCAGGGCCGATAGATTTAACACTGATCGGGGCGGCGAGATCAAGCGCACGGAACCAGCCGCTGAACATGTGGCAGCCCATGTCACCGAGAGTGCCGGTGCCAAAGTCGCGGCGCTTGCGCCACTGGGCGGGGTGGTAATAGCCTTCAATGAAAGAGCGGTCTGTGGCGGTGCCGAGCCACTTTTGCCAGTCCATCTCCGCAGGCACGGGATCGGACTTTTGTGGCACGGGTTCCATGTCTCCCCAGAATTTGTTGGAGAAGGTGTGCACCTCCTTCACTTTGCCGATAATGCCGCTTTGGATCATGTCCACTGCCATACGTTCGGTAAAGTTGGAAGATACCTGGATGCCCATTTGCGTCATGACGCCAGTCTCGCGGGCTTTGAGCATGAGCTGGCGGCATTCGTGGAGGTTTTGCGCCAGAGGCTTCTGACCATACAGATGCTTACCTGCTGCCATGGCCTTTAGGCCGATGGGGCCGTGCATGTGATCAGGGGTGGAGACATTGACGGAATCGATATTGGAACTCTCTTTTTCCAGTAGCTCTTGCCAGTCCTGATAGCACCGCACTTCCGGCCACTGTGTTTTCACAGCAGCGAAATTCCGTGTGTCCACGTCACAAACGGCGACGAGCTCCAGCATGGTGTGGTTGGAAAGGGATTTCATGTCTCCCATGGCCATTCCTGCGGCACCAAAGGAGGCATGGCGTAGCTTGCCATTGGGTGATGCAGCCCGCATACCGGAGGTGATGAAAGGGGCCGCGAAAAGGGTGCCGGTAGCCTGGGCCAGGAAGCGGCGGCGGGTAGGGAATGCTGGGTTGGCTGGGGACATGGGAAAGAGTTACGAGGCGGACGGGTGTGATCTTTGGCAATAAAAAGGCCGGATCCCCTGAAGAGATCCGGCCTGGAATTTACACGAAGGTGGTTAGGCCTTCTTTTTCATGAAAGCCAGGGCTCCCAGGACAACGATGAGGAGACCCATACCGATCATGATGTAAGTCTGGATGTTAGACTCTTCCTCCACGACCGCTTGTGGTGCGGCCATGGGCTGGGGGTAAGGAGCAGGTGAGACCGGCTGCTGCATCACGGGCGGGTTAGGCGCAGGAGCAGGGACGGGTGCCTGCACCGGGACTTGAGCCGTAGGCGCTGTGGCAGGTGCTGCCATGCCTGGTGTGGCCGCAGGAGCGGTGCCAGCGGGTGCCTGGGGCGCTGTGCCATCTGCACCTGCCAGGATGCGGGCCACGCGGTCATCCACACCCGAGGTAGCCGCGCCGCCGATGGCGGAGGAACCGCTGACGGCGGACTGAGCGGACTGGCTTTTGCGGACCAAGTCACCGTAGAGAGCCAGCAGTTTGTTTTTGAGGTCGGCCACGATGTCACGGAATTCATTCACCGAGCCAAAACTTTGGATGCGCTCATAAGCTGCGGCACCGCCGGCATAATCAGCTTCACCAATTTTGCGGTAAACGGCGACAAAGGCTTCGTTCCGGATTTTCATTTCATCCAGATTGATAAGCTCCAGCTTGGATCTTTCTGCGACCACAGATTTCTGGAGGGAGTTGATGCTGGTCAGGTCATACTTATAGGGTTCTGCCCAGCGAATGCCGTTACGCTTCTGGGAATCTGACTGGGCACGCCATTTGTTTTTTTCGTCATCAATGGCTGCCTTGGTTCTGGCGCGATCTTCGTCGGTCAGTTTTTTCAGGTTCTCTTCCCGCAGTTTGCTCAGGGCGGGCTGCTCCTGCGCCATTTTGGTGAGGATGATTTCCTGCTTTTCCAGGCAGACCAGGGCTTGCGCGACGGCCTCAGGATAATGGCTCGAAGCTGTATAAGGAGGGCGATTTTTGCTGAACTTGTCAAAAATCCGCAGGGCTTCGATCCAGTTGTTTTTGGCCATTTCGGCCTTCATTTCTCCCAGCAGTTTATACCCGCCGATGTTGTATTCTTCACCTTTGGTTTCGGCGGCACTCATCCAGCGGCCAGCCAGTTTGGCTTCGCCATTGGAGACTTTTTTCTTTTCTTCCTGAAGGGTTTGCTCGATTCCTTCGGCCTCCTTTGCCTCCGGTGTGCCGGGGTATTTGTTGATGAAGGGGCGAACGCGGTCCTGGATCAATTGTTCATACCTGTCGGCAGGCATGAGGTCTTCGGTCGGAAGCAGTTTTTTAAGTTCGATCAATTCCACCTCTTGAGGGGATTGTTTGATGACTTCCTGGATTTCTTCGCGGGTGAAGTCCTTTTCATCCCAGATCTTGGGGGTCAGGCGGTATCTCATGCGGATCGCCGTCGGGCTTTCGCTGAGGATGTTGCCTTCATGCTTGGTGCCGTTTTTCAGGATCAGGATGTCGGCTTGAAGGATGGATGTACCGCAAAGGAACGCCAGCAGGGCGATGCGGGATCGGCTAGATTTCATGGCTCAGAGTAGGAACGTGGGGATGAAGTTCAGGGCGGGAAACCCCCGCCTAATTTGGGGATTAAATCTGGATTCGTTTCATGAGTAAAGAGTGAATCCTTCTCATTTGGCCCTTATTGCAGCCTGAATGCGGCACTTGTGGCCTGTCCTGGCATCAATCGCGGAGCCAATGGTCCCGATGTTCCGCCACAAAGGCGTCATCGTTCAGGTGAGGATACGCCTCATAGACCCGGTTGATCTCATCAAGCTGGCCTGGGCCGAGGGTTTCGTGCTCATCCAGGCACCACAGCCCTTCCAGCAGACCCTGACGGCGCAGTACTTCATGAAGTCCTGCAATGCAGCCTTTGAAACCGTTGGCGGCATCAAAAAACGCGGCATTGCTGTCCGTCACCTGCATGCCCAGCCTGAGCAGGTCGGGCGAGACGGGTTCGTTTTGGCAGCGGGCCAGCAGTTCCACTGCACGGCGAGTCCAGACAGACCAGTGCCCCAATAGACCTCCAACCACACGGCGCTCGCAGTCGCCCAGCCGAAAAGGGGTGACCAGATCGGATACAATGCTGTCGTCATTGCCGGTGTAGAGGGCGATGTCTGTGCGTCCGGACTCCATGACTGCACGGATCACGTCGAGGGTCTGGTAACGGTTGAAAGGGGCCATTTTAATCGCGACGACGTTTTCGATATCCGCAAAGCGCCGCCAAAAAGAATAGGGCAGGACCCGCCCTCCCACACTGGGTTGCAGATAAAACCCGATGACCGGGATCACCTCCGCCACGGCCTGGCAGTGGCTGATCAGGGAATCTTCCGAGGCATCCCGGAGGGCCGCCAGACTGAGGAGGCCAGCATGATAACCCAGCTCATTTAACAGGGAGGCTTCGTTCACCGCCTGGGCTGTCTGACCGCAGATACCGGCGATGCGTACCAGGGGATGGGTGCTGCGGGCCATCTCCTCGGCCGCCAGGGTGAGCACAGGTTTGAAAAGGCCGATGGCGGGATCCCGGATGCTGAACTGCGTAGTGTGTACACCAACGGCCAGCCCCCCGACCCCTGAGGCCAGATAATAGCGGGTGAGTGCGCGCTGGCGGCGCTCATCCAACTGACGGCTGGCATTTAAAGCCAGAGGATGGGCGGGAATAGCCAGCCCCTGGTGCAGGAGGTGACGGAAATTAGAATTTGCCATCGTTGGATTCAAAGTGAGTGGGTTTTCCCAAGGAAGCCCCGCCCTGGCGGACCCATTCGGCAGTTGCCGCTACCATTTCTTCCAGGCTGACCGTTGGTGGGCCGAACCACGCATAGGAGCGGGAGGCATCAAAAAGCCATGCATTGGGTCCCTCACTGCCGGTGATAATGGCTTCCTTACCCAAAAGATCGCTAAAACGCTCGGCCAGCCAGCGGATGGAGACGCGCTCCAGGCCGGTCACATTCAAGGCACAGGGGGGATGACTGGTACGCTCCAGGCATTGGATGGCTCGGGCATTGGCATCTCCCTGCCAAATGACATTGGCCTGGCCCATCGTGACATCCACAGGCTCCCCCTTCATGACCTGGGAGGCGACGTCATGAAGCACGCCATAGCGCAGATCAATGGCATAGCTGAGCCGGAACATGAGGACGGGGGTGCCTTTTTCCTGAGAGAAGTGGGTAAAGATGCGCTCACGGCCCACGCAGGAGTTTGCATACTCCCCTGGGGGTGTCAGGACATCATCCTCCTGGGAGCCTGGGCCCGAAGTGGGCACCAGGGGATAAACACAGGCGGTGGAAAAGACCACGATGCGGGAGCTGGCATAACGCTCCGCGACGATGGCGGGGACGAGGGTGTTCATGACCCAGGTCAGCTCTGGAACTGCTTGAGTGCCAAACTTTTGCCCTGCCATGAAAATGACGTTGGGTGCATCTGGCAGGGCCTGGACGGATGCGCGATCCAGAAGATCACAAGCGATGGTTTTGACCCCGTGGCTCTTCAGCTCATCCATGGATGAGGGGGAGGTGAAGCGGGAGGCTGCGTAAACGGTGCGGTCTTGCTGGCCCAGTTCATCCATCCCGCGCCGGATCATCCGGGCTAAGGAAGGTCCCATTTTTCCCCCTGCGCCCAATACCAGGATATCTCCTCCCAGATTGCGTAGTGTGTCCAGCACGCCCGGGGTGGGGCGGCTGAGTTCGTCTTCAAGGTCAGTTTCGGTCAGCAAAGGGCGCATGATCTAACAAAACATTAATGTAAAGAGACGCGGATTGTCTGTCTTTTTGTCACCACATTAGATGTGAAAAGGTAAAATAAGAGCCTGAAAGCCAATGAAGTGGCTCCGTTGTTTCCAAAGTCAGGCGATCCTTCTGAAGAATGGACAGGCGCAATCACCCTATCCAGGCCGTATATTGGGGAGGGTGGAAAAAAGTGAGAATCCTTCTTGCCAGATGCCCGCTGAATTTGATAACTCTCTACAACCGCATGAAAAAACGCATCGCCCTAATCCTTCTCTCAGCTATGACGCTCTGCGGCGTCGCCTACGCTGATATTCAGTCTCCTCCTGGTCACCACTATAACTGGAGCCGCAAGCTCAGCCGTGGCATGGGCAACATCCTGTACGGATGGACGGAGCCCTTCAATGTCTGGCAGCGCACAGTGAAGACAGACGGCGGTCATGCTGCTTTCATGGACTTTTTTGTGGAAGGCATCAAGCGCATCACCGTGCGCGCAGGATATGGCGTGTATGAAATGGCCACTTTCCCGTTCCCGACCTATAAGCTGACCTATCGCCCACCGTATTATCGCAAGCCACAGATCGATCCATGGTGGGGTTATACCGAATTCTCTCCTGAGCTCGGTTTCATGTCCCAGACTGACTATACCCGCACTCAGGGCTGGTAATCATCCAGGATTAAAATTTCTCCAAGCGCAGGTCCTCATTGGGCCTGCGCTTTTTTTATGCCTCGTTTAGTTTCAGGCGGATCTGCCGGAGTACGTACACACAGGCCAGAATGGCCGAGGTCATCTGCACCAGCACGGTGGAAAGGGCGATGCCTGCCGCGCCCATCTCCCGCATCAGCAGCCAATTAAGGCCGACATTAAAAATCAACCCGACGACGGAGAGCCAGATGATGAAATGGGTGGCCTGCATGGCTACCACCACGCGTGAGGCCAGGCTGCCAACAATGTAAAAGGGGATCTGTAGGGCGGCATAACGCAGCACTTCCGCCACACGCAGAGTATCCTGGCCGGTGAAGGAGCCTCTTTCAAAAAGCAGGGCAACGATCCACGGTGCCAACCAGCAGAGGGTGAGGACCGCCGGCATCGCCAGGGCCAAAATCCCCCCGGCACTGGCCAGGAGCTGATAGCGGACTGCAGGCCAGTCCTTACGGGCCACCTTTTCAGCGAAATAAGGGAAAAGCACATCGCAGGACGGGGCCACGGTAACGGCCAGGATGATGCCGCAGATCTTTTCCGTGTAGCCCAGGACAGCCACGCTGCCTGGGGAAAGCCATGCGGCCATGGTCTGGTCCACCACAACGGTGCTGCTGAAGATACCGCCTGCGAATAAAAAGTGAGCGGCATGACGGCTGACCGTCAGAACGTGGGGATCCCAGTATCGCAGGCAGCTCCGCCAAAAGCTCCATTGGCCCGGCATACGACCTGCCAGGGTGGCGGATAAGACTCCAAGATGCAGAACGGAACCGGCAACGGTGCCAGTGACCAGAGTCCCCACGGTGGCATCCTTTCCCTCATAAAGAAGCAGGCTGATGATGGCGAGTGGTATCAGGATAGGGGCGCTGGTGGCGACGATGAAATGTTTGTCTGCACGTAACCAGGCCGCCATCTGGTAAGACATGCCAAAGCACACCATGAAGGGCAGCAACTGGCGCAACAGGCTCACGGCCAGGGCCTGTTTCTCCGGGCTGAACCCCCGGGTGGCCCAGTTGACAAAAGATGGGGCGACAAAGTAACAAAGTCCCGCCAGGGCCAGAAGGCTCAATGCGTGCAGGACGCCGCTCTGAACTGCCAGCCGTAACGCCCGCCGGTGTTTGTTGGAGTACCGAATACCGGTATAGATAGGCAGAAACGACTCCGGCAGTCCTCCCCCGATGAGGGTGGAAAGAAAAGTCAGCAGTCCAAATGATACGAGGAAGGCATCCAGTGCATCCCCCGTTCCAAACTGCCGGGCAACGGTGGCGTCTTTCAGAAAGGAGACGGCCTTGGTTCCGACAGTCAATATGGCCACCATCAGGAAGCCAGATACGATACGAGAACCTGCTCCCTGGCGAATCAGGGAGCGAACCTGCGTTTGTAAATGAGTGAACAGGGTGCGCAAACGCGAAACGATAAGCACGCGGGCGGCAGGCGGATACTAAAAATCCAGGTAGATTTCAGCACGGCGGTTCTTGGAGCGCCCTTCTGGATCATCGGTACCATCTTCCTTCTGGTTGGGGCCCAGGGGCTGGGCTTTACCCAGGCCAGTCGTGACGATTTGGTCAGCAGCCACACCCAGACCTGCCAGTTGTTTCTTCACAGATTCTGCCCGCGCCTGTGAGAGAGAAAGATTATAGTTATCCGTGCCCTTTGCGTCCGTGTGGCCGGCGATCTGGAGCTTTTTAGAAGGGTCGGAATTCAGCAATCCAGCGACGATTTCCAATTGCTTGAGGGCACGTGGATGAAGCTCAGATTGATCGTACTCAAAGTAGAGAGCGAGGGATTCGCCTCCCTTGGGATTGCTAATGATGGGAGTATAAGGGACACCCATTTTGGCGGCGGATGAGGCGAAGGAGCTCAGAATTTCGGATAGATTCATACCCACCACTTTCCAAGGTTGGTCCACGCCACTTCGCTGCATTTCCAGGCCGAATTCCGTGGCCTGCTGCAGTTTCTGAGACTGCACCTGGGCGATAACCCAGGAGACCTCTGGATTTGCCACTGTGATGATCAATGGCTTTGTGGGTTTGAATTCATATTGGCCTTCTTCAAAGACGATGCACAGACCGGCCAGACGTTCCGCCGACACCTTTTTTTCATCTACAAATTTGCGTGCGGCCACGAAATCATGCTTGAGCAGCGCACGAACGAAATCACTGCCGAAAGTGAGAGCATCCGGCATTTCTTCCAGGGTAAACAAAGATGGTTTGGCCATGGCAGCTGGAACCGCCGCTGCGGGTGCCCCAGGTGCTGTCATAGCGGCGGAGGGGGTATCTGCGGTGGGGGGCGGGGCGGCGGCAGCCATGGCGCTGCTCAGTTCCTTGGGAAGCTGAAGGTGAGTGATTTTCCAGCCCATCTGGTCATCTCTTTCCAGGTCCAATTGGATGCGCACAGGCTCTTGCATGCCGGGAAGTGTCACCGGAAAGGCGATGCGGGTTTTGTTTTCCACAAGCCCCAGCAGTTCCACCTGGTCTTCGAGGCCGACCGTGGCCTTCATGCCGGTCATGAGCTGCCTAAACACATCCTCAGCCGTTTTAGTTTGCGTCGGGTCTGCGGTGGTGGCCAATGCACCTGCGCGGGCGTAATCGCCAGCATGGAGGCTGCGCACCATGTCCTTGCCCAGATCCAGGGGGCGGGCGAATCCAAAGCTGGGCTTTGCAGGTGCCACCGGTTTTGGCGGAGTCGGTGTTGCTGATGGAACTGGGGTCGATCCTCCTGCCATTTTTTCCGGTACAGCCTTGGGCTCAAACACCTCGGCAGGTGGAGTTTCCGCCTTGACCTCTTCCATCTTGGGTTTGGTGAAAACGAAGAAAATCACCACGCTCACGACCACCGCGAGAAGCACAATCACGATAGGCATAACCCCCCCTGCCGGATGAAGGTGGCTAAAGCGGCTGGGAGCTGGTGAAAAGGTGTGACGCATGGGAGTGAACCTGAGGAAACTCAGCAGGTAAGATGCCACGCAATACACCCATCCTTCAAGGTGGAATTTCAACGGTCTAAGACGACTGGGCTGGTCTTTAACGTACCTTTCGGGCCTTGTGGCCAGGAAGCTCCCTGCGAGATCCACCGTTTAAGCAGAGTCACTTCACTGGCGGTCAGGCTTTCGCCTACGGGTGGCATGGCCTGCACGCGGGTATGGGCAGAATCTAGGCGGGTTAACAATGGACTGCTTTCAGGTTGTCCTGGTACGATGAAGGCTCTCAAAGTGCCTGACCGCTGAGCTTCTGCGTGGCTGGCCAGACTCATCCGTCCTGGCAAGGCTTCTTGTTGATGGCAGGTGACGCATTTGGCTTCCAGGACAGGCCGGACATGAGTCACGAAATCCACAGGACCGGTGAGAGCTTGCTGGAGGACTTCTTCAGACAGCACGTTTTGGCCCGGAGGCCGGGTTTCAGATTCTTCGGGGGTGCTACAGCCGGTGGCAGCCAGCAGGGGTATCCAAAGCCAGCACATAAAAAAGCGACCGTTCATAGACTGGGTCTATCACGGTCGCTCTTCCAGGTCAATTTATGGCCCCCGGTCAGGCTTGGGTTTGATGGGGCCGGTATTGTTTAGCGCTGGCGGGTATCGCGATTGCGTCCTTCTTCAGAGGCTCTGCGCTGGCGCTCAGGGGCCTGTTGGGCTTCCTGGGCACGGCGCTGGGCCTCCTGGTTGGCGCGTTCGGCAGCTTCCTGCTGTTGGCGCATGGCTTCACGCTGGCGGTTTTCCATTTCCTGCTGCTGGCGGGCTGCGGCTTCCCGGGCCTTTTCTGCCATGGCTTCTCTTTCACGCTTCGCCATTTCTGCCTGCTGGGCCTCTTGTTGACGGCGCTGCATTTCTGCGGCTTCCATCTGCTGGGCCATGGCGGCTTCACGGGCACGGGCGGTTTCCTCGTCGCGCTGGCGGCGTGCCATTTCGGCCTGCTGGGCCGCCTGCATTTCACGGGCTTGGGCCTCTGCCTGCTGACGGCGGAGTTCCTCACCCCGCTGCTGCTGCTCGGCCATCTGCCTCTGCATATTGACGGCTTCTGCCTGCTTGCGTACGAGTTCCTGTTGCTGGGCGGCCATGGCGGCTTCGCGAGCGCGAACGGTTTCCTCATCGCGCTGGCGACGGGCCATATCAGCTTGCTCAGCAGCCTGGGCTTCGCGGGCCTTCATTTCTTCGGCCTGTCTGAGGCGAAGTTCTTCATTACGCTGTTGCATGGCGGCTGCCTCGGCTTGTTTGCGGACAGCTTCTTGTTGCTCAGCCATGGCGGCTTCTTTTTCCTGGTTGGCTTTCATCGCCTCAGCCTGTCTGCGAGCGGCCTCTTGCTGCTCGGCCATGGCAGCTTCTTTTTCTTGGTTGGCTTTCATCGCCTCAGCCTGTGCGCGGGCGGCCTCTTGCTGCTCAGCCATGGCGGCTTCTTTTTCTTGGTTGGCCTTCATCGCCTCAGCCTGTTTGCGGGCAGCCTCTTGCTTCTCAGCCATAGCGGCTTCTTTTTCCTGATTGGCCTTCATGGCCTCAGCTTGTTTGCGAGCGGCCTCTTGTTGCTCGGCAGCCATGGTGGCTTCGCGCTCGCGGCGTCCCATTTCGCCTTTTTTCATGGCTTCAGCGGCTGCTTCTCTTCCTTTGGCAGCTTCAGTTTCGCGGCGTGACAGTTCTTCCCTCTTTTGGGTCATATCTTCACGCGTTTTTGCCTCTTCTGCCTTTTTGGCGATTTCCTCGCGTTGTTTTTGGAGTCTGTCCTCAGCATCACGACGGGTACTTTCAGCCTTGTCAGCACTTCCTACGACGGTACCAGGGCGGGGGCCACCGGGGCGGTTGTCTCGGTCCGTTCCCGTCATGCGGTCAGGAGGCATGCCACCGGGCTGAGGGAAGGATGGCCGTCCATCTGGGCGGGTGCGACCGGGTTCGCGGTCCTGATCCCGGTCCCTTCCTGGGCCAGCCATGGGGGCTCCTGGGGTCGAAATCCCACCCGGCAGGGGAATGCTGGGGCGGACCTGTGGAGGGGTGTTGTCCGGGCCAGTGGGACGGTCACGAGGGCGGTCAGGTGTTGTTGGCGGTTGCTCTGCGATAACAGGTTTTGGCTCCCTGGCCTGGCGGGTGATGGCTTCTTTGAGGTTTTGACGGCGGTCACGTGGGATGTCTTCCCAGGCATCCACCATGGTTGGGCGGGTGATTTTTTCAGCGATGCGCGGTGGCTCTTGGCGCTGACGGTCTGACCTTCTGGATGGCAGCGGGGCTGCGATGAGCGGACGGATATCATTGCGATCACCCCGACCTCCCTGGGGGCGCTCCAGCGTGCGGGTGATGCGTACCGGGGCCACAGGAATAGGTTTGCCGATCCGCTGCTCCAGCCGGTCACGACGGGGGCCGCCGCGATTTACGAAAAAGTTTGTCTGCTGCTGGTTGATGCGGATGATGTTCGTCACATTGACCGTCTGCTGGAAAATGCGGTTCACATTCGTGAAGGAAAGGCTCACATTCACATAGCTGCTGCGGCCAAAATTACCGATCTCGATAAAGGTATAGCTGCTGGGGGAAAGACCGTAGCTCACATCACAGTCAGCACCGATGCTGGTATAACCGCGCCGTGGCTCTGGGGGCAGGGGAGCCCAGCCCACGCAGTCATCACCGGAACGCCAGGATACCCAGGCCGGTGCCCATTCACGTCCTGGTACCCACACCCAGCCGTGGCGGGCGATGCGCACCCAGCGGCCATAGTGGTAGCAAGCCCAGCCGAAGGGTTCCGGTGTATCCCAGGCCCAGCCGTGGTCACTCCAGACCCAGCGTCCGTCCACATAGGGCCGCCATGTGCTGCGCGAAGCCACGGCGGGCTGCCAGGCATACCCATATCCCTCCACATCCATCCACTGACCATGCGGGGACAGCTCTTCATAAAACATCGAATAATCCGCGTCCTCGTCCACCCAGGCCTGGCCATTGGGGACAGGTGCCGGTGGCACATAGGGGGCGGGTGCCGGGGCGGGATACGAGGGGTTGGACGCCAATTGGTCCCGCAGTTCCTCGCTCTTCAACCGCGCGGCTTCCGCATCGGCCATGAGCCGGTCATTTTCCTGCTGGATAGCCTCCAGGCGCGCCTGCAATTCCGCATTTTCTTTTTCCTGCATGCTCCGCTGGAGGTCAGCCAGTTGCTGCTGGAGCTCCAAACTGCGGGCCTGCATGTCTGCGGCTTGCTGCTGATAGGCGGCCTGGGTTTCTTCCAGTTGCCGCCGCGTTTCATCGGCATCCGCAGTATTTTGCGGGGCGGACCGGTCACAACTGACCAGTGCCAGGGATAAAAGGGCAAAGGTGCCCGTGGAGAGGATGGCTTTCATAAAATGGATGGACCTGGGCTTCGACGGAGCGGCTGCAAATCTTGTTCAGGCATCTTGCAGGATTCTGCGAAGAATGGGAATCAAAACATGGGTTTCGTGGAAATACACCTGCCTGGAGGTGTGATGATAAGTATCCCTGCTTCCGGGTACCAGTTTCACTCCCCTTTTGACAAAACGCCCAGGCGCGGCAATCTGCCGTCCCGCCAACCCTGGTGGGGCGTAGTCTCTGAAACCCGCGCGCCCTTTTGAAAAACGTCCTCTTCGTCTGCACCGGAAACACCTGCCGCAGCCCCCTGGCTGAGGTGGTTTTCCGTGATCTGGTGAAGGCGCATCCAGATTATCAGGTGAGCAGCGCTGGTGTGGGGGCCTATTCCGGCCAGCCCGCCAGCCGCTACAGCGTCACCCTGGCCAAGGAGCGTGGCCTGGACCTGACCAAACACAAAAGCCGCGCCGTGACGGTGGACCTGGTGGAATCCGCCACGCACATCTTCGCCATGAGCCGCAATCATGTGGCGGCCATCCTCTCAGACTACCCGGAGGCGGATGACAAAATCTATCTCATCTCCGAATTCGCCGCTGACGACAGCCTGCGTGGGCGGGATCTGAGCGACCCCTTTGGAGGTGACCTTTCCGAGTATCGCGAGACGCTGGAGCATCTGGAAAAGATGCTTCCCTGCGTGCTTGCCTACATCGAGCAAACCTGGAAAGCGGAGGCCGGCCGAGGTACAGCGCAGGGCGATTAGCCAGCGGGAAGAAGCCCCTTTGAGGATGCTTTTTCCCGGTGAATCATCTCCCTGCCGCACCCCGTCCCATCATTCGTTTTCTGCATTTTTGTATTCGATCTTTTCATTTTCCCTTTCACCTCCTTTTCGCCAATCATCTCTATGAGCACATCCACCGCCCCTGACCTGCCGCAAACCCTCGCCATCGGTTCCGACCATGGCGGCGTGGTGCTGAAGCAGGCGGTCGTCGCCCATCTCCAGAGCAGCGGGTATACCATCCAGGACTTTGGCACCCATTCGGGTGATTCCGTGGACTATCCGGACTATGCTGAGCTGGTCTCCCAGAGCGTTCTTTCCGGGGATGCCGATGCCGGTATCCTCGTCTGCACGACGGGCATCGGCATGAGCATCGCCGCCAACCGTCACCCAGGCATTCAGGCCAGCCTTGTCAGCGATCCTGAAACCGCCGCCATCACCCGCGAGCACAACGACTCCAATGTCCTGTGCCTCGCTGCCAAAACCACTTCCGAAGCCACCACCAAAGAAATCCTCAACGCCTGGTTGAAGACGCCCTTTGCCGGAGGCCGCCACGGACGCCGAGTCGCCAAAATGAACACCCAGCCACAACTCCACCCCCTCACCATCCTGGAATCCGCAGACCCCGCCGTCGCCGAAATCGTGCGCGGTGAGCAGCATCGTCAGCAGAACAACATCGAGCTGATCGCCAGCGAGAACTTCACCAGCAAAGCCGTCATGGCTGCGCAGGGCTCCTGCCTGACCAACAAGTATGCCGAAGGTTATCCCGGCAAGCGCTGGTATGGTGGCTGTGAAGAAGTGGACAAGGTGGAGCAGCTCGCCATTGACCGCGTGTGCAAGCTCTTCGGTGCCAAGTATGCCAACGTGCAGCCGCACTCCGGCTCCCAGGCCAATGCCGCTGTTTACTTCAGCGTGCTGCAGCCCGGTGACAAGGTGCTGGGCATGAACCTCGCCCACGGGGGGCACCTCACCCACGGAAATCCGGCGAATTTCTCCGGCCGCTTCTACAACTTCTGCCAGTATGGCGTCCGTCAGGACAATGAGCTCATCGATTATGATGAACTTGCCGAAGTGGCCAAGCGCGAGCAGCCAAAGATGATCACCGCCGGTGCTTCCGCCTATCCGCGCATCATTGACTTCAAAAAGATGAGCGAGATCGCCAAAAGTGTCGGTGCCTATCTCTTCGTGGATATGGCGCACATCGCCGGTCTCGTCGCTGGTGGCCAGCACCCGAACCCGATGGAATACGCGGACTTCGTCACCAGCACCACGCACAAGTCCCTGCGCGGACCTCGCGGCGGGATCGTGCTGACGAATAACGAAGACCTCATCAAGAAGATCAACAGCCAAGTGTTCCCCGGCGTCCAGGGCGGACCGCTCATGCACGTCATCGCCGCCAAAGCTGTGTGCTTTGGTGAGTGCCTGAAGCCTGAGTTCTCCGAATACACCAAGCAGATCGTCAAGAACGCCCAGGCACTGGCTGCCCGTCTTACCGAGCTGGGCTACCGCATCGTTAGCGGTGGCACGGACAACCACCTCATGCTCGTGGACCTGCGTCCTCGCGGCCTGAATGGCAAAGTCGCCAGCGAAACTCTGGACCACGCCGGCATCACCGTGAACAAAAACGGCATCCCGTTTGATACGGAGAAGATCACCCTCGGTGGTGGTATCCGCATCGGCACTCCGGCAGTCACTACCCGTGGCATGAAGGAAGCTGAGATGGTGCAGATCGCCAACTGGATCGACAAGGCTTTGAACAACAAAGACAATGCCGAAGTCCTCTCCGCCATCCGCGCCGAGATCGCCACGGTGAACGAGCGCTTCCCTCTGCCGTAAGTCACAGTCGCATTCGTGAATTCACAAACAGCCGGGGCCGAAAAGCTCCGGCTGTTTTGCGTACATCCATCGGCATATCACAAAAGCATCACCACCCGTGCCATAAGCGCGGAGAGCGGGGATGAATGATCCGTTAATAACAGAGGTTCCCAAACACTTCATGATGCGACTCACCTCTCTCTGTATTCTTGCCTTCGGTTCCGTCTTGATGGGGGCTGATCCAGTCACTCAAAAAATCAATGTGCTGGACCTTATGAGGGCTGGTGCGGTGGAATATCATATCAATCCGAAGGCGGATTTTCATGATCCTGCGGACCAGGTGTTCCAATTAAAGGAGGCGATGCTGCACATCAGTGGTCGCGGTTATGGCTACATGGTCACAAAGGAAAGCTTCAAGGATTATCACTTGGTCGTAGAATTTAAATGGGGCGCGAAGACCTGGGGGAAGCGGGTGGATCGCGCCCGCGATAATGGCATCCTCGTGCATGCCTATGGCCCTCACGGTGCTTATGGGGATACCTGGATGGCCAGCATCGAGGCGCAGATCATTGAAGGCGGTATCGGGGATATTTTGGTGCTGTCCCCTAAGCTGGCAGACGGCACAGAACTCATCACCAGCGTTGCCGCTGAGTATGAACTGGACCGGGATAAGGAAAAGCGGTGGAAGAAAGGAGCCCAACGCCAGCAAGTGCTCAAAGGCCGCATCAACTGGGAAAAACGGGACGAAGACTGGGCGGATAAAATCAACTTCCGGGGCAAGGCGGACCCAGATTCCCCAGTGGGCGACTGGAACCGGCTGGAAGTCATCGCCAAGGGCGACACACTGCAATATTTTGTCAATGGTCTGCTAGTGAACGAAGCCTTTGATTGCAAACCTGCCGAAGGCCGCATCTGCATCCAGACGGAAGGAGCGGAGATGATTGTGCGCCGTTATGAACTTCACCCGTTAGGCCAGTTTGTCGAAAAATGGAATCCCATACAAGCCAGTGGCGGCAGTGATGTCAGTGTGCGCGATGGCCAGACCTCCGCACTTTCCCCAGAGGAATCACAAAAGCTGATCCAGCTAGACGGTGATTATGAAGCCCAATTGGTGGCTTGTGAACCACTGGTGCTGGATCCCGTGGAAGTGACCTGGGATGCCGGGGGCCGCATGTATGTGGCGGACATGCGTGATTACCCCCTGGGCCCTGAACCAGGCAAGCCCGCACTCTCTCGTATCCAAATGCTGACCGATGAGGATGGTGATGGCCGCATGGACAAGGCAGTGACTTTTGCAGATCATGTGGATCACGTGCAAGGTCTGCTGCCCTACAATGGCGGCCTCATCGCCACCACGCGCACCCAGATTCTCTTTCTGAAAGATACCGATGGCGATGGCAAGGCGGATATCAACGAGCCGCTGATCAAGGGTTTCAATCCACGCCACAGTCAGCTTCAGGTCAGCGCTCCACGCTGGGGATTGGATAACAAAGTGTATTTCAACAACGGCCTGGATGCCAAGGAGATCTATCCCACCGCCAAGAGTGACGCCGCTAATGTAAGCCGCTACAACTTCTGCTGGGATCCGAAGACGGGCAAGATTGAGCCGGTGAGTGGCTACGGCCAATACGGCGGATCGTTTGATGACTTCGGACGCCATTTTTCCTGCTCCAACCGTGTGCCGGTGATGTTTGCCGTGATGCCTTATGAGGCGGTGATGCGCAACCCCTATGCAGGTATCGGCGAGGGATATGAAAACATCGCCCCAGCAGGAGCCGAGACGCGGGTTTATCCGCTGAAAATCACACATACGACAGCGGATGCCCATGCCGGGACCAATACCGCTTGTAGTGGCCTGGGTGTCTATCGCGGCCCGCTCATGCCGGAACTGAAGAACAACATCTTTGTGCCCGACCCGACCGGCCAGTTGATTACCCGCTACAAGGTGGAAACGAACGGTGCCTCGCTGAAGGCCACGCGGGTGGGCGACCGCACGGAGTTTTTCCGCAGCAGCGATGAATGGTGCCGTCCCGTGAACATGACCACCGGCCCCGATGGTGCCATGTATATCTGCGACATCTATCGCCGTTGGATCGACCATGCTCGCTTCTTTCCAGAGGAGTTCGTCAAGACCCACGACATGCGCCAGGGTGAAAACGAAGGTCGAATCTGGCGCATCGTGAAGAAGGGGCAGAAAGTGGCGAAGATCGAAGCTGCGCCTAAAGAAATTGAAAAACTAACCTCTTGGTTAGGTCATGAGAACGCTTGGCAGCGCGAGACGGCTCAGCGACTTCTTGTAGAGCGCGGTGAGTCTGTAGCCACTGGGCCGGAAAAGATTGACGACGTGAATCGCAAAACCTTCTTCCTGATTCTGGATCAACCGGATGTGAGTGGTCCGCCCGCAGATGCAGTGGTAACCATGCGGGCTGAGGCAATCAGTTCATCTCCCGAAGATCCTTGGATGGCTCGTGCTGTCCTCAGTTCCAGTTCGCATTCCGCGGGTGCCGTTCTTGAAAAAGTGATCTCTCTGGGTGTCCTGACGAAGACCTATTCCCCCCAGGCCATGGAAAGCTTTCGCGCTCTGGCCAATGCCTCCACGGCCTCAGGTATTCTTGAGGATTTTAAACTCGCGCTGAAGACCCTTCAGACTCCATCGGAAACTCTCACTTGGTGGAAGCCTGCCGTTCTTCAGGGCTTCGCCGAAGGTATCCCTAAATCCAGTGGAAAACTGGGAGCAAAAACATTGGCCGCTTGGGTGGCCAAGCCGCCGACGGGTTTGGAAGCTGCCGCCGCAGAGATCGGGGCATTATTGACCAAGGTGGATGTTGTCATGAGCGATGCCAAAGCTCCTTTGGACCAGCGTCTTGCGGTGCTGCCTTTGCTGGCTCAGCGGCCATGGGAAGCGGCGCGTCCGGTGTTGCGTACGTTATTGTCTGAAGGCCAGCCGCCTGAGTTGCAGACTGCTGCACTCGCGGTCTTGAAAAAGTATGGGGCAGATAAGGCGTCCTCATTGATTTATGAGTTGCTGCCTATGGCCGGGCCTACGGTCAGACCGGCACTGGTGACATTGCTCACCTCGAATGCAAAGACGGCACTGGCTTTGTTCAAGCGCATGGACAAGGGCGAGTTTTCACCCGCTTTGGTGGATGTGGAAACACGCTGGCGCTATCAACGAGGAACAGGGGAACTGCGTGATCTGTCCGTGAAGCTTTTTGGCCAGCCCAGCGAAGATCGTGCGGCAGTGATCACCAGTTACATGGCCAGCACGGAAATGAAGGGAGATGTCGCCAAAGGACAGCAAGTTTTCTCCATGATCTGCATCACCTGCCACAAGCATGGCAACCTAGGCGTAGAAGTGGGCCCCCCGCTTTCTGATGTGAAAGCCAAACCTCCAGAAGCTCTGCTTTCCGACATCCTCGATCCCAACCGGATGGTCGAAGCCCGCTGGTGTGCTTATACGATCGAGACCCTGGACGGACGGATGCTCAGCGGCCTGATCTCTGCTGAATCCGCCGACAGCGTCACTTTAAAAATGATGGGTGGGTTGAGCGAAAATATTCAGCGCAGCCAGATCAAAAAAATGGTCAGCACGGATAAGAGCCTGATGCCACCCGGACTCGAAGCCGCCATCACGAAAGAACAGATGGCGGATCTCCTCGCCTTCCTGCGTGGCAGCCCTTAGCACGACGAATCATCTCACTTCCGTCTGCGCCGCAGCACACAACCGAAGATCCCGAGCGCGATCAACATAGCCCGACTGGGTTCAGGGATCACGGAGATGGTGCCGCCGATGTAAAGATCGCTCAGATCCCAGAAGCGGCCTCCGGAGAGGGCCGGCAGATCCAGCAGCGGATCAATGGTGAAAACATTGGTATCTTCACCCAAGCCATCATTGGTGATGCCGGACCAGTCAAAAATCTTCCAGGTGTCATCGTTGCTAAAGCTTGCGGCCAATCCGTTCGGGTCAGCGATGACCAGCCGGGCACCATTCAGGTTGATGGTGCCAGTCACCGTGAGGAGATCAGCCGTGGCTGGATTTCCAGAATGATCTGTGCCTCCGCTGCCAGGATCACTCAGCAGATCCAGTGTCAGCACACTGGTGTTGTCTGTGAAACTGAGCTGTCCTGAAGGGGCCAGCGCCAGTTGCAATGTCTGGCCAGTGAGGGTGCCATCGCCCACAGAAAGGGTGGCACCTGCGGCAATCGTGATGCCCGCTCCAGAAGCTGGGGTGATGCTACCGCTGCCGCCCAGCGTGGCACCGCTCTGCACCGTGTAGGCACCACCGCCCGAATGGGTTCCGTTTACCAGCAGACTGCCGCCTGAAACAGTCGTGGTTCCTGTGTAAGTATTCGTACCTGCCAGGCGCAGGATGTCATCGGCACTTCCACTTTTGGTAATCGCGGCCCCACCATTGATCTCGGCCACATTTTGAAGGGTGCCTTTTTGTAGCGTGATCACATCCAGGGGACGTGCTGCACTACCTATGTTGTTGCCGTTCATATCCAGGGTGGCGCCATTGAGAATGACCGTGGCTGTGGCTGTGCCTGCACCCGCAGCAGGTTTGAAAATATCCCCCTCAACTGAGAGTGTTCCTCCTTGCAGATCCAGGGTGCCACTGGCCGTATGCCCGGCATTCGTCGATGAAGCCATGCTGATGCCGCCCTCACCAACATTGACCGTGCCATCCGTGATTAGCAGGGTTCCATTCGCCGCAGAGGTGCCAGTGACGGAGATGTTTCTCGCCAGCGTCAAATTGGTCACATTGACCGTTCCAGGACCTGCAAGGGTGAAAGTGCTGTTTGCTACCCGTTGGCCAGGAGTGTCGCTGCGGGTGCCTTCGGCGTAGCCGATGTTTAAATTCGTTACCGTCAGAGTGCCTGTGCCCATGATGAATTGAGCCGTCAGGTTACCAAAACGATTGATGACGCTGCCGACTTCCAGTGTCGTGACCAAGGCGTCCAGTGTCCCGTTAGAAAAGTCCGCTGTGGTGTACCAGGGAGTGGCATTGAAATTGTTCAGTCTGCCCATGGTCCATTCGCTGACGGCGGAGGTGCCGTCGTTTCCACGGATGATGACCGTCGGATTCAAAAGGTCATCAGCGAAAGTGAGCAAGGCACTGGACCGGTCTTTGCCCAGGTTGATGGTATTAAAATTTAAAGTATTGGTCTGTCCCAAATAAAGCCGGCTAAAACCGCCTCCCGAGCTTCCTGTATCCTCTCCCAGATAAAGGGTGCCCCCTGTGATGTTATTGGTCTGTGCCAAAGTAACTGTAGCGACGACCGTAGTTCCGTTGGCTGTATGGCTGCCACCTGTCATGCCAACGCTGAATTGTTGCGTGCCGCCATTGTGGGTATAGCTGGTCAGTCCGCTCATATCCACCGTGAGGGGTTGGACCTGGCTCCGGGTCGTGAAATTCATTGCAGATGAAGAGTTGTTCACCGTCAGGCTGCCATTGGTGATATAGACATCAAAGGGGATCGTGGAAGGGACCGTTGGTGTCAGGGCGGGTTTGTCGGTTGTAAATTGCAGGGAGGCGAGCGTCTGGCTGTTACCGCCGAGGTCCAGGGTACTGTCTCCTTCTGGATCGTCGCGACGGTCGGCAAAACTGATCCGGGCTGTGGCGGGCAGGCGGTTATTCGCTCCAGTGAGGGCGAGTGTCCCGCCATAAATGGTGGTGATGCCTGAGTAAGTGTTGGCCGCTGTCAGTTCCAGCGTGCCCATGCCGGTCTTGTTCAGCGGGGCACCTCCGGTGATGATGCTGTCGATCTTCAGCGTCATTCCACTATCCACTTCAAAAGTCCCGCCCGAGCTTGCAAGGGTAATCCCCCGCTTGGTATCGGCCAGCGTCAGAGAGGCCAATGCACGCAGGGTGCCGCCATTGAGGGTGAGATAGTTCGCCACCAAGCTGGACTGGGTGACTCCCAGTGCTGCCTCACTACTGATGGCCAGGGTGCCGCCGAGAATGGAGATGCGACCACTGAACGGATTTGCAGCAGCTCCCAGGGTCAATGTTCCGATCCCAGTTTTGGTTAGGCCGTTGCTTCCGCTGAGTTCGCCAGCCAATGTCAGTCCGCCTGTGTTGCCCACACTGATGACGGGTGCGCTTCCCAAAAGAGTGATGGGCGCATTCAGGTTTACCGCACCCGCGTCCGCTGCAACGGTAATGGCCGCATCGCCATGGATGGTCAGACTGTTGTCAGTAGATTCCAGAGTCAACGGCGAGGCCGTAGTCACTGTGAGGCTTTTGATATTCATGTCAGCACCCAGGGTTGTGGTGGCTGGCAGGGTGGCCCCGCTGGCGGAGAAAAAAACATCGGTCGTCGCACCGGGGACCAGTGCGGTGGTCCCAGTCCCGTCATTATTGGTCACCCAGTTGCTCTGCGTGCTGCCATTGGATGCTGCCCACGCATCGTTATCCGCCGCAAATCCCCCCATCCAATAGGCAGCGGTTAGGCCTGCAACATTGGTTGTTGTCGCGATGAGCTGATTATCACTGGCCGTGAGGCTGACGGTAAAATTTGTCGCGTTATAGACCGCACCGAGGCTGTAGGTGGCACCATTGTCTGTGAGACCTCCAGTGGGGGAATTGATCAGTAGAGAACTGGAGGGAATAGGCTGGCCGGTGAGGGAATACAGGTTGATATTGATCAGCGCACCTGATTCCGTGTTGACGCTGGCACCAGGATTCAGGATCAAAGAACCCGTGGTGCTGCCTAGCTCCATTCCCAGCGTGGCTCCCGATTGCAGATCCAGAGCGATGCCGCTGGTGGCAGCAAAGGTGTAGCTCCCGCCATCGCCTGGCAGAAAGTCAAAGGTGCCCGCACTGCCCACTGTCACCATGGATGATGACTGCAATGCGGAGGCAGAAGTAACCACCAGACGCCCTGCTGAGACAGTGGTCGCTCCGGTGAAGGTATTCGTGCCTGCCAGAACCAGTGTGCCCGTGCCAGTTTTGGTAACGGCACCTCCTCCATTGATTTCGCTGACGTTCGAAAGGCTGCCACTGAGCAAGTTCAGCGTCATCGGCAGGGCGGTCGTGCCAATGATGCCCCCGTTCATGTTAAGGTCCGTACCGTTCAGATTCACGGTCCCTTCAGTCGGGCCTGCGCCACGAACAATGTTGCCTACAATGCTGGCACTGCCGCCATTGAGATTCAGCACGGCAGTGCTCATACCCGTCCCTGTCGTGGTATGGTCTCCCATGACGATGTTCACAGGTGCTCCAGTTTTGCCCACCAGCATGCTGCCACCAGTGATGGTAAAAGTGCCCTGCGTGATCTGCTGGCGACCAGTTGATCCATCTTCGCTTCGTGCAATCGCAAACTGCGTGTTGACCGTCAGTTCGCCGCCGCCCATTTCGAAATTGCCCACAGATGACAGATAAGGGTCAACATCGTCTGGGTGGCTGTTGCTGACATTCGGTGAAAGCCCGATGTTCAGGATGTTGATGTCCACTTTGCTTTCAGCACCATCAAAGCTGAAGCTGCCCTGTCCCCGTCCAAAGTTGGGGTTGTCTCCACCACTGTTAGTGCCCCCAATACCAATGTGGATAGTATCAATGCGCAAGTCCACCGTGCCCCCCGTCAGATTGATGGTTCCCAGCGGGGTGCTGCTTCCTCCAGAGGAGGCGAATTGGGTCGTGTTGCGTGAATCCCCAACCGCAATCAGAGCGACACGGCTGTCACCGCCTGCTGTCCCACGAAGGGTCAGGGTAGGATCGACAAGTCCCGCTGCGAATTGAAGCGTGCCATTGAAGCGACCATTGGCGAGCACAATAGTGTCCACGTTGATCTCGTTATTCTGGCCCAGGTACAAAAAGTTATTAGCGGTGCCAGTCCCCGCTCTTGCGCCGATCACGAGCGAAGTAGTCGTGATGGAGTTGTTTTCAGCCAGATACACGGTGCCCTGGGAGCGCCCTGTACCTTGATAAGTCCCCGCAGCATTGGTGGGTCTTCCGATCTCAAAGCTAACCACATTTGCGGTGAAAGAATTCAGGCCGGACATGTCCAGGATGGAGGTGTCCGTGCTGCTTCCTGAGGGCCTTGCTCCACTCGAGACGATGATCTTTCCACCATTGACCACGAGGCTGCCATCGCCTGCAATGGAGGCCTGGGTCGTGTCGCCATTGGACGTACCGTCAATGATGCCAGTGACGAGGCTGCCACTGATGGTGAGTGTGGCCCCTTCAGCAATGGTGACTGTATTCACGGCAGCAGCTGCCCGGCTTTGAAAAGCAAGGCCGGCCACGGATTGATCCTGATCGACCTCTAGATGCCCGGCCATAGTTTGAGCGCCGAGGACCACCGACATCCCCGTGGGCAGAGTATTCGCGGTGGCCAACTGTACGGTGCCTTCTTGAATAGCGAATATGCCTGTGCCCGAGCTTTCGCCAGAGGCAGCGGATAAAACCAATCGGCCTTCACCTTGTTTAATAAGTCCGCCAGCAGCCTGTATGCCCGACTGGATCGTGAGAGCCTCGGCTGAATCGTTGCGGATTACAGGTGCCGTGCCGCCAAAGTTAAGCGCATAACCGCCCGTGCCCGGTGCAATGGTATAGGCACCGGCCTGAGATCCCATGATGAGCTGGTTCAGCGTGATGGTTTCCCCCAGTGTCAGAATACCTCCCTCACCCGCATTGGTGTAACCCGTTGCTGCTCCCACGCGGGCGATGCTGTCCACCGCATTCACCCAGGCACCATTGACGCTGCCAGTCGTCGCCGCCGCAGGCGTCCAGTGCAGGGGCAGGGCAGTGCTGCTCCATTCACCGGATCCATTTTGATTGCCATCCAGGGCCGGATCGGCATCCCAGTAAAATTCAGCCGCATGAATGTTCAGCAGGCAGGCACCTGCCAAGATTGTCACCAAAGACGAGATGCCTTTGACACGGTTGGCGATAGACGAGGAGTAACACATGGACGTAGCAGGGGGTTGGCAGGGCAGCATGCGCCAAAGGCGTTGCGATACTCTGCGTTAGGGGGCTGGTCGGGGGGCCAGTGTGGTAGGTCGCAAGAATGCTAAAACCTTGCGTTGTTCACGTCAATCTATCCGAGCTACTAGAAACCTTTATGTGTTAGGCTGCTCGATGTGATGCGCCTACTGCTTGCTCATGAGCTTTTGATAATGGCTCAGTGCAGTGGCATTGTGGCGCTGGATCACCTGCGTGACTTTCTCTGCATCCTTGTGACGAAAAGCCCGCACAATGGCGCGGTGATCTTTGTTCGCTTGTTCGGTGCTTGGCGGCTGCATGCCTTGGAAGGCCAGCCTGTGCAGCCTCTCCCATTCAGCCAAGATGGATTGCAGTCCCTGCTCTGCACGGGTGAATCCCGCGATGCGGCAGGGCAGGAGATGAAAATGTCGATTCGCCTCTTCAAATCCAGCCGTATCCTTTTCTGCGGCTGTGGTCTCTAGCTTTTTCATCACCACGTCCAGCTCAGTTAAATGCTCCTCCGTTAAACGAGGAAGCGCATGGATGGCGGATGCCGTTTCCAGCGCGCCCAGCAGCGCAAAAATCTCCGTCAGGGCAGAGACATCCACGGGCGTGACTCGCACCCCTGTATGCGCACGAATCTCCACCAGCCGCTCGGACTGGAGCTGCCGCAGAGCTTCCCTAACCGGGATGATGCTGACCTGGAACCGCTTCGCCAAGGCATCAATGACCAGCACCTCTCCAGGTTGCAAACGCCCGCCCATGATCTCCCCACGCAGCGCCTCATACACAGCCCGCTGTTTGGTGGGGATCACCGTTGCGCGCTCGCTCCCATGAGGCTCAACCATGGGTGAATAAGGGGGCTGGGGCATGGACTTCAAAAGGTGAATAGAAAAACTTTCTTGCCATATATCATATATGATCTATAAAACGCAACTGGCAATCCTGCCTTCTTCGCCACCTAACCAGGCATCGTACAAACACCATGAGCATCCAACGCATCGGCATCATCCTCAACGGCGTCACCGGACGCATGGGCACCAACCAGCACCTCGTCCGCTCCATCCTGGCCATCATCCGTCAGGGTGGCATCAAGGTGTCCGATGACCTCACGCTCATGCCGGACCCTATCCTCACGGGCCGCAGTGCTAGCAAGCTGCAGGACCTCGCTGCTAAGCATAGCTGTGAAAAGACCGGACCTCTCAAAACCAGCACTGACCTTGAGGCCGTGCTCGCAGACCCTGCTTACCCCATCTTCTTTGATGCCTCCGGCACCCTGCATCGTGCGCGTTTTGTTGAGATGGCTGCCGCAGCAGGCAAGTCCATCTACTGTGAAAAACCCACCGCGGTGGAAACCAAGGAGGCGCTTCGTCTCGCTGAGGTATGTGAAAAAGCAGGCATCAAAAATGGTGTCGTGCAGGACAAGCTTTGGCTCCCCGGCTTGCGCAAACTGGCCCTGCTGAAGTCCCAAGGTTTCTTTGGCCGCATTCTCAGCGTGCGTGGAGAATTTGGATATTGGGTTTTCACGGGTGAGCATGAAGGCCAGCCAGCCCAGCGCCCCTCATGGAATTATCGCAAGGGCGACGGTGGCGGCATTATCGTGGACATGCTCTGCCACTGGCGTTATGTGATTGATAATTTGTTCGGCGAGGTGAAGGCCGTCTCCTGCCTCGGTGCCACTCACATCCCTCAGCGAGTGGATGAAAAGGGGCAGACCTACCAGTGCGACACCGATGATAGTTGCTATGCCACCTTTGAAACGGCGGAGGATGTCGTCTGCCAGTTCAACAGTTCATGGAACGTCCGTGTGCGTCGTGATGACCTGCTGACCCTTCAGGTGGATGGCACCCACGGCTCCGCCATGGTGGGCCTGCGCAAGTGCTGGTTCCAGTCCATGGCAGGCACTCCAAAACCAGTGTGGAATCCTGACATCGACAGCCCTATCAACCATTTCAACCACTGGCAGGAAGTGCCGGATACGGCTGAGTATGACAATGCCTTCAAGATTCAGTGGGAGCTGTTCATCAAGCATGTCGCGCTGGATACCCCCTTCCGCTGGACCTTGCGTGAAGGAGCTAAAGGCGTCCAGCTTGCCGAACTCGGTCTGCAAAGCTGGGCCGAGCGCAAGTGGCTGGACGTGCCCGCCATCTAAGTAGCCCAAGGACTCGTGGCGTCTCGCCCGACCGTTGGAAGTGGAACAAGGAGTCGGGGCGTCTCGCCCCGATTAAAGGTGACATCCAAGTGGGGGCGAATCACCCCCACTTCCTTCGCCTTGGCATCACCCCACCACATTCACCGGCTTGCCATCCACGAAGGCCCGCAGATTCGCCGCCGTCGCTTCGATCAAGCGCACGCGCGCCTCACGGCTAGCCCAGCCGATGTGTGGGGTGACGAGACAGTTCTTAGCCCCGATGAGTGGATTGCCATCTTTCGGCGGTTCTACCGAGATCACATCCAGACCTGCTCCGGCGATGCGCCCCTCATTGAGAGCCTGCGCCAGCGCAGCCTCGTCCACCAGCGGGCCACGCCCCGTATTGATCAGGTAGGCACTCTTTTTCATCAGGCTGATCGTGCGCTCACAAACCAGAAACTTGGTGGCATCCGTCAACGGGCAGTGCAGGGAAATGGCATCGCTCTGAGCAAAGACCTCGTCAATGCTAGCTGGGGTCACACCCTCCGGCGGCGGTGTCTTCCAGTCGCGTTTGCTGGCCAGCACTTTCATGCCAAAAGCAGTCGCGATGCGACCCACCGCACTGCCGATGTCACCATATCCGATGATGCCGAGCGTGCGGCCGCTCAGTTCGATGATCGGGCTGTCCCAGTAGGAAAAGTCCGGGCATGACTGCCAGCGGCCCTCACTCACACTCCGGGCATGATGCCCCACGTTATTCGTCAGTTCCAGCAGCAGGGCAAAGACGAGCTGGGCCACGGCGGGTGAACTGTATCCTGGCACATTCGTGACAACGATGCCGCGCTCCTTGGCGGCCACCACGTCCACGATGTTATAGCCCGTAGCCGTCACTCCGATGTATTTCAGGTCCGGCAGGGCTGCGATGATCTCACGCGTCACAGGGGCCTTGTTGGTGATGATCACCTCCGCACCGGCACAGCGGGCTACCGTTTCCGCCACTGGCGTACGGTCGTGGAAGGCGCATTCGCCCAGGGATTCAAGGGGGGACCAGGAGACATCTCCGGGGTTCGCGGTATAGGCATCAAGCAAAACGATTTTCATAAAGCACGTCTATGATGGGCGGGCGGAAGAGATTGGCCAGAAAGAAAGTATTGGTATGCAAATGTCACCTGAGCTGAATAGTGAACACTGGCCGCTGAAAACTGTATAAATCCTCATGATCCAGATCGAAAATCTCAGCATGCATTACGGCGAACTCAAGGCGCTCGACAGCCTCTCGCTGGAGATCCGGCCAGGGGAGCTCTTCGCCTTTCTGGGACCCAATGGTGCAGGCAAGACCACCGCCATCAAGCTGCTGACCGGCCTCATGAAGCCCATGAGCGGCAGCGTGCACATCTGCGGCATCGATATTCAAAAGGAACCGCTAAAAGCCAAATCCCTGCTCGGCTACGTCCCAGATGTGGCCGTGTTTTATGAAAAGCTCAATGCGCCCGAGTTCATGCACTTCATCGCCGAGCTTTTCGAGATGGACCTGCACCATGCGGCGGCTCGTACCAAGGCATTGTTTACCCAATTTGGCTTGCATGAGCACTGCGGCCAGCGGATCGAAAACCTCAGCCACGGCACACGCCAGCGCCTGGCCATCGTCAGCGCCCTTTTGCATGAGCCGAAGGTCTTCGTGATTGATGAACCTATGGTCGGTCTGGACCCCATTCACGCCCGCGTGGTAAAGGAAGAACTCAAACGCCAGACCCAGGCCGGAGCCACCGTCCTCATGAGCACCCACCTGCTAAACATCGCCGAAGAAGTCGCCGACCGCATCGGCATCATCCACCGCGGTAAGCTCCTCTTCGTCGGTACCCTCAAAGAACTCCACGCCGCTCAGGAAAAGCAGGGTCTAAATCTGGAAGAAATCTTTCTGGAGATGGTCAGTTGAGGGCAGCGTTCAGCATCAGCAATAAAGAGACACAGCACAATGTGGATGCATTCTGAATACTGAAAACCGAAGGCTGAACTGCATACCTCTCCTAACGCCACTCATGCCGCGGATACCGTCCGCGTAGCTGCGTGCGCACCGCCGGGTAGCTCTCTTTCCAGAATCGGCCAATGTCACCCGTGGTCTGGATCGGCCGTTGGGCAGGGGAAAGCAGATGCACGGTGACCGTCACGCGGCCATGGGCCACCTTCGGGTTTTCGTTCACGTCATACATCTGCTGCAGCACCACGCTGACGCTCGGCGGCTGCTTTTCATCGTAAACAATGCGGGCCGTCTTACCGTTCTTCAGGTTCAGCCTCTCCGGCGCGTAACGGTCCAAAAGATCTCGCTGGGCATGGCTCAGCCATTGATGCAGGGCAGGGAAAACATCCTTGTCCTTGAGCTGCCGGTAAGCTGTGGCTCCATGGCAGACCTGCTCGATGATGATACGCCGGTCCTCTTCCGTAATGGGGGCGATTTCCAGATCAGGCATCCATTTGGCCAGGCAGTTCACACGGGTGATCCACTGCTCCACGCGCTCGTTCCAGAGCGTCAGCGTCAGCCTCCCGGCGATGACCTCATCCGCCAGCAAAGTGGCCGCCGTGTTGTGATCAGGCTCCCCCTTTTCCCGGCTGCTCAGCACCAGGCTGCGGAAGCGTACCACCTCCAGGTTCATCACTCGGCGGTTGATGGCATCGTATTGCGCCCGCTTGCCCGTCACGAAGTCGTCTGGGAACATCTCCCTCAGCCATTCCTCCTCCACTTTGGTCACCAGATTGAGCTGCACCGTCAGGGCCTTTCCCTGCACCTCCGTGATCTCCGCCGCCACCAGCAGGCGCGGCGGCTTGATGTGCGCATCCTTGGCCAAGTTTCCACTGTAACCCCCGGCCACACGATAGATACGGCTGCCGCTGCTGGTCTCAACTCCCAGGTGGTCGCTGAAGGCGGCTAACAAAGTTTTCGCCAAAGATTCCGCCGGGGCCACTTCATCATTGATGACCAGCCCGGCACGCTGGGCCAGACGCAGGAACTGGTCGTAACTGCGGGCCGCTTCGCGCGATGCCATCGCATGAACATTCAGTGGAATGCAGGCTTGGGGATCAAAGTTCATCGCCTCCGCCCGGATAAAGGCACGCAGCAGAGCCTGAAATTCAGTGAGGTCCCCTGGCTCCCAGAAGTCCTCGTTTTTGTGCGAGGCATTGTTCTTCCCCACCATGAGGATGTCCCGCCCTTGGGCGATGGCAGCACACAGCGCGGCCTCCCGTACGCAGCCGTTCTCAGAGGCGGCTAACAACATGCGTGAAAAACGGGGATGTGTGGGAAAGGCGGACATCTTCAGCCCCGTCTGCGTCAGCCGTCCTCCGGCGATGGCTCCCAGATCGTGCAGCAGGCCCTCAGCCCGCGCCAAAGCCGCCTCCGCTGGTTTCTCGAACCACTCGATGTCCAGCTTTGCCTTACCAGAGGCCACATGCAGAGCCAGAAGCGCCTCGCCTAACTCCAGGCGTTGAATTTCCGGCGCTTCACTTTCAGCACGGTGGATGTGCTCACGCTCAGCCCACAGCCGCAGGGCGATGCCCGGCCCCAGGCGCCCTGCGCGTCCAGCCCGCTGCTCCGCACTTGCCCGGCTGATCTTCTGGATCGTCAGCGTATTGATGCCACGGCGCGGATCATAGCTGGCGATGCGCGCCAGCCCAGCATCCACCACCGCCCGCACGCCTTCGATGGTCAGGGATGTTTCGGCCACGTTCGTGCTGACGATGATCTTCGGCTGCTCCCCTGGAGTCACAGCAGCATCCTGATCCTGCGGAGATAGCTCTCCATGCAGGGCGACGATGCGCCTGCCTTTGGCAAAACTGCGGCCTTGCAGCGCCATCATCGTCTTGCGGATCTCGAACGCCCCCGGCATGAAGACCAGGATGTCCCCGCTGCTGCCCAGCTCCCCGGCCAGCGCTTCGCAGGCCCGCGCTGCCTGCTCCCACACAGGCTCCAGCTCATTCGTACGCACGTTTTTGTTAGGTGTCTGATAGCGCACCTGCACGGGGTAGGTGCGGCCTTTGGATTCCAGCAGTTCCACCGGCTGCATGAATTCCGTCAGCGGTCCTGGCGTCAGCGTCGCGGACATGACGATGATTTTTAAATCCGGCCGCCGTGCCCGTTGCAGGGCGATGGCCCAGGCCAGCACCAGATCACCATCCAGATGCCGCTCATGAAATTCATCAATGACAATGCAGCCTATTTTGGCCAGCTCCGGGTCTTCCATCAGCAGGCGCAGCATCACCCCTTCTGTCACATAAATCAGTCGGGTATCGCGGGAGGTCACGTTGTCAAACCGCACCTGGTAGCCCACCTCTCCTCCTAGCCTGGCTCCCCGTTCTTTGGCCACTCTTTGAGCCAGCATGCGGGCGGCAATCCGCCGCGGTTGCAGGACGATGCAGCGCTGCCCCTCCTTGAGAATCCCCGCATCCAGGACGAACTGCGGCACCTGAGTGGACTTGCCGGACCCCGTCGGTGCCTTGATCAGCATGTTCGGCACCTTGGGATCGTGAAGGCACGAAACAACGGCATCACGGATCTCAAAGATGGGCAGGGCTGGCGCAGACATGGGGGTTCTCAAGAGGTCAGGGAAGGGGTGGCGAGTCAAGCCTCGCCTTGGATGATATGTCACCAGTTTTTAAACTCAGGTTGGATATTCCCACCTTCACCGCAACTCATCCCTCACAGGCGTGTTTATCGTCGGGATCTCCGTGCCGAAAGGTTCTGAGGTTGCGCAACCTTTGATCCGATGAAAATTAACGTGATGACACGATTCCTGGCACTCCCTGGCCTTCTCATGGCGCTGGCTTTGGTCGCCCATGCCGAGCCTCCGCCCCCGCCTAAAGGCGAGCGTGGAGACAGACCTCCCGGCTATGGCCCGCCCAAAGGTGGCGACCGTGGCGGAGAGCGCGGGGACCGTGACCGGGGTGGGGATCGCGGTGGCGACTGGCGTGGTGGCATGTCCGGCTACGGCGGCCGTCCGCCCATGCGCCATGACGGCTTTGACAAGCTCCCGGAAGAGGAGAAAAAGCGCGTCCGAGAGGCCCTGGACAAGGTCTGGAGCCGTCCGGAAGTGATCGCGGCCAAAGACAAGGCCATGCGCGCCAATGAAGAAATGCGCGATACCATTCGCGAATCCCTGGCCAAGATCGACCCCGATGCCGCCGCTATCCTCGCCCGCATCGAGCCGAAGGACCACTTTGACCCACGGGATCTGCCCAAGCTGCCTCCTTCAGATTCCCCGGAATTTCCTCAGATGATGGTCAAGCGCATGGGCATGGAATTGCTCAGCTTTTCCCGTCCTGAGCGCCGTGAGGAAACCCGCCAGCTGCACGATCGCGTCATGGCCCAGCCTCAGGTGGCGGAGGCCGTCAGCCGCGTAGTCGGTACCACGGGTGAGGAACGCATCCAGGCGGTCCAAAAACTGCGTGAAGCTTATCGTGAAGCCGTCGGTAAAGAATTTCAGGCCGCCCGGGAAAGACGTGCTGCCGAAGGTGCTCCACCGCCGGAGAAACCTTGATCCTCTTTATCCACCGATGGCGATCATTCGCCGGTTCGGCTGATAGTTATCGCGAAAGTCATGCTCCTTCGGCTTGCGGGCCACCACGTGGTGGATGAAGTCCGCCAGCTCCGCATCCGTGCAGCCTGACCGCAGGACACTGCGCAGGTCAAATTCCAGCCAGCTCCCCAGGCAGGGCCGCAGCTTACCGTCACTCGTCAGCCGCAGCTTGTTGCAGCTCTCACAAAAATGCAGGTTCGTCATCGCCCCGATGAAGCCGATTTTTTGTTCCGTGCCCGGCACCGCATAATACATCGCAGGCCCGTTGGTCTTAAAGTTTGGCAGCGGAACCAGCGGACCCGTATGCTGCTCGATCAATTGTCTGGCCAGCCCTGTGGCCAGGAAATGGTCCTCCTTCAGCACCTCCTGGGTGCTGACCGGCATCAGCTCGATGAACCGCAGCAGAAGCCCCTTTTCCCAGGCATAGTTCATCAGCGGCACGAATTCCCGTTCTGTCTGGTTTTTCATCAGCACGCAGTTTAGCCGGATGCTGCGAAACCCCGCGTCGATTGCCGCATCGATGCCCTCCATCACCTTCGGCAGCAGGTCGCGGCCCGTGCTGCGTTGATACGTGCCGCCGTCCAGGGAATCTAGAGACACATTTGCGCTGCGCACTCCCGCTTTCACCAGCCGCGCTGCCATGCTCACACCGTTCTCCTGCTTGGAAAGCAGCGTCCCATTCGTGGAAATGCCGATCTCTTCGATGCCCGCAATCTCGTTAATGCTAGCACAAAAGTCCGCCACTCCAGGCCGCGTCAGCGGTTCCCCACCGGTCACGCGCACCTTGCGGATGCCCAGTCCGGCACCCACGCGGATCACCCTCAGCATCTCCTCATAGCTCAGCACTTCATCCTTCGGAAACCACGCCTGTTCCTCCTCCGGCATACAGTACCGGCATCGCTCATTGCAGCGATCCGTGATGGAGACCCGCAGGTAAGAAATGCGATGTCCGAAAGCGTCTTCCACAGTGTTTATTCCAGCACGGGACCCTTGACTGACCAACGGTTAGCCACAAAACCCGTGGATGATTTTTCCTTCCAAACGGCAAAATGAGGAGTCAGATAATGGGCATCCATAGCATCTTTGTCCACATAGCTTTCGCTTAGGGCGAACAGATTGGGCTTGTCAAACTGACGGCTGACCTCAAAACGCAGGCATCCAGGTTCCTTCAGCGATTCCGCAGCGTTATAAGTAATAACTTCCAGGAATTCATCCACACGGGCGGGATCGATCTCGAGAATGACGATAACATTGACCATAAACAAATGAGAGAGCCTATTTTACGCTAACAAGCAACCTCGCGATGCCGTATAAACGGGCGAATCCACTACCACCACGCATGAAGCTCACCACCCCCCTGATTCTCCTGCTGGCCGCCCTCCCCGTCTTCTCGCAGGATACCCCACCCGCCGAAGCCCCTAAAAAGGAAGAACCCAAGGTGGAAACCGCGAACCCTGCACCTCCGAAGGCGGACGCAAAGCCTGAGCCAAAACCGGCCCCCAAGGCTGAACCCAAACCCGCCGACGCCCCAAAAGCCGAAACGCCGAAAAAGCCCGAAGATAAACCCGCTGCCGAAAAGAAGCCTGAGGCCAAGCCCGAAGCCAAACCAGCACCCAAGCCGGTGGCCATCTTTAAAGACAAAGCTTTGGAGGCCGCTGTGCGCAAGCAGGTCTTCGCCAAGCGGAATAACAACGAGCCGATCACCGAAGAGGACGTCGCCACGGTCTCCATCATTGAGGGTAAAAATCTGGGCATCACCGACCTTACCGGCCTGGAAAAATGCCTCGCCCTGGCCTCCCTGACCCTGCCGGATAACCAGATCACCGACCTCTCTCCCATCTCAGGCCTCGAGCGCCTGCAGTTCCTGGACGTCGGTAACAACCAAATCCCCAGCCTCGCCCCCCTGGCCACCTGCAAAGCCCTTCAGTATGTCGAGCTGACCAACAACAAAGTCGTGGACGTCTCGCCCCTTGGCAGTATCACCGCCCTGACCTCCCTCTACCTCGCTGGCAACCAGATCCAGGACATCAAACCTCTGTTTCAATTGCCCAAGGTCTGGACTCTTTATCTGGAGGGCAACCAAGTCAGTGATCTCACCGGTATTGGCTCCTTGAAATGGCTCTCCATGCTTTCCCTCAAGGGCAATAGAATCACCGATCTCACTCCCTTAGAACCCCTCACTGACCTGCAATTCCTCTTCCTGGAAAACAATCAGATCACCGACCTGGCTCCCCTACATCGCATGTGGAAAAAGGACAACGAAGGTGCCCGTGAATGGGCCCCCTACTGCCAGATCTTCATCGAAGGAAATCCCATCGACGAGCCCTCCAAGAAACTCGTCGAAGAACTCAAATCCTCCGGTGCCCGCATCACCCCCTAAGACCAGAGTTTCAGCAGGTAGCTGCGCCCGCCAGGGCGTGGGGTTTGGGAAGTGTCGAAGTGATATGACCCTCCCACCCACTCGCTGCCGCGAGCAGCCACACGTAGCTGCGCCCGCCAGGGCGTGGGGGTTTAGGAGGCATCGAAGCCAGGAAGAAAGCTCGCCCACTCGCTGGCGCGAGCAGCCACACGTAGCTGCGCCCGCCAGGGCGTGGAGGTTTGGGAGGCATCGAAGCCAGGAAGAAAGCTCGCCCACTCGCTGGTGCGAGCAGCCACACGTAGCTGCGCCCGCCAGGGCGTGGAGGTTTGGGAGGTGTCGAAGCCAGGAAGATAGCTCACCCACTCGCTGGCGCGAGCAGCCACACGTAGCTGCGCCCGCCAGGGCGTGGGGGTTTGGAAAGCGTCGAGGCCACAAAAAAGCTCGCCCCTTTCAGGACGAGCTTCCTCTTAAAACTCAATATCGAGGCTCCTTTACGGCACCTCTTCACCGGATCCCGTATAGATCCACTTCTCCACCTTGCCATTCTTGATCTGGGCCTGGGCTTCCGTATCGAATTTGCCGAACATGGTCTGGGTCTCGTATTTCACGATCACAGTCCACACACCATCGGTCATCTGGGGCTCACCCCATTCCTTGATGTTGTCCATTTTGATCTCCGTGACCTGGCCGGATTTCATGCTGGAAACCAGCAGCGGGTAGGTGCCGTCCGCATCGCGGGCAGGTTTGTCGTTGCTGGCGCTGGCCATGGCCCCCTGGGTTGGAGGAGGTGCATTTTTAGAGCGCTCCGCAGCAGCCAGTTTGAATTCATGGGCACGGCGCAGAGTCTCCGTGCGGGCCACTTTCCAGCGTTCGTAAATGTCCGTCAGGATCTCCTTCAGGTCGGTGTCATCCAGGCCCACCTTGCCACGCATCGGGGAGGTCTGTGTTGGGGAGACAAGGATTTCCGTTCCTTCCTGGCCCACGGCATACATTGCGCCGCCAGCTTTCACCTGCGTGGAGGCGGATGAACTGCCGATCTTCATTTGCAGGTTCAAATCCTTCTTCATTTTCACCTGACGGGGAAAGGCGCTCTTCGGGATCACAGTCCAGTTTTTCACAGCCACCTCAATCGGTGGAAAATCAGGGGCGACAAATTCACCTTCCTTAGGCTTCGGCGCTTCAAACTTGGGCACCATCGGCGCTGGGGCAGGCTTCGGCGCATCCATCACCGGTGCGGGTGCTTCCACCACAGGCTTGGGTGGAGCGACCACCGCCACTTCCTTTTTAGGCACCGGCTTCGGTGCAACCACGACTTCCTGGGGTTTGTGTTTCTCAAACTTCATCGAATCCGCAATGATCGGATACACATATTGATAGGCTACATAACCAACGGCGGCGGCGAGGATGAGAACGAGGATGCCTTTCATGACGGGAGATGATGATTGAACTTCGGGGAAAACTCAAGGGCGGGCTTTAGGCGCGGAGAGGCGGGTATAGACACCCTGCATTCTATAATACGGGGATCGGCGCTTAATCTTGGGGAGGATGTTCCACGGGCCGGGCAAAAAATCCACTCATATAGCGAATCATGAAATAGATTTCCGAATCAGAGCCCCTCGCACCGGCCTATACGTCCTTTTGGGTCAGGTGCTGGATGGCCACTTTCAGCTCGGCCCAGTTCACCGGTTTGGTCAGGTGTCGGGAAAAACCGGCTGCCAGACTTTCTTTGATGTCTTCTTCCATTCCATAGCCACTCAGGGCGATCGCAGGCAAGGGATGCAATTCACTCAGTTCACGCATCAGATCATGGCCGCTGCCATCCGGCAGGCCGAGGTCGCTGATCAGCAGGTCGAATTCTTCGCGCAAACCCAGATCTCGGCCTTCGGCCACGGTCGTGGCACAGGTCACCTGGTGACCAGCCCGTTTCAGCAGCCTTGAGAGTTGCTGGGCACTGTCAGCATGATCTTCCACCAGGAGGATGCGCGTGGAATTTTGGGCGGCGACTGTCTTCGGTGTTTGGTCCGCAGGGCTGGACTGTTCCTGGGCGGGCATGGCCAGAATGGGCAGCCGGACGGTAAAGGTGGCTCCCTGTTCCTTGCCCGGACTGCTGGCTGTCAATGTGCCACCATGCATACCGATGATGGCCCGGCTGATCGCCAGTCCCAGTCCCAGGCCGCCAAAGCGCCGAGTGCGTGAGCGCTCGCCTTGTTCAAAGGCGTCAAAGATGCGCGGCAGGATGTCGGGGGTGATGCCGATGCCTGTATCGGTGATTTCGATGACTAGCTCGTTTTGCTCCCTGCCGTGGCTCTGAATTGGTTCATTGAAGGCCCGAATAGAAATGCTGCCATTTTCTGGAGTGAATTTGCAGGCGTTTTGCAGCAGATTCCATAGCACCTGGGTGATGCGGGCCGCATCGGCATAGATCCAGGGGACAGCAGGATCATTGTCCAGTTTCACAGTCACATTTTTCTGAGCGGCCTGGTCTCGCAGATAATTATCCACCGCATGATTGAGGATGGGCTTCAAATCCACGATGTGGGAGTGGAGTTCTAGTTTGCCCCTGGCAATGCGTGTCACATCCAGCAGGTCATCAATGATTCGTGCCTCCACCTCCACATTGCGGCGGATCATCTCCAAGTCCGGTTGGATGGCCGCGGGGGTGGCTGGGTCTTCTTCAATCATCGCCAGGGTGGCCAGTACCGGGGACAGTGGCGTGCGCAGTTCGTGACTCAAAATCGCCAGGAATTCATCCTTGGCCCGGTTGGCCGCTTCAGCCGTATTTTTGGCATCCTGTAGAGCTTTCTCCGTTAGTTTGGACTGCGTCACATCCAGGCTCACCCCGCTCATCCGTATCGCGTTACCATGGGTATCCAGGAATACACGGCCACGGTTCGCCATGTGCCTAATTTGCCCATTCGGACCGCAAATACGGAAGGCGATATCGACTTCCCGGCGTGTTTCGATAGCGGCTTTCATCGCCCGCTCGATCTCCTTGCGGTCATCGGGATGGACCAGGGAAAAAAAGCTGTCGGGAGTCCCGCCCCATGCCGCCTTTTCAATGCCATAGAGCGGAAACATGTAGTCATCCCAGGTCACCTGGTTGGTCACCAGATTCCAGTCCCAGGTTCCCGTTTCGGATCCTTCCAGTGCCAACCTCAGCCGTTCTTCACTGCCTGCCAGAGCTGAGCGTGCTTCATCGATATGGGTGAGCATTTGGTTAAATGCCTCCGTCAGGTCGCCGATCTCATCCCGCCCATGCTGGGTGGCCCTTACCGTATAGTCCTGCCTTTCAGAGACAGCCCGTGCAGTCTCCGCCAATTGCACAATCGGACGCGAAATCCGCCGTTGCAAAGAGGTGGAGACCGTCAGGGAACCAATGACTGCGCCTACGCAGGCGAGCAGTAGCAGGCCTCCATAAGTGAGCAGTCGGGAATACATTTCACTCAGGTCGGCCCTTAGATAAATGGTGCCCAGCCTGTTACCTTTTTCCAAGATGGGCTGATGCATGTGCAGAGTGGATGAGCTGAAGTGACTGCCGTCTTTTCCAGCCAAGGGTGGCAGGCTGTCTACCGCCATTTCCTGCGGGAAATGGGCAAAGATTCTGCCTTCCTTGTCATAGATAACTGCGAGGGTGATCTGCGGTTCTGCGGATAAGACACTCAACACTTCTTTGGCATCATCCCGGTTTTCGAATGCCAGTGAACTGGTGCTGATGGAGCCGATGACCTTTGCCAGTACGCTGGTATTGGTCTTGATCGATGCACTGAAGGTAATGACCTCGTACGTCATGACGGCTGCGCCCATGAGTACAAGCGCCAGACTGGTGGTCAAAAGAAGGACCACCATCAGCTTGTGCTTGATGGGTGCATCGCGGAGGGGGATCATGGTTAGCGTTTGATATCGGCTATGCGCAGTAGTTTGGAGCTTATTTCTATCTTTGAAGCGCCCACAGCCTCCAGATAGATCCTAACCCGAATGCGGTTTTGCTCGGATGCCAGAGCAATCATGCCCCCCCTTTCCAGAAAGGCATCGCTCTCACCCACGGTCACCACGCTTTGCCCACGCAGCACTGCACAAACATTCGGATTCCGGGCCAGTTCCTCATCACTGACAAACAGGATGTGACAGTTATGGGCGTCCGCTGGTCGTTGATAATACTCCAGCCGGATACTGCGGCCCCGCACCACTTCTCCTTGTACCGTTTCGCTCAGGAGGGATCCAAAGGGATTGCTGCCCAGAATACCGATGACAAAAGGGGTATTCGCAGAGGGGAACTGCTGCCGGGGCCACTCGATAAACTGGCAGAAGTTATACAAAAAAACAGCTTTTACGGCATACTCGCGACCCTCTTCTTCTGCCTGTAATGACCCACTAGGAATATTTACCAAAAGGAGCAGTGCAAGCACCGTCCTTTTCAATCCGCTTTTGACGGCTGATGGTTTTAGAAACTCCATGTGGCCATGAAATAAACACTGCGCCCAATCTCACGGGTGGCATTGCGCCGAAATTCTGTATGGCTGGCATCCAGCAGGTTGCGGCCAACGATGGCCAGTTCCAGGTCATTGGTTGGCCGCCAGGCCAGACGAATGTCCACGGTGGAATAAGCGGGAGTGTTTGAGAGAGCTGTCTGCTGCAGTTCGTCAACATGCCTGAAGGTGGCATCCAGTTCCACGTTTCCTGGCAGGTCCATGGAGGAACGAATAACCAGAATATGGTTCGGGTCATTGAACTCGCCGCTGCCTTCGGTGGGATCCGTGCTGCCGGGCTCGGTGCGCAGATTTGTCTGCATGATGGTATAACCCAGGCCGAGCTGCCACCAGCGGGTAGGCTGCCATTTCACATCCAGTTCAGCCCCGTATGTTTCCCCTGCAACACCGTTTGCGAAGACATAGTGAGTCGGTGGGGAACCGACGGTCTCTATGCTGCGGACTTTGTCATAGTCGTTATAAAAGAGGGCGAGGTCAGTCGTTACACTGCGGCTCCATTTGGCCCTGTGGCCCAGTTCATAAGCGATCAGGACTTCAGAATCAAAATCCCGGTTATTGCGCAGTATAGCCGGGGAAATCTGCGGGTTGGGAATATAGACATCCTGGTCAATCCGTGAAGGGGTGCGCACGGCTCTGGCGACTGAGCCCCAAAAGGTCTGCCGTTCGGTTGGAGTCAGGGCAAAGCGCAGGCTGGGCTGGTATTCAAAACCGCTGAAACTGTTGTATTCAAACTTGGAGCCGAGTGTGACCATCAGCAGGTCAGGCAATACCTGAATATCATCCTGCAAGTAGCCGCTGAAAAGGTAGAGAGTTTCATTGGCCGGGAGGAATGCCGCCCCCGCGGCTTGCTCACCGATCTGATCCTCCGAGGCACGTGCATTCAGGCCCCAAATGAGATGCTGCCTTGGCGTCAGCTTCTTGCTATGCTGCATCTCGATGTCATAGCTGTTGCGGGTCTCCTCCGCTGAGCCGGGCACCAACCGGTAAGTCCGGTCATAATAGGCCTGGAGCCAGAAACTCTCGTCGTTGGAGATTTCATGGTTCCAGCGAATGATCATATTGCCGCCGCCTACTTCGATGTCATCTCCGACGACCTGGCCAAAGCGGCCAGTATAGAGATCGCCCTGGAGTGTCAGGGTGTCAGTTGAAGTCAGTTCGGAGTCCATCCGGAATCCGCCCTTGGTCAGGGCGTATTCGTCCAGGGAATCGTCACCATTCAGCTCCAGTGAGAGACTGTCACGGTTTAGTGTGGTGACATATGCCCGGTAATAAGTGCTGTCGCCGATCTTGCCTCCATACCGAATGCCGCCGAAGCCATTTTCCTCAGTGCCACGGCCTCCCTGCATCATCCAGCCCTGGGTTTCCTGCGCCGTTTTAGTTCGGATATTAATCACACCATTCACGGCGTTTGCTCCCCAGAGGGTGGCTCCGGGTCCGCGTATAACCTCGATCTGCTCAATGTCAGGAAGAAAGGTATGCTGTACATCCCAGAATACCCCTGCATACAGGGGAGTATAGAGGCTGCGACCATCCATGAGAACCTGCAACTTATTGGCCGTGGTAGAATTGAATCCACGGGCGGATATGGCCCAGCTATGCCCGTCAAACTGGGCGACATGCAGGCCTGTGGCCAGCCTCAACGCATCTGGCAGGTTGGTGGCACCCGAACGGCGAATCTCTTCCGAAGTTAGCACGTCAATGGCGCTTGAAGCCTTCAATAAAGGTTCTGGGCGGCGGGAGACAGAGGTGATTTCCACATCCACCAGTTGATCCAGTGAAAGGTTTTTAAGGGTTGAAGGTCGGAAGTCTTCAACCTCCTGGGCGGTTGCTACGGTGCATAACAATACTCCCGCCACGCCATAAGGAATCACATAGCGGTATTTGCGATAGTTGCTTGAAAATGAATGCATTCCCTCAGCCATGCCGGATTTAACAATGTGGATTCTTATCGGGACAAACTTTTTTTCTTAAAATGTGAAATGATATTCCTAAGCAAGGCAAGTATTTAGAATGGTCTCGAGATCATCGTTTCTCGTCTGGTTGTTGGCTGTCTAGATTCTTGACTAAGTGACGTTTTAATTTTGGAGTGACGATCAGGCTTCGCCAGTGTTCCTTTTCATTCCAGCCTCCGTCTCGCTGGACGATACCGTTCAACTTCTCAGGGACGACCTTTCCCAAGAATACGTCCGCCCTAGTTAAAGATAGGGTTAAGCTACCCTCCGAGGACAGTTTTTGCGGCTGCGGTTCATCACTGTTGATCCAGCCGTCATCCGTAAAAAAGATCACTTTTTCATCCGGGGTGAAGGGACGTGCTCCGGGTCCAGGGGTGAGGATGAGTGTCACCTTCAGCCCCTCTTCCTCCGCACTGGCAGTCCATGCGGTGCTGGGCCGGGCATAGACGGACCGTTCCTTTTCAAAAAGAGGCTGCCATTGTGTATCCGGCTGAGCCTCAGTGGCTACCGGCATGGTGAGCGATATCTCCTGATGACCCGGATGACAGGTATTCCCGCAGCACATCCAGGTGGCTTTGCCTTTGAGCGAAATGATCTTTCCGGGCGGCACATCGGTGGGTGCGGTGATCACGGTCTGTAGCAGCACGTCCCGCTCATAGCCCTGTGCCTTGATGCGGAACATGAGCACACTTTCAGGCTCGGGAAATTCCAGTTCACCGGCTTTAAACCCTGCTGGCAGATCCCAGGCGATGCTGGTGGGCACCCCAACAATGCCAGGCTGCCGCCAGTAGGTATGCCAGCCGGGATCATGCTGAATGAAAAGCCCCACCCGGAAGGGCTGGCCGGGCACAATCGCGCTCGTCTCAGGCACCAGTTGAAGGGTGAGTCCCGTCTGTGCCGTTGCCGTATCCAGCGAGGCAAGCAGCAGGATGATGATGGTCCACAGTCCTGGTAAATTGAGGACCGAGCCCTGAACACTGCACACTTTTCCCGGATCGGTCATAAACATTCTTTTTCTAATACGCCGCATGGCCAGGCGTCCGTGCAAAGGGAATCACATCACGGATATTGCTCACCCCGGTGACAAACATCAGCAGGCGCTCAAACCCGAGACCGAATCCTGCATGCGGCACGCTGCCATACCGGCGCAGGTCCACATACCATTGATAGTCTTCCTCGCTCAGATTGTGGTCCTTCATGGCGGCGCGCAGGACATCCAGGCGCTCCTCACGCTGGCTGCCGCCAATGATTTCACCAATGCCGGGTACGAGCAGGTCCATGGCGGCCACCGTTTTCCCATCCTCATTCTGACGCATGTAAAAGGGCTTGATGGATTTCGGGTAGTTGTAGATCGTCACCGGACCGCGCACATGCTGCTCGGCGATGTAGCGCTCATGCTCTGTTTGCAGGCCCTCGCCCCAGACAACGGGATGCTCAAAGCTGCGGCCGGATTTTAACAGCAGATCTACGGCCTCCGTATAGCTGATGCGTTCAAAAGGCTTTTCCAAGGTCTGCTGAAGGCGGTTAACCAATTCTTTGTCCACGAATTTGTTGAAGAATTCCAGCTCCTCAGGGCATTCGGTCAGCATGGCATCCACCAAGTACTTCACATGCTCCTCAGCCAGGGTCATGTCGGCAAAGAGATCATAAAAGGCCATCTCAGGCTCGATCATCCAAAACTCCGCCGCATGGCGTGCGGTGTTGCTGTTTTCCGCACGGAAGGTGGGGCCAAAAGTATAGATGTTTCCCAGTGCACAGGCGAAGGTTTCCCCCTGGAGCTGACCGCTGACGGTCAGGTAAGTGGGGCGGCCAAAGAAGTCGTCTTCAGGTTTGGCCGGTGCACCTTGCTTGAGAGTCGTTACACGGAAAAGCTCGCCTGCACCCTCACAGTCACTGGAGGTGATGATGGGCGTGTGGACGTAAAAGAAACCGCGCTCCTGGAAGAAACGGTGCACGGCAAAGGCCATGCGGCTGCGCACGCGGAAGACATTGCCAAAGAGGTTCGTGCGCGGACGCAGATGGGCGATGGTGCGCAGGAACTCAGGCGTGTGGCCTTTTTTTTGCAGAGGGTAAGTCGCATCGGCTTCACCAAGCAATTTGAGTTCCGTGGCTTGGAGCTCCCATTTTTGTCCTGCGGCAGGGGAAGCAATGAGATCCCCAATGACCTCAACGGAAGCCCCCGTCAATACGCTGGAGAGCAACGAAGCGGAAGGCAGGGCGGCATCCACCACCACCTGCAATCCCCGGAAGCAGGAGCCGTCCGTGATCTCCAGGAAAGCGCAGGATTTGGACTCCCGCTTGGTCCGCACCCAGCCACGGACAGTGATGGAGCTACGGGGGGATTCAGAGGCAAGGATGTGGCGCAACGTTTCTGGCATGGTGCATTTATGGATGCGGGAAACGCGGCGGGCAAGGGGCGGAGACGACTGGTTTGCCCCTGACCGTTCAAGAACCACAAATCTGAAAGCTGGACCTTTTCTAATCGTTTCCTTGTGCCGCCCACTGCTGCTGCGTGGGTGATGTTTCCAGCCTCGTTTATGAAAGCCTTTTTGTTTCTTCTCACCGCCCTGTTCATCGGGTCTCCGACTTTTGCGATGGACAACCGGATGCCAAACATTCTGTTCATCCTGGCCGATGACCAGTCGCCTTTTGACCTGAAGACCTACGATCCCACTTCGCCACTGGAGACTCCGAATCTGGATCGTCTGGCGGCTGAAGGGATGGTCTTCACCGGGGCGTATCACATGGGTTCTTTTAGCGGGGCGGTCTGCACTCCCTCCCGCCACATGATCATGAGTGGACGCACGGTATGGCATCTGCCGATTGCGCCTTGGGCTGCGGAGCGCTGCCCGCCGGCGCTGGAGCAGCAGACCATCCCGGCGGTCTTCAACCGTGCCGGTTATGCCACCATGCGCACCTGCAAAATGGGCAACAGCTATGAGGCTGCTAACAAGCTTTTCACCGTGCGCCATGATGCCGTGAAGCGGGGTGGTGATGAAGAAAGTGGCAGTGGGTGGCATGCGCAGCAGGTGCTGAAGTATCTGGTGGACCGCGAGGCCGCGAAGGATACGCAGCCCTTCCTCATTTACTATGGGTTCTCTCATCCGCATGACACCCGGGACGGTAGGCCTGAGCTGCTGGCCAAATACGGTGCCACAAACCATACCGATCCCAATACCCAGCCCTCTTTGCATGCGAAGCAGCCGAAGCTGCCTGCGAACTACCTGCCGGGACATCCCTTTGACAACACGCACCTGGATGTGCGGGATGAAGTGGATGTGAGCGGCGTGTGGCGTCACCGGGACGAGGCGAGCATCCGCAATGAAATCGGCCGGGAGTATGCGTGCAGTGAGAACATCGACATCCAGATCGGCCGGGTGCTGAAGAAGCTGGAGGAAATGGGCGAGCTGGACAATACCTACATCATCTATACGGCAGACCACGGCATCTCCATCGGTCGGCATGGACTGATGGGGAAACAAAACCTCTACCAGCATACCTGGCGTGTTCCATTCATTGTTAAGGGGCCAGGCATCAAGGCTGGCTCGCGTGTGGATGGAAACATCTACTTGATGGACATCCTGGCCACTCTTTGTGATCTGGCCAATATCCCTGCACCGGAAACCAATGAAGGCATCAGCTTTAAGCCTGTGCTTGCGGGTGAAAAGACGACTGTCCGAGATGTCCTTTACGGAGCTTACAGTGGCGGCGGCAAACCGGGCATGAGATGTGTGAAGCAGGGTGACTGGAAACTGACGAAGTATGAAGCGGCTGATGGCTCTGTGAATGAGACCCAGCTTTTCAATCTGAAGGATAATCCCGATGAACTCATCGCCGAGCATCATGATCCCAAAGTAACCGCGCTGAGCGGTGTGAAGCCGACTCCGGCGCAGACTAATCTGGCCAAAGATCCCGCTCATGCGAACAAGCTGGCCGAGATGGAAGCGCTGCTGCTGAGTGAGATGCGCCGCCTGCATGACCCCTGGCGCTTCTCCAACCAGCCGGATGATGGACTGCCGCCACCCCCAGCGCCTGCCGCCAAAAAGGGGAAGGGGAAGAAGGCGAAGAAGTGAAGGCATGCTGAATCTATTTCTGCTGACGGTTTGCAGGCGATGACGGGGATTTTTTAGCTGGCTTAGCCGTTGCTAACTGGGGACCGTTGTCAGGAGGCATGGACCGGTGCCAGGAGAGGAGGGACAGGGTCAGGCGTTTGACCACGTCTGGATGCTGGCTGGCGAGGTTGGTGGTTTCGCCAGGATCTTTGGCCAGATCATAGAGCTGGGGCAGGGTGCCGTCGTATTCACAGAGGAGTTTCCAGTCTCCCTCGCGCATGGCGAGGTCTGGCAGGCGTTCTTTGAGGGTGGGGTTGACGGTTTTACGGTCCGGGGGCCGCCGCCAGAAGAGCGGTGCGGAGCGGGAGGCTGTGCCTTTTCCAAGCAAGGTGGCGGATAGGTCTTCTCCATCCAGCGTGACATCGGCAAGTGGTGAGGTGCCTGCGATTTTCAGCAAGGAGGGAACGAGGTCAAAGGCGGCGAAGACGGAGGTTGTGTTATGAGTTCCAGCTTTGTCTTTGGCGATGAGGCCAGGGCTCCAGACGATGAGCGGAGAACGTGTGCCGCCTTCATAAAGGGTGGTTTTAAAACCGCGAAAGGGGCCTGCACTGCCGACGCCGATCTCGGGTCCGTTATCGGAGCAGATCAGGATGAGGGTGTTTTCACGAAGGTCTGGATCGCGACGGATATGATCAAACAAGAGGCCGAACTGACGGTCCATGGACTGAAGGACGGAGAGGTATAAGCCGCGCTTTCCATCCGCCCATTGGTCCACGGGGGGGCACCAGGGGCCGTGTACATCATCTGGCCATAGGTTGATATAAAAGGGCTTTTTCTGCCTGGCGGCCTTGTCCATGAAAGGGATGGCGGCAGTGATGAATCCCGTGGTGATCTCTGAACGCTGCATCCACGTTACGGGCTGGCCCAGACGTTCGGCATCGGCCCAAATCTTGCCGGGTTCCGTATCACCGGGTTTCATGGTGAGGGGCAGGAGTTTTGGGCCCATGCCTTCGAAGTTGGTTAGGCTTTCATCAAAGCCGTAGGCGGTGATGGGTGGGGCATCATCCACATCCCGCTGACCACCGAGATGCCATTTGCCAAAATGGCCGGTGGCATAACCGTGCTGCTGGAGGGCGCGGGCCAGTGTGGGGGCCTTTGGATCCAGCCACTGGGCGACGCCGCGCCGTTCATTGTCCGCGCGATTGTTCAGGAATGAGGTGATGCGCCAGCGCTGTGGATACTGACCGGTGGTGAGGGCGCAGCGTGAGGGGGAACAGATGGGCGAGTTGACATAAAACTGGGAGAAGCGTATGCCCTCGGAGGCGAGGCGATCCACGTTCGGGGTTTGCGCATCCGGATTGCCAAAGCAGGAGAAGTCTCCCCAGCCCATGTCATCAATGAAAATCATGACGATGTTTGGACGCTCAGCGGCAGAAGACGGGGTGCCGAGGAGGAGGGAGGAAAGGATGAGGAATAACCAAAGGTGTTTCATGGCGATGCCGTGTCTCAATTTTTCGCAGCAGCCTTCTTCTTGCCCCGGCCTTTCTTTTTGCCTTCCCTGGCCGGGTAAGGTTTGACCTCTGCGCGCACGGCCCAGGCATCCCAGTTGGCTGCCAGTTCAGCGACTTTTTCCGGCTGGGCGGCGGCCAGATTCTGCTGCTCTGTGCGGTCTGTCTTGAGATCGTAAAGCTCCCACGCACTTTCACGACCCTGGCGTACGAGCTTCAGATCGCCGACTCTCACTGCGGCATTGCCTTCATGCTCCCAGTAGAGTGCGCTACGTTCGATAGGATGGTTGGCAAAGGCTGGGATGAGGCTTTTCCCTTCCATCGGGGTGACCGGCTTGCCTTTGAAGGCAGCAGGATAGGAAGCCTGGCCGACTTCCACACAGGTGGCCATGATGTCCACCAGATGCCCTGGTTGAGTGCGCCATTCGCCTTTGGCGGTGATGCCCTGGGGCCAATGGGCGATGAGCGGGGTGGCGATGCCGCCTTCGTGGTTATAGTGTTTGAAGAGACGGAAAGGGGTATTTTCGGCAAAGGCCCAGCTCATGCCACAGAACCAGGAGGAACCGGCGGTGGAGGGATCTCCATCGGTTTTCCCCATGGGGCCGGCTTCGGCATTGCCGCCATTGTCGCTCATGAAAAGGATGAGCGTATTTTCGAAGACACCGCGATCTTTCAGGCCGGAAACCAGATCGCCGACGGCCTTGTCCATGCGATGGACGGTTGCTGCATAAGTGGCCATGAGGTGATCAAAGCGGTCCTTTTCTTCGGCGGATACGTTGACCCAGGGTTGCACCTCTTTGGGGCGGGGGGCTTTGGGCCAGTTCTGGTCAATCAAACCCATTTTCTGCTGCCTGGCATAACGGGCATCGCGGACTGCTCCCCAGCCGGTTTTATAACGGCCGCGAAATTTGGCGATTTCCTCCGCCGGAACCTGGAGGGGAAAATGCGGTGCATTGTGGCAGAGGTGAAGGTAGAAAGGTTTCTTTTCCGCCAGGGCCTCATCAATGAACTTCAGGCCGAAGGTGGTCCAGAGGTCGGTACTGTACCAGTTCTTTGGCAGGCGGGCATCTTCATTGGCGATCTCTTCGCCATTGAGAAAAAGCTTCGCTTTGGGAGATTCGGGAAAGTAAAAGCCGCCTGCTGCCGCATTGAGACTGCGGTCAAATCCACGGCCCCAGGGGGTCACGCCCAGGTTCTGGCCGACATGCCATTTACCGGACATGGCGGTGAAGTAACCGGCGGGTTTCAAAACTTCAGCAATGGTCACACAGGAGTCATTGAGCCGTCCCTGGTACCCGGGGACGCCTTTGTCCTCTGTCATGTGACCGACGCCTGCCTGATGCGGGTAGAGGCCGGTGAGAAGTGAGGCCCGGGTAGGGCAGCAGCGCCCGGTATTGTAAAACTGGGTGAACTTGACGCCTCCGGCTCCGAGCGCATCCAGGTTCGGCGTGGGAATCTCAGAGCCATAACAGCCGAGATCAGAAAAGCCCATGTCATCCACCAGGATGACGACGATGTTAGGCTGCTGCGGTGCAGCAAAAGAAGGCTGGAGTGAGAGCAGAAGTGACAGCAGGACAGAGGCTGGTTTCATAAGCTGTTAGGCGGTTGAAGGCAGGGATTGCAGGGGCCGGGGGGCTTTACGGTTTTGCCTTTTCAGAAGAGACAGATAGGGGGCGTGCATGCCAGATGCTGACATTTTTGAACTGTGCTCCCTGGCCTTTGACAATGAGGGCGATGAGGCCTTTGGCGTCTTTGAACCGCTCATGGTGCGCTTCCAGGATGTGCTGGCCAATACGGGCGCGGTAGTGGTCGCCAATGATTTCGATGGTCAGTTCGTGCCAAGCCTCAGGATCCATGGGGGTCTTGATTTCAGCGAGCTTTTCAACCTTTGTGGTCTTGGCGATGCCAGACATCTTTTGAATCCAGATGCTGTCACGGCTGATGAAGGTGCGGCCCAGGTGATGGTTGGGCGCAATGCTGTCACGGCAGCCAAAGGCGACATGCTCCGACGTGCCGAGCCTGAACTGAGCGGTGATGATGAGGTCTGTGGCCTCGACCCGATAGATGCAAGAGGAGGGGTGGTGATCTGCCGGGACTTCATCACCGTGCAGGGAAGCGTCTTTGACCGACCATTCGCCAATGGAGGCCTGCCAGCCATTGATGAGGCCTTTGCGTGTGGGCGGAGCGGGCTGGTCAAAAGGGGTGGTGACAATGAGTGCTGCGGTGGAGCCGATGGCGGTCACGGGGGGCGTCTGCGCGGATGCAAAGATGGCGGAGATGCAGACCAGAAAGAGGATTTTTTTCATAAGGGAAAAGCAGGGGCCAGTTTAAATCAGGAGAGACGAAGTGTGCGCCAGGGGCTGACTGCGCGTGGCATTGAATGGCAGACGTGGGCAATGCCCCAAACTTTCCGCCCAATGCCACCAGTGGCTATCCGGGTTCCACATTTTCTGTGTTGCGGATGAGGCTTCGTGTGAAGCTGAGGAAGGGGCGCGGGGGAAATGGGGATGATTTTCGTTTTTTCCCCATCTGGGGATTTGGAGCGGCAAGGGGTTGTTGCTCAATGTTTTGCGATGGGGATTTTGTTTCCCCATTGAATCCCCAGAAGTCCCCATGGGGAGAGATGGGGGAAATGTGTGCTGAGGTGACATTTTGGAGAGCGCGTGGTTTTGTGTGAGGGCGGGAAATTCATAAGTAATGACTAAATAATATTTAATATCGTTCTTATGTGGTGGGTGGCAAGCGGATCATGCTGGGCAGAGGTGTCCCGGACTGGGGGAATAAAAATAGCGGGCCTTTCTTCGCAATGAGATGACCCTGAATCGCGTTTCCAGGTTTTACCATGCTATCGATCCGCACCTTTTTTATTGCTGCCTCGCTGTGTCTGTCTGCTGCTTTCGCTGCGGACAAGCCTAACATCATTGTCATCATGGCGGATGACCTGGGGTATGGTGATGTGGGCTGTTATGGGGCCACCGCAGTGCAGACGCCGAACATTGATCGCCTAGCCAAGGAGGGGGTGCGTTTCACTAGTGGCTATTGCTCTGCCTCCACCTGCACGCCTACGCGCTTTTCTCTGCTCACCGGGACGTATGCTTTTCGGCAAAAGGGCACGGGTATCGCTCCGCCAGCGGCTCCGGCGATCATCCAGCCAGGGACGGTGACGCTGCCAGCCCTTTTAAAGAAAGGCGGGTATAAGACGGCGGTGATCGGCAAATGGCACCTGGGCCTGGGCGATCCTGAGCCAGACTGGAATGGGGAACTGAAGCCGGGGCCGCTTGAGATCGGCTTTGACCATTGCCTGCTGCTGCCGACGACGAATGACCGTGTGCCGCAGGTGTATGTGGAAGATCATCGGGTGCTGAACCTGGACCCGAAAGACCCGTTGTGGGTGGGCAATCAGGCACCTTCTGAAGATCATCCTACGGGAATCACGCATCGGGATACTTTGAAGATGGACTGGAGCCACGGGCATAACCAGACTATTCACAATGGTATTAGCCGGATCGGTTTTTATACCGGTGCCAGCGCGGCCCGCTTCCGTGATGAAGACCTGGCTGACCGCTGGGTGAAGGCGTCCGATGCATGGATGGAGGCTAATCGTGAGTCTCCTTTTTTCCTCTACTTCGCCAGTCATGACATTCATGTGCCGCGTATCCCGCATGAACGTTTCCAGGGTAAGACGAGCCTGGGGCTGCGCGGTGACAGCATCGTCCAGCTCGACTGGTGTGTGGGGGAACTGATGAAGACGCTGGATCGCCTGAAACTGACGGAGAATACCCTGATCATTTTTTGTTCCGACAATGGTCCTGTGCTGGATGACGGGTATAAGGATGGCGCGGTGGAAAAGCTGGGCGACCACCAGCCTGCAGGTCCCTTCAGCGGTGGCAAGTATAGCGTGTTGGAAGGTGGAACGCGCACACCCTTCATCACCCGCTGGCGGGGCCGTATTCAGCCGGGCGTTTCGGATGAAGTGGTCTGCACGGTGGACCTTGCCGCCAGCCTCGCGGCTCTCAATGACATCGCACTGCCGGAGACAGGTTGCCTGGACAGTCTGAACATTCTCCCGGCTATACTGGGTGAAGCTGGAGCGAAGGGGCGGGACCATCTGCTGCAGCAGGACAACGGTGTGAGTGGCAACTTTGGCCTGCGCATGGGTGATTGGAAGCTGGTCCGCATGAAGAAGAAAGGCAAGACGCAGGCGGTGGTCACCCGCAAGTCCCGGCCTGAGAATGCACCGGTGCATGCTCTCTATCATCTCCCGGATGATCCCTCTGAATCCAAGGACCTCAGTGCTCAGCATCCGGAGAAGACGCAGCAGTTTATTGAGCGGATGGATGCGATCCTGAGTGCGGAGCGTACGCGGTGATGAAGATCCCCACGTGTTTTACTTGGCGTTCCAGATGCGGACGTCATCGAAAAGAACGCCGGGACCGGTGACGGTGAAGTGGAAGCTGCTTTTGGTTTCGTGAGCGAGGCCGGAGGACTGAAGGAAGGCGGTGGGCTTGCCATCGAGGAGGATGCGCAGTTTATCGCCGACGTTTTCGATGGTGACGTGGTACCACTTCTTCTGCTCGATCACGACGGGAGAGGATGAACCGCGGCCAACGAGAAGCTTTTCCGATGCAGGCTTTTGAGCCGGGTCCTTGCGCATGAGGTAGATGTCATTGCGCATAAGGCCTTCTTTGTCATCGCCGAGACGGATGAGTTTGGGGGTGAATGTGATGCGAGTGATGTGGCCGGCGTGGGAGCCTTTATGCTTTTGATCATCAAAGACGGCATTGAAGGTGGCAGACCCTGCGAGCTGGAATTTGAACTCGATGATGACATCTTTCATCGGGCGGTAAACGCGGCCGACGGCACCGTGGTCGTCACGGGTCTGAACGCCTTTGAGGACTCCGCCTTCGACGGTGAAGGTGGGAATGATGGACTTCCATTCACCGAGAATGCTGCGCTCGAAGTCGTCATTGAAAAGTGAATCACCTTTTTCTGCGAGAGGGGTCGTAGGGATGTCCGCCGCAGCAGAAAAGAGGGGAAAGGCGAGGCAGAGAAGGGGGAGGAATTTCATTGGGAAGGGTTACGGCGTGGAGCAGGTGACTGAAAAGGCCTAACTAAAAGAATGGTAAGGGTATGAGTGATGGAATGAAGGTCTATTCTTCAGTCTTCTTTTTGCCTTTACGCTTGGCCTTGCCTGCGGCGGGTTTTGCATCTGGAGCGATGTTTTGAATGAGGCGGGGGACGTAGCTGCCGTAGCGGCCGTCCGGGGACGGGCCATCTGCTTTCATGCTGGCGATGGCGGGATGGAGAGATGCGGCTTTGGGGCCGAGGGCCTCAATGGCGGCGAGGGCGGCCATGGAGGTGAGGACGCCATTGGCCTCTGGGGTGGCAAGAGTGCTGAGCGTGGCCAGAGCTTTATTGAGGGCGGCTTCATCTCCAAAGGTGCCAAGAGCCTGGGCGGCGGCGATGCGGACATTGACGGAATCATCGGAGAGAGCTTTGTCTAGAGCTGAGGCCGTCTGCCGGGTGGCGTCTTCACCGCGCATGAGGATGCCCAGGGTGCCCCAAAAACGGATGGCGCTATCGGCATCGGTCATCAGCTTGGTGAGCTGAGGAACGGCGGTGGAATCCAGGCCAGAGGCGAGATCCGCTGCGGCGAGGATGCGCTCAAAGGGATACTTGGTGTCATCATGAGCGATGTCGTAAGGTGTGCTGCCTTCGGCGCGGCTGTGCACTTCACTTTCAGGCAGGAAGCAGACATCGCGGACTTTGGCGAGGTGCGCGCGTTGAGCGGCGCGGAGTTTTTCCAGGATGGGACGATGTTCGGGTGAGTGGGCGAGGTTTTTGACTTCGTCGCGGTCAGACTGGAGGTCGTAAAGCTCCTCGGGTTCTTTTGGCACGGTCCAGAAGATGGACTGGGGAGGGGTGGTCTTGCCCTCAGTAAAGAGCTGGTTCCAGATGCGGGTGGTGGGAGTCTGGAACTGGAAATCCACCCGCTGGGCTTGGGAGACGTGAGGGTAATAATTGCGCAGGTAAACATAGCGGCCATCGGTGATGCTGCGGACGAGGTCCATGCGTTCATCCATCCGGCCACGCTCGCCATACAGGTAGGGCTGAGGCTCTGTCTGATAGGGGCCGGCGAAGGCATGGCCCTGCATACAGGCCGGAGGCTGAATGCCGACGATGCTGAGGAGGGTGGGGGCGAGATCGACAAAGCTGACCATGCGGTCCGAACTGCCACCAGCGCTGTATTCCTTCGGCGCGAGGTGCTGCCATTTCGCAGGGAAATAGACGACCATGGGGACATGCAGGCCGGAATTGGAAGGCCAGCGTTTGCTGCGTGGCATGCCGCTGCCGTGGTCGCCATAATAGAAGATGATGGTGTCTTCGGTCAAGCCTGCATCGGCCAGGTCCTTGAGGTGCTTGCCTGCATCGGCATCGGCTGCGCTGACTTTGTCATAGTACTGGGCCCAGTCTTCGCGGACCTCTGGGGTATCCGGGTGGTACGCGGGGATGCGGATGTCTGCGGGCTGGGTGATCTGACTGTGGGGACGGGTGCGGATCTGGCTTTCGTGGCTTTTGGTGGAATTGAAGACGGCAAAGAAGGGCTGTCCCTCAGCGCGTTTTTTCCAATGAGCCTGGCCGGAGGATTCATCCCAGATCTGGCCTGAATCGCGTACGTTGTAGTCGGTCTTGCTGTTGTTGGAGCAGTAGTAGCCGACTTTCTGCAAGAACTTGGGATACATCTGAGTGCCCTCAGGCATGGAGACCATGGAGCGCATGTGCAGCCCGCCGGTGCTGGAGGGATACATGCCGGTAATGATGGCGGTGCGAGCAGGCGCGCAGACGGGGGCGACGGACCAGGCTTTTTTGAAAATCATTCCTTTGGCGGCAAGTGCATCCACATTGGGCGTGCGGGCCACCTTGTCCCCATAGCAGCCCATCTCGGGTCCGTGATCCTCACTGGTGAGCCAGAGGATGTTAGGCTTGTCTGCGCCGAAAATTGGCTGGCATAGGATGGTCAGAACAATGGCGAGGAGCAGGTGCTTCATGGTTGGATGCATGTGTAACGCGGCGGAGGGGCGGGTCTTGCTATGGGTGCGAATGACTGCCTGCCAGTGCGGACTCACCTCACTAATTTTTCACCGGTGACCGGTGCGGGGAGGGTAGGCTCGCCCGTGAGGAGGCCTTGCTGGACGAGGAAGCGGTCGGCGGCGATAAGTGTGATGTTTTGCCAGGGTGCGGTGTTGAAGAAGCTGTGGCCTTCACCTTCTGCGAGCCAGAGTTCCGTGGTGGTGTTGCCGAGGGATTTGAGTTTTTCATGGGCGGCATCCCAGCCTTTTTTCCAACCGTCTTGGGTACCGAAAAAGACGATGGCAGGCGCGAGGGAGGGTTTCAGGTGCTTGAGCACATTGACTTCATTGTCGGCGTTGTCTTCTTCCGAAAAGGCGGGATTGAACCACAGATACGCGACGACGCTGGTATCGAATTCTTTGGGGTCGGCGGGGTCATTGAGGCCGGGATTTAGCGTGGCCAGGGCGGAGATGTGGCCGCCTGCGGAGCCGCCGCCGGTGATGATGCGCTGCGGATCAATGCCGAGCTCTGGAGCCTTTTGCTTGAACCAGCGAATAGCGCTCTTGGCATCGACGATGCAGACGCGCTTGCGAGATTCATCTGGAGGAAGCCCGGCGGAATTGGCCTTGCTGGAGCGCTGGTATTCTGAGGTGGCGCAGACGAGGCCGCGACTGGCGAAGTATGCGCAGGCCATGCGAAATTGAGCGAGTGTGCCGCCGCCCCAACCACCTCCATGAAAGAGGATCAAGCCAGGCACTTTGGCTTTAGCGGGATCATGATCGGGAGGGAAAAAGATTTCCATCTGACGAGGCTCACCAGCGGAGGTCTTGTAGATGTAGGGTTTTCCTGATGCTGCCTCTGCCCCTGGAGGTTTAGAGTTTTTGGGTTTTTCCTTTTTGGATTTGGCAGCTTTGGTCTTGGCTTTCGGCTCAGCGGTTGTGTCAGCCGCTTGCAGGCATGCACAGGTGATGAGAGCGAGCAGAGAGGTGAGGAGGCGCTTCATGGGTGAAGAAATACTTTATGTTAGGCGCTAGGTGGTTGAGAAATCACTTTTGGTAATCTGCTCCGCTGAGGCTGTTGAGCACGCTTTGCTGCCATTGGCGGAGCTGGCCTTGAAGTTTTTTGGCGACGTCGGGTTTCTCACTGAGGAGGTTATTCTTCTCGGCGGGATCGGCCTGGAGATCGAAGAGCTCCTGGGATGAGGCACCTTTCTTTTTATCCTGGAGGACCAGCTTGTAGTGGCCGTCAATGATGGCGCGTGCGCCGAGGTAATCGGCATCGCTGAGGGCGGGGTGATGGAAGTTGGTGAAGTCACGGGTGGCTTTGCCGCCGGATTTTTTCGCGAGGGGAGTGGTGCCTTCTTGAAGAGCGGGGTCTATCCAGGGTTTGAGATCCAGACCTTTGAGACGTGCGGAGGGATAGTCCCAAAAGTAGAGAGGGGTAGGGCGGACGGTCATTTTTCCGTCTAGCAGGGGTGTGAGGTCAATGCCATCCAGCGGGCGGTCTGGAAGGGGCTGGCCGACCACCGCGCAGAGGGTGGGGAGCAGGTCGCTGGTGGTGGCGCGGACGGCGGTGGTGCGGGGCTGGGGAATGCGGGCAGGCCATTCGATGAGGCCGGGGACTAGCGTGCCGCCTTCATACACCTGGCCCTTCACGCCACGATGAGGAAAGCCGAGAGCGCCATCGGCGGAGGTGCCGTTGTCGCCACAGTAAAAGATCAGCGTGTCCTGGCGCAGGCCCTGGTCAGCGAGATGCTGGCGCAACTGGCCGATGGCACGGTCCATGGCGGTGATTTCAGCATACCTTTCACGCAGGACTTCTCCCTGGGGACGCTGGACCGGGCCGCCGGTTTCGTTGGAGGTGAGGCGGACTTTTTTCTTGTACTTCGCGGGCAGGTCATCGTAAAGGGCGAGGTCCGCAGGCAGGCCGCTGTAGGGCTCATGGGGGGAGCCGAACCAGACAACTGTGAAGAAGGGTTTGTCGGCTTTTCTACTGCGGTCGATAAAGCGGATGGCTTCATGGATGACGACTTCGGAGCTTTCACCTTGGATGACTTCGGGCGGGCCACCGTTGCGGGAGAGAGAAGGATTGAGCTCGAAGAAGTTGTCGTGCGAAACCCATTCGTGGAAGCCCATGGCACCGGGGCTAGTGGGGGACTCCGCTTTCACTGCGCCGACATGCCATTTGCCAAAGTGGCCGCAGCGGTAACCTGCTTTGCTGAGGACCTGAGCGACGGTGATCTCTTGAGGCCTCAATGACCAGCCTGGGGCAAAGGTGCCCATGCGGTTGGGATGACGGCCGGTGAGGAAACTGGCCCGTGTGGGTGAGCAGCTGGGATGCGCGGCATAGAAGCGGTCCATGCGCAGACCCGTGGCGGCCATCTCATCGAGCACCGGTGTTTTGACGTGAGGATGACCGTTATACCCGGTTTCCTCCCACCCGTGATCATCGCCCATGAGGAGGATGATGTTTGGCTGTGCGGCGGATGCTGTGGTGAGTGAAAAACCAAGGATGGTGAAGAGGAGTGAAACGAGATAATGTTTCATGATGTAGGAAGTTGATCGGTTAGGTGCCAAGGACGGGAACCAGCAGCAGGGCGATGGAGGAGGATCAAGCGAGGCCGACGTGGCGCAGGGCCTCGATGGGCGGGCCATCGAAGGTGGCCTGAGGGATGTTGCCGCGATAACCGATGTCCTTCATGCCTTCCGGGGTGGTGTAATAACCGCCGGCGGTGAGATCGCGGTAACGTTTGAAAAAGGAGGCGGCTTTTTTAAATTCGGGCTTCGGTTGAGCCTGGCTGATGTCATCGCAGATGGCGATGTGCTGGGCGGCTTGAAGATCGGCAAAGCTGGTCTTGAAGCGTTTTTGGGCTTCTGCTTCGATCCAGTCCAGACCTTCAAGAATAAGTGCGCGATCTGCTTTCTGGCCAGGGTATGGGGAGCTGACCCATTCATCCATGAAGGCGGGCACGCCGACGGTGGAGGCCGCTGGGGATGTTTCATCCGCAGGCATGATGACATCGCAAAGAGCGGTGGCGGTGCGGCGCTGGGATTCGGTAAAGGTGAGGGGCCAGACATCACCCGGCAGGTAAAATTTCACCATGCTGGGATCGGGACCGTAACCTTTGGCCGGGAGACGCGCGGAGGCGGTGGCTCCGGGTGTCTCCGCAGCGAGGGCGGAGTGATCACGAACAGTCAGTGTGGCTGCTGCCGTGAGCATCCACTGGATGGCAGTGCGGCGGTCCAGGAGCGGGGAAGGGGTGGGGGGGATCATATCAGATGTTTCCTTTCTTCAGCTCTTCCATGAGGTGATCTGCCATGCGCCAGGCGAGGGCCATGATCGTCAGCGTGGGATTTTTATCTGCGGTACTGGCGAAGGGTGCGCCATCGGCCATGAAGAGGTTTTTAACATCCCACGTCTGGCTCCATTGATTGGTCACTGAGCGGGATGGATCATCCCCCATGATGGCTCCGCCGACTTCATGAATGACGGAGCCGCCGGACCGGATGGCTTTGAGGGGATCGGTCTCCGGTGGTTTGGTGAATTTCCCACCCAGGGCGGTGAGGAGTTCGCCAATGCGCTTCTGCTGATGGCGTACCTGGTTGAGTTCATGATCCGTCCACTTCCAATGGAAGCGTAGCGCAGGGATGCCCCACTGGTCTTTGAGGTCGGGGTCGATTTCGCAAAAGGTGCCTTCGTTGGGCAGCATGGTGCCCTGGGCACCGAAGCCGAGACGGCAGCCATAATAACGGCGGGCATCTTCCTTGAGCTGGCGACCATAGGTGACGCCGCTGCGGCCCGCGAGGTTGTCAAACCCGTTGGCGACAGTCATGGAGGGCATCTGCCGTCCGCTGGTAAATTCCAAGTGATAGCCGCCGGGGAAGCCGAGCGCGCCTTTGCGGTTTTGTTCATGCTGGGTCCAGGGTACATAGGCATGCGGGCCACCTGCGCCGTCTTCATTGTGCAGGGGCATGCCTTCGAAGGCGGGCATGTGGGCGCTGAAGCTGCTGGAGACGGAATCCGTGATGTATTTGCCCACCTTGCCGCTGGAATTGGCCAGGCCCTGAGGGAAAAGGGAGGACTTGGAATTCAACAGGAGGCGGACGGATTCCTGGGAGCTGGCGGCTAGGACGACGGCGCGTCCGCTGACGTGGCCTTCCTTGCCGGTGGTTTTATCAATGTAGGTTATACCGGTGGCTTTGCCTTCCTTGTTAACGGTCACCTCCCGGGCCATGGCATTGGGCAGAATGTCGAGGTTTCCTGTCGCCAGGGCTGGCCGAAGGTGCACGGTTTGGGAATCGTAATTGGCGCGGATGGAGCAGCCGCGGTGGCAGTCGGTGGCCCAAAAACAGGGTGACCTGGAGCGCATGGAATCGGCCAGGATGCTTTGGGCTTTGGGATTGCCGGGATGAAGCTTGGCGGGTAGTTTTTCAGCATCCTGCGGCACGCTCATCACGGCACGATGGATAGACACGACCTTCATGTCGGCTTTGGGCGCGTGCTTTTGGGCATAGAGTTCCCCCACGCGCAGTTTCGGCGCAGGCATCAGGACACCAGGGGAGGAATCGGGTGAATTTTCCAACCCCTCGTTGCTGCCAAAAACACCGATGAGCATCTCCACCTTGTCATAATACGGGGCGACGTCGTCGTACGAGATGGGCCAGTCAAAGCCTGCCCCATATTGAGTGTAGGGCTTGAAGTCATACGGGCCGTTGCGCAGGGTGATGCGGCCCCAGTGGTTGGTGCGCCCGCCCATCATGCGCTGCCGCCACCAGCGAAACTGGTCCTCGGGCTTCTTGCCCGCGTTGGCATAGGGCTCGCCAGGGATGTCCCAGCCGCTGTTGATGGAGCAGTCGTGAAAGCCATACTGCTTGTCCGGGGTTTTCTCGCCACGTAAAGGGGCTTGGCTGGGGAGCTGAAACATGGCCACCTCCGTCAATGGATCAAACGAACGGCCCGCCTCCAGCATGAGGACTTTGACGCCTTCCATGGTGAGGGTATAGGCCGTCTGGCCACCGCCCGCTCCTGAGCCAACGATGATGACGTCGTAGGAATCCTGGGCCTGGGCGGAAGTGATAACGGGCATGAGTGACAGGGTAACGGCGAGAGCCGGAGATGTCTCTCAGGGTAATTGGGGTAAAACAGTTTACCGCGACTTCGGATAGGCCAAGTCTCTTAGGCGCTGGATTGGTGCAAAAGCATGCAATCAGGACTCCAAAAAAAGAGAAACTTATCTCTTAATCCGTTAAAAGCCAACACCTTAAAAGAGGTGGTGGCTCAGGACGGAATCGAACCGCCGACACGGGGATTTTCAATCCCCTGCTCTACCGACTGAGCTACTGAGCCATTCCCGCCGGTCTGGCGGGCCGCGATAGTGGCAAAGGGTGGGAGGGCATGCAACGGGTTTTTACATTTAACGCAAAATTTTGCCATATAACCCAGCTTGGGAAGGGTGGGGCGCACGTTTTATACGAGGGCAGTCAGTGAGAACAACTGAACAGCGCCTGTGTATAACTGACGGAATTTATCATAATTGAGAGTGCGAATCACACGAAACTGCAAAAGTTCGCAAATAAACGAACTCTCCACTTTAATTTTTTGTGCTGGAGAATAGTTTCAATAGATAATACTGGATAGCAGAAAAATTTGACCTGGTGACTCCTGTGGGAATCTCTGAAACGTCCATCCCCCCCTCAACTGCTGAAACACGACCTGCCCCGGTCCGTGGCAATCCTTTTGCTGCGGATGTCTGCCCGAGTCCGTTGGCTGTTGGCGAAGGGGCTTCCGTGGGCGGATTGAATGAGGATGTGCTGGATCAATTGCTAGAATCCGTGGAGACACGATCTGGGGCTCCGTTGATGCTGCTGACGGCCCCACGTGCGGGTTACGGAAAAACACATCTTTTGGGCCGTGTGGTGGCAGCCGCAGGCTCTGGAGTGGTGATGGTGCCTCTGGCTTTTCGCACCGGCGATGTACTAAATTTGACGACGGTGACTCGTCGCGGACTGGAGGCTTTAAGTCTGGCAGCGGGGGATACGGAGGACTGGTCCCGGCTGCGGGAGGCGTGTGCTGGGCTGGTGGCGCATCTTTTGCATGAGCTGATCAAAGAAGGCTTGGTCCCCAGTGCCAATCCTGAGCAGGCGCTGCGCGTGCTCACAGGCCCGGTGACGGATGTTTTTAACAAGGATGGTGCCGCGCACATGATCGGCGACTGGCTGCGCAAGCATGCGGGCGGTCTGCGCCCCATCCTGGCGCGGCGTGTGGCCCGGCAGGTGCCTGTGCGGGCGGATGTGGCAGATGCCTGGCTGGACGCCATGCTGGGCCAAGCTTTTGAAGGGGGAGCCGAAGGTGTGGCGGTGATGCAGGATCTGGCTGCAGCAGACCGTGAGACCGGTACGCCGACGTGGCTGCGAATGCTGTCTCTATGGCGTCCCGTGGTGCTCCTGGTGGATCATCTGGACGGGTATTATCGAAACCCGGATGCCGGGGTGACGATTGCTTCTCTGCTCATGGATATGGTGGATAGCCAGGGACTGCACGTGCTGCTGAGCCTGAACCAGGATGTGTGGCAGGCCACCTTCGGGCATCATCTGCCGAGTGCGCTGGAAGATCGTCTGACGGCCACGCAGGTGCTTTTAAGAGGGCTGCGTGAGACCGATGCTGCGGCTTTGATGCGGCTGCGGATGGATCGAGCCAAGATATCGAAGGAGGATCTGGTGGAGTTTGAGGCGTTTGTGGATGTGAAGCAATATTTCCTGGGCCGTCCCATCGGGTCGGTTTCGGCCCGTGTTTTTCTGCGGCATTGTGCCCGGCAGTGGGAGATTTTTCAAAACTCGGTGCCGCTTTCGGTTCCTGGGGAGCAGGCTGAAGTGCCCAGTGCTGGCATTAGTTTTCCTCCCTTGCCGGTGGAGCCTAGCTCGACCATTCCGCTGATGACGGAGACTTTGCCTCTGGAATCCGCCGACGAAGTACCGCCCATCTTTGATGAGACGACCTCCGCCGAAGTCCAGCAAATGGCTGAAAGCCTGGCTGAGCCTCAGGCAGCCCTTCCCCAGAATGATCCCCCGCCTCCGCCAGCGGCGAGCGATTGGCGGGCAACGACGGCTGAGGCCGGTGCCGGGACGCCGGTGCCCCCGGTGTCCCCATCCTCCGATGCGTTTGTGAAACTGCGTGAAATGCTGCATCACTTGAGGCAGCCTGGAGCGCGTAACCAGATGGCAGATGATGCGGCGGACATTCCTGCAGAGCGTCTGAATATCCCCTCCACCCCAGCCGCACCGCCTGCCGCCGCTCCTGCTAAACCTAAGACATCCCCCATTCCGGTGAGTCGCCCAGGGGATGCATTGCTGGGGCGGTTTGAGACGTTGCGCTTGCAAATGAAGGCCGAGGCTGAGAATCAACCTCTGGATTATGCCAAGCTGGGTGAGCTGATCCGGTTAGCAGGCCGCCGTTTCCCCCTGGTGCGTCTGGGGGAACATGAATTGTTGGGCATGACGGGTAGGCAGACGATGGTATGGTCCATCCAGGGGGTGGAATTGCTCTTTGGACTGGCACCCTTTACTGACACGGCTTACTGGCGTGTTCTGGCAGGTTTTGCTGCCGGACGTCTGGTGGATCTGGCGTCTGAGGCTGAGCGTGATGACACGCCTCCAGTGAAGCTGAAAGTGGTCACTTTTAAAGCTGATCGTGAACACGCCGCCTGGCAGGCGCTTTATTCAGGTGACACCATGCCTGATCCACTGAAGCCACATCTGGATGCCGTGCACCTGGATACCCACAGCGTGGCCGCTCTCTATGCCATGCAGCGGATCATCAAAGACGCTGAAACCGGAGCCGTCCAGGCTGAGCCGACTCAGGTGATGACGGTGCTGGCGCGGGAGCTGGATTTCTTCTGGAAACGGATCACGAGGGCGTGATGCGGGCAGGGTCGGAATAGCTCATCTTCTCAATGCCACAGTGACGACGAGTGCGAAAAATAGACCTACCGGCAGAGCGAAACTGACGAAGAGTAAAAGACCGTGGAGGAAATCGGCTTTGCGCGGAGCGGCCTTGCTCAGCACACTGTGCGCACGCGCCGGGCCGATGATTTGAGATAGGAGATCGGAGGTAACATCTGTGCCGCCACGGGCATTTTTCCAGAGGCAAAGGGGAGTGTAAAGAAGACCGAAAGGGAAGCCCCACCAGCCGAAAGTCATGGACACAAGACTGTAAAAACTTGCACGGCCGATTCCAGATTTCCACGATCTAAAATAACGTGTGGAAGTGGTGCGGCTGAATGACAGGATGATGATGGAGAAGCACCAATGATGCACGATAAAACGGCCTCCCTTCATGATGTCCTGCTCGATGTCACGCAGCATCATGCCTTCTGTGCCAGGGAATATTTTCCCTCCAGTTTGGAGGGGTCGATCAAGGTAGGCATTGAGTTCTTCCTGGGTCCATTTCACTTGGGCAGGTAGCTCGGGTGGTTGAGATGTGGATTGCATGCCTTGCTAGAATATTAACTAGATATGGGTAGAATATTATTGCTTGTAAACGAGGAAATGTCATTCAGTTCGTTGTCCTATGAAATTTACCGGATCACCTTCGAAAAGCAGCGGCTTTATCAATTTTGGATGTTTGGGCATGATCCTTTGCATTGCTTTGCTATGGGGAGGTGTCCAAGGCATTTACGTCGCACTGAAAAATCGTGAGCCGTTGAAGATGACCTTCAAGGAATACGCGGAAAAACGGCCTTCCGCTGAGTGGGTGAGCCTCTCGAAGGCTCAGTTAAACTTGGTCAATAGTGCCTATGTCACTTCCCGGTTTAATGACGAGACCAAAGAGGTTTACATCGCGGTTGAGGCCGTTGGTGACCGAGGTGAAAAACCAGCATTTGTTCTCCTGGCTTCGAAAGATAAAGCGCTGATTGATTTAATGACCAGCAACGCAGCTCAATTGAATGCACTCAAGTCTCCGGCTGAGATGACACCTGAATTGATGAACTCCCTATTTCCTGAGCGAGAAGTGAAGGGATTGGTGAAATTCGGCATTGATGCGACCAGCAAAGAACGGGAGAAGCTGACAAACCTAGACCTTTCCCTTGCCGATGATTTTATTATCATCAGCGATGGCGAGCAGCCAAAGCTGGGTGGTAGCGTGTTTTCACTCGCAATGGGCCTTTTATTGGGACTTTTTATGATCCGCCGGGCTTCCAAAGAAGCACCCACACCGCCGCCAGCAGTGAGACCGCCGGATCTGCCAGCGATCTCTTGAGCTAGGCACAAGTCAGATAAGACTGTTGGGTTTACTTGCCGGGCTCGATCATTTTTAGCACGGGTTTGTCGCCGCCTTGGGCCTGCCACCAGGCCTCAATGGCGGGGATGTCGAAGAGGCGGAACTTACGACCAACGCGATTTTCAAAAGTGATCTGGGCCTGTTTGGCCACGTCCAGGGTGGGATCGTCTTTGAGGGTTTTGAGAAGGAGGCTGTTGGTCTCGGCCTCGGTGCTGGAGCGCAGGAGATAGGCGGCGCGGAGGCGGGTTTCCCACGGTTGTTTTTGATCCTGCAACAAGCCATGAAGCTGACCGGGGGTGAGGTCTGCCTCACGGGTGACGGGGGTATCCTTGAAGAGTTCTCGCACTGGCAGGGTATAGCCAGGATCAATGCCGATGCCCATGTCGTAATAGGCTTGAACACGCTTAAATTCGGCCTGGGCGGCGTGAATGAGGTGTTTCATTGCAGGGTCCATCATGGCATCCACGAGGGCCTGGAGGGATTCCCGGCTGCCTGTGGCGATGGCCTTGTCCGCATAGGAAGTCAGGCGGTTGCGTTCCTTGATGAGGATCAGCTCTCCTGTAGCCGGGGTGACACTGGGCAGCATGGCGGCGATCTGGGATGCATCGGCATTGGAGATGCGTGGAGCATCCCCTGTGGGGGCATAGGAGGACTGCTGGATGACCAGGGCCATGCGGTCGGCCATTTCCTGGAGGCGATTTTGGGTGCGGGCGCGTTCTTCATCCTGAGCATCCAGTTGACGCTGAAGAGCGGCGATCTGGGCATTGGCGCGTTCCAGTGAATTTTTTAACGCGCCGGTGTTTTCACCCGTGCCGGATTCAGAACGTCCGATTTTTGCGTTGGTCACCTGCCTGCTCACATACGTGGTGCCCCATGCCAGGGCTGCCGCTAGGAGGCCGAGCTGAAAAAACGCCAGGACAATGATGGGTGCCCATGACGTGCCGACGGGGCGGCTGGCCTCCGGCTTGATGGTGCGGCCACCAGTGACGAGTACGCGGGAATGCGTGGCGACAGTTTCAGGGGCGGGTGATGCGTCTTGAAGAAGGGGCTTCCGCGCCGGGGTGGAGGGGGGATGATCGGCCATGTGAAAAGAATTAAGCGCAATCTCAAATAAATTCCAGCCTATGAACGTGGACAGGTGTCAGACGATGTGGCAGGCATGTGTTCTGCCTGATGTTTTGTGCTCATGAGTGAAGCTCCCCCACTGTCTCCAGCCCCTAATTCACGCATCAACCAGATCGTGTGGGGCAGTGCGGGGTTGATGGTACTGCTGCTGGCGCTCATCTGGCCTTATCAGCACTGGGAATTTGAGGGAAGGTCCAGCATCATCATGGGGATCGTGCATAAGGCGGAGAGAGATTCTGAGTGGTATTATTGTTTATTTGTTCCAAAAATCGTGGCTTTGCTTATCTGGCGAATGCGGAAGGACCTGAAGCGGCTGCCTTTGCATGGCTCCTGGCTGGGCGTACCCATCCTGCTGGTGGGGATGTTCTTTTACTGGGCTGGGTATAAGGTGGATACGGGTTACCCTGGATTTGTGGCTATCCAGTTAGTGACGCTCGGGCTCATCCTGCTGCTGGGGGGATGGCACTGGATGAAATGGCTCATTTTCCCTTGGATCTTCCTGGTTTTTCTATGGCCGATGATTCCTTTGGAAACCCGTCTGGCTTTTCCATTGCGCATCCTGACGGCGAAGTTCTCCGCAGGGTTTCTGAATTTGGTGGGCATGGATGTCATTCGTGACGGGACAGGCCTGCATTCCGCTGCCGATGCCGCCCGTGGGCTGGAGCAGGGCGCGCTTTTCAAGCTGGATGTGGAAGAGCCTTGTAGCGGCATCCGGTCTCTGTTTTCCCTGATGATGATCAGCGCGCTCTATGGCTGGCTGGCGCTGAAGGCATGGGGGCCGCGCATACTCCTGTTTGCCAGCGCGATTCCGCTGGCGGTGCTGGGGAACATTGTACGCATGATTTTACTGACCCTGGGCAGCCGGTGGTTCGGCGTGGAATTCGCCGTGGGGCGAAACATTGAAGGGGAGCAGGAAATGAGTACCTTTCACACGCTGGCTGGCTTTGTGGTATTCGGCGTGGCCCTGGCGGGGATGTTCGTCATCGCCACCGCATTGGAAAAATGGCATGCCAAGCGCAAGCTGAATTCCGCACCCGCAGCCCCCACGAAAAAGGTGCTGCCTAAAAGCCCGTGGTTGCCGCTGGGAGTGGCTGTAGGCATCTGCGGGGCTGGGCTGGTCCTGTGTGCGGCGACGGACATCACTTATCGGGTAGGTGAGCCGCCGGTAAGCCTGGCACTGCCTGAGCGAATGGGAAATTTTGATAGCCAGGACATGCCCATGCTTGCAAAAGAGCGACAGGTTCTGAATGAGGGGGTGCAGATTGGTCGCCGTTTCTATTTTACCAAGGAGCGTGCAGTGCTGGCTTCGGTCGTTCTCAGTGGGGCGGAGAAACGTTCCCTGCATGAGCCGCAGGTCTGTCTGCCCGGCCAGGGCTGGGTGATCAGCGGCCAAAGCTTTATCGAGATAGATGGTGGTCTTTCGAGGCCTGTTCAGGCGACCCTGCTGCGGATGCATCGGGATGTGCAATCCGCCACTGGACAAGTCGTTCGCACCCGCGCGCTGAATGTTTACTGGTATCAGGGCTCGGAGGGTGTAACCGCCCCGTCTTATGACGCTCATGTGGTCACTTCATACAAGGATGCTTTGATTCGCGGTCGGGACCACCGCTGGGCATTGCTGTCGTTTTTTGCACCGATGCAGGATACGCCGATGGCCCAGATGGATCCTTTCGCGGAACTGAATGTGCTGGAAGACATGAAGACATTCATCCGCGAATTTGTCCCCCCTTTGATACTCAAAGAGGGGGAGGCTAAATAAAAGATGGTTAGGCGCTGGCGAGGGATTGTCCGGCCGCTGTCTTCCATGTGCCTTCAGTGGCTGAAGCCTGCCTGACATAAGCCAGGCCTATAAATGTTTGTTTCACCGGATGCCAGGCGGCGCTGGTGACACGACCGATTTCCTTGCCCTCTTCATTCACGATGGATTCACCGGCAGTAATGGCGGATTCGCTGGTCCACGCAATGAGCTGGCGTGGCATCTTGCCGGTGGTCTTGATGCGCGAAAGGATCTCCTGACCGAGGTAGCAGCCTTTGGTGAAACTCATGGAGGAGTTCTCCAAGCCAGCCTCCTGGGGGAAAGCCTCTGCATTCAGCTCATTCGGATAGGCCGGGATTTTTTGCAGGATGCGTAGCGTCTCCACCTCCGTCTGCGGCAGGGTGGAAAGGCTGGGAAACTCTGCACTGGCAGGTAGCCAGACGTCCGTCCCAGCGAGGCCAAAGCGTAAATCATTGGCCAGGGAATGGCCACCTTCGGGCAGTTGCTGGCTGCCTAGGATGTGCCAGAGACGCCATTCATCGCTGATGTCTTCGAGGATGGCATCATCCGCAATGATGTAACGCTCCAGGCGCATGCCCAGGCTTTCACGCAGGCTGGCATCTGCATCGATCAGCAGGCTTTCACCATCCGGCGTAGCGTGGATGAAGACATCCGCCTCGATCTTTCCCTTGAGGTTGGTCACGCATGCATAGAGGGCCGTGGTGGATTTTGCAGTGCGCACGTCATTGGTCACCTGACCATTCAGGTACCGCACGCGATCCGCGCCGGACAGACGCCACTTGGCGCGGGTGGAGAGGTCCACACAGATGCCGAGTGAGGTGACGGTTTTATAGAGTTCGGCAGTCATGAATTTAGGAAGCGATTTTGCCGATCACGGAGAAATCGAGATCGCCCTGGCCATGGGATACGCCTGTGCGCATGGCCTCGGCGGTGCAATCCAGGGCAGGGGTAGGGAGTCCGCCCTCGGCTGCCAGGGCGCGTGCGAAGTCCGCGTCCTTCAACATGTTGCGCAGGGAGAAGTGCGCTTCGAAATCGTCCTTGATGATGCTGGGCAGCTTCATGCCGATGAGGCCGGAGTAGTTCGCATTGTTCTCTAGGGCAGTCAGCAGATGGGGGAGGGGAATGCCCTGGCTTTGGGTGATGGCAGCGGCTTCAGCCAAGGCTTTCACCGTGATGGCGGTGACGAGGTTGGTAACAATTTTCAGCACCATCGCATCGCCGATTTCACCCAGTGGCAGGATCTTGGTGGATGAGACTTCCAGGATGGGGCGCACACGTTCCAGGACTTCAGAAGACCCACCGATGTAATAGACCAGTTTGGCGTTTTGTGCGGCCATCTTGCTGCCGGTAAAGGGTGCATCCAGGAAACCAGCACCGCTTTCTGTACAGAGCGCGGCAGCCTCCAGCGTGGCGGCTTTGCTGACGGTGGCATGATTGATGATGACGTGATCTGGAGTCAGCGCAGGCTGCATGTCACGGATGGTCTTCAGCAGGGCCTCGCTATCGCGGACAAAGATCTGAATGACCTTTGCCGCCCCGGCCACAGCACGTGGGGACGGCTGGGCACCGGGGACGTCACGGGCGGTATGGCTCCAGACGTGAACGCTGTGACCTGCTTGACGCAAATTTTCAGCCACCCGGCTGCCGATGATGCCCAGGCCGAGGATGCCGATGGAAGAAGGTTGACTCATAAAATGTCCACGATGCTCCGCCGGGTTGACGGAGACTGCAAGTGCGGGGTGTGGGGATCAAAAGAACTGGTGTCCTCATGCCGATGTTGAGAATGCTTGTGACCCCGGCAGTTCTCGGTTAGGTCATGCCTTGTGCTGGGAAAATTAAACCATGAAGAGTGGATGGATCTGCTCGAACGCATCGCTGGAGCGCTGGAAAAAGATGGTGCGCCTATCCGGCTTTGTTTGATTGGATCCGTTGCCTGTGTCTTTGGTGGGATGATGGGCAGAACATCCAGAGATCTGGATGTATGGAGACCCGCCAGTGACTACGATAGATTGGAATTACGCAGGGCTGTCGAGGCGGCTGGCATGTTATTTGATCCGAAATCCAGTTTGGAGCCAGGGCGGCCTTATTTACAAATTGTAGATCCTGGTCCTACCCAAGTGGGTGAATTTGAACCTGTATTGATGGAGCGCATGGGAAGACTGGAAATCTACCGCCCGCCCATTGAACATCTGATTGCTTCAAAATTGGTTCGCGGGGACGCGCGCGACATCGAAGACGTGGTATTTTTGGCAGGCAAACATCAGCCGGAAATAGAAACTATCCGAGACGTAGTCGAAACGTTTTCACAGCCCGCCAAGCAACAGGCACTGGAAAACCTCGTCTATCTGGATATCATTCAGCCATGAGCGCTAGAGAAGAAGAACTTATCGCCCGCGAAATGCTGGAGCATCCAGAGCTTCTGGGAATCAGGCTCAAGGAGAAACGCTGGGCAGAGGTTGCTGCCCTTGTGCGGTATGCCCAGCGCGACGTGCCGAAAGAACTCGCCGTGACAGATCCCGCTCTTTATCGCACATTGCGTGAGCAAGTTACCCGCTTTTTTCTCCGTGGTGGCGGTGCACTGAACCTGCAAAAACTTGAGCAGCTTGCGGCTACTTGAGTTTTATCAAGTCGGTTCGTCTATGAGCTTCATTCCTGGGAAGGCGGCATTGAGGAATGAAGCTGCGGCAGACTTTTAGAAATCCCTCATCCCAGCGCTACCTCAAGCGTCTCGCTGTTGTCTTTCACCGCGCTGAGGCCTTCCAGCATCTTGAATTTGCCGGTTTCTGGATCGCTGATGCGCAGGCTGTATGGGCCTTCCGTGAAGACGTGAGGCTGAAAGTCGGCGGAGGCGAGGCGTAGGGCGTAAACGAGCTCGCCAGCGGCATCCATGACTTCCACCAGGGGCTTGGCCGTGCCATTGATGCTCAGCTTCGGTAGATGCACCAGGGCCTTACGGGCATACTGGTCAAGCTGGCTGGTGACAACGGGCCAGGTATCAAACTGGGGCGCACCGGGCTGGCCAAAATCAGTGCCAAAAGGCCAGCATTCGCAGGTGATAGTACGATCCTTTTTGTTAAACCGGACCATCCCAAAACCGGAGGCTTTGTCGATGCTGATGCCCATGGCGTCCTTGCGCGGTTCGAGGATGCCGTTCTTCACCGCCAGCACCGTCATTGGATGCCCGAAGTGGTCGGTAAAGTCACCCGTCAGTCCCTGGCCGGGCTTGAGTTTGTGGATCTTTTCAGTGGGTTCCCACCAGCGCTGGTAGCCCACGTTGACGGCGGGTCCGGCGAAGCCGACTCCTGCATCACGATGCTCATCAATGCCGTAATGGACCAGGGCAGGCAGGTGCTGGTCTCCCGCCACATGGAAGGCGAAGGATTTACGGATGGCCTTCAAGGCGGCATTGCGGGCGGCCTGGGGCCAGCCGTTCTGGTCATAGTCGATGCGCAGCACCTCACGTTCGGTACCATGGGTGGTAGCCATGCCGGTGAAGATGGTCTGTGACAGCACCGCTTTCATCTCTGCGTCCTTCCAGTCCCGCGCCCATTCCTCCAGGAACTGAAGCTGCTTAGCCCCCAGCAGTTCCAGCCCGGCGATGTCAGCAGTCTTGGGATCGAAGTCGGGATTGATGACGTGGTCCGCGCGGCTGTCGGTGGCGGGCACATTGTTTTCCGGTGCGGATTTAAACTGGCGGTCGGCCAGGATGGCGAAGCTGATGCCGCCATAGGTCATGGCACCGTAATAATTGCTGATGCCCTGCTCGCTCGGCTCGGGATCGTATGCAGCGGGATGGTGGGAGGTCTGCGTGCGATGCACGACATTCACCCACTCTGGATTCATCTGATAGCCCCCTGCCTCCTGACTCTGACCTTGCGGCGCACCATTCATGCCCCAGAGATTACCTTGATAGACATCATGGTCATCCGGCAGGGAGATGCTGGGACGGTCCTTGGTCAGCTCTCGCCAGGTCCAGCCGTGAAAATACCACTTCCGCAGGTAGTCGAGAATGGCTGGCTCCAGAGGATCACGCTGCACGCCATAACTGGCAGTGCTTTCATAAAACTGGTCACCCACAAAAGCCATGAGATCTGGATTGAGCTTTGCCACACTGGCCACATACGGCGCATTCGGAAAACAGGTGTGAATGTTGCAAGAGATGTCCGCCACGCTGAATTCCACTTGGGCGCTCGGATTGGCACGCACGGTGCCTTCGTAATGGTGGACGGCCTCGCTGCTTTTGGATTTGAGGGTATAAGCAAGGCGGTAAGGGATGTCCTGGTCATCTTGCCAGCCGGGCATTTCAAAAGTGGCCGTGCGAGCCTGCGGATGGATGGGAGCTTTCGCCACCGCTTTCCAGTCCGATCCATTGGCTTTGACCTCCATGTTGACTTCCTGGATATCTGCCATGCCCAGCGGCGGCATCTGCACGCTCATTTTCATCACGCGATTGCTGAGTGTGTAATGATTAAACAGGATCGGCCCAAAACGGTGCGCCTCATTCGCGATGACTTTGCTGCCCTGAATGGACCAGTGGCTGAACCAAAACTCGCCGAGACCTGGACCTTCGGGGCGTGCCTTTTTCTTGGCGGCAGCGCGCGGACCGGCTTCAGGACCGAAGTTGCAGCCGATGGCCAGATTACCGATGAGCTGGAGAGGACGGATATCCGTACGTTTGAGCTCGCCCAATGTTTGACCGCCTGCGGCATCTTTCACGGTCAGTGTGAGTGCGTAGCTGGACCCCGCTGGTTCCACTTTCAGATCCAGGTCCACCGCTTCCACTGCACCTAGGGTGACGGCATCTTTCTCCGCCTGGCGCGAATCACCAAAGAAGAGTCCGCCTGCCGCAGTGAAACCCACATCCCATCCGCTGCTGAAAGCCAGGTTGTTGCGGTAATCGCGCAGCTCCGGGTGATCGCGAAGAGTACCCAGAATGCCGATTTTGAATCCGGCGCTGCCTTTGCCATTGCCTGCCAGGGAACCCCCACCGACGCGGCCAATGCGGACGCTCATGTGCAGGTCGCCGCTATGATCGCCTAGCTCACGGGTGAGGACATGGACATTGCGGTTGGGCTTGGCGGCGATGCATTCGGCGCGGCCATCTTTCACCTGCCAGTCCTGCATGGGATTCACCCAAAAATCCGCTCCCAGCCACACACGATCCAGGTCCTCTTCCCAACGGCTGATGAAGGCCGACGCAGCAGTGGCCTGCTGACCTTTTAAATGAGGTGCCAGCAATGCCCCGGCGGTGAGGATGGCGGAGTCAGCGAGCAGTTTTCTGCGGGAGAGGGTGGGGGATGGCATGCGCGTGTGAAACGGGGGCAGCAGACCTCTCTTTCAGCCGAGGGCCACGCTCTCACACGGAGAATCCCACACTGAGTGCTTTCTTTATTCTTGGTCCCGCGTTTCTGTCCAGGCAACCTTGCACCCGGCGGCTTCGTTCGTTTAATGCCGTCTCTTTTTCCACATGATCTCCTGGTTTGCCCGCAACCACGTCGCCGCCAATCTCCTCATGATCGGGGCGATGATTGCTGGCGTGTGGACTCTCCTTTCTGACCGCATCCCACTGGAAGTCTTTCCAGACATGCCCTCCCGGATGATCTCAGTCACGGTGCCCTACCCGGCCTCAGCACCGGAAGAGGTGGAGGAAAGCATCGTGCTGAAGATTGAGGAGGCCATCCAGCAGGTGGGCAGCATCAAGCACATCAATTCCACGGCCTCCTCCAGCGGCGGCACCGTCGTCATTGAAGTGGAGGAAGGCAAAGATCCCCGGGAGGTGTTGGATGACATCAAAATCCGTGTCGATGCCATTCCTAACCTGCCTGAACTGGCGGAAAAACCGACCATCCAGCTCGATGATAACTTTCACTCCGTGATCACCGTGGCCGTCGCCGCAGACATGGCTGAGGCAGATTTACGCAGGTTAGGTGAGCAAATCCGGGATGAAATCTCGGCCCTACCGGGCATCACCCATGCAGGCCTTTCTGGCGTGCGGCCTTATGAGATCGGCATCGAGATCCCAGAATCCACCTTGCGCAAATACGGCCTGAATCTGGAGCGCGTCAGCCAGGCCATTCGCAGCAGTGCACTGGACCTGCCAGCAGGCGTGGTTCAGACGGAGGCGGGAGATGTTTCCATTCGCACACGCGGTCGTGCTTATACCGGCGAGGACTATGCCAATGTGGTCATCCTTACCCGGCCTGACGGCACCAAGCTGACGCTGGGGGAGATTGCCATGATCCAGGACGGCTTTAACGAAAATCCGCTCTTGGCCCGGCTGAATGGCAAACGCTGTGTGGTGGTCAATGTGATGCGTGAGGGAGGCCAAAACGCCATCCGCATTGCTGAATCGGTCAAAGAATACATCGCTACGGCGCAACAACGAATGCCTGACGGTGTGCAGATCGAATTTTGGAATGACCGCTCCAAAATCGTCAAAGGCCGCATCAGTTTGTTGATTCAAAATGCGCAGAGCAGCCTCATCCTGGTATTCATTTGTGTGGGCCTTTTCCTCCGCCTGGATGCTGTGTTTTGGGTCGCGGTGGGTATGGTGGCCAGCTTCCTCGGAGCCATTGCTTTGATGCCGTTTTTTGATATCGCTATCAATCTATCTTCCCTCTTTGGATTCATCCTCGTTCTGGGGATTGTCGTGGATGATGCCATCGTGATATCCGAGCATGTGGATACTTTGCGGCAGCGCGGCATGTCCCCCCTGGATGCCGCCATACAGGGCACCAAGGAAATGGCCATTCCCATCACTTTCGGGGTGCTCACCACCGTCATCGCGTTCCTGCCCATGGCCTTTGGCGCGAGCGACTTCCTGATGATGTTCAAGCCCATCGCCATTGTTTTCATCCTGGTGATGCTCATCGCTCTGGTGGAGACTAAAATTGTCCTGCCCTCGCATCTGGCGCATCCTGTTCCAGGGCTTAGCGGTGCATCGGATATCCTGGGGCCTGTACACCGTTTTTCGGAGCGGAACCTGCGCAAGTTTGTGGACTATGTGTACCGTCCCGCCCTGCGTTGGTGTGTGTATCATCGCTATACGGCCTTGGCGGGCTGCTTCGGTGGATTGATCGTCCTTTGCGGCTTCTTTTTCAGTGGGCGCATTCTCTGGATCTTTTTTCCCCGTGTGCAGAGTGAGCGCATCGAGGCCAAGCTGACCATGCTGGACGGCACGCCCTTTGAGGTCACGGATGCTCACATCCAGCGCATGTATGAAATCGCCGAGCAGATGCGCAAAGAATACGTCGGCCCGGATGGCAAGCCCGTCATCCGCGCCATTCTGGCCACCACGGGCACCACTCGTCTGACCTGGGGCAGCGGCGGCAGCACCGGCAGCTCTCATGTGGGGGAGATCAACATGGAAACTTATGGCCCCGAGGAGCGCAGTCTGAAGGTCAATACCGTGGACATGGCGGCCGACTGGCGGGAGCGCATCGGCACCATCGTTGGGGCTGAGGAACTGAACTTTCGCGCGGAGATCATCCGCAGTGGTGACCCTGTGGACATCCAGTTGACCGGCACGGATCCCGATGAACTTCTGGACATCTCCGACCAGATCAAAGCGCATCTGGCCACTTACTCAGGCGTCTTTGACATCACCGATTCCCTGGACAGCGGGCGCAATGAAATCCAGCTTCGTTTGAAACCCGAGGCACAGTCCTTCGGCGTGACCGTCAGCGATCTCGCCCGGCAAGTGCGCCAGGCCTTTTATGGCGATGAAGTCCAGCGTATCCAGCGTGGGCGCAATGAGGTGAAGGTGATGCTGCGTTATCCTAAAGAGGATCGTAAAAGCCTGGCCACCCTGGAGACCATGCGGGTGCGGACCGCGTCTGGCCTGGAGATCCCTTTCTCACGTGTGGCGGAGGCCAAGGTTGGGAAAAGCTTCACCAACATCAAACGTGTGGACCGCCGCCGGGCGATGAACATCACCGCCGATGTGAACAAATCCACGACAGACCCTGCCAAGGTTCGTGCCGATGCGGAGGTCTTTGTCCGCCAGTTGATGGCCACCCATCCGCATATCCAGTGGAGCTTTGAGGGGGAGGCGCGGGCCCAGCGTGAAGGGGCAGATGCGGGTAAGTGGGCCTTGGCGATCATTTTGTTAGGCATGTATGCGATGATGGCCATTCCTTTCAAGAGCTACACCCAGCCCTTCATCGTCATGCTTGTGGTGCCCTTCGGCATCGTTGGGGCCGTGCTTGGCCATCTGTTCCATGACATGCCGGTCAGCAGCATGAGCGTCTGCGGCATGCTGGCGGTGACCGGGGTGATCGTGAATGATACCCTGGTGCTCGTGGACCGCATCAACCAGCTCCGGGAAGAAACAGGGGACCTCAAATACGCCGTGCAGGAAGGTGGCCGCAGCCGCTTCCGCGCCATCTTCCTCACCCAGATCACCACCTTTGTCGGCCTCATGCCGCTGATGTTTGAGTTCGGCAGCCTGATTGAGAATTCACCTCCTGGCATCAGCCACATGCTGGTGTGGATCTTTGGTGACAACCGTGCTGCCCAGGCCACCAGCGCCCAGTTCCTTACTCCGGTCTCGGTTTCCATGGGCTACGGCAGTTTGTTCGCCACCGTCATCACCCTTTTCCTCGTGCCACTGTGTTATCTGGCCGTGGATGATTTGGGCAAGCTGCTCAACCGCCTCCTGGGACGTAAGCCGCAGCCAATGCCAGTGAATGCGGAGGCCGCCGCCATCTGAGAAAAGTAGCCTGCACAGTCCCCTGTGCAGGCTACTTTTCGGAGATGAGCTTTCGGTTATCCCTTCGCTCCCACCTTCACGTTGCCACAGCAGGTATTCTCCAGGCTTCAACCCTGCTTTCCCAGGGTTTTCAGCGATATACTGCCGCAGTTTTTGAAAAGAGGCTTCATTTCTGACCAAATGATCAAAGCTTTCATTTTGCCAAAACCGTCCAGACAGGCCGATGCACTCATTGATCTTGAGCGCCGTCCACTTTTTCCATGACTTCACCTGCTGCAACATGGTCGCCCTGGCAATTCCTCCAACGATGACATGCACATGGTTAGGCATGATCACAAAGTCTCCCAAAGTATAACGGGATGAATCGAAATGCATCAAGGAGCTCGCTACAATCCCGGCAACTTCCGGGCGGCGAAGAACACAACTGCCATGACCAGCATCAAGTTCATGTTCCAGGCTGCGTGTGAAGCGTTTGAACTCCTGGCGGACGGTGGTCGGCAGATCTTCCATTCGTACCCGCCAATCAGGAAAACTGGGATCAATGCTGTGCTGCAACAACCAGTCATCACGCTCTGCACACCAGCGCTGCCAAACGGCGGCGGGTATGGAATCAGCCATTCGCCAAGTGATAAAATACGTGGCCCCTTCCTGGTCCCAGTGTGGCAGATTACCCTGCGTAACGGACACCTTGGCGAGCGGGCTGAAGAATTGAAAACTCATGCAACAGCGCCGACTTACCCAAACTCCATGCGAGGGCAAGTCTTGATCTGCCCACAAAAAGTAGCCTGCACAGTCCCCTGTGCAGACAGCACCGCGAAGCCCCCAAGCTCCTCCAATCCCACGTAGCCTGTCTTATCCCACCCAGACCTATGCTTTTTGCCTCCGCCCCGCTCTCTGCACAGAGGACTGTGCAGGCTACTTTATCCCACAGACCGCCAGACTTTTTCCAGCTCCATGCTATAACGTTCGCATCCTTCATGCCCGATCCGTCCACGTCTGTCGAAGCCCCAGCCAAGCCCTGGTGCCTCTATGTGCTGCGCTGTCGGGACGGCAGTCTGTATTGTGGGATCACCAATGACCTGTACCGGCGGCTGGAGATGCACCGGGAAGGGAAGGGGGCCAAATACACACGAGGCCGGGGGCCGCTGTGGCTGCTCGGCTCCTGGTGCCATGCAGACATGTCTGCGGCGCTGAAGGCGGAGCGGGTCTTCAAAGCGCTCGGCCGTGTGCAAAAAGAAAAATGGCTGGAGGCGAACCTCCAGCCATCCTAAAAAGCAGTGTTGGGAGCCAGCTTACTTCACGTGACCGGAGATGAGCTTCGTCATCTCAAACATGGTCACCTGGGCTTTGCCACCGAAGACCTTCTTCAGCGCTTCGTCAGCGTTGATCAGCGTCTTCTTCTTTTCGTCCTGCAGGCCCTTGGCCTTGATGTAATCCCACACCTTCTTGGTGAGCTCACCACGGGAGAGGGGTGTGGACCCGACGACAGCCGCCAGAACCTCATCCGGCTGGACGGGTTTCATCAGGGCTGGATTCGGTTTGCGAGGTGTTTTGGTAGGTTCGGTTTTAGCCATTTACCTTTTTCGCAGACGCCGCCGGATAAGTCAATCCCCCTGATTAGGGGTATTTTACCAAGGAACGGAGGCGGCAGAAGCACAAAAATCTGGGTGAATCAGTGAGGTTTTCGCTCCAAATGCGTTAAGCTCAGTCTGCGTTCATCCTGGCGGTGTCCCGTCTCATTTTCGTCCTATGCCCCTTTTTTCTGCCCAAAAAGCCAGTTTTTTACTGGTTCTCACCGCAAGTTTTCACGCGGCAGGATTGCAGGGTCAGGCTCCCCGGCCGGAAATCATCTCCCCTCAGGTGAAGTCCGCCGTGGACAAGGGACTCACCTGGCTGCTGAAGCAGCAGCAGCCTTCCGGTTATTTTTCTGAGCAAAAGACCGATAAAAAACCTCAGCGGGGGGACATGCCCAGCCACAGCGGTGCCATGACCGCCCTGGCCATCATGGGGCTGGCCTCCGTCGGCCATCTCCCTGGGGACCCCACTCCTGAAGGGCAGGCTGCACAGAAAGCGCTCCGTTACATCGTGGACAATGTGCAGCCCGATGAAAACGGCTACCTGGGGCGCAGTGACCGCAGCCGCATGTACGGGCACGGCATCATGACCCTCATGCTGACCGAAATGCTCGGCATGTCCCCGGATGAAGAGACGGATAAAAAAGTGCGCTCCATGACTGAAAAGGCCATCAAGCTGATCATTCGTGCCCAGCAGGTGCCTAAAAGTGAAGCCAATCGGGGCGGCTGGCGTTATGAACCAGCCAGCAGTGACAGTGACATCAGCGTCAGCGTCTGGCAGCTCATGTCCCTGCGTGCGGCGAAGAACAGCGGCATCGAGGTGCCCAAGGAGGCCATTGATAATGGCATCGCCTATATCAAACGCAGCTATCGGGGGGAGCGGGACAGCAACGGCAACCTGAAGCAACTCGAGGCAGCCTTCAGTTACGAGCCTTACGGGGGACGCCAGACTTTCTCAACCACCTCAGCCGGTCTGCTGTCCCTTCAGGTTGCCGGTCAGTATGATGCTCCAGAGGTGCTAGGCTCCTCCAACTGGTTGCTGAAATTCCCGCCGGAGGTCAATGAACCCTGGTTTTACTACGGGTGCTATTATTACGCCCAGGGCATGTATCAGCGGGGCGGCGACCACGCAGCCACGGCCCGCCAGAAGACCGAGCAGATGCTCGTCGGTGCCCAGAGTGCCGAAGGCTCCTGGCACCCCAAGAATGGCAACGAAAAAAGTGCGGGTCCTGTTTACGCCACCTCGCTGGCGCTGCTGAGCCTGAGTGTGTACCACCACTTTCTGCCCATTTATCAAAAATGACGGTCCGTATGGGCCTGAATGGTGGCATCGACTTTGCTGCTGAGGACAGCTTTTACCGTCTTCACCATTGTTTTAACCGTAAGTTAGGCCGTTATTTCGCGTTCTAATCCTTTGCCGATGAAGAAAAACAAGGCCTCCCGCTTGGGGCTGGTCTGTAATGTATGAAATTCCCCCCCCTTAGCCTGTCTCTCCTTTTAGCCTCGCTGGCAACCAGTCCCGCCTTGGCCGCAGTTCCGCAGCCAGTCGCAGCGTTTCTCGACCAGCACTGCACTGAATGCCATGATTCAGATGTGAAAAAAGCGGGTCTTGATCTCACAGACCTCAAATTTGATCTGGCCGATGCGGATGCCGCTCTGAAGTGGCAGCGCATCTTTGAGCGGGTGCATACTGGCGAAATGCCTCCGGCCAAAAACACCCAGCCTACCAAAACAGAGGCTGAGCTTTTCCTGGCCAGTCTTGGGAAACCGCTCATCCAGGCAGATGAACAGGACATCGCCAGCAATGGGCGCGTCCGCAGCCGCCGCCTGACCCGCACAGAATACGAGCATACCCTGCACGATCTCCTCGGCATTGACCTGCCGCTCAAAGACCTTCTGCCTGCGGAGCGCGGAGCTCATGGATTCGAGACCGTCGCGGAGGCCCAGCAGCTTTCCCAGCATCAACTGGCACGTTACCTGGATGTGGCCGATCTGGCCCTGACGGAAGCATTCAAGCGGGCCCTCGATGGCGACACCGTTTTCAAGAAATTTTGTCCTCCTGAAGAACTTCCCATCAATGACCGGGGCAATTTTCGCGGACCTGAACTGAGGAAAGGGGAGAGCGTGTCCTGGCCCATGACCTTGCAGTTCGTTGGGCGGATGCCTGTCACAGCCGCCCCGGCGGACGGCTGGTACCGCATCACCTTGAAGGATGTCCGCGCGCTGAATGCGGGTCCTGTCGGCAGTGTTTGGGGCACCCTTCGCTCGGGCCGCTGCATCTCTTCCATTCCCATGCTTTACATGATTGGTCTTGTGGAGGCGACAAAGCAGCCTCGTGACCTCGTCTTTGAAGCCTGGATGTATGAAGGCAACATGCTCGAACTCAAGCCGAATGATGCCACCCTGCGCCGCGTCGCCCCTGGCGGAAAAGGTGGCAATGTTTCGTATAAAGGCCGAGATCTGGTGAAAGACGGTTTCTCTGGCATCGCCCATCGCGGTATTCACATGGAGCGAATTTATCCCACGGCGGATCGGGCCACGGTGCGCCGACATCTGCTAGGACAGGGAGACTTCAAAAAATTGGAGGCGGATAAAACGGCATCGTTGGACCGTCTCGTGGCCCAGTTTGCCCGCAGGGCCTTCCGCCGCCCGTTGAAAGCCTCGCAACTGGCCGCTTACAGCAACATCGGCCACCAGATGCTCGCCGAAGGAGCTTCTCTTACAGAGGGGCTACGGGCCAGTTACCGGGCCATTCTTTGCTCCCCACGCTTTCTGACTCTCATTGAGGCTCCCGGTGCGCTGGATGATTACGCCATCGCTTCCCGCCTCAGTTATGCCCTGTGGGTTTCCATGCCGGATTCCCAGCTCATGAAACTGGCCGCAGCCGGTGAAATGAAAAAGCCCGAAGTCATTGCCCAGCAGGTTGACCGCCTCCTGAATGATCCGAAATCTGGCCGCTTCATCCGCAGTTTCACCGACCAGTGGCTGAAGCTTAAGGAGATTGATTTCACCTCTCCAGATACCCGTCAGTTTTCCACCTTTGACCCCGTCGTCCAGGAATCCATGGTCCAGGAGACACGGGCTTATTTCCGTGAAGTAGTTTCCAATGATCTCAGTATCACCCATTTAGTGGACTCCGACTTCGCCATGCTGAACGGCCGTCTTGCCCGTCATTATGGCAGTAAAGAGCCACTTCCTCCCGGCCAGGGCCTGCAAAAGGTCATGCTCAGTCAGTCGGACCTGAAGGGACGCGGCGGCCTCGTCACTCAGGGGTCCATCCTCAAAGTCACGGCCGATGGTACCCATACCTCTCCCGTTGTGCGCGGAGTCTTCATCAATGAGCGCATTTTGGGTACTCACATCCCGCCTCCACCACCGGGTATTCCCGCCATTGAGCCGGACATTCGCGGAGCCACTTCCATCCGCGACCAGTTGGAAAAACATCGGAGCAATTCCTCCTGCGCTTCTTGCCACATGACCATTGATCCCCCCGGCTTCGCCTTGGAGAACTATGATCCTGTGGGCATCTGGCGGAAAGGGTATGGAAAGAGCGGCAAGGGAGCACCGGTGAATCCTTCCGGCGTCACGCCAGATGGAGATGCTTTTGCGGATCTCCAGGCTTGGAAGCAGATTTATACCCGCCGCAGTGACGAGCTCGCCGCCGGGTTTGCCCGCCAGTTCATCACCTATTCCACCGGTGCCAGCGTTCGTTTTAGCGAAAAGGATACCGTGGATGAAATCGTCACCCAGGCTGGAAAATCCGGCCACGGCCTTCGTTCTATTATAAGTGCGGTTGTCACTAGTCCGGTGTTTCTGCACAAATAATCCCCCCCGATATGAAAAACGTGAACTTTAACTTCGGTGCCCGGCTCTCTCGGCGCGCATTGCTGCGCGGTGCGGGTGTGTCACTCGGTCTGCCGTTTCTGGATGCCATGACCCCCGCTTTTTCAGCGGCGGCGGATACTAAAAATGCCAAGCGCTTTGTCGGCATCAGCCTGGCCCTGGGCCTGCATAATCCGAACCTTGTTCCAGAAGGTCAGGGCCGGAATTACACCCCTTCACGTTATCTGAAGCAGCTCAGCGATTTGCGCAATGATTTCACCATCGTCTCCGGCTCTTCGCATCCGGGCGTGACCGGTGGCCACACGGCTGAAGGCAGCATCTTTTCCGGTTGTCCAAACCTGCGCGGCGCCACCTCCCGCAACACCATTTCACTGGACCAGCTCATGGCCAAGCACCTCGGTCACGAGACGCGCTTTCCCTCCATGGTCCTCAGTACGGCTAACCAGACCAGCCCTTCCTACACTGAGAACGGCTCTATGATTCCGGCGGAAAACAATGCCGTCCGTCTCTTCACTAAACTTTTTGTTAACGACACACCGGCAGAGCAGGACCGCCAAGCCGAGCTGATCCGCCGTGGGCACAGCGTCATGGATGTCGTCGGTGCTGAGGCCCGCGCCCTTCAGCGTGAAGTCGGTGCCGGAGACAGAGACAAGCTGGACGCCTGGTTCACCAGCGTGCGTGAGCTGGAGCAGCGCCTCGTGGCCAATGAAGAGTGGATCCGTCTGCCCAAACCTGCCGTCTCCATGAAACCACCCACTCAGATCCCACGCGACAACGAAGCCGCTGTGGAGCGTATTTTCCTGGACATCATTCATCTGGCTCTGGCCACCGACTCCACCCGTTTTGTCACTCTGCATGTCACCGGGAACAATGTCTCCGGCATCGAAGGTGTGGATGAGAGTTATCACGGCCTCAGCCACCATGGCATGGACGAGGAAAAACTCGCCCAGCTCTCCCGCGTGGAGGAGGCTCTCATCGGTGAATGGGGCCAGTTCCTGCGCAAGCTGAAGACGGACAGTTTGCTGGATGAAACCATGGTGCTGATGACCTCCAACCTGGGCAATGCTTCTTCTCACGACAACAAGAACATGCCAGTCATGCTCGCGGGCGGTGGGTTCCGTCACGGGCAGCATCTCGCCTTCGACCAGAAGAATAACTACCCGCTGCCAAATCTCTACCTCAGCACTCTTCAGCGCCTGGGTCTGGAGGAAGATAAATTTGCCACCAGCACCTCCACCATGACGGGGCTGGAGTCCGTATAAAACAGCAGGGCGTCTTGTATTCACCCCAACCAGCAGTGTATCCGGCGCGGATACACTGCTTCCCAGGGGTATACCTGGCAGTTTCTAGCGGCAAGTCTTGACCTTCGAGTGCGAAATGCTGAATACTCGCCGCCGAATCCTGTCCAATTGCCCTGATGACCGCAGCTCCCATCCGCACCGCGCCTGAGATCCGTGACCACGAGACGCTGCGTCTCATTGGTCGGGGGGCCTATGGGGAAGTCTGGATGGCCCGTTCCGTGACGGGTGCTCTCCGCGCTGTCAAAGTCGTCTGGCGGGAGGATTATGACCAGGCGGATTCCTTTGAGCGTGAGTTCGAGGCCATCAAACGTTACGAGCCCATCTCCCGCCGTCACGTCGGTCTCGTCCCCATCCTCCAGGTCGGCCGCAGTGATGCCCAGGGCTTCTATTATTATGTCATGGAGTTGGCGGATGACTTGGAGCACGGCCGCGACATCCAGCCATCGACGTATAAATCCCACACCCTGGGTTTGCAGATGCGCCGGGAAAAACGCATCATGGCAGAGCGTTGTCTGCAGATCGGCTCAAATGTGGCCGAGGGGCTGCACTTCCTTCATGAAAACAAGCTCATCCACCGGGATGTAAAACCCTCGAATCTCATCTTCATTGATGGCAACTGCCGCCTCGCCGATATCGGCCTCGTCGCCCTGCTCGGGCAACGCAGCTTTGTGGGCACGGAGGGTTTTGTGGCACCTGAGGGTCCCGGCTCACCGGAATCAGACATCTTTTCTCTCGGCATGGTGCTTTATGAAGCCAGCACAGGCAAAGACCGCCTGGATTTTCCAGACATTCCTTCCTGTTCAGAAAGCGGAGATAAGCTGGATGTCTGGCAGCGCCTGCACCGCGTCATATGCACAGCCTGTGCCCCGAAGGCGAAGGATCGCTACACCAGTGCCCATGAAATGTCGCTGGCTCTTCGCGGCCAGCCCTTACCCTCCCGTCGCCTCGTTTGGTACTGGGCCGCAGCAGGAGCCGTCACCCTCAGCCTGGCCGTTGGTTTTGGCATGTGGCTCGCCCAGCGCAATGCCGCCCCGGTCCTGGAAGTGCAAAAAAGTCTGCCTATGCTCACCATTAAAACGGTGCCCGCGGGAGCCGATGTTTTTTCAGGTGAGGACAAGGTGGGCGTCACCCCATTGGCACTGAATCCTGAAGAAGGCGTTCCTGTCATTTATCAGCTTCGCCTGCCCGGTCATAAGCAGTTGGAGATTGAGCACAGCGCCAGCCGCAGCCGTCCTGCGGAATACGATTTGAAAATGGAGGCCACCCGCCTGCCCCAGCCTGGAGAGCGCTGGACCAATAGCCTTGGCATCGCCTTTAAACCTGCCCAGAGCGGACACCTCAGCGAGCAGCCCGTGGAGATCAAATTCTTCAAGCGCTTCCTGGAGGCCACCGGCCGTTCTTTCGAAGGAAAAGTCGTCCGCGCTTCCCTTGCCGATAATGGCAAAGACGCCTCTTATTTCGTGGTCGTGCCCGTCGGCGATGCGGAGGCCTTCCGCTTTTGGATGACCGATGCGGACCGTGCCGCAGGTGCCCTCAGCCAGGAGCATCATTATGAGGTGGAACCTTTCTATTACGTGGAAAGCGGCAATACAGGCAGTGAAGACATGCCGGAGGATCGCGACAGTGAAGCCACGGCTGGCAATGATGAAAAAGACTGGCAGGCCTTCCATCTCCGGGTGGAGCGCCAGACCTATGGCAGCGTCGTCATTCGCACCACTCCAGAAAAAGTCCGCGTCTTTCAGCATGACGAATTCCTCGGCTATACCCCCCTGGAACTCCCCCGCGTGCGCAGTGGGTCCGTGGAGTTTGAACTCCGGGAAGAAGGCTTTTCTGATGTCGTCCTGGAGGGCGAGGTAAAATCCGGTGCTCTGCTGGAGCTCTTTTCGGACATGCAAACTCGCCAGGCCGTCACCTTTGGTCGTGAATGGAAAGCCAACGGCCTCGGCCTGCGCCTCGTGCCTTTGGGGGATGTGATGATCGCCTCCGTAGAAACCCGCCGACGTGATTACCTGGAGTATGTCAAAGCCACCAACGCCCGCCGTCCGGGGAATATAGATAATGATGGCCGTGGCGGCACCCAGCCCATCGTCGGTATAGATCGTGAAGAGGCTCGCGCCTTCTGCGCCTGGCTGACAGAGCGCGAACGCAATGCCGGGCTCATTGGCCCCAAGGACCGTTATCGTCTGCCCACGGATGAAGAATGGAGCCGCGCCGTCGGCCTGCCCCTGGAACGCGGAGCCACCCCGGCGGAGCGCAATGGCCGTATCCGTGGCATTTACCCCTGGGGCTTCGACTGGCCACCTCCACCCAATAGCGAAAACTTGGCGGATACGAATGCCGGGCGCAGGACCAGCATCGAAGGTTTCATCCCAGGTTATGAAGACCGCTTCCCTCAATTAGGTGCCGTGGGAGCCTTCCTCCCCAACGAACGCGGCATCTCCGGTCTCGGCGGCAATGCCTCCGAATGGGTGGATACCGATTATGAACCCGGTGCCAAATCGGTCCCCAAGAGCAAAAAGCTCCTTGGCACGGTTCGCGGTGGCAACTGGCAGACCTTCAATCCGGATGAGCTCCTCTCCTCCGTCCGCATTCCTATCGCCATCGATACACGTCGGCCGACCATCAGCTTCCGCATCGTCCTGGAGCGGAGCAAATAGCCCCCCATAAAAAAGCCCCACGACCGCGAGGCCATGGAGCTTTTTTCAGAGACAAAACCGGCTGCTTACGCCACCAGCTCCGCCAGATTTTCGTCAAAGGTTTCCACCTCTGCTTCCTCGTACATTTCAGCCACCGCCTCGTCGAAGGCTTCCTCCAGCACGGCGATGCCTTCTTGCAGCGCCTCCAGCGGAATGGTCAGAGGCGGGCAAATTTTCACCGTCTGCCCCCATGCACCCACGGGTGCGAAGAACAGCAGCCCCTTCTGGTAGCACAGCTCGATGACACGATGCGCCAGATCATGGTCCGGCTGCTTCGTTCCACGTTTCACCGTTTGCAAACCGGCCACTAACCCCGCGCCGGTCACATTGCCGATCACTTCAGGATGCTTCGCCTGGATTTCCTGGCAAGCCTTCAGCAGCACCGGTCCCAGCCTTGCCGCATTGCCTGTTAGGTCTTCATCCAGCAGCTTGCGGATGTTCGCCAGCGCCGCTGCGCAGCACACCGGGTTGCCCGAGTGCGTGCTGGTCATCGATCCTGGTGGAAACTGGTCCATGATGTCCTGTCTGCCGATCACTGCCGCCAGTGGCAGGGATGATGAAATGCCCTTGCCGCAGCAGATCAGATCCGGCACCACACCGTAATGCTCGAAGGCCCAAAACTTGCCCGTGCGGCCAAAGCCGGACTGCACTTCGTCAAAGGTCAGCACCACATCATGCTCCGTGCACCAGGCGCGCAGTTTTTCGATATACTCCACCGGCGCGAAGTCAGGCCCCACACCCTGATAGCTTTCCATGATCACGCCCGCGATTTGGCTCGGCTTCATGCCGCTTTCTTCCACCGCCTCAAGGAAGCCGTCAAAGCTGCTGTTTTCGTCCCAGTATCCGTCCGGGAATGGCACATTGATAATGGCCGGGTCCATGTTCACGATCCAGGTCTTCTGGCCTGCCATGCCCCCAGCCTGCTGGGAGGCCAGTGTGCGGCCATGATACCCACGTTCAAAGCCAATGATGCCGATCTTTTCCCGTCCACCTACCGCGATGCCATGCGCCCGGCTCAGTTTGATGGCGCATTCTGTAGCTTCGCTGCCCGTGCTCAGCAGGAAGACTTTCTTTAAAGGCTCGGGCGAGACACTGGCGATCAGTTCGCACAGCTCCGGCCTTTCCTCACTTGGGAAGACGTAGTTGTGGATCAGCCCGCTGTTCACTTGGTCGATGATGGCCTGGCGCACTTCGGGCACGCCATGCCCGCAGTTCGTCACTAGCACACCGCTGCTCCAGTCCAGCCACCGGTTGCCGTACTTGTCATAAACGAAGATGTCTTCCGCCCGGTCCCACACGATGGGCGGCATGCCGCGCATGGACAGAGGTTCATACTTGCGGCTCCGCTCGATGTGCTGGATGGAATCAGGGTGGGGGACCGGTGTGCAGATGGTGCGATATTGGGTCGCCACGTGCGGGACGGTTGTCGGAGTAGTGTCGTATTCTTTGCCCATGGGAAATTTGGTTGGTTAGGACAATGTCACCATGTCTAGCATCCAGTGGCCCTGCTACGCGCAAACTCTCTCATGTGGGTATTTTTGTGACAGCCCCTCAAAAAGGTAAGGCATCACAGTCCAGGTCAGAAATGTATCAGTCCGGCTACACTGTGCTGGATCCCTTGTAAAATCAGGGATTTTCGATGTTGTATCGGGGCTGTAAAAACCCGTCTGGATTGTCCGGCCAGTAGGCTCCGTCCTCGATCCATTCATGCAGCGCGCCGATATCATCATCGGTTAGGGTGATGTCTAGCCGTGGCATGGTCAGCGGGTGTGTCCCCTCCCGGCTCACCGCCCTCAGCAGCAGGCTCGCATCTGGATCTCCCGGCACGATGAAGGCCCGGTCACGCTTGCGCGGTGCATAGGCTCCGCTTCGTTGTACCAGCGAGAGTCCCGCCGGCGGATTCGCCCCCTGATGGCAGCGCAGACACTGCGTCTCCAGGATCGGCTTCACATACATCACGAAGTAATCACGGCCCGCCAGTGCCTCGACGGGCTTTTCAGGTGCAGGCTTGCTGGCACAGGCGGCCAGGATCAGACCCAGGGCACAAACGGGAGCAAAGTATTTCATCGGGAGGATTCTAGCCGGATTGGATGCAGATGTGACGCCTACTTTTTCCACAACATGGCCAGGAAAAGTGGAAACTCTTTTCTAGCACGGTTTTCCGCCCGGGCGCGCGGCCCTGGCTGGCTTTCTTTGTGCGAATACCATTCCCCTAGCCCCACCATGGACAGCCCCGCCTTGAAGCCGGAGGATGTCAGTGTCTCAAAGCTGCGGTGAAAGCTCACGGTGCTTTCGCTATCCGCCTTGCCAGGATGCATCAGGATGGGGATACCCAGCGTGCTGCTATAGGCATCCACCCGCCGGTACTGGATCTTCCTCTCCTCCTCATTGCCCCAGGAGGACTGGCGCGGGATGCGGAAGGCCGGGTGATTCAGCACCCACAGCATTCTCCCACCCGGTTTTAAAACCGTGGCCGTCGCGGCGATGACCGTATCCAGGTGCTCCATGTTTTGCAGGCAAAGAATGGCCGAGGCCGCATCGAATTCACCCAGCCCGGTCAGTTCTGCTGCATCGCGGTCATAATAGCGGATGGGCGTGCGGCTCTGGTAAGTGCGTGCCTTGGCGATGAGTGTCGGCGCAGCATCCACACCCGTCACCTTTGCCCCTTTGTCTGCCAGTGCTCGGGAAAAGACACCCTGTCCACAGCCCAGGTCCAGGATGTGCTCCCCCTTCTGCGGCTGTAGCAGCGCCAGGGATTGCGGGATCACCACCGCCTGATAAAGCTCAGACCCGCGCTCTCCAAGGATCCTGTCATACCAGTCGGCAGATTTCTCCCAGGAAGTCCCACCCTGGCTACGGTCCGGGCGCGGTCCCGCCGGTGCGCCCTTACCCTGCGGCGGGCGGGGGCCGGGACGTGGCGGTGTGCGGGAGCCCGTAGGCTTGCGATGAAAGTCGGAGCGCATACCCTCTTTATCGCTTGGAGATGAGCATTATGCCATCGGGAAAAACGCAGGGCTTCCCTGACTACCTTCCTTTTGTTGTGGAATTTGTCCTTCCAGGAGGTGTGCGCCTATTCGTGGACTGTAAAGTTTTTAGGTTACTGTGTAAGGCTTTCAAGAATCGCCTTTTCAAACAGATATCGAATAGATTCACTGCCTTCGTCTGTCAGATGATTGTCATCAGCATAAAAAAACGTTCTGCCTGAGTAGTACTTGATACTTCCGTCGTTATGATAAAAGGGTAGGTCTGCTCTTAAGATTGAAAGACTGTCAAAATCATCTTTGGCTGATTCCGCTAATTTAATGTACTTTCGTCGGGTTTCATCATGAATGTCAGCCGAAAGCAAAGGGAATTTTTTATAACCGTCTGTATGCCAATGGATGAATTCACGCAAATTCCGGTGGTGGCCGACATCCAATACAGGAACTTGAGCAACGATAATCACATTAGCAAGAGGGCATAACTCCTGAAGAAACTGCCTCAATTTTGATTCGAATATTTGAGGGGTCTTGGCTCGGGTATCCCAGCGGTCTATCGCGATAATGGTTGTAGGCTTCCAGAGACTAATCCACTTTCTGCGCGCCCGATCGAATTCCCGCGCTATATCCAACGTAGCAAAATGACCATTAACGGGAGTTTCAAAAAAGGCGGGGGATCCAAGCCCAGCGCCCAAGAATCCAACGGAGACGCGATGATCGTGGCAAATGGCATCGATTACCTTGGAATACATGAGTGCATGTGAACTGCCAAGGACCACAACCTTTGGTGGAGTGTCTCCATGCAAATGTTGAATCCCTCCATTTCTCCATAGGTCCTGGTCTGGTTGAGGTACATCTGGAAAATGAAGGTCATATAATAGATCGCTAGTTGCTAAGCCTGCCTCAGGATCACGGCCAGTATCATAGAGCTTGATGCTAAAAGTAGAGATATCGAAAAGACTTCTTGGCTCAGTTGTTCGTTGTGCTAGGGCTATCAGACAAGCACACAACGCAGCAGCACTAAAGCCTGCAGCAGTTAACGAAATTCGCCATTTGTTACCAGTAGAACGGTGCCGCAGGGGTTGCTCAACAACGATGTGTGCTACCCATGCTAGAATCAATCCCAGTATGCATCCAGCAAAGGCACCAGCTAACTGTGGAAGCTCATTTTTATCTGCTAAGGCTTTCCCAAGAATAATGAACGGCCAGTGCCACAAATAAAATGAGTATGAAAGCCGTCCTGTCGCAACCATTGGAGGGCAGGCAAGGAAGCGCGATATTTTAGATCGGCCCGCTAAGGCAGAGGCGATAATCAAGATCGTTCCTGAAACAGGCACCAAGCTGATCCAGCCAGGAAACGGTGTTTTTTCATTGATGATGTAGAAGCTCAAAATGACCATGCCAAGCCCAAGAGCACTGAGAAATTCATGAGCCAGAGTCTGTGTGCCGGTTTTAAAGCTTTGGAGGGTCGCAACGAAACGGTTTTGATTGATGCTCAACAGTGAACCCAGAAAAAACTCCCAGCAGCGTGTTGGCAAAAGATAAAATGCCGCTGCCGGGTGATGATTGCTCCCATACCAGGACGCTGCAAAACTTGCTAAAGTAAAAGTTGCTAGCCATAGACTCAACCTGTGGCGCTGGTATCTGACGAGCACTGTCATTAAAAATGGGAAGAAGAGGTAAAACTGCTCTTCAATCCCAAGGGACCATGTATGGGTCAACGGTGCCCACACAGCAGAGGGTGCCCAGTAATTGCCCAAGTCTTTCCATACGTACACATTAGACAGGTTGCAGAGTGACCATAAGGCGTGGACGCCCGTGGCACGCGCATCGCTTTGAGGCATAAATTGCACCCATAGAAGCAAGACTGCCAAAAGCATGACAATAATGCTGGGCAGGAGCCTTTGTATTCTTCTTTGATAGAATTTTATTAATGACAAGCGGCCATTGTCCAGGTCGGACATAAGCACGGATGTGATTAAATAGCCTGAAAGAGCGAAAAAAATGTCCACTCCGACAAAGCCACCAGTCAAAAATTCTGGTGAAACATGAAATACAAGAACTGCCAAGATGGCCACTGCCCGAATTCCGTCGAGGGGTGCAATGTAAGGGATTTTAGTTCTTTCCAAAAGGCTCATTTACGAATTTGTCTGCATTGGGGGCGGTTATCGTGCGCTACTTTCTGCTTTCGTAAAGGGACTCATGGCCTCTCCTTACGCCCGCGCCGTACCCGGCGCGGCATGACTGTCATCCTTGAAGAAGGATTCCATACGTAGGCGCAGGTCTGCGTAAAAAGCGCTCGCCATTTCTTCCAGCATGTCTGCCGCGCCGCTCACTCCACCCGTGGTGGCCAGCCGCTCGCGTTCCAGCCGCACCTTGTCCTGGAAAGCCTGCTCCAGATCCATCAAATGTTCCAAAAAGGCCTTCGCGGCCCGGCTGCGGTCCACGCCTTCGATGAGCGCACGCTCCAGCGGCCGGTTCTGTGTGATGTGCAGGAAGGGGCTGTCCACCAGCTGCTTGGTATAGCGGTCGATGCTCTTCAGGAATGCCATGCGCTGCTGGTCATACTTCACCTCATCGCAGTCCACCAGGGAGTCATACGGTCCCGGCTTGGAGAAAAACTTCACCACCAGGGGGATGGTATCCACCAGCATGAACAGGGCGGATAGCACCAAATAAGCCGTCAGGGCAAAGCGCCCCCCCTCAGCCCCGTTTTCAAACAGGTCATGCAGGGCCAGAGTCTGTGTCAAGATGTCCCGGCGCGGTTCAGCACGCAGTCCGTCGATCCGTGTCTTCTCATCCTCCGCTAGACTCGCGATTTCCGTATGCAGGCTGTTGAGCTGGACCAAAAGCGCATCAATTTGGATCTTCAGCGTCTCACGGATGGCATTTTGCTGCCCCACAAACTGGTCCGCCTGCTCCTGCTGCACCTGCTGTTTCAGCGCGGCTACACGGGTTTCCTCCGCCTTCACCTTGGCCGCATATTCAGCATCCCTGGCAGCCAGGGCAGCATTCACACCGTCCTCTGCCGCCTTGATCTCAGCCAGCAATACTCCGCGATCTTTGGTCATTGTCTCCATCACGCCGCTGAGCCTTGCGGATTCAGCCCGCCTCCACGTCAGTTGATCTTCCTGGATGCTTTTGGCCCGTGGCCCCAGTCCGGTGATGCCGCTGCGCTGGCCATTCACCTCCCGCTCGAATTCCGTCTGCCAATGGTTCAGCTCACCCGCTATTTTTTGATACTCCGCACTCTGCTTGGCCATTTCTGCATCATGGGCCTCCAGGCGTTCTTTGCCAGGGGCCACCGCAGATGTGATTCTTGCATCCCGTTCCGCCTTGGCCGCTTGTTCATCTGCCGTCAGGGGTTTTTCCATCGGCTTGCCATCGCCATCCAGGAACTTCGCCTCGAAGCTGCCCGACCACGCCTGCCTTTGCTGGGCGATTTGATCTTCCAACGGTTTGACCCGCGCCTCCACCAGCGCTTTTTGATCTGCAGCCAGCTTGCGTGCCGTTTCGATCTCTTGCTGCCGTTCCTTTTCCACCACGGAGATGATCGTATCTTTAAAGAGCAGCAGCGTCAGCGGATGTGAAATGGTGATCCCCATCAGCGCCGCCACCACGATGCGCAGGCTGAACTGGGCTAGCTTGCGAAAAATATTTTGATAGGCCCGGTAGGTCGCCAGCAGCGCCCGGTCCACCGTCAGGATGATGAAGGCCCACACCAGCGATATCGTCGTAATGATGAACCAATTGTTCGTCAGTGTCGAAATCGCATACGCACAGGCGATCATGGCAAACGTGCAGGGCACCAGCACCGTCGCGCCAAAGGCCACATACTTCCGCCGTTCCCAGGCTGGGCAGCTTTCGAGGTTGTCGGCAGAGGCTCCAGAGAGCCAGAAGAAGACGCGTTCCAGACGGTCAATAAAAGACATGGGATAATGGGCGGTATGCCCGATGGTAAAGGTGCGGGCAATGTGCGCGAAGTCAAACGAGCTCGCAGACATCGCTGGGATGAGTTTTCAGACGGAGGCTCCTCGCCCACTATTCGCAGGATCAGGAAATTTTTACCTTTGCCGGATCCGGCGGGTCGTCCCCTTGCGCCACCGCCCATTCTGAGCGATAATCCCAGCATATGGGTTTTCCATTAGGGAGTGCTCACTCCAGGCCCCGTTTGACCTCTTTAAATCATCTCCTTCCATGAAGGCTTCCCGGTTTTATTTCCCCCTCCGTTCCCCGCATGGGGATTCCATGGGGACAATTATCCCCATGGCAGTTCGTTGATTTTCAACGAATTGAGTTCAATCATCCCCAAATGGGGAAAAATTCGCAGCTTTCCCCATCCCCCACCGCTACGGTAGCCGCGCACCGACCTTGACCCTTTCACCACTCGGGGCTAGGGTATCGGTTCGCCAGCCGACCATCCCCTGATGTCCATCGAACGTACCCGCAATTTCTCCATCATTGCCCACATTGACCACGGTAAGACCACGCTGTCTGACCGGCTGCTGGAGGCCACGCAGACCATCACCCAACGTCAGCAGCAGGACCAGTTGCTCGACAGCATGGACCTGGAACGTGAGCGTGGCATCACCATCAAGGCCCACCCGGTGTGCATGAACTACAAGGCCAAAGACGGCCTGATTTATAAGCTGAACCTGCTGGACACCCCTGGCCACGTGGATTTCAGCTACGAAGTCAGCCGCTCCCTTGCCGCTTGTGAAGGCGCTCTTTTGCTGGTGGATGCCAGCCAGGGTGTGGAAGCCCAGACCGTGGCCAACCTGAATCTGGCCTTGCAGCAAAACCTGCATGTCATCCCCGTCATCAACAAGATCGACCTGCCGAATGCGGATGTGGATAAGGTGAAGAAGCAGCTTGAGGAAATCCTTCAACTTCCTGCGGATGAAGCTGTCTCCGCCAGTGCCAAGATGGGCATTGGCATCATTGACATCCTGGAGGCCATCGTCGCTTTCGTTCCTGCTCCAAAAGAACCGGGTGATGGCTACCTTCGCGCCTCCGTTTTTGATTCCATTTTCGATCCCTATCGTGGCGTCATCAGTTACATCCGCGTGATGTCCGGCTCCATTGTGCGCGGTCAAAAAGTCCGTCTTATGGCTTCCGGAAACGACTCCGAAATCAAGGAAGTCGGTACTTTCCGCCCGAAGATGGTGGCCTGTGACAAGCTGGAAGCTGGCGATGTGGGTTACATCATCGCTAACGTGAAAACCACAGCGGATGTGAAAATTGGCGATACGCTGACGGAATCCCGCAAGCCGGCTCCTGAGCCGCTTCCTGGTTTTAAGGAAATCCACCCCCTGGTCTTCAGTGGCATCTATCCCATCAGCACTGATGACTTTGAAGCCCTGAAGCTCGCCGTGGGCAAGCTTCAGATCAACGATGCCGCCTTCACCTTCATGGCGGAAAGCTCCGCCGCGCTGGGCTTTGGTTTCCGCTGCGGTTTCCTGGGGCTTTTGCACATGGAAATCGTCCAGGAGCGTCTGCGTCGTGAGTTCAACATGGATGTCATTTCCACGTATCCATCCGTTATTTATGAACTTCGTAAAACGGACGGCACCGAGATCCTTGTGGATAACCCCAGCTTCCTGCCGTCGGCCAACGAGATTGATGAAATCCGTGAGCCCATCGTGAAGGTTTTTATCATGATCCCGAATGAATACATCGGCGATATCATGCAGTTGGTGATGGATAAGCGCGGTCAGGTGAACAACACCGAAACCCTGGATGATCGTCGCGTGCTGCTGCACACCGTCATCCCGCTGAATGAAATCCTCGTGGACTTCAATGACAAGCTCAAGTCCCTCACCCGTGGTTACGGCAGCATGGACTATGAACATGCTGGTTATAAGGCCGATGACCTGGTGAAGATGGACATGCTCATCGCAGGTGAACCTGTGGACGCCTTCTCCTGCATCGTGCACCGTGGCAAAGCTGAGGCGCGTGGCCGCCAGCTCGCTGCAAAGCTGAAGGAAGTGATTCCCCAGCAGCTCTTCGTCGTCGCCATCCAGGCCGCCATTGGTGGCAAGGTCATCGCCCGTGAATCCATCAGCGCTCTGCGCAAAGACGTGACCGCCAAGTGCTACGGCGGTGACATTTCCCGTAAGCGCAAGCTCCTGGAAAAGCAGAAGGAAGGTAAGAAGCGCATGAAGTCCATTGGCCGCGTGAACATCCCGCAAGAGGCGTTCATTGAAGTGCTGAAGACTAACTAAAAGCGTGTTTAATTTTGGGTGCGCTTTCCCCCGGCTGAGCGCGCCATGTTCTGACCACTTTTCAAATTGTAAGAACAATCACCTGGACGTTGCATCCAGCCTCGGGCTGGGTGATAGTATGCGGCTTTATGGTGCGCACCCTGGGATTTCAGACTCTCGCGATTGTTCACGGGCTGGGGGATTTTGCGCTCTTTGCGCTGAAGTCTTTTCAGTCCGTGTTAAGTTCGCGGCGGCTGTTCCGTCGGGTCTTGCGTGCCGTCTTTGAGCAAGGCGTCCGCTGCCTGCCGGTGATCCTCATCGTTGGCCTTTTCACCGGCCTTGTTCTTGGTCTCCAGGGATACTATGTGCTTAACCGTTTCGGTTCGGAGAGCCTCTTGGGCGCACTGGTTTCACTCAGTCTTGTTCGCGAGATGGGTCCCGTGCTGGCTGCTCTCATGCTCGTAGGCCAGGCGGGTTCCGCCCTTGCGGCAGAGCTGGGCATCCAGCGCAATACGGAGCAGGTGGCCGCTCTGGAAACCATGGGCGTCAGCAGCATCGGCTATCTGGTCACCCCGCGTTTGCTCGCGGCCTTGGTCGTGTATCCCATGCAGACCGCGCTTTTTGTCACCATTGGTTTGTTCGGCGGCAGTCTTTCCGGCTCCTGGTTGCTCGGATTAGAGTCAGGCATATACTGGTCTGCTGTGGAGCGGGCGGTGCAGATGCAGGATGTCACGGAGTGTTTTTTGAAGGCCACCACCTTTGGGTTCCTCACCATCGCCCTCTGTGCTTATCACGGGTATAACGCCCACCGCTGCCGCACGGCCACCGGAGCACGCGCCGTCAGTGCCTCCACCACCCGGGCTGTGGTTCAGTCCAGCATCACGGTGCTGGCGGCCGATTACATGATCACCTCCTTCCTTGTCTGATCATGGTTACCCCTTCCCAGAATCTGCTGCTTCAGGTGCAGGGCGTTCATAAACGCTTTGGTGATAATGTGGTGCTCGCTGGGGCAGATCTGGATGTCCCTCGCGGCAGCGTAGTTACTGTCATGGGACGCAGCGGCACCGGCAAATCCGTCTTCCTCAAATGCTTGGCCGATGTCATTCGCCCCGACTCAGGCAGCATCTGTTTTGATGGCCGCCCGCTGGAAACCAGGGATGCCAAAACCCGCATGGAGTTTCGCCGACGTTGCAGTTTCCTATTTCAAAGCAACGCTCTGTTTGATTCCCTGACCGCTTTGGAAAACGTCGCCCTGCCTTTGGAGCAGACCTTGGATTTGTCTGACAAGGAAATCCGCGAGCGCAGTCTCGAGGCCTTGCGCCAGCTAGAATTGGAGGCACATCATGACCGCTACCCCAGCCAGCTTTCCGGCGGCATGCAGAAGCGTCTGGCCCTGGCCCGCGCCATTGTCACCCGGCCTGAACTGGTGCTTTTTGACGAACCCACCGCCGGTCTGGACCCTCTGCGCAGAAACGCCGTTTTTGTTATGATCGCCAAGTATCAGCGCCAGTTTGGCTTCACCGCCGTCGTTGTCACTCACGATGTGCCTGAGGCGCTGATCTCCAGTGACCGCGTCGCTTTGCTGGATCAGGGCCGCATGCATTTTCAAGGCACACCCGCAGAGTTCCGGGTCTCATCCGATCCTGTAGTGACAAGTTTCCGCGACAATACCACCGCCCTGAGCGCTTCATTGACCGCCATTCGCAGTGGCGAAACTCTTCCATCTCAAGATTCATGAAACAGACCAAGCTCGAATTCCTCGTTGGAGTCTTTGTCCTCCTCGGTCTTGCCGCCATCGCTTACCTGACGGTGAAGCTCGGCGGCGGCTCCTTGCTGGGAGGGGATACATATGCTTTGGAGGCCCGGTTCAGCAGTGTCAGCGGTCTGAATACTGGCAGCAGCGTCCTAGTCGCTGGCGTGCCCGTCGGGCGGGTGGAGGCTATCCGCGTGGAACCTTCCGAATACACCGCCATTGTCTCTTTCCGCGTGATGTCCGACCTGCGTCTTCCCACAGATTCCATGGCTTCGATTAAGACAACCGGTCTGATTGGTGATAAATATGTAGCACTTTCACCCGGTGCAGACGAAACTTTCCTGAAGGCTGGCGAGCGAATCACAATGACGGAGTCTTCCGTTGATATAGAATCGTTAATCGGAAAGATGGCCTTCGGTAGCGTCTCAGAAGAAACAGAAAAAGCTCCTCCTCCATGAACCGACGTTCCTTTTTTGCCCTTATCGCACTGACGCCATTTCTGGCGGGGCCTGTGCATGCATCCACCGCAGAAGCTCAGCAGCGTTTAAAAACGGCTGTGAATGAAGTGCTCGCTGTTTCCAATAGCGTTTCCAGCCGCAGTGCCTTGGCAGAAAAAGCCCGGCCTGTTTTGCAAAAGCACATCAGCTTTGAAACCATGACCCGCCGAGCGGTGGGTGTCGGCTGGCGCCAGTTCAGTGGTGACCAGCAGAAAAAAGCCGTGCAGCTTTTCACCACCCTGGTGATCCGCACTTATAGCGGCAAGTTCACTCCGGGTGAAAGCGCCACGGTCAATTTCAAGACGGCTCTCGCCCCGGCCGCTGGCCGCGTGGATGTCCCGACGGATCTGATCTATAAGGGCAGCCGTTACAACGTCACCTACCGCATGGAGCAGGAAAGCGGATGGCGCATTGTCGATGTCGTCATCGAAGGCGTCAGCATGGTGGCCAATTATCGTGCCCAGCTTGATGCATCTTTTAAGAAAGGGGGGGCGACCGCTGTAATTAGCTCTCTCGAACAATCTGTCTCTCGCCCCTAATGAAGCCTGGATCCACCACCCTCCGCCTGCTTTTCCTCTCCGTCATTCCGTTTTTGACGGACTGCGCTACCAAATCCCAACCTGCACCTCCAGCGGACGCCCCTGTGGTTGATGCTGCGGATGCTGTGGATGAACTGGATGACTATGGGGCCACCGTCGCAGTTTCAGATCCTCTTGAGGGTCTGAACCGGGCCACCTTCAAGCTCAATGACGGTATCTATAACTTTGTCTTCCGTCCAGTCGCCAAAGGGTATGAATTCGTTGCCCCAACCCCCGTCCGCAAGGGCCTGGGCAACTTTTTCGACAACGTCAAATTCCCCATCCGTTTCGTTAATAGCGGTCTCCAGGGCAAATTTGGCCGTGCAGGTAAGGAAGCTCAAAAGTTCGGCGTGAATACCATTGCTGGATTTGGTGGATTCATCCGCCAGTCAGACAAGATCCCCGCCCTGACCGCTGTCCCCAAAGAGGATACCGGTCAGACCTTTGGCCGCTGGGGTGTCGGTACAGGACCTTATCTTGTCTTGCCGATACTTGGACCAAGCAATCTACGCGATGCTGTTGGTTATGCAGGAGACTATGTCTTGAATCCCACCCACTGGGGTCTGTTCATGAAGGGTGATACCAATGACTGGGCCTGGATTCCTGGCACCGTAGATACCATCCAGTCCAGCCCGGACCTCTTGTATTACTATGACGAGTCCTGCAAGAACTCCGTGGATCCATACCTCTCCGTCCGCAGTACTTACATGCAGAACCGGGATGCAGCGGTGAAGGAATAAGCCCGCTATTTGAGTCTTTAGACAGCCTTCAGAATAATCTTTATTCTATGGCTGCTAGGGTACTCTGTATGAGAGATCAGCAGAGATGGTGTGGTATGAATAGGGACAACCTATGATGTCCCCCCATCCCTTTTCTCGGCCTATTCATGGTCGGGTGCTCTTTCTATCTTGGATTGCATCGCTGATCTTCTCATTACCTGGTTTGGTCAAAGGGGCTGCTGTCACCTGGAATGGCGGCGGGGCGGATAACAACTGGGGCACGGCTCTCAACTGGGGCGGCCAGCTACCCCTGAGCGGTGATTCTTTGTTCTTTGGTGGTGCCTTGCGCCTGACTGCGGCCAATAACCTCACTGCGGATACTCAATTCGCTGGCATCACCTTCAATGCAGATGCGGAGGCCTTCACCCTTTCGGGAAACCGCATTATTCTCGGCGGCGATGTAACCAATAACTCCACTTTTCTCCAGACCCTCAGCCTGGCCATGCTGATGCAGGCCACACGCACCTTTGATGCGGCAGCAGGGAGCCTGACCTTGAGCGGTATCCTCAGTGGAGATGGGGGCCTCACAAAGATCGGAACTCAGACGCTCACTCTTAGTGGCACCGCCTCCAATACCTATACCGGTCTAACCTCCGTCGAGGCCGGGATTCTGCGGCTGGATAAAACCTCCAACCGCAATGCGGTAGCTGGGAATCTAGATATCCGCAATGGTGGCAAAGTGACCTTCGCTCGCTCTCATCAGCTTGCGGATACCACGGTGGTCACCGTTAGCGGCCTGGGCAGTGTCTTTAATGGCCAGGGAACCAATTCGATGCTGACTTCAAATCTGACCGAAACCATCGGCGGTCTGACCATGACTGGCGGCTCGTTCAACGCTGGATCGGGTTCCAACTGGACGATCGACGGTGCAGGGAGTTTCACTGGCGGAAGCGAGAATACCATCTTTGTCGGAAACAGCAGTGCTCGCCTGACTTTTGGCAGCCTCAGCCTCACTAATATGCCCGCTACTGCGGGCGGTACAGTGCCAACAAACAACAGCTTTACCCTCTATGGAAACTCACCAACCCTCGGCATCATCACCATTAAAGAGGGTGGTTTGTTCCTCGATGGATCGAGGCTGAATCTTCGCGGAGGGAATTCGGAAGCTGCTGGTAGTAAACTGGTGCTTAACAGTGATGTCACCGTGACTGGAACCACGGCTTCAGCCATCTGGGAGGATACGGCGGGTGGAAGAACCGGCATGGTGCGTGTGGAACTGGGCGGTGACGCAGATCCTGTGGAGCGTGTCTTCGATGTCAGCGGTGGAGGGGCCAGCCTAACTATCAATGTGGAAATTACCAACGGGGCTTCTTTGGAGGCGGGGTTGACGAAGACAGGGGCTGGAAGGCTTACTCTTTCCGGTGACCGGGCTAATAGCTACTCAGGGCTGACCCGCGTCAATGGGGGAGAGCTGGTTCTGAATCAATCCGACAATGTAATCGCTGTGGCTGGTGACATTATTGTCAACTCTGGCGGCACCCTCACGATGGCGGCGGATGAACAGATCGCAAATACAGCGGGTATCACGGTGAATACCGGGGGGACTATTTCCGGCTGGCTGACCACTGAAACCATTGCCTACTACACACAGAATGGCGGCGGCCTAACAGCTTCCGATAACAGTGGTCAGGTCACCATCACAGGTGCACTGACTCTGAGTGGAGGCAATACCTTCACCATCAACAGTCTGCCCGGCTCAGCCATTGCTCCGCATTTTCAGGCTCGCAGCGTTGTCCTCACCGGGGCGAACATTTTGATCGGTGGCAACAACGGCACGGGGAATCCACGCACGGCTCTGACCGTTGGCAGTGACGGCCTCTCCATGGCGGGACGCACCATTACCCTGTATCGTGGCAATTCAGGCGTCACTCTCAATCTCAACGGTGACTTCTCTGGTACAGGGAATAATTTTATCCTGGTTAGCAACAGTGGCACCATTGAGCCGCACATCGATCTGGGGAATGCCGTCCGCATCTTTGATATCACCAGCGGCACCACCGATATCAGTGTCGGCATCGTGGGGAATGGGGGTATAACCAAAACTGGAAATGGAACTCTGACATTCACGGGATACCTGCCCAAAACCTATACCGGCACGACAACGGTGAGCGGCGGCATTCTGGACCTGGATCAAACAGCGGGCACGGATGCCATCACGGGACCTTTGGTGATCGCCACAGGTGGCACACTATTGCTCAGTCAAAACGAGCAGATCGCCAATACCACAGGCATAACTGTCCAGGGCGGAACCATTTCAGGATTTACCACACAGGAAACATTGGCCTACTATACCCAGGAAACGGGAGGTTTTCTTGCTTCCGGTAATAGGGGGGATTTAACGGTCCTTGGCACGGTCAAGCTTCTCGGCGGCCGTGATATGACGATCAACAGCGGCGGCGCGGATGCCCCGGTGTGGGAGTTTTATGCGGCGGAATTGACCGGGGCGGGAATGCTGGTCGGTGGGAACAATGGAGTGGGCAATCCTAAGACGAGTTTAACTATCGGTGAAGGTGGCCTCACTCTGGGCGGCCGGACCATCACCCTCAACCGGGGCAATGCCGGGGTGGAAATGCATCTGCTGGGTAACCTCACCGCGACAGGTACCAATTCCATCACCACGGGTTCCTCGGGTGCCGTGGAGGCTGAACTGCATCTGGGCACTGGCACACGCACTTTCCAGATCACCTCCGGGACGACCACGATCGGGGTGAAGGCGATGGGGGCTGCGGCAATCGAAAAGACCGGTAATGGCACTCTAGTAATGAATACCGCCAGCACCTACAGCGGCGGCACCACCATCAGTGCGGGCACATTGCGCATTCTCAACACAACTGGCAGCGCCACCGGTAGCGGTGCCTTTATCCTGGCATCTCCGGCCATTCTGACTGGCAATGGTAGGATCGCTTCAGCGGCGGATATGGATATCACCGTCAATGGCACACTTACTATTGGTGCGCCGTCGCAGACGGCAGGTAATGCGCTCACATTGAGTACGAGCGGCATGGGTTCGCTGGAGATTGGCGGCCGGGTAAACATCGATCTGTTCAGCGGTCAGCAGAGTGGTGTACTGAATGCCGCCACTACTGCGGACATGCTAGTCCTGGAAGGAGCCGATGGTCTGACGCTGGGGGCAGGTGCTATACTGAGCATCTCCACGAGCATTGCCATTGATGCGGAAAATTCAGCAGGATGGGTGGAAGGCACTTCTTGGCAGGTGATCGACTGGAGCGGTCTAACTGGAGGTGTAACTGGGTCTTTTAGCAATCTGACGGGATCTCAGGTGGCCAATTTTCCCCAACTGCCGGACCTGAGTCCCCTCGGCTTCTTTTGGGATGTCTCCAATCTTTATACCACTGGCGTCATCACGGTCGTCATTCCTGAGCCTTCGAGGTTGTTCTTGGTGTTCGTCGGAATCGGCGCACTGGGCATGCGCCGCCGACGGGTTGTGTAATTATACCCCATACCTCAACCAGTCACCTGGGGGAGAAAGTGGGGCCGCTTGGAAAGCCGCGCTTTGCTCTTCCGTCAGTGCAGTATCAGGGGCGGTAAACTGTCGGGTGGCATTCGCCAAGCACAGTCGGATGAGGTCTTCTTTTAGCGGTCCCCTAACAATAGGCATCGCGCTGAGGATGCGTTCATGCGCACCCACTTGCAGCGAGCGCTGGCTGGCGGGCTTTTCGTCTTCTGCTACGTTGGCGGAACTCGTCCATCGAGTGCCTGCATTGCATTGCGGAGCTGTGGGCAGGAGGACACATGTTCCGTTAGGCAAAGGTTTGTCAGGCAGGGTGGCGGTCGTGTTTTCAGGCAAGAGGTATTCCCCAGGATGAGTTGGGGCTGAGGTTTCGCGCATGACACGGAAGGCCCATTCCAAGCTTGGGATGAAGCTGATGGAGGCTTCGAGCCCAGTTTCCCGCAGGCGGCTGGCCCAGGGCAGCTCGGTCATGGTGGGATCCACCGCAGCGAGGATGTGGCTGGCTTCCGCATTCACCTCTTTTACGCTGTTGCTGAGGACAGACCAAAGGGGCGTCCAGTCCAGTTCCGCAGGTGTCGTCTGTAATGTGCGCAGCCGGTCATGATGGATGACGCGTCCAGCTGGCCCTTGCACGATCAAACTATACCGGCCCTGGGCGGGATCACCACGAAAGACGAGGCTGATCCAGACGGTGCCTACCAGTTCCGGGCGCTCACGTAATTCCGCAGCGACTGACCAGAGCTCCACCTGCCGCTGATGTTCAAGCTGCTGCATGTGACGAGGCTCTGTCGCCAGTGTTTGCACGAGAGAGGAAGGCTGCTTGCGACCATGCAAATGGCGCAGCGACAGCAGGCGCAACTCTAGAGGAAGAATGCGTAACAGGGTGACCTCACGATCATGCAGCGTCTCGTGCAGGATGAAGAGTTGTTCGGGATCCTGAATAGCCTCCGGCTCTAGGCGTGCCCACGCAGTGCGCAGGGAGCGGGTCCAGTCCTGCCAGATTTCATGATCGCGCAGGAAGGGCATTCGCCTCTGGCTCTGACGCAGACTTTGAGCAAAATTGAGCACCCGTTCAGCATTTGCAGGCAGGTGTGGAAGCAAGCGACCAAGAGTCGTCAAGCGATGATGACGGGTGGCCAGAGTGGCGGCGGATTGCAGGAGGTCGTGCTGCTTTTTTAGGGCATAAGACTGCGCCTTGCGGGCGATCCAAGAAAGTGCGGCCAGGGGATGATGCAGCACCACACCTGCCTTGCGCAGCAATTCCCAGTCGGGATCGTTTTCCACCTCAAGCATGAGCTGTCGATGGGCGGCATCCTTGCTGTCCAGGTATTGGCGCGCGGCAGTCTGTCCGCTTTCACTGGCAGGTGGATCTCCAGGGAAGGGGAGTTCATCGTAGATGACCCGCAAAGTTGGTGGCACAGAGAGCCCGGCTTCTGCCAAGGCCCAGGCGGCGACACGGCAGCTTTGCTGCATCGGCTCAGGCAGGTTGGGCGGTGAAAGATTCAGGGCCAGCGCAGCCAGTCTTCCGGCTTGGTCGGCGTCACCACCGAGGCGGGCTGTGGTGGCAGCCGCTAGCAATACTTCGATCTCAATCACGCGTGCAGGATTCTGAGCCGTGCGGGTATCCCTCAGCAGCATCCAGGCCGTGAAATGCCACGGGGCCAAGTCGCTGGTGCGGGCAGGGTTCGCTGCGGTTTGATGCTGGATCAAAGAATGAATGGCCAGGGCCAGACGCCGCGCAATTTGTCCCTGGGTGAGAGGCCAGACCAGACCGCTTTCCCAGAAGCCAAGATCCGGTTTACGCCCCAGTTTCCAATCACTCTGGGCGGCTTGGATCAATGCGTTAAGATCAGACCAAAGTGTCGCATCATCGGGATTGATGAAGCCGCGTCCCAGCCATAACAAAAGGGCTGTTGCTTGTGGTGCGGCCGTGAGTGGCACCCTCGGTTGCCGACCGCCACCAAGCCATTGGCGCAAGGCATCCAGCAGCAGGTTTTTACGCGCCACCGAAGCCAGGGCCGGGGATTGCATCACATCTGGCATCAGGGCCAATGCAGCCCAGTGAATGGCCGGTTCAGGCGACTTCAAAGCACGCACTGCCAAGTCCACCGGATCCTGCTTCCGCTGGGGTGGACATTCCGTCCCCTGAAGCTCCCGCCACAGGAGATAATCTGGACGCTGAGAATGCTGGGCATCCAACTTCTGCCAATGGTCTCGAAGTGCTCCCCGCCCAAGTTTGCCCGGCTGGGTTTTGCGCCAGCGGTCATGCTCCTGGATGATGGTCCCCAAGGGAACAATAGGGGCAGCATTTCGTGCAGGTGGCTGGGTCTTGCGTGGTTGGCGCTGAGCAGTCATGAAGCAGCCACTTTAGCGAGCCTGCGTGTAAGAGCAATGCCGTAGCCGAAAACAGACACCGCCTTGCAAAGGCGGGCGTCCGTAGTGTAATGACATATGCGATTGTTTTGGATATTAAAGACGGGTCTCTTGTCGCTGCTGCTGACTTCGATTTTACTTGCGCAGGAGGCGGTGGAAAAGGCACCTGTACCTGCGCTGGCTGAGCAGGCTGCTCCAACTAAGAGAGCGACCCTGAGCGCCCTCCTGGCCACACGTGAAAGCCTGCGTGCAGGCATGGAGGAACAGAGGAAAAAGCTGCGCAGCGAAATCACCGAAACGGGCAAACAGGATGTCCAAGCTGAGATCGAGCGTTTGGAGAAACGACGTCTGGAGGTGGAGCGTGATTTTAATGCTTTGGTGACAGGCCGACAGTCGCTGGTGGATCTGACCAGTGATCCTGTGGCGCAGACGCCGATGAAACTTCAGGATGAAATCGGCCAGTTGCTCATCCCTGTTTTTAGCGACTTGCGAGACGTGACCCGCCGACCGCAAGAACTGCAATCACTGCGGCAGGAGCTGGCTCTGCTGCTATCCCAAAAAACTCAGGCCGAGCGTGCTTTGGATGATGTCGAGGTATTGCTTGGGGAACTCAAAGCGGAACCTGAAAAAGATGCTTCTCTGACCAAGGAACTGCTGGCAACGCGTGAGCGCTGGCAGGTGCGGCGTGACGATGTTCTGAACCGCATTGCCGTCATTGAAAATGAGCTGAAGGAAGTGGAAAAGGACGCCGGGAGTTTCTGGTCCGAACTGGGTCGGCAGGTGACGAATTTTATCTTTGTCCGGGGCGCGAATATCGCGCTGGCTCTGCTGGCCTTTCTGGTCGTCCTCTTTGGTCTGCGCGGTGCTTATTACTATGTGCTGAAACTGGTGCCGGTGAAGAAGTATGAGAAGCTCAGCTTTTCCAGCAGGCTGCTGGATGTGGTGCATAAAGGGGTGAGCGTGGTGCTAGCGGTGGCGGCGGCCTTGCTGGTCCTGTATGCGCGGGGTGACTGGCTGCTGGGTGGCCTGGCTCTCTTTGCTGTAGGGGCCATGGTGATGACGGCCAAATCCGGGATCAGCAGGCACATGGAGGACCTGCAAATGATGCTGAACCTGGGCCAGGTGCGCGAAGGGGAGCGGATATACATTGATGGAGTTCCCTGGCGTGTAGGGGCCATTCACATGTTCACCCAACTTACAAATATCGTAATTGGCGGCTCCGGTCTGCGCCTGCCTCTGGATATCTTATCCACTTTCACCTCCCGTCCGAGCGGCCTCGATGAGCCCTGGTTTCCCTGTTCCAAACGATCCTATGTGATCATTGATGGCAGCCTGTTTGCCCAGGTCACCGACATCACTCCAGACCGCGTAGAACTGGTGCATGGGGGCGGGCTTAAACGCTGGATGCCGATTGGCGAATTTATGAAGGCAGATGTCTCCTGTCTATCCGGTGGTTTCGCCCGTTCCATGACTCTGGGACTGGACTATAAACACCAGGCCCAGGCTCTGAAGGAAATACCGGAACTGCTGAAAGCGGATGTGCGCAAGGCCCTGCTGGAAACCATGCGCGAAGAGGAACTGGTGAATGTGATTGTGGAATTCGAGCAAGCGGCGGATTCATCCCTGAACTTCATCATCGTGGGCGTGTTTACTGGCAGTCAGGCTGCCAACTATCCCAACCTGACGCGTGTGCTGCAGCGGGCTGCTTTGGATTCCGCCACCCGCCATGGCTGGAACATTCCTTTCCCGCAGATGGTGCTGCGAAAGGCGGAGAAATAAAATCCTCCGCGCGGAAGTGTGCTAGCCATCTAACCCAAATGTTAGGTGGCTATTTGCGGATCTGCCCGCTGCCATCCACCAGATATTTGTAGCTGCACAGTTCGGCCAGGCCCATGGGACCGCGAGCATGAAGCTTGTCCGTGCTGATGCCGATCTCGGCACCGAAGCCAAATTCCCCGCCGTCATTGAAGCGGGTGCTAGCATTGTGAAGCACAACCGCACTGTCCACTTCATGCTGGAAGCGTTCAGCGGCGGCGCGGTCGCGGGTGATGATGCTGTCCGTGTGATGGCTGCCGTAGCGGTTGATGTGGGTGATGGCTTCATCGAGACCCGAGACAGTCTTGGCTGAAAGGATGAGGTCCAGCCATTCGGTGCTCCAGTCCTGCTCGGTGGCTGGAATGCTGGTCACGCCTAACAAACTTTGCGCTTCCGTATCTGCGTGCACTTCCACTTTGGCCGCAGCCAGGCGCTGGCCGATGAGGGGATAAAAGCTGGCCGCAATGTCGCGATGAACCAGGATGGTCTCCAGGGCATTGCAGACGCCGGGTTTTTGCGTCTTGGCATTGACGATGATGTCTGCCGCCATTTCCTGGTCCGCATCCGCAGCCACATACACATGGCAGACGCCATCATAGTGCTTGATGACGGGCATGCGTGCCGTGGCGACGACTTTTTCAATCAGCCCTTTGCCACCACGGGGAATGATGAGGTCCAGGTGCTGGTCCATCCGTGCCATGTGCTCCACGCTGGCGCGGTCGGTGAAGGGGATGAGCTGCACACTGTCCGCAGGCAGGCCCGCGCGTTCGCCCCCGGCCTGAAGGGCGGCGGCTAGGGCGACATTGGAATGAATGGCCTCGCTACCGCCACGTAGCAGGGTGGCGTTGCCTGTCTTGAAGCAGAGGCTGGCGGCATCCGTGGTGACGTTAGGCCGGGATTCGAAAATGATGCCAATAACGCCGATGGGGACGCGCTTTTTAGTGATGTGCAATCCGTTAGGCTGCGTCCATTCCGTGAGCACTTCGCCCACCGGATCAGGCAGGGCGGCGACGTCCCTCACAGCCTGGGCGATGGCGGTCAGGCGCTTCGAGTCCAGCGTCAGACGGTCCAGCATGGCTTTGGAAAGGCCGTTTTCTTCAGCACGTGCCAGGTCCTTGGCGTTCTCCGCCAGGATGGATTCTTCGCGGGCCTGGATCTCATCCGCCATGGCCAGGAGGATGCTATTTTTCTGCCCGGTGCTGAGTTTCACCAGTTCGCGGGAGGCGGCACGGGCGCGGCTGCCCATCTCGTGAATGGCGGCTTGGATTTCAGAATCGGTCATGGAAGTCTAAGAGAGAACGAAAGGTGGGACGGGAAGGGCTGAGGAATCTTTAACAGCAGGCGAGCTCTATTCATCGCGGGTCACCACATCGCCATAAAGCGTGAAGTTCTCATAGTGGCTGATGCGGATGTTGATGAGTTCGCCGATGTGGCGCTCGGGGTTGCCTTCAAAGATGACGATCTTGTTGGTGCGCGTGCGGCCCATGAGCCGGCTTTCATTGGTCTTGCTGGTGCCTTCGCAGAGGATCTCCACCTCCTGTCCGAGGAGCTCTTCATACTTGGTCCACGCATGTTTGTTCACCAGCGCCAGGAGGTCCTGGTTGCGGGCTTCCTTCACCTGCTCGCTGAGCTGGATGGCTTCATCCATCTCCGCAGCCGGGGTGCCACGTCGCTTGGAGTAACGGAAGACAAAGGCGTTTTCAAACTTCAGGCGGTCGAACAGTTCCCGGGTCTCCAGATAATGCTCGTCCGTCTCACCGGGGAAACCGACGATGACATCGGTGGTCACGGCGATGCCTGGCCGCGCTGCGCGGATGCGTTCCACGAGGTCGGTAAACTTCGCTGCGGTGTAAGGGCGATGCATCCTTTTGAGGATCTCGTCGCTGCCACTTTGCACGGGCAGATGTACATGCTCCGCCAGCTTGGGCAGATACGTGAAGGCCTCGATCAGATCCTTTTTATAGCCGATGGGATGTGGGCTGGTGAAGCGGATGCGCTGGATGCCAGGCACCTCATGCACCGCTTCCAAGAGCTGCACAAAAGGGCTCTTGCCATCCACCGCGGGGAATTCATGACGGCCGTAAAGATTGACGATCTGGCCTAACAAAGTGATCTCTTTCACCCCCTTGTCTGCCAGACGGCGCACCTCCTCCACAATGTCGGCGATGGGTCGCCCGCGCTCGCTTCCCCGGGTATAGGGGACGATGCAAAAGGTGCACTTCATGTTGCAGCCCTGCATGATGCTGACAAAGGCCGCCCCCTGCTTCTCCTTCAGCGTGTGGTCACGGATGGCGTTCTGGCTGGCTTTTTCCTCCTCGATGTCCACGATGGAAAAGCGCTCCTCATCCATCATGCGGGCTTCTTTGGCGCGGATGATCTCATCCACATACTCCACTACGCGATGATATTTCTGCGTGCCCACCACCAGGTCCACCTTGGTTTTTTCCACCAGTTCACTGCCGCGGCTCTGCGCCATGCAGCCCATAAAGCCAGTGACCAAGGGCACACGGCGGCGCCTGACCATGCCCATTTTGCCGATGGCTTTTTGCTCCGCCTGATCCCGCACGGAGCAGGTATTGATCAGCACCACATCCGCGTCTTCATCGGTGGCGGTCATGGTGTAGCCGCGCTCGACGAACATTTGCGACACCTGTTCCGTATCGCGTTCGTTCATCTGGCAGCCGTAGGTCTTGATGTGAACTCGTGGCATGGGGGAGGGGAGAGTAGCCAGAATTAGGCGGATGACAACTGAAGGGCGGAAGAATGACGCGGAGGAAATTTGCACGGACCTTGTGAAACAGGATAGGTTAGGGGGCTGAGCAGCGTCATTACCCGTCCATGCGCTTCTTTCTCCCTCTCCTCGCCATCACGTCCTACGCCGCTGCTGAAGACTGGCCGGAATTTCGCGGCCCCTCCCGGCAGGGTCAGTCTGCCACGGCGGGTCTGCCGACGGAATGGAGCCCAGCGGTGAATAAAAATATCCTGTGGAAAGCACCCGTGCCGGGCATCGGCTGGTCATCGCCCGTAGTCGTGGGGGACCTCATTTACCTCACCTCCGCCGTCGCTGTGGGGGGAGAGGAAAAACCGGTGGTGGATCGCAGCCTGCGGGTGCTATGCCTGAAGGCCGCTGATGGCAGCCTGGTGTGGGAAGCGGAGATCTTTTTACAGCCCAAGGATGCGCCTCAGGTGCATAAAAAGAACAGCCATGCCAGCCCCACGCCGGTCTATGAAGATGGGAAACTGTATGTCCACTTTGGCCATCAGGGCAGCGCCTGCCTGAATGCGGTGGATGGCAGTGTGCTGTGGAAGACGCAGGATTTCAGCTACCAGCCCGTGCACGGCAATGGCGGCAGCCCTGTCATTGAAGGCGGTCTTTTCATTTTCAATGCCGATGCGGACGTGGACCCGGTGGTCATCGCGCTGGACAAAAACACTGGCAAGCAGGTGTGGAAGTTTGCGCGGATCAGCGAGGCGAAGAACAAATTTTCCTTCAGCACGCCGCTGGTGATCGAGGTGAATGGCCGCAGACAGCTCATCACGGCGGGCAGCGGGGTGGTGAATTCTCTGGATCCGCTGACCGGCAAGGAAATCTGGAAAGCGCGTTATGACCAAGGCTTTTCCGTGGTGCCACGTCCGCTCTATGCGCATGGCATGGTCTATGTCACCACTGGTTATGGTAAACCAGTCGCTCTGGCCATCCGGGCAGATGGGGAAGGGGACGTGACGGATACCCACATCGCCTGGAAGATCGAAAAATTTGTCCCGCACAATCCCAGCATGGTCATCGTGGGGGATGAGCTCTATTTCGTCGCGGACAATGGCGTGCTCACCTGTGCCGATGCCAAGACGGGCGCGGTGCATTTTCAGGAACGCTGCACTGGTCCCATCAGCGCCTCCATCCTGCATGCCAACGGTCTCCTTTATCTCCAGGATGAAAAGGGCCTAGGCGTCGTGGTGAAGCCTGGGAAGACACTCCAAATCGTGGCGCAGAACGACATGGCCGAGCGATCCCTGGCCTCCTATGCGGTGATTGAGGATGATTTCCTTATCCGCACTGAAGGCCACCTGTGGCGGGTGGGGAAATGACCGTCAGTCCCGCTCTTCCCAGCGTGCCAACAGCCAGAGTACATCGGCCAGGCGGTTTAAAAAACGCACGACTTCGGCATTCGGCACTTCTTGTTCGGTGCCGGTGAGGTCCACCACCATTCTTTCCGCTCGGCGGCAGGCCGTGCGGGCCAGGTCGGCATAGGCACCGGTCATCACCCCAGCTTCCCCTGGGAGCGCCCAGCCTTTGAATTGCAGCGCACCGCCCGCTTCCAGCTTGGCCACCCATTCGTCCAGCCACGCAGTGTGGGCAGGCTCAAAGGGTTTGTGAGTCGCGGCATAACGTTCCTCCATGCCCGGAGGCGTGGCCAGTTCCCCCATCAGACTGATGAGCAGCGGCTGCACTTTGGCCACGATTTCCCGGGTTTCCGCCTTCAGGGCAGCGATGCGCAGAGGACCCAGCGCGGCATTGAGTTCATCCACGGCACCGAGGGCGTGGACACGGGGATGGGATTTGGAAAGGCGCTGACCAAAAAGGAGATCGGTCTCCCCCTGGTCGCCGCGGCGGGTGGCGATGGACATGAGCTCAGTTTACGGATGAAACAGCGGTCGCGGTTCAATCATCGTCATCATCCCGGAAATCACGTCCGCCCATGGTCTTCCGTTTCACGGGGGAGATGTTCCGGTGCACCCACACGCTCTGCATCATGCCCATGAGGAAAAGGGTGACGATCATGAACGTGCCCCCGTAACTGATGAAGGGCAGGGGAAGGCCGATCACCGGCAGCATGCCCAGGTTCATGCCCGCATTTTGGAAAGTATGGGCAAAGAACATGGCCACCACGCCCACCACTAGCAGCCGCCCCACTTGGTCTCTGGAGTAAAAGGCCATGAAGATGCCCTGGATCAATAGCAGCGCGATTCCCGTCAGCAGCAGCACCGCGCCCCGGAAGCCGAATTCTTCGCAAATGACCCCAAAGATGAAGTCGCTGTGTGCTTCGGTGGAAGGAAAGAACTGCCGGTGGATGGTGCCATGGTCGGGCACTTTTTCAGACATCGGGCCTTTGCCTTCAAAGCCAGCCGATGCCACCGCGATCTGCACAAACGTTGGCACCCAGCCGTCTCCTCGGGTGTCCACTTTGTCCATCTGGTTGGTGATCATGTACCAGGTCGTATCGATACGTGCCTGCTGGTATGGCTTCAGCACGAAGAAATAGACGATGGGGATGATGCACAAGGCCCCCAGGATGAGAGTGATCATGTAGCGGAAAGGGATGCTGCCCACCAGCATCATAGAAAGGAAAACCGGTCCCCAGACCAGGCCGGAGCCTAAGTCTTCCTTGATCACCATGGCCGCAGGAATGCCGGCCACGATGCCTGCCACAATCAGCCGCAACCACGGACGTCTAAACACCGGCCACATTCGCGGCAGCTCTCCAAAGACCACCGCCAGCATCACAATTCCGGCCATGATGGCAAACTGGGACGGCTGCACATTCACCCCGGCAATGGTCACCCAGGCGAGGTTTCCTTTCACCTCCACTCCGTAAAGTTGCAGGTAAACGAGACCGCCCAGACCTGCCATATACATTGGCACACAGGCCCAGCGGACCCATTTGTAGTCGATCAACGCCGCCCCAAGCAGGAAGGGCAAACCGAGGCCGATCCACTTCATCTGGTCTTTCCATTTCAGGTGCAGCTTGAGTACACCGGAGTCATCCCGGAAGTAGGAGGCATTGTAAATGGCATATACACCGAAGGCCAGTAGGCCGAGCATCGTCAGGATGAGGATCCAGTTGATGCCGAGGAATTTTTTGAAAAGAGGGGTCATGGGGTGGGAAGGGAGCCCGTTTCGGCGGGGTCAGGCAGGGATGGAGGCCAGGAGCTTACGCGTGTATTCATGCTGCGGGTTCTCGCACAGTTCATCCGCAGGGCCGCTTTCGACGACTTCGCCCCGGTTCATGACGATGATGTCATCGCTCATGTGCCGCACCACGGCCAAGTCATGGGCGATGAAAAGGTAAGTCAGCTTAAATTCGTCCTGCAGGTCCTTTAGCAGATTCAGCACGCTCGCCTGCACGCTCACGTCCAGCGCGCTCACCGGTTCATCGCAAATGAGGAATTTCGGCTGCACGGCCAGGGCGCGGGCGATGCCGATGCGCTGGCGCTGCCCACCGCTGAATTCATGGGGGTAACGCTGCAAAGAATCTTCCGGCAGACCCACCCGATGGAGCAGAGCTGCGGAGACATCCCGGCGTTGCCTCTTGGTCATCTCCTTAAAATGGATCGTCAAAGGCTCCGCGAGGATCGTCTCGATGGTCATGCGTGGATTCAGGGAGCCGATGGGGTCCTGGAAAATCATCTGCATCTCCTTGCGCAGCGGGCGGAAATCAGACTCCGCCAGGCCGAAAATTTCACGATCCCGGTAATAGGCGCTGCCCTGGGTGGGCTGGATGAGCTTCAGCAGGGCACGGGAAACGGTGGACTTGCCACTGCCGCTTTCCCCCACCAGCCCCAGAGTTTTGCCTTCTTCGACCTGGAAACTCACTCCATCCACAGCTTTCACCACGTCTCGGCGACCAAACCACCCCGAGCGGATCGGGAAATGAACTTGCAGGTTTTCGACACGAAGGAGGACCATAAGCTACGGAGTTTACCACACTGCGCCCTGGTGCCAAATGATGGCTGGAGGAATTATGCATCCACTTTCCGGGCTTTTTGCGAAAAAAAGGTTTACCCACCACATCCGCCTCATGCTTTCATTCCATCCGGGTTCCCACGACTACAAGTCTATCGGAATTTGGGCTTGCCGAAATGTCGCCCTGAACTACACTCAGTGCTCCTTTACCGGGACAAGGCACTGTTTTTTGGCAAGAGTGGGGTCTTCCCCGCTCTTTTTTGTCTGGTGAGGTCACCATTTTTATGATCAGCGAACTAAAAGCACTATTCGATTACTACGAGAAAGAGAAGGGCATTGACCGTGCAAAGATGGTCGAGGCGCTTTCTCAAGCACTTCTCGCGGCCTCGAAGAAGAGCATCGGTCCTGCCCGCGAGCTGCGCATTGATATTGATCCTGAGAAAGGAACGATCAAGGCGTGGGCCAAGTTGCTGGCCGTTGAGACAGTTACCAATCCATGGGAAGAGCTTCCGCTGGCCAAAGCCCGGATGATCAAAAAGGAAGCCATGCTCGGTGATGAGATCGACCTTGAGGTCACTCCGAAAAACATGGGCCGCATCGCCGCCCAGACCGCCAAGCAGACCATGCTCCAGCGTCTGCGCATGGCAGAGAAGGAAAATCTTTACGATGAGTTTAAGGACCGTACGGGCGATGTCGTCAACGGCACCATCCGTCGTTTCGATAAGTCCGACGTTGTGGTGGACCTCGGCAAATTCGAAGGCACCATGCCTTCCAAAGAACGCGTCTCCACGGAGGACTACACTCCCGGTGATCGCATGCGCTTTTACGTCAAGGCCGTGGAGCGTGAAGGTGCCCGTGGCCCTGAGATCGTCCTCAGCCGTGCCCACGTGAACTTCGTCCGTCGTCTGTTCGAATTCGAAGTCAGCGAAATCGGTGACCGCACGGTGGAAATTGCCAGCATCGCTCGTGAAGCTGGTTATCGCACCAAAGTCGCCGTCCATAGCGCCGATGAAAAAGTGGACCCTGTCGGCGCTTGCGTCGGCCTCCGGGGTGCCCGCGTGAAGAACATCGTTCGTGAGCTGAACAATGAGAAGGTGGACATCATCCGCTGGAAGTCAGACCCTGCCGAATTTGTGCGCGAGGCCTTGAAGCCCATCAAAGTCCTTTCCATCCAGGTCGCTCCTGACCACAAGGCCGCCCGCCTGACCGTCAGTGAAGAAGATCTTTCCAAGGCCATCGGTCGCCGTGGCCAGAATGCCCGCCTCACCTCCCGCCTCGTCGGCATGGAGCTCAGCATTGAGCGCGATGAGCACGCCGCCGAAGTCTTCGAAGGCCAGCTCGATACCGCCGCCCATGAACTGGAGCGCGCCCTCGGCATCAATCTCGATACCGCCCGCAAACTGGCCAATGGTGGTCTGGGCGACCTTCAGGAACTTCGCCGCGTGGATATGGAGGACATTTCTGAAGTCCTCGGGGGTGATGACCAGCTTGCCCAGCAGGTCTATACTCTCATTGCAGCTTACACTCCTAAAGCGTAGCTTATGAGCCGCGCTTCCTACAACTTTACAAATCTCAAACCGACAGCCCGACCCGCCGTTCGAACGACCAACGTTTCTCATGCCAAGCCGATCCTCTTCATCCAAACCTGCCAAAGCCAATCCCGACAGCACTGCTGACGAGAGAGCTGCGGCTGAGAGCACGCCCCCCAAGAAAGTGGCGGCTAAAAAAGTGCTCTCATTGATTGAGGAGGACGAGAAACCGAAGACCAGAGCACCCCGGCGCGAGGCCACCCCTCTGCCTGCCCTGGGTGCCAAGCCAGCCCCTAAGCCTTTGCCCAAGGCCCCCGAAGCGCCCAAAAAGACGCTGGATGACCACAAGCGTGAGGCCCTGAACCTTTTCGAAGACGACGACAAGCCCAAGGTCCGCCGTCGTCCGCCGGAACAGCCTACCTCCCTGCCGCCGATCTCCATGATCCGTGAGCCAGGCCCCATCCAGCAAATGCCGCCACCGCCTTCGCTGCCTGCGGTCGTGGTGCCCAAGGTGGCTGTTCCAGAACCCGCCGCCGTGATTCCTGAAGTGGAAATCAACGAAGCGGGTGAAAGGGTGATTCACCTCAAGCCGCCAATCATTGTCAAGGAACTGGCTGAGAAGATGGGCCTCCGCCCCTTCAAAATCATCGCCGATTTGATCGCCCTCAAGGTCTTCGTCGCCAATGCCGACAAGGCCATTGACATCGAAGTCGCTGAAAAAGTCTGTGAAAAACACGGCTTCCATCTCGAGCGCGAAAAACGCGAAAAAGGTGCCGGCGTCCACAAGGTGGAAGAAGTCATCGTCGAGCCAACGGCACAAGTCGTTGAGGAAATCGAAGAAGAGAAGCTCGAACTCCGCGCTCCCATCATCACCTTCATGGGTCACGTTGACCATGGCAAGACCTCCCTGCTGGATGCTATCCGCAAGACCCAGGTTACTCATGGTGAGGCCGGCGGCATCACCCAGCACATTGGTGCTTACAGCGTCTTCCACGATGGCAAGCCCATCACCTTTATCGACACCCCTGGTCACGCCGCCTTCTCGGGGATGCGTGCCCGTGGTGCTCACGTCACGGACATCGTCGTCCTCATCATCGCTGCGGATGACGGCATCATGCCGCAGACCCGTGAAGCACTCAACCACGCCAAAGCTGCGGATGTGACCATCATGGTCGCCATCAATAAGTGTGACCTGCCTTCCGCAGACGTCATGCGCGTCAAAGGCCAGCTTCAGGACATTGGCCTCGCACCCGTTGACTGGGGTGGCGATACAGAAGTGATGGAGGTCTCCGCCAAGTCCGGTCTTGGCATTGAAAGCCTCCTTGAGACCATGGCCCTTCAGGCTGAAGTTCTCGAACTCAAGGCTGACCCAAAAGCTCCCGCACGTGCCACCGTCATCGAGTCCTCCATGGTCGAAGGCAAAGGCCCCGTGGCTACTGTCATCGTCCGCCAGGGCACCCTCAAAGTCGGCCAGCCCTTCATCTGCGGCCCGCATTGGGGCAAGTCCCGCGCCCTCATCAATGACCGTGGCGCACCCATCAAGGAAGTGCGTCCCGGCATGCCCGTGGAACTCGTCGGTTTCAGCGACATGCCTCACGTGGGTGATGAAGTCGTCGTCATGGACAGTGAGCGTTCGGTGAAGAAACTCAGCGTCGAGCGCCTCGAAGAGATGCGCCAGAAGAAGCTCACCGTCACCCGTCGCTCCACCCTGGAATCCCTCTTCAACAGCATTGACGAAGGCAACAAGAAGACCCTCAAAATCGTCCTCAAGACGGATGTGCAGGGCTCTGTGGAAGCCATCGTCAAGTGCCTGGGAGAGATCACCAGCGACAAGATCAACCAGAAGATCCTCCACTCCGACGTCGGCCCGATCACGGAATCCGACGTGCTTCTCGCCTCCGGTTCAGATGCCGTCATCATCGGCTTCAATACCAAGGTGGAAAACAAAGCCCTCAGCGTCGCCAAGCGTGAAGGTGTCCAGATCAAGCTTTACTCCATCATCTACGAATTGATCGACCAGGTGAAGGATTCCCTGACTGGAATGCTCGACCCGCTCACTCGCGAGAAGGTCCTCGGTCATGCCAAGGTCAAACAGGTCTTCAAGGTCAACCGCGGCTACGTCGGCGGCTCCCTCGTCACCGATGGCCGTATCGACCGCAAGCAGCGCGCCCGCGTGCTGCGTAACGGCCAGGCCGTCTATGACGGTGGTTTTGAAACCCTTCGCCGGTTCCACGATGAAGTGCCCGAGGTCCGCAACGGTCTCGAGTGCGGTATCAAACTCAGCGGCTTCAGCGATTACGAAGAAGGCGACGTCATCGAGTGTTACGAGCTAGAGAAATTCGCCCAGGTACTCTAAGGTTTATCCAAATGTCCCAACGAGTCCTACGCGTTAGCGAACTGGTCAAAAGAGAGCTCAGCATGGTGCTGGAGCGGCATTATCGAATGGATAATGCCATCCTCACCGTGCACGAAGTGCGCGCCACGCCGGACTTGAAGCAATGCTTCGCCTACGTCGGCATCATCAGCACCGGGGACAGCGATGATGAGGCCATCATTGAAAAGCTCAACAAACAGCGCGGAGCCATTCAGCGTGAGGTGCACAAGCGCGTCATCATGAAGAACTCCCCCCAGATCTTCTTCCGCCTGGACAAGTCTGTGGAAAAAGGCGTGCGCATCCTCAATGCCATCGACAACTTGCCTCCCCCAGCCGATCCGCTGCCCGAAGGCAGCGAGGAGCCAGATTTTAAATAAGACACTGTTGTCTTTGGTGGCACTGCCATCAAAGGCATTAGAGTCCGAATGAGCGAGACGGTCTGACTCAGTACACTCACGTAGTTTATTATCGTTATAAATGATAATGTAAAATGGTGTTTAGTTTCCTCCAAAAAGGCGAGAGCCTGGGGCTGTCGAACAATGGCGCTAGGACTTTCCAGCCAGCTCGAATGTGCCGAAATCCTCCAAATCATTAAGATGCCAACCCTTCTTGCACGAGTTGGTTAGGCCTCTGCTATGTGAAACTCTGCACGAATCGCGGTGTTTCGTTTCACATCATTCAATGGTGGCCACATTTTCATAGGATTTCCCGCACGTATGGCATTGCCAAACGACGCTATATTTCTCAATCAACACGGCAGGCCTTTCTGGGGGAGGCTGCTGCTTGTGTTATGGTCTTTGGCGTCCTGGGGAATTCCTGCGGCCATCGCTGGAGAACAGGTGTCCTTGCAGTTGAAGTGGCGCCATCAATTTCAATTCGCGGGCTATTACGCGGCTGTGGCGAAAGGGTATTATGAAAAGGCGGGATTGAGCGTGACTCTGCACGAGGCCCAGCCGGGGGATGATCCCATGGGGGAAGTCCTCAATGGCCATGCGCAGTACGGGGTCGGCACCTCCAATCTCATTTTGCTGCGCAGTCAGGGCCACCCGGTGGTGGTGCTCGCGGTGATCTATCAGCATTCCCCCTTCGTTCTGCTCGCCAGCAAAACATCCGGCGTGGAGGATATCCATGATCTCGTGGACAAGCAGATCATGATGGAACCGGATGCAGCGGAATTGCAGGCCTACTTTCAGAGTGAGGGGGTTAATCCCCGCCGGTTAAAGCATTTGCCGCATTCTTTCGATGTCCAAGACATCATCTCCGGCAAGGCGGCAGCGATGTCAGCTTACTCCACTGATGAACCCTTCGATATGATTGCGCGCGGGGCCGAGTATTCAGTGTTCACCCCGCGTGCCGGGGGGATAGATTTTTACGGGGACAATCTGTTCACCACCGAGCAGGAAATCCGTGAACATCCCGAACGGGTGGCCGCTTTCCGCGCCGCCAGTCTGCAAGGGTGGATCTATGCCATGGCCCATCCAGAGGAGATCGTGGATCTCATTCTTGAAAAGTATAACCGGGGCAAGAACCGCGATAAACTGCTCTTCGAGGCCAGGGAAACGGCGAAGCTCGTACACCCCGAACTCATCGAAGTGGGTTACATCAATCCAGGACGTTGGCAGAACATTGCCCATGTGTATGAAACCATGAGCATGATGAATAAAGGAGTCTCCCTCAAAGGCTTTATCTATGAGACCGATTCTTCTTTTAATTGGACCCCCTTCTACTGGGTCGGCGGTATCGTGCTGGGAATCATCACGCTGACCTCCGCTTCGTCGCTGCTGACTTGGAAGTTAAATCGGAAGCTGCGCCGCGAAGTCATCGCCCGCCAACATGCCGAAAACCAAGCGCGTGAGGAAAGCGCAGCGAAGACCCATTTCTACGCCATCCTCGCTCACGAGGTCCGCGCACCCATGTCCGGGATTCTAGCCTCGCTCTGGTTGTATGACCAAACACCGGTCACAGAGGAAAAGCGGGACATCGTCAAGATCGCGGAAAGCTCCACGAAAAAGCTACTGCACATGGTGGATCACATCCTGGATCACGCCCGGATCGAGTCCGGCCACATGACCCTGGACCCGTCCTCGATCACGATTCCAGAATTTGTGCGGGAGGTGTGCGGCCTGTTCCAGGCGGCTGCGGTGGCGAAGGGGATCCGGCTGGAGCATGATATCGCGCCTGGCGCGCCGGAGTCGATGCGGACGGACCTTGTACGGTTGCAGCAGATTCTATATAATTTGTTAGCCAATGCCATCAAATTCACCAGCAGCGGTTGGGTGCGCCTGTCAGTCGCGGCGGGTGAGAGCGCAGCAGGGGCGGCCTGCATCGTCTTCCGTGTCAGTGACAGTGGACCTGGCATTGCGGCGGAAAATTTGAGCAGCATTTTTGAGCCTTACGTACAGGCGGATGTGCAGACTGCCAGCAGGCATGGTGGCTCGGGCTTGGGTCTGTCCATCGCCAGTCGGCTGGCACACATGCTGGACGGCAGCATCCAGGTGGCGAGCACCCCTGGGGAAGGCTCTCACTTTACAGTGACGCTGCCAACCGGGATGGGGGCCTAGCGGCCTGTCCACTGCTGGGCTCATCCAGCACTTCATTCAGCCGCGCCATGGCGGTACGGCCTATTTCCAGCGGCTCATCCTGGTCCTTCATCCACAGTTTGGTGAGGTTGCGGGAAACCCGCTGCGTGCGCATCACGCGCTCAGTATTGATGATCAGGGAGCGGTCCAGCCTAACAAAAGGTGGGGTGGGAAGCGTCTCGTCAAAATTGCCCAGGGGTTTGCAAACCAGGATCTTGGAGCGGCCGGTGGAAAATACGCCCGTGAAGTTACCATCGGCCACCAGCGCGGAGATGCGGGAGATGGGGACGATGTACGTCTGGGATTCCGTGCGCAGACACAGGCGGTCGTTGCGCTCATGTCGTTCTTGAGGATCGGCCTCTTTAAAAAAGTGGCGCTCCAGACGGCGAACCGTAGCTGCGAACCGTTCTTCCTCCACGGGCTTGATCAGGTAGTCCACAGCTTCAACGTCAATCGCCTGCAGTGCATGATCTCGGGAAGAAGTGACGAAGACAATCTTTGGCTGCTCCTGTAGATTCGGCAGCAGATGAAAGCCCGTGCCTGTGGAAAGATAGATGTCCAGGAAAACCACATCCGGTTTCTCCCTCTCGATCATCGCCGCACCTGTCACAAGGTTGTCCGCCTCACCCAGCCAGAGCAGTTTATCATGACGCGCGATCAGAGCCTTCGTCATGCGTCGATGGATGGCCTCGTCATCAATGACGACCGCTGTGAGCTTGTTGTTCATGCCAGGCGACCTGGAAAAAGCAGACTAAGTAGGAGTGGAAAAGGGAAGAAGCTGAATTCGTGCCACACGTGAAGAAGCCGCTAGGCGCAGCTAAATGAAATGCGCATGGAGCCAATGGACAAGAGAAATCCTCCCATGCTGCCGGATTCAGGGAGTCTTGCACCCATTTCATCCAGTCTGACATGACAATTCCCGGATTCCTACGAAGCCGGGGAAGTGAATGGCGTGCTTTGGCCGGTCTCCCTCTGGCTGGTCGAGTCTCGCTTTGAGCAGTTTACGTCTAGCCGCGCCTATGAAAAATCTCCTCCTTTTTGTCTCCCTGCTTCTCTCCTTTCCTGCATTGGCGACGACGGATCTCACCGGCCCCCCAGGCAGTGTGGCTTTTGGTTCTTATGTCAAAGTCTTGCCAAATGGAAACATTGTGGTGACAGACCCTAGCTATGGCATTCCTGGCGGGGCCACCAAGGCGGGAGCAGCCTATCTGATCGATGGAGCGACTTTGGACGTGATCAGCACCCTCACCGGCAGCAATACCGATGATCAGGTGGGCAGTGGGGGCATTGTCATATTGAGTGATGGTAACTTTGTTGTCATTAGCTCGAGCTGGAATGGCAATAACGGCGCCGTGACCTGGGGCAATAGTACCACGGGCTTCTCTTCCAATACCGTTTCCGCTAGCAATTCACTCGTCGGTGGCAGCGCCAACGATGCTGTGGGCGCAGCCATTAATGCCTCTGGAGTGTGTGCATTGGCCAACGGCAGGTATGTCGTAGCCAGTTCAGAATGGAATAACCCCGTCGGTCCCGTAACCAAGGTAGGTGCCTATACCTGGTGTGATGCTGGCGGTGTCACTGTGGGCTTGGTCTCACCCAGCAATTCTTTGGTGGGGGGTAAAAAAGATGATGGCAACCAGCCAAAGATCGCGGTGCTTTCCAATGGAAACTATGTTGTGGCTTGTCCGGGTTGGGATAATCCTTCAGGCTCCATTTTAAACGTGGGGGCGGTGACCTGGTGCAATGGCGCAGGCAGTACGGTGGGGCTGATCACGGCTTCCAATTCTTTGATCGGCGGCTCCACATCCGATGGGGTAGGCAGTCAAGTTATGCCTTTGACTAATGGGAATTATGTGGTTAGAACTGTGACATGGGATAATCCCTCGGGTGCCAAGAGCAATGCAGGTGCAACGACTTGGTGCAATGGCCTGGGAGGCACCGTGGGCGTGGTTTCCTCCAGCAATTCCATCGTTGGCACGAGCGAGCACGACAGCTCTTACATGGCTGTGGTGCCACTGACGACGGGCCACTATGTGATCGCGCTGCCGGGTTGGGATAATCCGACCGGGCCGGTGGCGGATGTGGGCGCTGTGATTTGGGGGAATGGCAGTGGCGGTACGGTGGGGGAGGTTTCCGCATCCAATGCCTTGATCGGCGGCAGGAGCGGCGACAATGTGGGAACGTCCGGGAGTTTTACTGGCGTCACGCCTCTGGCAAATGGCCATTATGTGGTGGCCAGTCCAACGTGGGACAATCCTTCCGGACCGGTGACGGATGTTGGCGCGGTGACTTGGTGCAAAGGCGACGGCACCACCGTGGGCCTGGTAACATCGGGCAATTCACTCACTGGCAGCACGAACGATGATCGAATAGCGGGGGGCAGCATCCTCGCTCTCACCGCGCTTCCGGATGGCAACTATGTCGTGTGCAGCTCTCTTTGGGACAATCCAGTAGGCCCGGCTGCGGATGTGGGAGCGGTGACTTGGTGCAACGGCACCACAGGCAGAAGCGGGGCGGTCAGCGCTGCCAACTCGTTGATTGGCGGGTCGTCTGGCGATAGAGTGGGTTCAGGATTTGGGGCCAGCCTTTTGACCAATGGCAATTATGTTGTGAGCAGTCCATCGTGGGACAATCCAGCCGGACCCGTGGCGAATGTCGGTGCTGTGACATGGTGTAAAGGCGATGGCACCACCACTCAGGGTTTGGTGACGGCTGCAAATTCAATGATCGGCGTTACTGCGGATGATGCAGTTGGAGAACGCGGGGCCGTTGCCTTAGCCAATGGCAACTATGCCTTTGGCAGTCCATCCTGGACCAACCCTGCCACCGGTGTCGGTTGGGTGGGGGCCGCGACTTGGGGTAATGGCAGCACGGGTACAACCGGCGTCGTCACTGCGAGTAACTCCATTATCGGAGCTACGGAATATGATAATCTGCCTGCTGACGGCATTGAAGCCTTTTCTAACGGTGGATACCTCTTGTACAGCCCCTACTATAACTTTTTTGAGGGAGCCCTCACCTACGTTCGCGGGGATATGGCAGTGAGTGGTCAGCCATCAACCTCCAACACCTATTTCGGCAGAACTTATATTCATAATGACTTCGATCCCTTGGGCGAGCGTGTTATTTTGGGAACGGGCTTCCAAAACAAGGTGGTCATCATTTCCACCGCAGTTCCGGGTCCGGAGATTGAGGTCTCGGGAAGCGGCAACGTCATCACCGATGGTGATACCTCGCCAGCCGAGGCGGATAACACAGAATTCGGCAGCACCACCGTAGAGGACGGTACGGTGGAGCGGATGTTTACCATTGAGAATACCGGCCCCCTGGAGCTAAACCTCAGCGGTACACCGAAGGTGGTGGTAGGCGGTTCCCATGCAGGGGACTTCACCGTGTCAGTGCAGCCATCCTCTCCCGTGGCCAGTAACAATAGCACGACCTTTGAAGTGATCTTTGATCCCAGCGCTTCGGGCCTGCGCACAGCCACGTTGAGTATAACCAATGATGATAGCAACGAAAATCCTTACAACTTCAGCATCCAGGGCACAGGCACGGCAGTCACACCGGAGATCGCCGTTTCAGGAAACAGCGTCGAAATCGCAAATGGGTCAGATGCACCCACCACGGCGGATCACACGGACTTTGGTGATGTGGCCACCCCTGGCGGGTCACTGTTGCGGACCTTCACGATTGCCAATTCTGGCAGTGCCGTGCTGAACCTCACGGGCTCCCCCAAGGTAGCGGTGAGCGGCACCCATGCGGCAGACTTTTCCGTAACGACACAGCCGGGTGCATCAATCGCCGCCAGTGGCAGCACGACCTTTCAGGTTACCTTTGCCCCTGCTGCCACGGGCCTGCGTAGCGCTACACTGAGCATCCAAAACGATGACAGCGACGAAAATCCCTACACCTTCGACATCCAGGGTACAGGCACCGGTTTGTCGCCGGAGATTGCTGTCGAGTATCCGTCAGATCAAGATCTCACCAGCGGCATTGCCAGCATTTCTTTTGGCATTCAGGCACCGACAACGACCAGTGCGGCCAAGACCTTCACGATCAGGAATACAGGTTCAGGAAGCCTCTCCCTGCAAACCTTCACGAAGGGCGGAGCCCATCCTGATGACTTCATCATTTCTGCACCAGTAACAAACACGGTGGGCGTGGGATTAACCACCACATTTACCGTCACCTATCAACCGAGAGATGGCGGTTCCCGCTCGGCCACGCTTTCCATAGGCAACAACGACAGTGATGAAAATCCTTTCCAAATCACTCTGACCGGTTCAGACGGTGCTCCCATGATCAGCTTGATCCCTGATCAATCTACCGATGAGGACACTCCAGTGGGACCCATTGCCTTCACTGTCGCGGATGAGGATGGTCCAGCGTCCGCAGTGACGCTGAGCGGCACCTCTGAAAATCCGGATTTGATTCCCGATGAGAACATCGTTTTCGGCGGTTCGGACGGCAACCGTACCATCACCCTCACACCAGCGGCAGATCGTTCAGGCGTAGCCACTATTTTCGTGGAGGCTGCCGATGGCTCAGGGAACCGCGCCGTCGTCACCTTTGTTCTCACTGTCGATCCAGTTTCTGAGCCACCCATCGCTCTGGATCAGGCAGATATGGGTAAGGAAAATGACCTTCTGCATGTGGCCTTGCAGGCCTATGATCCGGATGGAGATGCGCTGACTTATACGTTGGAAGACGAGCCTGAGCACGGCACGGTGACGATCAATGAAGACGGCACCTACAGCTATTTGCCAGACGATAATTTTCTCGGGGCAGATAAGTTTACCTACTTGGTCAATGACGGCGGCTTCGACTCCAATGTGACCACGGTGACTCTGATGGTGGTTCGGCAGCCATCCCATTGGTCATGGATGGCGGGATACTCCGTGGTGAATCAGCCCGGTACCTATAACATCGCTGGACCCAACTCCATCGGTGTGGTGGGCTCGCGCAGCGGCCAGGCCACGTGGTCTTTACCAGGCTCCAGCATGCTGTGGGTCTTCGGCGGCACCGGTTGTGGAGACAGCAAGAACACCGGCTTGCTCAATGACCTGTGGCGTTGCAATCTCACCACGCAAACATGGACTTGGTTAGGCGGCAGTAAAACGACCAAGACCAAAGGCACCTACGGCACGCTGGGGGTTGCCGCCGCAGATAACATTCCTGGTGCACGCACCGGTGGAAGTACCTGGATAGACTCTGCCGGTGACCTCTGGCTCTTTGGCGGCACTGGCCTGGACAGCACGGCATCAGGCAATGGCCTCTTGAATGACCTTTGGAAATATTCCCCCAGTTTGACTCAATGGACCTGGATGGGCGGCAGTAAAACGATCAAGGCCCCGGGTGTCTATGGTACTCAAGGTTCACCCCAGCCGGCCAATGTTCCCGGCGCGCGCAGCGGCGCAGCCACTTGGGTGGATACCCTGGGTAATCTCTGGCTCTTTGGCGGCACTGGTTATGGAGCCACCACCAAGTCTAGCGGCACACTCAATGATCTGTGGAAGTACAACATCACCACTCAGGAGTGGACGTGGATGAAGGGACCCAGCACCATCAAAGCTGTGGGGACTTATGGTGCCCAGGGAGTCGCGACTGCTAGCACGATCCCTGGTTCACGCAGTGACGCTTCCGCCTGGGTGGATAAAAATGGCATGTTCTGGCTTTTTGGCGGCAATGGCATCGGCCTCACTGGCGGGGCAGGGGATCTCAATGACCTCTGGAAATATGATCCTTCCGCCAATCTGTGGACCTGGGTGCGCGGCGAGACCCAGACGGACTCTTTAGGCAACTACGGTACACTGGGCATCCCTGCGGCCACCAACGATCCCGCAGCGCGTGCAGGTGCCTCCCCTTGGGTGGATGCCGAAGGTGCTCTGTGCTTCTTCGGTGGTGATGGCCGGGCAGTACGTGATGATATCTGGCGCTACCTGCCTGATACCAATCAGTGGACCTGGATAAAAGGCTCTAGCTCCCTCGCCTTCATCAAGCCAATCTACGGAGACTTCGGAATTGGTGCGCCGAGCAATACTCCAGGATCTCTTCGCAGCGCCTCCGCAGCCGCGGATACCGGCGGTGATGTCTGGGTGTTTGGTGGCGGCAGCGGCACCAGCCACAATAACAGCCTTTGGAAACTCGATTTGCCACCCGTGATGAAGGTGCAAACCAATGCCGCAACATCCGTCACCGGCAGCGGTGCCACGCTCAATGGCATCATCAATCCCCGTGAACTGGCCACCACCGCTTGGTTCCGTTATTCACCCCGCCTGGACATGGTTGGCGCCGTGCTGACCAGCGTGACGGTCATGGGCGACGGCACTGACGATGTGCCTTTGGCTGTACCTGTGACTGGCCTAACAGAGGGTACGACTTATTATTATCAATTGGTGGGCAGCAATCCATTTGGCCAGCGCTCCGGCGGCATGCGCACCTTCACCACCACAGGCACCGCCCCTCCCGTGACGGTAGCCTTTGAGAGCACCAGCTCCACAGTGAAAGAATGCGACGGAACCGCTGTCATAATGGTAGCCCTCAGTGCACCTGCGCCCGTTTCTTTTGACCTTCCCTTCATCATCACCGGCACCGCCACGCCAGGCTCCACAGGGGATTATACGGCACCGGCTTCGTCGCTGTCTTTCGTGGCGGGTCAGATGGTGGGACGTATAACCATTCCCATTCGCAACGACCTGATACCCGAGGTGGAAAAGACCCTCATTGTGACCCTGAACCCACCTTCAGCAGGAGCCACCCTGGGGGGCAGCACCGTTCATACCATCACGTTGCAGGATGGTGATGTGGCCGTGGTTATCGTCACACAGCCGCAGTCAAAAATTGTCGCGATGGGCAGCACCACCACCCTCAGTGTCACAGCCACTGGGACCGGCCCGCTGACCTATCAATGGAAAAAGAACGGTGCCAAAATCAGCGGAGCCACGTCAGCCAGCTACAGCATTCTAAACACGCCCTTGACTGCGGCTAACAACTACACAGTCGATGTGACCAACCCGATAGGCACCAAGCCCAGCGCCAAGGTCGATCTATACGTGGTGGACACCACGCCGAAGTACGCTTCTCTGGCCGTGGGTTCTAAGATCACTTTCACAGTCAATACCGGTGGCGTGGGTCTTGGATTTCAATGGTACAAAGGTGTGACCGTGATCACCCCCGCGAAGACCAAGACACTCTCCTTGAGCAAGCTCACCACCGCGGATGCGGCTGTTTACACCTGCATCGTCAGCAAGTCTGGAATAGACAGCCTAACCAGTGGTGAGTTCAGGCTCACTGTACCGACTTCGAAGCCCGAAATCACCCCCATCACTGCGCTGCCGCCCGGCGTTGTGGGCGGCTCGTATTTGCATGTGATCGAGTTTAACGATGATCCTCTCAAAGCCCCGAAAAGCTTCTCTGTCACCGGCCTGCCTACTGGGTTAAAGCTGGATGCTACCACCGGAGTGATCAGTGGCGATTGCACTGTCGGGGTGACAGACAAGGCCATCACTATCACCGCGACCAACTCCGCTGGCACCAGCACCAAGGTCAATAGTAAGATCACCATCCTTGGTCTGCCGCCCACCGTGCAGGGCACCTGGCTGGGCGTGATGGAACGGCGTCCGGGTGTGGGCGATAATCTTGGCGCGCGCTTGGATCTGACCGTCACCTCCACTGGCAACTACACGGGCAAGCTCCTGCTCAGCGGCACCTCGCTGGCCATTAAGGGAAACCTCATGGTGGACATCGATACCAGCGGCCCTTCGCCAGTGGTTAGCAGCGTTAGAGGTAGGACTTTTTTCACTCGCAAAGGCCTTCCATCTCTGGACCTGAACTTCGTTTTAGGCCTAACAAATAATTTATTGACTGGAAGCCTGCTGGATCCCGCCAAAGCCGACACAGCACTCATCGACGGCATTCGCAACAAATGGAGCAAGAGTGGACTGAAAGCCACAGACTACGTCGGCTACTACACCTTTGGCCTCGATCTCACCCCTACCAACATCGGTGATATCGACTGCCCGCAAGGGAATGGCTTTGGCAGCTTCAACGTTGCCGAGGACGGTAAACTCTCCGTTACCGGCCGCACTGCCGATGGCTTGGCCTACACCACGGCTGGCTTTGCCGGACCTTCAGGCCAGGTGGTGTTCTTTGCCCCATTTAAGCCCAGCATTGGCTCGCTCGTTGGGATGGGCACCATCACCGCAGTTCCTGCCGGGGCCTTCGCCAACAACACCTTCACTGGAAGCGCGACTTGGAACAAAGGCGTCGCGCCTAAGACGTCCAGCGATCAAGCCTACCGCCCCGGATTCCCCTCCATGGCACTCGACCTTGCGGGCGGCAAATACAAAGCACCTGTGTCCGGCGGTGTGGTCATGGGCCTAACCAATTACGATAATAAAGCCCGCATCAACTTCAGCGATGGAGGCCTTAATCCTGGCGACATCACCCCGCACATCTTCAGCATTCGCAATACCAAGACCAAAGGCATCACCCAGAGTGTCAAAGTAATCGCCTACAATACCCGAATCTCGCCCAACCCTAATCCCTACAAGGTCAACTTCGCCCTCGCCTCCAGTCCTTCAGGGGCCTTCATTGGTGCCTTCACCCTTCCCAATGCTAACTCCGCACTGGTGCGCACTGCCAAGTATCAAGGCATCATCGTCTGGGATGGTAGCGCCTACAGTGCCATGGGTTACTTCCTCCTTCCCAAACTCCCTGAACCCGGTCAGACCATCAAGACATCGCCAGTCCTCAGTGGCCTGACCGTCTTGGATGAAACTCAGTGATACCTCTTGGGATTTACTCACACTCAATAGCAGCGTCCATGAAACGGCTCAGCAATGCCAGGTAAAGCCAGTTGCAAACCCATCAGAAAGCAGCTAAACCCATGCCACATCAAGTGGAAGCGCCCGTAGCTCAGTGGATTAGAGCACCGGATTTCTAATCCGATGGTCGCTGGTTCGAATCCAGCCGGGCGCGCTTTGTTACCAGCGGTCCCAGGCCCAGAGGAGGCCGGAGAGGGCGATGAGGGTGAGGGCGGGGAGGCAGATGCGGGTATGATACCAGGTGCGCTGCCACCAGGGGCTGAAGATGGCTACCAAGCCGAAGATGAGGACGAGCTGGCCCAGTTCGACACCGAGATTGAACCCGAACAGGGCGGCGATGGGACTGGTGCGGATGCTGGTTTGCTGAATAAGGCTGTGGGCAAAGGCGAGGCCGTGTATACCTCCAAAGAGGAGGATCATGAGAGGGCGCCAGCGCTCCAGCCGGGTGGGGTATAAGCCTTCGAGGGCGAGGATGGCGATGCTGAGGCCGACGCCGATTTCCACCCAATGACTGGGGACTTTCAAACCGGTCAGGATAACCACGCCGAGCATGAGGGAATGGGCGAGGGTAAAGAGAGTGGTCTGGATGAGCAGGATGGGCAGGGTGCGCGAAAGGAAGAATAGACCGAGTATAAAGGCGATGTGGTCCAGTCCGTCGGGCAGGATGTGGCTGAAGCCGGAGGCAAGTTCCTGACGGAAGATTTGAAGGTCGAATACGCCGATACCATCCGCAGGTATAACCTCATTGAGCCCCAGGAGCAGGAGGAGCGGCAGGATGAGGAGGGTATGGATACTTTTTAGCATTCGGGGCAGGGCGGAGGGAGCATAACGGTGGGAATTGGCGCGGTGTATTCATTTTTCACTTTTCAGAGCTGGGGTCATCCGCCTTTTTAGGTGGAATGAGCCATCGTATTCATGACCTGCCCGAGGAAGACCGTCCACGTGAGCGCCTGCTGCGGCTGGGGCCGGGGGTGCTGACGGATGCGGAACTGCTGGCCATCTTTATCAATACAGGGATGAAGGGGGAGAATGCGATCCAGGTGGCGCAGCGGCTTTTGCGAGAGGTGGGCACGTTGAGGCAGCTCTCGCGCACCAGCCCGGCGGAGCTGGCATCCTCCCGGGCGCTGGGACCGGCGAAGGCTGCGCATCTGGCGGCGGCTTTTGAGATCGGTAAACGGGCAGAGCGGGAATGGGCCAGGGAGGTGCCGATGAATGCACCGGAGCTGATTTACAGGTATCTGGCGGCGGAAATGCAATGCTTGGCGCATGAATCGGTGCGGGTGCTGCTGGTGAATACCCGGCTGCATTTGCAGAGGGACGAGGAGCTTTTTCGTGGGACTGTGAATGAATCGGTGGCGCATCCGCGCGAGATTTTGCAGGTGGCGATTGTGCATAAGGCCTTTGGTTTCGCACTGGTGCACAATCATCCATCGGGGGATCCGAGCCCGAGCGCGGCGGACAAGACGCTGACGCGGAGGCTGAAGGAGGGGGCGGAGATTTTGGGGCTGAATTTTGTGGATCATGTAATCATCGGCCTGCCTGGGGAGAACCGGGGGCAGCCGTATTTCAGCTTCCGGGAAAACGGCATGATCTGAGTCGAGGGCGAAACTTGCATTTCGGAGACGTGAGCGGATGGTTCGAGAGCCATGCTTTTGATCATCGACAATTACGACTCCTTCACCTACAACCTCGTCCAATACTTTGGCGAGATGGGGGCGCAGATGGAGATCCACCGGAATGACCGGATCACCCTGGAGGAAATCGCCAAGATGAAGCCGGACCATATCTGTGTCTCGCCAGGGCCTTGTACGCCGAAAGAGGCGGGTATCAGTTGTGATGTGATCCGCACGTTCGGGCAGAGCACACCGGTGCTGGGAGTATGCCTGGGGCATCAGAGCATCGGGCATGTGTTTGGTGGCGAGGTGGTGAGGGCGGGCCGCCTCATGCATGGGAAGACGTCGGTCATTGAGCATACGGGCAAGTCGGTGTTTAAGGATCTGCCGCAGCCGTTTACGGCCACGCGATATCATTCTTTGTTAGTCAAGCGGGATACATTGCCGGACTGCCTGGAGATCACGGCGGTGGCGGGGGATGATGAGAGCGAGATCATGGGGCTGAAGCACAAGGAACTGCCGATTCATGGGGTACAGTTCCATCCAGAATCCATCCTGACGCAGGAGGGCAAGAAACTGCTGAGGAACTTCCTGGAGATGTGAAGAACTGGCCGGGGAGGTCCTGGTGAAGGGCCTGCCGGTGTTTTTGACAAACAGGATTTCGCTCCTTCCATGACCTACCTTCTTACCTTTTTGGCGGGTTTCATCTGTGGCACGGCGACGTGGCTGCTGTGGATGGCGTTCCGTTTTATCATGGATATCAAGGCGGTGAGGGCTGAGGTGGCCGGGTATATGAATGCGGCGGAATCGCCCAAGGACGTCGAGGCCAAGCGCACGGTGGAGGCTTGCAAGAACCGGTTGCGCTGGCAGAAGCGCATGAATCCGGAGTGGCTGCCGCCTCTGGTTGATGAGGTGCCGAGACTGGTGCGTGAGATCGCCCGGATCTATCATCCGCAACATCCGGAGCCGCTGCTGGCACCGGGGCTGAGCCAGTTCAGCCGGGCGGTGCATTTGGCGGCGATGGATATCTCGGACTTTCTGCAGACTCGGTCCATCGGCAGGCTGGTGGATGTGAGTGCGAGCACGGCTTTGAAGACGTGGGAGATGACACATAAGATCGCCACGCATGAGGCAATGCAGACGGCTGGGAAATGGTATAAGCGGCTGCTGCCGGTGTGGCAGGTGGTGAAGTATAAGTCCCCCATGGTCTGGGCAGGAGTGGCGGTATCGAATGTGGCGGCACGCACGTTGCAGCCGGCGATCATTGATATTCTGGCCCGGCGCACGATTGACCTGTATAGTGGCCGGATTGGGCAGAGTGCGCCCGTTATCATCCCGGAAGTGGTGGTTCCGGAGTAAGGCGAAAATAGGTAAAATGGATGAAGGTAGTTGTGAAAGGAGGGAGCTATCTTTGCTACTTTGCTCCTCTGCGGGAAGAACTGGGCGTTATACTGTCATCGGTTGGCCGCAGAGGGGCAGAGGGGCAGAGGGGCAGAGGAGGAGTTGGAGTGGTGTTAGGAGGGTGGGAGGGGCTTCGAGGTGGCTTTCCGCTCAGGGGACTGAGCGGGCTACTTTTTGAGGAGCTTCGAGGGTGGGCGGGAAGGAAGGAGGCATGAGGAGTTTTGAGGTGGCTTTCCGCTCAGGGGACTGAGGGGGGCTGCTTTTTATTGGGTGGGGGTTATGGGTCTTTGCCGAAGCATTGGAGGCGGCCGTCCATGGTGCTGACGTAAACGCGGCCTTGGGCGACGGTGATGCCGTCCCAGACGGGGGGGCTGGTGATTTCGAGGCCGTCGCTTTGCTCGCCGGTTTCGACGTTGACGGCCCACATTTTGGCACCGCGTTCGCCACTGAGGGCGGCGTCCTGTTCGGCGAGTTCTTTGAGGATTTCGGGGTCGCGGGCGGCGAGGCGTTCGAAGGCGTATTCTTCATCGATGGTATCCGGGGGGCCGCTGACGAAGAGGGTGTTACCGGCGAGGGCCATGCTGCGGGCGACGATGGGGACGTAACGGTCCCAGGTGTGTTTGACGAAGCTGCCACCGGCTTTGCCAGGCTTGCTGGAGGTGCCTTTAAACCAGAGGGCGGCACCGACTTTGCCTTTGCCCGTTTCGACGCCAGCTCCGACGCCATGAAGGTCGTTGCCGGAGCTGTCGCGGGAATCGCCATTGTCAAAGTTGCAGACGAGAACAGCATCGGCGGGACGGGTATCGGGGGCAGCGAAACGGGATTCCACTTCGGCAGGGGATAGGACTTTGTGGTAGAGGGCGAACTGGTCCATGAGGCCGCTGAAGCCGCCCGCATCGCCATCGGCAGCACCCTTACCCTGGCCGAGAAGGAGGGGGTTTTTGGGGCGGGAGGCAATGAGGTCACTGGCAAGGCCTTGGGAGACGAGCTTACCGTCCAGGTAGAGGCTCATGCTCTTGTCTTCGGCGAGGGTGGCGACGATGTGGTGCCAGCCGTCGGTGAGAGCTTCGGGGGAGACGATGGTGGTGACTTTGGAGGAGCTGCGGACGTGGAACTGGGGTTTCTTTTCGCGGATGTCCAGGACGACGCCCTGGAGGGGGCCGCCATGGTGCAGGATGGTGCCGCTGGCGGTATCCGGGAGGACCCAGGCTTCGACCGTGAGAGCGGTCTGGGAAGGATCGAGGAGGTCAGCATCGGGGAACTGGACGCTGCCAGGGACGGGCTGACCTTTGGCAACGGCTGCGCCTTTACCTTTACCCTTACCTTTGCCCTTGCCTTTCTTTTTGGCGGCAGCTTTGGCCTTCATGGTTTCGCTATGGCCGACCTGGGTTTCTTTGGCGGGCTGCTGGGCGAGGGGCTGGCCGTCAGGGCCGAGGACGACGGAATTGCCTTTGCGCTCGGTGGTGGCGGAGGCGGTGTCATAAGCTTCATCCGGAGCTCCTTTGGGAGTGGAGAAGAGGGTATATTCCATGGTGGTGGTCCACTTGTAATACTGGGCCTCGCGACCGTAGGAGTATACGTTCTTGTCATCGTGCACGAGGATGCGGCCTGCTGGAGCGTACTTGCCGGCCTGGAAGTATCCGCCGTGACCTCCGGCGAAGCTTTTGCCGTAAACCCAGTAGCTGCGGTGGAAATTGGAATCGTCCAGGAAACCCATGGGAGCGAAGAGGTGCTGGCCCTCGCCTTTATGGGCACCGCCCTGCTTGTCGAAATCTCCGGACACGGGTCCGATTTCAACGCGCTTGCCATCGGCCCCGATCTTTTGGGTGCGGAGGTAAGTCCAGTGGCCATCGCTGCTGAGGATGTCATTGGAGGCGACGGGCATCTGGAGAGTCTTGTGGCGATCATTGAGGTCGCCGCCAGTGTCGGGATCGCGGTCATCGTAATGCTCCTTGACCTTCATTTCTCCGGTGCGGGCATCGAGGCGGTAGAACCAGAGACCATCATCCAGGAAGCAGGAACGCCCGGCGACGAAACTGACGAGGCCGTTTTCCACAAGGACACTGCCGTGGATGGGCCAGACACTTTCCATCTGCTCCCAGGCGGCATGGCTGAGCGGGCTGGGCGCGCCTTGGAATTTCCATAGGAGGGCTCCGTCTTTGGCGCGGAGGCAATAGACGTAACCGTCTTTGCCGCCCACATAAATGCGGCCCTGCCAGTAGCTGGGTGGTGAGTCGATGCGGCCTCCAGCGATGAAGTGCCAGGCGGCTTGGCCGGTGGCGGAATCGAAGGCGTGGAGGGTGTGCTTGTCCGTCTCGGCGACGAAGGTGAGACCAGCGGCGCTGGAGGTGGTGGTGAGGGGTGGGGTGAGCTTGACCTCCCAGGCCATGCCGAGGTCTTTTTTGAGGTCCTGGCTGGAGGAGCCGCTGCGGGAGTTATCGGCGCGGTAGGTGGGCCAGTCTTTGCTGTCGGCTGCGACTTCTGCCACCGGATCGGCATAAACGGCACCTTTGGTTAGGCGCTGGGCATCAGGTGTGGAAGGGGGCAGGGGATAACGGGGTGCGGAGGCCATGACGGCCATGCCATCGAGCTTGGCCTCGGGGTAGCAGGCGCAGTTGTGCGGGCCGGCATAAGTGAGGCCGTTGGCGGGCAGTACGCCGTAAAGGCAGGCACCACGGACCCAGTGATTGAGATCCCAATGCTGCTTTTCCATGTCCACGTACTCGATGCCGGTGCGTGAGGGCATGAGGTATTTTTCGGTGGCCTTGGCCTGGTAGCAGCGGTGGTGGAACCAGTAGGTGCCTTCGGGGACGTCGGGATAGAATTGTTTTTTGACCTCGCCAGTGAGGGGATCGCGGCCGGTGTATTCACCGCTTTGATTGCCGCTGAGGGTTCCTGCATTCCATACTAGGCCTTGGGCGACGATGAGGTCTTCCATGCTGCGGTATCCGCTCTTTTCATGGGAGGCAGTCCAGATGTCTTTGCCGGTGTCTGCATTGACGCCTTTCATGCTGCCATCGCCACCTGCGTAGAGAATCATGTCATTGTGGAGGAGGACGCGGGGGGCGAAGTTGAACTCATAGAGCTTGCGACGTTGGGCGGGGACATCGGCGAATTTGGTTTCGCCTGTTTTCACGTCGAGGCAGGCGAGGCCGTCGCCATTGTAATAGACGATGCGTTTGTCATCGAGGCAGAGGGTGACGGGGGCGATGCGGTCTTCTTTTTTCCAGAGGGTTTCGCCAGATTCGGCATTGATGGCAAAGAGGTTGCGGGGTTTGCCATCCCAGTTGAACTCGGTTTCGACACGTTTTTGGTCGCTCTGGGCTTTGACGGAGAATTCGTCGTTGAGACGCCAGGGTTCCTGGTTGGCGAGGGCGAAGAGGGTGCCGTTGCGGTAGATGATTTCTTCAGTGCCCGCAGTCTGGGGGTATTCGCGAATGAGCTCGCCGGTGGCGGCATTGAGGCAGGAAACGGGGGCGGCGATGCCGAGCGTGACATAGACTTTATCGCCAATGGAAACGAGGCGGCGGGTGAGCTGGGTGGGGCCGGACTTGAGGGGCCAAAGGTGGGTGCTCCACTGGGGGATGGGTTTCTTCCAGAGGATGGTGCCATTGAAGGCATCTCGGGCGATGAGCATGAACTTCGCAGGCATGAGGATGGAGATGCGGCTGCCTTCATCCATGATGTAAAAGATGCGACCACCGGAGGAGACCTTGGCGCTGACGGAGGACATGCGGTCATGGTGACGGCTCCAGCGGGGATTGCCGACCCACTGCATGCGGGTGGGAGGACCGACGAGCATGTCCCTGGAGGTGGTGTTGCCTTTGGAATCGTAGGCGTAGTGAGTCCATTCATCCATGCCGTTAGGCCAGGCCTTGACGGTCTTTTCCCACTGGCCGTTTTTGCGCGTCATGGCGACACCGAGCGGGGTGAGGACGCGGTCGATTTCCTCTTTGGAGACGGAGGGATCTTCGATGACGAGGAGGTTCACGAAGTTTTCGATGTAGGGGAGGTATTTGCCGTCCCAGCTTTCGATGGCGACGTTGCCGTAGCTGCCGGTGGTGTGGATGCTTTCGCGGATTTTGGCAACGGCGGCGGTGTCCTGGGTGAGGCCCTGGACCTGGTAGCGGTCGCTGGCTTTGAGGGCGGTGGTGAGGGTGCCATCGCCACAACCGACATGGACGATGATGCCGCCCTGGACGCCGGATTGCTGGAGGATGTCGGCGGCGTCATCGGCCCAGAGGGGGGCGGTGATGGAGAGAAGCAGGGCGAGCAGAGGGCGGTTCATGGTGAGGCGTGGTGACGCTGAAACGTGGGGCGGGGAGGGATGTTTCGAGAGGAGGTTTGGGAGGGCAGGTTTTTTAGACAGGATTACAGGATTGGCAGGATTAACAGCAGGGTAAGCTGTGGGAGGGAGTTCGAGGGTGGGGAGCTATCTTTGGCTACTTTGCGGCGAGAACTGGGCGTTATGATGTCATCGGTTGGCCGCAGAGGGGCGGAGGAGCAGGAGGCAGAGTTGGAGTGATCGCTGGATGGTAGGAGGGGCTTCGAGGTGGCTGTCCGCTCAGGGGACTGAGCGGGCTACTTTTTGAGGTGGGTGGGGGAGCTATCTTTGGCTACTCTGCGGCAAGAACTGGGCGTTATGATGTCATCGGCTGGCCGCAGAGGGGCGGAGGAGCAGAGGAGGCGGAGTTGGAGTGATCGCTGGATGGTAAGGAGGGGCTTCGAGGTGGCTGTCCGCTCAGGGGACTGAGCGGGCTACTTTTTGAGGTGGGGCGGGTTAGGAGGCGGTTTTTTTGTGGGGGTAGAGGGTGGGGGGTAAGGGATGGGGGGTGGATTTTTTCCCCATTTGGGGATTTAGGGGGATAAAGGGTTGTGGATCAATGGATTGGGGTGGGGATGTTGGTTCCCCATTTGGGGGTTTGGGGGAGGTGATGGGGGGATGGCGATGGAGGGTGAGGTGGGTGGTGATTTCGGTTTCCAGGGAGGTTAGTCGGTCTTCGAGATGGGCGATTTCAGTGGGGGGAATAGGAGGAGGGGCTGGTTTGGGGGTGGGGAGGAGATTGGGGAGTTCGGATTCGGGGATGGGCTGGGGGTAGGGGCGGGTCTGGGGGGAGTCAAAGTAGGCGATGAGGTCGAGATCGGCCATTTGGGAGCGGAATTGGTCGATGGCTCCGGTGGGGGTGGGAAGGCCGGTGAGTTCCTGGGCGATGTTTTGGCGGTTGAGGCCGGCGAGGAGCGTTTGTTCGAGGTCGGTGAGGTGGGCGGCTTTGGGTTGGGGCTGCTGCTCGGCGGGGAGAGGCTTGGTGAGGTGCCAGCCTTTGAGGCGGCAGAAGAGGGTGGCGGCGCGAAGCTGGAGGGGGAGGACTTTGCGGGTGCCATTCATGACCTGCCAGAGCCAGGCGAGCATTTGATCCTGGGTCTCGGGCATGAGTCGGAGGGAGGGGGCGAAATGCTGCTGGAGGTCGTTGATCTCTGGGAGGCATTTTTGGAGGTGGGCGACACGGGCGCGGATGGCGGGGTGGCTGGCAAGCTGGCGGGAGCGGGTTTTGATGTTTTTGACGCTGTAACCGGCGTGGACATAGGCGGAAGGGAAATCGTGACCGCTGGCGAGGAGGCGGGAGAAGGCTTCGTGGCGGGGGTCTGGAAGGGTGTTCATGGGATGATGTTTATGGATGTTTGTGGGCAGGGATGAGAAGGGTAGTCGGGGAAAAAGGGCTTTTTTTGACAGGATTGGCAGGATTAACAGGAGGCTGAAAAAGGCTTTATTTAATGATGTTTTGTGATGATGGTTGGCCGGGGGAAGATCGGGGAGGGGATGGGGATTGTGCAAGGGGGGAGGAGGGGGACTTGGGCTAAGTGGGGAAAAAAGTGGAGAGGGCTTTTTTTGACAGGATTTGCAGGATTCACAGGAAGGTAAGCTGTGTGAGGGGGTTCGAGGGTGGGGAGCTATCTTTGGCTAATCTGCGGCGAGAACTGGGCGTTATGCTGTCATCGGTTGGCCGCAGAGGGGCGGAGGAGCAGAGGAGGCGGAGTTGGAAGGTTGGGGGGCTTCGAGGTGGCTGTCCGCTCAGGGACTGAGCGGGCTACAATTGGTTGGAGGGGGGCTGAGAGTGCTTAAAGGTGATGAATATTATGGTTTTTATTGCTGTTTGGTTAAATTCTTGGTAGATTATCTCGAAATCAAAAATATATCATGAGCACACAGCGCCTTTTTTGCTGGTCTATCGCGACGGTGGTGGCGGTTTTTTCGTTGAGTTCGTGTGCGTTATCCCCGCTGGAACTGGTGGGGTGGGCGAGTCCGCAACCGAAGGAGGGGGTGCCTTTGCAGCCGGGGACGAGGTATGAGGTGCGCAAGGCGCTGGCGGCGGGGGTGCCATTCCGCCCGCAGGAGCTGAAGCGGTATTATTTTGTGATGGATGCTCCGAGACCGCCGCTGATGGCGGCGGCGCAGATCCCTGGCCGCCGGATGACGGTGAGGACGACGGCTTACTGCCATGATGAGGATGATCACATCGTCTATGGGGTGAAGAATGCGCTGGGAACGCCGCTGAAATTCGGGGCGGTGCGGAGCGCGGCGGCGGATTGGTCGAGGTATCCGGTGGGGACGCGATTCCGTATCGCTGGACAACCGGATGTGGTTTATGAGGTGGATGATTATGGGAGTGCGCTGGTGGGTACGGGAACGATTGATCTCTATAAGCCGACGCAGGGGATGATGAATGACTGGGGGGTGCGGCATGTGGACATCGAGGTGCTGCAGTGGGGGTCCTACCGGAAGAGCATGGAGATCATGCGTGAGCGCACCCGGTGGCCGCATGTGCGGCGGATGGTGGATGAGATCGAAACCCAGGTGTATCAGGTGACGGCGGAGGCGCTTAGGGGGCCGATGACGGCTTCGTTGTGAGGGGCGGGGGAGAGGGAGCTTTTTTGGACAGGATTACAGGATTTGCAGGATTGATATGAGGGGAGTGGGGCTGGGAGCTTCGATAATGGGTGGGTGGTAGGAGGGTTGGGGGAGTTTCGAGGGGCTATCCGCTCAGGGACTGAGCGGGCTACTTTTGGGGGGGAGGTGATGGGAAAAAAGGGGGCCGGGGGAGGGGGTGTGTGCGTTTTAATGGGTGGGAATGTCTGGCAATGTGTGTGCGAGATGCTCTTGTACTTTCTCATGAACGCGATCACGGGTTTCTTTTCTTCGTCGTGGATGCTGGCGGCTCTGACGGGCTGTGTGCTGATGGTGGGCTGTCAACCGAAGGAGGAGGCACCGCCTGCGCCGCCGCCACCGGCGGTGATTGTGGGGAAGGTGACGAAAGAGACGGTGCCGATCTATGTGGAGAATGTGGGGCAGACGCAGTCTGCGGAGACGGTGGAGATCCGGGCGCGGGTGACGGGGTTCATCACGGAGGCACCTTTCAAGGAGGGGAGTCTGGTGAAGAAGGGGGATCTGCTGTTTCAGATCGACAAGCGGGCGTATGAAGCGGCGGTGGACCAGGCGAAGGCGAATGTGGCGAAGGCGGAGGCGAGTGTGGAGCGGGCGCGGGCGGACATGGTGAGGCTGGCACCCCTGGTGGCGTCTAGCGCGATCTCCAAGCAGGAGAGTGACAATGCGGCGACGACAGCGAAGCTGGCGGATGCGGACCTGCTGGCGGCGAAGGCGGCGCTGGCGACGGCGGAACTGAGCCTGAGCTATGCGACGATGGTGGCGCCTTTTGACGGGATGATCGGGGCGCGCAATGTGGATGTGGGAAACTTTGTGGGAAGCAGTGCGGACACGATGCTGCTGGCGACGATATCAACGACGGACCCGATGAGGGTGGTCTTCAATGTGGCGGAGCAGAATTACCTGCGCTTCCAACGTCGGTTCATGGGGGATGATGCGGCGAGGGATGAGCACAGTGCGAAGATGGAGTTTGAACTGATTTTGAGTGATGGCTCGGTGTATGACCGGAAGGGGCAGTTTGAGTTTGCGGACCGGGCGCTGGACCCACGGACGGGGACGCTGAAGATCGAGGTGAGTTTTCCCAATGATGAGCATCTGCTGAGGCCGGGGCAGTTTGCGCGGGTGAGGGCGAAGCCTGAGGAAAAGCCGGATGCGCTGCTGGTGCCGCAGCGTGCGGTGACGGAGACGCAGAGCCTGCAATCTGTGCTGGTGGTGGGCGAGGGGAACAAGGTGGAGCAGCGGACGGTGAAGACGGATGGGCGGTTTAATGACCAGTTCATCGTGACAAGCGGGGTGAAGGAGGGGGAGCGGGTGATCATCGAAGGGGTGCAGAAGGCACGTCCGGGGATGGTGGTGAATCCGCAGGAGGAGGGGGCGGAACCGGCGGCGGCTGCGCCTGAGAAGAAGGTGCCGGAAGCCGGTACGCAGACGAAGTAAAACCATCCGCCGGAGAACCCACGCTATGGCTCATTTCTTTATCAAACGCCGCGTCTTCGCGATGGTGCTGTCCATCCTCATCGTGCTGGTGGGGTGGCTGGGGCTGACGGGGCTGCCTATCGCCCGCTACCCGAACATGACGCCGCCGACGATCCAGGTGACGGCGGTGTATCCGGGGGCGAGCTCGCAGGTGGTGGAGGAGACGGTGACGTCTCCGCTGGAGCAGGAGATCAACGGGGCGGAGGACATGCTGTATATGTCCAGCGGGAGTACGAGTGACGGGCAGTGCAGCATCAAGGTGACTTTCCGAGTGGGGAAAAACATCGATGACGCGGCGGTGGATGTGCAGAACCGGGTGGCGCGTGCGCAATCAAGATTGCCAGCGGATGTGGTGAAGAACGGGATCACGGTGACGAAACAATCCCCGGACATGCTGCTGGTGTTTGCGGTGAGTTCTGAGAACGGCGAGTATGATGACCTGTTCCTAAATAACTATGCATTCCTGAATTTGCAGCCGCAGATGGCGCGTGTGCCGGGGGTGGGAGCGGTGAACATTTTCACGCAGAAGGATTACTCCATGCGGGTGTGGCTGCAGCCGGACAAGCTGGCGAACCTGGGCCTGACGGCGACGGATGTGACGAGGGCGCTGCAGGAGCAGAACATCCAAGCGGCGGCGGGGCAGATCGGTGCGCCACCGGCGGAGAAGGGGACGGAATTTCAGTACTCTGTGAATGTGAGGGGGCGGCTGGTGAATGCGGAGGAATTTGGCGAGATCGTGATCACGACGCTGACGGACGGCACGGTGGTGCGGCTGCGTGATGTGGCGCGTACGGAGCTGGGAGGGAAAGACTATGCGAGCTTTGGGAGGATCAATGGATCTCCGGCGGCGTTGATCGGTATTTTTCAACTGCCGACGGCGAATGCGCTGGATACGGCGGTGGCGTGCAGGGAGCGGATGGAGGAGCTTTCGAAGAGCTTTCCGCCGGGAATGGTGGCGAAGGTGAGCTTTGACACGACGCTTTTTGTGACGGCCTCTTTGGAGGAGGTGATGCATACGCTGGCGGAGGCGTTTGTACTGGTGGTGCTAGTGGTGTTTATCTTTTTGGGGAACTGGCGTGCGACGTTCATCCCGATGCTGGCGGTGCCGGTTTCGCTGATCGGAACGTTTGCGCTGTTTGGCGCGCTGGGTTTTACGATCAATACGCTGACGCTGTTCGCGCTGGTGCTGGCGATCGGGATCGTGGTGGATGATGCGATCGTGGTGGTGGAGGCGGTGGAGCATCACATCGAGCATGGGCTGAGTCCGCTGGAGGCGACGAAGAAGGCGATGGATGAGGTTTCCGGGCCCGTGATCGCCATCGCGCTGGTGCTGTGCTCGGTGTTTGTGCCGGTGTCCTTCATGGGAGGGATCACGGGGAAGTTGTATCAGCAGTTTGCGATGACGTTGTCTGTCTCGGTGATTCTTTCGGCGCTGGTGGCGCTTTCGCTGACGCCGGCGCTGTGTGTAATGCTTTTGCGGCCAAGAAAAGAGACGAAGGGGCCGATGGGGCGGCTGCTGGGTGTTTTTAACCGCTGGTTTGACCGGCTGACGGGAAGCTATGTGAAGATATGCCGGTGGATGATGCGGTATGCGGTGATCGCGGCGGTGCTGCTACTGGGGATTTATACGGGGATCATCGGGCTGCTGAACCGGCTGCCGACGTCGTTCCTGCCGGATGAGGACATGGGGTATATGTTTGTGATCACGACGCTGCCGGACGGGGCCTCGCAGGAGAGGACGGACAAGGTGCTGAGGAAGGTGGAGGACATCCTGGGAAAAACACCGGGGGTGAAGGATGTGATCACGATCGGCGGGCTGAATTTGCTCAGTGGTGCGCGGAGCTCGAGCGCTGGTGTGTGCATTGTTTCGCTGAAGGACTGGAAGGAGCGGACGGATCCGTCCATGCAGGTGGGGCAGCTTGTGCCTTCAATTTTTGCGAGAGTGAGCCAGATCCCGGAGGGGATGGTGATCCCGACGGCACCGCCGCCGATCCAGGGGCTGGGGAATGCGGGAGGGGTGCAGTTTGAACTCCAGGACCGGAGCGGGGGGACGCCGCAGCAATTGCAGGGGGTGGCGGACCAGTTTCTAGGAGCAGCGGCGGAGCATCCGCAACTGGCGCGCGTCTTTAGCTTTTATAGTACGCGGGTGCCGCAGACTTTTGTGGAGCTCGACCGGGATAAAATCAAGACGCTGGGTATCCCGCTGGACGGGGTGTTCTCATCCTTGCAGGCGTATCTAGGGGGTATCTATGTGAATGACCTGACGCTGTTTGGGCGGAGTTTTCAAGTGAAGGTACAGGCGGAGCCGGAATACCGGATGAAGCCTGAGGACATTTACGGGATCTATACGCGCAATGCGGAAGGGGGCATGGTGCCGTTCAGCACGTTTGCGAAGGTGGAGACGGTCACGGGGTCTGACCTGCTGCCGCATTACAATGTGTACCGGACGGCGGAGATCAGTGCGACGGGGAAACCGGGGGTGAGCTCTGGGCAGGTCATCACTGCGATGGAGGATCTGGCGAAGAAACATCTGCCGGAAGGGTATGGCTATGAGTGGACGGGAACGGCGCTGCAGGAGAAAGAGGCATCGGGGCAGCAGACAACGATTTTTGGCCTGGCGCTGCTCTTTGTTTTCCTGGTGCTGGCGGCGCAGTATGAAAGCTGGGCGGTGCCTTTTGCGGTGCTGTTTGGGCTGCCTATTGGTATCTTTGGGGCGTTTATGGCGGCGTGGCTGCGGGGGCTGACGAATGATGTGTATGTGCAGATCGGCCTGGTGATGCTGCTGGGGTTGGCGGCGAAAAATGCGATTTTGATTGTGGAATTTGCGCGCACGAGGCGTGAGGAGGGCATGAGTATCCAGGAGGCGGCACTGGAAGGGGCGAAGCTCAGATTGAGGCCGATTGTGATGACCTCGCTGGCGTTTATCCTGGGGGTGGTGCCGCTGGTGCTATCCAGTGGTGCGGGTGCAGCGAGCCGGCAAAGCCTGGGGACGGCGGTGTGCTTTGGCATGACGGCGGCGACGGTGATCGGGGTGTTTTTTATCCCGTGGCTGTATGTGATGGTGCAGACGCTGGCGGAAAAAATCAGCGGGGCACCGAAGGTGGAAGAGCCGGTCCCGAAGGCGGAGACGCATTGATGATGAAGGGGCTGGGCGTGTGGGGAGAGAAAGGCTTGGTGAATCTCTGCACGCAGGCGTTGGATTCATCGAAAGGGTTGGGGATTGCGGGCGTTTAGTTGGCCATGTTTTGGCGTCCGCTTTTATATACTCTTGCCTTTTGTTCTGCTCTCCAAGCCCAGGGGCCTGTGCCTGCTCCTCTGTCATCGCCGGTGAAGATCCAGCAGGCGCTGGCAGCTTCTCCTGATGCGAGTCAGCTGGAGAAGATCCATAACGATGTGGTGCGCCTGTTTGGAAAACAGAATCTGCTGAAGGGCAAGCCCGGAACGAAGGTGGAGAGAACGACGGTGGCCTGGGCGATCATGGACATGGGCGCGGCACGGGTGGTGCGGGGGAATGGGACGCTGATCGGTGAAATGGTGCGGGTGGGGGATGACGGGCTGCAAGTGCTGGTGCAGAAGATGGCGAATTTTCAGGAGTTTAACTACCGCATCGAGGTGGAGGGAATGGCGCGGGTGGCTGGCATGGTGCACCTGGAGCATTATGAATACACGGCGGACAGTGAGCCGCAGGCGGGGGTGCCGGTGGGGAAGCTGGAGAAGTTTGACTGGAATGAGAGCCAGGTTTTCCCGGAGACGCATCGTGGGGTGACGGTGTATATCCCGCAGCAGTATAAGGCGGGCGAGGAGGCGTGCCTGATGGTGTGGCAGGATGGCGGGCGACATGTGGACCCAAAGGGATCCATGCGGGCGAGCACGGTCTTCGATAACCTAATCCACCAAAAGAAGATGCCGGTGACGATTGGGGTCTTTATTGATCCGGGCCGCAGGCCTAACCAAAAGCCTGGAGAAAAGGCGGCGAACCGGGGGGCTGAGTATGACAGCCTAGGGGATGCCTACAGTCGGTTTTTGCTCACGGAGATTCTGCCTGAGGTGGAGAAGCGTTATGGAGTGAAATTCCGCCAGGAGCCTGAGGCCAGGGGCCTTGCGGGAGGGTCCTCCGGCGGCATTTGTGCGTTTACGGCGGCATGGGAACGGCCTGACAAATTTCACAAGGTGCTGAGCTGGGTGGGCACGTTTGTGGACATCCGTGGTGGCAATGCGTATCCGTATCTGCTGCGGGTGACGGAGCGGAAGCCGATCCGGGTGTATCTGCTGGATGGGGTGAATGACCTGGATAACAAATTTGGCAACTGGCCGCTGGCGAACCGGATGATGGAAGCGAGCCTGAAGTACATGAATTATGACTACAGGGTGGACTGGACGGAGTGCTTCCATGGCAGCCGTGGCATGGCTCCGCATCTGCCAGAGGCGCTGACCTGGCTGTGGCGGGATGTGAAGTGAGGCGGTCTAAGCGTCCGCGCCGACGGGGGCGATGCGTTTGAGGCTATCGAAGCTGACTTTCTTCATGACGGAGATGAACTCTTTCATGTAGGCGGTCTGGGAGAGGCTGCGGGTGGTGGCGGCGTGGAGGTTGGCGAAGAGGCCCTGTTTGCGCACAGGGCGGGATTCGACATAGCCTTTTTCCAGATAAGGCTGCACAGCCCAGCCAGGCATGGCGGCGATGCCACGATGGCTGGCGACGAGCTGAAGAATGGCGACGGTGAGCATGGCGGTGCGGCGCACGGGATTGACACCGACGGGGCCGAGGACTTCACGCACGATGTCGATGCGGTCATCGGGGATGGGGTAGGTGATGAGGGTTTCTTTGGCGAAGTCCTGCGCGGTGAGGAAGGTCTTGCGAGTGAGGGGATGTTTACGGGCGAGCAGAGCGAGGACTTCGTAACGGAAGAGGGGGTGATAGACGACGTCTTTGCGTGAAGGGGCTTTGGAGACGATGACGAGATCTGCCTGATCTTCCAGCAGGAGGCCGGTGGGGTCGGGCTGGAAGCCGGAGACGAGGTCCATTTCCACCTCAGGCCATGATTCACGAAAGGTATCCATGGCGGGCATGAGCCAGTCGAAGCAGGAATGGCATTCGACGGCGATCCTGAGCTGGCCGGCCTTGCCTTCGGCGATGCGGGCGACGTCGCGCTCACATTGCTGCATGGTTTTGATGACGTCGTAGGCGCTGCCTAACAAACGTTCACCTGCGGGACTGAGGCGGAGGGGGCTGCTTTTGCGCTGGAAAAGCTCCACGCCGAGGTGTTCCTCGACGGCTTTGATCTGATGGGAGAGGGCGGGCTGGGAAAGGTGGAGGCGACGGCCTGCTTTGGACAAGTTGCCGGTTTCAGAAAGGGCGATGAGAGCCTGGAGGTGGCGGACTTCGAGCATGCTGCATCATAGCCCGGCCAGAGAATGATCCAGGAAGGAGCTGGAAAAAAAGTACAACTGCTCGCCAGATGCCTGTTTATGTTCTTTGGTGACACCCCTCGACATGACTTCGCTTGGCCGCTATCTCCTGATTTCTATTTTGATCCCAGCTTATACCTCCTGGGCACAGGTGCCTGAGGTGAACGTGGCTGCGGGGACTGAGCCGCCCAAGGAGGTCATCCTGAAGGCAATCCCGGTGGATGAGCCGATGCCGAATCTGGGGCTGGAGTCAGCCCTGGAAGAACTGCCGAGGAGCCTGCCAGAGGAGTTTCAAACGGTCTATACACGCTGTGAAGTGCCTGAAAAAGTGGTGGCCATAACGTTTGATGACGGGCCGCATCCGGACTTTACGCCGCGTCTTCTGGACACGCTGCGGGACCGGAACATCAAGGCGACTTTTTTCATGGTGGGCAGGAATGTGAAGGCCTTTCCACAGATTGTACGCCGGATGGTGGAGGAGGGGCATGAGGTGGCCAACCATAGCTGGTCGCACCCTTTGCTGACTTCTCTGGGGACGGAGAGTGTGGAATCCCAGATGCGCCGCACGCATGATGCCATCATCGCTGCCTGTGGCCGGGTGCCGGTGCTCTATCGTCCGCCTTATGGCCAGGCAAGGCTGTCCCAGCGTAAACGGATTCGCGATGTTTTTGGTTATGCCACCATCCTCTGGGATGTGGATCCGCAGGACTGGCAGTCCCCGCGCAAGGTGGAAAAAGTGCATGACCGAATTTTGAGCATGAGCAAGGCCGGCTCTATCATCCTCTGCCATGACATTCATGAAACCACGGTGAATGCGATGCCTGCGCTCCTGGATGAAATGAAGCGGCAGGGGTATCATTTTGTCACGGTCTCCCAGCTCATTCAGTATGAGGCCAGGAACCAGCCTGTCGCGGCGGCCACAGTGCATCCTGAGGATGCGGTGGTTGTGCCGACCACGGAGATGCCTCTGGGTGGCCTTGCGCCAGCGGCTGAGACAATTTCATTAGATCCGCTGCCTCCTGGTCAGCCGTAAAACAGGGGCAAAACACGACTGCTAGTGGGTGAGGAGGGGTGGATTCATCATCAATGATTTGAATGATGATCCACAAAACTCTGTGGATTGTTTATATTGGAACTGGCGATAGTTGTTTTGTCGCCATGAGCGACATCTACACACACAACCTGGGTTACCCACGAATCGGGCAGCAACGCGAACTGAAAAAAGCCACGGAATCCTACTGGCATGGCCGCCTTTCTGGCGAGGAGCTGGAGGCTGCAGGAAGGAAACTGCGAGAGCAGGGCTGGGCTACACAGAAGGCGGCGGGCATTGATCTCATTCCCTGCAATGACTTCACGTTTTATGACCAGATGCTGGATTTTTCCTGTCTGATCGGCAACGTCCCGCCACGCTTTGGCTGGAAGGGGGAGGGGATGGACCTGGACACGCTTTTCCTGATGGCGCGAGGTTCCCGAGGTGAGGCGCATGATTCCTGTGATGCGGGATGCACTCACCAGCCTGCGTTCGCTTGTGAGATGACGAAGTGGTTCGATACGAACTACCATTACCTGGTGCCGGAATTCCAGGCGGAGACGGTTTTCAAACTGGTGGGAGACAAGGTCTTTCGTGAGTTTCAGGAAGCGCAGGCGCTGGGTTATCGGCTCAAGCCGGTGCTGCCAGGTCCGGTGACATACCTTTCGTTAGGCAAGGTGCAGGGCACAGGCAGTGAGGATTTTGATCGTTTCAGCCTGCTGGGTGGGCTGGCGGATGTTTATGAGGAGATCTTGCAGCGGCTGGCCTCGCTGGGGGCGGAGTGGGTGCAGATTGATGAGCCTGTCTTCGGCCTGGATCTTTCGGCGGCGCAGAGGGATGCGGTGCTGGAGGTGTGGGCGCGCCTGGGCAAGGCGGCACCGGGTTTGAAGATCCTGGTCACGAGTTACTTTAGCGAGCTGCGGGAGAACCTGCCGCTGTTCCTTTCCCTGCCCGTGCAGGCGCTGCACTTTGATGCGGTGCGAGGTGGAGGTGAACTGGATGAAATCTTGGCCGGTTTTCCTCAGGACAAGATCCTGTCCCTGGGGGTGGTGGATGGACGCAACATCTGGAAGAATGATTTCACGGGATCACTGGCTCTGTTAGATAAAGCGAAAGCGGCGGTGGGGGCGGAGCGCCTGTGGGTGGCTCCATCATGCTCGCTTCAGCATTCACCTTTGACGCTGGCCAATGAGCCAGGGCTGGATGCGGAACTGAAGGAGTGGATGGCTTTTGCTGACCAGAAGCTGGATGAGGTGGTGACGCTGGGCCGCTTTGTGCAAGGCCGTGGTGATGATGAGGTGCTGAAGGTGAACCAGGATGCGATCCGCTCCCGCCGGGAAAGTGGACGTATTCACCGTGCGGAGGTGAAGGCGCGGCTGCTGGGAGTGAAGGCTGGTGATTATAACCGGCAGAGCCCATTTGCGCAGCGGCAAGCCGTGCAGAGTAGGAAGCTGCAACTGCCGGAATTTCCGACGACGACCATTGGCTCCTTTCCGCAGACGGCGGAGGTGCGGGCGATGCGTGCGCGCTGGAAAAAAGGTGAACTGAGTACGGAATCTTATGAGGTGTTTCTCCAGCAGGAGATCCGGCATTGTGTCGCCTTCCAGGATGAGGCAGGCATCGACATGCCTGTGCATGGGGAATTCGAGCGGAATGACATGGTGGAGTATTTTGGCGAGCAACTGGAGGGTTTTGCCTTCACGCAAAACGGCTGGGTGCAGAGCTATGGTTCTCGCTATGTGAAGCCGCCGGTGATCTTTGGCGATGTGAGCCGTCCGGTGCCGATGACGGTGCGGTGGTCCGAGTTTGCACAATCCCTGACGGAGCGTCCGATGAAGGGCATGCTGACAGGTCCGGTGACGATCCTGCAATGGAGCTTTGTGCGGGATGACCAGCCGCGCTCAGAAACGACGCGGCAGATCGCCCTGGCTATCCGGGATGAGGTGACGGATCTGGAAGCTGCGGGCATCGCTGCCATCCAGATTGATGAACCGGCGATCCGGGAGGGGCTGCCGCTGCGCCGGAGTGACTGGGCTGCCTACCTGGACTGGGCGGTGGGGGCCTTCCGCCTTTGTGCGAGCGGGGTGCGGGATGAGACGCAGATCCATACGCATATGTGCTATGCGGAGTTCAACGATATCATTGATGCCATCGCAGCACTGGATGCGGATGTGATCACGATCGAGACGTCCCGCTCCAACATGGAATTGCTGGAGGCGTTTGTGGACTTCAAGTATCCCAACGAGATCGGGCCGGGGGTGTATGACATCCATTCACCACGCATCCCGAGTGTGGATGAAATGGTGAACCTGATGCGCAAAGCGGAGGCGGTGATTCCGCGTGCGCAGCTTTGGATCAACCCGGACTGCGGTTTAAAAACCCGTGGCTGGGCGGAGGTGAAGCCTGCCCTCCTGCATCTGGTGGCTGCGGCCAGGAAACTGCGTGCGGAGAAACCTGTGAAAGCCTGAAGATCATGCATATCAAAGACATCCTACTGGCGGCGGGACGGCCGACGCTTTCCTTTGAGTTCTTCCCTCCACGCACGGCGGATGCAGTGGCGGTGCTGCAGGAGTCCCTGCATGCACTGGCACCCTGGCGACCTGACTTTGTCAGCGTGACGTATGGAGCGGGTGGCAGCACCCGTGAGCGAACCGGGGCGCTGGTGGGGGAACTGCGCCAGTCGGATGTCTTTGATCCCATCCCACACGTGACCTGCGTGGGACAGACGGAGGCGGAAATGCAAACGCTGCTGGAGAAGTATGCGGCTGCGGGGGTGAGCAATGTGCTGGCCCTGCGCGGTGATCTGCCTGCGGGAACTGATGCGGGAGGGGACTTCCAAACGGCGGCGGACCTGGTGCGTTTCATCCGTCGATTTAATGAACGGGGGCTGCACCCGGATGCGCGTGGCTTTGGCATCGGGGTGGCGTGTTTTCCTGAGGGGCATCCGGGGACGCCTAACCGGATGGTTGAAATGGATCATCTGAAGGCGAAGGTGGATGCGGGGGCGGACTGGATGTGCACGCAGGTGTTTTTCGACAATCACGACTTTCATGATTTTCGTGCCCGATGTGAGCTGGAGGGCATTCAGGTGCCGATCCTGGCTGGCATCCTGCCTTTAACCCAGGCTAGTAGTCTGCGGCGTATGGCTGAACTGGCAGCCGGGGCGCGGTATCCGGCAAAACTGCTGCGGGCGCTGGAAAGGACCCGAGGTGATGAAGAGGGGTTTCGCCAAGTGGGCATTCATCACGCGGTGATGCAGTGTGCGGACCTGCTGGATCATGAGGTGGCAGGGCTGCATTTTTATACGCTGAACCAGGCTGCGGCGACGGTGCAGGTGCTGCGGGGGCTGGGATACACGGGGAAGAACCGGTGAAGCTGCCGGAATGACAGGCTTTGATGAACTGTTGGTTCGGCCAGGGTGGCAATATTCTCAGGGCTGGACAGCCGGGGGCGGTTGGGTGAGGGTTTCGCTTTTACCCATGCGTGCCCTGATCCAACGTTCTCTGCAAGCCACTGTAACCATCTCTGGGGAGGCTGTGGGGAGCATTTCCCATGGGCTGGTGGTGCTGCTGGGGGTGGAGCATGAGGATACGGCGGAGGATGCCGAGTGGCTGGCGGGAAAGATCCACCAGATGCGCATCTTTGGGGATGCGGATGGGAAAATGAACCTGGGGGTGAAGGAGGTGGGCGGTGCGGTGCTGGTGATCAGCCAGTTTACCCTTCATGCGAGCACGAAAAAAGGCAACCGGCCCAGCTTTATCCGCGCGGCCAGGCCGGAGGTGGCCATCCCCCTGTATGAGCACTTCATGTCCACTCTTTCCAAGGAGGTGCCGGTGCAATGCGGGGTCTTTGGAGCAGATATGCAGGTGGCCTTAATCAATGACGGACCGGTGACGGTTTGGATGGACTCCAAGTCCAAGGAATAACCTATAATGAATAATAAAATCACTTTCGGGTTGCACGGGAGGGGGTTGCGCTCAATTTCTACCTCCCCCCAAAGACTTTATCCCCCATATGCGCCGCCGCTCCAATCCACTTTCCGAACGCAACATCAAACGTATTGACACCCGCACCGATGCCTCCAAGCAGACGCACGGCTTCCAGGTGTGCATCTCCAGAAACGGCGCGCTTCATACCAAACATTTCTCCGACAGCCTGTACGGCGGCACCAAAGGCGCACTGAAAGTGGCCCGTGAATATCGTGACCAGCTCCTGGGCGAGATGCCGGAGATCGAGGCCAGCCGCATCGCCCACACGACGAATGCGAAGAACAAGAGCGGCCATGTGGGCATCTCCTACCGCAAATACAAGACAGCCAAGGGCAAGGTGACGCGGCTGATCGCTGTGTCTGTGCGCGCTGAAAAGGGGAAGACGGTGTCCCGTGTGTATCGCTACACGAAGGAAAATCATGACGAGGTGCTGGCGGAGGCGATCTCCTTCCGTGAAGAGCTGCTGCAGCAGCGCCTCACCCGCGAGGGCGGCATCACGGGCATCGTGAAGGCGAAGGCTCCAAAAGCGAAGAAGACGGCTCCTGTGAAGGCTGCCCCGGCTAAGAAGGCCGCGAAAAAGGCGGCTCCGGCTAAGAAGGCCCCGGCCAAGAAAGCAGCTCCTGTGAAGGCTGCCCCAGCGAAAAAAGCGCCTGCCAAGAAGGTGGCTCCGGCGAAGAAAGCTCCTGCTAAGAAGGCCCCGGCTCCGGTGGCTAAAAAGGCGGTGAAGAAGGCTGTTGCGCCTGTCGCTAAAAAGGCTGTCAAGGTCGCGAAAAAAGCGGCTAAGAAGGCGAAGCGTTAATCGAGCTGAACATTGTGAAGAGCGGGATGGTGACTGAGGTCGCTGTCCCGCTTTTTTTGTGGAGAGGTCGCTGAAGGGGTGGGCGCGCTTTTATAGAGAGGCGGTGCGGACGGTGAGCTGGAAGGCAGTGCCGCGACCGGTTGGGGGCTGGTAAATTAGATCGCCCCCCAGCTCTCGGGCGAGACGGCGGCTAAGGGCGAGACCGAGGCCGACCCCGGGGGCGCTGTGGGCGGCTTCAGTGGCGGATTTGCTGAAGGGCTGAAAGAGACGTTTCTTTTGGGCAACGGGCAGGCCGGGGCCATGGTCGCGCAGAGTGAAGGTGAGATTTGCGCCGGTGGATTTGACCGTGAGGGTGAGCTGCCGGTGATCACAGTCCGGGGCGGCATATTTGCAGGCATTATCCGTGAGATTGAAGAGGATCTGCTCAATGGCCATGGCATCCGCGTGGAGGAAGGAAGCGAGTGCCTGTTCATCGGCGATGAGCTTCAACTCTAGGTCCACCTGATCGGTGCGCTGACGCAGGCGGGGGATGATGCGGTCCAGCAGGCTTTTGACGCCGACGGTTTCCATGCGCCCAGCGGTGCGGCCACGCTCGATGCGGGAGTAGGCGAGGACGTTTTCCACGAGGTGCATGAGACGGGTGGACTCATCACACAGGGTCTGGAGGTAGGTGCGGCGCTGGGCGGCATCGGGCACCATGTCATCGGCCAGCATTTCAGAATAGAGGCGGAAGGTGGTCAGGGGGGTGCGCAGCTCATGGGTGACGGCGGAGACGAAGGCACCGCGCCGCTCACTGAGCAGGACAGCGCGATGCAGAACAAAAGCGATGGCCAGGGCGGCTGAGATGAGGCAGGCCCAGGCGACAAGGAGGGCGGGTTTCAAAGCGGAGCCGTTTGGCAGGGCGATGACAGGCACGGTGCCGGTGAGGAGCTTGACCGGCAGGGTGACCAGAGCGGTGGCATCCGTGCGTGCTGCCTGGGGGCTGGTGGCGATGAGTGTGGCCTCTGGCAAGAGATCGCGAATGGTCTCCAGGAGGCGGGACTGAAGCTGGGGCCAATCCAACCACACACCCTGCAGACGAGGCAACCCCTCCACGGTGGCATTGCGCACCAGCAGCAGTTCCTTTTCCACCCAGAGGGGCTGCAGGTCACCGGCCAGGGCTGGGAGTGCCTGGCGGATGCTGGGGGTCGCCACCGCGCTGGCACCTGAGGGAGAGGATGAGAAGACGGTGCCCCCGCTCTGATACCGGCGGGTGACCGTATCCAGTTTTTGGTCATCAGCTTCCTCATTGGGTGTGCTGTCTGCTGCCACCATGGGCTCAGCCTTTTCCGCTTTCGCCGGAGGTGATGGGGCCATCTTTCTGAGGAGGGGCTTTTGAAATTCCTTTTTTTCCTGGGCGATGCTGTTGCTGATGACCAAGGCCCGCTGGTTCTGCTCATTGGTATTGGCCGCTGCTTGTACATCCAGGGGAGCTTTGAAGGAGACTTCGGGTGCGGCCTTGGCTTTTTCCATGGGGGCAGCTGGCTTGATTTCGAGCAGCTGGATGGCACCCATGGCGGGGGCGGTTTGCACTTCGGGATGCTTTTTCAGGAGTGCAGCCAGAGTGGTGAGCTTTTGCGCGGAGACGGTGGTTTCGGGGCTTTGATTATACCAGCTTGTGGCCAGTTCTTTCTGGCTGCCGACGGGGGCTTGCGGGCTGGTGACGATGCCCTGGGCAGGCATCATTTCAAAGTGAAGCTGGACGAGGTCCGGCAGGCTGCCGAACAAGGGGGATGGCATGAGGGCCTGGCCTTTGGGGATGCTCTGGCTGCGGCTGGCGAAGAGATCATCCGGGGCATAAAACGCCTGGTAATGATAAGCGGGGCGTGAGTTTTCCCGGATCAAGATGGTGCTGGCCAGGGAGTCCATGCGCCAGAGGGCCAGACGCACCTTTTCCTGCACCTGGGCATCCTCCGCTGTGCGCTGGCGCTGGTCCTCCATGTCCAGCATGCGCAGGCTGATCCAGCCCATGGCCCCGGTGAAGACCAGGAGGCAAAGGGTGAACAGGAACCAGCGGATGAAGGGACGCATGGAGGGCGAACGGTATGTGGGCTAACAAAAAGAGTGGTTATGGATCGCTGCTGAGCATGTAACCTTTGCCACGGACGGTGAGGAGAAATTTGGGCTCGCTGCCGTTGTCGCGGAGCTTGGCCCGGAGATTGGCGATGTGCATGTCAATGGTGCGGGTTTCCATCTGCCTGGGCTCGATGCGCCAGACACGGCGCAGCAGCTCCTCCCGCGAGATGGCACGCCCGCGATGGGCGGCGAGGTATTCGATGAGGCCGCACTCGCGGTCTGACAGTTCATCGCGGCCGCCATCGGTGAAGCGGATTTCCATGCGCTCCAGATCGGCCGTACCTGCGGGGAAGGGGATCTGCTGGACTTGTTTTGGGCGCTCGGGTGATCTCCGTAAAACGGCCTCCACACGGGCGAGAAGTTCGCGCACGCTGAAGGGTTTCACGACGTAATCGTCTGCGCCTAACTTTAAGCCTTTCACGCGGTCCGCCTCCTCGCCGCGTGCGGAAAGGATGATGACGGGGGTGCCCGGCCGGTGCTCCCGGAGTGCACGCAGGATCTCGAATCCATTGTGGTTCGGAAGCACGAGGTCCAGCAGCATGAGGTCAAAGGAGGCCTTTTGCGCCTGCTCCATGCCGGCAATCCCCTCCGCCGCCTCCAGCACCTCATACCCGGAAAAGCGCAGGGCATCGGTCACACCGCGCCGGATAGCGCTATCGTCTTCGATGACAAGGATGGTGGGCATGAGGTGCGGAGAGTTTACACGGAAAGGCGGCGGAGGCTCAACTGAATGCAGAGGTCACTTTTGATTTTCTTTGAGTCAGGCGTAATGAACTGTGACGGGATCACTTGAAGGTGATTTTCTTTTTTTCAGCCTGCTCGCGCACGGCTTTGACGATGGCTTTGTCCAGGGTGTCATCGCTGCCGCTGGCTTTGTTTTTTTCGGTCACATATTTCTGGCGGTCTTCATTGAGCTTCTTGATCTGGGACTGGATCTTTTCACGCTCGGCGGCTTTTTCATCCAGGTATGCCTGGCGTTTTTCAGGTTGCAGGGCTTTGAGTTCGGCAGGCAGTTCGTCTTCCTTCACTTCTTCCAGCTTGATGCCAGCCTTTTTGTTAGCGTCCACCAGGTCCCAGCCGGTGTTGCTGTAGTTTGAGCTGGCTTTCGTGAGGGCGCGCTGGACTTCCGCACCAGCTTGTTTGTAGCGGGAGGCGTTGCTGTCCTGCGCCTGCTGGTTGGCGACTCCGCGGCTGCCGTCTTTGCCATAAATGATGTACGTTTTGTTTAGCTCGATGCTCAGCCGGGTGATCTCCTTGTCCTGCGGGGCCTCAATGTGGACGATGGCTTTGTCCTGGTCGATGGTCAGGAAGCGGCCTTCAGCCAAGGCTGCGCCGGTGCGCCAGCCGCCATTTTCGCCTTCGCTCTGGTTGCCACAGTGAATGGTGTTTACCACCACGCCTTTTTGGATGGAGGCTTTGCAGGCATCCTGCGAGCTGACTGGTCCCTGGGTGAAGGGCTCATTGCCGGCGATGAAGATGGCTTTGTAGGTTTTGCCATCGCTGTCCCAGGACAGCTTGTCCAAGGCATCGCGGATGACGGCGCCGCAGTATTCATCTCCGCCGTTGGTGGTCAGCTTGAAGAGTTGCTCGGAGACTTTATCCAGATCCCGCGTGAAGGGCAGGATCTGGCGGATGTAGTTGGTGCCGATGCTGAGGTTATTGTTGCCGTATTCATAAAGGGCTACCTGGACGACGGGTGTTTTATCGCCCTGCTTGGCGTCGTTGAATTCATTGACGATCTTCCAAAGCTGGCTTTTGGCCTGCTCGATGAGGCCATCCATGCTACTGCTGGTATCCATGAGGATGGCGATTTGGACGAGGGTTTCTTTGTCGGTGATGGCATTGTCTTTGGCCGATTCCGCCGCTGCGCTGAGCAGGGCCGTGCTGGCGAGGAGACTGAGGAGGGTATGCCGGAGGGTAGATGTGTGTGTTTTCATGGCACCCCCAGTCTGCATGCCGCCCGGCATGGCGTCTGTAAAGCGGGTGTAAAATGATGGTGGCGCGAGCGTGCCCCAGTTTGTGCCCCCTCCTGAGCTTTCTGTAAGGGCGAAACTGTGTATTGCAGGTCATGTTCATTCCACCTACAAACGGGGTATGAGACTGGCTGAATTCATTTTAAAGCGGATGGAAGATATCCTAGCGGAGTGGGAGGTGTTCGCCACGACCTTGCTTCCGGCAGCGGGGATCATGACGTCGTTGGCTCTGCGTGATCATGCGCAGGATATTCTGGATGCCATCGCCAAGGACCTGGGCACCTCCCAGACCCGGAATGAGCAGTCGGAAAAGTCAAAGGGGCGCGCGGTTCAGGTAGCAGGCGCGCCAGAGACGGCGGCGCAAACGCACGCTGTCCTGCGGGCACGCAGCCGGTTTGATATCAACCAACTCGTCGCCGAGTATCGCGCGTTGCGGGCGAGCGTGCTGCGGCTGTGGATGGATGCCCATCCGCTCGCGGAGGATGGCGTCGAAGACATGATTCGGTTCAATGAGGCGATCGATCAGGCGATTGCTGAATCCGTGAGCCACTTTCACCTCACCATTGAGCGGTATCGCAACCTGCTGCTGGGAATGCTCGGGCACGACATGCGGAATCCGCTCAACGCCATTCAGCTCACGGCTTCATATTTGGCGACGCTGAACGCAGGTGAGGAAGTCTCGGATGCCGCTACTCAGGTCATGCGCAGCGGAGCCTCCATGCAGGCGCTCCTGGACGATTTGGTGGACTTCAACCGCACCAACCTTGGACTCGAGCTGCGAGTTGTCACCTCTGATACCGACCTCGCAAAGGTGGTGGCTGACGAGCTGGAACAGTTTCGCGCGGCCCATCCCGGCAAACGGATCGAGCTGACCACCAGCCCCGATAACCATGGGCGGTGGGATGGTCCGCGATTGCAGCAGCTCCTCCGCAACCTGGTCGCCAATGCGATCAAATATGGATCATCCGACACCCCGGTCCGCGTGACGCTTCGCTGTGAAGAGGCGGACGTTTGCCTCGAAGTCACCAATAATGGGCCGACCATAGATCCATCGGACCTCATCAGGATCTTTAACCCGCTGGAAAGAGCTGCGTCGCAACGCGCGGGCGGTGATCCGCGAGACGGGCTGGGGCTAGGACTCTTCATCGTGCGCGAAATCGCCCAAGCCCACGGCGGGCGCGTCGAGGTACGATCCGAGCAGGAAGAGACGACTTTCACCCTGCACATGCCACGCTACACGACACCATCGTAAGTGCCGCTTCCTTCATTGTTCGTCGGATGGGTGGCGATGGTGTCAGGTGCATGCTTTGACCCATTGTGAAACAGATTCTGACACGCGGGTGTAGCATCTGTTGTTTAGGCTTGTCTTTGCGGTGGAACTAATCCGTAGAGGTCGGAGGGAGTCACTAAACAAGGTTGTCAAGTACTGCAGCCTGATCCCATTTATTTAATGATCGGCTTGGCCAAACCATCAGAACAAATCTGGCTTCAGCCTGAAATAACGTTCATCCAAATTTAAGCAAAAATAAATGAAATATTTATTGCCCGCTGGTGGAAGTCAGTATAGGTGACAATTTTTATGCAGCACGCAAATAAACGGTCCTACGCCCTTGACCGATTAAGGAAATATTCCAGGCATGCCTGGGCTTTACACAGTGTCTTGATTGCCTCTCTATTATTGACGCCTGTCAATGGGGTGCCGGTTTTATCATATGAAGTGGAAAACGGGGGAAATATTGAAACACGTCAATATGAGGATTGGAATGGTAACCAAGCATATGATGTTGGTGAGCATTCGTGGGTTTATAGCACACTGGATTACGATAGTGATGGACTTGTTAATGAACGCGAGATTTTATGGGGTACAGACCCCCTGAAGCGCGATACTGACGAAGATGGTTTAACTGATGGCCAAGAGGTGGATTTGCTGAAAGGTCCTTCCAATGGATTTAATCCCTTGTTATGGGATACAGACAGCGATGGCTATAGCGATTTTGATGAATGTTATTATTGTTACAGTGTCAATTATTTGGCTGGAGGTGGATATAGTTACTACGACTATGACGACGATGGTATGCCTAATCCTGTAGATTCGGATCCCTTTAATCCACAAGTGTCAACTCATTCTAATAACCCAGAGTTATTTTGGCGTGACGAAAACGGAAATGGTATTAATGATAATTCCGAAGGACATAATTATGACTATGACGGGGATGGTTGGGGGAATGATTGGGATACGCATCCAGAAGATTACTATCTATACAAGGACTGGGACTGGGATGGCACGAATGATGAATATCTTAGTGATATGGATGGAGATGGTGTTCCCGATTACAACGATCCCCGTCCCCAGGATGCTACACCATGGCGTGATTGGAATTATGATGGGTTTAATGATACAGAGAATCCAGATTGCGACGGCGACGGGTACCGCAATGATGTAGAATCTGATCCATCTAATAATTTATTATGGGATGATTGGAACAGAGATGGGCGAAGCGACTCTTTGCATGACTCAGACGGGGACGGGCGAGTTGACTCAGTAGATACCCACGACAACGATCCGACGCTTTGGAGTGACCGGAATAATGATGGTTATAATGACGAGCAACAGGATTCTGATGGAGACGGTTTCGTTGATTCTGTAGACACACATGACTACAATCCTGCTTTATGGTCGGACCGTAACAATGACGGCTATAACGATGATCAGGATTTCGACGGTGATGGTGTCATAAACTCAAATGACTCCCACATTACGAATCCTGCTTTATGGTCCGACCGCAACAATGACGGCTATAACGATGATCAGGATTTCGACGGCGATGGTGTCATAAACTCAAATGACTCCCACATTACGAATCCTGCTTTATGGTCTGATGGTGATAATGACGGTCTGAATACTCAGCATGAATGGCAGCTGGGCACTAATCCAAGCAAATCAGACAGCGATACTGATGGCCTCTTGGACGGGGAAGAGGTGGCTCATGGAACCAATCCTAATAAGAAGGATTCAGACGACGATGGTCTCACTGATCATGAGGAACTCATCGTTTATAGTGAACTCGTGGTGAATGGCAAGCGCCTAGATCCAAATGACGCCAATTCAGTCAATGATACTTACGTGGATTTTTGGATGGTGTCTTCGCAGGATACCGATAATGATGGAATTCCAGATTTAATCGAACAATCTTATCTGGGAAAAATGAATCCTAATAATCCCCTGGACGGCCAGGGTGATTTAGATGCGGATGGATTTACTAATTTGGAAGAGTATCAGAATGGGTTCCGATTTGACGGCAATCTTCAAATCCATGATATGGATCGTGATGGTATAACTGACACTGAGGAGGAATACTGGAGCAGTATTCAGCCGGGCATCATGTTTAAGTTCTGGTTTGATGACTCGGTTCAAGACCCAGATAACGACGGAGTTCTCAATTTCGAAGAAGTCCGATATAAGCTTGATCCTACAAACGCAACCACTCATGTTGGCATTACAGATCTGGAGTGGATCAATATAAATTGTGGCAAAAACTGGCAAATGCCGTTGCTGCCGGGGGATGCCGATGGTGATGGATTACCAGATCTTTGGGAGCATCGCTATTTTCTGGATATTCGCGATCCTGCCACCCCTGCCGAAAACCCTGATGGAGACAGCCTCTCCAATCTACAAGAATATCAAAGTTCACGGCATCCTCTAATCCGCGACTTTGGAGGAGCGGTGTCACCCCCCACTGAAACGCCTGATCCTCTGGGATCCTCCACCAACCAAGTCTATGACCAGGCTTACCTCTCATCGCCTGGTAACTGGTCGGTATCTAGATCGTTCAATGTGGTAGAGGCAGGGATTGCGGGGGGGGACGACTCTCTTACTCCCCGAATCCAGACTTACAAAATAGAAACAGTTGATGATTTTCCAGATACTGAAGGTTCTACAGGGTGGATCACGCACTCAGATTTGAGTCATGACATCTATGTTAAAGCCGATGGGCCCCAATCTAATGCATGTGAACCAACCTCCGATATTGGTAGTCATAGTTCCGGGGATACTTGTGCATGTCAGCACGGTACAGAAAATAGATTCAGGGCCTATGTCATTGAACCTTCATTGGAATCTTATACTTTTATCGGATTGACTCTCAGTGAGTGGAATATCAAGTGGCTGAACGGTGATATTACTTATGAAGACATAGAATCAATTAGGAGTCATCATCCGAATGTGCCACCGTGGGATTTTCATCCAGGCCATGGAGGGTTCAGAGAATGGGAAACCAATGGACCTTGCTCAGTCGGTGATAATGAGCAGAAAAACAGTTGGGCTTATATGAGACTGGTTCTTCCGCAAAATTTGCCTGATAATGCAGAACGAATTTCTGTTGATGTGGAGGTGGAAAAAAAGTCCGAAGATGGAGCTTACACTCGTTATAATTACACAATGGAGATTAGACCGGGTGAACGCTATTCATTATTTCACGCAGGTGGCGAAGCTCCTATTAATGGTCACATCAAGATAACGTATAAATCTTCAGGAGGCCCTCCCGCTGCGCCTGTTCCGCAATCCATTGCTGATGCAGCCGGGACCCGGTATCGAAAGTTTGGCCTCAATGGTGCACCTATTCCGGATTCCAAACCCCAGGTGCAAGAAGAAAACGGGGAGAATCCCGAAGAGACGCATATCGATCCTTTCCTGTGCCAGTTACGGCACTCTACCAGTGATGTTTATGTTGAAGCGCCGGGGTTACTAATTCCTCTCGCTGTACGGCGCAGTCTAACCTCCGATGTTTGGAATAATCGCTCAGGTCTTCGCCCGGAAGAACGTCCGTATGAACCCTTTGGGCCGGGATGGACTAGCAACATCTGTTCTTATGTGTGCTTTGAAGATGGAAACAAGGCAGAAGTTCATGATGAAGACGGATCCGTCAGCACTTATTATCGTTTGAACACATCCGGCGGCATGGGAGGACAATGGTATCACGATAGGCAAGAACACAGGGACGTCAAAACCCGGCTTAACAGCTTTAACGCTACGCTAACTTCACCTGTAAATTACAGCGGAAACGCTGCCAATCTGGCGAACTTTGGTAATATCCAGCTTAATAAAAAGTTTGGAACAAAATGCTATTATGAAATGGTTTACTCCACTTACTTGCATCAAGTTTTGAGGCAGGACCGCAAAGACATTAACCAACCTGTCAAATCATTCACATATGCACGTTTATCCAGGGTAGAGGACCGTGCGGGTAATCAGCTCATATATCAATACGACCTTCCTGGCAGCTTAATACCGAGCAAGATTTATGATCCAAAGCGTGACGGGCACCAAATCTGGATTCAGCAGCATAATGGTAGGGTGGTGAAAGTCCGCGATCCCAACGGAAATGACATTGACTATTCCTATCAGCCACTCAACGGCTCAAGCTCCAGTATCACTGTAAACGGGGACAGCCCAATCCCCTACACAGGCTATCAGCGTTCACCAGCAACTGTTCTGACCAAGGTATCCAAAGGAAATGGCACATCCGAAGTAGGCTATGCCTATCGAATGCAACTGGACAAGGAGCAGGGCACTTCTGGTACCACATATCATACCCACTTAGAACTCACTGCCCTTGAGAATGAAAATCACCAGGTTTATACATTTGGTCATCAACTAAACCGGAGTATGCACTCCTGGGATGGGACTAGCACCCGCCTGTCCTATGGGTTGCCCATGCGTTTAAGCACGGTGGCTCTACCTCAAGGACTGGGCCAACTGACATTGGAAACCAACCGTTCGATTGTACCTAATGGCGGCAACTTCGCTGCTGCTGCGGCTGACTTCTATACGATCATAGGTCGGCAAGGGAATCCTTCGCAGAGCTATAGATATATCTTCAGAGATGCGGAATTTCTTGAGCCAACTGGTGATCCTCAAGCCACAACTAGTCCTCATGCAGTTACATACGCATTCAAGAAAATGGATATTGTCGCTCCTTCCGCGAATATCGGTGATGCAGATGAGTCCAAGAGGAAGGAGACCTATGAATTTTCTCCTATTAACTCTATGGCATTGAGTGCTGTGACAGATCGCAATGGCCGCCGAACCGAATTTGTCTATGGAACAGGTGGATACGATGATCCAATCAAAGAGATCAATCCAACGAGCACCGTCAGCCAGGGCAAATTGGAAAAGACTTTTGATTATTCCGCCCAGCGCCTTTTACAAACAATGGTTGATGCAGATGGTGTCACCACTAACTATACCTTTAACAACCTTGGCCTAAGAATTTCGGAAACCGTTGCTGGTCCTGTGGGTGTGACAGGTGGGTATTACAAAACAACGGAATATGACACATCCTATTATTGGCCTCCTGGGATGGTGAAGCAGGAAAAATTGGATGCTCTCGCAGTGATGCGTGGTGCGCCCTTAAACCTGTCCACGACCATTTTCCCCCCTATCCTCACCACATACTCCACGAATCGATATACTTCTGTTTCGTCGAGTCAGAGCTTGAATGGGCAGGCGGCAGTCACAAAAACTGTTACTGACTTCTCTGGTAATAAACGCTCGGTTACGGATGCACGCGGTATGACCACCACTTTTGACTATGATAGTCAAAATCGGCTGACTCAAGTCAACTATCCAGATGGCACCTTCAAGATCCTGATTTACGATCCTTGTGGGAATTTGATACGTGAGAGAAACGAGGAGGGAGTCTTTTCCTTTTATACATACGACGCACTCAACCGCCGAACCTCTTCGACTATCGACCTTAACCGTAACGGGCTGCCTAACAGCCGTTATACGACAGTGACCTATGACGGAAACGGACAGGTGGTCTATAACGGGGATATTGTGACCGAAGTCCTCGAATATAACAGCTTGAATCAGGCGGTTCTAGAGGTAGATGCGCGTGGTATTCATACACGCCGCACTTATGACGTCTTGGGTCGCTTACTGACCGTGAGCGTTAATCATGGCAGTGGCAACGCACAGACAACGAGCTACACTTATCAAGGTTCTATTGCTACGAATGGAGTGGCGGAGGCTGGGGGTTCGGTCTTTGATGTTTCTGGCTACAAGCCGGTTTCGATGACTGACGCGATGGGCAATGTCACCACTTATACCTATGACGACCTTTACCGCTGCATCAAAACTACCCGCCCTGACGGCAACGTCCTGCACACGACCTATGACCGGAAGGGGCGTGTTACTTCCCAGTCTTCTGCGGCTTTGCCAACTTGGTCCCCTGGGACAACTGGATACGACACAGCCCCCACCAATGCAGAAGCACTGAAGTTTTATTCTAAACGCTTAAAACAGAAGAGTGCTACAGACACGGTCTTTATCACTCAGTTTTTCTATGATGCACTGGGTCAGGTAACGAAAACGGTTCTGCCGGATTTGAATGGGGCCTGGCCCAATCTTAAAACAGAGGAAACCCTCTACACACCTCACGGTGAAGTTTGGAAGCAGACTGACAAGGCGGGAGTTGTGAAGCGGTTCGAGTATAATACAGCCGGGTTGTTATACAGATCCCATCTCGATAATCCAAGCGCCACCACAGCGACAACTTCTATCATTTACGACCTAGCAGGAAATGCAGTTCAACACAGCGATGCTCTGAGCCGAACCACGTTGACTCATTATGACAAACGAAACCGAGTTGTAAAAGTAGTTAGCCCCAAAGTCCTTCATTATGGAAGTGGAACTGCAGAGTCGGAAGTTAGTGAGACAACTTATGACGCCATGGGGCGTGTTGCTGTGGTCACCAATCCCCTGGGCTACAGTTCGCGCAATTTATATGACGCTGCCGGCAGGGTTATTTACAAAGAAGACGCAAAAGGAAACCTAACTCGATTCAGTTATGATGCTGGCGGAAATGTACTCACTGTGCGAGATGCGCGGGGAAATATCACCACCAATAGTTACGATCATTTCAACCAATTGATCCTGACCACGGACGCTGAAAATCAGCAGACCAAATTTGCCTACGACTGGAGCGGTAGAAAAATTCTACAGATCGACGGAAGAGCCCCTGTGGGGTGGAATGCGGACATGGCTTACGCATGGGTGAATAATTATACAGCTTTATCTCCTGGGGTGTATAACATGCCAGCGACTTCTCCTTATAGTGCAGCGTTCTTTTATGATTCGCTGGGACGTTCTGTGGCTCAAAACTTTGCCAATACGGACATTGTTTCAAGCACCTATGTCCTGGATCGCAAAACCAAAGATACCAATGCGCGTGGAAAGGCTACCACTTACACCTACGACATGGCGGGGCGGATTACCAAAAAATCCGCACCCCATTTGGCCACTGGCACGAGCACCATCACCTCGACCCTGACTTATAATCTAAACAAAGGCTATCTGACTAAAGTTGTAGATCTTACTCCCCCAGCATCTTCTTCTTATCAAGCGGAGACCGTGGAGTACCAATACGACGCCATTGGCAGAATAATTGGTGAAGAAAGCTATGGACGGCAACATACCTATGAATACGACCTGGTGGGTAACCGCTTACGCAGCCTGTTGGCCTCGTATGGTGCCACTCCACGTATCGTTACCACAACTTATGACGCATTAAATAGACCCAAAACCATTATCGATGATGTTCAGACTTCCTCCAATGCAGATGACCGACACACCACCTATGAATATGACCGCGCGGGTCGGGCCGTGAAGATGGTATCTGCCAACAACCAGGTCACCCTTAATGAGTATGACGAGAATGGCCGATTGATCCATCGCTGGTTATACCAACACGTTACCAATCTTACCTCCAGCGGTCAGTTGGCCGAATTCAACTGGAGCTATGATGAGGTCGGGAACGTAGTCAGTCAGGCAGAAACGTGGAACGCGTCTGGGACCACTCCGGCCTACACACGCACCACTGTCATGACTTATGATAATGTTTCGCGGCTCAAAACGGAAACGGCCACCGATAGCAGGTACGCCACAGCCACCACTCACTATCAATACGATGGTGCTAGCAACCGCATTAGCAAAGAAGTTGTGGTGGGCTCGGCTGGGGCAATTCCTCCCGGTGTGGAGTCTGGTTACTGGGCCTATACCTATAATGCCTCCAATCAACTTACGCAGACCCGCAAGTGGGCCGACATCAACAGCACATCCGGCACACCTCAGGAAGGTAGCACCTATACGTATGATGCCGATGGCAATCGCACGAGTCGTGTGATGGATGGCACTGCCACGCTTCTCAGCCGTACCACGAAATATATTTGGGATAGCTGGAACCGCCTGGATAACGTTGATATTCCCCAGGGGCTGAACCTGACTGGGCGAAAGGTGTACCAGTATGAATACGATTACCGCATGCGCAGAAGGAGCGTCCTGCAAAGCGGTGGCGGATTGCCCACCCTGCGCACTGCCATCGTTTTCAGTGGTGGCCTCAGCGTGGCTGAATTTGTGCGCGCTGCCAATTCGGACCTGACCAATACCTCAATTCCGGCCGTGGAGTACATGCGTGGCCCGGATATGGGCGGCGGGGTGGGTGGCCTGCTCGGCACTTCGAGAAATCCTCCCAACGGCAACCTCTATAAACTGCCCACGGTGAATGAGCCCAAGAAAGTGCGCTATAACCTGAGCAACGGCCGTGGAGACATCGTGGCGCAGAGTGATGGTGGAGGCATTCTGACCTGGTCAGCCAGCTATGAAGCCTATGGCAAACGCCCCGCTGAAGCAGGTACAAATGCCGACAAGCAGCGCGCCAATAGTAAAGATGAAGATCCTACCGGCCTGCTGAATGAGGGCTTCCGGTATCGTGACATTGAAACAGGGGTATGGCTAAGTCGCGACCCAGCAGGGTTCGTGGACGGCCCCAACCTCTATGCCTACGTGAAGCAGAACCCTTGGACGGGCTGGGATCCAGATGGACTAGCAACAGTCAGCGAGCTACAGGACAAGATTGCTGATGTTCGAAAGGCACAAGCAAATGCCCGCCCATCTAAAGTCGAAGGGAAAAAACTTGGCGGAGGATACGAACAACAAATTCGCAAGCTTGAAGCACGAATTGCCAAAATTGAAGCAACTGCGAAAAATGTTAACCAGTATTTTGATGCTATTGATGCGGTCAGGGATATACGAGGGGATGAGGGAAGAATACCGTTTCGCATAAATGCCGCTGCACTTGATGATACGGATGCAGCTCACAAAGTGTTTTTTGACACCAGTAATGCCTGGTCTGGGTTTAAAATAAATGGCGCACTAACACTCGGACCAAGTGCTTTGATGGCGGCGGCAAAAACTCCCGGAGTGCTTATGTCTCGGGCAGGAATTCCTGCGACGAGCGGAAGAGGAATTAGCAAGCACGGTGGGATTTTTTCATCAACAACGAATGAAGCTGGGGGTGAAATTTGGACATCTGTAGGCCGAATCTCTCAAAATGATGTGGCCCCGCTTGTTAATGGTGGGCTTTACAAAGGAGGTGGTCAAGTGGATATCCTCTCCGGCGCTCATGGACTACCCAGTGGTGGTTTCACAGTTGATGGAAGTATGTTCATGGATGATATTGCACGATTCGGCAACATTCCGGGTGTCTCTGTGCATAACTTCCCGCAACTCGCACCACAGCAGATTAATAATCTGCTTAAATCTCCCAATACCACGATAGGGGGGTTTTGTGACAGTGAAGCTGTTCTCTCTCCGTTTCTAAAATAAAACTCGCTTATGGCTACCCCGGACACACACAAACGTCTTTTTCATGCAATAGTCTGGCGTCATGAACCGGACCAAGTGGGCGAACGAGTTACGACATACGCCGAAGACGTGATGGCGGCAAAGAGGCTTTTAGAAGAGAAATATGGCAAGGGATGTGTATTCGATTTACACAACGCATCAGATGCGGAAAAACCTCGATGAAAGGGAAAACAGTGACAATCTATAGCAGGCAAGTCACCCCTGCCACTCTCCAGGGCATCTGATCCGGCGAAGTGGCCTTGGGAATATGGCCATAGTGGGTCTTCAAGCCATCCACCGCCCAGCGAGGGGCGCGCGCTTCGCGCGCATCCCCTCTGCCGGGCGGTGGAGCTAGGCTGTGGAAGGTCACATGCGGCCCGAGCAGGCCGTCTGTGCCGGATGTTAAGCCCTTATCGCATTAGCTGGGCCGCCCTCCTGGAAGCGGCAAACTTCCAGGCGGCTTGAGCGATCATGAGCTGGGGGAACTGATGTCAGAGCACAAATAAGACAGAGTGGAGGGGGCTAGATGTACTATGGCGCGGAGCTTACGCATTCAATATCCGGGAGCTTATGTCAGTGGATGGTAAGGGCCCGGAGCGAAGTCCTTTTTCATGATGAGGATGAATGGCACTTCTTTCTCCAGGCGTTCAGTGAGGCGTGAGAAATGACTGGCGGACGGATGTCTGCTTGTTCATTCATTGGACCCTGACGCTGTTTTCCCGTTTTAGCTGAACCCATTTTGTATGAGACCCCTTCGATATTCCATTAACGTCACTTTGGACGGCTGCTGTGATCACCTTGCAATGGATGGTGACGAAGAATTGCATCGTCATGCGATTGAAAATCTTGATCGGGCTGATGCTCTCCTTTTTGGCCGGGTGATTTACGAAATGATGGAGGCCGCGTTTCGACCAACGGCAGGAACGGAAGAGAGGCCTGAATGGATGGAACCCTTCGCCCGGAAGATCAACGCGGCGAAGAAATATGTCGTCTCGACTACCCTGGACCATGTTGACTGGAATGCGGAGCTGGTGCGGGGAGATTTGGAGGATGCTGTCCGGCGGCTCAAGCAGGAGCCTGGCAAGGGGCTGTTCGTAGGAGGGGTGAAGCTGCCCATGGCGTTGGCGGAACTGGGATTGATCGATGAGTATGAGTTTGTGGTGCATCCTAAGCTCGTGGGCCATGGACCGATATTGTTCGCGGGGCTTTCCAAGCCTATCGACTTGAGGCTCGTGAGTCGGCTGGAGTTAAGCTCAGGGGCGGTCGCGATGCGGTATGAGCCGAGAAGGTAGCCAACGAGACTGAGTATATACGCTCGAAGGTCAGCGATGAATGCTGAACGATCATCTTACCATGGGGAAGCCTCGGCTTAACTTGACTGCTCCTGTGGCGTGCCATTCGAAGCTGGCCCGTCCTTCGCTCTGCGAGCTTCGGAGGTCATTCTTCACCTCCTGAAGTCGGCGAAGAATGGCGGACAGAGAGGGATTCGAACCCTCGGAACATTTAACTGTTCACACGCTTTCCAGGCGAGCCCGATCGACCACTCTGGCATCTGTCCATTTTCCTTTTGCCCTGGTGGGCAGCAGGCCGTTATCATGTGGCGGTCTGGGGTGGGCTGCAAGTTGATTTTGTGGTGTTTTGCAGATGGGGTGAGGGGGCGGCAGCAAAACGCCCTGACCTTGCGGGCAGAGCGTGGAGAGATCCGGGCTATTGGAGGGTATGTCCCTCGGACCAGGAATCAGGGGAGCTTGCGGACCCAGATGTTGCGCAGGCGGATGGGTGGGTTGTTTTTATGGTCCTGAAGGCGGAGTGGGGCGGCGGCGGGGAAGGGGCCGCTGTAGTCGGTGATGTTTTTGTGCTTGGTGGGGCCCATGATTTTGGTGTGGACCTGCACGCAGACGCCGTTGACGAAGGTGGTGACGTAGGCGGGTTCGATGACTTTATCGCCTTCCAGTTTGGGGGCGGTGAAGATGATGTCGTAGGTCTGCCATTCGCCGGGTTTTTTGACGGCGTTGACCAGGGGTGGGGTCTGGCCATAGATGCAACCGGTCATGCCGTCGGCATAGGTGGGGTTGTTGTAGGTGTCCAGCATCTGGCATTCGTAACGGTCCATGAAGAAGACGCCGCCGTTGCCTTTTTTCTGGGAGTTGCCGGCAGTCTCGGGGGTGCTTTTCCATTCGATGTGGAACTGGCAGGAGGCGAATTCTTCCTTGGTCCAGGAATCGCCGCCGTCCACGACGAGCTCGCCGTTATCGATGGCCCAGGCACAGGGGCCGAACTCGGAGGTTGTCTTGCCCTTGTCGTCCTTTTTCTTGGAGACGAAGGCGTCGGCGTTGGTGCCATCGAAAAGGATGATGGCATCCGCTGGGGGCTGGCCCAGCTTTTCGCCCGGGGCGACGTATTCAGGACGGGGACGGTCGATATCGTGGACCTTCCACTGGGTGCCGGGGATGACGGGGGTATCTGAATAGCCGATGGGGGAGGGGGCATCTGGAGCGGCGGGGGCGGGTTTTTCCGCGGCGCTGAGGATGCCGGTCAGGGCCAGGAGAAGAATGGGGGTGAGGGATGACTTCATGGTGAAATGTGGGAAGACGAAACGAGCACTGGCGGAGCATGTTGCAAGGGCGGCGTGAGAAAGAAGCAAAAAAGGGCTTGCGGATTGTCTGGGAGAGGGCATGTTGATCTCCCAACAAACCGCGGGGTGGAGCAGCCCGGTAGCTCGTCAGGCTCATAACCTGAAGGTCACAGGTTCAAATCCTGTCCCCGCTACCAAATGAAGGCCGTGCAGCAATGCACGGCCTTCACCGTTTTTACGAGGTGGGTCTGAGGTGAGTGTTCGGCATCGTTTCGGCTCCTCCGGCTCATTATCCCGCGAGCGGGATCACAGGTTCAAATCCTGTCCCCGCTACCCAATGAAGGCCGTGCAGGAATGGATGGGGTTTACCGTTTTGACGGGCTTTAATGAGGGGGAGTATGGACTTGGTTATCGGTAGATGTGCACGGGCGCTCAGGTGCATATCCTGTGAGGGGGCACGAGTTCATTTTGGCTCGGTTACTCAATGAAATAGCGTGCAGAAATAGGCGGCTTCACCATTTTACGAGATGTATCAGGTTTACGTGATCCAAAACGCGGAGGGCCGTTTCTATATTGGTCTGTCGGAGGATGTTTCCAAAAGACTCGTGGACCACAATGAGGGGGTCTCTAAATGGACAAAAGCTCGGGGGCCTTGGCAGCTTGTGTGGTCGGGTGATTCCATGACGCTCACTGAGGCGCGTAAGCTGGAAAATCTGCTGAAGGCGCAAAAGGGCGGCTCAGGATTTTATCGGATGACGGGACTTATTCGTCCTCAAGGGCAATCCGGCTCATAATCCCGCAGGCGGGATCACAGGTTCAAATCCTGTCCCCGCTACCAAATGAAGGCCGTGCAGCAATGCACGGCCTTCACCGTTTTTACGAGGTGAGTGTTCGGCATCGTGCGGACCTCCGGCTCATTATCCCGCGAGCGGGATCACAGGTTCAATCCTGTCTCTGTTACCGGTATAAAATTTCCCGGACTTTGGCTTTGAGGGAGTCTTGATTGTCGGAGTGGATTTCCATTTGGGCTTCCTGGTAGGCTTCCATGATGCGGGAGCTGCGGGTGTCTGGGAATTCGGCTTCGAGGGATTCCATGAAGGACCGGATCTGGAAGGGCTGGGCGGGGACCTTGAAGACGGGTTCGCCTGAGTGGTGGGTTGGGGCGGCTCTCATGTTAGGAGATCGCGGCGGGTGGGGGTGGCGGATGTTTTATTGTGGTCCGGCTAAGGTGCCCAGGGGGGAGCGAACTTCATGGCGCTGAAGGGGCCAGTTTTACCGCCGGCCATGGTGGCGGTCATCTGGCGGCGCATGATGGGGAGGGTATGCAGGAGGGGGAAGGCGAGGTCGCGAAGCCAGCCGAGGGGGAGGAGGCCGGACTGGAAGAAGGGGGTGGTCCAGCGGGTGGCGAACTGGTAAAAAAGAAGGTGGCGGCGGCGGGTGGCGGAGTAGTGGGGGAGGGCCTGGTCGAGGGGGTATTTGGCGAGCGAATCTGCGAGGGTGGCGGCGTCCATGAGGGCGAGGTTGACGCCCTGGCCGAGCTGGGGACTGAGGGCGTGGGCGGCATCGCCCAGGAGCACGACGCGGTCGCCATGCCAGTGACGCATTTTGACGTCATGATAGGCGGCGGTGGCGATCTGGTCGTGGGTGTGGATTTGGGCGAGGAAGGATTCGGCCTGGGGAGCGAGAGTGAGAATCTGCTTTTTCCAGAGGGCGAGGGGCTGGTCTTTCCAGTGGGGAATCTGATCCAGGCGAATGCTCCAAAAGAGGCTGAGGAGATCATCACGGGTTCCGGTGGGCAGGTAGCCGTTGAGCTGGCGGGTGGTGTGGACGCATTGCCAGAGTACGTCGGGTTGAAATTCGGGGGTGCGCTGGCCGATGAACCAGAGGGCACCCCAGGGATAACGGCTCACGCGGGCGGGGACGCCGCTCTGGGCACGGAGGGTGGAATTGGCTCCATCGCAAATGAGCAGCAGGTCATAGGGGCCGTGGGTGTGGCCATGGGAATCATGCAAACTGGGGCGGCCTGAGCTGTCCCGGCTGAGCCTCTGCATGGCGGTATCCCACTGGACCCGGACTCCGGCCTGAGGCAGGGCTTTCAAAAGCACCTCCAGTAGGGTGGCGCGATGGGTGCCTGCGCCATGGAGGCCCTGGCCTAACTCCTGATAGGATAAATTGAGCAGCACCCGGCCATCGCGGGTGCGGCAGTACAGCTTTGTGATGGGGGCGGTGTGGGGCAGGAGCTCGGAAGTGAGGCCGAGGTGGTGCAGGACAGTGAGACCGGTGGGCTGCAATAGAAAGCCAGCGCCCACGGGCAGGGTCTGGGCAGCGCGCTCAAAGAGGGTGACTTCATGGCCTGCACGCGCCAGGAAAAGGGCGGCGGCCGGACCTGCGGTGCCGGAGCCGACGATGGCGATGCGGAGAGGTATAGGCATGAAACGAGAGACGAAAGTCCCTCATTCTGCCGAGGAAGGAGACGTGTGCAAAGTCTCCCGATTATATGGGGTTCTGCATCTCCCCGGAGGTGTGCAGTTCGTTGATGGCCTGCAGGAGCTGGTCGAATTTCACAGGTTTGACGAGGTGGCGGGCAAAGCCGGCATCCCGTGTGCGTTGCAGGTCTTCCTCCATGCCGTAACCAGATAGGGCGATGCCTGTCAGGGTGATCTCACGGCTGCGGAGGTTGCGCATGAGGTCCATGCCTGAACCGTCAGGAAGTCCTACGTCTGAGACCAGCATGTCTAGGCGGGTGCTTTCCAATTCAGCGGCGACTAACGCTTCAGCAATGCTGCCGACGGCGGTCACCTGATGCCCGGCGCGGTTCAGCAGGCGGGCGAGTACTTGGCGCGTGGGTTCATGATCCTCCACCAGCAGGATATGGAAAAACTGGCCGGAGGGCTGTTGAATTTCTCTTTTTTTGACGCTGGCGATGGCATCTTTCTGCGTTGCTGCTTCGCAGGGGAGGGCGACGGTAAAGAGGGCTCCTTTTCCAGGTCCTGCACTGCTGGCGGCGATGCTGCCTCCATGAAGCTCAACAATGGCCCGGGCGATGGCTAGCCCTAGGCCGAGGCCACCGAACTGGACCTCCATTTTTTCCTGTTCAAAGGGCAGGAAGAGCTGCTGGGCCAGGGAAGGCTCGAAGCCAATGCCCGTGTCCTTGACTTCCACCACGAGGGTCATGGTTGCCGCATCGTGGTGGGAGGTAAGCTGGATGGATCCTGCCGGGGGGGTGAACTTGACGGCGTTTTTGAGGAGATTCCAAAACACTTGCTGGATGCGTGCTGGATCTCCCGCCAGCCTGCTGTGGCTGGCCTGGAGGTCGATCTGAACGTCCAGATTTTTGCTCTTGGCATCGTCCTTGATGATCTCCCAGGCGTGATGGATGAGGGAATGGACATCACAAAGTTCTGTACGCAGCAGCAGCTTGCCACGGGAGATGCGGGTGAGGTCCAGCAGGTCATCAATGAGACGGGCCTCCAGGCTGACATGGCGCTCGATCATGCCCAGGGCGTGACGCACGTCCTCAGGCAGGCGCATGTCTTTGCTCATGACGGATGAGCTGAGCAGGACCGGGGTCAGCGGGGTGCGCAGTTCATGGGACAGGGCGGCCAGGAAATCATCTTTGGCCTGGCTGGCTTTTTCGGCTTCGTCTTTGGCTTCGCGCAGGGCTTGGTTGGCTTTTTGACGGGCGGTGATATCCCGGATGAATCCCACAAACATGGGCGGCACGGCATCCACGACGGCATTGATGCTGAGTTCCGCGGGAAATTCGCTGCCGTCTCTACGCAGGGCGGGTAGCTCCAGCCGCTGGCCCAGGATAGGTCCCACCCCAGTCTCCAGGTATGTTTGCAGTGCATGGGTGTGGCTCGCACGCATCCGTTCTGGGATAATGTAGTCTGCCAGGACGCGGCCGAGCATTTCCTCACGCTTCCAGCCGAAAATCTGCTCTGCCGCCAGATTCCAGTCCACGATACGGCCTTCCACATCCATCAGCAGCACGCCATCCAGGGAAGTTTTGAGGATGGACTGGCTGCGTTGCTCCTCATCACGGAGGGCGGATTTGGCCAGCCGGGCCTTGGTTTCCTCATCGTCCACCGCCCTGCTGACAGCGATGATGAGGGTGTAAAAAAGAATGAGACCGCCAAAGAGCATGAGCGCCCGGCCTTCTCCAGGGGCGATGAGTCCGCTGCCACGTCCCCGGCCGACCATCCAGGCCAGGATGATGAGGGAGGCAGTGGACCCAGGCAGCATCCAGCGCAGCAGCATGCCGCCCGCACTTTGGGAAAGGATGCGCCGCACAGGATGGCGGTCATTGCGAATGGCCATCACACCCAAGGCCACCAGCATCAGGCTCAGGGCGGTGTGCAGCAGGATGTTGGTGGATTTTAAAAGCCCGGTGAAATTGCCTGTGCCGGAGACATAGCCGACCAGGGCAAAAAAGGCCGGGAGGGCGGAGGTGACGGCCAGGATGGGCGCGGTGAAAATACCACGGAAATTAAAGATGCGGACTTTCCAGTCCAGCCCCCACAGCGCAAGACCCAAAAAGAACAGGGAAAGGGAGGCATTGAGGCTCATCCGGCCTGGGGCGCTCACGAAGGCATTGGCATGATCTTGGGGAAAGGTGGCAGGGCCAAGCAGGGTGTCGATGCCCAGGTCGGAGTGCATCAGGTATTCCAGCGAAGTCAGGCAGCCGATGGCCGCCGCCACTGCGCCACAAAAAGGAGCCATCCATCTCTGCCAGCAGGCCGGGCCGCGACTTTTGGCCAAATGCCACAGGAGCAGTGAAAACGCAGCCGATAGGATAGCCACGCAGGTATTGACCCGCATCACCATCATCCCTGGCCAACCAGCGATGAACTGGAGCGCGGGAATACACCACAGGGCCAGATTGCTGCCTGCAACCGCCACCGGCACCAGTGTGGCCGTGATGACCACACCGTTGCAGATGCGCTCAGCCAAAGGCAGCGGGGAATCGACCGCTGGCAAAGGGGAGGACGGGTGCGGGGGGACGGTCACTGGCGAGCGGTGTAAATTCGGGACCAGACTTCTCGCACTTTTGTTCCTTGTCCAAACCGGATTTTAGGAGAATTCACTCAGGCGGGAGAAATTTCAGCAATTCGATAACGCTCTCTTACCCCCGAGAGATGCGTTAGCGTGTCATTTTATGACCTTTTTTTATCTTCTTCAAAATCAACGAGTCCTGGACATATCCGCAGTCAGGTTCCCAAACCAATGATGGATGAAAAATCTTTTCTCCTTGGGCAGAAGTGTCTCCGCTGTGCCCAGCAAAGGCCGGAGGGAAGTGGACATCTGGAGGGTGACAATAACGAAGATTCCTAGCCACGTTTTAAGGTAAGCACTGGATTGCATGCCCTGGCTTTGGGCCGCCTGGAGCAGAAGGCGCGAGCCAAAATACAAACCGATAACCCAAAAAATAAGCGCTAAAAATCCCATAAAGGCGAGGGAGTTCGTGGAGGTGCTGAAAACCCAGATCACCGGAGCAAAGCCCAGCAGCAGCAGCCCGGCCAGCGCGACTGCTGTAAGGATCAGCACAACGATCTGCCCCAGCCGCGCTTCCAGCCCATCCAAAGCACTGAAGATGTAAAGACTAGGCAGGCAGATAAGTACCGCAGCGGTAATGCCCAGTGTCACTTTTAAAGGGGAGGCCCAAAGCTGGGTGCCACCGGAAAAACTGCCCAGTAAAAGACCAAAAACACTGAATGAAATGAGGGTGCTCAGGAAGAGTAGCAGCGGAACTTTTAGCTGCCCTTTCCGGCATTCATGAAGGAGCCGTCCCGGATGTTTTAACAGATTTTCGATGACATTGATGAGTGTGACCGGTCCGCTCATAGGTTCCACAATCATGTTGTTTGTCATATTGCTGGCGGTGGGCAGCGGGGGCGGGGTGTTTTCGGTATTCATGGGGCTATCTGAGTTAGTGTTTTGTTCCTGTGGGTTTGTAAAAGCGGCCCGCAATGAATATAAAAAGGCCTACAAACAGCATCAGGAAGGGGATTGCATCCAGCCGGTCTAGCGTGCTGGGTAGAGAAGCACGACTCAGGCTCCAGACGGATTCATAGAAGCTACCGTCGAAGGGATTGGGCCGTAGAAACTGGATGGGCAGCGCGGGATTGCCGAAGAATGGCCGGAAGTTGTAGGATAACTGGGCACCGACAAACAGATTGCCCGCCAGCCAGGCCAGCAGCGTCCTCCACCCTGTGCTCCTGCTGCCTGAAAAAACCTGGATGAGCCGCAGCAGCTTGTGATTGGCCACCACCCCGGCAAAGGCGATGATGGCCGTGTGGGTGAGCAGAATGGCACGGTACCAGTCATCGGCCCCAGCCTCTCCGGGGCGGGGCGCATCCAGCACCACGGCCATGGCAATCGGGCTGAGGGATCCCACGATGAGACTGAAGGTGGCGAAGCTCATCAAACAGGCCATCAGCGTCTGGCGGAAGGACATGCCCGAGCCTAACAATAAGCCTAACATTCCATTGATCAGGCCATTGACCATCAGTGTCAGAAAGATGAGGCAGGGCATCTTCACGGCAACAAAAAGTCCTTGCAGCGGTGCCCGCCATAGACCGATGGCAAACCCATAAGCCGCACAACCCATGACGATGCCGACTATCATCGGAACCAGATTTTTCCACATGGACTCCTGCCTCAACCACCCCGCCAGCGTCACTGGATCTCCTTTGATCAGCAACTTTAGGTTTTGGTGGATATGGGCGGCGTTGCTCATTGCTTTGTTGCACAAAGTAATTGGCTTTGTGTTGCAAAGTGTCAAGGAAGATAATCTGAATTGTGTATGATTCTTTGCCCTCAGGGCAGTCTCAAAACCCGCAGGATCTCAGCCATGGCTGCCGGGTGGTGGAAGGCACCATGACCGGTGGGGACGACGAGTTCTGAATCCGCACCGTCCAGGTGGCTGCTAGCATAGGGGACAATGCCGTCACTGCTATTCTCCAGCGGGCCGTCACGGCCACGGTTGCCGATGATGCTATGGGTTTTCACTCTTTTTGGGATGGGTAGCCCGGCCAGGATGCGCAGGGTGGGCTGGCGTGGGGATAGGGCGCTCACGCTGTCCAGCCGGCCTTGTCCCAGGGCGGTGTAGGCGGGGGTAAAAACATCGGGATTCTCCGCTGAGACCCGTTTAAAAAAATCCTGAAACTGGCTGGGCGGCCTCGTTAGCCAGCTCCCGATGCGCCCTGCCGGATTGTCCGCAAAGGCACTCCCCCGGTGCGGTGTGCAGATGAAGAGGATGCGGCGGATGCTGCGGTCACCCTGCCAGTTAAAGGCATCGTTGAGCACGGTGCGGTCTTCGGCGGTGAGCTTCAATTCCTCCGGTGGCACCTTGAAGGCCGCTTTCCAAAAAGCATCCCCTGGGGTGACGACGAGGCCCTTGCCGATGAGCCCGCCCATGCTGTGAGTCAGCAGCGTGGCCTTCTGGCTGGCGGGATCATCCCCTTCGGGGTCTAACAAAAAGCGTAATTCACGAAGCTGGCCCCGCAGAATACGTGCGGAGTAGAGCGCCGGGGCGGAGGTATTGTAAAGATAATGCCAGATCTGGTAGCGGCGGCGCACGGTCTCATCCCCCCAGAGGTCATTGCTGATCTGCGCCCAGGCCAGCGGCGTGGAAAGCAGTCCATGGATCATGATGAGCGGCTCCTTTTCAGGATCATACGGCTCCATCAGGTATAGCTGTGGCTGCCGCCGGGGGGTGCGCGTCAGCATGTCCAGGATGGCGGACTGCTGAAGCCTGCCTGCACGTGAGAGCGCCGAGGCCCACGGCATGGAAAAATCAGCCGCCAAGGGCTGCGACTTCCCCTGGTGAACTACGGTCTCGTTTTGCAGTGAACAGAGCAGGCGGATGCGGACACTGCGGGTGCCCTGCCTAACCGCTCCTGCCTCCAGCGTGGCTGTCATGGGACGGCTGATGACCTCGGGCGGAAAGTATTTTTCCACGCGCTCACGATGGCGGTTTTCCCGCAGTGCCAGCAGTGGTGCGCCGATGCCAGTGCGCTGATGGTGGCGGATACGTTTGACCTTAAAACTGGAGGCCGCATGGATCTCATCAAAGTAGTCCAACGGCTCTGGGGCCGCAGGGCTGCCTTCAAAGCGGACCCTATAGGACGGTAGCCCCTCCTCCTTCACTTCTCCCTGCGCGGGCTGGTTTTCACGCTTCCACCTCTCCACGAACTGCCCCAGGGCCCGGCTGCTCTTGGCGGAGGCTGGATCTTCCGTCAGGGCCGTAGTTAGCAGTTCATGAAGACTGGCCGTCTCCTGAGGCCGCAGGCTGATCAAAGGTGAGCGTATCGCCCGCTCCACCTTGGCGGGGGCGATGGCGCAAGACCCCAAGCTGCCGGAGAGGACAATGATCAGCGGAAGCGATACCCAGGATCTCATGCCGCTTCCATAACGATGCGGACTTGCAGCTCAATCAAATCATTGACGAGATGACCTGCTAGACGATGGAAAAAGCTGCCGGAGCCATACAGCACACCCCACCTTGTACGGTCGATGTTAAATGCTGCCTGGGCAGCACAGCGTCCTTTATCATCCATGCCTGCGGAAAGGCTGAAGGTGATGGGGGCAGTGATGCCGCGCAGCGTCAGATCCGCCTCCACCTGGAGATTTTGGGTGCCGGGAGCCGCATCTGGGATGCGGGTGGCACGGGTCAGCTTTAGCCGGGCCTCAGGATAAAGGACCGTATCAAAAAAATCGTCACTGCGCAGGTGGGCGATGAGGACATCATGATAGGGATTCCCCGCCAGATCATCGCAGGTGATGTCAGCGATCGAGAGCACAAATTCACCCCCCTGGATCTCCCCTTTTTCCACATCCAGATAGCCAGCGGTGATGGGCACCCGTCCCCAGTGCTTGTTTAAAAGATTCCGTCCCAGCCACTCAGCGCGGCTTTCGTTGACATCCATGGTTAGGTGGCCCGAAGGCAGTGCCGGTACCTCTGGTGCGGCTCCAGTGCCCTGCTCAGGCAGGCCCGCCGCACACCATCCCGCCAGGCAGCCGTTTAGGCGGTGCACCTGGGTGTATCCGGCGCGTACCAGCTTCTCTTCCGCCACCCGTGCTTCATGGCTGGCCCCGGATTCACCATAAACGCAGACGGGAGTGTCCAGAGCCGGGATGAGGGAGGGCAGCCGTTCTGGAAATGCCACTTCATAGACACAGTTGTTCACGGAGCCTGCGATGGCGCGCCGCTCATGGTCCTCTTGCAGGCGGACATCCAGAATGATGAGCTCAGGCTTCTGCAAACGCAGGGCTTGCAATTCATCGGCGGTGAGAAGGGTTGTGGGCATGGCAGTGATAAAAGAGACCAGTTTAAAGTAGTTAGAAGGTTTTCTAAACGCCCAAAGGTTCGTAAATGTGAGGAAAAACGACTGCGATTTTTTGTCATGGGGGACTGCCCTGGAGGTTGTTTGTTCAGCTAAACGCAGGCAAAGTTCTAATAATTATAAAAATGAGACTTCCAGCCCACCGGCCTTTTGTGCGCACGCTCTGGCTTGCCCGCTGCTTCGTCTTGGCATGCTTTGCGCTGATTACTTGCCTCAGTCTCTCTGTTTTGGCGGGGTGGGCTTTTGACTGGCCCATTCTCTTAGACTGGGGGGCAGGCCAGACGACGACAAAGGCCATGACCGCCCTGGGGATGTTGCTGACAGGCTTTGCGATGCTCTTTTCGGCAGCCAGTCGTTGGCGGGCCTATCGCCCTTGGCGTAGGGGCCTGGGCCTTGTTGCCGGCATTCTGGCATTTGGAGTCCTAGTGCTCGGGGGCGGCATTTTACTGGCTCAGGTAAATGCCACCTTTCGGATGCCTGCTGAGGCAGGTTTTTGGGGGCTTGTTCCCACTCGTGGCACAGGATTATGTTTCCTTCTCTTTGGTTTGGTTTTACTCTCGGCCCGCAGTTCTCTCCTGCTGAAAATTTTCAGCGCGTGCCTGGCGCTGGCATTTACCTTGGCATGGCTGGCCTTGCTGAGCCTTGTCTATGGTGACAGACCGACCGAGCCTAACCGGATCTTTGGCCAGATTTCTCTACCCTCAGTCGTGGGAACGCTCACGCTTTGTGCCGGGCTGGTCATGTTGAGACCCCGTGAGGGGCTGGTCAGGATCTTGATGGCTCAGAACCATGCCGGAAAGCTGGTCAGGCAGCTGCTTCCCCTGGCCCTTTTCTTAACGTCTTTTTTTGGCCTGCTGCGTATTTGGGCCCAGCATCATTGGGGCTTCAGCACGGAATTTGGCGCCGCTGTTTATAGCACCCTCATCGCTGTGATCATGGTATTCGTCATCCTGATTCACGCGCAGTCGGTCGTCAGGTTTGAACGGCAAAAGGCCAGGTCGGATAAACGCATCGCTAAAAACCTGGCGGAGCGGGAGCGCCGCTTCAGAGGCATCTTTAACAGCACCTTTCAGTTCATCGGGCTTACCTCTCCTGAAGGGGTGCTGCTGGAGACGAATCAATCCTCCCTGGATGCCGCTGGCACCGTGGCCGCTCAGGAGGTGGGCCGCCCCTTTTGGCAGTGTTCCTGGTGGCGTCATTCCGAGGCGGCACAGGAGCGCCTGAAGGACGGCATCACCCGCGCAGCAGCAGGGGAGGCAGTGCGTTTTCAAACGGATTATCTGGCTGCGGACGGCACCTGCCGCCCCGTGGATTTTTCCCTGAGTCCTGTGCTCAATGAAGAGGGACGTGTGGCCTATTTGGTCCCCGAGGCTCGGGACATCTCAGAGCACCGGATGACGACTGAAAAGCTGGAGGGAAGCTCCCAGCGCCTGCTTTTGGCCACCCAGGCAGCCGGCATCGGCATCTGGGATTGGAACATCGTCACCAATCACCTTGTCTGGGATGACCTGATGCATCAGATTTATCAGACCAGCGCCATTGAGCCTTGGCAGGGTTATGAAATCTGGGAAAGTCGTCTCCACCCCGATGACAGGGCGGGTACTCTACAGGCCCTACAGGAAACCCTGGAGGGAAAGCGGGATTTCAACATTGTTTTCCGCATCATCTGGCCGGACGAAAGCGTCCATTACATCCAGACAAACGCCATCTTGCAGCGCGCCCCGGACGGCACTCCTCTGCGCATGCTAGGTACCAATGCAGATATCACCAAGCAGGTCATGTCCGAGGCAGGCCTCCTGGAAAGTGAGGAACGCTTCCGCCATGCCTTTGAATATTCCGCCATCGGTTTTGCCCTGCTAGAGCCGGATGGCACCTGGATGACCATGAACCGGGCTCTTTGTGAGATTGTTGGTTATACCGAGGAGGAGCTGCTGGGCCGCACCTTTCAGGACATCACCCACCCAGATGACCTGGAGGCGGATATGGAAAACGTCAACCGGCTCATCCGGGGTGAGATCACCCATTACCAGATGGAAAAACGCTACATCCGCAAAGATGGCAGCGTCGTCTGGATCGTCCTCACGGCTTCTCTGGTGAAGGAGGCCGATGGCAGCCCTGCCTATTTCATCTCCCAGGTGGAAGACATCACCCAGCGGCATGAGGCAGAGCGCGTGCTCAATTACCAGCAGAAGCAGCTTCGCATGCTCATCGAGCATACCCCTGCGGCCGTGGCCATGTTTGATCACGATATGTGTTATGTCGCAGCCAGCCGCCGCTGGCGGGAGGATTATCACTTGCAGTCGCAACCCCTCCTAGGCCGCAGTCATTATGAGGTCTTCCCGGAGATCGGGGAAGACTGGAAGGAAATTCACCGGCAGGCGTTAGCGGGCGCCGTGGTCAGCAAGGATGAGGATCGCTTCATCCGGGCGGACGGTCAGGAAGAATGGCTGCGCTGGGAGGTCCGCCCATGGATGGAGGTGGACGGGGAGATCGGCGGCGTGGTCATGTTTACGGAAGTCATTACCGAGCGTAAGCAGGCCGCTGAAAACATCCGCGCCTCGCTGGAGGAAAAGGAAGTCCTTCTTCGTGAAATCCATCACCGGGTGAAGAACAACATGCAGATCATCTCCAGCCTTCTGCAATTGCAAACGAGCGCCCTCCATGATCCTGCGGACGTGGCCATCTTTCAGGATTGCCAGGCCCGTATTCATGCCATGGCTATGGTCCATGACCGCCTTTACAGGTCAGGAAATCTGTCCACCATCAATTTTGGCGATCATCTCCGTGAGCTCGCTTCCCTCATGGCCCGGGGCCAGGCGGCACGCATGAGTCACATCCTCATGGATGTGCAGTGTGACGATGTGGAACTGGACCTGGATAAGGCCATTCCGCTGGGACTCATCGCTACAGAGCTCATTACCAATGCGTTTAAGCATGCCTTCAAAGATCGTGAAGAGGGCAGAATTACTATTCTTTTACAAAAAAGTGAGGATAAGCATATGATCCTGCGGATATCCGATGATGGTCATGGCATACCGGTGAATGATGATCCCATCAGTGCAAGGACCCTGGGGCTTCGTCTAGTCCGCTCTTTGAGCTATCAAATGCGTGCCCAGATTTTCTTTCCACAGCAGACGGCTGGATGTTGTGTTGAGATTAATTTTAATGTTTAACGGCCTGAAAAAATAGAAAACATGATGCCCATCCAAGAAGGAGATTCATCCGCCAGTTCCCGCACCTCCCTCAAGGTGTTTATTGTCGAGGATGAAAGTCTGGTCGCCATGGATCTGGAAGAGCGGCTCATCAAAATGGGCTATGAGGTCGCGGGCATGGCCGATAACGGCGTCGAAGCACTGGAAGGAATCCTCCGTGAAAACGTGGACCTGGTGGTGATGGACATTCATCTGCGCGACGGCATCGACGGCGTGGATGTGGCCGCAAATCTGCGCAAGGCCTCCAATATTCCGGTCATCTTCATCACTGCCCATGCTGATGAAGTGACCCTGCGTCGCGCTGGCCAGACCGAGCCTTTTGGCTATGTGCTGAAGCCCTTTGATGAGCGGGAACTGCGTGCCACCATCGAGATGGCTCTGTACCGCCACCGTGCGGAAACCCGGCTCAGGAAAGTGGAGCGCTGGCTGGCCACCACCCTGCGCAGCATCGGAGATGGCGTCATCGCCACGGACGACAAAGGGATCATCACCCTTATCAATCCGCTGGCGGAATCCGTCACGGGATGGTCCTGCTATGAGGCCATCGGCCGTCCGCTGGAGGAGGTGCTGGCCATTTATGGGGAGGATGGCACCAATGAGACCCCGGCTTTTTATGCGGAGGCGATGAAGGCCGGCGTGACCATCCACATGGGGGAAAGCAAGCGGCTGAGAACCAAGGACGGCCACGAAGTGCCCCTGGATGACAGCATCTCCCCCATCCGGGATGATGATGGCCGGATTACCGGTTGTGTCGTGGTTTTTCGGGATTGCACCAACAGCAAAAAATTGCAGGAAGAGCGCCGCCGCCTGGAGACCAAAATGCAGGAGACCCAGCGTCTGGAAAGCCTGGGCGTGCTGGCCGCTGGCATCGCCCATGACTTTAATAACCTCCTCACCGTGGTGACCATGAATGCCTCACTGGCCAAGTCCTTTGTGCCACAGGAGTCGCCGGTTCTCAGGAGCCTCACGGACATCCAGGCTGCGGCTGAGCGTGCCGCCCAGCTTTGCAACCAGATGCTGGCCTACGCAGGGCAGGGACCTGTGAGCATGGAGGATATCTGCATCAATGAACTCACCCGGGATACGGCTCAATTGCTGACCACCGCCATTAGTAAAAAAACGGCCCTCTCATTGGATCTCGGGGACAACATGCCCAAAGTTAAAGGGGACCGCAGCCAGCTCCAGCAGGTGATCATGAACCTGGTCATCAATGCCTCCGAATCCCTCCAGGACCTGCCTGGTAAAATCAAGCTGAAGACCCGCTACATGCATGTGGACCAGGCCTACCTGGAGCAGTGCCGCGCTGGCAATACCCTGTTGGAAGGGGATTACCTCATGATCGAGGTTAAGGACACCGGGGAAGGCATGCCTCCCGAGGTCATGGCGCGCATTTTTGATCCCTTCTTCACCACCAAGTTTACCGGTCGTGGTCTGGGCCTCGCTGCCGTGCTCGGCATCGTTCGCAGTCACGGCGGCGGACTTTCCGTGAATAGCATCTCTGGTGCGGGCACCACCTTCCGCATCTACATGCCCGCCTGTGCAGAAGTGGAGAAATTGGCCGAGGCAGAGCAGTTTCATTCCACCTCCTGGCTGGGCACCGGGTATGCGCTCATTGTCGATGATGAGGCCACCATCCGCATGGCCGGTCAGGCTGTGCTCAGCCATTTGGGATTCCAGGTGGATACAGCGGAAGACGGCATGCGCGGTCTGGAAAAGATCCTTCGCCAGTCCTTTAACTACAAGGTCGTGCTGCTGGACCTCACCATGCCCAACCTGGACGGACGGGAGGTTTATAAGATCGTCCGGGAGCGTATGCCCCATCTGCCCATCATCATCATGAGCGGTTATTCCTCCCACCAGGCCACGGACCTCATGAATGATGGCGGCCCCACTTCCTTCATCCAAAAACCCTTCACGGTGGATACCATCAAGGAAAAGCTAATGGCACTTTTAGGTTAGAAACGCATTCAATTGTGACGAAGGGCCCGCGCAGGCAAAGAATCTGGTGGGAAAGGCGTATTTTCCCAGCCCTTCCTTCATGCACACTCTCCGCTCTGTCCTTCTTCTGACCGCCCTGGCTCCTCTGGCCCATGGCGCGGCTGAGCCTGTGACCTTTGAGAAACACATCCGTCCCATCCTGAAGGCCCAGTGTTTTCATTGCCATGGGGAAGAAGGGGAGACAAAAGGCGGGCTGGATGTACGCTTGGCCCGTTTCATCCTCAAAGGTGGGGATGAAGGCCCAGCCATCGTTCCAGGAAAAGCAGCGGAAAGTCACCTTTTGAAAATGGTCCGGGAAGGCGAGATGCCAAAAGGTAAGGCGAAGCTCAAAGACAAGGAGATTACCCTCATTGAGCAGTGGATAGCCCAAGGCGCCAAAACCGCACGGCCAGAGCCGGAGAAGCTGGGGCCTGAGCATGCCTTTACCGATGAAGAACGCGCATGGTGGGCCTTCCAGCCCATCAAAAAACCGGCCCTACCCGCAGCCAGGGAGACCGCCCGCATCACCAATGCCATTGATTCCTTTGTCTCTGCAAAACTTGAGTCTAACAAACTTTCGTTTTCACCGGAGGCGGGTCCCATTACCCTGCTGCGCCGCCTCACCTTTGATCTCACCGGTCTTCCTCCAACGCCGGAGGATGCAGCGGCTTTTGCGGCTGCCGCCAGCCAGGGGCCAGTGGAATACCGCCAGGCCTACGAAGCCGCCATTGAAAGGCTGCTGTCCAGCCCCGCTTATGGGGAACGCTGGGGTCGTCACTGGCTGGACATCGCCGGATACGCCGACAGTGATGGTTATACCGACAAGGATCTGGAGCGCAAATGGGCCTATAAATACCGGGATTACGTCATCCAGTCACTTAATAAGGACAAACCCTTCGACCAGTTTGTGCGCGAGCAGCTCGCCGGTGATGAAATGGTGCCTCAGCCCCATAAAAACCTGAGTGCCGACGCCATCGAAAAAATCACCGCGACCGGTTTCCTGCGCATGGCCGCCGATGGCACGGGCGCGATGAATGACAAGGTGGCCCAGAACGCCACCATCGCGGATACTCTCAAGATCGTCAGCACCGCTTTCTATGGCATGACCATCGGCTGCGCCCAGTGCCATGACCATCGTTATGACCCCATCACCCAGGCGGACTACTATCGCCTGCGTGCCGTCTTTGAGCCAGGGTTCAATGCACCGAAGTGGAAGGTGCCGAATGCCCGTCTGGTCTCTTTGCAAACCGATGCAGAACGCACCGCCGCCGCCAAGGTGGAGGCGGAGGCCAAAAAAGTGGACGCAGCCCGCCTGGCTCAAACAGAAGTCTTCATCAGTGAAGTGCTAGACAAAGAACTGGCCAAAGCGGCAGAAAAGGACCGTGAAAGCTTACGCAAAGCTTACCGAACTGACGTCAAAGCCCGCACACCGGACCAAGTGGCGCTGCTGAAAAACTACCCGCGTGTGCTCAAGCTCAGTGCTGGCTCACTCTACCTCTATGACACGACTTATAAGACAAAGCACGCCGACACCCTGAAGAAGATGGCGGCTGATGCCGCCTCCGTTAGGGCTACCAAACCTGCTGAGCAATTCATCCACGCCTTTGACGAACCCCCTCTCAAGCCGGAGGTGATTCCTGCCACCTTCGTCTTCAACCGTGGCGATATCGAACAGCCCAAGGAAAAGGTGAATCCCGGGGATCTCACCGTTCTTGCAGGCCGTCGTAAGGTCGAGATCCCGGAAAAGAATCTGGACGTTCCTACCACAGGTCGCCGCCTCGCCTTTGCCAATTCACTCACGGATGGTCAGCATCCTTTGTTAGCCCGCGTCATCGTCAACCAAGTGTGGAAACGCCACTTCGGCAAAGGCCTCGTCAACACACCGGATGACTTCGGCCAGCTCGGCGAAAAACCCAGCCACCCCGAACTGCTCGACTGGCTGGCCAGCGAGTTCATGAGCAGCGGCTGGAGTCTCAAGCGACTGCACCGCCTCATCCTCACCAGCAGCACCTTCCGCCAGTCCTCACGCCGGGATGCCCAGCGTGACCTGATTGATCCGGACAACCGTTTGCTCAGCCGTATGAATGTGCTGCGCCTGGAAGCCGAGACGCTGCGAGATTCACTGCTCGCCGTTTCAAGTAAGTTGAATCCCAAGCTGGGCGGTGCGCCTATACCCGTCACCTTCAGTGAGGAAGGCCAGATCATCATCGGTATAGACACGCGTGACACCGCCGGACGCCAGACCGGCAAATACACCTCCCTCATGGGCGAGGAATACCGCCGCAGCATCTACGTCCAGGCCCGCCGCAGCACCCCGCTGGAAATGTTCGCCACCTTTGACGCCCCCGCGATGACGGATGCCAACTGCGCCAGCCGCCCCGTCACCACCGTCAGCCCTCAAAGCCTGTTGCTGATGAACAACGGCTACATGCGTGAGCATGCCCAGGACTTCGCTATGCGCGTGCAGCAGGAAGCCGGTCCCGACCTGGAAAAACAGATCGAACGTGCCTGGCAGCTCAGCTTTAGCCATAGCCCCAGCATGGCCGATCTCCAGACCGCCATGGACTTCGTCCAAGCCCAGACCGCCCATTACAAAGCCCACCCCACCAAGCTCGAACACGTCACCGGCCCCGCAGAGAAAAAAGACGCCAGCCCATCCCTCCTAGGCCTCACCGCCCTCTGCCACGGCCTCATGAGCTCCAACGAGTTTCTGTATGTGGACTGAGTTTCTGCAACGCTGAACCGCGATAGAATAACAACATGTGTGATATGCTTCCTTCATCCCCCCTCAGTCGGCGTGCCATGCTGGGCCGCACGGCTTATGGCATTGGTGGCATTGCACTGGCTTCGCTTTTGCAGCAGCAGGGGCTATTGGCCAATCCTGCCTTAGCAGGGGGTGCGCCGCAGCATTTTGACCTGACTCCGAAACCGGCGCATGGTTTTGGCCAGGCCAAGGCGATGATCTCCATGTTCATGCAGGGCGGGCCAAGCCACATTGACATGTTTGAGCCGAAGCCAGAACTCGCCAAGCTGGATGGCAAGGACTTCCCAGGTGAAATCAAGTATGACGATGCTGCTGGTGCCAGCCGTGAGGTGATGGGGCCGCAGTGGAAATTCAAACCACGTGGCGAGAGCGGCATCGAGATGAGCGACCTCATTCCGTACATGGGCAGCATCGCGGATGAGATGACCCTCATCCGCTCCATGCATACGGGCGTCAACAATCACGGCCAGTCCATCTATGCCCTCCTTAATGGACAGATCGTCGGTGGAAGGCCCACGTTAGGAAGCTGGATCACATATGGCCTGGGCAGTGACAACCAGGATCTGCCCGCCTATGTGGCCCTGACGGATCCGCGCGGCCTGCCGGTCCTGGGGGTGGACAATTTCAGCAATGGCTGGTTGCCCTCAGTCTATCAGGGCACCGTCGTGAGGTCGAAAGAACCTCGCATCCTCAATCTCGACCCGCCGCTTTCCCTCAAGGGCGAAGCGCAGTCGCGTTACCTGAAGTTTGTGCAAGGTCTCAATCGCGAGCACGCGGATGCCCGTCCGGGCGAGAGCGACCTGGAGGCACGCATTCAGAGTTTTGAACTCGCCGCCCGCATGCAGACTGCCGCCAAGGAAGCACTCGACATCTCCCAGGAAAGCGAGGCGACGAAGAAGCTTTATGGTCTGGACAAACCGGCTACGGAAGAGTTTGGCAAGCGCTGCCTCATCGCCCGCCGCATGGTGGAACGCGGGGTGCGTTTCGTCTCCATCTTTACCGGTAACCAGACCTGGGATCACCACAGCAATATCCTCACTTCATTGCCCAAGGCCTGTGCTCAGGTGGACCAACCTGCGGCAGCCCTGGTGCTGGATTTGAAACAACGTGGTTTGTTAGACTCCACCGTGGTACATTGGGGCGGTGAGATGGGACGGCTGCCGGTAATCCAGAACCGTGCCGGTGCCAAGGACCGTGTAACGGTGGGACGCGACCACAATACTTATGGCTTCAGCATGTGGGTGGCCGGGGGAGGTTTCAAAGCTGGTTATGCGCATGGTGCCACGGATGAGTTTGGCCATCATGCCGTGGACAAGGTGGTGAACCATTACGACTACCATGCCACCCTGCTGCACCTCTTCGGCCTAGATCCCAAGAAGCTCACGTACAAGCGCAATGGCACCGAACAGGTATTGGTGGAAAATCCATCGGCACGCGTGGTGAGTGAACTGCTGGCATAGTAGTCATCACTCTCCGAGTGATGAGTTATGGGAGGTTGAGGCTCATGACATCTTTGAAGGATAGAGAAGATGTCTAAAGTGAGGTGAAGGTTTGTTAGGCTGCGATCTCCTTCGCCGCATCACTCGGAGAGTGATGAGTACTGTACCTAACCCAGTAGCGCCTCCAGGCGTTTCACACTCACGGGTTGGGCGGTGCCGAGTTCTTGGGCGAAGATGGAGACGCGATACTCCTCGAAGAGCCAGCGGAAGGTTTCACGGTTGGCGGCACTGACTTCCTGTTCCCAGCCGTTGAAGTCGTTGATGCAGGCGGCCTTTTCCAGATCCTTGGCGGGATTGTTGGCGGCGCGTTCGGCGCGGAGGAGGATGGTTTTCAGGTAGCGGGGGAGATGCTGAAGCTGGGCATGGGGAGTGACGGATAATAGGTTAGGCGGCAGCAGCCGTGCCAGGTCCTGCTCCAGGCCGGAGTAGCGTTTGGGAAAGGCGAGGATCTTTTGCCGAAGCTCTTCGGTCTGCTTGAGCAGGTCGCGTACGCGGTGGGTTAATGCGGGGAGGTCACGGCGGGTGCGCTCGCACATTTCAATGAAGCGTTTCTGTGTCAGAGGAAGCAGGGGTTCAAGGCGCAGGGCATGGGCCAGGATGTGATCACAAGCGGCGTCGGCTTTGTTGCCAGCAGGGGCGTTGGCTGCGGGAGTTGATCCGAGGGCGGCGAGCCCGCTTTGGAAGTTAAGGGTCTTCTGAGGGGCGGCCTTGACGTCCAGAATGCGCAGCTCTTTGTGCAGCCAGGCGATGTCTTTACCGAGCAGGTTTTCGGCGAGCTTGCGGACGGCGGCGGGGGTTTGTTTTCGGGCTTCTTCGGGCTGCTTGAAGAGGCGCAGGTCCACTTCGCCATCGCGCAAGACGAGCCCTGGGTGACCGAGGACGGGGACGCCATGGATGGTCTCGACCAGGACGGTTTCAGGAATATCGCCAAAGGACCAGCTGGACAGGGCGTAGTCTTCGAAGCGTTTGGCGGTTTTATCCCAGGCATCGGAGGGACGCGATTGCTCCTGTTTGCGCATGGTTTCGCGGATGCTGTCCACATCGCGGCTGGTCATCACAGCTTTGTTTCCCTGGCCCATCACCTCAACTCGCGGCTGCAGGTAAGCGGGCAGCGTTTGTGCATCCCAGTCGGTGGCTTTGACTTGCAGGCGATAACGCTGGCGAAGAAATTCGGCCAGCGCTTCATGGAAATCACCACGGCCAGGATCGAAGTCTTTGGCGATCTCGCGGGCCTTGACTTCGAGCGGCATGAAGTCGCGGCGGACGGTCTTGGGCAGGGCGCGGAGGAGGGTGGTGATCTGTTCCTCTCGCAGTCCTGGGACCATCCACAATACCTGGCCGCTGGTCAGGTGTTCAGCCATGGGCTGAGGGACCTGGACGGTGACGCCGTCGTCTTCCTGGCCTGGTTTGTAAGCATAGGTGATGGGAAGGACCGAATTGCCCATGGATGCGGCATCGGGGAACATTTCCAGGTCGTGGGAAAGGTCGTCACCTCCCGTGAGATCTTCCTCGCGGGCGCAGAGAAAACCGGGTTCATCCCGCACGCGGGCATTGACCAGTTTGTTCAAGTCATGAACGGAAGAGATGGCTTCAAGGCGGGCACGGTAGAATTCAAAGAGATGCTCTTCGATGGCATAGACGCGGCTGCTGCGCACGCGGGTGAGCGTGGCCTCAAGTCGGTCGCGTAACTTTTGGTTATGCTGAAAGAAGCGGTGGGGAAGATGGGTGGTGCCTTCCAGGAGTGCTCCGCGAATGAAGAGTTGGGTGGCGGCGACGGGATCAATTTTGCCAAAGTCGATGGGCTGGCGTTTGACCTCCAGACCATGAAGCAGGAGGCGTTCGGTCACCAAAACGCGGCCGGCTTTGGCGCTCCAGTGTGGTTCGCTGTAGCGGCGTTCGACAAGATGCGCGCCGAGCTCGGCTGCCCATTGAGGATCAATGCGGGCGATGGAGCGGGCGAAGAGCTGGGATGTCTGGACGATTTCGCCAGCAACGATCCAGAGCGGTTGGCGCGTCTTTTCCTGACCCTGTTTGCCTTGCTTTTCACGGCGTTCATAGAGGTTGGAGCCAGGGAAGACCATGACCTCGCGATTGCCTGCTGCTTTATACTGATTGCGCTCCAGACGTGTGGCGATGTGGCCGAGATGCCCTGCCAGGATACAACGGTGGATGGCGTGATCACTGCTGCTGGCTTCATCCTGCCGTGCTGTTTTCTCGGCCGCTTTTTCCCAGGGAGAGACTGCATTAGAGGGCGCTTTGACAGGCTGAGGTGGAGAGGACGAGGCTTTTTTACGGTCGTCCTTGAAGGTATCCCGCAACTGATGCCAGACATCCCGCCACTCGGTCATGCGGGTGAAGCTCAGGAAGTAAGATTTGCAGTATTTGCGCAGCGCATTCTTGCCTGAGTTTTCGGGGTCCGGGGAATGGTTCCAAATCTTGAGCAGGCTGAGGAAATCAGACTCGGGGGAAGCGAAGGTCTTATGGGCGGCCTGGCATTGCTCGCGCTTCTCTTCGGGGCGCTCGCGCGGATCGGGGATGCTGAGGCCGGCGGCGATGATGAGCATATCTTCCAGGCAGCCTTCTTCACGCGCCTGGAGGAGCATGCGGCCCAGGGTGGGGTCCAGGGGCAGGTTGGCCAGCTCGCGGCCAGTGGCGGTCATCTCATGGGTTTCACCTAAAGCACCGAGTTCATGCAGGAGGTCATAACCGGCACGGATGGAGGCGCTGACGGGCGGATTGATGAAGGGGAAGGTTTCGATCTCGCCTAACCGGAAGGCTTTCATTCGGAGAATGACCTCGGCTAGATTGGATCGCTGGATCTCAGGCTGGGTGAAGCGGGAGCGTTTGTTGAAATCCTCCTCCTCATAAAGGCGGATGCAGATGCCGTCCTGGACACGTCCGGCACGGCCCGCACGCTGGTTGGCGCTGCTCTGGCTGATGGCCTCCACCGGCAGCCGCTTGGTACGGGTGCGTGGATTATAGCGGCTCATGCGCGCCAAACCGGTATCCACGACGTAGCGGATGCGGGGGAGAGTGATGGAGGTCTCGGCCACGTTAGTGGCGATGATGACACGACGTTTTGAACCTGGGGAAAAGACACGTTGCTGCTCATGGGAGGCCATGCGGCCGAAGAGGGCCAGGACCTCAATGCCTTTGCCAAGCCTGCCGTCTAGGGCATCACGGGTATCGCGGATATCGCGCTCCGTGGGCATGAAGACGAGGACATCTCCGGTGTCGGTTTCAAGCAGCACCTCCTCCACAGCGGCGATGGCGGCATCCAGGTGGCTGGGGTCGTCATCATTCTCGCCCACGGGCTTGTACCGGATGTCCACGGGGTAAAGGCGGCCAGAAACCTCAATGATGGGGGCACTGCCGAAGTGGGCGCTAAAGGCCTCCGTATCAATGGTGGCAGAGGTGACGACGAGCTTTAGATCTGGGCGTTTTTCCAGAAGTGTCTTCAGATAGCCTAACAAAAAGTCGATATTTAAGGATCGCTCATGGGCTTCGTCCAGGATGATGATGGAATAGGCTCGCAGGAGGGGATCGCTCTGGATCTCCGCCAGCAGGATGCCGTCGGTCATGAACTTGATCCGCGTCTCGCGGGTGGTGTCATCGGCGAAACGCATCTTGCAGCCGACTTCGCGACCCCACTGGACGTCGAGCTCTTCGGCGACGCGTTTGGAGACGCTCATGGCAGCGACGCGGCGGGGTTGGGTACACCCGATGAGGCCCATTTCCTGGCGGAGGCGGCTACTTTCCAACAGGACCTCCAGGCACATTTTAGGGAGCTGGGTGGTTTTGCCGGATCCGGTTTCACCGGCGAGGATGACGACTTGGCTGGAACGGATGGCGGCGAGGATGTCCTCACGGCGTGCGGTGATGGGGAGGTCAGCAGGGTAACGGATCAAGGCGAGGAGAGACGGAGGAAATCAAAAATGTGCCGGATTCACGCGAGGCGCTAAATGGCAAGGAAGGGAAGCAAAACCGGGGGGATTGAAGGTGTGGACACGGGAGTCCATGATCCGGTGGGGATGCTTTTCAATTTTTCCCCATTCGGGGATGTTTTGAATCTAGATCATTGAGGGTCAACATGTTGGCGTGGGGATTTTACTTCCCCATGGCTCCCCGTCCTGTCCCCATGGGGGGATTGTGGGGATGTTGTACGGAGATTGAGGGACCGGGACAAAAGGGACGAAATTTGTCTGACAATATCCGGGATAAATGGGATGGACGCAAGTGGCGGGAAACCGACTTTGGGAGGATGTGCTTGTTTAGGCGACGCGTTCGAGAATAACCCACTTAGGTCATCGGTTGGCCGCAGAGGGGAGGAGGAGCAGAGGATGCGGAGTTGAAGTGGTGGAAGGTGGAAGGGGCTTCGAGGTGGCTGTCCGCTCAGGGGACTGAGTGGGCTACTTTGGGAGGTGTTTCGAGGTGGGGGCTGGGGAGCTTCGAAGGATGGGCTGGTAGGGGGAGGGACGGGGAGCTTCGAGGGGCTGTCCGCTCAGGGGACTGAGCGGGCTACTTTGGGAGGTGTTTCGAGGTGGGGGCTGGGGAGCTTCGAAGGATGGGCTGGTAGGGTGGGGGTGGATGAGCTTCGAGGGGCTGTCCGCTCAGGGGACTGAGCGGGCTACTTTGGGGTTATTTTTTGGTGGGGGTGGCTTTTTTCTTGGAGTCGCCGAGCTGCTTTTGGAGGGCTTCGGTTTTCTTTTGGAGCTGCTGGACTTCGTTCCAGAGGTTTTTGAGTTCGGCGCTGCCGGTTTGTTCGGCCTGGAGCGTCTGGATGGATTTGGAGGCGGCTTCGCGGGTGGGGTCAGCATAAGGGCCGGCACCGGGGAGCATTGCCTGGAGGACGGCGAGGGCTTTGGGATCCCGCAGAACGCCGAGAGCTTTGGCGGCGGCGGTGCGCAGTTCCTCTTTGGGATGGGTGAGGTGATTGATCAGGAAACTACGGATTTCATCCCGGTTCTCCTCTTTGCGGCTGAGAAAGGCGAGGGTGTCCAGGGCATTGGCATAATCGCGGGTGCGGAAGCCGAGGGGATCCTCCTGAAGTGTCTTCAAAATGGCGGGTGTGGCGCTGGGTTCATCCTGGGCGCGGTAGGCGCTGATGGCGGCGGCGGCGATGGCATTTTGATAGCTTGGTGTGGTGAGCTGACGGGCCAGGGCTGTGGCTACTGCGGCATCACCAGGGCGGGTGCCCCAGCTGCGGATGATGGCGGTGAGGATGCCTGGATTTTTTTCGGTCTCGGCGTGTTTCATTAGGGCCTGCTGTGCGTCAGGATGAGGTATGCTGGAGAGTGCTTCGACGACAGCGAGGCGGCAGCGGGCATTGGGCTGGCCGGGCAGGCTGGCGATGAGGGCTGCGCGAGCGGCGGGGTTGGCGATTTTAGCAAGCGAGCGGGCAGCCTGAGTGCGGATCGCTTCCATGGGATCTTCCTTTAACAAGGCCGCCAGTTTGTCCACACTGGCCTGGTCTTTGCGGGTGCCAAGATGTGTGGCGGCGAGGAGACGGCCGATGACATCACTGGCCAGCTGTTTATCCAGCATGTCACCTGGCGGGGTAAAGTCCACCTTGGCAAGGACGGTATAGTCCGGGTCCACCCGTAGCAGCTCGGGTTGAGCAGGCAGGGCAAAGTAGAATTCTTCTTCTGCCTGGGTGATTTTCATGGTGAATTTGAGCGGCTCTTTCTGCCCTTTCACTGTGAAACCGACGGGAAGGGGAAACTGGAACAGGCGCGCTTGATCCGTGACTTTTTGAGTCTGCTTCACGGTGATTTTGGCCTGCTTGGTGGCGGCATCCCAGGCGTAATCCACCTTCAGTTCAGGAAAGCCGCCGTGGTAGAGCCACTGGTCAAAAAAGGCGTCAAAGGACAGGCCGCTGACCTCCTCCACGATCTTGTGCAAATCATCGGTGCTGACGATGCCATTGCGATGCCGCTCCAGGTAGGTGCGGATGGCGAGGCGGTATAAATCCGGGCCGAGCTGGCTGCGCAGCATGTGGAGGATCCATGCGCCTTTGGGATACACGCGGGTATCGAACTGCTGCATGGGGTCCCCATAGTCCCGCCAGACGGTGGGGCGGGTATCCTTAGCATCGAGGACATCCTCCGCCTCCTGCCAGAGGGAATAAAGCATGGCATCGTGGCCGTTTTTTTCCTCCTCATAAAGGACGGTGTAATAGCTGGCAAAACCTTCGTTTAACCAAAGGTGTGACCAGTCACGGCAGGTGACCAGGTCTCCAAACCACTGGTGGGCGGTCTCATGAGCATCCAGCCAATAGAGGGAGCGGAGGTTTTCCGTGTCCGAATTGAAAAGCAAGCTGGAGGCCTCGAACGTACAACTGGTATTCTCCATGCCGCCTGCGAGGAAATCGTGGCAAAAGACCTGGTAATACTTGTCCCAGGGGAAGGGGACGCCGATTTCCTTTTCGAAAAATTCGATGATCTTGCGGGTGTCGGCAAAGGCATTGGCGGCCTGGTCTTTGTGCGAAGGCGGCACGAGCAGGGCCAGGGGAATGGTGCCTGCTTTATCTTCGATCTTATGAAAAAAACCGGCGGCGAGTGCGATGAGGTAATTCACGTGTGGTTTGTCCTGCAGCCAGTGCCAGGTGGTGAGATCCCCCGCGTCCGTGGTGGAAAGCAGACGGCCATTGGATACAACCTCCATGCCCTTTGGTGCATGGCAGATGACCTCGCTGGTGAAGCGCTCATTGGGGTAATCGTAACAGGGGAACCAGAAGCGGTGAAGGTCGGCCTCTCCTTGGGTCCACACTTGGGTGTCACCCGGTTTATAGCCCATCTCCGGGGTGCGGAAATAAAGGCCGCGAGTGGGCTCCGCACTGTACTGAATGGTGATGCTGATGTGGGTGCCTGGCGCGATAGGGGCGGCAAAGATGAGGGCCAGTTTATCCGCACTGCGCACCCATTCGGCGAGCTGGGCTCCGGTGACCTGGACATCGGCAATGGCGAGGTCCACGGCATCCAGTTCCAGCTTATCCAAAGGCAGGCCGATGGGGCTGAAGGTCATCGTCATGGTGCCAGCGACCGTGCGCCTGACGAAATCCGGGGTGACGTCCAGCTTTAGGTGCTCAATGTCCACCCGCCGGTCCCGGGCATACTTGCGCCCCGGAGTGATCTGGGTGATGGCAGGCAGGAGGTGCTTGGCGCAATGCTCGCAGGTGTGGAGGGAATCCGCGAGCGCCGTGGATGAGATGAGAAGCGAGAGAAGAAGGTGCCACCGCATAACCTGCCACCATGAAGGAGACGGGGGGAGTGAGGCAAGAGTAAAGCGTGGGGACTTGAGGTCGCGTTTGGAGGATGTGGTGAGCATATCCAAATCGAGGCGGCCCCTCATCCCTGGCCCTTTCGCTGCGCGGCTTCGCAACCCCGTAAGCGGGGCGAGGGGGAAGTTGGTAGGCCTTCGGAGATGCTTCTTACAAGTGCGGTGAGGCAAGATCCATCAGAGCGCCAGTGTCCGCTGGATGCGGGCGATGGTGGTCTCTTTTCCAAGCAGGAAGGCAATGGTGCTGACGCCGGGGCCGCGTGACTGGCCGCTGAGGGCGAAGCGGAGGAGGGGCATGAGGGCTCCGGTTTTGACGCCAGCGCTTTTGGCGGCTTCTTCGATGGCGGTGTGTACGGCCGCTTCGGTCCAGTCTGGGAAGGCGGCAAAGGCGGCCATGGCTGCCTGGAGCAGGGCGGGATTTTCAGGCTTGGCCTTGAGCTTGGTGAGGACGTCGTCTTCGTAAGGGTAGTCTTCCCGGAAGAAGTAATGGATCCAGTCAGGGATCTCGGTGAGGAGGCTGACTTTTTCCCGAATGCTGTGGATGGCGGCGGCGGCGGTAGGCTCATCCAGGATGACGAGACCGGCCTGATCCAGGAAGGGACGGGAGGCGGCGAAAAGATCCACGGGACTCATGGCGCGCAGGTATTGCGCATTGAACCAACTGCATTTCTGCATGTCGAACCGGGCATTGGAGCTGTGGATTTCACCTGGCTCAAAGAGGGAGGTGAGGGTGGCGCGATCCAGCACTTCCCCCTCGGTGCGAGGGGTCCAGCCGAGGAGGCAGAGGTAATTGAAGACGGCGTCCGGGAGGAAGCCGCCGTTCATGTAGCTTTTTTCAATGGCGCTGCCGGCATCGCGTTTGCTCATCTTGGAACTGTCGCTGTTCAGGATGAGGGGGATATGGGCGTAAGTGGGCGGGGTGGCACCGAAGGCATTGAAGAGATCAATGTGCTTCCAGGTATTGGACAGGTGGTCCTCGCCACGAAAGACGTGGGTCATCTTCATTTCGATGTCGTCCACGACATTGACGAAATGGAAGATGTAGCTGCCATCCGGGCGGCGGAGGGTCATGTCTGGCTCCTCAGTAGGGGCGAAGGTGACGTCACCACAGACCATGTCATGAACGGTGATGGAGGTGCGGCTGAATTTGAAACGAACGGCGCCGTTTTCCTCCACGTAAGTGCGGCCCATGGCCTCCAGCTTAGCCAGATAGGCATCGTAGATGTCCTTGCGCTGGCTTTGATAATAGGGGCCGTAATCGCCACCTTTTTCTGGGCCTTCATCCCAATCAAGACCGAGCCATTTGAGGCCCTTGAGGATACCTGCGGAGGCTTCTTCTGTATTGCGTGCGCCATCGGTATCCTCAATGCGGAGGATGAAGGTGCCGCCGTTTTTACGGGCGAAGAGCCAGTTAAAAAGAGCTGTGCGGGCACCGCCGACATGGAGGTCGCCAGTGGGGGAGGGGGCAAAACGGACGCGGATCATGGTGGAAAGAGGCAGGGGTTAAGGGTGGTCGTCAAACCCCAGGGATACCGGGTAAAGCAATATCGGTGGTTTGAAAAGTATCCGTTTTCCCGGGCTGCCTCTTCTGGGCGACTTCTTATTCCGCCTTGGCTGCCTTGATGGTATCCCGGCCGAAGGTGAGCCATTCCAGATTGAAGCGGGCGAAGTGGAGTTCATCCCAGTAATGGGTGCTGCCTTTTTCGGCACGTTCATAGATGTAGCCGATGCTGTGGTCATCCATCACGACCATGTCCGAATAAGAGCCGGGATGGGGCCAGATGGTGCGGCCGGTGGACCAGGTGGTACCTTCATCATAGCTGAGGCGTACGGTCAAGTTGTAGCGGCCGTAGGGATGCTCCGTCTGGCGGATGGGCGAGGCGGGGCTGGAAAACAGGAGGCGGTTTTTGTCATGGATACCGGCTAGGGTGAGGCGCTCCGTGCTGCCATGGCAGCGGGGGGAGATGAGCTCCTCCAGGCGGCCGAACTGGCCCCAAGTCTCGCCGCCATCCTCACTGATGGCGGTGAGGTGGCGGATATTGTCCGGGGAATCCAGGGGGCTTTCGTCGCGGGAGATGACGCGTAGGCGGCCATCGGCCAGTTCCACGAGCTGGCACTCACTGGTGTAGATGCCGACGTTGCCGCCGAGCTTCCACGTTGCGCCCTGGTCATCGCTGTAAAAGCTGTGGGCATAGCTGCGGAATCTGCCTTTGCCTGCATCCTCCCGATGACGGGCGGGGACAACGATGCGGCCGGATTTCATCTGTACCATGGCCTTGCCCGGACCGCATCCGTAGCGCTGGTCCCAGTCCTTTTCCCACATGGCCATGCGGCCTTTGGGGTTTTTCACCTCCTCGGTGGAGGGCTTGCCTTTTAGTTTATCCCATTCCGGCTTGGTGACTTGCTCATGAATGTCCACTGGGCCCTGCCAAGTGACTCCACTGTCTGTGCTGCTGAGGTAAACGAAGCGCTTTTTGTCCCGAAGGAAAAAGATCCAGAGCTTGCCGGACTGGTCGCGGCCCAGGGTCAGGTCTGTGCACACGCGTTTTTCGTCGTCGAAGATCATCTGTTCGTCGCTCCAGGTCTTGCCCTGGTCGCTGCTGCGTTTCATGACGATGTCATGGTTGCCGATGTCCCCTGGGCCGTCGTTGCGGCGCTCGGCGATGACAAGGAGGTCGTTGTTGGGAGCGAGGAGGATGCCGGGGATGCGGTAATTCGGCTTGTTGTCCGGAGTGATGGGAAAAAGGCAGACGGTTTCAAAAAGGGGCTCGGCGGCGGTGAGTGCCAAGGAGGTGGTGAGCAGGGCCAAGGCAGTGCGCAAGAGGAGTGACATGGATAGGATAACGGCAAACGGGCTGGGGGTTGTCTGGTCAGGAGGGTTGACCAGAAGGCGGGTAAGAGGTGCAAATATGGATAGGCAGAGGCGACGCTGGTGATAAAAGCGGCTCTGGAGGGGCCATGGGAGGGCAAATCCCGCATTGGGGGGCGTCATTCCGTCATTTTCTTTTGACCGCCCGGCTCTGCCTCCTATGCTCGCCCGTCCCAGCCCTCCGGGTCGCGCAGCTATTTCCCCCACTTCCGCTCCATGAACATCCACGAATACCAGGCCAAAGAACTGTTTGATAAATTTGGTGTCGCCACACCTCCCGGCAAAGTCGCCTCCACTGCTGAAGAGGCAGGTAAGATCGCTGAAGAACTGGGCGGAGCAGGTCTGGTGGTGAAGGCCCAGGTGCATGCGGGCGGACGCGGCAAGGGCACTTTCAAAAACGGCTTCAAAGGCGGCGTGCACGTGATCAACACAGCGGCTGAGGCGCAGGACATCGCGGGTAAGATGCTGGGCCAGACCCTGGTGACACACCAGACCGGACCTGAAGGCAAGCTGGTGAGCAAGGTCCTCATCGCCAAGGCGGTGGACATCTCCAAGGAGCATTATTTTGCCATCCTTTTCGACCGCCAGAGCAGCAGCCACGCCCTCATCGCCAGCACCGAAGGCGGCATGAACATCGAAGAAGTGGCCGAGAAGACCCCTGAGAAGATCGTCAAGGAATTCGTGCACCCGACGCTGGGTCTGCAGAGCTATCAGGCACGCAAGATTGCCGCCTCCCTGGGCCTGAAAGGTCCGCAAGCAAACCAGACCGTGAAGCTGGTGACGGCCCTCTGGAACCTTTACATCAAGAGCGATTGCTCCCTGGTGGAAGTGAACCCGCTGGCGATCACCACAGACGGCCAGGTGGTTGCCCTGGATGCCAAGTTTAACTTTGACGACAACGCTCTTTATCGTCAGAAGGACGTCGTCGCCATGCGCGACACGACTGAAGAAGATCCCCGCGAAGTGGCCGCCAGCGAATTTGGCCTGAGCTACATCGGCCTGGATGGCAACATTGCCTGCCTCGTCAACGGTGCCGGTCTTGCCATGAGCACGATGGACATCATCAAGCTGCACGGTGGTGAGCCTGCCAACTTCCTGGACGTGGGCGGTGGCGCGACGAAGGAGCAGGTGACAGCCGCTTTCAAAATCATCCTGGGCGACCCGAATGTGAAGGGCATCCTGGTGAACATCTTTGGCGGCATCATGGACTGCGACATCATTGCCAACGGCATCATCGCCGCAGCGCAGGAAGTGTCCCTGAACATTCCTCTGGTTGTGCGTCTGGAAGGCAACAACGTGGAAGCAGGCAAGGCCACCCTGGCCGGCAGCGGCCTGGCCATCACCAGCGCCGACGGCTTGACCGATGCTGCGCAGAAAATCGTGGCGGCGGTGGGCAAGGCTGCGTAACTGCGGTTTTTTCCACTGATCCAATTTGAAGCTCCGGGGGTGACCTCGGAGCTTTTTTACAGTATGCATCACTCTCCGAGTGATGCATCCCGGATTCCATCAGCCCTTTGCACTGGTGCCTCATTTGCTTGCATGATTGAAGACGGACTTTTAGCCTGTGGCCATCTATGGATGTCTCACCTCTGATTTCTGAGCACGTAATTGCCCAAAACATCGGCATCGAGAAATGCGATGATTATGAGATCCATTACCTCTATGAGACACACTGGAGGAGTCCTGCTCAAGGACCGATTGTGGTTTACTTCCCGGAGAAACAAACAGCTTTTTCGTCTCACTATATCCCCTCTCCAGGTCTCGCCGACCGTCATTCCGCCGATTTTGATCCGATGGCTCGGGCGATCACGAGCAACAGGTGGTCAAATGACAGGTTTTTGATTTCCAAAGGCGGCATCAGGTGCAACAATCCAAGCATATCGGGTCTTGCCTCGATCGTCGCACGGCTGTTTAACACGGATGGCTTCGAGCGTGTTTTTCAACCCTGCCAGCCACCATTCATTCGCTGGGAGAATCTCAGGCTCGTTGAAGTCCCGGTACCTGCTGGGCTGTCGGACTATTGTGATGCATTGAAGGGAAAATACCTCAACGGTTTTGTTGAGGCAAAATGGTATGAAATAGAACAAGGTTCAGTGCAGGATGCCATCATGGGCAAGCGCCATCCGTGGTGGCCGAACCAATTTTTGGAAATCTTGAGACATCCGCAAGTCGCGCATGACTTTCGCTACGGGGATGTTGATGTTGATTGCCTGGCTTTGGTGGAGAACTGGATTCACCACTCTCCATTTCTGCTTACAGGATTTTTTCAGCAGATCCTCTGCTATGGAGGAGCTTACAGTCATTATGACTCCAGTAGCGAGGCCATTGCAGAAGCGCTAAGACTTGCCGATGGCGTATTTGCTGATTTTGGCAGTACTTACAAAGATATTGAGCTGCATGTCTGCAACAAGCCGTGGTGTGATCGCTTTTATGATGTTGCCTGGGACCATACGTGGATCATTTTTTCAGCATCCATGCGTCAGCTTACGATCATCTTGGCATCTGATACTGACTGACTCCGTGATTCTTATCGAACCAGAAGCTTGATGGCTTTGCCAACCTTGGGTGGCAACGGCCTTTCCTGCTTCCCTCCGCAAGCAGGGCTGGGCTGCTACATCGTTTTTGTTGTAGCTGGCGGGTTCCGCGAATACGGGAATGTCAGGAACCGCACATCCCTCTTTACTTCTTCCCCACCTTCTCGTCCCGTAGCTTCCATGATTCGTCACGCCACACCTGAGGATGCCAGGAGGATTGCGGAGATCCAGGTGGCTGCGTGGAGGTCGGCTTACCGGGGGATTTTGCCGGATGAGTTCCTGGATCAGTTGAACGTAGAGGAGCGAGAAAACGTTTGGCGTGGTGCTTGTGGTAGGGCGGAGTCTGCTTTGTGGGTGAGGATGATGGATGCGGAGGTGGCGGGGTTTTGTCATGTGACGCCGTCACGCGATGAAGATGGTCAGGGAGTGGTAGAGGTGACTTCCATTTATCTGGATCCCGAGCAGCGGCGACGTGGCCTGGGGCGGGAGTTGATGGGGGTGGCGCTGACGTTTGCGGTGGAGCGGGGATATGGAGGGATCAGCCTGTGGGTGCTGGTGGAAAATCTGGCGGCTCGGCAGTTTTATGAGGCGATCGGGTTTCGCCCGGATGGCTGTCTGAAGCAGGAGGAAGGATCTGGAGTTTGCTTCAATGAGATGCGGTATGTCTGGAAGGTGGGTGGGGATTTGAAAGCGAATGAACTGCTTCCGGCCCACCAGGATTTACTGAATGCTCGGCGGTGTAGGGGGGCGTCTGGCGAGTCGAGCCTGCATGACTGGGATGAGGTGAACGGTGGGATAGGCATGAATCATTTTCTTCACACGCAGATCTGAGTGGCAATCCGTTCCTCATTTATGAGTTATTTCTGACTGATTGCTCAACCTCTAGCTCTCCACCGCCATGCTCAAAGTCACCGAATTTGCTTTTACCGGGTACAGCGTTACCGACATGAAACGCGCACGTGAATTTTATGAGAACGTGCTGAACCTCAAGGTCGCCTCGACGTTTGGGGAGGATCTGGAGAAGCCGGAATGGGTGGAGTATGAGGTGGGGCCGCATGTGCTAGCGCTATGCATTGGCGGGGACATGTGGAAACCGAGCAAGGACGGTGGCGGGGTGGCGCTAGAGGTGGAGGACTTTGAGGCGTCTCTACAGTGGCTGAAGAACAAGGGCGTGGAGCCCTACTTTGGGCCGTATGAATCTCCGGTCTGTCACATGGCGCTGGTCAATGACCCGGATGGTAACTCCATCTGCATCCACAAGCGGAAGCCGGGGCATCACTGAACCTGGATTTTCACCCCGATGCTTTTATAGCCTTCGATGATCTCGCTGGCGATTTTTGCATAAGGGCGCTCTTCGAGGAGAATGGGCAGGTGCTTGAAGACGGCGGTGCCGCGCATGTTGGGCGGGGTGAGATCGCTGGGGTAGCTGAAGCGGCCGCCTTCCATGCGTTTCACGCGGGGATCGGCGAAGAAGGCACGCATGGCGGCGACTTCGCCATGCACGGCATCCATGAAACGAATGAAACGGGTGCCTTTTTTATCGCCATCCAGATGGCTGAAGTAATAGACCAGGAGCTGGGAGCGATGGTACATGTCGCGCATGCGATCTGGGGTGCTGCAGGCTTCATTCCACTGGTCACGCGTCATGGTCATGTGGGTTTCCAGATTGCCGATATCGACTTGAAAACCTTCCTGTTTTTCCCAGATGCTGATGTCATCCTTGATGCCGCTTTTGTGGGCATCTGCGCGGAAGGTGCCGGATTTATACGGCAGCATTTCGGTATATTCTGCGGTGCCTTCGATGATCCAGGTGGGCAGGAAACCGAGGTATTCATCCATGAGTTGATGGGTGATTTCATGGACCAGGGTGCTGTTGCTATAGCTGTCGTTTTTGAAATACGTCTGGCCGCGTTTTTCCATGCCCAGGCTGGGGAAGGGGATCTTGAAAATCTTGTCCCCGGTGTTGTAAACGCCGCCGGAATTTTCCGGGCCGCCAGCATCAATGTAATCCTGCCGGGATTCATAGAGGGCGGCTTTGAAGCGGGGCATGCCATCCGGTGGGCGGCAGACGATGCCCCAGGGAAGGGCCTCGACAAGGGAGCGAGTGGCCTCAAAGGTGCGGGCTACTTCCTTCATCACACTGCCGGCGAGCTTGGCCTGGGATGTGAATTCAAAGGCTTCGGATTGATACACATAAGTGCGCTCGGCCACACTTTCATGGATGGCCTTGATTTCAATGGAGCGCGCGGGGACCTCGACGTTGCCGGGCCAGGTGCGCTCTTCAATCGGCTTGCGTGCCGGATCAGAGCTGATGGTGGGCGCGGCGGTTGCAGGGACAGCGGACTGTGCTTTCACATAGTCCTGGTCCGCTGGGCTTAGGCGGGCCAGGGGGAAGGGGACAGTTTTATCTGGGGCCAGGCGTAGGAGGACGCTGTCGCCCTGCATGCCAGCGTATTCGGCCTGTACCTGGCGTCCAGTCTCATCTGTCCATGCGCGCTGAGCCGTCTGTGCCAGGGCGGGCAGGCAGAAGGAGGCGAGGTACAGACAAATAACGATTTTTTGCATGATCGGTGCAGGTTTATCATGGGGGGCCGGGCGGATGCAAGGCATGTGTGCAAAGTATCACTGGCACCCGGCCCGCATCTCTTTAAAAAACAGCGACCATGGCACCTACCCCTCCGCATGTCTTTGAGCAGCCCGCTCCCGCTTTCGATGTCTCTGCTGTCGAGACGCCTGCCTACGTGGTGGATCTGGGGCTGTTGAAACGGAACCTTGAGAAATTGGCGGATGTACAGCAGCGCTCGGGTGCTCGCATCCTGCTGGCGTTGAAGGGTTTTTCCATGTTTTCCACTTTTCCCCTGGTGCGGCAATATCTGCACGGCTGCTGCGCCAGTGGCATCCATGAGGCGCTGCTGGCCCATGAGGAATTTGGTAAGGAGCTGCATGTTTATGCACCTGCATTTAAGGATGCGGAAATGCAGGAGCTGATCCCCATCGCCCATCATCTCAGCTTTAACTCACCTGCCCAGTGGCAGCGCTTCCGCCCGATGCTGGAGGCTGCGCGTGCCGCCGGGTTGCATGTGCCCAGCCCTGGCATCCGGGTAAATCCGGAGCATAGCGAGGTGGAATGCAGTCTGTATGATCCCTGCTCGCCCGAGTGCCGTCTGGGTACGCGGGCGGAGCATCTGGAAAACACAGACCTTTCCGGTCTGGAGGGGCTGCATTTCCATGCGTTGTGTGAACAGGATTCCGATGTGCTGGAGCGCACGCTGGCAGCTGTGGAGGCGCGGTTTCCCAAGCTGCTTGCCCAGGCGAAATGGGTAAACATGGGCGGTGGCCACCACATTACACGCAATGACTACGATGTGGAACGGCTGGTGAGGGTGATCCGCAGCTTCCGCGAGCGCTGGGGCAAGGAGGTGTATCTGGAGCCGGGCGAGGCCATCGCTCTGAATACGGGATACCTTATCGCCAGCGTGCAGGACATCGTGCCTACGGAGATGCCTACGGCCATCCTGGATACCTCCGCCACGGCGCACATGCCGGATACGCTGGAGATGCCTTATCGCCCGCATGTGGTGGGCAGTGATCTGCCGGGTGTGCTTCCTTATACTTACCGGCTGGGCGGACTGACCTGTCTGGCGGGGGATGTGATCAACGAATACAGCTTCCCGCAGCCTTTGCAGTTAGGCCAGAAACTGGTCTTTACCGACATGGCTCATTATACGATGGTGAAAACGAGCACCTTCAACGGCGTGCCGCATCCTGACATTGATCTTTATGATCCGGCAACGGGAGAACTGCGAGTGGTGCGGCGTTTCGGGTATGAGGATTTTAAAAGGAAACTTTCTTGAGGAAGGATGGGGCGGCGCCGCCCTACAGGGTGATGCCGAGTTTATCGAGAACACTGGCGAGATCCGGGGGCAGCGGTGCCTTCACTTGCAGGCGCTGTCCGCTGGCGGGATGCTTGAGGGTCAGGGTATGAGCGTGGAGAAACAGTCGTTTTAAAGAGAGGTCTTTGCGCAGTTTTCGGTTTAGCTCGAAGTGACCATAAACATCATCGCCTAACAAATGATGCTGTCGTGATGAGGCCTGGACACGGATCTGATGGGTCTTGCCTGTGATGAGGTGGATGTTGAGTAGGGAAAGCCGTTCTCCAGAATGGTGGGCCAGGGTTTGGAAATCCAGTTCGGCATTGGGCTGGCGGCCTTTAATGACACTGGTGCGCACGCGGCCTTTTTCCCGACTGGTGGCCAGATGATCCAGCCAGGTGCCTTCTTTGCCCGGATGGCCACGGACAAGGGCCAAGTATTGCTTTTGCACCGCATCTTCCTCGAACATGAGGAGGCATTTTTCCGCCGTCTTTTCATCCAAGGCACCGAGAAGGATGCCCGAGGTATCTTGGTCCAGCCGGTGAATGAGCCAGACCTTTCCCCCAGGGCCGTCGAAGCACTGGGTCTCGAGGTCGTATCGTCCTTCAAAGGCGGCCTGCTCGGTGCTGCGATTCGTGTTCGGATGCGAGAGTATCCCGGCTGGTTTATTGACGATCACGATGAAGCGGTCCCGATGCAGAATGGGACAAGTGGTGATGGCAGGAGGCTCAGCCGAAGACATGGTTAGAGGTGGGATGGGCGGGAGGGGTATGGTAGCGAGTTGAATCAAAGTCTTCGTTTGTAAGCTTCTCCAAGTAAAAGATACCGCAATTGTGGGCTGCGCCTAATAAACATAGCCAGAATGATGCAGACCACGCAGACGATGGGTATAACCAGAATTTTTTCACTTAAACTGTACGGGATCAGACTAAAGCCGAGTCTCTCAGCTAAAACTTCAAAAACCTCAATCAACCCGTGGTGAATTAAATAAATGCCGTAACTTGAACCCAATGCAATAGTGCATATTTTCGATGATACACTCAACTTGGGAAGTGCTAAAAAGACACTGCTGATAGCATAGCCAGCCAATGGCCCGCTAATGATCCTGAGCCAGGTTGCCGAAATGCCAAGCATATTCAAAGCTATTAATAATAGGATGACGATCAGTCCTATAATGATGGTTCCTCCTTGATATTTATTTTCAGGGGCTGCAAAATATAAAATCAAGCCAAGTGCTGCATAAAGGAGACTGCGGGGTATGGCTTCATCAAACATAAAGTAATTTTGAGAAGCCCCGGTGTGGCCAAAAAGACATGCGGAACAGATGAGTGCTATAGCTAGGACTATATGTTTTCGATAATGAATAAGACCAAATACGAGTAACCATGCCTGGCAAAGCAATAGAAAGGGGAGATAATAGAGCTGAACACCTGCTCCGCCATAAAGTAACAATTGTAGCCAGTCAGGAGAAAATTCGCTTTGCTGTGAGTGATGCTTCACAAGACGCAAGAGGAGATAAATCAACGTCCATGAGACATAGGGGACGGCTAATCTATCTAACTGTAGAATTTGAAATGAAGCTCTCGGTGTTTGGGCAAATGCGGAAATCCTGTGAATGAAAAAATACAGTGCCAATATGATGAATCCTGGCACCGTCACAGTATTAAACGATTTATTCAGCCAGGGGGTGTCGCTTGGTCCTAAATGGACAAAGACAACACCAAATGCCAAGAATAGCTTGGCAGCATCAATAGTCTGGTTGCGGTGGGGATTCATGTCTTTCAACTGTCTAATCGTAATTCCGCTGCTCCCATCATGGCATAGTCGGCGGGGGTACAGGTGAGCAGGATGATCTGAAGGCCGCGGGTGGCGGCGAGATCGAGCATGCGATGGAGGCTCTGCACACGGGCGGGATCAGAGTGGGCGAAGGCATCGTCGAAGACGACGGGGAGGCAGCCGTTGTGGGACTCGGCCAAGATTTCAGCCATGGCCAGGCGGAAGGCTGCGGCAACTTGCTCACTGGCTCCCTGGCTGAGCGTTTCAAAGGAAAACGCTGGCTGGCCCTGTCGGCTCAAGGAAAGGCCTTCGAAGGAATTGTTTTGCATGGTCACGGTGACACTCACGCCTGGGCCAAACAAACGTTGCAAATAACCTTCCACGCGTTCGGCCAGTGGCCGCGTGAACCGGTCCGCCAGGGTGTGCTGCTCTTCCAGGATGAGTTCATGCACACGGCGCATGGCGTAGGCATGACGATGGGCAGCTTCGCGGTTGGCACGGGCGGCCTGCGCCCGTGCAGTAGCTAGGGCCAGGGCCGTGGTTGGATCTGTCGTGCCGTCACTGCGGAGGAGGGTGGCGGCTTCGATGTGTCTTTTTTGAGCGTCTGCTTTTTTATCACTCTGGCTTTGATGGGCGCGGTCAAAACGCGCTTGATCCGACGGTAAATCGTCAGGGTGATGGAACTGTAAATCTTGATGAGCAGAGGCTAGCTGGGCGTCAGCCTGGGCGACATCCAAAGCCGCTTTTTTCAAGGCTTCCGCGCGTTCGTTATCCGGGCCTTCATGCTCATTTAAAACAGTCAGGCGTATTTTGACCTCCTCCAGCCGACGCATGTTTTCACGCAGGGCTTCGGCCTGGGTGTTGAGGGCGGCTTCGTGCTTCTTTAATGAAGAGGCGGCTTGGTCTCTCTGCAAGCGGCAGGTCTGAAGCGCGGTCTCAGCAGCCGCAAGCGCTAGCTTGGTTTCCACGGGGTTTGGATTTGCCGGGAAATCGTCTTGCCTCCGGTGCGCAACCTCTGTTTCGGCGGCTGCAAAAGAGCGTTTAGCCTCGGTAAGATCTGCCTGCAATTTTTCGTAAGCCAGGCCTTTGAGTTCCGCAGTCAGCGCTTTCCAGTCCCCCTGCAGCCGGTCACGCTCTGCGGAGATGGCGACAGCTTCTTGCAAGGACTTCACGCCATAGGTAGTGAAGGATTCATCGAGTTTGCGCCGGGCTTCTTTCTCCTTGGCTCTGGCCTCGGCCAAGCTCGTGCCACCACCGGGGCGGAGTCTCAGCTTGGTATTGCCGATAAGAACATCGGTATCAGTGGTTAGGGTGAGTGGCAGCCCTGCTTTCAATTCCTGATCACCGACCTGGACGGGGACATCAGTGGTCAGGAGTTCGATCTCTGTGGCCACGCTGTTAAGCAAGGTGAGTGCCTTGTCCTGCGCACGTTCCAGAGCTTGAAGCGAGGTGAGTGTTGCTGGGTCGATTTTGGGCAGCGTTCCGATCTTTTTCTCAAGCTCAGCACGTTTGGCCAGGAGGTCGTTCACGACTTGTTCCTGCCGTGTCAGGTGAAGTAGATGGCGCTCCTTTTCAGCCAGAGTGGACAGGGCAAGAGCATAGTCATGAAGGGCACGCATGTTGCTCACGACATCTTCTGCGGCGTGGCTGGAGCTTTCACATTCGGCTGCCAGCTTGCGTGCTGTGGCGACTGACTGAGTCAGGGATTCCTGGCGTGCCTGCTGCGGTGCTAGTTCAGTGAGCAGGCTGTCGAGGTTCCTTTGCAGTTGCTCAATGGTCTGCTGGGTGGCCAAACGGGCTTCATAGGCTTTGCGGGCTGCCTGGACCTGTCTGCCTGCTTCTTGCTCCACCTGCCGGAGACGGTTCACCTCGGCGCTACGGTGAGCCAGGGCGGCGCGTTCGGATTCCATGTGACGCAGGGCGGCTTCTGCTTCCGCCATTTGCACCGCAGCCTGCTCATGCTGAAGGATGGCTTGTTGCAGCTTTTGCACACTGGCCTGGGCCACGGTTTCTGCTTCTGTGGCGACCTCCTCAGCCTGCAAAGCCTGGCCCAAATCTGAGTTCTTTCTTGGCTCGCCTTTCTCTTGAAAAGCCACTTTCATTTGGACCGCGAAATGTTCTGCAATGCGGGCATCCAGTGGAGACTGGATGACGGCTGCGCCACCCTGGGATTGCAGGCGTTGCACCAGGGACTCACGTTCTGTATTCGCCTGAATGAGCGGGTCATTGGCCGAGCTGCCCTGCCAGACCCAGAGGTGGCTCCATTGCTCCCCGGATTTGCGCCCGCCGCCATTGACTTTGAGCAGGCTGGCCAGGCGTTCTTCCGCTTCATCACCCTGCCATGAGCTGCCTCCGGCCTGGGTCAGCCGCGCCATGCCACCTGCGCCTTTGAAGCTTTTGACCAGTGTGTAGCGGCGGCCTTCGGCTTCGAATTCCAGCTCGACCTCCGGCTTGCCACCGTGCGTGAGGGAAAGCATCTCCTTGTGCTCTTTGCTATTGCCCTTGGCCCTGAGAAACAAGGCGCGGTGGGTGGCTTCCACCAGAGTGCTTTTACCGGATTCATTCGGGCCGCCGATGAGCGTGCGCGCCGGGTCCAAATCCACACGCAGCTCCAGGTGGCGGCGGTAGTGGCGGACGGTGATGGAATGAAGGCGCATGAGGGAGCAGCAACATGCAACCTGGAACGCCGCCCGCGTGATGGCAAGGCGGTGTTCTGCCCCAATCCTAAAGTTCTGACTGCTAATGGACCGTGACTGACAGCCTGATAAGCCCCCTCAAGAAAGATTGGGAATCAATGCTGCTTCATTAGGCACCTGCGTTTTTATTCCGCTTTTGATGCTCAATGAAAGCCTGCCGGGCTTCGGTGCCGAGGCCTGCTTTTTTATAGGCATGGGCCAGGTTCATCCAGGCTTGAGGATGGTCCGGGCGCAAACGCACGGCATTGCGATAAGCCTTGGCTGCCTCCCGCGGGTCATTGCGCTTATCAAAGAGCAACCCCTGATAATACCAGGCTTCGGAGGAGCTGGAATTCAGCTTGAGGCTTTGTGAAATAGCGGTCTGGGCTCCCGTGTAGTCTTTCAGGCGACCGCGCACATAGGCCTGCAAATAATGCGCCTGGGCATACTCAGGAGCCAGCAGGGTGACACGTCGCAGAGCATCGTCGGCCTTGGTGAGTTCACCATCCCGCACATGGCGGCTGGCGAGCAAAAGCCAGGCGACCTGATCATTCGGCCGTTGCTGCACGGCCTGGATGAGAGCATCGCGATCCTCTTCCGTCTGCTCGGCCGTGGTCGGTGTATCGCGCAATTTGGCAAAGGCGAGCTGGTGCCAGTAGAGACCAGCCTTGGGGTCCAGCGCCACAGCTTTGCGCTGGCAATTGACCGCCTCAGGCGCAGCGCCCAGATGGGTGGCGCACAGGCCCAGGAGAGCCCAGCATTCCGCGCTGCGTGGGTATTTTCGTGTGAGCTGGATGAGCTTTCGCAGGGCCAGCTCAAAGAGTTTTTGCTCCAGTGTCTGAAAGGCTTCTATGAAAGCTGGATCTTTTACCACATCACCCACACCGGGTTTTTTCGGCAGGTCCTTGAGGGGGCGCAAAGGGGCGCGTTTTTGCCGCAAAGCCAAAGCGGCAGCATCCACGGGCAGGGCATAGTTTTTCCAGCTCTTCAACGGCACCTGCATGCCGATCATTGCCGTCATGCGGCCTTCATCATCCAGGACGGGGGATCCGACAGCACCCGGAGAGTCGTCACCGCGCACGTTCAGCCAGCCTAGGGCTGTGATGGCGCTGTCAGATTGCACGCGGGCTTCAGCCAGCACGAGGCCGCGTTTCTCCGACATCGCCAGCACGTGGCTGCGTTGCTCCTGGCCAAAGTCCTGTCCGGGGTTGAGGTCGAGAGGGATGGAATCCATGTTTTCACTCTGGAGCAAAGCCACGCCGGAAACGGTATCCACAATGTAAAAACCGCTGACCCGGTCACTGGTGCCATCGGCACCGACGAGGGTGATGTAATCCGCTTTTCCGGCGATCTCCGGGTGCAGCAGACCTGCATCGGTGAGGATAATGCCATCCGCCGTCACATAACTGCCGATGCCGGAGGCCAGCAGGACTCCAAAGGAATCCCAAACGCGTACGCCCATGACGGAAGTGGCCACGCGGGCACCCATGGCCATGAGCTTCTGTTGCTCAGGCGTCACGGACGGGGATTCCTCTGCGGGTTCCCCAGGCAGGTAGGGGGAAATGGGGGGCAGCAGATCCGCATCCAGCTCTTCAGCCAAGGACAGGTCGGTGGGTGCGCCTTCAAAGTGGAGGAGCGGGTTTTCGTATTCGTTGACATCCACTGGGAAACCCGAGTCTGGCAGTTCAGGCGGGACGGGCAGGGGAGGGGCCTCTGCCGGGCGCGGTGCCAGGGGATTCAAAACCGCATCCGAGACCGGTGGTTTTTGCGGCTTGTCCTTTTCCTGGGCAGCAAGGGTGCCGGTGAAGCAAACGGATGTGAGAAACAGAGCCGAAAAGAGGTTTTCGAGGGATCTGTGCGGGGACGATGACATGCCTGCCATGGTAAAGACAATGTGACAGGAATGCCGCCTGGGCCTTGTGACAAATTCTTCACATGGAACTCATTTCGTGAAGCAGACGTGCACGCTATCACATCGTCCCGAACGCATGACCGCCTCTACTTTGACCCGCACCGCCGCCTGCTGCCTTGGCGTGTTCTGTCTCCTTCAAGTCCCAGCCAATGCGGCTGAGCTGGAGCTGAAATCTCTGAACTCTCTCACAGACGCCACTAACCAAAAGCGCAAAATAGGGCCTTTCGTCAGCATCGCTGTCGGTGAAACTCTGGGTCATACAGGCACGACACGGGTCGGCGACCGCAATTTCTCCCTGGATGATGCTGATGGCAGCGCGATGTTCAGCATCGAAGTGGGTAAGAGCTGGAAGGCCAAGCGTATCCCACTGCAATTCTCCCTGGCTGCTGAGGCCACTTTCACCTCCACCACACTTCAGGGTTCCGTCCCCACTGGCAGCCTGAATCCCGATGATCTGGCGGCCTATCAGGCGGATATGAATTCTCTGATCTTCAGCCTCAACGGCACCTTTGCGCTGGATCTCTATCGCTACCGAGCACGCATTGGCAAGATTTTGGGCGGGTTTAAGCCCTATGTGGGCGGTGGTCTGGGCGGTGGTCAGGTCTGGTTTCGCAATGCCACAGGCAAGTCTGCTGACCAGTTGACGGGTGGTACCACGGAGCCGAATGAACAGCCTCCATTCTCCATCGATGAATTCATCAACGCCTGGAACTGGCGTGCGGGCCTCGAGTGGTCCTGGGAAGAGCGTTACTCCGTCTTCGCCGAATACCGGAAATCTTACTTTGGCGATCTCGACAACCTCCGTGGTTACGGCAACGACGGCTACCTCGTCGGTTTCCGTTATCGCTATTGATACCTTTCTCCCACTCCACCTCCCATGCTTACCAAGAACAGTCTTTGTTCCCTCCTCGGCGGCCTCCTGGCCCTGACCGTCCTCAGCTCCTGCAAAACCATCACGACAGATCCGGTCCTCATCGGCCAGTCTCCGATCACCTATCAGCTTGTCAGCGACATGGTGGATGAAGAGACGATTGAATATTCAGTGAAGTTCAGAAACATCGGCCAGCAGGTCGTGAGTTTTGACTACACCATTGTGGATGACCTCACGGTGCCGCATCTGGACTGCCTGGGCCCCAATTCCGGGCTGGTGGAAAATCTGTATCCGGGGGCTGAAGCTCTGGTGAAGAACCCCATGAAAAGCCAGCGCGATGCCTATGTGGCACTGGGCCGCCTGACATATGGGAAAAGGACCAGTGAGCAACTGGCCATGACCTACAAGCCAAGCACGATCCAGCCTGCGGCATCAGCTTCAGGTGGCGGTCTGCTGCCTCTTCCTAAACTTGAAAGCCTGAGCGCCGTCGGCGAGTGAACTGGAACTTCATCCAACCTCTGATTCAAAGCAGCCCCGCTCTACCGGGGCTGCTTTATTTTTTGTTAGGTGCCGCGCCTTTGTCCGCAGCTGACACGCAGGACCTTGAGTTGGCTGCCAGGCTGCTGCAGCGGGGTCAAAAAGCGCTGGTGAGCGGAGACCGTAAGGAGGCGCTGGAGCGCTTCGCGACCGTCACGAAAAAGTATCCTGCCAGCGAGTATTCAGCCATGGCCCTGTGGGAGATGTACCGCATTCATCTTTCCCTGAATGAGCCCTTGGAAGCCTTTGGAGTCCTGGAAACACTGGCCACCCGCCAGCCTGGTCATTTCACCCGTGCCCAAGAGGAGCAGCTCCTGCTGGTGAAGCGCCAGCTAGGCATGGCCAAGGATGAGCGGCGCTCCCTGGAACCGGTGAAAAAAGGGGATCTGCTGCTGGTGGATGATCTCCTGGGTATGCTGGCCAAGATCATCCTCAGCGGACCGCATTCGGAGGAGGGCATCCAGGCGCATTATTTGCTAGGCGTAGCCCTGGAAAAAGCAGACAGGGTAGAGGAAGCGCAGGCACGTCATGAGGAGTTTGTGGAAACCTATCCCCGGCATGAACTGGCGGACGATGCCGGCTACCAGGTGGCTGACATTGCTTTCAAAAAGTGGAAGAAAATGCGTGGCGCAGTCTCCCCCAAAGATCGCGAGCGTGCGGCGGTACTGCTGACGTGGTTTCTGACCCGCTTTCCTGAAAGTGATAAAGGTGCCCAGGCCAGGGCAGGGTTGGCTGAAGTGCTGGTGGCGGAGGAGCGTGAGCTGCGGGTGCTGGCGCAATACTATGAAGGCCAGGGCAATGAAAAAGCCGCAGCCGTGTACTATCGCCAGCTCGCCCTGAAGTTTCCAAAACTGCTCCAGGAAGGAAGCCCCCTGCGTGACAAAATCAGGATGGCCATCGAAGCGGAAAATGCCCCTTCTGAGGTCACGGAAAAGGTGGGACCACAGGTGCCAGATGGACCTCTCCGGCAGGATCGGCCGAGGGAAATCAGGTGACGCTAATGTGACAAGTTTGGGCTGGAAGGGCGGATTTCCCTGAAAGCCAGCCGTTTTCAGCGCCAAAGCTTATTCGAAAGTGACGAAAGTGTTGCCCGCCAGGTTTTGGAAAAAGGGTGAAGCAGGTTCAAAGGGAGCCGTGACGGCGCTGTCAGTGTCTCACTAACCTTCAAGTTATACCTATCTCATGATCAGACCACCATTATCAACTCTCGCCCTGCTCTCGCTTTTGGCGCTGGGTGCACATCAGGCCTACGGCCAGGCGGACATGCTTCCGATGAGCCGCGTCGCAGGCGCTCTTACGATTCCACTTCCAGCAGGCAAATCCACCTTGGTGGGATTGCCTAACGTCAAAATCGTCTCTTCTGGAACCGTCGGCGGTGTCGCGGGTGATGTCTTGACCTTGGCTTCCAGCCCCTCCGTCCTCGGTGATGTGGAGGCTGCACCTCACGCCATCAAGATTGTCAGCCGTGCCAATCAGTCGGGCACCAATGCATATGGGATATCTGCACTCATCACTGATCAGGCTGGTCAGGATGTGACGGCTGATCTGTCTGTGGAGCCCAATGTGGGCGACCAGTATGTCATCTATCAGCTTTCCACCATTGCCACCCTTTTTGGTGCTGCCAATGAGACTGGACTGACGGGTGTGGCTGATCCTGCGCTCTCCGATAAAATTTACCTCACCAATGCAGGTGAGCTGGTCGCTTACTTCTACAATGGCACTGCCTGGAAGCTGGTCTCTGACCCTACTGGCGCAGACCAGGGTGGTGTCGTCATCCAGCCGGGCAGCGGTGTCCTAGTGGTGCGTATCGCCGGTTCGGACCTGTCTATCTACCTGTCTGGAGATGCGCTTCCTGCACGTCACGTGGCTGCTGTGGCCGCTGGACATAACATCGTCAACAATCCCTTCATGGTGAGCACTTCATTGTCCGCCAGTGACATCCAGTCCAACATCACCGGTGGCACAGGCCCTGGCGTTTCGGATATCGTTTACCTCGAAAACGAAGGTGTGATGACTGGCTACTATTACAAGACCGGCGGCCCTGGTGGAATCGGCTGGCGCGCACTGGGAGATAGCGTCACGGACGCAGGCTCCGCCATGATCGCCCCGGCCAAGGCCATCCTTTTCAAGGAGCAGGCCGGCACAGCGGGTTTTGCCCTGCCTGAACCTTTTGCTGACTGAACCCTTTACTCATTCTCAACCTGTCCTCACTCATGAAAAAACTTCTTCTTTCCGCAGCGCTGCTGCTGGGCGCGCTCAGCGTCTCGCAGGCGGCACCTGCCAAACTCTTCGCCAGTAATCTTGGCAACGGTATCACCCCTAGCGGCGGTCTTGTCGGCCTCAGCTCGGCTGTGGTGCGTTTCGGTGTCTTTCCAGACGCTTATGAATTCGATGGTAAAACCTATGCACAATTAAACACGGATTTCATCCAAGTGGGTGAATCCACCACGCCCTTGTCGGTTGATGGTGCTCGCGGTTTCTTTGATGTCTCCCTGGACTATGACACTTCGGCAAGCTACGAAGGCAACGCCTACAGTACTCTCGCCGGTAAAAAAGTCTATATCTGGATCCTCACCGGTGCAGTTGCCGAGACAGCTCCTCAGCAGGCTATTTTCTCCACCAGCCAGACATGGGCTGCGGAGAGCACCCTGTTCCCTAACCACACGATGGTCAGCCCGGATACAAGCGCGATGGAACTCGTGGCGCATGTGGGTGTGCTTGAAGATGGTGAAAACATCGGTGGCACCGCCGCCGCTCACAAAACCGCAGGCGAAGCTTACCTCCTTTCCGATGTGAGCGTGAGCCGCACACCATCGGATGAGTCGGTCTTCACTGGCACCCAGGTGGTTTTTGAAGCCGTTGCAGACAGTGGCAGCGAGTTTACCCTCACTTATCAGTGGCGGAAAAACGGCAAAAACATCAGTCGTGCCACTTCCTCCACACTGACCTTGCTCAGTGCCAAGACCACAGACACTGGCAGCTATGATGTGGTGGTGAAAGACGGCCCGACCGTCATCCGCACCAGCAATGCCGTCGCTCTGAATGTGCTCTCAGTTAAGCCAACGTTCGTGCAGGAGCCTACAGGTGATGTCATCCCTCTGGGAGCTGACCTTACCCTGGAATCCGAAGCGGTGTCTCCGAACGGTGTCGTTTATCAGTGGAAGAAAGGTGCCAGCCTCGTGGGTGCCAATGACTCCCAGCTCTTCATCCGTAATGCTACCGCCTTCGATGCAGGTGCTTACACCGTGATGGCCACCAACGCAGTGAAGATCACTGGCGGTGGTTCCACGACCACCAAGGCCGTGCAGGTGGTTGTCATCGAGCAGGAAAACCGCACTTATGCAGGCGCTGAAGCCGGTTCCATCAAGCTTACTGCTGTTTATTATGGTAAGCCAACTGGCTTCCTCTGGAAGAAAGATGGCGAACCCCTTGCCAATGGCGGTCAGTTTGCCGGTGTGACCACCAAAACTCTGACGGTCAAAACGCTCAGCGTTGCTAATGACGGTGACGTTTATACCTGCGAAATCTTCAGCGGTGAAGATTCCCTGGAATCTGGTGAATTCAGCTTGGTGATCAGCAATGCGGCACCTTCTTATACGGATGCGTCTGACCCGATCGTGATGCCAGCAGCACTCCTGGGTTCCCAGTACTCATATCAAATTCCTGCCAGCACGGTTGCAGGAAGCCGCCCGACTTCTTATAAGGCTTCAGGCTTGCCATCAGGGTTGGTGGTGAATGCCGCCACCGGTCTGATCACAGGTAGCCCGAAAGCAAGCAAAGGAGCTGTTCCGTATGCCGTCACCTTCACCATCTCCAATGGTCCAGGCGTGCGCACAGTGACCCGCAAAGCTACTCTGATTGTGAGCGGCCTGCCTGCCAATCTGGAAGGCACTTATGTTGCTTGGATCGCCCGTCAGGTTGAGTTGCTGCCTTCTGGTTATTCCCTGACCAACAATCTGGGTGGCCGTATCGACATGACCGTGTCCAAGCTCGGTGCCATCACCGGCAAAATCACCCTGGGTAACAATAAGGTGATTTCTTTCACCGGCTCATTCCCAGACCTGACCGTCGCTAACCCGACGACGACCATTGTCATCCGTCGTCCGGCCATCAGCTACGTGCCGCTTGACTTCAAATTCACCGTGAACACCACGACTAATTTGCTTACCAGCGCGACGATTCAGGATTCTTACCTGGTTCCTGGTCAGACGAAAATTACTTCCGCTACTGTCACAGGCTGGAGAAGGACCTTCAGCAGCGCTGCGCCAGCCACGAACTATGTCGGGATTTACAATGCTGCCGTCACTGCCTCAGGCACCTCGGCCAGCAATCCTAAGGGAGCTAGCATCCTGTCTATGACCGCAAAAACGGACGGTTCCATCTCCATGACCGGCATGACTGCCGATGGGGAAAAGCTCACCGGTTCCACCTTTGTCGGGCCGACTGGCCAGGTTGTGGTTTTCAATCTGATCTACACTCCGCTTAAAGGTTCCCTCCTGGGCAATCTTCAGCTCAACAATGGCACCGTAGGTGTTGGCGAGAACATCGCCAACAATGACACCATCGGCGGCACCCTGAGCTGGCTGCGCCCGGCTGGCACCACCACCAAGTCCCGTGCTTACCAGTCCGGCTTCAGCCTGAATTCCGCTGCTCTGACCATCGCTGGTAGTCGTTATGCTCGCACTCTTGCCACCAATTTCATCCTGGATCTTGCTGATGAAAGGGTTGCTAAGCTTGATTTCGAGGGTGAGGATGCGGGTGTCGAGGTGGGCGGTTCGCCAGACATTGATGTCCTGCTGAAGGCCTCCAACAAGGTGGAAGTGCAGTTGCCCAATCCCCGCACGACCAAGCTCGTTGTCAATGCTGCTAAGGGCACCTTCTCGGGCACCTTCATCCATGACGGCGTCGCAAATCGCTCCGTCAAATTCTCCGGCCACGTCATCCGCAACGGCACGCAATGGGAGGGCTTTGGCTACTTCCTCCTCACCCAGGCTCCTGGCACCACCACGGATCCAATTCAATCTGGCCAGGTTACTCTCGCTATCCCTCTGGATTAATCATCAGGAGTGCAGCGAATTACGCAAAAACACATTTCAAACTTATCATGAAACACACGCTCAAAACAACCCTTCTCGCCGCCGTGGCGCTAGCCTCTGCGGCTGCCACCGAGGCACGGGCCGACTTTGTGGTCGTCGGTTCCCAGAACGACAACCGCATCCTGACGGATACACGTTGGACACGTGACAACGTTTACATCCTCGGACGGGTGATTTTCGTTGCCAATGGTGCCAAGCTCACCATCGAGCCAGGAACCATCATCCGCGGCCTGCCCCCCGCGCTCTCAGGCTTCGCTGAAGAGCCAGGCACCCTGGTGACCGCCCGCGGTGGCAAGGTCATCGCCAACGGCACGGTGGACGCTCCGATCATCTTCACCTCCCTGACGGACACCAATGTCCCTGGGGGTGCGGCAACGGTGCCGACATCCTTCACCAATGCGGTGGGCACGGTCGTTAATGTGACCGCCACACCAGCCAGTGATCTGAACAATTATGCACCTGGTGGTCCGACCGGAAACAATGGCTTCAGCAAGGCCGGTCTCTGGGGTGGCATCATCATGAGTGGCCGTGGTCACGTCGCCGCCAACACGGGCAACCGTGACCTGGATGCAGACGGTATCTGGGATGCACATGCAGACAGCTTGACGGAAAACTTCCGCAAGATCCAGAACGCCGGTGTGGGAACAGACTTCCCTGAAGGCCTCTCCAGCGGTTCCGGCAGCACCGTCCTCAATGGTGACCTTGCCATCTATGGTGGCACGGATGACACAGATGACAGCGGTGTGCTTCGTTATGTGGTGAACCGTTACGGCGGTTTCGTCATCGGCGCGGCTGCCGTGGGCAATGAGATCAACGGCATCACTCTTTGCGGTGTCGGCTCCAGCACGGTGATTGAGCACGTGGAAGTTTACCAGAACAAGGATGACGGTTTCGAATGGTTCGGCGGCAAGCATGACACACGCTTCCTGTTTTCCAGCTCCAACCAGGATGACTCCTTCGACGGTGATGAAGGCTTCCGCGGCAACCACCAGTTCTGGACAGTCATCCAGGGCACGATCAATAGCTCTGGCAATTCGCTGCGCAGCGGTCACGACGGTCTCAACACCGCCATTGGCCAGGTCATCACCGGGTCTGACTACTCGTATGACAAGCTGATGGAGTGGGACGGTGGCGAGCCCGATAACGGTGACCGCCTTCCTATGACAGACCTCTCCGTCTTCAACTTCACCATGCTCGCAGGTAGCACCAAGCGTGAAGGTATGAACCCGAAGCTTGAAGCTCACTTGGCTATGCACAATGGCGTGGTGGAAAACACCAGCACCATGAACAAATCTGCTGAAACCGGTGGTGGTTCCATCACCACGATGCTGACCTGGAGCAACCTGTATGCCTTCATTGCCAATGGCAATAATGGCGACGGCACTCTGGTCAACAGCAGCACCGTGGCAGTCGGTAGCACCACTGCTACAGTCGGGGGCGTGGTCATTCCATTCTTGACCCAGATCAACACAATGCAGACTCCTGGGGCCTCCCAGCTTCGCACCCCATGGCGCTTCTCCACCACCTCCACTCCAGTGGTGCCATGCCCGCTCTACACCAAGAATGGTCTGGATCCCCGCCTGAACCCAGCCGGCGCTGCTTACAACGTGCCTTACGCGGATGACGAAAGAGTCGTCTTGCCAGAAGGTTTCGTGAACGCTGCCTTCGCCGGTTCCATGCGGGATAATAACCAGATGTTTGGCTGGACTTCCCTGGCTGCTCTGGATGTCTTCCCGACCACCAACCTGGCACGCCCAGTCATCACCTTGGACGTGTCCGATAACCATCCGAGCATCAGCTTCCCAACCGCTGGCGCTGACATCAAGTATGTCATCGAAAAATCGGTTGATGGTCGTAGCTGGTCGGTTGTCACAACGAACCCAGTTAGCGATGCTACGACGGTGAGTTACACCGACGAAAGCACCGATGCAGACGAGTCCGTGCTTTACCGGGTCTATGGTCTGTAATCTGCCTGTTTCTCAGTCATAACCTCTCCTGGTGGGGGACGGTGCCTTGCATCGCCCCCCACCATTTTTCATTTGATGAACGCTGTCCTTTTTCTGTCTCTGAAAATCACTCCGGCTTTTTTGGCCGTCTTTTTATCCTTTGCTCACATCGCCGCTGCTGGCGGGATGGAGGATGCGGGTATTGAAAAAGCCCTGGAAGGACTTCCGGGCGATGTGAGGAAAAGCGTGCGGCTGGTGCCAAATTCACCAGCCTTATCCTCCCTTTCAGGTGAGGATCCTTTGTCTGCGGCGCTGCATCTCGCCAGCCGTATCACGGGCGATTCCGATGTCTGGAACCGTCAGATGTATCAATGCGGTAAACAAGCTCTGCTCCAAGGCAGGCTAGAAACGGCACGCCAGGTGGCGGCTAAATTGACCGACTACCGGGCTCCATTACTCCTGCTGGATATCGCGGAGAAAGAGAACACAGCCCAGCCTGCCAAATCCCTGAAATGGCTGCAAACGGCTGCTGGAATGACCCGCATGCTGAAAACCTGGCAGGCGGATATCGTCCTGGCCCGCCTGGTTTATGTCGGCACTCTGTTAAAGCATGATATGCAAATCACCACCCGGTGGTGGCAGTCCATCAAGGACCAAGAAACAAAACTCAGCGCCTCTGCAGGCTTGCTGGTACTGGAATCCGCCCAGACGGGCGTTTTCGATTTTCCAAAACTTAAGGCGGAGTACGTTAAATACGGAGTGGCCAAGCCGATTCCAGAACTGCTGGACACGTCCCGCCGTCTTTTTGACCAGGCACTGGACCGCCTCACCTCCACGGATCCTCAGCAGCATAAACTGGCGGCTGGTCTGGTGGATTCAGCCTGTGCTGTCCTGGCCATTTCCAATGTGGTGCATGCGGAACTGCTGATGGAGACTTCCATCCGCTTTTTCAAAGCCGGGCATGAAGATGTTTCAAAGCAGTTGTTTGAACTGGCGGAAAAGAACTTCGGCGCTCCACATGAAGAGGAAATGCGCCTGATCTATAAGCTGGTGGAACTTTGGACTCTGCGCGGCAAGGCGGAAACAGTCCAGCCTGCATTGGCCGGAGCTGAAACGAATATGCGTAAGTTGGAGCCCATGTATTTACCCTTTGGCCTAGCTTGGTATGCAGCCTCATGGCACATGCTGGGCGAGCCTGAAAAGTCCAGCTCCCTATTGACGGAGGCCGTGACGGAGGCGGCTAAAAATCCTAACCCGCGCATGGGTTATGTGGGTGCATCAGAGGTCTGCCTCTGCTGTGCGAAAACAGGCATGCCCCTAACAAAAAGCATGCTGGATATCATCATCTCCATGTCAGCGTCCCAGGGTAACGAAGAGTAGCAAAAAACCGGTGCATGTTCGGAAAGAATTTCACTCTCATTGATAGCAGGCAAAAGACCTTCTGGCTCTGCGCTTGCAGCCTTGTATTGGCATGTTCACTCCTGGCCCAGGACGGGCAAAGAGGGGGACTGCGCGGGACCGTCAAGGACGCCGACTTTTATGTCGGCGTTTCTGGCGTCAGTATCACCCTGGAGCCTGGAGGGCAGACGGTGCGCACCGATAATGAGGGGCGCTTCTTTGCCAATGACCTGCCTCCGGGCGTTTACCGGATGACGCTCGTCAATGACGGTTACATCCGCACCAGCCAGAGCGGCATCGTTGTCACGGCCGGTTCCGTCCGCGAAGTGGAGGTGGATATGATCGCCGAGGTGGTGGAACTGGACGAGTTCAGTGTGCAGGAGGCCATCGCGGAGGAAAGCTCCGTCATGCCCTTGAGCATTGGTGCCTCGCTCCAGTCCTTCGCCAGTGCTATCTCTCCAGAGCTGCTCAAGAGCGCCGGTTCCTCGGGTGACATTGGCAGTGCGCTGAAGAGGCTGTCCAGCACGGCCGTGGTGGACAGTCGTTACGTCGTCGTCCGTGGTCTGAGTGACCGCTACAACGTAGTCGTTCTCAATGGAGCCCGTCTTCCCAGCTCGGACCCTGACAAAAGAGCGGTGAACATCGACATCTTTCCCACGGGCCTCATCGAGACCGTGGTCAGTTCAAAAACAGCCGTCTCTTCCATGCCTGGTGAGGCCACCGGCGGCTACCTCAACATCGTCACCAAGCGTATTCCCAAGGAGCCGTTTTTTACCATCTCCATGTCCACCGGGTATAACACCCTGTCCACGGGCAGCGGCCAGTTTCTCAGCTATCGTGGTGGCGGAACTGGCTTTCTTGGCTCCGGGGAGTCACGTGAACTGCCCTCCATCATGCAGAACATCAATTCTCTGCCAGGCACTGCAGGGAACCTGACTTACAATGATCCTCCTTTGGACGCCACTGACGTGCGCAATGCCCAGCTATCCGCCAATGCTCTAGCCGCAGCTCGTGCATTGAGCGGTCGTGCCATGGGCACCAGCTACAAGGATGCTCCCATGGATTTCAGCTTCAGTGCCATCGGTGGTACACGCGTGGAAGACTTCATGGGCGGCACCCTCGGTCTCATCGGCGGGGTGACGTATGGTAAAAAATACATCACTGAGGTGGGCATACGCGGCTTCGCCAACATCGGCGCAGGTGTACCGGTGCCGACCCAGGAGTTCTTCTTTGAAAAAGGTTCGGAAAACTTGCTGGCCGGAGCCCTCCTGAGCGCTTCTCTGGAATTCTCACCTGAAAACCAGGTCACCCTCACTTATTTTGGCAACTTCTCTGCCCAGGATGATGCCGTCTTCTCTTACGGTCCGTCCTTGAGTCAGCCGGATTTGCTGATCTTCCGCGAGTTCATGTTCTATACAGAGCGTACTCTCCAGACCCTCCAGCTCAGTGGTGAGCATGTGATGCCAGGCATGGACAATATTAAAATGGACTGGTTGGTCGCCTATAGCGTGTCCTCCCAGAATCAGCCGGACTTGCGCAAATCCAACTATGCTTTCAGCCTGGATCCCGCCGTCAATGCTTACGTCGGCTCGGGAGATCCTGCCCCGCCGGACTTTGAGCGTACCTGGCGTCGTCTGGACGATACCAATTACAACGTGGCGCTCAATTTTGAGATCCCTCTGGATGAAGGTGCCAAAAATGGCGGCACCGGCACCAAGTTTAAATTCGGCGGCAGCTTTGACCACAGCACCCGCGATTACCGCACGGATAACTTCCAGTACACCGGTCTGCCTGATGCCCAGTTGATCGGCACTTACCTCAATCTGGCCCCTGGGCAGCCCCTTCTGAACGGTCCCAGCCCCGACGATAACGACGGGCTGACGCTGGGGGATATCCTCGGCGGAATTGACCTCGTAGACCAAACCCGCGACCCCAACGGCCTGGGCGGATTCCTGGTGCGGGATAATTTCTTTCTCTCACGTGCCTATGATATCCCGGCCCGGGAAGTTTATGAAGCCTCCCAGACCATCCCTGCGGTGTATGGCTCTTTTTCATTCAATCTGAATGACACTTTCGACACCAGCCTGGGCACCCGGCTGGAGGTCACCCGGATGAACATTGCCGTGCAGCGCTTTGGCGATGGCGGCAGCAATTTCGCCAGTGGCAGGTCCGATGATTTCGAAATCAACCGTGCAGACCTCCTGCCTGCCTTTTCCACCCGTTGGAAAATCGCCGACCAGATGGCCATCCGCTCCTCCATCACCCGCACCGTCGCCCGGCCCACGTTCAAGGAAATCGCCCTGGTCTTCTCGCGAGACCCGGAAACAGGAAACTTCTTCGTCGGGAATCCAGATTTGGAGATGTCCTCCATCTTGAACTATGACCTGCGCTGGGAGTGGGATCCGGCTCCAGGGGACCAGTTCGCCGTTTCCCTCTTTGCCAAACAGATCCGCAATCCCATTGAGTTTGTGAACCTGGGCGTCTTTAACACCGCAGAAAACGAGGAAAGCGCCATCCTCTATGGTTTCGAGATCGAGGCCTATAAAAACCTGGGCAGCATCATGGACATCCTTGAAAGCTTCACTCTGGGCTTCAATTACGGCTTCGTTTTATCCAAAGTGGAGCTGAGCCAAAACAGTCAGGAAATCCGTAGGCAGGCAGGTCTCTCGACGGACAGGCCTCTCCAGGGGCAGCCAGATTATACCTTCAACGCCAACCTGACTCATGAGATCAAGGACTGGGGCCTCACCAGCTCCATCTTGCTCAATGTGACTGGCCCGCTTCTCTACACGGTCGGTGGCCGGTTTGAATCCAACCTCACGCCGGACATTTACCAGCGGCCGTTTACCTCCTTGGACCTTGCTTTTTCGAAAAAAATCACGGACAACTGGAGCTTTAACCTACGTGTTTCCAACCTCCTGAACCAACCTCGCGAGCGTTATTTCGATGGGGGGTTGCCATTTTCCGTGACTCAGGTGGGCACCACCTATACCCTGGGCATTACAGGTAAATGGTGAACATAAAGGAATCCCTGACTTGAGCTTTCAGCCGTAATAAGTCATGATCGCCGCTCCCCCCTTTACAAATGCCTCAGGTTTCCATTGTTTGCCCTCATTGCGAAAGCGCTGTCCAGGTTCAGGTCACTGAGGTGGCCCGCTCACGGGCATGCCCTTCCTGTGGCGTGGCATTGATGCTCCAGGTGGCTGAGCGCAGTTCAGGGGTCAAGCGCAAGGCTCTCCTGGTGGCTACGCCGCCCCCAACACCAGAGCCGGACACCATTCCAGACCAGCGCCAGTTCATCGGCCAGCCCTTTGACCGCATGCGGGCAGATCCAGAGCTGGCACGCGTCAGCCGCAAGCTTTTTTTCGGTGTCGCCGCCGTCGCTGGCCTGATCTTGATTGTCACTATCTGGAGCTTGGTCGAGGCCTGGAGTTCAAGTTCCGTGGAGGGGTCCGATTCCGCCACGACTGTTGAACCCGTCCCTGTTTCTGTCTCCATTGCTCCCCCGGCCATTGAGGGCCAGCACCTGCCGCCTCTCCTTTCCCGGCCCATGGATTTTGAGCAGATCGTCAAAAAACGCCAGTCCGAGATGACGGCGAGCATGCAAGAGGCTGGCGGAGAGTAGCTTCTGAATTGATCGGAAAAAACTTTGTGCGATTTTGCAAGAAGGTTTGCGGGCAGCCGTAATTCCTACTGATTCAGATCAAAATACCTCCTCCCGCGCTATGAAAATGCACCCCAATTGCCAAGGCAATCACATTGATCTCCGCAATGGCGTCAGCCGTCGCGACTTCCTCTATGTCGGGATGCTCGGCGGGCTCGGTCTCACCCTGCCGGAGATGCTTCGCCTTCAGGCCGCGCAGAAAATCGCCGATGTGGAGTCCTTCTCTCCCATCGCGGATTCCATCATTCATATCTACCTTCCCGGCGGCATGGCCCAGCATGAGTCCTGGGATCCGAAGCCCTTCGCCTCCCCGGATTATCGTGGCCCCTTCACCCCCATTAAGACCTCCATCCCTGGAGAATACGTGGGTGAAAAATTCCAGAACATCGCCAAGATCATGGACAAGCTGACGGTCATCCGCAGCATGACCCATGGTGAGGCCGCTCATGAGCGTGGCACGCACAACATGTTCACCGGCTATCGCCCTAGCCCCGCCATCAAGTTCCCCAGCTTCGGTTCCATCATTTCTCATGAAATGGGTTCCCGTAACAATCTGCCACCCTATGTGGCCGTGCCAAACGTCGTCGCTCCAGACCAGGGCACCGGGTACATGAGCAGCGCCTTCGGTCCCTTCGCCCTGGGCAGCGATCCTGCGGATAAAAACTTCACCGTCCGTGACCTCCTCACGCCGAAGGACATTGATGACAAGCGCTTTGACCGTCGCCGCTCCCTTCTGGGCACGGTGGACGAGCATTTCCGCACCGTGGAAAAGGCTGATTCCATCAATGCCATGGATAGCTTTTATCAGGCCGCTTACGGTCTCATCAGCAGCAGTCAGGCTCGCGAGGCTTTCGACCTCAACAAGGAAACCGATAAGCTCCGTGACGAATACGGTCGCAATACCGCAGGTCAGCGTTTCCTCCTTGCCCGCCGTCTGGTGGAAGCAGGCGTGCGCATGGTTTCCGTCAATTACGGTGGCTGGGACCATCACAGCAACATCAAGGGTGCCTTTGATGGCCAGGCTCCAGCCTTTGACCAGGCCTTCGCCCGTCTCATCACGGACCTTGCGGACCGTGGCATGCTGAAAAAGACACTCGTCATGGTCAGCTCCGAATTCGGCCGCACGCCGAAGATCAATGCCACCAATGGCCGTGACCACTGGCCACGCGTCTTCTCGGTGGCCATGGCTGGCGGTGGTGTCAAAGAAGGTTACATCCACGGTGCCTCTGATTCCCTCGGTGGTGAGCCAGACCGCGATGCTGTCGGCCCGGAAGACCTTGCCAAGACCATGTATCGCCTCCTCGGCATTAACGGTGAAAAACGCATCATGTCCGACGGTGGCCGCCCAGTTGATATCGTCAACGGCGGTCGCATCATGAATGAGTGGATCGCCTGATGCCTCCCCTCTGCGAAGCCTGAAGTTTAAAGGCGGTGTGGAGTCATCCACGCCGCCTTTCACTTTTCCAGACCCCAGGCTCTCATGGCTGCAATAAGTCAGGCCACGTTTCACGTAGTTATCTCCAGCTTCTCCCCCTTTCGCCAATGAACGTTCGTCACATCCTCGCCCAACTCACGGTGGCCTTTCTCGCAGGGATCACCCTGCACGCTGCCTACCCGGAGTTCAATTCCACCCAGCCCAATGGCGTGCAGCGCGGTACTGAAACGAAGCTGACCATCACGGGCGACCGTCTGGAAGACTTCGAAAGCCTGATCTTTTTCAACCCAGGGTTCACTCAAAAGAGCGTGGATAAGGTCGAGGCTAAAAAGGTCGAAGTCACCATCGCTGTCGCTCCCGAGGTAGAGCCGGGCAATCACCTGCTTCGTGTCCGCACCCGCACGGGCGTCTCGCATGCTCGCCAGTTTTTTGTCGGCCCTTATCCCAATGTCGTCGAAGTGGAGCCGAATTCTGAGTTTGAGTCCGCCCAGGCTATCGGGTTGGATCAAACTATTGAAGGGGTGATCAAGACCGAGGATGTGGACTATTTTAAACTCAGCGTAAAGAAGGGGCAGCGCATCAGCCTGGAAGTGGATGGCCTGCGTCTTGGCTATACAGTCTTTGATCCCTACATCGCCATCCTGGATAAGGACCGTTTCGAAAAAGCCTTCTCGGATGATACCATCCTCCACCGCCAGGATGGTTACTGCTCCTTCGTGGCCGAATACGACGGCGAATATTACATCATGGTTCGCGATTCTTCGTATCGCGGTGGCAATAACAACTACTACCGCCTCCAAGTCGGCAGCTTCCGCCGTCCGGATGTCGTTTATCCCGCCGGTGGCATGCTGGGCAGCACCACGAAAGTCCGCTTCATTGACAAAGACGGCTCTTTTGAGGAAGAGGTGAAATTGCCCGCTCAGGAAGATCCAAACTTCAATCTTTTCTCCAAAGGTGCCGAAGCCGCCCCCTCAGGAAACCCTTTCCGCCTTGTCCCTTTTGACAACACTCTGGAGGCCGAGCCTAACAATGAACAGGCTGCAGCCACCCCAGTGACCATTGCTGAGCCTGTCGCCCTCAATGGCGTGATTGAAACTCCTGGTGACGTTGATTTCTTTAAGATCCCTCTGAAAAAGGATCAGCAGGTCGTCCTCCAGGCCTTCGCTCAGAGCCTCGGCTCGCCTCTCGATACTGTCGTCGCGATTTATAACGTCAAAGGCGGGCGTGTCGCCTCCAATGATGACGGTGGTGGCCGTCGTCGTCTCGATAGCAAGCAGACGCTCAAAGTGCCTGCCGATGGCGAATATTTCATCAGTGTGACTGATCACCTGGAACGTGGCGGACCTAACTTCGTGTATCGCATCGAACTCGTATCTTCACAGCCGGAATACACCTTTGCCTCGCCAAATTACAACGTTAACGACTCCCATTCCCGCCAGTTCATCGCCGTTCCGCGCGGTGGCCGCATGGCCTTGTTGGAAAATTTTTCCCGCAACAATGTCAGCGGTGATTTTAAGTTTGTGGCTCCCAACTTGCCCGCTGGCGTGAAGTTGCTGACCGAAATCGCCCCCAATGACCAGCCCGGCATCCCGCTGCTTTTTGAAGCCGCACCCGATGCTCCTCTCGGCCATACGACCGTACCTCTTCAGCTCACCTCGGTGGACCCCAATGTGAAAGTCGTCGGTAAAATGCGCCAGGAGTTTGACGTCGTCCGCCAAGGAAACGTCATTTATTATACCGAAGTGCGCGATGAACTGCCTGTGGCCGTGGTGGAGGAAGCCCCATATTCTCTGGAAATCGTCAAACCTTCCGTTGCCCTCGTCAGCCAGGGTATCCTGAATTTGAAAGTCGTCGCCACTCGCAAGGAAGGCTTCAAAGCCCCGATCCGCGTTCTCATGCTTTGGAAGCCTAACGGCATCAGCACCCTTGGGGAGCAGACCATCGCTGAAGGTCAGAATGAATGCACTTTTGTGCTGGATGCCAATGCCAATACACCCGCCGGTGTCTGGAAATTTGTCGTCATGGGCGAGGCCGATGCTGGTAATGGCCGCATTTACAATGCCTCACCCTTCTGCGAGGTCACGACAGCTCCCGCATACGTCAATGCCCCGGCTATCCCACTGACTGCCGTCGAGCAGGGCCAGGAAACCGTCATGGTTGCCAAGATTGAGCAGCTTCTTCCCTTTGAAGGTGAAGCCGTCGCCTCCATCGTCGGTGTGCCGGAAACCATTCCTGTGGAATCCGCCAAAATCACCAAAGACACCAAGGAAGTCGCTTTCAAGGTCACCACTCACGACAAATCACCTGTAGGCAAGCAGGCCAACCTTTTTGTCCGAGTGGAAATCCCCGTCGCCGGAGGCACCACCACGCATCGCATCGCTCTCGGCTCCACCCTCCGTATTGATGCCCCTCGCAAAGTCGTTGCCCAACCAGCCGTCGTTGCAGAAGCCAAGCCCAAAGAAGAGGCCAAGCCCGCCGCCCCCAAGCAGCTTTCCCGCCTCGAGCAACTCCGCCAGGAAGCCGCCGGTAAATAAATCTCCGTAGCCGCCCGCACCAGCGGGTGGGTTCCCCGTAGCTGCCCGCACCAGCGGGTGGTGTTCCCGTAGTAGGCGTTTACTCTCTCGCCCCCCTTATCACGCGCTGTTTCTTCGCCACTTCGCCCAAGTCGGGGTACCACTCGCTTGCGCCTGCTCATGCCCTAACCAAAATTGTGGCCGTGTCCGCGCCATCCGCCAAACCTTTATTCGCCGGATTCGCTTCCCGGTTCCCCAAAGGAGGCACTCGTTTCCCCAACGCTCCCCGCATGGGGACAACATGGGGAATCCACTCCCCATCCAAAAACGTTGATCCTCAACGAATCATCTCGCAAAATCCCCCAATGGGGAAAAATTCGAAATTCTCCCCATCGCCTCCCGCAGGGATAAAAAGTGTCCCATGCACCCCACCCGCTGCGTGTTCCCGCCCGCATGGACAATCCTCTTTAACCTACTGATTGTGTGTGATTTTTGTCCATTATCGAAAAAACCACAAAGATGAAGCGTAGGTATGCTTCAAGCCCCCACTCGTCTCCATGACACGCCCCCGCCTAGCCCTCCGCCTCAGCCTGTTCAGCCTCGCTGCGTTGCCCGCCTTGGGTTTCGCAAGCCCTGAAGCTGCCCCTGCCGTCGTGGCTGCCCCCGTCGCCGCAGCCCCGGCCCCGGTGGATTTCACTCAGGTTCAGTCCATCTTAGAAAGCAAATGCCTGGAGTGCCACAACCCCTCCAAGGTGAAGGGCAAGCTCCTCATGGACACGGCGGAGGCCATGATCAAAGGCGGCTCCTCCGGCCCATCCCTCGTCCCTGGCAAACCGGATGAAAGTGAACTGATCAAACGTGTACTTCTGCCTGCGGATCATGATGACATCATGCCTCCCAAAGGTGGCCCTCTAGCCGCTGCGGAGACTGAATTGCTGAAGCGCTGGATCGCCGAAGGTGCCCAGTGGCCCCAAGGTCTGACCCTGCGTCATAAAACCCCGGAAGAGCTCAAGGCCCTGGCCGATCTCAACGCCAAGTTGCCCTCCTTGACCAAGCTTGAAATCTTCCCAGACAAGTTCTCTTTGGAAACGAAACGCGACTTTCATCAAGTCGTCGTCATGGCCACCTTCGCGGATGCCACCACGCGAGATGTCACCTTGTTTTCCAATCTGCGCGTCGCAGATGCCAATGTCGCCTCTTTGAAAGGGGACGTGCTCAAGCCTGTCGCCGATACCGGTTCTACCGAGCTCATAGCCACCCTCGGCACAACGACCGTTAAGGCCCCGATCGCACTCAACGCTGGCCACAAGGACCGCCCCATTTCCTTCAATCTCGATGTCATGCCCGTGTTCCTGCGTGGTGGTTGCAATGCCGGTGGCTGCCATGGCGCTGCCCGTGGCAAAGATGGATTCCGTCTCAGCCTCTTCGGCATGGACCCTGAGGGTGACTACAACCGTCTGACTCGGGAACTCGTAGGCCGCCGTGTGAACCTCGCCATTCCGGAGGAAAGCACCCTGGTGGAAAAAGCCGTGGGCGCAGTCCCTCACTCGGGCAACCAGTGCTATGAGCCAGAATCCCAGTATAACCAGGCCATCCTGGAATGGATCAGCAACGGCGCACCCTATGATGGCAAGGACATCGCCAAAGTCACTGGCATTGAGGTCTATCCGAAGCAGATCGTCATGGAAGGTGCTGGCAGCACTCAGCAGATCACCGTCCGCGCCACCTATTCGGATGGCAGCGACCGCGATGTCACTAAGCTGGCCCTCTTCATGTCCAATAATGACCCGACGGCCACCATCAATAAAGATGGCCTGGTGACGAGCGGGGACCGTGGTGCAGCCTTCACCCTCGCCCGGTTCGATGTGTATAGCGTCACCGCCCAGGTGCTCGTCATCCCTGCCAAGCTGGAGTATGAGCGTCCGAAGCTGGTCGAAAACAATTACATCGACACCCTGGTTAATGAGAACCTCCACAAGCTGCGCATCCTGCCCAGCGGCGTCTGCACCGATGAAGAATTCGTCCGCCGTGCCTACATTGACGTCATCGGCATTTATCCAAAGCCGGACGAGATCAAAGGCTTCCTCGCCGATGCCAATCCGAAGAAGCGCGAGAGCCTGATCGACTCCCTCACCCAGCGCAAGGAATTCACAGAAGTCTGGGTCATGAAGTGGGCCGAGCTCCTTCAGATCCGCTCCGATATCGAGGGCAACAACAACCGCCCGCCCTTCTACAAAAACGCCCTCCTTTATTACAACTGGCTTGGCGAGCGCATCGGCAAAAACGTCCCTCTGGACGAGATCGTCACTGAGCTTCTTTCCTCAACCGGCGGCACCGTCTCCACCCCCGCCGTGAACTTCTACCAGACGGAGCTCGACCAGCTCAAGCTCACGGAAAACGTCGCCCAGGTCTTCATGGGCATGCGCATTCAGTGCGCCCAGTGCCATAACCATCCGTTTGATCGCTGGACCATGGATGACTACTATGGTTTCAAGGCCTTCTTCTCCCAGATCGGCCGCAAGGCCACCGATGACCCGCAGGAAGTCGTCATCTTCAACAACAAGAGCGGCGAGTCCAAGCACTTCCTCACTCAGGCAGTCATGAAGCCCAAGTTCCTCGGCGGAGAAGCCCCCGAGATCAAGCCTGGCGATGACCGCCGCAAGATCCTCGCCGAGTGGATTGCCTCCCCGAAGAACCCTTACTTCGCCCGCAACATCTCCAACATCGTCTGGTCCCACTTCTTCGGTCTCGGCATCGTCGATCCTGTGGATGACGTCCGCGTCTCCAACCCGCCTTCCAACCCCGAGCTTCTCACCGCCCTGGCCGAGAACCTGACGAACTACAAGTATGACATGCGCCGTCTCGTGAAAGACATCTGCATGTCCATGACCTATCAGCGCAGCACCAAGGTCAATGAGACCAATGCCGGGGATAAGAAAAACTTCTCCCATGCCCAGGTCCGCCGTGTTCGTGCTGAGATCCTGCTGGATGCCATTTCCCAGATCACCGAGACGCCTAACAAATTCCAGGGCCTGCCTCTCGGTGCCCGCGCCGTGCAGATCGCCGATGGTGCTGTCAGCAATTACTTCCTGAACACCTTCGGCCGTGCCAAGCGTGAGTCCGTGTGCTCCTGCGAAGTGAAAATGGAGCCGACTCTCTCCCAGGCCCTTCACCTCATGAACGGTGATGCCGTCAATGATCGCATCAAGCAGGGCAAGGTCGTCTCCAAGCTCATCGCTGAAAAACTGACCGATGATCAAATCGTCGAAAACATGTTCCTGCGCGTCTTTGGCCGCATGCCCAAGGACAAGGAAAAAGAGTCCATCAGTCAGACCCTCGCCGCCGCTCCTGATCAGCGGCAGCAGGCCCTCGAAGACGTCTTCTGGGCCCTCATGAACTCCAAAGAGTTTTACTTCAATCATTAAACCCATGGAGTGCAGACGCCCTCGTCCGCAACCATCTCACCCGGAGCGCGGACGCCCTCGTCCGCATCCTCTGATCCCTCATTGTCTCCGCCTCCCCATGAAGACCCACGCCAAGATCCCTGAAGGGAGCGCGGACACTCCTGTCCGCTGGTTTGGTCGCTCGTCCCTTGCATTCTGTTCCCCCATGAAGACCCACGCTAAGATCCTTTCACTCAGCCTCTTCTCTGCCGCCGCTGCGGTCGCCCAAGATGCCGAAAAGATCACTTATGAGGACCACGTTCGTCCCTTGCTGGAGAACAAATGTTTTTCCTGCCACAGCCCAGACAAAAAGAAAGGCGACCTCGACCTAACCAGCTTTGGTGCTCTCATGACCGGGGGTGGCGGGGGTGCCATCGTGGATGCGGGTAACTCGGATGCCAGCCGCCTCTGGGCCACCTGTGCCAAAAAGGAAGAGCCATTCATGCCACCTGAAGGTGCTCCTCTGAATGCCAAAGAACTCGAGATCCTCGCCAAATGGATCAGCGGCGGTTTGCTGGAGACGAAGTCCAGCGTCGCCAAAAAATCCGCCAAACCAAAAGTGGAAATGGCCGTCACCGTCACCAGCGGCAGGCCTGAAGGCCCCATTGCCAAGCCTGAGCACGTGCTGCTGGAGCCTGTTATTGTGACTCCACGTACCACTGCCGTCATCGCCATGGCCGCCAGTCCCTGGACTTCCCTCATGGCCGTGGCCGGGACCAAGCAGATCCTGCTCTATGATACGGATACCCGCCAGCTCGCTGGCATTTTCCCCTATGAGGAAGGGTATGCACGCAGCCTCAGCTTCAGCCGCAACGGCTCCCTCCTCATCATGGGCGGCGGCAAAGGCGGCAAGCTCGGCCATGCGATTGTGTGGGATGTAAAGACGGGCAAACGCATTGTCGAAATCGGCAAGGAGTTTGACCAGGTCATGAGTGCTGACATCAGCCCCGATCAAAAGATGGTCGTCATTGGTAGCCCCTCCAAAAAGGTAAAGGTGTACGACACCGCCACTGGTGAAGAGCTCTACATGATCAGCAAGCATACTGAATGGATCATGGGCACTGCCTTCAGTCCCGATGGTGTCTTGCTCGCCACCTCAGACCGCAATGGCAATGTCATGGTTTGGGAAGCCTCCAATGGCGGTGAATTTTATGTCCTGGGTCAGCACAAAGCCTCCTGCACAGATCTCGCTTGGCGCGCGGATTCCAATATCCTCGCCTCCAGCTCCATGGACGGTACCATCAGTCTTTGGGAAATGAACGAGGGCAAGCAGGTCAAGAATTGGGCCGCCCATGGCGGTGGTGTCCAGTCTGTGTCCTTCACTCCCGATGGCCGCCTTGTCTCCAGTGGCAATGACGGACTCATCCGCACCTGGGACATGAATGGCACCAAGATTGGCGAAGCCGCCAGCCAGGGTGATATCGTCACCAAAGTAGTCGCCCTTCACGATTCCAAAACGGCTGTTTCTGCCAACTGGCGGGGCGAGATTAAAGTCTGGTCTGTAGAGGCCAAGATGCTTGAAAAAGGCCAGCTTTCCAGCAATCCGCCGCTCATTGCTCAACGGATCGTCGAGTCTGAAAAAATGGCCGCCACACTCGTCAGCCAGTTGCCTGAAGTGGAAGCTAAATTGAAGGCGGCGCAGGAAGCTGTTCCAGCAGCCGAAGCCCGGCTTGCCGAAACCAAGAAAAAAGCCGCCGATGCCCAGGCTGCTGTTGCCGCGCTAGAGGAGGAGGTCAAGAATCTTCCAGCCCAGATCGCCGCGGCTGAAAAGACCGTGCCCGAGGCGCAGGCCAAAAAGGATGCGCAGGTCGCCCTCCTCAAAACACATGAGCAATCCCTGGCTGAAATCAAAAACATTGAGGCTGCATTGGCCAAGCTGAATGCTGACAAAGCCGCCCTCACCAAGCCTGAAGACGCGCCAAAAGTGGCCGAACTTACCCAAGCCATTGGCGAGCAAACTGGCAAGCTGGAGGCTCTGAAACAGGCCACCGCTGCCGCACCTCAGCCCATCGCTGATTTCGACAAGGCCATCAAAGCCGCTCAGGACCAAGTTGCCGCTTTGAAAGCTGCCAAGCCTGCCAAGGAAAAGCAACTGCCGGGTCTGAAGAAGGGCCTCGAAGCCTGGCCGAAAAACATCGCAGACAATGAGAAGCAGGTCGCGGATGCAAAGGCTGCTTTGCCACCCCTCGAAGCCCAGCTTGCCGACCACAAGAGCCAGATCGCCGTGATGCAAAAACTGCCCACGGTTTTGAAGGCTGCCCAGTTCAATGTCGGTGTCCTAACCGAGAAGGAAAAGCTGGCCAAGCTGGAAGGCGACTTTAACGATTACACAGCCGCCAAGAAAGAGAACGAAGAAGCTAAGGCTGCCAACTTTGCACGCATCGAGTCATCCACAAAAGCCATCGCCGAAGCCACCAATCAGATCCCTCAGCATGAGGCCACCCTGGCCAAGCTGAAGGCTGAACTCGAAGGCCTCGAGGCTGCCACCACACCCACTCGCACCGCGGATGCAGCGGCTGCGGCCAAGCTGGATGAGCATAAGAAAACCCTCGCTGCCCGCGAGGCCGAAGTCGCCGCTCTTGCCAAGGTTCGTGACGATGGCATCGCCGCCTCCAAAAAGTCTGCCGAGGACATCCAAAAAGCCATTGATCCTCTGGTTAAAAAACTGGCTGAAGTCGCTGCCGCACTCAAAGCTCCAGAAGAGCAGGTGAAGAGCAAGCTGGCCAATGTCACCAAGTTTGAGGCGGATCTTGCGGCCGCTAAAAAGTCCGCTGCCGACCTCACGGCTGCACTGCCAGCCCAGGAAAAAGGCGTTGCTGATGCCGAGGCTCCCTTGGCCAAAATCACCGAGGATCTCCAGGCTGCCGACAAGGCATTGGCCGAAGTGCGTCTCGCCACGGCTAACTCTGGCCGTGCCATTCAGTCTGCCCGTGCCGAAGTAGCCCAGGCTGAAAAAGCACTGGCCGATGCCAAGGCCAAAAATGAAGATGCCGCGCCTCATGAGCAGGCACTTTCCGCCGCTCAGGCCAAGCAGGCTGCCGCTGAAAAACAAGCCACCGAGGCCACTCTGAAACTGGCCGATGCCCAGGGCGAATTCGATGCCCGTCGCGCAGCCAATGAGGCCGCACAGAAGGTGCTCACCGATTCACGCAATGTCGTCGCGAAGACCAAAGCAGACCTAACCAATGCCACTGCTGCCGCCGCCCAGGCAGAGAAGCAGATACCTGCTGCCAAAGCCGAACTGGCTGCTGCCGAAAAAGCCGTCGCTCCTCATCGCGGTCAGCATGAAAGCATCAGCAAAGAAATCGCCGCCCAGCAGGCTGCTCTGGCTGCCAAGCAAGCCATCCCTGCCGCCCTGGAAGCTGAATTTGGAGCCAAAGCCGCCCCGATCAATGCGGTCATCGCCCAACTGAAAGCCGCCCAACCGCCGCTCGAAGCCGCCTTCGCCGAAGCTCACGCGAAGCTCGACGCCGAGACCAAAATTGTCGAAGCCAAGAAACTCGAAGTCGGCCAGTCCATCACCGCACTCGAAGCCGCGAAAAAGAAAAAGACCGAGTCCGAAGCCGCCATCGCCGCCGCCGAAAAAGACATCCCTGTCCGCGATAAAAACCTCGCCGAAATCACCACCGAACTCGCCAAAATGGAACCCCAGCTCGATCCCCTTCGCACCAAGGTGAAACAGATGGAAGAGCAGTATTTCACCATGTTGCCGAAGTAAGGCCAATCGGCGAAGCTCAGCATATGAATGATTATCCACACGATCTGGAGACTACGCGGGGACGTATTTTCTTTTGGATCGGAATGGTCATTTTTCCCGCTTTTTGGATCTGGTGGATGAGGCCTCGTTACTTTACGAAGTCACAAAGGCTCTTGGGGTGGATCTGGTTTGGCGTTTATTTGTTAGGCCTGTTGCTCCAACGTGAGTTAATCGGTCGTTTTTTGCCGGAGCTTGTCCTGGGTTATCCGGTGATTGCGGTGAGGTTAAATCTGGTTTTGTTCGTTTGGTTTTTGGTGCGGTGTCTCGGCTTTCAGATGTTTTTGATGGTGGCTATTGTCTCCGTCGATGTAGTCGCTGTGATCTCAGCCATCTTTGTTCCCTCCTGGAATAGGCTTGAGGAGGATATGTCGCCGATGAGACTGCTGGTCTTCGCGCCAGCGTTCGTGCTGGCCACCATGCATTTGATGCTCACGCCAGTTCGGACATGGTATAAAAACTTGAAAGCGCCGGGATCTGAAACGGCCTGAGTATGTATTGCTAACGTGATGGATTTTTTTGTGATCTCCGGCGAGAAAAGCAGGAGTTTGACTGTCCGGTTCTGGCCTCTCGCGAGGGATGTTGGGTGACAGTGCGGAAAGGAAACGGCCTCCGGGCCGTATCCACTCGCCCGCCTTGTTCCAACCTTGTATGAAAACCAGCTTCTCTATTTTATTCGCCGTTCTTGGCTTCGCTGCGCCATTGGTGGCGCAGGTCCAGTTCCAGAAGGGGGATTCCATCGCCATTCTGGGCAATGTCCTGCCGGATCGATCTCAGCATTTTGGATGGCTGGAGACGATGATCACGCAGGCGAATGCGGACAAGGACCTGACTTTTCGCAACCTCGCTTTCTCGGGGGATGAGGTGCAGACCTGGCATCGGGTGGATAACTTTGGCACGCGGGATGAGTGGCTGGCGAAGGTGAAGGCGGATGTGATCTTTGCCTTCTATGGTAACAATGAGTCTTTCAAGGGCTACGAGGGGCTGGACGAGTTCAAGAAGAACCTGGATACCTTTTTGAAGGAGACCCAGGCGAAAAACTTCAGTGGGAAGGCTCCGCCACGCATCGTTTTGTTTTCGCCCATCGCTTTGGAAAAGCTGGCGAATCCGAGCCTGCCACCGGTGGATGAAAAGAATACCAATTTGCAGAACTACACGGCTGCCATGAGTGAGGTGGCGGCGGCGAATGGGGTGACCTTTGTGGATCTGTTTGCGCCAACGGTGCAGACGGCTTCCGATGAACCGCTGAGCCTTAACGGTCTGTATCTTAACGAAAAGGGTGACAAGGTGGTGGCTGAAGCTGCCTTCAAGACGCTGACTGGAGAGGAAGCACCGCAGGTGAATGAAAAGCTGCGCCAGGCCATTGTGGAGAAGAATTGGGAGTGGCATCAGCGGTATCGTACCGTGGATGGTTACAACGTTTATGGCGGACGCAGCGGACTGGCCTATGCGGCTGGAGTCGGCGGTTTCAAGCAGAACGAAAGGACTCCCGAGAAGCCTTACATCTCCAATTTCCAAGTGATGCAGCAGGAGATGACGCAGAGGGATGTGAAGACAGCCAATCGTGATCTGCGCGTTTGGGCCATCGCCAAAGGTGGGGATCTGGTGGTGAAGGATGACAACCTGCCACCGGTGGAAAAGGTGCCGACGAACATGCCGGACCCGAAAGAGGGCAAGGAATTTAACAAGGTGCCGATGACTGGCATGACCTTTACGGAAGAAGGCCTGATCGCCATCCCAGATGCGACGGAAAAGATGAAGGACATCCAGGTGCACAGCGGCATGAAGATCCAGCTTTTTGCCGATGAGAAGATGTTCCCTGAACTGGTGAATCCGGTGGCCATGCAGTGGGATACCAAAGGACGCCTTTGGGTGAGTGCCTGGCTGAACTATCCCGAGCGTACACCCACCAGCCCGAAGGGGGATAGCCTGCTGATCTTTGAGGATACCGACAACGACGGCAAGGCTGATAAAATGACTACTTTTGCCGATGATCTGAACTGCCCCACGGGATTTCAGATCTATAAAGACGGCGTGATTGTGATGCAGTCCCCAAGCCTAGTTTACATCGCGGATACGGATGGTGATGGCAAAGGTGATAAGCGTGAACGTATCCTCATGGGCCTATGCGCAGCGGACAGTCATCACGAGACTTGCTACCTGAGCTATGACAATGGCGGAGCGATCTATCCGAGCGATGGCGTATTCCACCGCACGCAGGTGGAGACGGTCAATGGCGTGGTGCGCAATACCAACGGGGCCATCTACCGTTATGACATCAATCGCAATGAACTGGAGCGTTTCACCACGAATGCGACGGTGAATCCGCATGGCAAGATTTGGGATCGCTGGGGTAACTCTTACTTCACCGATGCAACAGGAAACGTGAACACCTTTGCTGAGGCTTCCTCCTGTTACCTTCCGCGCGAAGGCGGCGGCAGCGCTAAGATGAATCCTTTCTGGGACCGGCCTGCACGCCCCAGCCCTGGCAACGGCATCATCAGCAGCCGCCATTTTCCGGAGGAGTTTCAGAACAACTTTCTCAACTGCAATGTCATCGGATTCCAGGGCATCTGGCGTGTCAAGCTCAGCCAGGACGGGTCTGGTATGAAGGGGGAAACGGTGGAGGATCTGGTCAAGGCTGATCCAGCTGTCTATCCGACATTCCGTCCGGCCTGTGTAAGTGTGGGCCTGGATGGTGCACTTTATTTTTGTGACTGGTCCAATGCCATCATCGGCCACATGCAGCACCATTTGCGTGACCCGAACAGGGACCATGGCCATGGCCGCATTTACAAGATGACCTATGAAGGTCGTCCGCTGCTGAAGCCGAAAAAGATTGATGGTGAATCCATCCCCAACTTGCTGGAACTGCTGAAGGAATGGGAAGATGTGACGCGCCAGCTCGCGAAGGTGGAACTGGCCAAGCATGATGCCAAAGAGGTGGCTGCTGCCGCCAAGAAATGGGCGGCGGCTCTGGACAAGTCTGATCCTGAATACGAGCATCATCGCCTGGAGGCGCTGTGGACTCATCAATGGGTGGACGTGGTGGATGCAGAGCTTTTAAAAGAGGTGCTGTCCTCGCCCGATGCACGTGCCCGTGCAGCGGCCACACGTGTGCTCAGTTACTGGAAGGACCAAGTGCCCGGTGCGCTGGATCTGCTGCGTGCCTCCGTGAATGATGCCGATCCGCGCGTGCGCATGCATGGCGTGCGCGCCTTGAGCTTTTACCAGCCGACTGCGGATGCAGAGAAGGCACTGGAGATCGCCTATGATGTGCTGAAGCATCCGACGGACTATTACATCGACCATGTTTTCGGCGAATGCCGCAAAGGCCTGCAGAGTGTGCTGAAGACGAAGCTGCTGCCGAAGGATCCAGCTGCGCTGGCGGAATACATCACCAAGACGAGCGATGCTGATCTAAAAGGCCTGCCAGATATTGAGCCGGTGCTGATTGAGAAGCTGACACGGCCAAAAGTGGCTGCTGATGTGCGTGCGAATGCACTGACGGAATTGGTGAAACTGACGGGAAATGATCGCACACTGGAGATCGTGAAGCTGCTTCAGCGCCTTGATGCGGCTGGGGGGCGCCTGAATTCCACGGCGGAAGAGATCGGCAAGATGCTGGTACTGGAAATTCAGGGGCACCTGATGCGCCACCGGGAAGGCATCCTGGAACTGGCGACAAAGGGCACTCAGCCGCCTGTGATCCGTGCTGCTTATGCAGCGCTGATGATCACGGATTCTGGCCCGGATGAAATCTGGAAGTCCACGACTGGAAAAGCGCGTGTTTATTTACTGGAAGCCATCGCGCTGATTCCATCCACCAAGGCTTCACTGCGAGCCAAGTGCCAGCCGCTACTGACCGCCTTGCTCCAGGATGGTCAGGCAGATGCTGCAACGCTGAAGGCTGTGCTCGCTGCTTTACCCTTGATGAGTCCCAATCAGGCATCGGCGAATTTTGCCATTGCGGCAGATCATTTGATTGCAGGCAAAGAGCGAAATGCAGCCGCAAAGGCATTGATGAAATTCCCCAAAACCAATTGGGATGCGGCGAAGGCCAAGCCTGTCACCGACAGTGTCCTGGCGTATGCGAAGAGCGTCCCGGCGGGTGACCGGTCCAAGCAGGAGTACGTGGAAATCATCACCGCCGCCAAGGAAATGGCCGCCCTGCAGGGGGATGCTGCGGCTTCAATCTTGAAGGACCTGAGTGCCGTCAGTGTGGATGTGTTCATCGTTCACACCGTGCATGAGCAACTCCGCTATGATACGACCAAGCTTACCGTCAAAGCTGGAAAGTCCTTTGAGGTCATTTTTGAAAATGATGATGTAATGCCTCACAACTTTGTCATCGTGCCTCCAGGCAAGCACATGGACATCGGCAATGCCGCGATGACGATGACGCCTGACAAGGTGGACAAACAGGGCCGCGCCTATCTGCCCGCGAAGTTTGAGAAAGAGATCATCGCCGCCACCAAGCTGCTAGAGCCCGGCCAGAAAGAACAGCTCAAAGTCCGTGCGCCTAACCAGCCGGGTGACTATGAATTCGTCTGCACCTTCCCAGGCCACGCCCTCATCATGTGGGGCACGCTGACGGTGACGAAGTGAATTGAGTTTTCCATTTCTTCATTTATACTCATTTATGACTGCCACGCTGGAAGCCGATCACAAGCTGACCCTGCCTGCTGATGCGATTGCCCAAGGGCATTTGACGCAGGGAATGGAGTTCACCGTGGCTGTCTCACCTGCGGGTGCCATCATCCTCCGGCCAACCCGTCCTCGCCAGAAGTCCCTTGTGGAGCATCTGCGGGGACTCAGCGGGCTTGAGATTAACCAAGGTCGTGAGCAGTTGGGACCACCTATTGACTTGTGATTTACTTGCTGGATACCAACGTGCTTTCGGAAGGTATGAAACCATCTCCCGATTTGCGCGTGACCGCATGGATGGATCTTCATCAGGAAGATTGTGCCATCAGTGTCATCACACTGGCTGAATTGGCGCGAGGTGTGGAAGCGATTGATGAAGGCAAACGTAAAAACGAACTGCTTCGCCGGTTGAGCTTTCTACAGGAAGATTATTCTGACCTCATTTTGCCTGTGGATGATGCAGTGGCCTGGGAGTGGGCGAGGTATTGCCGTGGCGTTGAAGAGGCTGGCTTTGTGCCCAGTGTCATGGACAGCCTGATTGCCGCCACTGCATTGTCATACGGGCTCACGGTGGTCACTCGAAACACTGGTGACTTTCCGCTCGTTCCTGTTCTTGATCCGTTTTTGTTGTGATCTGTTGTCGATCTTTGTTATCCATTTCTACCAACCATCTTTTATGATCCGCCGTACTTTTCTGATCCTGGTCGCAGTGCTTCCACTGGGGGCTAGTTTTGCTGCTGAAGACTTTCTTGCCTATGAACCGAAAGGGGAGGCGAAGGGCAAGCATGTGGTCCTGTTGGCAGGGGATGAAGAATATCGCAGTGAGGAGGCGCTGCCGATGCTGGCCAAGTTGCTAAGTGAGCGGCATGGCTTCAAGACAACGGTGCTTTTTTCTGTCGGCGAAGATGGCACGGTGGATCCCACGAAGGGGGAGAGTCTGACGAATCCCGCCGCCCTGGACAGTGCCGATGCTCTGGTGCTGCTGCTGCGTTTTCGCCACTGGGATGAAGCGACGTTGGACAAGTTTGATGCGGCGGTTAAGCGCGGTGTGCCGATCATTGCGCTGCGCACAAGCACGCATGCGTTTTCCGGCATCCCAAAAGACAGCAAGCATGTTTCCTGGAACTGGAACAATGAAGGTGGCTGGGGTGAAAAGGTGCTGGGTGAAACGTGGGTGAGCCATTGGGGACATCACAAGTTCGAGGCGACACAGGGTGTGATTGAAACAGCCCATGCCAGTGATCCGCTGCTGCGCGGAGTGACGGACGTGTTTGGCACCAGCGATGTTTATGAAGCCTATCCACCTGCGGATGCGAAGATCCTGATGCGTGGTCGGGTGCTGAAAGGTATGACGCCTGATTCAGGTCCCCTGGAGACGGTGAAGGCGCGTGCCACGGATAAGAAGGAGCAGCCGGTGAATGATCCGATGATGGCCATCGCCTGGACTCGAAGTGTGAAGAACGACGCAGGTTCGGAAAACAAGGTGCTGACGACCACGATGGGCGCCGCGACGGACCTGACGAATGAAAGCCTGCGCCGCCTCGTGGTAAACAGTGTTTACTGGGGACTCGGAATTGAAGTGCCGGAAAAGGCGGATGTGACCCTGGTGGGTGAATACAATCCCACTGCCTATGGCTTTAAAGGCTATAAGCAGGGTGTGAAGGTGATGGATCTGAAGTGAACGGACGCGCGCCTTATTCAGCAGTCGTGGCGGGATCACAGAAGTCGGGGCGAGACGCCCCAACTCCTTGGGTTCGCCTGCGGGCTTGGGCAAGGAGTGTGGGCGTCCCGCCCGCATAGATTGGGGCCGGGGTAGCTTCACATCCCTGACTCGATGAACGGATATGCGAAGATGTTCGCAGACGAAAAAGCGAGGTATGCCTTGTCGGGGCGAGACGCCCCAACTCCTTGGGTCGCTTGCGGTCATGGGCAAAGAGTGTGGGTGTCCCGCCCGCATAGATTGGGGCCGGGGCAGCTGCACATCCCGGACTCGATGAACGGAAATGCGAGGATCTTCGCAGACGAAAAAGCGAGGTGCGTCTCGCCCGCATAGATTGGGGCCGGGACGGCTGCACATCCCGGACTCGATGAACGGAAATGCGAGGATCTTCGCAGACGAAAAAGCGAGGTACGCCTTGTCGGGGCGAGACGCCCCAACTCCTTGGGTTCGCTTGCGGGCTTGGGCAAGGAGTGGGGGCGTCTCGCCCGCATAGACTGGGCCGCAACGGCTACACATCTGTACGTGGTTGAGCGGAATGAGACCTGACGAAGAGTATTGACTTCATCCTGGTGTTTTTTAAGCTGTGATCGCATGGCGGAGGAGCGGCTTCGATTTTTCAATCCCTTTGCGGATATTCTCATAACGGGACATCAACTGCCCCATTGGCAGCAGGCTGGAGCCACTTATTTTATTACCTTTCGACTGCATGATTCTGTCCCCGCAGCCCTGCGGATGAAGTGGATTCGGGAACGTGAAGCATGGCTGCTGCATCATCCTTATCCGTGGAAGCCTGAGGTGGAGCGGGAGTATCACGAGAGGTTTAGCCAGCAAATGGAGCGATGGCTGGATGCAGGCCATGGCTGCTGCCTGTTGCGGGACGGGGAGGCACGAGCTGTGGTGGAGCGAACTTTGCAGCATTTCGATGACCGTCGTTATTTGCTTCATGCCTGGGTGCTGATGCCTAACCATGCGCATGTGCTGGTTTCTATCCGTGAGGAATGGACCTTGCCCCAGATTTTACATAGCTGGAAGAGCTACAGCACCCATGCTCTCAACAGTCTTTTACGCCGTCAGGGAGCATTGTGGCAGGAGGATTATTTTGACCGCTTGATCCGGGATGAGGAGCATTTTGCGAATTGTGTGCGTTACATCCGGCGCAATCCCGAGAAAGCGCATCTGCCGGAGAACGAGTGGAGCCATCATGAAACCGTTATCGCACGAAGATCGTTGCGAGAAAGGAAGTGAAGATCCTCGCAGACGAAAAAGCGAGGTGGCCTTGTCGGGGCGAGACGCCCCAACTCCTTGGGTTCGCCTGCGGCCTTGGGGCAAGGAGTGGGGGCGTCTCGCCCGCATAGATTGGGGCCGGGGCAGCTGCACAGCCCGGACTCGATGAACGGAAATGCGAGGATCTTCGCAGACGAAAAAGCGAGGTATGCCTTGTCGGGGCGAGACGCCCCAACTCCTTGGGTTTGCTTGAGGGCTTGGGCAAGGAGTGGGGGCGTCCCGCCCGCATAGACTGGGCCGGGGTAGCGGCACATCCCGGACTCGATGAACGGAAATGCGAGGATCTTCGCAGACGAAAAAAGCGAGGTGCGCTTTGTCGGGGCGAGACGCCCCAACTCCTTGGGTTGTGGGCTTGGGCAAGGAGTGGGCGGTTGAAAGCTCTGTGGTGTTGTGAGTCCGCTTACCGCCCACGCATTGGGGTTTGAGTCACGACGTTAAACCAGGGAACGCAACAAGCTCTTTCGAAGTTGGCAGGATGGTATAGTCTGGCGGGACACATGGCAGACCTTGGCAGACTCAATCAGCTTCCCGTTCTTTATAGCACGCCGCAGGGCATTTACCTGGGTGGGGGAGACCATGGGGAGATCCTGCTGCCGAATCGCTATGTACCACGGGGGACGCAGATTGATGACGTCCTGGAGGTTTTTATTTATCGGGATTCGGAGGACCGGCTCATCGCCACCACGGAGAAGCCGCTGGTGATGGTGGGGGAGTCTGCGCCGCTGAAGGTGGTGAGCGTGAACCGCAATGTGGGTGCGTTTTTGGACTGGGGACTGCCGAAGGATCTGCTGCTGCCTTTCCGCCAGCAGGCGGAGCCGGTCTATCCGGGGGATACGGTGATCGCCCATGCGATGGTGGATGAGAAGACGGATCGCATCATCGCGACGACGAAGCTGAACAAGCACCTCAACAAACCGAAGCCGGTGGGTTTTAAAGCTGGGCAGCCGGTGGCGCTGGTGATCCTGGCGGAGACACCGCTGGGCTACAATGCCATCGTGGAAGGCACGCACCAGGGGCTGCTGTATCATAGCAATGTGGGCGCGAGGCTGGAGATCGGGCAGAAGCTGAAGGGCTTTATCAGCGCCGTGCTCCCTGGCGGCAAGCTGGACCTGACTCTGGACGCGAAGGGCTATAAGCGTGTGGCCCCGCTGACGGAGCAGATCCTCACCGCTATGCAGGAGAATGGGGGCAGCCTTTCGTTTGATGACGACAGTTCCCCGGAGGTCATCCGGCAGAATTTTGACTGTAGTAAAAAGGCTTTCAAACAGGCGCTTGGGGCTTTGTTTCGCCAGAGGCGCATCCGTTTTACGAATCCTGGAATCGCCTATGTGGACATTCGCGAAAACACAGGGCAGGAGTGGCGACCCGGGGAATGAGGCTGGTATAAAGTGGTGGGCTGGGGCCTGACGGTCAAACAAGCGGGCTGATCTTCTCTGAAGGCTGAAACTGGCCTTAAAGTCCGTCTTTACCGGAGGCTTTTTCCCCTTTATATCGCCTTCATGCACGATCCACGCGTTGACCAGCTCGCTCGCCAACTTGTCCGCTATTCCACCCAGGTGAAGAAAGGGGACTTGGTCTGGATTGATTGTTTTGATGTACCCAATTATGTGGCCCAGGCGCTGATCCGTGCCGTGGTGGATGCCAAGGCCCGGCCTATCGTGAAGCTGCATGATACGGCTGTGACCCGGGAGCTCATGGTGCATGCCGATGAAACGCAGTATGATATCATCGGTGAAAGCGAACTGGAGTTGATGAAAAAAATGGACTGCTACATTGCGGTGCGTGGCAGCCATAACATCACTGAAAACAGTGATGTGCCTGCGGAGAAGATGAAGATGGTGATGGCGAAACTGCGGCCCCTGCAAAATGAGCGCGTGAACAATACCCGCTGGTGTGTGCTGCGCTGGCCGACGAGTGCGATGGCGCAGCAGGCGGGCATGAGCACGCGGGCCTTTGAGGACTTTTATTTCAACGTCTGCCTGCTGGACTATGCGGCGCTGATCCCGGCGATGAATGGGCTGAAGAAGCTGATGGACAAGGCCAAGGACGTGCACATCACCGGTCCGGGCACGGATCTGAGTTTCAGCCTGAAGGGGCTGAAGTCCATCGTCTGTGGCGGCCGTCATAACATCCCGGATGGGGAGGTCTTCAGTGCGCCCGTGAAGGACAGTGTGGAAGGGGTGATCAGCTACAACGCGCCGACGATTTATCAGGGCATCGCGTTTGATTCGGTGCGCCTGGAGTTTTCCAAGGGAAAGATTGTGAATGCCACGGCGAACAACACGGCGGCGATTAACAAGATCTTCGACAGCGACGAAGGCGCGCGTTACATCGGCGAATTTGCCATCGGTTTTAACCGGGAGATCCGGGAGCCGATGCGGGATATTCTTTTTGATGAGAAGATCGCCGGGAGTTTTCACTTCACTCCGGGACAGGCCTATGAAGGTGTGGCGGACAATACCAACCGCAGCCAGGTACATTGGGACCTGGTGAACATCCAGCGGCCGGATTACGGTGGCGGGGAAATTTACTTTGATGGGGAGCTCATCCGCAAGAACGGCCAGTTTTTGGCACCGGAATTGAAGCCGCTGAATTGAGGCGGCGACGGCGTATGCTGAGCCAGCTAGGGCGCGGGGGATGGGGCGAGAGCGTGAGAGCTTTCGGCCAGAAGCACCTGCTGGTGCAGGCAGCTACGACGTGGAGATGGGGGCGAGGGCGTGAGAGAGCACGCCCATCCCGCAGTCGCGGGACTTAGGCAGCTACGCAAATGCCACCTGCTGGTGCAGGCAGCTGCCGTTACCAGAGGTCGATGGCGGCGTGGGTCTCGGGGCGGATGATCTCGGTGTCGCTGTTGAGTGTTTCGGCAAAGCGGGCGCTGAACCAGGCTTGGGAGGGTTCTTCACCATGGACCATGAGAAGCTTTTTCGGCTTCACCTTCTCGACGTATTCGGCGATCTGCTCACGGGTGGCGTGGGCGCTGAGGTCGAAGCTTTCGATGCGGGCGTGGAGCTCGACGGCAGGCAGGTCAGGGGAGAGTTTGATTTTCTCGCCCGCTTTGGCGGTGCGTAGGCGGTAGCCCGGGGAAAGGGGATCGGTATAACCCACGAAGGCGACGGCGTTGCGCGGGTTATCAATGAACTTGGCAGCGAAGGCGTTGGAGGTGGTGCCCTCGGTCATCATGCCGCTGGAAAGGGCATAGATGGTGCGCGGCTGGTAATCAATCTGCGGGCGACCGGGGCCGCGCTTGCGGCGCGGGGCAACGAGCATACGCACGTCTTCCAGCAGGCGGAAGCCGGGATAGTTGCGGCGGACGCGGTCAGCATAATGATCGTAGAGTACGGTCACCTTTGTGCCGAGACCGCCGATGCGCAGTGGCATTTCCGGGATGAGACCTTCTTCATGAAGCTCGTGCAGCATGAGCATGACCTCCTGGGTTTTGCCCAGGGCGAAGACGGGGATGAGCACGGAGCCGTTGGCATCGAAGGTATCCCGGATGAGGGCGGCGAGGCGTTCTTTTTCACCTTTGCGCGTATAGTCCTGTGGCCGCTCATAGGTGCCGCGGGTGGTTTCGACGACGAGGACATCGATGCCTTCGGTGGGGAAATCAGCGGCACGGGCGATGGTCTGGCTTTCGAAATTGACGTCGCCGGTATAAAACAGGCTGCTGCCGTTTTGACGGATCATGATGCCTGCGGAGCCCATGATGTGGCCGGCATCGTGGAAGGTGGCGGTGAGATCGCCATTGGGCAGTTCGAAGGGTTTGACCAGATCGCGATAGATGTACTGGGCCCGGTTTTCATCCAGCTCGCGATGGGTGAAAAGGGGGTACTCGGCGATGCTCAACTCCTCGCGCTGGGAGCTCATGACGTTGACCGAATTGTGCAGCATGGCGCTGGTGATTTCGCCCGTAGGCTCGGTCATGAAGACGGGGGTGTTCGGCTGCTTGCGCATGAGCACAGGCAGGGCACCGATGTGGTCATGATGGGCATGCGTGATGAGGATGCTATCCGCCGTGTCATGGGGGAGGGCTCCAAAGTCAGGTAGGGCATCGAAACCCACCTCTTTCGGGTGCATCCCGGCATCTAGGACGACACGATTTTTGCCAGACTCGAGAAGGTAGCAGTTGGCCCCGATCTCGCGGCGGCGGGTAAGGTTACGGAAACGCATGTGTTCGTTTAAAAAAGTAGCAGAGGGAAACCTCAAGCTAGGGCCATGTCAGGAAACTGCAAGCTCGGAGAAAGTGTCCGGCATTTTGCGTGACCCCTTGAGGGTAATTATGGATTACGTGGCAACGGTGTCCTGCGATGCAGGTGACGAGGGTGAGAGGCTGATTGTGGTCTCTTTCTTTCGCCAAAATCTGCCTAACAGCATGCCTAAGACTAAAATGACGGAAGGAGGCACCGGTGAAAATGAGATCAAGGATGCCTGGAACAACAGGTAAGCGCCGATGAATGCGAGAAAGAAGAGGAATAGACCGGATTTGAGTACCTTTTCTGGTGGCACTCTCATGATGAGCCACAGAGCTGCTAAAACCGCGAGAATTTGGATGATCCATTGGCCCAATGAGCCCAGTTTTTGCAGGCGAGGCAGCCCTAGCAGGTGATGAAAGGCCTGGGCGTATAAACGGGGAAGGGAAGGGGGACCTTCTAGCGACTCTGCCTGGGTGATGCCCAGAACGAGGATGTCGGCTTTGGCCAGGAGGGCTTTTTCGGTATCGCTGACGGCATCGGCCAGGCTGCCGGCCATCAAATGCAGCGCGTTCACGGTGGGGACGGTTGCCTGGGGTGTAACGATGAATTCGCCACTTGGTCGCAAAGGCACATAGCGGCCTTCCTGCAAGTAAGCCCCAGCTCCGGCTCCCAGATGCAGGCGATGGCCTGACGAATAAGGGCTGTGGCTATGCCGGGCCAGGGTTTGAGCGAGCAGGGTGGGGATGAATGCATCTTGGTCCTTCACGGCATAGGGCAGCCGCCGTGTTCCCTTTTCCTGCCGGAGGCAAAGGAGGCCCATCTCGCTGGAGGCACGCACGGCGGCATCCGGTGCGGTGATGAGGCTGGCTAATGAAGGCACGCGGCTGGCATCGCCATCCACCTGGATAAAACGCGGCAACAGGCTGTCCAAATCCCCCAGGAAGGCAGGGGCTGAAGTTTCGCCGTCCGCCAGTTGGGCTTCCACCCCCAGGATCACACTGGTGAAGGGTAGCAAAGCATCCGCTAAAGCGGGGGCAAAGTCGGGCGTTGGCCGGCCCCAATTCAGGGGTGTGGCGATCACCAACACCTCGGGATCGTATTCTTGCAGTCCTCGGACGAGTGTCTGCCAGTCTAAAGGCGGGGGCGGCCAGGAGGCGTATTCGGCGTGATCTTCGGCCCGCAATTCCACCAGGACCACGCCATCATGATCGGGCAATGATTTATCAAAGTTCTCCCGGGCATTGGCCACCATGAAATCGAGGAACGCCTGATCCACTTTTTGAAAGCTGCCTGCCTTCTGCCTATGATCCAAGAACCCGGCGGTGATGGCCAGGAGGAGGAGGGTCAAAAGAAGGCGCTGCAGCATGGGGTATCTTGAGCCGGAGAGATGATTCTGCCAATAGATTCATCCTGCGCTTGCGCTCCTTCTAATCCGTGCCAGACTGCGCGTCCCATATTCACTACCCCTTGGTGTAATGGTAACATAACAGATTCTGACTCTGTTGTTCAAGGTTCGAGTCCTTGAGGGGTAGCCACTTCATGAAGCCTCGCGTTTGCGGGGCTTTTTCGTGTGTGGGCTTCGTGAATAAGAGCGATGATTTGACGGTTGTGATGAATATCATTTCACCCGGGGAGTGGTGAAGAATTCTTCGCGGATGCGGAGGCTTTCGCGGTCGATTTGTTCGCGGGTGGCGCCGAGTTTTTCCAGCATGTATTCGGTCATGGAGAGGGCGACTTCGCCTTCACCGGAGAAGACGCTGTCGGCTCCGGCACTGGTGAGCTGGTGGGCTTCACGCAGGTAGGAGGTGCGGGCGATGATCTGGATCTTTGGATTGATGCGGCGGGCCTCGTTGATGAGATCCTTTCCCTCCAGGCCTGAGGAGCTGAGGATGAGCGCGCGGGCTTTATCGATGCCTGCCTGTTTTAGGGTTTCGGGGTGCGTGGCATCGCCATAGATGGCGGTGATGCCTTCGGCCTTCAGTTTCTGCACGGTATCCACATTCATCTCCAGGACGACGGGGACGATGTCGTTGTCTTTGAGCAAGCGCACGACGGTTTGGCCAACGGGGCCATAGCCGATGATGATGGCGTGATGCTGTTCCTGGGTGTATTCGGAGGGATCGCCTTTTCGCTCGGTGTTACGGGCGAGGATTTTGGCCAGCCAAGGGATGCGGAGCAGTCGGCTCTCCAGGGGAGCGACGCCGCGATACAGCAGGGGCGTGAGTGTGATGGAGACGATGGCTGTGGCGACGAGGGCATTGAAGGCGGAATCTGACAACACGCCCAGATTTCGACCCAAGGTGCCGACGATGAAGGAGAATTCACCGATCTGGGCCAGGACTGCACCCACATAAAGAGCGGTGCGAAGCGGATAGCGCAGCAGCAGGGTGATGGCGATGGCAGCGAGGGGCTTGCCAATGATGACAATGCCAATGGTGGCCAGGACTAGGCCGGGGGCATCCAGCATGGCTTTGAAATCAAACAGCATGCCCACGGAGACGAAGAACAGAACGGCGAAGGCGTCTTTCATCGGCAGGGCGTCCGTGGCGGCGCGGGTGCTGAATTCCGAACGGGCGACGACCATGCCGGCGAGGAAGGCGCCGAGCTCCATGGAGACGCCGAAGAGCTTGGCTGCACCCACGGCGATGCCGAGTGCGATGACCAGAACGGCGAGAGTGAAGAGCTCGCGTGAGCCTGTGCGGGCGATGTAGGCCAGCAGACGTGGAATGGCCCAACCACCGACAATGAAGGTGAAGGCGACCAGGGCGCAAATTTTGACCGTGGTCCAGAGCATCGCCCAGATGAGCCCGCCACTGGCGGCGGCTTCTGCGCCTTCAGCGGGTGCACCGAAGACGGCAGGCAGCAGCACGAGGACAAAGACGGTGAAGAGATCCTCCACCACGAGCCAGCCGATGGCGATGTGACCGACAGGGGTGTGCAGATGATTGTTATCCACCAGGACTCGGGTGAGCACGACGGTACTGGCTACAGCGATGGCCATGCCGAACACGGCACCCTCCTGCCAAGTCCAGCCGAAGCCCATGGTGATGACGATGGCGAGGCCCGTTGCCACCGCGCTCTGAACGATGGCGCCGGGAATGGCGATGCGCTTCACGGCCAGCAGTTCCTTGAAATGAAAGTGAAGACCGACACCGAACATTAGCAAGATGACCCCGATCTCTGCCATCTCCTTGGCCAGGTCTTTATGCGCCACAAAGCCTGGAGTGTTCGGGCTGACAACGATACCGGCCAGCAAGTAACCGACGATGGGTGAGAGGCCAATCTTCCGGGTCAATAAACCTAGTGCCAAGGCGACCGCGAGACCGCCGGTCAGAGTGAGAATTAAATCAAGGTGGTTCATGAGTTTAACGGGATACTGAGGCACGATAAACAGCAATGGCCTTGATGCCAGCAGGCATGTCCCTCAAGAGGTTTTAAAGCCTATTCAAGCACAGCCAAAATTTGAGGCAGATGCTCCTCGGGTTTCACCTTTGGAAAGACGGCTTTAATCTTGCCCTCAGGGTCAATGACAAAGGTGGTGCGCTCGGTGCCCATGTACTTTTTGCCATGTCTTGCCAATTTGCAGTCTCTTGGTAAGAAGGGAGCTGGACGAGGTTGATTTTCATCTCGCCCTTCCCGATCTCGATGCTGGTCAGCATCAGCTCGACGATCCGCCGCTTCTCGTCACCGTTCATGTCTTTCCAACGGGTTCCGATGTCCGAAGCTTCCCTCATCATGTCGTCACTCGTGACGCTCTCCATCTTCAGCAGATCGATCTGGGCTTCGAGGCGGGGGAGCTCTCCATTCAGCTGCCGCTTGCGCTCGTCGATGGGCTCATGCCGCTCTTTGAATTGCTCGATGGTGAATCCACCAGCGGTATAGAGATCGACCAGCTTATCCGCGTCGGCGCGGAGCTTCGCGATCTCCTTCTTGTGGGCCTCGAGCAGGCGCTCCTTCTCAGTTACCGCCTCACTTGCCTTGGAGAGATAGGTCCGGATGTGGTCGGGATTCACGAGGAAACCGGTCACCTCATCAAGAAAGATATCCTCAAGGTCGGAGCAGGGGATCTTGTTGCGGCAGCTCTTACAGGTGTATTTCGGCGAATTGCTAGGCACATACATCGGCCCTTCGCATCCGCAGTGGACGAATCCTGCAAAGAGGTGGGCCGGCTTCTTCATGGGGGCTTTCCGTGTGATGCGCCTGCCTTCAAGAAGGGCATGGCAGCCATCCCATAGCTCTTCCGAGATGATTGGGGGAGCAGCATTGAAGATATGCTCGGCCTCGGGCTTGATCGTCCAGGGCTTTCCCTTGCCATTGTTTCGCGTGTAGTTGCGGCGATAGACTCCCTTGGCAGTAGGGTCGAGGATCTGGAAGCGGATCGTCATGTCGGACCATTCCTTGCCGTTGCGGGAACGGTATCCGCGCTCGTTCAGTATCCTGGCCACGGTCTTGAGCCTCTTGTGCTCCAGGAAAAGCTCGTGGATGAGCTTTCGGATTGGGGCTTCATCCGGTTGGACGACAAGCTGCTTGTCCTTCCATTCGTAGCCGTAGGGTGCCTTGCCGTTGATGGGCTTGCCGAGCTTCGCCCGGATCGGAATGGAGCTGCGGACCCTATCCGCGATTTCCTCGCGCTCCCATTGTGCCATCACCGACACGATATTGTAGAAGAGTCGGCCTGATGGGGTGCTCGTGTCGATGTTCTCCTGGAGCGATACCAAGTCGGCGTCGTTCTGCCGGAAGTATTCGGAAAGCTCCATGAGTTCCTTGGCGTTGCGAGTCAGGCGGGCGAGCTTGGTAAACACCACCGACTTGACGTGCCCGCGCTTGACGTCGGCAAGCATCCGCTTCGCTTCAGGATGGCCCAGCACCTCCTTGCCGCTTACTCCCGCAAGGTCATACGTCTCGACGATCTGCCAGCCCATCGCCTGGCAGTAATGCTCAGCGCGGATGCGGTGATGCTCGGGGCTGTCTCCCTGGGCCTGGTCCTCAGTGGAAACTCGGATCCAGACGCCTACTCTCTTCGCTGGCAAATGGCTTTTGGGCAAAGCATTCATATGCCTTGAATATGATGGAGAGCTATGGCTGAATCAACAGTCTATTAAGTTTTTTGGCGAGGAATGAGATGAACCATGGTGCTTTTGGCGATACCTATTAGAATGTGGGTGAACAAACATGACCCGGTCTTTCATATATTTGCCAACTTCAGCAGAGGGTTTGTAGGGGTTTGGGGAGAAAATGACTGTAGCTTGGGCACGCATCGCTGACAGTGTTCGTTCACGTCAGTCCTGGCTGTAGTCTGTTATCGAACAGCATCATTCCTTTCCCAGAATGGCTACCCTTCCTACGGTGGGTGTGGGGCTATTTTGTATTTGTGAGGGAAGGCTATGGGCCCAAGCAGGGCAAGGTGGTAAATGGCGAATGTGGCCCGGAAGGGCTTGCGTGCTCACCTTGCCCCCACAGCAAAGTCTCACAACCCGGACAGCCCTCGCCTCAGCATCTAGGTCAGCTTCTCGCGAAGCTGGCTATGCAGGCCGAATGTGTTGGCGGGACGTTGTGGAAGTAGAAGTTTGGGGAGGCCACAGACAGAGGGAGGATTTTGGCAGGATTGTGAGGTCCGAGTGTGCAGGAAGCACCTGGGCAACTGCCAGCCCCCTCCAGTGGACAGTCCACTCGAACCGAACGGTACTTGCAATGCACCTCCACCTTTTCCGCCACGAGTTTTTCCAGCTACGCATCCGCTTTCTTTCATCAATTGTGATACGATCCGAGTCTTGCCAGCGTTTTGAAGTAATGCCTACCGGGATGCCGGAAGGTCTCAGAGGAAACGGCAGCACTCATTGGTGAAGTCGGTCGCAGGCAACGGCATGGAATGCGTGGGAAATTTACAGTCAGAAATTTGCGGCAGGAAGAAAGAGGATTTCTGGGGACGTGGATTTCGTGATCGCCGAGATTGCCTGAATACAATGTGCGCATATGATAGGAACTATAGGGGTATCATAAATTACCTAAAAAGACCTTGTTGCAATTGCGAGCCTTTGAGAGCTGATTGATCGCATTATATGAAATGGGATGAAGAGGGCGTGCATGCAATCGCCAATACAGAGAATCCAGACCGTGTTGCAGACGTCGTGTTCGTCCATGGACTGCATGGTGCCTCCCACAGCACCTGGACCTATGGGGAAAAGGGCAGTTCTGATTACTTTTTCTGGCCAGAACAACTAGGTCCCGAATTGCCTGACTGTGGCATCTGGTCCGTGGGTTACTCAGCCGGAATTACAGTGGTTGGCAAGCCTGGAATGTTGATCGAAAAACGCTCACGCAATTTGGTCAGCCAGTTTGGCTTGAGCAAGCTTGGGGAACGTCCCATAATTTTTATTTGCCACAGCATGGGAGGGCTTATAATCAAAGACTTGGCGGTGCGAGGCTCCCTCCCATCCGACACAAAACACAGCCAGCTTGTCAAAAATATCAAGGGCATCATTTTCTGTGGCACCCCCCACAGGGGATCAGCAATTGCTTCTATGGCGTCGTTTTTGCGCGTGGCTCAGAAGCATGTCCGCCAGATGACAGGCAATGAAGAGGCCTTGGACTTGGCACATGAGCAGTTTCTCAACTGGCTCGGGGCCAATCCAGTGGAAGTCATGACTTTCGCGGAAAGCTACCCTCTAATGCGACAGACTTTTTGGGGGCGATTTATGCCTATTCCGCGGGTATTGATCGTTCCTCGCGCCTCGGCCAATCCAAATGTGGGTAGGATCCATGACATTGATGCTGATCATCTTTCACTGGTGAAACCCAAGGGCAAAGATTTGATTTTTGGCTTGTCACTAGAGTGGCTTGGTATGGCTGTTGCATCGATTAAAAAAGAAGCGTCGCAGACCCACGAGGGGGGGCTGGATTCTTCGCCTGTCTCAGCCCCGCAGTCCCTGAGGCACTCAGAGGCCAGCGCGCTCTTCATTGACCTAGGGAACGAAAAGGAGGAGCGGTTGAAAGTTATCCAGAAGAAACTTTCAGAAGGCCATTTCGCTGCGGCTGAAAAAGATGTCAGGACGTTGATGGCGAATGCCAGTGTATGGAGTGTTCTTCAGCATTCCACGCGTGCCAAGGCCTATCGAGCACTGATTCACGCGGTCATCAACAGGCAGGCGAAAACGGCTGGGGCAAAAACCCTTTTGTCACAGGCTAAAGCTGAATGCCCAAATGAGCGGTTTGTGACAAGTGAAGCGTTAATCGCGATCACGGAAGGCAACGAAAAAGCCATGCTGGAAAGCTACCCGAGTCCAGTCACTGAGCAGGAATGGCGATGGAAACTCTTGCTGCTTGTCAATGATGAACAATACGAGGAGGCTATACGTATCGCTTTGGACCCGGCAGCCCCGTTCCCCTGTTCCACCACGGTTCATAGCTGCCTGACCTGGGCTTACCTAAAGCTCAAAAATTTAGATAAAGCACACCAGTCCAACCAGTTAGCGCTGGAAAGCGAGCCTCATAGCTTGGGGAATCTCGAAGCCAAGGCGCTGATTGAATACGCCAGTGCCATATCTCCACACGCCTCGGCTTGGCTTGCCTCAGCCTACCCTATACCCTTGGCTGTGGAATGCGTTTACACGACGGCTGAGGCGGTGCGTCATTTTGAAAAAGCTGCAGAATTGTTTGAAGATTTTGCCACGCGAATGGATGTGGGGTCCGAACAGCAATTGCGATACCTTCTTTGGTCTCTCGCATGCTGGTGCAATTTGGCGCGAATCAATCCCAGTCTGGGATCTGCCCCTGTGGAAAAATGCTTGGCGATATTTCACCAAATTCAAACGCTACAACCGGGCTCATCTCTTTCTATCCACTGGGCTTTACTGGCGGAGTTGCCAGTGGATCTGGTCCAAATAGAGAATACGTGCCATGCCATTCTGGCTAATGGTGAGATTGAGTCAGTTGAAATTTTACGACAGCTTTATCAGCATCAAGGCAAAGAAGCCGAAGCCGCTGAGTTGATGGACCGATTCAAAGAGGCTTTTAGCATTGGGCAATCATCCAAAGGCTGGCGGTTCTCCCGAATTCAACTGGCAGGAGCCCTGCAACAAACAGAAACTGTTAGGACTATTCTGAGTGAGGCGGAAGATGAAGAAGAACGCATTCAACTGCTCGCCTTCAGCCTCAGATTGCCAGCCCTTCGCGGAGACTGCAAAGAGGAATGCTTAAAAGCTTATGTCGATCTTTGGACGCACTCTGGAAAAGTGACAGATCTGTTTTCGGCATGCGAGATGCATGTGAGGTTAGACTCCCCCGAATTCGTTGTTGAACATGTGGATAGGCTGCTGCGTGAGTTTCCTGGCAAGCGGACTCTAGAGATGGTATTGACCGCCTTGAATGAAGCCGGAAAGTGGGAACAATCTCTGCGTATTCTCAACGAGTATCGCAGTCTCGTGAATGATGAAAATTCCGATGTCTTTCTGCAGATCGAGAGCGAAGCCTGTTTTCAGAAGGGAGATTTCCAAACTGCTCTGAGCCTGATCAAACAGATCATTCAAAAGCATCCGAATCAACAAAACATCCTTCTTTGGTTCAATAAATCCAAGGAGGCAGGCGATCATCTGCACATGATTGAGGCTGCCCAACGGGTACTTCAAACAGGGGAGTGTCCCGCGCAGAATCTGCTGCATATGGCGGATCATCTCACTGCTGTTCACATCCAGCTCGCCCGACAGTTATTCAGGGCTGCGGTTGCAACACCGCAGATTCATCTGCCTCACACAGCCGCTTATACTTTTATTTTAGCGAACAAGCTCAACCTGGCTGATGAGCTGGCTCCAGAAGTGATGCAGTCGGCACTAAGTCCCGCTGGGCCCATGAAAAGGTTTACCATGGATGAAGTTTCCGAGCTAATGCGGGAGAAGCAAAGCGTTCGGGCCGAACAGGAGGAGCATTACCGCCTAGGCCGCGTTCATGTTCATGCCTATGCTGATGTGACAGGACATCCCCTCAGTGCGATTGTTCATGATGCCTGCCCGCCAGCTAATGGTGATTACTTTGCTGCTCCAACACGGCTGTGGAGTGCGCGCCTGAGACACGGACGGCGCTATCATTTTTCCGAGCCTCCCCCTTCAAGCCCTTGGAAGTTGCACCTTGATATTACCTCCCTCTTGGTCGCGCATCGTCTTGGCATGCTTGATGTTTTGGAAAAATCCGAAGCTCAATTGAGCATCTCTCCAAAGATTCCTGGGCTGTTGCTTGAGGAAATGAAACAGCTCGCTGATCGTCAACCCTCGCGGGAAAGGGAAGTGGATCAACTGCTGGTTCTAATAGATGCGGGCAGGATACGTGTCACTTCGCAATCCCAATCTGAAATTCCCGGTCTGGAGGCATGGGCCTCGGGGATGACTCAAAATTGGAAGAGTGCATTCTCTGCGGCTGTGGAAGGAGGAGGCGTACTGATTGACTTCTGGCCGTTGGATTGGGATTTTGAGCCAGGCAAGCCTCTGGATGTACCCGAGAAATTACTTCAGCATGTCGGTGGTCCATCAGGACTCGTTCAGGGAATGATTGACGCAGGTTGGATCGAAGAGGAAGAACTCCGTCCAAAAATTCATAGCCACAATTCTTTCCATCCTGCCTCCCCGAGTGTTCGCCTCGAACATCTCTCAACAATCATCTTGGATACGGAAATCGCACGTTCCTTGATGAATGTCGGGGCTCTGGACTCACTGATAACACGCTGCAAAGTCTGGATCACATACGAAGAGGAGCAAAGATGTCGTGAAGCGCAAAGGCAGGCAAAATACCAAAATGAAGTATTAGCTGGCATAGACTCCCTGCAAAAACATTTGCAGGGAGAACTGGGCAGGCGGTACCAGACTGGGCCGGTTTCATCGCATGCTGTGCGTCATGAAAGAGAATCACTTTTGTTTAACAGCGTCCTCGATCTTCTGGCTGTCACGTCAGGAGCCTTGATTGTATCCGAAGATCGCTGGATGACCGGTTTTCTCTTTGCGGGTGAAGCTCCCATTGTTGGTCTTTTGGATGTTCTTTACTGGCTGCATAAGGTTCATCGTCTCTCGGCTTCAGAATTCTTTGGCTGCCTTCATCGCATGCGACTAGGGAATGCCCGGTTTATACCGCTCTGCAAAGAAGAGCTGCTTTTTCGTCTGAAGGGTGCAACCAATCTTCATACAAAGGAACTTCGGGAAACGCCCGAGCTTGAGGTCATTCGTCGCTATTATGCGGCCTGTTTTTTAGATGCCAAATCCATGCAATTTAGCAAAGCGGGGGACGTGGATTCTACCGAGATAGGTTTTCTGACACAGATTCTTATATCGGCTGCATCAGTTTTTGCAGACCTATGGACTCATGAAGATGATAAAGATATCAGGGATAACAAGGCTCAATGGCTGTTGCATGCCCTCGTCACAGATGTCGGCACGCTTGCTATGAAACAGCTTCATCCTCAAGCGGAACCCGAAAGATATCGAGACCGGACTCTGTCAGATCTGTTCTGCTTCTTTTGCCTGCAAATTTGGGAGCAACAGCGGTCGGATCTAGATATGCTGACCGAGCGAACGAGCGGTTTCGCCAAGTGGCTGATTAAATCTCTTCGATTGCGAGCAAGAGAATATCACCATTTCTGTGAGGCAATTAAGAGCATGGTGAACCAGATCCATACCGAGCACCCTGAAGCGGGGGCTGGCCAGGGAATGATCCCGTTTGCCACCTCCATTATTCTGGGCCTAATGAATGTAGGGCATGGTCACGTATCATTGTCCCAAGAAGAGAGGGAGCAGTTTGGTATCGACCAAGTCATGCTATTGGGAGGGTTCCATTTCGAACGCAGATCTGTTTGGGACGCGATTGAACGTGCGATGAGCGGTGGCGCTGTAACCGTTGTGTCGCAATGCGGGCAAAGGGAATATCAAGTTTCGTGGGCACCCAATCCACAAGGTCTGCCAGACGTTTCTTTTTCCAGTGGCGCGGATGGCCCTTTGCATTACCGCAGTGGCGATGCGGCCCTGGCATCGCCGGAAATGCCCACACGGATTTCATTCCTCCAAGCCAGGAGATCAGACATCGACCTTTCTCAGGAAAAGGCACAGACACTCTTCCCGTCTATTGCTGCACTGGCATCACCCTCTGATCGCATCGATCAATACGACCTGCTCCAGGAAGAGTCCACAACCCTCCAGTTTCGTCGTTTCTTAAATCGTCCACCAGAAGCTACAATTCGGATAAGTCATATTGAAAAAGAGGCTAGACCACTAGGCTGTGCATCCCTGCTCCGGCATGCTGGTCTGGAGCCAGGGATGTGCCTTCAAAGACCCCTTTTTGAGCTGATGACTGAGGCGGCACCCCAGCTAATGGAAGACTACGAAATGGCCGATGCTTTCGCACGGCAAGGCTCCTTGCCAGTGCGGCTGCCAGAGATCTGGGCTGTGCGCATCTTTTCCCTTTCTGCAACGGAGTTAGACGCATTTGTCAGATCCTTCGAAGCTCCTGTTTCCAATCCCTTCCTCCGTCTGCAACTCGCGTGTTTGTTGCTTCGTCCAGATAGCCCCGCGCAAGAGCGCGGCAAGGCACTGCTTGATTCCCTTATCGGCGATGTGGCGAAGGAGAGCTGGAGTTATTTCAATGCTGTGCTTCGATGGTCATGGCGTTGTCTGGCGGCCCGCAATGAGGACTTTGCCCCGGAAGAAATGTGGCTATGCGCTTGGGTGCATGCCGGGATTCTGCAATTCTGGCTTCCACGCCCGCCACAGTCGCCCGAGGTGATTGCCGCCTTTAATCGTCTTGAGCTGGTTCCGGCGAGTCTCTTCGAAAATCGGGAGGTAATTCCTGACGTGGTTCATCCGCTACACTTCAGTGCGAAATGGCTTCTGCTTCACGCGCTACCCCAACTTATTTCATTGGACAGGCTATCAGCCCCGACGGCGGATTCACTGACGGAGCTATACCGGACTCTTTTGTTTACTAGCAAGGATGCACCCACGCCCGAAACTTCAATGCCCGTTTTGCGTGCCGATTGGACAAACAGGCTGGGGACATTTCTTGCTTCAGCTTCAGTGGAGTTGTTGAAGGACTGGGTGACTGTTGAACAACAAATCTGGATCAATCAGAAAACCGTTCTCGGTAAGCTACAACGGCATTGCGAACATGTGGAGCTTTCCAACTCTGCGGAATCATGGAAGTTTCTTTCCCTTGCATTGAACCTCCAGCCTGCGCCTGAGGCATTAAGCAGTGCTTTTCATATTCAGATGGAGGCGTTCGACGTTTCAAAACTTCGACTGTCTGAAGAACACAAAGCCGAAGAACTTTGGGGAATCTCCTACTTTATCACCAAACAGAGGAGTTGGTATCGCACTGCGGACGAGATTTATTGGATGAAGTTGCTGAATGAATTTTTTGACAGGCTCGAAAAGGAAGGTGATCCCAACTTTGAGGCGCATGCGGTCGATCTTGCTTTCAGTATGGAATTTGCATACGGAGACACGCCTTCGGAGTGCGCTGCAAGGTTTGCTGATACGGTTATTCAAATGGTTCGAAAGCGCCCTGCCATTGCCACTAAGACATGGGAAGCACTTTCGCAGATCGTGATGGCGCAGAACCCTGAAAACCAGCATCATCTCTGGCCGATGCTGGCCGAAGTTCGTGCACTTGGGGGAAGGCCATAGTGTCCCGTCATGAGCCATTGGAACGCTTTCGGCTCTTGAGTGAGTCTGCCATTGCTGAGGCTATGCTTGCAGCGCGCGCCTTCGCTTCCTCTTCGCTGATTTCAACAGTGGTGGTATTGACTTTCCAGCCCTTCCGCAGTTTCTCTTTTCCACCTGAGAAATGGACATCTTTTAGCACCAGCGACTGAAGGAGGGTAACAAAGTCGCTCTTCAGAAAGAATTGCACCTGTGTGGTCTGCACATCGGATAAGGAGTTGCGGATAGCGGCCTCAAGCTTTGCTAGCTTTCCTGCGTCTAGCGCGACCATCGCCACCAATGGGAATCCGGCTTTCAAGCACTTGGTTACATTCTTCAGTTCATATTCGAGCGTGTTAGTCACCGAGATCTCGCAGGCGATGATCGTGCTGCCTCGTTCCAGGTAGAGATCCACTGTCTCCAGGGAACCGGAAATCTGTTTCTCCACGACAGCCCTGAACCCGTGCGTCTCGGCGATTTGCTTGAGTTCCAGTTGCACTGCCTGATGAAGCGCCCCGCCGCGTCCAAGAGCCTCCACATCTTCCCGAATAGTAGTCGGGCTGTATGAAGAGGGTGAAGCAGGTGAGCTTGGAACCGCAGATGATAGGGAAGGGGCCTTTGGCTTTTCCTCTGCACTTTCACCTGCATCTGTTTTTCTGGGCTCCGGGTCAATCGACTTCTTTTCCTGTCTCTCCGCTGCAAGAGAAGGCTTGTGCGGTGCGGTGCTGTTTTCCACCCTTTCGGCCGCAATCTCAACCTTGGACCGTCCATACTGGCTGCGCGAACTTTCGATAACCTCAAGGCGTCTTTCTCCCAGATGTTCTTTATCGCCGAGATCTGAGGCAGGCACCCTGAGATTGAAGTCCGCATCGCTGCGCCCGATCCGGCAGACGGCATCGCCAACGGAGAGGCTCATGAGCGCCTTGGAATCAAAATGCGCGAAGCCTGCCGCCAGCGACTGGGCATCCTCATCGCCGGGACGAAAGACGATACGCGTGCAAGTGTTTGTTAAAACTGCGCTCGAAAGCTCCGGGTATCGTCGAATTTGCGCAAGGTCTTGGTGGGCAAGTGTGAGTCCAAGTCGGTACTTACGGGCACCTGAGAGGATCTCTGACATCGAAGGGGTGGCGAAGTTTTGGAACTCGTCAATGTAGAGCCAGAATGGCTTCCGGTCCTTCTCAGCGAGAGCTTGGCGGCTCATGGCCGTCTGCTGAAATTTTGCCACCAGGAGGCTGCCGAGGAGATACGAATTCTCGCGGCCCATCCGTCCCTGGGGCAGACATGCCAGGAGAATTTTGCCGCTGTTCATTATCTGGGCAAAGTCGAGATTGTTAGACTTCTCTGAGACCATGTACCGGATGGATTTGGGCGACAAAAACGATTCCAGCCGGGTCAAGATGGGGCCTATGGACTTGTTGCCGCCAAGCTGGGGGAACGCCTTCTCCCAATAGAAGACTGCCTCCGGGTCTTCCACCGTTTTCAGGAAGGCTGACCGGAAGTCCTTATCGAGCAGAAAGCGCCGGAGGTCCGCCAGGGTGCCGCCGGTGCGGCTTTCGAGGAAGGCGAGAATTGCATTCTGGAAGACGCTGTTCATCTGGTCCCCCCAGCTGGTCGAGAGCCGAGCGAAGATCGAAACCAGGTCCGAGGCAAGTAAAGTCTTTTCAAGATCGCTGTGGGCTGACAGGATGTTGAACCCGATGACATACTCTTCGTCTGAAGGGTCGAGCAATATCACATCCTTGATCCGGTGATCGGGAATGATCCCGAGGATTTTCTCGATCAGGTCTCCATGCGGGTCCAACACCCCCACTCCAGCGCCAGCTTCGATGTCCTGGCGGATCAGATTGAAAAGCAGGGTCGATTTACCAGTGCCTGAGGCTCCAATGACATGGGTGTGACGAAAGCGGTTCTCGTCGCTAAGGAAGACGGGATTTGAAACGCCTCCATGTTCGTTGAAGCCAAGCTGAAGGGGAGAAGTCTGGATGGCCGATTCAGGTGCGGCCCGAGTCATGCCGCTGTCCGACCTCAGGAGCGCAGCAGTGAGAGGGTCTTCGGGGAAGCGCACCAGCCAAGACAGTTCGTCCCGGTTGAGAAGCATCCCGGTCCGCCTTGACTGGCGGAGGATCAGGTCGCGCTCGTGATCCCGCCCCTCGTAGCCATCATTTGAGAGGGGGATCAGGCGGTTGTCGGCATCGCTCGCATCCGCAACGAATCCTGATAGCATCTCCGCAACGATTTTCCAGGCGCGCTCAGAGTCATCGGCTGAAGAGGCGAAGCGGACTACTACCGCATGGAGAGGTCTTGAGAACTTCGCTTTCGCTCCGGTTAGTAGCTCAGGGCGATTCACGAAGAATGGGCCGCCCTCACCATCGGATACCGCCTGGAGCGCCTCGCCGCCCCAGGAATGACGCACGGGCTCGAAGATGACCTGCAGGATGCCGAGTTCCGTCTCGTCGAGCGATGCCAAAGCGGAAAGCAGAGGGAAATACGGGCCCGAACGTATCAGGCCCAGAGGTAGCATGAATTCCCGCTCAAGGCCGCATTCGCAGATCGCAAACGAGTTGCCTGTCTGTTGCCAGGCTTCCATCAGCGCGTCCTCGGTCGCGGTCACAACCATTCCAGGGAAAAGCAGGGAAAGCTGTCGTTCGACGAGAGGAGCGTCGTCAATGCTTGCAGCAATTTGGAGCAGCGCGTCGCCACCCATTCCCAGAATCTCGAAGCTCACCGGCTCCCCGCAAAGAGAGATAGAACTAAGGAGCTGCTCCATGCGCGCCGCCAAGCCTTTGCGCTCGCGAGGAAGCGAAATCTGAAATTCAACGATAGCCTGCCGTTCCCACGGGAAAAATTGCGGGGACTCATGCTCCTCTGGATCAGCTGGTTCCTCAGTATCGGATATTGTCCTTCCGAGCCGCTCCATAAAGCCGCTGAAAAACGTGTGCTTGCGTCCGTCGTCCTTAACCTTTGGCTGGGGGAGGTGATATCCGGGGAAAGATCGGAACGGAGGCTCGATGGACACCGGCTCCGGGCACACCTGTCCGCCGCGTCCGGGAAGCTCGAAGCGGTAGAACTGCCCGGTAAGCTCCTGTTCGAGTGTGGTCATGGCTCATCGTTCCAACCGGCGGAGCAGGGAAGCGAGCGCCGGATGGGCCTCCGGCCAGGCTTCTTTGAACTCAACCTGCTTGATGCCACCCGCCGCCGTCATCTCCTCGACGGCACGTTTCACAAGAGCTTCCGTCTGATCCAAAAACATCAAACGTGTGTCATAGCGGTGATAAGTTTCCTTCCGAACCAGTTCATAAAGCGTGCCGAAAATGGGAATGCGAAGAAAGAACGCGTCCAGGTCATGGAGGCCCAGCGTCAGGGCGTTCCTCATAAGCATGAACCCGCCGATCAGGCTGAAAAGAATGATAGCGCTTCCGGCGATGACGCCGAAGAGCTGGATGTAGCCGAGAACGATGGCAGCGATGACGGCAAGGATGACCAACAGTTCCCAGACCATGAGAGAGACAGGGATCTGGGCCTGCCTAGCTGAAAAGAACCAGGCCTCCCCAAAGGCGGCGGAGCAGACATCAAAGACCAGCCGCTCGCGGCGGATGCGGAGATATTGGCGGTGAGGTGAAAGTGCTCCGCCTTCGCTGAATTCCTCACGAGTGACCTCAAAACCAGGTAATTGCCTTTCCTGAAGCCAGCCTTCGATCCGGCTGTAAAACTCGTCTGTGCTAAACGAGCCGCGCTCAATCGGGGTATACCAGTATTTGATCACCTCTGGCCTTTTGCGCCTCCAGATTCCAAATGTCGGTAGGTTCATATAATTGAGGGTTTCGCTTGTTATTTGCCCTTGTTGCCCAGATCCCGCCTTTCTGCTCTCTGCCAAAGGAGGCTTGCTGGGAGTCCTAATCCGAAAGCTATCTTCGCCAATGTCTCCACCGAAGGGATGCGTCGTCCTTGCTCAACAAAGCTAATGGCATTGCGATCAACGCCAGACCGTTTGCCAAGTTCGTTCAGTGACAAATCCGCTTCGATCCTAGCCTCTCGGAGAATTTCTCTGAGAGCTTCGCAAAGCGCAGCACTGGCTTCCTGAGGACGTGACACCCACAATCAATGGAGAAAATCGTTGCGTCCGACATGTTACAAATGTAACATGCGCATAATTTCCCCATACCATGAAATTCCTTCGTCGCCTCGGTCCTGACCCTCACGAGAATGGGAAGCAAACTCCCGCTCTGGACGGTTGCCCAGATCTGTGGGAACTGGCTGACGGGGATATTGCGGTCATTGGAATCGACATCACGGAGGAATCCCGTGGACGCCTTCCTGCCACTGCTGGCTGCGGTTTAGATGAGCGGATCGTCAAACTTCCCCGCCAGATTCTTCTTGCTGCAAAAATTGATATTCTTTCGCTGTGAATAGTCTTGCGAAAAATAATTGCTCCCTGTTTTAATGCTGCATATGAACCTTTTTCCTCAGGACACCACTTTAAGTCGATTTAATGATAACGCTTCCTCCCAAAAACGTATTCCTCTGCTTTCCCAGAGTGAACACCAACGTCATCAAATCGGTGTTTTGTGAGAATATGTCTTATCGCATTTGCTAAGTTTGGTGCGCAGTCTTGATCTACATTCTTCGAGCCATGAGGAAGTAATCCTCGAACAAACACGTTACCTTCAACATATGCATTTGCGATGGAGGCTATAAAAATTCCTCCTGGTGCAAGGACGCGATAAGCTTGTCGAACTGACTCTTGAATGTCGAAAAAGGCCGATTGGTAAGTTCGCAGCGAAACATATATGTCTTGGGATTGGTCAGAAATCTCGTCCAAGGACTCGGCTGAATCTTTGATAAAAGTAGCCCTAGGGAATTTAGTTTGTGCTTTCGTAAGAGATTCCGGCGCGATGTCAACTCCAGTGAAGTTAATGCAATGTTCAAAAAGGCCAACTCCTTCTAGGCCATTTCCAATACCAACATTTAAAATTCTGCGCTTTGGAAAATCATAGACTTTAAAGCGCTTTAGTATGCCTGGAAATTCCTTCTTCCATCTTTCTTCAATCTTTCGTGCATCTTGATCATATGTATAACTGCTGTACTTCTGATCGAATGCCGATGACCTAGCTTCAACCAAGAAATCTAGTATTTCCTTGCGTGTTTTGGAGTGAAATTTCCCGCGTCCGTATACGTAAGACGCTAAATCTCGCAAAGAGTAATCATCTTCTGTGGGTATATGGTCAATGTCGACACCTGCGGAGCGTAATTTGCTCAAAATCACGTCGGAAACACGGACCTGAATGTACAACGATGTTGATGGGAGATGGGCGCTAGAAAATAAGTTCCAAAACTCTCTATTATCTTCTCGTATTTGTCTCTCTAACTCAGAAGGAAATCTTTCGACTATCAAGCCTTGTCTCATGCGGAGAAAAGTCTCACCGTGTCCCACTATAACGGGATTAGGATCAAGTGCGCCGATGTAAATGCGACCAAATCCTGTGTTGACAATACGTTCAGCACAAGGGGTTTTTCCATGACCCCTATGAGTGCAGGGTTCAAGAGTTGCAAAAATTGTAGCGCGAGAGAAATCCTTGAATCCTGCTTGGATAGCCTTCGAAATAGCAATAAACTCAGCATGATCTCCACGGCCTTGCTCACCACGGTGAGCCTTGGCAACAACAGTGCCATTTTCATCAACGATTACAGCTCCCACTTTTGGGTGAATGCTACCATCTTCAGGCTTGGATTTCCGCGACTCTGAGATGGCCATCTTCATGAACGAATAAAGTTTTTCAGGTTTAAGCATAAGGATCTACTATTAGATAATAACTCATTCTGAGGTTCAGAATGAAATTTATCATGGCGACTGCCAAACACCTAGCAAAAATTGGTTTACTCAGGCTGTTCCAGTGACTGGGCTGGCAAAAAATATGTAAAACCGCCTGAAGCCCGTCATCTTGAACCCAACCAGTCGCCACTCCGCACCCCGCTGCATTTCCATCGAGCTTGTAATGATGGGATTCGACCAGAATACCCCCCCGAGGGCAGCAATTTTTCACACGAATCGCGGGAAAAACCAAAATTGTGCAGTCAATACATTTAAATGCTCATGCAAACGTTCATGGCAGAGGAAGGCCATATGGTGTTCTGGGCCGATAAAAGGAGCGAGTGTAAAAGAAAACCCTGATCAGAACTAGGTCTGATCAGGGTTGTAAAACATCCTTGGGCTTCAGATGATACAGCTCTCTTTGAAAGAGAAGTATCGCTGATGGCCAACGATGATGTGGTCGCAAAGCTCGATGCGAAGAAGCTCTCCTGCCTCGCGGACGCGTCTGGTAAGTGACGTGTCGGCAGGACTTGGGGAAGAATCTCCGCTCGGGTGGTTGTGCATGAGCACGATGGCATGAGCTGCGGCCATGATGGCGATGCGAAAGACTCCGCGCGGATGCGCCATGGCCTCATTGAGCGAGCCAACGGACACCAGGTAGTGTCCTTTGATCCGCAGCCTTGTGCTGAGCACGAGCACCACCACACATTCCACATCCGCGTTGTAATTCGGAGAGGCGGTGATGTGGTGGTGCCAGTATTCCACAGCTTTCGCCGGGCAGTCCATCAACATCAGGGATTCTGGGGAGGGGCACTCCCGCAGACTGATGACCTTTAACTCCTGGGGCGCGGACTTTCGTCGTCGCTGTGCCGGGAGGTTGGAAGGATTTGGCAGGAACAATTCGAGTTGTTTCAATGTCATCTTCTCTGCCGTCCGCCTGCGATTGCAGGCTGCTTCGTGAGTTACACTCTCGCGCTTTAAGCGGGACGGCTCCATGCGTTGAAGCGAGTCGCGAGAGCCTGGCCTTGCAGCCGATTCAGAGTCCTTTCAGTATTCGGAAGGGAGCAGCACTGTGGTTACAGAGCGATCCCATTCCGTGATGACCCAAAAACGGATACCGTTTTCTCCGCTGTATGCAGAAAGGAGCCGGCTCCCGTCCTGTAGCGCATCGTTGTTGGCTTCGATGTCCTCCGAAGTTAGTTCGCCCCAATCACCCTGAAGGTGACGGGATAGGGCTGTTTGAATGTCGGACGACGTTAAAGCCTGTATCGCTCCAGGTGTGGCAAAAAGCCGGCCTAGAGAAAATCGGGGAACGGCGTTCATGGGGTAGTGGCTCCATGTTGTGTGAGAAGAGCCTCAACCTGCGAACGTTCCAGCAGTTCCGGCTGCGGTTGGTATGCGCCGATATCGATGATACGGACGATGGAAGAGCTGCATAAAAGCATTGCAGCCTCTGAAGCTCCTTTTCTTCCTGCCTCGTCTGCATCGAAGAGCAAATACACGGGCCGTTTAGTCCTCGCTGCTTCCCGGATCAGAATTTCCTGACGGGGAGACAGTGAAGAGCCGAGGATGGCAACGGTCGCCGAAAATCCGAGCTGGACGAGATGAAGGCAGTCAAAGACGCCTTCGACGACCAGCAAGGGGTCCGATGAATCCGCGTGGACAGCGCGATCAATGTTGAAGACCTCGCGGCTTTTGCGGAATCCCTTTGGCAGTTTGTATTTGCCCTGACCCTGCGGTGGATCTCCAGGCCATCTTCCAATGTAACCTGTGAGAACTCCATCGCGGTTGCGGATGGGGATAGCCACATGGCCACGCAGACAGCCCTTGGCGCAATAGCCAATCCCGTAGCTTGCAATCGTGGCCTCTGTGAGACCGCGTGCGGAAAGATACGGATGATCGGACTTCAGTGCCTTCAGAGCGAATGAAAGAGGCGGGTTTTCACCCGTATCCTCATCCGGGTCATCGGCGACTGCTGGCGGCGGTTGAAGTGGCTGAGAAGACGGGCGGGGGGAAGCCTCCGTCGTCTGCCTGGGTGCTGTTCCAGCGAAACGGTTCGCGGCCTTGTCGGGCATGAACCAGTCTTGGAGAAGCAGCGCAGCGTCCCGGAAAGAGATGCCTTCCCGGAGCGAAACGAAGTCGATGACGTTGCCGCCTCGACCACAGGTGCCGAAGCAGTTGAAGCAATTGCGGGAAACGGACACCCGGAACTGCGTCGGATTGGTGCCCTTGTGCAGGGGACACGGGCCCGAAAGACGGTCTGCTGCGCGCTTCAGATTGCTCAGCAGACCGTAGCGTTCGAGGACCTGAAGGATGCCGATCCGCGATTTCACCTCTTTGAAATCAACGAAGGCGTTCTGAGAAGCGGTAGAAGTGCTCATGATAAAGAACAATTTTGATGGTGGATTTGGTTAGAAGACGAAAAAGCCACCCAGCAAATGCTGATGTGGCTTCCTTGGCTTCTATTGTATCACGACCACTTGAGATCCAAATCGGGCGGCTGTGGATGGCACATCGTTTGTTATTCCATGAGGGGATAGACCTTCTTTCCTGAGCAGGTTTCCCAGCCATGGCTCAAAGCATCTCCCTGCTCCAAAAGTTCCGAAGCAACTGCGAACAGGAACATTTTGGATTCGCGGTTTTTGAAGGTTGATGCTGTTGCCTGTTGAAGAGAAAAGAGCCTCCGCCTGGATTCAGCCACGACCAGCACACGAAAGGCGGGAATATGAAACCTGCTCCACAGGACCCCTTGTCGGCGTGTTTCCTTGTATGAAAGGATTTTGCGATAGAATGAGGATTGGGATAGCCCCTTGCGATGAACAGGCATGGTGCCCCGATCCACCTCAAGGATATAATATCGCGGTTCACCATCGGCGGATGAAAGGGAAAACGCTCCGTCAGGGAGCTGCCAGGTTTTCAGAACTTCCCGGCCTGTTTTGAGTGTTACGGACCATTTCAAGCGCACGGGCCTTCGATCTATTTCAGACTGCCCAGACGGCCATTCCTGGGGCCAACGAATGGCCAGTGCCCGTGCAGTCGCTGCGAATTCCATTGCGACCAGAACGTCGGTTACACGCAAAGAATGGAACAGTGACAAGGCTGCGGTGATCCCTTTTTGGCGCGGCAAGGACAAGAGTTGATATGACGCACGTTCACTCAAAACCTTCAATCCTTGCGAGGTCAGGCAATAGGCAATTTTCTGCCCGATCTTGTCCCGGACGTACATCTGCTGGACTGGCCGATCCAGAAGGCCTGCATGGAACAATCTTCCAAGCCGCCGGATCAAATGCTGGCGGCTTCCGGGAATGAGCTTAAGCAGGTGATGCGACTGAATAAACCGGTGGCGACCGACGGCTGAGAGGATGGCAAGATCTCGTTCTGTGAGAATGAGTCGGACGCTATCGGTGACGCGTTTGAATCGTGGCTTCCTTGGCCGCGATTGGTGCATCCATTCATTTTAACACAAAATCAGCCCCAGCGGTGGCACAGTTATTTTTGATCTGACCATCGTCTCAGTTTGCTCTCAACATTCTGACGGGGACTGCAGAAACGCTGTCGGCTTCGAATCATGGCCGGATCGCGGTGTCTTTTCGCGAACTGCTTTGGCGGCCCAACCGAGACTCGAATCGGCTGCATTACATCCTCAGCAGGGCGTACAAGCACCGTGAAAGCAGGCAATTCGGCAAACAGGCCCGGAGCCATCGAGTGGCCATAATTTGCCCCCATCACCTCCGAGTCTTCGCCTGATACCCGGAAGGCAAAAATGCTGCCCGCATTACCCAATACCGCCTCCCGCATAAAAGGTGATAGCTGTCCAAGAAACTGATGGGCCATGACGAGCTGAAGACCAAATTTCCGTGACTCCGAAAGCACCGTCGCCATGGCGTCCGACAGGAAGCCATGTGCTTCATCCAGGATAAGCGTGAATGGTTTCCGAGCAGAAGCGGGCATTGAACTGCGCTCCATCGCCATCGCTGCAAGGGAGGCGGTGAGAAGCGCCCCAAGAAGCCGCGCTGCGTCCTCGCCCAGTTTGCCTTTGTCGAGGTTGACCACCAGAATCTTACCTTCATCCAGAACCGCATGCAGATTCACCTTCATCTTCACCTGGCCAAGCGAATGCCGCACGGGCGGAAAGGCCGCGAGCTGGCCCAGCTTGTTGAGCACGGGTGCTATCGCTTCGGTCCGAAACCGTTTGTCCCAAACTTCGTATTCGCGCTCCCAGAATGCGCGGATGAACGGGTCGCGGCATTGGCGGACAGCCCAGGCGCGGTAAACATCGTCGGTCAGAAGCCTGGGCAAGGCGATGAGACTCGTGTTCTGGCAGTCAATGAGCACCCTCAGCGAATGATACAAGATGTTTTCAAGCCTTGGCCCCCAGCTTTCGAACCAGAGATGCCGGAACGCTGACACCAGAGCAGAAGCCAGACGCGGTCTCGCCTCAAAAGGCACCTGATCAGAAACAAAATTCAGAGAGGGGGCATACTCCTCATCGCCGAAGTTGAGATAAATCACATCGTCAAGCCGGGAACGGGGAACCGCATCCAATGTCCATAACGCGAGATCGCCATGCGGATCAAAAACACCCACCCCGTGACCTGCCTGGATCAGCCCGTCGATGAGAAGCTGAAGCAGGGTGGACTTCCCGGTACCGCTCTTGCCCAGGACATAGGCGTGACGCGACAGCTCCGCCAGAGGCAGGAAATAGGGAACTTTGAACCCGCCATAGGTATGGCGGTGGCCGAAGAAAATGGATTCATCATTCATATCGGAGGCGGCCGCCCTCGCCCGAAGCCCGTCCGTCCCATCGTGAAGACTGGAAGAGCCGGAAGGCCGGCATGCTTTTTGTTGAAGAGCCGGTTGGGAGAGAGGCTGTCGCCGATACCGAAGCCGGAGCTTCGGAGCAAAGAGCAAGTCCACCCTTATTATACCAGTTTCGGAAACCGTCGTTGACCCCGTGCCCAGTTACCCCGTCGTCAGCCGTTCACCCGTTAAAGAACCCGTGGATCATGCCGCCGTCTTGGGCGGCTTGAATCCGTCAAGGCAGGGGCCGGGCTTTGCCCCGGCTGCTGCCGCACCCCGTCAGGGAAAACCGTTAGTGGGGCGGAGGCAGGCCGCAGGCACAGGCTTGAGCGGTGGCCTGGCGAAGCGGCCGTATTCAAGCCTGTGGCTGTGGGAGGGTGGGGAGGGGAAACCTTCGTTAAAACCCGTCGTCTTGCCAGGCGAGAAACCTTCGTTAAACTAGTTCCCCACGTGTCGTGCCCGCCTCGCGGGCCGACTTGCCGCAGAAGGGCGATGTCCTTGACGCGATAGCGCTCCGGACTCGCCTGATAACCTTTGGCTTCTGTGGCAAGTCGGGCCGTGAGGCCGACACGTGGGAAGTCGTTTCGCGCTTTGTTATCAAAGGGAAACCGCCATCGGCGGTGTCGTTGCCCCGACATACCGGGTATGTCGTCCCGATTGTCGGGGAAGCCGTTCTCCGCCATCCACAGCCAGCCTGTTGACAGGAGGCGGGCAAGTACGGTGTACTGCGAATGTCCGATAGGACGGGCACCTTGACAAAACGCTACTAAAGATGCGAAAACATACGGGATCAGGATTCCTGATCCATACCTTGATGAAGGTGGCAGACCGCTTTTGTCAGGGGCTTTTACTGGTCTAACAAGACATCAATGTACATCACTTACGCCCGACGGCGCGGAGATTTCAAACCCGCCGCCGTCACCCCGGTTGTCTCTGACAACCAGACTCTTATCAAAGAATACCTGGCCTGGAAAGCCACTCATACCCGGTCAGCAGGAGAGAAATATGCCCTCTGGGTGACCCGCTTCCAGGCATTCACAAACAAAGCGCCCGAGGATCTGGTCATTGGCGATTGGACCGCCTTTGCCTCCAGCCTGAATGGGCGCTTTGCTCCGAAGAATGTGGAATTTGCGTTAAGCATCATCCACAACTACCTCCGCTACTGGCATGAGCAGGGCAGGCTTCGGCTGCCATTGTACCTTGCCCGCGTCCCGACCGCCAGGGCCCGCTCGCATGAAGCCATCACCGAGGAGGAATACCGACGGCTGGTTGACGTGCTGAAGGCTGAGAAACACCTGCGCGATCTGGTAATCGTCCGGCTGCTCCACGACACCGGCATGCGGGTGGGGGAACTGGAATCCCTGGAGATCGAGCAGATAGAGGAAGACAGCTCGGCAGTCATTGACACAGAAAAGACCGTGCAACGCCGCCGGGTGTTCTGGAACCAGGACACCGATGAAGTTCTTCAGCGCTACCTGGTGAGCAGGATCAATGATGGACCCGACAGTGACTGGCTCTTCGCAGGACGCACCCCTGGCAAAGCCCATCTCAACCGACGAACCATCGAACGGATGATCCGGGACACGTGCGCCAGGGCCGGCATCACCCGCAAGCTGACGCCGCATTCGTTCCGGCACGCCTTCATCCACCGCATGGCCGCACTGGGAACCCCGGACGCGATCATTGCCCAGCTGGTGGGGCACAGCTCCCCGGACTCCATTTCCCACTACACGAAGCTGTCGAGGCCCGAAGCCGAGCGATTCGCCAGGCTGCAATTCAGCCATCTGGCGCTTGCAGCATAACGGTCGGCGCTCGCGCGGCTCCAGTTATCCACAGACTCACCCTGTACAGGGGCAGGGCATCCAGCTATAATTCCAGACAGTTTCTTTTCCCTTCCGCATTTCGCGACTGCCCCTCAAACAGAGGGGATACAGCCTACGGCAGTGATGTCGCACAATGCGACTTTCCGCCTGTCAAGATTGACGGAATGGAGAGGAGGTGAACGGAAAAGAAACGGCTCCGGTGCAGCTCGAACGAGAGTTCAAGCAAATCGGTTCACGGTCGAATTACTCATTCAACTAACTTACCCCCCATGCGACAGCAGGAACTCGAATACATCCCGGTCGGCCAGGAAAGGCCACAACATTTCCCAACAATACGTGGCTTCCTTTTGAAATGGTTGTGTGCCTGGCTTGGCTGTCCGTGCATGAAGTGCTCCTGCGACAAAACGTCGCGGGGTGGGGAGGTAGCGGAACACATCATCGAATTTTAGCAGTCCCAGGCTCGAGAGCACTGCTGCATTTTGCTGGCCGGACAGGCACGCCATCCGGCTGGGTGCAGAAGCTCCTACACAAGCACTGGGAATGAACCATCATGGCCAAACAACGGATCGTAAACACACGCTTCTGGGACGATTCCTACATCGCCCTGCTGAGTCCGCATGAAAAACTGCTGTTCCTCTACCTTCTCACCTCGCCTTTGACGACCATCGCGGGCGTCTATGAAATCCCGGTCAAACGAATCGGGTTCGACACAGGTCTGGCCATGCCGGAGATCAAGCAAGGTCTGGCCAAACTCGAAGCCGATGGAAAAATCCTCCGCCAGGAGGACTGGATCGCCATCGTCAACTTCGTCAAACATCAGACTCTGAATCCAAAAGTCCGCCAGGGCATCCTGCTGGAACTGAACCGCTCGCCCCAAGAACTGGTGAAGCGTCTGCCATCCAGTGTACAGGGCCTTGTCATACAGTTGGATAGGCTATCGCATTCTAATTCCAATCCTAATTCCAATCTCAATTTCAAAGCGGCCACGCCGGAGCCTGCCTCTCCGGCGGTGCCCCAAGACATCCGCAGGGAGATTCATGAAATGCTCGGGAGGAGACGGCCTTAGCCGCCTCCTCCCGGTGGCGGTCAGCCAGAAGTCCGGTTCACGGTGAAGTGGACTTCAACTGACTACCAAAAGCATTACATGCATGAAAACAGCGACATCAAAAGCCGAATCAGGCGAAACCAGGCGGTTCGATGCCTATCAGGCCGTGACAGACACGATCCTGAAGAAACTCGAAGAAGGGACAGTGCCCTGGCGCTGCCCCTGGGACAGGAAGGTCGGCAGGCCGCGCAACTTCGCAAGCAACCGGGAGTATCAGGGAATCAACGTGATGCTGCTCGGGGTGAAGCGATTCGCATCGCCTTACTGGCTGACCATGCGTCAGGCCAATGATCTCGGCGGCCAAGTGCGGAAAGGCGAGCGCGGCACTCTCATTGTCAAATACGGACGCCATGAGCGGCGGACGAAAGGCAAGGAGGAGGAGGAAACCAAGGCCGTGTATTACTTGCGTGGCTACACCGTCTTCAACGCCCTTCAAATCGATGGAGTGGAGTTTCCAGAGATGGAACTGCCGGAACCGCAGGCGAATGAAGGACGGATTGAATCTGCGGAAAGGATCGTGCAGGAAATGCCGGGCAAACCGGACATCCATGAAGGCAGGACGGTCAGGGCATGCTACCGCGTCAGCACTGACACGATAGAAATGCCTGCTCGGTCCAGGTTCATTGACGCGGAAAGCTACCACCTTGTCTTGTTCCATGAAATCATCCATTCGACCGGACATGAAAGACGGCTGAACAGGAATAGCCTCATGGGAGCGACAGGAGCAGTCATGACCGAATACTCCAAAGAGGAGCTTGTTGCCGAAATGGGATCTGCGTTCCTCGGCATGGAGGCTGGCATCGTTCAGGATGAGCACGAGCAATCCGCTGCTTATCTTCAATGTTGGCTGGACACACTCCGTGAGCCGAACCGCAAACGCTGGATCGTCGAAGCGGCAAGCCTCGCGGCAAAAGCCGCCAATCATGTGCTGGCTATCGAATAGTTCCTTCAGCTCAACAACCCCTCCGATGCATTCATCGCGAGGGGTTTTATTTGTGCACAGGTGAGTTCCTGGCCAGGTGAAAACGGTTTGAATTTTGTGATACAATCCAAGCATGAAAACATTCATGCAGTGGATGGTCATTCACGGGCAGGACACCTTGGAAACCTTCGGCCTCATCGTCAGTTTGAGCCTTGCCGCCGTTTCCTTCCGAGCCGATGCCAAGGAGAGGAAGATTTCCAATCTGATGGCGCTTGCAGACAGCCACCGCAGCCTCTGGATGCAGGTCACCGAAAAGCCGGAACTCACCCGCCTACTGAAGAAAGACCTCGACCTCAAAACCCATCCGGTTTCCGCCGCGGAACAGCGCTTCGTGCACCTGCTGATCACCCAGCTAGCCGTGAGCTACACCGCCATGAAAGCCGGAATGCTGCCTGAAATGACAGGTCTTCGGAAGGACGTACAGAGTTTCTTCTCACTGCCGATCCCGAACCACGTTTGGATATGGAGCAGTGAGTTTCAGGAACCTGAATTTGTGATGTTTGTAGAGGAGTGCCTCAGGGAAGAGTCCAGGGCGCAATCACCCCAAGAACCTTCTCCACAGGAGGGGTAGTTGACACATTTCGACCTCCTAAGGTATACTGATGATGGAATCGCCACCGCCCCGAACTGCCTCCGTATGGAGGACTTTCCGCAAGGATAGGGGCGGTGGCTTTTTTTATTTGGGCCAGCGCAGGACAGTCACTTCACAATGGGAAATCAGCTTCCGGTAAGAAGCGGCTTCCGGCTTGTCAGAAACAGAGCGGGCTACTGCCCCGCAAACCATGTCCGCAAGCTGCAGCAAATTGTTTCGATGAGAATCCTGGAACTTGATCTTATGGAGATGACCGCCGGTTTCGCCAGGGCGGTTGGTGCGCTTGCGGAGTTCGGTGGCAAGATCCAGGCGGAACTGATGGCTGCCGCTGCCGTCGACGACAATAATGGCCTCTTTCAGGTACGGCTTGGCCAGCTCAATGGCAAGATGGCAGGCATAGCGGTAGAGTTCGTTAGGCTTGAAGGAACCGCGTCGGACGATCTCGGCCTTGTCGATGACGATGCTGAAATAGAGAAAATCAAAGACACCGACTGCTCTGAGGAAGCGCTCCCTCCATTCCTGCTTGAGCTTGCTGAAATGAAACTCGAAACCGGCATTGAGTCCGAGCTCCCTCCGAAGGTTGGCGATGCGCTCATCGGCCCTGAGAGCCTCGGCGTGATCCTCAAAAAGCACCAGAGTGATGATCAGGTTTTTGGACGACCCTGTGAGGAGATGGAGACCGTTATCGCCAGATTCATCCATGAAGACAAGCATGTTGGCTTCATCCTAACATGCTCGCCAAAAACCGGCAAAGTCACCGACGATAAGCCGTAACTGACGCCTGATGTGAGAGCGGGGAAGTTACGGTGCTCACATGCACGCAGATGTCGACGCTTCCAGCGTCGGGACAGGAAGCGAGCTTTGAGGGCGTCTACTTCCGAACCAGTTTCATCCGACTGCCCCCCTGCCCTTCGATGAGATCCTCTCCATCGAATCGGAATTTCAATACCGTCCCCACCGTTCTTTCGGCATTGCGTCCGCAGACTGCGTTAAACTCTCCGACCTTGGCATCGGATGTTTGCAGCCATCCCTGGACACCACAATACATCTCCACATCCGAGGTCCGGTCTGAGTGAGGGAACCTTCCATTTCAGCGGTCATCATGCAGATAAGCCCGTTTGGATACTTGGAAGCCACACTTTTGGGTGTGTTTGGACTGACGATTATACGGTAGGTCCGGTGGAGGGTGGCACGTCCGTTTTTGAAGTGGACGGCATCATGAACTGTCAGCGTTTCAGTGCCCAAAGTGCCCGTGGTTGAACTGGCCCAGACTGGCGACGGCAGCCGGACTTTGACAGGCGGAGGGTTCGGGCGGGCGGGCTCAGTACGAGATGAGGCCGGTGCCGGACCGCCTTCCTGCACATCTCGGACAACGGCCTTCTGTGCAACAATCCGCATTCCATCAGGCGATACGGAGACATCCAGCGTGAGATCCGCTAGGCCTTTCTGCCAGCCTCCCGCACTGTTTTCATTGCGGAACATCATGGTATAGGAAGCACGCCAAAGGGAGAAGCCCTCGCGCGAAATGTGGATGCCCCCTTGGACGACCTCCTCGCCTTTGGGCCATCTTGTCCGATGAGCGGATTCGTCCGCGCCAATGCGATCCCGGCTAAGGTTGCCTTTATCGAGAAAGTCCACAGTCTCTGCATAGTTAGCAAGCAGACCTGCAAGATCACCTTGAGAGGCCTTGTTGTGGTGATCGATTAGGAAAGCCCTGACTTTGGCCTCCGAAGCGGATCTCACGAAGGGCGTTTTGGCGGTGACAATGAGGTGAGAAGTACCATTAGGCTCCGCAGTCAATGCCTGCGGAAATTCCACAGGCTCCAGAGAGGTAATGGCAGATTGCAGAGCATCCGCTTTTGAGCGTATTCCCGCCTGCGTCCACCAAGATTCAGCCAGGTCATGCATCCAAGGAACTAGAGATCCTTCGGACCAAGTGTGGAGCGTTGCGATAACATCCGTTTCATTGACGGTTTCCGTTGCTTGACAGAGGACAAAGCTTGCTTTGCCTGACTTCCATTCGACGAGCCTCAGCAAGGCCTTGATGCGACGATGGTCAGGTCCAATGGTCTGGCCGTTGAGCGGATTGATAAGCGGAGCATAAACGAACGCACAAAGTTGAAGGTCTTCAACTCCTGGAATCCGAGCCGTTTCTGATACGGGTATTTCGACTTCAACGATCTCCTCTTCTGCCTCGCTCATTTTCAAGTAGGCAACTTCGGCCTGCCCATTCATGGCGCGGATGATCTTGGACCCGTCCGGGGCACAGAAGACCTTCATGCCTTTGTTGACTGGAAGCTCTGTCAGGAGGGGATTGCGGATCTGCAAATGAACAGAAAAAACTCTGGTTCCATTGCCACGGCGCGCCCTGATTCTTTCTGGGCGGCGGCTGATTAGATAGCACGCCTGCTGCAATCTGGAATTGCCAGTGTGAAGAGCTAGGTAGTTCAAAACGTGGACCTTCGATCCAGCGCATCTTTTCCTGTTCGCTTTTGCCCTCAATGAATTTTGAATCATCCAGTGGTGCGAACGCGAGAGTGTCGAGGCGGAATATGAGAGGCGTTTCATCAGGAGAAAAGAAGGCCAGTTCCTCCGCCGACCACCAGAAGAACTCCCCGGCCGGAACATCAGCCTCCGGCGGGCGAGGAAGCTCCACGGCGAGTCCGTCTTCCAACGACAGAATCCATAGCGAAGCGGAGGCGGATCCATCTCGGCACAAACAGGCGAGACGTTTCATGTCCGGTGACCAGACCAGAGAATCTGCTGGATGCCCTGGAACGATGAAATTCGCCACTGGTTTAAATGCATGCAGGTCGAAGGCCGTAATGCTGGAGTTGCCATCTCGCTGGCTACAGTAGGCAAAAAGCCTTCCATCGGGCGACAGGCTCATTGCTCTGCTGTCAGCTACGTTACCGATTGTTTTGACGAAGCCGACCCGAAACTGATTAAAGCTTGATTGGCTCAGCTCCGCCGGAACGTCGTATTTGAATGGCGATGGCGCAGGAACCGGAGTCGATGGGAGTGTTGCCACAATCACCGGTGGAGGGTCGATCTTGGGTTCTCGCCCGAGAAACACAAGAGGCGAAGCAAGTAGCAGAAACGATAGCCAGGACAAGAGGCGAAAAGGCCATTTGTACCCGTGAGCGGCGCTCGCCGGACGGGAATCGAGATCAGAAGGAATCCGCGAACGGGCCAGCCTTGCGCCAATAGCCCCACCGATGAACCCGCAGAAAACACTTGGAAGCAAGGCGGCGAGACAAACATACCAGGTGAACCACATCCTTGTCTTGAGAAAAGCCTCCTCAGAAGAGTTTGGAGCGGCAAGCACATTCCATGTACTGAGCACTGATAGAATTGCCCCTGCCATGAGTGCGCTTTGCCAGCCTGCTTTCAATCCAAGCTGACAGCCAATACCGACTGACAGGGTGGCTTTCTCAAGCAGAGATCGGCCGATGGTTACCAACGCAAAGCCTGAGCAGCCTGCCACCGCCATGATGAGAATAAGGAGCACCAGAGGATTAGTATACTGCTGCTCCTGACTGGTCGTGTGAAAAAGCATTTAGGCTAGGATTTTATACTTAACTCCAATGTCTTCATATGGCTATATTGAATTAATATGAACGCATATTTTCATTCCTAAGAGAGTAAACTCTTTTTATTCACATGCGGCGTAAGAAATGTCAAGGATGTTCCCAGGGCATGTTTTATTGCCCGTTGTGCTGGAGCCGAATAGCTGGATGTCGTATCGTGCAACAGATGATCAACGGACGGGCTCCACCGCCGAAGCCTAACCCCGCCCCGATTGGAAGACGAGGCTGAGAACATGATCAGCCATATCCGGGATTTTAGCAGGGTTTCCGCAGATGAACTCGGAGCCTTCAACGGAGAGTTTCGCAGGGGGCGCAGTGCTCCACCGTGGAGACCAGCTAGCCATCCGAATCTGAATTTAATCTGCGCTCCCGCGTCGGGATTTGCCACTGTTCGTACGGAAACCTGCGCATATGACTGATCTGCTACCGTAGCTCTTCGTCTCGATAGGCCTGATGGTTTACCGAATACATGCACCAACACTACGTATCACGAATATTTAGTAACTAAAACCATAATATATAGAAATACAGCAATCTGAAGTTGGAGTTTTTAATCAATTCGCGTCATAGTTGTATAGCATTACAGTGTGAACTTATTCGAGTGCAAAAATTATCACTTGCATGGATGACTACGTTATTTTAAGTGGATTAACCCTTTATGTCTCGTATGAACGCCGAGACACAGATGGGCAATCCATCATTCGTCAGCTACTCCTGATTAACATATGAAATCCCTTGGTATTCGAGCGGTTAACACGTGCCTTTTGCTGTTGGGCTTCACCATTTTAGGGCAGGGAGCAGGACTCGCCTGGAACTCGGTGGATATTGGGTTCGTGGCAGGAGATGAAGCTGGTGTAACTTCCACTGTAACCCCTCATTCTCACACCGTCGCCGGGGGCGGGCGTGGGCTTGGCGGGCTGTCTGACGGTTTGCGATTCGTCAGCCAAGAAACAACGGGCAATCTGGAAGTAGATGCCCGGCTGGCGTCATTGGACGCAATTTTAGGAGCTGAAACCGGAGTGATGATCAGGCAATCAACAGCTACCGATGCGGCATTTGCGTTTATAGGCGTCGATTCCGAAGGTGAACTTCGTTTCAAGTGGCGATCCGAAGACGGGGCGGACGTGGCTTTATCATTGGGAACGTTCGTGCCGGAAGGACAGGCGGTCTGGTTTAGACTTGTGCGAAGCGGCAATATTGTCGCCGGTTATTATTCTCTGAACGGTATTAATTGGGAGACTGTGGGAACGGCGATTGTCTCGATGTCAAACCTGCTTAAAGCAGGCCTTGCAGTAACGAGCGGCATCCCATCCGAGCTTGTAGAAGCAGAATATGACCATGTGCTGGTTGTTGAAAATATTCCTCAGCGCATCTCGTCTCCTGGTCCCGCCCAGCCAGCCGTTCCGATTTTGTGGCTCCGAGCAGACTGGAACGTCACCTATGACGAAGGGGGGCGGGTGTCAAAGTGGGAGGATTTTTCCGGCTTCGCCAACGACGCTGTCGGAACAGGCGGCGGCTCTCTGCCGACCGACAACCGTCCACTGATTGCTAATGACGTTATTGGGACAAAGCCCGCCGTGCAATTTGACAACGGCAGCCTGGGGACCCTGGCCGAGCGCAAATTCTTGAAGGTCGCCGACCATGCTTCGCTAAATCCGCTGACAGTTAGTATTTTTGTGGTGTCAAAGTGGCCAAGTGCCCCGGTTGGAATGGCGGGCTTTTTATCCAAGGGTGGCTCCAGCAAAGGATATACCATGGGCTTTAACGCTGGAATCCCAAGGTTGCACATACCCACGAACTTTGAGACGTTTGGAGCAGCACTGGCGGTAGACACTTCATATCTGCTGGAGGGAGTCTTCAGGAAAGCCGACCCCCTCAAAGGAGTAAGCTTTTATGCAAACGGGCAGATGTCTCCTTTGCCTCTGACCCAAAGGACCGCAAATATTGCTGCAAGCACAGGCTCTCCCTTATTCATCGGGCAATACTTGACCGCCCCAGCTGCGGTGAATCCAACAGCCACCCAGGCATACCCTTTTACAGGGGAGATTGCCGAAATTATCATCTACAACGGCTCGGTGACCGAGGCACAGAGGCTACAGGTTGAGGCCTATTTCAAAAGCAAATATCAGATCATAGGCCTGCCTGCGCCAAAACTGCCTGATCCACAGTTTGATATCGCCACAGGCATCTATCTGCCAGGCCAAGCAGTCACAATCACATCACCAGGCTCTTTTGTCTATTACCAGATCAATGGAGGGGAGGCACAGTTGTACACAGGGCCGATTCTGTTGGCCGAAGGAACAACAGCACTGACGGCCTGGGCCTCACGGCCAGGATACGCCGACAGCAATGCCGTGGTTGTTCCGTTCATCATCGAAGAACAAAGCAGAGAGGTATCCAGGGACGGGCTGAAGCTCTGGCTGAGATCAGATGCCGGAGTGAAGACAGAAGGGGACGAAGTTGTGGCATGGCGTAGTCAAGTTTCCTCGCTGACTGCCCAAGCGGCTGGGACTGGTCGCCCGGCATTTCTTCCTGGAACTGCAGCGGGACTCAACAACAAGCCAGCATTGGTATTCGATGCGGACTGGCTGAAGGTTTCCGCCCCCGCAGGGAGTCCGCTTGCGCTGAATAAACATACCATTTGCGTTGTTGCCCGCCCCTCTTCATCCACTCCGACTTCGTCAACTGGCAGCATGTCGTCGTTGCTGTCACGGCTATCAGCAACCAACGGCTACTGGTATGGATTCAGGGCTACACCAGGAAGCACGCCGCTGTTGCAGCTTCGCTCGCGGCTGGTTCTCAATTCCGGTACGACAGGAGCTGACACGCTGACCCCCTTAACGCAACCGCTGGGCACGGATCAGTGGAAGGTACTGACCGGCCTATTTAATCTCCAAGACAATGTTTTACAGTCCAACGGTACCGAACTAGTAAGGAAGGGGCGCACGGCCAGCGTTGGTGATTCCGGAACGGACTTGTTCATCGGAGCCCAGTCAGCCAGCGCAACAACGCTGGTTAATCCGTTCAGAGGAGATATTGCTGAAGTCATAGTTTACGACCGCGAACTGGAAGCGCAAGAGCTACGGAGTTTGAATGCCTACCTGCATTTACGTTATCAGATTGAGGCCACGGGTCTCTTTGCTGCGGTGCACCTTGAAACAAGCCCCGCCGCCGGATTGTATGCCGTAGCGCCCACAGTCCTTTGCACCAGCCAGGACAGCGCATCCGTCACCTATAAGGTCAATGGAGGAGAAGCCCAACCGTATGGCGGAGGTATTAATTTAGCTGAAGAGGAAGGCGTTCTTGTGGCTGGCAATGTGCTTCGATACGAGGTCAAAATCTCTGCATCAAAACCTGGCTTCAGCCCGGTGACAGACCGGACACTAGTCTATTTTGTAGACCCTGCCACACATGAGGTGCCTAAAGAGCACATGAAACTCTGGCTGCGTGCCGATATTGCGGCAACACCCGCGACCGCCCCAGAACGGTTGATCACCAATTGGAACGACCAATCTGGGAACGGAAACCATCTAGTGGCTCCTGCAACAGGTGTCGTAAAGCCAAAGAAGGTTCTCAATGCCCTTGGGGGGCAACCATCCATTTCATTTGGGTATGACGGATTGTCGCAGATGGTTGCTTCAGCAGCAAACAATCAAGGCCTGCGCCTGGGGAACATACCAAATGATGATGTGACTATCCTTGCTGTGGTGAAAGACAATGGATCTCCCGACAACGCAATAATCCTCGAGCAGGAAACAGAAAATGACTCTGCTGGTTTTTCCCTTCGCTTAAGGCAGCAAGGCGGGGGTATGGTTGCAGAAGGCCGTTTTAACACTTCGGTCATCACTGCGGCACATTCGGGCTCGCCTTATGCATTGCCCGCTAAATTTAACTTGTTTGTGCAGAGGGCTTTTCCAGCGTCACCGACCAGGCATGTGTTGAGCGTGAACAGGACGGCTACTGCTAGCCAGAGCGGTTACGCTATAGATTCTAATAATGTGCCGAGACTGTTTTCATTGGGGGCACGGCGCAGAGCCGCTGTTCAAAATCCATCTGTTCCGCTCTCAATGCCCGCAGATGGTCTAAAGGGCGAGATTGCAGAACTGATCGTCCTTGATGCGGCCATCTCAGATCTAGAGCTTTCGCGAATTGAGGCTTATCTGATCAGTCGCTATCTGCTGAACAGCGATTCCCACGTTCCGCTGCCAGAACTCACAATGCCTGAGGCCACGCCGGACAGGGGCATGTGGCCTTCAGGAACCTCGATCACAGCAACTCATATCGAGGGGGCTGCGGTGACTTTGACGTACCGGATTGCCTGGGGGGAAACGATGCCTAGCGAAACGGCTTGGATCTCATATGTTGATGGTTTCATTCTACAAGGCGTGGGTCCTTGCGTCGTGGAAGTGAAGGCCACCAAACCTGGATATGCATCCGCTACCAAACAGTTCCGCATTTTAGTCGATCCGCAGATTACTGGCGTTCCCCGCCACAATATGGTTCTATGGCTGGCGGCCGACAAGGATGTAGAGAAAACGACGGTCGGCACTGTAGAGCGTGTCACCCGCTGGAAAGATATTTCAGGAAATGGTCACGACGCGGTGCCCGTAACCTCAGGCTCCGGGCCAGATATTCAAACGGAATTCAACGTTAACTCTATAGAGTACAATCAGACAATCTCACCAGGAGTTCGTAAAAAGGTTCCGGCACTTAAATTTCCCGGTGCTAACCGAAGGATGAAAATAGATAATGTTCAAGATCTGGCGGACAATGGGACGATCTTTGTCGTAGCGAGGTCTAACTCTCCTGAAGATCCATATGACCGTGTCATCATGCAGAAAATTGATTCTGCTGCCGGAGGCGTAAATGGAGGGTGGAATCTATCTTACCAAGATTGGGCGGGAAAAGTTGGATTTGGACCTTTAACCCCCTTTGAAACACCACCACTGATAGCAGGCACCAAGACAGGAACGGCCGAATTGATCACAGGACACGTGGGATCCGGACTTCGGCTTCTTGGCACCACCAACGAAACCAAGACTGCCTCCTGGTCTGGTGGGAATGTGGGAGATGACTTGATTATTGGGGGATCATTCGGCGTTCACTTCTCGGCGACTACGACTATTGGTTCAGCCATCGTCACGAACATACTTCCTCAATATATGCAACGGCTTGGAGTCGAAATGACTCTTTCAGGAAATGCAGTCGGGGGATACAAGATCAGCGAAAAGCTGAGCACAACTTCGATAAGAGTGAACAACAACAATACTTCATCCAGCGGCAATAAGCAGCTGATAGCCACAAGCTACATGAATGGTGAGATTGCGGAAATAATTATTTATTCGAACCACCTCGACGAGGAAGCAACCAAGGCGGTGCACACCTACCTGATGGACAAATATCACTTCCAGGTAAAACCGGCGCTATCCGCGCCAACTATTCAGGTAACTCCTTCAGCGAATTCAATAGGGGGGGTGTTTACCGAATCCCGCACGGTCACAATCACGTCTGAAAATAATTCGACAATAGAATATCGTGTAGACGGCGGAGATCCGCAGACAGCAGTTGGCAGGGTGGTCTTAACAGTGGGCACCGGCGAAACTAGAAAAGTGATCTCGATTTCCGCCATTTGCTCCAAAACCGGATATTCACCCAGCACGGAAGCCCATGCGATGGTGATCATTGATCCTGACGCGGACTATGTCCCGAGAAGCAAGCTCAAGCTCTGGGTGCGAGGTGATTCTGCGGCTACAACTTCGCCTGAGTCCAACACCGTTGCCCGATGGATTGATCTCTCAGGTTATGGACATCATCTCACCAAACCGGCTCCTGTTGCCGTTAATAGTCCTGTCAAGACAACCCCAGAGGTAGCGGGGTTCAATGGACATCCTGTTATAAAGTTCACTAAAGAAGACCACCATTGCCTTGAGGGCAACTATCCAGGCCTTGACGGAGAAAACATAAGTGTGTTTGCCATCTTGCGAACCGTCGAAACTGAGAACGCTACAACCGTTATTGCAGAGAAACACTTGCCAGTCACTGGAACTGCAACGGACAAAGGCTACAGCCTTCAACTGATAAACGGTGCTGTGCCAAAATTCAATTTCAGAACGAGAGAGACCACTCTTGCATACACATCCAGTGATACGGGGCATCCTGTCGTCCTGGTGGGAGGCACGCATGGAGACTATGGCATGAATGTCAGCTATCAGGGCAATAACGTGAGCTCCAAAGTCTTTAGTAGTAACAGTAAGATTATTCCTTCAACCACAACACCTTTTTATGTTGGCGGTCGCAAGGCTGTGAATAACTTTGATGGTGAAATCGCAGAACTCTGGGTATATGACGGGGAACTTAGTCAAGAAGATATAAACCTGCTGAGCATTTACGCACATAGGAGATATGGCACGCAATCCAATAAGCAGGTGCCAGCGCCTGTGGCTGATTATGAAGGTGGAACTTATTCCACAGGGCTGAAAGTTAAGGTGTCCTGCTTAATGGATGATGTTACCATCCGTTATGAGCTTGGCGATGACGGTGAAACCGAGGTGGACGACCCGTCTGAAACCTCGCCAGAACTGGACCAAGATGACCTGACGGGGCAAGTATCAATAAACGGGGCCTACCGGGTCTTAAAGGTGGTCGCCAGCAAGGCTGGGTTAGTTGACAGTGCAATACAAACCTGGGTCTACCGTATCCAGCCTGACAAATCTATTGTCCGTCGTGGTTTGGTTGCATGGTACAAAGGAGATCGTGGGGTGGCCACGGACTCAAACTTTAAAGTCACGCATTGGATCGATCAGTCTGGCATGGGCAATGATGCCGCAGCACCGAACGAGACAGTGAGGCCTCTTTATGTGACAGATCCACTTGAGGCCGTTGGCCTCCCGGTCATACGTTTTAATCAGGCAGGCCTGAAAGCCCCGCTGACTTTACAGGTTCCCCACCCCTTAAGATTTCCAGACGAGAGAGCTCACTTTGAAACTATGAGCGTTGTCGCCGTAATGCGGAAGCTTGGAACTAACATCGGTGTGGTCGTCAAGAAGGGCGGCTATCAACTAAATCTTGCGGGAAGTGCGACCGCCCCTACAGCCTCCTTGAAAATCGGAACACCCGCCGCGATTGCCGTTCCAATCAGGCAGAATGTTTTTGAAACGATAGCAGGTACCTATGACCGCATCACGCGCAGGATATCCACAGGAGACAGCTTAAAATCAGCAACAGGAACAGCCGCGATTGCTCAGGACACCAAACCAATCTACATCGGTTCATTCAGAACCGTTGACAATAACGACAACCTGCAAGGTGAGATTGCCGAAATGCTGATCTACAATACGGGTCTTTCTGAGGCGGAGCGTCAACAAATGGAACGTTACTTGAGTGCAGAGTATGGTATCTACAACGCTCCCGCACTGACTGTCGAGAAACCACGAATTGTCCCTGGCGTTGCGGGAGGCACCTTGGAGTTGGCCGCCCCCGGTGAAGTGGCCATTATCGGCACTTCGGACAACGCCATCTATTACACCACGGATCCTCTGCTGGGCGGTATGCCTTCCACTACTACCTGGACTCTTTATTCGCAGCCGATTCATGTGGGATTCACAACGACAATTTGGGCATTCAGCCGCAAAGAGGGGCTGGCACCAGTCAACAGCGACACCACCACTGCGACATTTGAGCTCGATGAGGTCAAGTTTCCAGCTCCGCACTTCGATGAGGATGATGAAACTCCTCCGGTCATCACTCTGGAGAAACCTACCAATGCAATTGATGTCACCGACTAACCGTAGCGCAGGAAATTGAAAACCTCTCTGATCACACAATCTCGATGAAAATCCTCCCTCTGTTTCCGGTGATACTGGTTTCTGTGTTGCCACTTATTCTGGCAGAACAGACGTTGGCAAAGGACCTGCGTCCGCCCACCATTGGCAAGCCTCAGCCTGCTTTCCCTATTCAAATTATTTTCAGCGCGGCACCTCAGGACTCAGAACTGCAACTGGCCACGATGTTCCCGGATCGTCTTGTTCCCATGGGCACAACAGAAGTTGAAAATGAAAATGCTGATCTTGGAGCTACACTCAAGCTGTTTGCGGCACGGACTAGCTACGAGGACTTCACCATGCTGGAAACATTCCTCCAGCAGCATCCCTCATCCCGGTGGAATGCGTCGCTACTTCTCAACCTGGGTCTGATGTGCTATGACACAGGACATCTCTCGCAAGCGCTTCAGTATTGGGAAGGGGCCTGGAATCTCTCCAAAAACGAAACGGACCTTACACGGCGCGCCATCGCCGATCGGGCGATAGGAGAAGCCCTGCTGCTGAATGCGCGATTGGGCCGAGTCTCAATGATGGAACATTATCTGGCGGAGCTCGGTGAGCGTCCAGTCGAGGGATCGGTGGCTGCAAACGTTGACGCGGCCAAAGAAGGCATGCTCCGAATGAAAGTGGACCCTGGAGTGGCTTTCAAATGCGGACCATTTGCACTCAACAGCATATTGAACTTTCGCGACAAAACCCCCCATCGCCGCACAGCAGAATTGGAAGCCGCCCGCTCAACTCCCCAAGGAACAAATCTGGTCATGGTCAGGGATTGGGCTGCCTCAGTGGGCCTGGATTACCAGATCGCCAAGCGGGAGCCTTCGGGGCAGTTCATCTATCCAGCAGTGATGCATTGGAAACTTGATCACTTTGCCGCCCTTCTTGAGCAAAGAGACAACCGGTTTCTGGTTCAGGATGCAACCTTTGGCGGAACGGAAATGTGGATTACCGCAGCTGCCCTGGATGCCGAAACTGACGGCTATTTTCTGGTCCCAAACGAGCCACTGCCTCCCGGCTGGCGCACAGTGTCTGATGAAGAGGCCCAACATGTGTGGGGTAAGGGCGGTGCATCGACAAGAGAGGAAGACACCAAAACTTGCCCAAAAGGTAATCCTGCATGCAAACAAGCAGGGATGCCCGTTGCCAATTACTATCTGATGCAAGCTACATCAAATATTCAGGACATACCACTTTATTACCAGCCTCCTGTAGGCCCAGCCATCACTTTCCTTGCCAATTACAATCACAACGAGACAGGGACCCCAGAAATTAACACCCATAGCCACCTTGGGGCGAATTGGGATTTTAATTGGGTTGGTTATCTTGAGGTTGATCCTTCTTATTCTGTCAGTGTTCGTTTGCGCGATGGGGGGACGGAACGCTATCACTTTAGCCTATTCAACAATGTCACCAGCGCTTATGCTCCAAATGTTTATTCCCAGGCTGTTTTAAAATGGACCACTGATGAGGCTGGCCGCGACAGCTATCGACGTGAAATGGCGGATGGCAGCGCAGAAATCTACAGTCAGCCTGGACAGCCAGGAACAACCGGAAGGTTTTACCTGAAAAATATCGTCGATCCCCAAGGCAATAAGGTGACGATCAACTATGAGGTCTATCCTGGAAACTTGAGCACGATCACCTATTCAGAGCCTCCCGTGCCTGGCCAGCATACTGATCCCAATATCTCAAATCCAAAATGGTCGGGCCGTATCAATGAAATTGTCGATGCTGCGGGAGGTGTAACCTTCATTAGGTACCTCTCCAACAAGACCAGCGCGACAGGTTTCCGAAAAATCAAGCAGATCATTGATCCTTATGGCCGGATTGTAGAGTTTACCTATGACGGAACTGTCAGTCAGCCTGGCAAAATCAACAGTATCAAGGACGTTGTCGGCATGGTTTCCACCTTTAGCTATGCCGCAGACGGATTTATCGAAGTGATGAATACTCCCTACGGAAAGACCCTCTTTCACCGTTATAACAAAGCAGGGACCTTTGAAATGGTGGATTTTAACGACCCGAAAAATCCGGTTGAACTGACGCTCATTGACATGATGCGCGGATTGAAAGTCACCTATCCCAACGGCAGTTCTTCAGTAGTTGAAAGCTGGCTCGGACACGCTCAATCCAGCTTTCATTGGAACCAGACATTAATGAATAAATACCCCAATGAGCCATTGCTGGGGGACCCAACCAAATATTCGAACTGCGAAATCTATGAATGGCGGCTCAGCTCTGGCAGCAATGAGATGAGTTCAGTTTTGCGATCTGTAAAAAAACCACTTTTGGGGATTGTTTACTTTGATTATGAAGGTTCCTCTTCTCAAACGGTCACAATAGGCGAAGAGGGAAGCGCGGAAGAGGTTACCCATCATTACGCGGGGGGCAGTAACCTACCGACCGAATCAATCTCAAATGATCAGACATTTTCAGCGGCTTACAATATATTAGGCAATTTGACCTCGTTTACTGATCCCGTTAACCGAGTCACAAAACACTACTACGACGGGAATGGCGTTGACCTTTTAGAAATACGTCAGGTGAATGGTTCCAATGAAGATTTGTTGGCAAAGATCATTTATGAAAAAAACCATCTCCCCAAGAAAATTTTTGATGCAGCAGGACAGGCCAATGAGTTCACTTATAACGAGTATGGACAGGTGCTAACGGTCAAAGACCCTCTAGGACATATAACAACCTATACGTATGTGAAACCCGTCGGCAGTACGAACTCAGACGCTCATGATAGCCTTCTACAAACGATAGATGGCCCGCTCCCTGGTAATGAGGACGTTATTACATTCACTTATGATAATGGCCAGAGAATAGAGTCGATGACCGACTCTGAGGGGTATAGGACAAGTTACGAGTATGATGATCTGAATCGCATTATCAGAACCACCCATCAGCCGCAAGGCGTCTCTCTCGCAAATGCGGAATATGAAGAGGTCGTCTGGGATCGTCTTGACCCGGTCCTTATCCGCGACAGGAAGGGACGCCTCACTCATCGCAAATATAATGAGATGGGGTGGCTTGTTTCTGAGACGGATTCTGAAGGGCGCACTATTGAACTAGACTGGTGCACCTGCGGATCTCTTGCAAAATTGATAGATGGCAACGGCAATATCACCCGTTGGGAATATGATGAACTTGGGCGGCAGGTGAAAAAGATCCGGGCCAACGGCCGGGTGGAAGAATATACCTACATGCTCAATGAAAACCGACTCCAGTATGTCACCACTGCAGACGATACAAGAAAAGCGTTTATCTACAACGACGACGATTCCATTTCGCAGATCAAATATTACATCCGTGAACGTGATGTAAGCGGTAATCCGGTGAGCGAAAACGGGTTGCCGAAGTTCGTCCTTGATGTAAAAACACCTCCTGTGTGGCTTGATTACGATCCCGTTCATCCGCGATTAAAAACGATAAAAAAATCTTCAACTGAGGCAAGCATCAGCTACGAATATTTTCCATTTCGGACAGGCCCTCAGGCTGCACCATTACTGGGCGCGGGATCAATCAGCCGTGTGAATGAGCACGATCTGAATGCAGCTATTATTTACACCTATGATGAACTAGGACGGGTGCAGGAACGTTCAATCTGGTCGGTGGTGGATGATGAATTGGTGGATGACAACCATCGTGTTGCCATGGAGTATGATGCTATGGGACGAATGACCGAGATGACCGATGTTCTCGGCACTTTTGGTTTTGAGTACGACCAGTCATCCAAAGGTTTGTCTCGTCTGTCCAAGGTGAACTATCCCAATGGCCAGGAGACCACTTATACGTATCTTGCAGCGACGCAGCATCATCGTTTGGAAAAAATCACTCACCGGACCTCGGCTAATGAGTTAATTTCGGAATATGGATACGGTTTCGGATTTGGAGGTGATTTGCGTCGCTGGTCGCAAAAGGTGGGAGCTGCGCCACAGCAGGATTGGACCTTGGAGCATGATGATTCGGATCAACTGAGATCGGTGGTGGTGACAGAAGGCAGCTCGATCGTGCGGCAACAATACTATAATTACGACGCAGGGGGAAACCGGGTTAGCTATCAAGACGGGAATAGTGTGATGAAGTTTGGTCATAATAACATGAACCAGATGAATGCCCGTCCTGCTGGCGGACTGGTGAGGTTTGAGGGCACCGTTAACGAGCCTGGGACAGTGAGTGTCAATAGCCAGACGGCCAAGATGCGGACGGTGTCGGATGAGTCGGAAGAGCCTCAGTTCCGGTTCAGTCTGGACCTGTCCTTGGATGAGGGGTCCAATGTCGTGACCGTGGCGGGTTTGGATGGCAGCGGCAATGCAACCTCGCAGGATTATGAGGTGGAGGTCAGCGGCCTAACAGGACAAACCGAGCCCAGCTATGACCTGCGTGGCAACATGCTGAACAATGGCCGGGGGCAGGACTATGAATGGGATGCCTTGAACCAGTTGGTGGCGATCAACTACGGGGATAGCAGTCGCAGTGAATTTACCTATGACGCGCTGAACCGACGAGTAAAAGAAGTGGAAATAGATGAGGCCGGGGATGTAATCGGAGAAAAACTGTTGCTGTGGGAGGGAGCTGAAATCGTGCAGGAACGAACACCCGAGGGGGTGGTGGTGAGGAGGTATGCCAGTTTGGGAACGGCGCTGTCGAATAATTTAAACTACTACTTCACACATGATCATCTGGGTAGCGTGCGACAAGTGATGGATGAAGCGGAAGAGGTGGTCGAAAGCTACGCATATGACGCCTACGGAGTGCAGACAGTGAGTGCAGCGGGAGGCCCAGGAGGAAGCCGTTTGGCGGATTTCCGTTTCACTGGACATTGGTACCATGAGAAAAGTGATCTTCATTTGGCACCTTACAGAGCATATGATGCTAGGGCTGGAGTGTGGATCAGTGAGGATCCAATTGAAGAAGATGGAGGCGTTAATCTCTATGAATATGTATCGAATTCTCCAATAGTTCTGGTGGATCCACTTGGTCTACAGGGTGGGCCAAGAGGAGGAGGTATGGCCGGGGGGGGAGGTGGAGGTGGCGGAGGTTTTGGCGGACGTGGGCCCATTCGGCCAATAGCTCCACGTGTAGTTCCGCCATCTGTTGCTCCATATACTCCTGGTACATGCCCTGTATCCCCCAAAATTGGAATTAATCGAACGATTAAACATCTTCACGATTCAGGATTCGTGTATAAAGGGCCAACTAAGTCGGGCGGGGGAAGGATGTATGAACACCCTTCTGGAGATCAGATTCGCATAATGCCAAAGCCAACAGCGCGGCCCCGGAGTGCTCCTGCAGCGAAGTATGAGTCTGATCAATATTGCCGATTCAAGCCCAAAAACGGTGCTTGGCAACCACACAAATCCATTCCTAATTCAGATATTCCATCTTTGATATTCCCTCCTTCATCTGGCGGGTGTTTTGTGGCGGGAACATTAGTCTGGACGCCTGAAGGGATGCTTCCAATTGAGACTATAGGCACAAACTCCTACGTGTTTTGCTATGATGAGAGGAGCGGTCAAATAGTCACTCGAAAAGTAACGAAAACATTCACGACCTCTCGAAGTGATCTATTTAAATTTAAAGTAGGTGATAATGTATTTATATCATGCAGCTCTAATCATAGATTTTATCAAGGGGACAGCAAATGGATTGCAGCACTTCAATTAAAACCACAAAACGTTCTTTGGAATGCCAAAGGTGTTGATAAAGCACTATCAAGAGTGGATGCTACTGTTAGTAAAGACACCAGAGATGGTTTGGTTCAGGTTTATAACTTTGAAGTTGACGAGTTTCATAATTATTTTATTTCCAGTGAAAAAATTCTTGTTCATAACGGAAAATCTGTTTTTTAAATCCATATGAGTAATGCCACAGCAAATTTAGCCGCGCAGGTCTTAGAGATGCTTTCGGAGGCGGGTGAAGAAGAATTGATCGCGCTATATTATCTTGTATTTGATGACCATGTTGTTAGTGATGCTAGAGTCAAGATGCTTTCGTATGCGGTGGAGTATTTGGCTAGAAATGGGGAAGTAACGATGGGCCTAACAAGAAGCGTTGCGAAGTATATGGAATACGTGGCAGTTCCTGACAAGGTACAAGGTTGTATTATTTCGTGGTTGAAAGTTTCAGCAATTGATAATTGCAATACTCTGGAGTTGGCAAAAGATGTACTGATCTCTGATCTGCGGCCCATTATAGTTGATTGCCGTTAGAGCCTGTTATTAACATTTGAAGATAGAGGAAAGCAACAGAGTGTAAGCGTCACGCGAAGTGCCGTATGAAGTTGCTGGATTCATTGAGGTCATAGGTGGTCAGCTATGACCTGTATGAACAAAGAGGCCATTGTATTGAAGAATGATCGAGTGGGGCGCGTGCAGACGCCTGTGGAGCGACAGATTGCCCTGGTGCTGGAGTATGAGCGCAGCGGCTTGTCGCGGCCGCGCTTTGCGGCGATGGCCGGAGTCAAATATCAAACTTTCGTGAGCTGGCGGCGTAAGGATGGCCTGTCCAGCTCAGTACGGCAGCAGCAGCGGGTCAGGCCAGTGTCTTTTGTGGAGGCTGTCTTCTCCGCAGGAGCGGGTGAAGCGGCGGGAACCCGCTCCACGGCGGATCTGGTCCTTGAGCTGTCCTGTGGCGTGAAACTGCACATTCAATGTTCGGCTCACATCACCCTGGCGGTGCAACTTCTCAACGCTTTGCAGGAGTCGCGGCCATGCTGAGCTTTACCGGCAGTTTGAAGGTTTTTGTGGCGCTGGAGCCTTGCGATATGCGCAAGGGTTTTGAAGGGCTCAGCGGGCTGGTCGGCGAGCGGCTCAAGGAGGACATCAAAAGCGGCGCTCTTTTTGTCTTCAGCAACAAACGGCACACGCGGCTGAAGGTGATTTATTTGACGGCAGCGGCCTGTGGCTGATGACCAAGCGTCTGGAGGCGGGCACGTTCTCCTGGCCCAAACCTGGGGAGGTGCAAGGAGCCAAGATGCGCCTGGCCCCGGAGGCCTTGGCGATGCTCACCGATGGCATTGATTTGAAGGGGGCTTCCATGCGGCCGTGGTATCAGCGGGATTGAAAGGGGTAGAAACAAAACTTGATAGAAGAGGGTCAACGGCCTGCGTTTTAAACGCCATCCAAGCCCGCCCTCCAATGACGCCTCTTGAAGCCAGACTGACTGCCGAGAACGAGGCGCCGCGGCAGGAGATCAAGCTTTTGAGGGAAAAGATCGACCTGCTGGTGCGACGCATCTTCGGGCGCAGCAGCGAGGTGATGGATGAAGGCCAGCTGATGCTGCTTTTGCAGGGGGATGACGGGTCAAAAAAGACCCGGCTTCCAGCGCAAACCCCGGCGTCTTGGAGGCTGAGATCGAAAAGCAGGCAGCCGCGGCAAAACCCAAAAAACCACGCAAACCGCGTGAAGACCGTGTCCCTGAGCACCTGCCCGCAGTGGAAGAAATCATCGAGCCTCAGGAGGTCAAAGCCGCTCCTGAATCATGGCGCTGCATGGGCGAAGAAGTCACCGAACAGCTCGACTATGAACCGGCCCGGTTCCTGCGCCGCCGCCTCATCCGGCGCAAGTATGTGAAGCGTGAAGAGCCCCACCTGACGCCCATCATCGCCCCTTTGAACACTTTGCAAGAGCGCAGCCTCGCCGCCCCCGGCCTGCTGGCCGCCATCATCGTGGGCAAATACTGTGACCACCTGCCGCTGTATCGCCAGGAGCAGATTTACTCCACCCGTCATGGAGTGGACATCCCGCGCCAAAGCATGGCCCGTTGGCTGGCCCTGGCAGCCGACTGGCTCACCCCCGTTTATGAGCAGAACCGCAGCAGCGTGATGGCCGGAGGTTACGTGCAAGTGGATGAGACACCGGTGGAGTATTTAAGCCCCGGCCACGGCCAGACCAAACAAGGCTACCTGTGGACCTGCAAGCGACCCGGAGCCGACGTGTGCTTCACCTGGGCCACCAGCCGCAGCTCCGCCTGCCTGGGCAACATCTTGCCAGGGGACTTCGGCGGCACCGTGCAGTGCGAAGGCTACGCCGCCTATCCAGCCTACAGCCCGCAGTCGCACAGGACTCGTTCTAGCGGGCTGCTAGGCGCATGCCCGGCGCAAGTACATTGAGGCCAAGACCAGCGCCCCCCAGCAGGCAGGCTGGGTGCTTTTGCAGATCGGCCATCTTTACCGAATTGAAGCGCGGCAGCGGGAAAGCCGGGCCGAGCCAAGTTAGCGGCAGGCCGTCCGCAGCGCCGAAAGCCGTCTCATCCTGCAATGCCTGCACAAAGCCCTTAGCAGGTCAAACTCAGCAGCCGTCACCTGCCCAAAAGCGCCTTGGGCCGTCGATTATGCGCTGAGCCTCTGGCCCATGCTGGAGGTGTATGTGAAAGACGGGCGTGTGGAGGTTGTTCTTGTGAATTGACTGGCGACTTATAGACATAATCATGGCCAGTGCCTATGATTTCTTGTAGTTTCCGCGACTATTTAAATAGTGCAAAGCGAACCGAATTTGATAATGGTGATAATTATTAAATATTTATAATGTAATGAGGATAAAAAAATGTCTCGTAAGCTGAGCGTTAAAATGTTTTTTTAGCCGAGTGAATGCCACAACAAAAACAATTGCCGATGTAAGAATTGCAGTCGTACAACTCGAGTGCCATCCGTGTTTTACTTTAGGTGCAGTAAACTATCTTAAAGAGCCTTTCTCGAGTGAAGAGCCAATTTTACAGTCGCTCGCAAATCTTGGTGTGGAGGTGAATGACCTTCAGCAACTATGCTTCAATAAATACCTTCTCTGGCACTGCGCACGACTTACTGCAGTTGTGGATTGGTTGAATAATTTGGACGTGAGCGTTAAACCTCATGTCGTAGTCTTTTCTGAAGGTGCGGTGCCCAGGCAATTTTTAAAATGCTTGAGGAAAAGACTAAATTTTAATTGTTTGGTGTTCGCAGGAACTCATGCACTCGATGACAGCATTCTGGCATGGGAAGAGTATGAAAATCTCGGGGTATCAAGCGAGGTCCTTGATGGCGTTCGAGCTCGCAGCTCATCAAGAACTACTGTCATGCCGGTTCTTGGAGAGACCAGCCTTGACCCTCATATTTTAAACCCAATACAAGACATTCACGGTACTTCAAAAAAGAGAAAGGGGAAAAATCTGTTCAAACTTTCCGTGAATTTGCGTCCAAAATTTGTTTATTCTCCGCATGAAGCACCACTTATAGGCCAGCATTTTGATAACTTCCCGCCAGACTTACCTACATACGAGCTTCGTGTGTCAGATGGAGAAAATGTATCACAAGTTACAGTTCTCCCCCTCATTTGCTCTGAAGCATTACAATATCTGGGTTCAAAGGCTATGAATGAAGCGGACGTTGTAGTAATTTCTAGCTACGATTCGAAGCATGCAAACTTTCGTGCCCTCCAGGACCACTTGGCATCCAATCAGATCCCTACGATCTACTGTAATGATGGTCGTTTTGGGGGGAGCGGAATTGCCATCAAGACAGATGCGCGGCCAGAACCTTGGTGGTTCACGAGTGCTGCAAGCCATGGAACCCTGCCTCAAGGAGATGCAGTTTTAATTATGAAAGTGCGCACTGGTTCGAATGCAACGCAAGTCGGGGTTTTTGACCCAGAGCAGAATCATACGCTGCTGAAATTAACACCGATTATACCAGTAAGTGCTGATTCGCAAAGTTATCAAATAGCTCAATTACTCGATCAATTTAGAGACGAGGTAACTAGTCAAAGCGAATTAAATCAACCGGTTGATACTGAGAATGTTAAGCGCATTCTTTCCAATATTTTAGATCGAAATGACTGCACTGAAGTCCACCGGGCATGCATTTCTCGATTGTTAAATCTTGCGAAAAACGATCACGCAAGTGTCCAAGAATGGAAGGCTTTATCAGATTCAGTAAAAATTGGAAGGGACGCGATTGAGCATGCTGAGAGGGTATTTAGAAAGACCGTTCAAAATGTTTCAAATACTCATAGAATTAGAAAAGAAAGAGGTATCCCACAGCCTACAGTATCGTTAAAAGAACTCGAAAGAGAACTCTCACTAGCCTGTTACTTAAAATGTAGACTTCTTATCGAAGAGGATACATATAAATCAGATCGAACTAAAAATACTGCGCTTCTCAATGTGAGGGCGAAGCTCAAAGCCAATTTGCAAGGTCGTGTTCCATTATCTCCGCTGGAATCTGCTCATAACTTTATTGAATCAATGAAGCTGGAGGCTATTCAGAGTGCCAAGGACCGGCTGAAAGCGCAAGTGGCGGCAATAACCGAACGGTTTGGAGCAACTGCAGGAATGTTATTCATTGTGAAAGATCCTCCATCAATTCACGGCTACAGTGATGAGGGTTCACGTAGATTAGTTTGTGATATTGCCTTTAATGTACCATATCCTAAAATCGAGAGGAAGATAGCTGTGACTGGAGAGGGTATTGTAGGTCACGTCGCTGCAACCGGGCAATCGTACTTGATCAACAACGTTCGTGATATTACAGACAAGGACCGTAAATTGGTGCAGCCGGAGACACATCTTTCAAATTATATTTATCGTAAAACTATACCTTCCACAAAGTCCGAGGTCGTGGTGCCAATATACTGCCCAAGTCCCGCTGCTTCAAATGGGGCTTCCTGTCCGGTCGAAATGGAGTTCGAGTTGATTGGCGTCTTGAATCTGGAGGCTAGATACCCAGGAGCTTTTGCTGCAGTTCAGGTAAGTGAGGTTGAATCTGCCGCTGCTGCATTAGCACCAGGGATCCAGGTTCTTCGGAGCTCTGAGGGGGTTCATTCAATGTATGGCTGGAATCCCGAATGCCACAAATGGGATAGAACTGAGCTATTAAACAAGCTATGCGCTCAGATAGCTTCTGCTGCACAGACTGGTAGTTTTGGAACTAGTGCGAGTTGCACTATCTGGCACTTTGATCAGATAAAAGAGTGTTTGTATGTCAAAGGGACATCCAAGTTCGATTATGAATATATCGCCGAATCAACTCTTCCCGTAGAAAGCTTAGTCGGACGAATAGCTCGTGATACGGCGCATGGTCGAGTATTACGTGGCTCAGTCGATGATTTCCAAGAGTTTCGACGCCCTAATAAAGCGGGCAGAATGGAGGTTAGCCGTATAATTGCAACGCCCATCTACGAGATAGCATCCCCTAATGCGAGTGAGCAAGTTGTTGAAGGAGTATTGACTGTGTACTCTTTTAAACACGAGCAGGGACAGGGTGACTTCGCGCTTGATCACGTATTTTCAAACGCAGTCGTTACGGGACTTGCCACCTTAATTGGCGGATTTATTGATTCAATCCGTAAAATTCAGGCTCGAATAGCATTGGCTACTCTTTATTCGCGCCTACAAGAAAGTAGTGTTAAAAATTTTGATGAGTTTGAGCAAATTAGGCAGGTTTGTTCTGAATGCCTCAATTCTGAGTGGTGTTCGGTCTTCATGAAAGTTCAAAATAAATTGGTCTGCGTTTCGACTTCCGGTCTCATTGGAAACCCAGGGGACAAAGCTTATGATTTAGAGGAACCTCAACCGATTGTTTATGACCATAAACGTATTCCACTGTATCAAGCGATAACTCCGTTTGTTGGAGCTAATATTGGATGCAGTCTTCGGAAGCACAACGTGCCCGACGCTCGCGAGATTGTTAAATGTATAGTGAATGGATTGGAAAGGAAGATTCGGATCATTCCTCAAAATCGCCTTCGTGAGGCTGGTGCTCCTACTAGGACTGCTCATCGAAGAATATTGGCAGCGTCTGTAACTAGAAAGGGTCGAGTCGTCGGTGTTGTTCGACTCGTCCGTGGAGACAGCCAAAGGCCATTTGTCGAAGCAGATGAGACAATGCTTCACTTATTAGTGCAATCTGTTGCCAATATTTTTGACCGCCACACCCGACATCGTGAACAGCCTCAGATTTCTAACTCTAGAAATAGAGCAGTCGGGAAGTTGTTAGAGCAATCAATTGATAAAATCGTTGAAAATTACCCGCCTACCCAGTTAGAGAATGATAGCCAACAACTAGGAGCTTTTAAGAGGCTTACCGCAAGGCTTGGAGCAAGTGCAGTAAACAGAAAGTGGCTTGATTCGTGCTTACAAGACATTGTGGCGGTGTTTGAAGCAAGGAGACCAAGTCAGCTTGAATGTCAAAAACCTGTCCATGTCAGCCTAAGAATTGTCGTGGAAAGAGGGCATGGAAGTCTGTTCCTTAAATTACTTGCTTATCATGCTATTGCGAACCGCAGGCAGGGATGGGATGACCACGAGATTGCAAGAACTCAACGCTGCATGGGGTGGTTTTGCATAGATGGAATGACTGGAATCGGACTGGGGGATCATTCTCCGGGGGTTATCTCTTTTGATGCTAAAGATAATCCTCCGCATTATCTTTGTCCTGTCCACGCTCTAGAGGAAGTTGCCTCCGGGATTACTGTCCCCGTTGTCTGGGTTGGAAGGCATGGGAAAACGCGGGGCTGTATTTCACTGGATTTTGCAAACGGAGTAATAACAAAGGATATGGTTAAGTCTTTGTGGTTTTCAAGTCTTAGCCTTGCTATTTTTGGCGTCTCTGCACGGAATGCTAAGCATACTATTCAGATAATGCGTTCTTTGGAAGAATGGCTTCAGCAAATGTTTCCAAATGTTCCTTATATTTCTCTAATTGATGGCTCAGGAACTGCGCTTCACAATTTTAGTCAAGTCATCAACACCACTAATGATTCGTGGGAGGCTTGGGCTTCGACTTGGGATACAAAGGAAAATCATGCCAACTCTGCTGGTGTGATGGTGAGTAAATCTAGATCTTGTGTTGTATTTCCTTTGTGGCTGGGTGGGTTCAGGGTTTGCCGGGTGGAGTTGCGTTTCACGAAAGAGAAAAAAACATATGCAGATGCCTTACCTATCATGGATCCGCTTAATCTTGGGCAACAATTTTATTCAGAACCGAGCGACATATATTCATCAAGGTTAGTTTCCGAGTGCCTTTTGGTTCAAGAAAGTTGGACTATTCAGGCTATTACTTCTGGATGGTTCTGGAAGTGCTTTGATTGCGACTTCACAAAATCGGTAGATTCTTTCTGGAAAGCGTCAGTATGGGCTCCACGATTTGTTCTGCGGTAACTAGATCGTATAAGCTGCGGCCTCCTGCCAGAGCTCCTTCTTTGCAAATAATAAAAGAAACTTTGAGAGGAGGCCTGCATTTGAGAACTGCACCAAGAGTTATAAGTCCGAAGTGCGCTGAAACACAGCACAGACATCATGAACCGTAAAATATAAAACCCAGAAGAGTTGTCAACTTAAGTCATGCGACCAATGCATCGTAGATGCGTTTGGCCACTTGTTTATCGTCCAGATAGCCAGCGATGCCGTGGCGATTATCGGTGTGATTGTTGACCTCGAGGTGGTTCTCGATGGAGGGGGAGATGTCGAAATGATCTTCGTCCAGTGGTCGCAGGGACACGATGTCGCGTGGGTCCATAGCATTGTACCATTTAGAGACGCAGGATGGATGGCCTATGGGACGCAGGGCCTTTTTAATTGCAGTCACAGCGAGAGGGGATCCCAAGGTTACAAAGAGTGGTACCTTCCATTCGCGGGACTCTCCCTCACGGCGCAAGAGGTTGTAGGCCACGACCGTGCCAAGGGAGTGGCTGACGACCACTGTCTCAATACCGGGACTAATGGCCTTGAGCACGCCGGATTCAATAGAGTCGCGAATGCCAGAGCTATTGAGGTATTGGTATACGTCGTTGGTGGCAAGCGCAATACTGCTGCCACTGCCGCCTGGGATGTATTTATCGACAGCTTGTAGGACGCCACGGACCCAGGGCCAATTGAGGGGGCCGCGCTCAACTACGTCGCTGCCGACGATCGTTTCGAGCTGCTCATCGGTGATCTTGGCCTTTTTGATCTCTTCGATGACGGATCGGACGAACGCTTTCTTGGCGGCATCTTCTTCGGCACCTCGTATGATAATTTCAGCGACTTCTGGGGATCTTTCTACTAGGTCATGGAGAGTCTGACCATAATAGGGGAAGGCGATATCTGTTTCCTCCATGGGCAATTCCAGGCCATTCAATTTGAGGCCTTTTTTCCATGCAGAAATCCATTCGGCTTTCAGCTGGATGGAGTCTTTGAATTGCTGTGACCGACCGTGGATGAAAATGAGCTTACGTTTCATATAATTTCTCGTTGTTCTATGGCAGTTTGGATTTTTCTCACTCCTTCGGGGTTAAACAGCGTCCAGACCGAAGGCAGGAGGGAGCATTGAATGTCCTTGAGGGCGTCCGGCAAGGTAACTGCCTGGGCGGCGAGGAGTGCCCAACCTTGAGCGAGCAGAGGGAATGGGGAGATGAGAGCCTGATCTTTGGATGCGCCGATTTGGACTTTGTGAAGTTCACCAGCAAGCAAGGCAATATCGAACAAGCGGGCTCCAAGATCGTCCCTCATAGAATTGCTTATTTGCTGGATGAGCTCGCGGAGACGAATGTCATGATAGGCATAGGTGGCATAGATGGCTAGCGAGGGATCAACACTTTTGAAATGCTGCATCCGATGCATGATTTCCAGTGCGTCTTCATTCTCCAGCCGAAACACACCGCTCCGGGTAGCAGATGAAGCTACCGCACGAAGTGCCCGCAGATCTGCAGCGTGTTGGCGGTAAGTATCCCAACGTGAGGTGTTATCGGAGGGTTCATAGGCTACGTCTATCAATTCCCCATCCTCTACCGTGAGACCGGCGAGGAATCCGGGAATGGCTGGCAGCAACATGCCTGTTCCATTCTCCAACTCCAGTAGAACGCTAGTGCTTGGGGTTGGAACATTGTGCATACGAATCAAATCACCAGGCTGGTCTATGACCTCTGCGATTGATCCGTTGCACCAAGCTTTGACAAATTTGGCACCCCGAATTTTGAAGCCGCAATGGGTCTCTTGATGGGGTGGCCCGAATGGGATCGCAGCTTTCCTCGCTAGGGAGTTCAATGTAGCGACGCATGCCACCGAGTCCTTATCGAGAGTGGTGAGTTTCGGGCTACGGGTGCGGCGTCGAGTGATCAGTTCCGGGGGCTCCGAGGCTGTCATGATACCTTGGATGCCGTCTTTCAGCACTGACCGCAACAGAATGCATGCCGCTGAAGCTGCTGTGACAGGAGCTAATGCGGGCTTCACCCCTGCGCGATATGCATTGCTTCTCCGTATGGGTATTGAAAATGCTGTTGGCCTAGGCGGTGTAAACCCTTCCTCTTCGGTAAGTCGTGCGATCCAGGCGGTGTCATCCGAAACGATCCGCGCGTCCGGCTCCTGGATCGCGGTTGCCTGCAATTTGAGTTGGGTGATACGACGTGGTACCTCTGCGGTTAGATGAGGTTTCAGCGGCCTTGGTCGTACGTAGGCAACGGACTTGCCTGCCTCCTTTTTCCATTCCAGGAGTTCAGCGTGCTTGCCCTGCAATACATCAAGAAATGCACTGGTATACAAAGCTGTAAATGCGCCTGCCGCCACATTCCGATCCCGGATCTCAAGTGCCGGACGTCCCAACGTACAGGCATAAAAAATATCTACTGGCTTTGCTAACCCACCGACTCCGTCGTTAGGAAAAATTTCACTGCCAGTCACCCTCTGGGTTGTTCCTCCTTCAGCAGCTGTACGGCAGGCATCGGAAATGAAGATGGTGTGTGGAATGCCGGAGTATTCGGCCTGCCATGTACTGCTGCGGATATTGACTGCCGCCTGTGGGTCTCCAGGCGCGTCAGATAGCAACCAATACTCGCCATAGCCGATGTTCACGCCATGGCCCGCGAAATAGATCACAAGTTGCTCAAAGGTGCCAGTATCAACCATCTTTTTGATGGCCCTCTTAATTGCCCCCACTTCCACGACGCTGTCGTCCTCGTCGGTGAAAACATGTATAGAATCAAATTTTTGGCTCAGTGCCCAGTCTTCAAAACGTCGGGCACCTTTGGCAGCGTCTCTCAGGGGGGGCATGCCTCCGGTCCTGTCGACACCGATGATGATGGCTGCCCGCTTCATCTTTGTAAACAATCATTATGACTCCACATACGTGACATTCAGTTGGTAACGTTAAGCAAATCATTCATGATAGCAAGGGTGATTTTCGCTTGGCGTGCTTAAGGTTCAACTGAGTTTAGCAGCGACTCCTCGATAGCCGGAAGAATAGCGGCAGCGAATTTCCCCAAGAGATCTTCGTTCATCAGGCGCTCGCTGCCATCAGGCATCTTGACTTTGGCTCCGAGCACCGGCGTGTGAATAAAGAGGACTACGGGTGCCGGACCAGGCACCTCTGCCTGAGAGTGTAGGAGGTTGAATAACATTTCTTCACAGAGGTAATTTCCCGCTTCGACGGAGACGCGGACGGGCAGACCCCGTTTAACTAAGGCGTCACATAATGCAGCTGCAGGGAAGAGAGAGGTTAGCTTTTCTGGCGCACCTTTTATCATCTGCGCTTGAGACGGCTTTTGATCGTTGTTATCCTCCGTGTTGATACGCCTATTGTTTGCGACAGTTTCAATCTGGAAGATGTTAGTGCCTTCTCCGAAGGCTAGCCACAGGGTCCATGGCCTCGCCTTTTGCGAGGCCAGAGCCTTTTCTGGTGCGCCCCAGTGAACGGGAACTTCCAAAACGGTGATATCTCGCCCCGTCCCGGCTTTTGCGACTAGTTGGGCTATTTGATAAGACGCATTCCTCCTCCTTCCGTCAAAAGGTTCGAAACCGGAAACGATGATCCGTCCCTGCATCGCGCTGCCTTGTTGCGGAAGCTCAGTCAGGGAAGGTCTGTGGCAGCTCACAAGACCGAAGAGAGTGATGATCCAAATGTGTTTCATGGCAGGCTGACTGATGTTAAGGCTGTCGTTCCAAGGTAAACGTTCCTCGCTTACCGCCCCAATTGCCATAGGCTTTGCCTGTATCTGGATTGAGCGTGCCCTCGTAAACTATAGGAGGTTGGTGAAAATAACGGTAAGTCTTGTTGAATTGAATTTTCATCTTGCCATTTTCATCAATGATAGAGCCTGACACTAAGCCATGCATCTGCCCGTCAGGCCCACGAGATCCGAAGCCAGAGTATGGCTCTGTGTAAATACCTGTGAACCAAGAGTCACCGTGATTGTTCTGGATAGTAAGCTTAAACTCGACCGGTTTTTGTGCAGCTGATTCATCGGTCCCATAATAATAAGTGCCAAGCCACTTTCCGCCGAGGGCAGGTGCATGTTGCTCCAGTAAATTATTCATTCCTAATTGTTTTATGTCATTCGTTGACAACAATCCTGTGGGCGGCTGACCTCGGGAGGCCTGCCATTGAACAATCGCGGCATGATTCAAACTATCTGTCCGGCCGTCAGGCGCACCTTGATAGTAACCAAGACTGCCCAGCCTCTTCTGCACTTGCTGCAGAACCTTCATTTTACTGTAAGTCCTGAAAGAAGAGTATTCGGTGCCTTGAAAGATCTTATCGAGTAAGAGCAGGGCCCCGTGTTGGGATACTTGAGCCCACTCCGCGTCAATCTCGGCGTGCTCACTGGCTGAAGAGTTTTCTCTGGCAAAAGTAAAGCAAGCCTCAGAGGTAAAGCTGGACTGATGGCCTGATTCTTTAAACAAGAGCTTGCCTAGAGCACGCAATACTTTTGGATCACTGGGCGAGGCTCTATATGCTTGTATCGTATCATCGATGGTTTCTGCGGTCAGGCGTTCGGCGATCCAGTCACCAATAGGCCGAGTCGTGAAGGGATGCTCGCGCACCGAACCGCCATTCATGAGCCAAGCCGTGACTTTGGCTAGACTTTGGTTGCTCATGTCTTTGCCATAGCGCTCAAGCAAGACTTCGCCTGGTATGATTTTTTTGCTGATGGCTCCACTTCTACGCATAGAGGTGCGAAACTCTTGTTCACTGGTGAGAGTGGAGACTAGGTCAGCGAAATTTATGCGATCAGCAAGCTCTTCTGGAGTCGTGCCAGGACGCCACTCTGAGAAAGGTATATGGAATACCTTGTCCTCGCCTTCGATGACCAGTTCATGCCGTTCAGGGATAATGGCGACCTTCCGCTTGGTAATATTTTCGTTGAAGTAGTATTGGTCGCTGCCGATGCTCCATTCTCCCAAGGGCAGCGCTGGTCGGCCATTATTTTGATTGCTGGCAGGGAGTCGTAGGTCCCACATTTTAGGCGTGGAGCCATTTATGAGTGCAGTGCACCAGCGCAAGTCCGGAGAAGTCATTATGTCATCTACTTCGGCATCCCCGTTAAGGAGCCATTCTTGCGGATCCTTTAGTCCTTCATCAGGAGTCAGTTCATAGTGCCTGAGTAATAGTTGTGAGTTCCTCCGGCCAGAAGTGGACTTGCTTGTTTCCGGATAAACAATTATCAACCCACGACCATCGGGTGTAACCTTTAAATGAGTGTAACCGCTTCGCAGATTGACATGTAGTGGTTTGTCTGGAGTGCTGGCTTTGGCAATGCTCGCTTTGTACTCCATCGAACTGGCAAGGCTATCCTCGTCTTCAGATTCAGTAGTGTGGGATTGTAAGATCCATCCATGAGGCAGGTCGAGCACACGCTCTGCTGGCTGTGACGTCCAGGTTTTTGAGGCAAAAGCGAACTGCCAAAAAAGCCTCGATAGAGTATCTGCAATGAAGATGCGGTCTCCTGCGACATTGACCAATGCGTTGTCGCGACTGGGTTGGATATTTATGTCTGTAGAGAGCTTAATTTCTTCTTTGAAGAGTGGTGCCTCCGGTATTGCCACATCCCACACTTGTAGACTGTTACTGGATTCCGAGTAGGCTAAAAGGTACTTGGCTGCCGTAATATTTAGGACTGTCCATCCTTCGGGTAGAATAATGCCTGGACTAGGGGCACTTTGATCTTGTATGTTTGCCGTCCCAGTCCAGCGTCTGTCTTCGTCCCAAACGATCAAGCAGGCTCTATCAGGAGCTATTCGTGCTTTGCGTTCTGGTTTACCTAACAGTCGGAGGGATGGGCGCAGTATGGGGACGCTGCCCAAACGCCAATCTGCATATGCACCGCTAGGTTCCAGTAACCGTAGCAATGGGGGGGGCGCTAAGGTGGGGGACAGCCAATTGCCAAGATTAGGGGGCATCCGTGGGCGCCTATCTTCTTCCTCCAACTGAATGCTTTGCCAAGGGTAGCTAAATGGTGGGCTTCTGTCGCCCAAAAGATCGATGATTTGAGTCGGAGTAGAGGCCCAACGTCCAGAGGGATCGAACTGCCAGCGAGTCGGGCGGTCAAGTTGAGTGGTGCTTTCTTCTATACGACGTATAAGGAGGTCTCTAAGTTTGGTTGAGCTGAGATCGGACTCCTCGTCTCTCTTCTGAGTCTGGGTGCTAAAATCAACCTGCCACTTTTCGTTTCTCAAGCTAAAATAATAAAGCTCATCGGTATAGGTATAATCGAGTTCAGATCTCATTCTTCCGCTAACAATCATGCGCTGATCATTCTCAAAAAATGTGAGCGTTTGAATATTCAGTGTGCGCGGCTCCTCCTTTTCCACTGGAAGTATCTGTCTAAGAGGGAATGTCTGCGTAGTTGCTAGTGATGTGTCTTGATTTAGGTTTGTGCGCGAAAAAAAGCTTATTTCATGGCCATGAACAACTGCCAGCCAGCCGCCGTTCATGCTGAATTCGGCAACGCGGACATCTTTCAGTTTTAGGGGTAACCACTCAGAGTTATCCCCTCGCTTTACAAAGGCCGATGTGCTCTGAAATTCAGAATCTGGAGCAGCTCCTGAATCATATATAGCTGCAACTACAATGTCGTCTTGCTTTGGAAAGCACAGCCATCGGACATCGCCAGCTTTTTTACCCAGGGGAAGGGGTAGAGGATGCCCTTGAAGATCACAGCATAGGAGGTTCTTTTTCTTGCGATCTGCCATAATCAACCAATGGGCTCGTGGACTGAGCATAAGCTCGTGGAGATCCCCGCTGATGGGCGGTAGCTCAGTCTTCGGCCAGGGCAAGATACCGTTCTGATGGATGTGCAGATCCATTTTTTTACCAGTCACTGGTCGTTCGGAAGGCCCGATGCCGGGTGCTGCCTTTGTCGCAGAACGCTTGTTGATGGCTACAACCGCTTTACCACCATTACCTAGTGCAAAGCTGGCCTTGCTGAGGTCTGGAGGAATATGGATCATACGAGGTTCATCGCTACCTAAAAGGGAGATGACTTCCAACTTAGCACCACGTAAATGGCCGAAGTGGTTTCCATCTACGTCGGGGAGAATTTCAGTCTTCCTCCCGTTATCGAATGCACCCGGGTCTTTAACAAGTTGCCTGTAGCCGAGAGGAATGGAGATGCCCTCGGACATCGCTGCATCCACGAGATGGAAGAACGCAGTATCATCACTGGGCAGGGTCTTCACGGCCGCTGCGAGCGTTGCCAGGGCGTTCATCCCGGTTTGCTCTCCAGCTCGCTCCAACGCTGCTTCCGCAGCAGCAGTGCGGAGCGCAAACTCATGATCGGCACGTATGCGTTCCTTAGCAGCATCTATCTGTGCAGCATGAACCCATAAAGCAGCAACAATGCAGAGAGCAAAGGCGACAGTGATGGTGATCCCTACGTAAAGCTGACGCCGGACGAAGCGTAACAGGCTCCTTTCGTGAATCGCCGCCGCGAGTTGATCATGGCTAAGGTTGAGTAAATTTTGGCCGCCAAAGGGTTCTGAACGCACAAGACGCTGGGCTTCTAGCCAAACCACTTCCCACTCCTGCAGCCCCCGGAGACGCATGATTTCATCACGGCGGGCGGGCCGCCGCCCACCATCGCTGGTGAGAAGGTCGCGTTCCAGGAGATTGAGCACGCGCCACGACCTCATCGGATTGAACATGAATCTATTCGCAAGACGCGGGAGCAACCACCTGTTTTCCAACTGCTGTAGATCCAGCTTGTCTGCCTCTTCCTGGGTGCGACTGACAAGAAAGCGAAGAAGCTTGCCATGGTAATAGTCACGAAGCACGGCTTCTTTCTTTCCCTTGCCTTCAAACAGTGCTGTGGTGAAAGTCCCAGTGCGACCTGCTGCTATCTCGCGGATCGCGTGAGCCTCAATGTGCTCGCAGAAGATCTGCAGAACGAAGGTTTCCACTCCGCCCCCCTCCCCGCGCATAGTGTCTTTGATCACGGCACGTGACTTCTCCGCGAGCCAGTTCGTGAGTGGGCGAACAGCATCATCATCGCATTCAAAGGGGGGGGTGTAGAGAGCATTGTACTTGCCGAAATCTTTTGTGGCAGGCAGTTTAATCGCCTCAATGGCGTTTTCTGCCGAGAGCGGCAGGAGTTGCAGATTGTGATGGGTGAGGCCCGGAATCTCGTGACCCATGGCAAGCAGCGTGCCTATCGCATCTTCGCGCAAGGAGAGCACTAGCCGCATGTCGCGCGGCGATGTGATTAGGCTAGCAATTTCCTTAAAAAGGACCGCCTGGGCCTGGGCGATCTGCTTGGCAATTTTTGGGTCCTTGTGACGCTTGAAGACATCCTCGAACTGGTCGAGTACTAGCACTGGAACCATCGGGCCGCGTGTTCCCCAGAACTCGGCCTGATCAAAGTAATGCTCAAAGGTGGGGCTGTCGGACGGCGCATCGATCAAGGTAGCAGCTTGCTCGGGACGAGCACACTCACGCCGGACTTCCTTGTCCAACTGCGTTCCCAAGGTGCACTCCTTCGAGAAGTCAAAGCGCACATCCAGTGGCAGATATCCACGAGCCCGCAGCTCGGGAAAGACACCCGCTTTCAATAGGGAGGATTTGCCCGTGCCCGAGGTTGCGTAGAGGACTACGATGCGATGACTCAAGATGCGTTGGCACAGCTCTCGAATCTCTGTGTCCCGCCCAGTGAAGAGGCGGCGGTCAAGCTCCTTGTCTTGAAAGGCTCGGGTGCCCGGATAGCGGTGCACTTTAACTGTGAGAGGAGTGTCAGCAGACTTGGGCGCTGGAAGTGCGGTGTCCATGACGCTCAGAAGGTGTAGAAGGTGGGTTCGCTGGCAGAGAAATCAGTGGGGACGCGTTCTCGAATGCGTGTGAGCAAATCGGGTAACCGCTTCAATTCGCTCATGAAGGTGACAAGCTCGCGTGCTCGTTTGCTTGTCTTGTAACTTTCGAAGGCAGGGTGATGCTCCCTCCAGAATTCTGTTATGCTTTGAGCGATCAGCAGCAGATCGTCGGAGGGTACATGGTACACGATGAACTCCACAACCTTACCTTGATTAACGGGGCTGCCAGTTTGCGCAGGCGGAGGCGTGGTCTGATTGAACTTTGTCCAGTCATCTCGCAGTGCCTTGGCGAAGTCGATGGGGGCCTTATCGGCGAAAACAACACGGTAGGCAGCCCAGAGAAACTCCTCATCTTCTTTTGAAGGTGCTCGCTTGCATGCCTGCTCAAGGGATGTGGACACCGCCCTGTAGGGACGAGCCACTTGCGTGTAGAGTCCACGCAGCAAAAAGCGTGTCTGCCACGCTCCAAACTCGAAGCCCACGAAAAGTGCCGAGCGGTGATTATCGCCACCATCCCTTAGCGCCTCAGTAAGCGCCAGGGGCAAGGGCGGCTGCTCCCTGACCAGCGCCACGAGGTGGTTTACTTCCTCCTCGGAGGCGAAGGGGATAGAGCGCGGGTTCTGTGCCCGTCCGCCCAGATAGTACAGCAAAGGCTCAGCGGAGCTTCCCACGTGAGGCAGGTTACGCCGCGTACCCGTATTCCCTGCCTCGTAGGGTTCACGAAAATCATACGCGTGCGCTGCGAGTCTGCCAGGAGGGATATGTTTCGCCGACAAGGCAATCTCCATAAAGGGGTCAGGCGTGACCTGAACGATCAGGGTGAAAGGTAGATCCGCCAGCGTGTTGTGGAAGGGGCCTGTTGTGGCGGCTTTTTTCCACTTGGCAAGTTCGCCAACTAGCTTGTCTCGAATCTCATCACGCTGGTCTGTTCCCACCGCCTGGCATAGGTAGGCAAGGCTCCCAAAGTCCTCTCCGTTCTCGTTCACCCACGCTGGCGCAAACCTTTTCAGATGGTCCACCGCCACCTTGATCAAGGCTTGTTCCACCGGGCGACCATCAGGTAACAATGCGGCCTGCGGGCCAAGAAACAGCACGCAGCGCCCATCACGGATACTACCGAGCATTTCCTCCATCCTTGCAGTGTCAAAAATACGATTGGGCATGGCTTCAGGCAGGAGGGGTCGAAGCAATGAGCTGGGTTAGCTTTGTCTTCATAGCATTTCGCTCACCAACCCAGGTGATGAAGTCCAGAAGTAGCCTGAGGCGCTTCCAATCAGTGTCCACGATCTGGCGGTGATAGTCGGGGAATTGATCAGCAATCAACGCTTTTAGCTCCAAGCCGGGCCAGCGCTCATCCACCTGTTCGCGGATCGAAGGAACTGCGTTCAAACTAGCTACCAGCGGCGCGGTCCCAGGACAGAAAACCGGGGAATCAGCTTCCTCCAATCCCATGCCCTGAACTGCCGCGATGGCAGCTGCACAAGCACCTGCAGGTGAGAGTGAACGTAAAGTCTGATAGAATGAATCGGCGAAAGCTACAGCTAGTGTATCAAGTACGTCTCGTTTCATGCCCACCGCATCCGGTCCCGCCGCCGAAATCTCTTTAGCCTGAGAGATGGACCAACAAGCGTTCAGCACTATGAGCTGGACGCTGGCCATCAATTCCTTTGCTGCCAACAGTTGGTTGAGTGCCTTCCATGTGAGCAGGATGCTCTCACCACTTCTCCCCTCGAATAACAGCCCCTCCTTGCCAGTACCGTGTCCAGCAAAGTGGATCACCTGAGGACGGTGTATAGCAATTTGATGTACTAAATCGGCTGGATTGGCTGCAAAAATCGATTCTAGTTGGAAGTGTCCGCCCACAGCTCGCATAATGGCGTTCTGCTCGCGTCCTGTTTGCAGTGGCGTTTCTCCTTCCGGTGCAGCAGTGACAAACATGATTTTAGATCCGACAGGAAGAATTCTGGAACTCATAAGAGTATGATCGGTATAATCCTAAAAGGGCAACTGCTAATTCAATCCTATAATGCTCGGTATATTGCAAGAAATTCGTGCATCTGAAATTAATCGTCCATAGCATATCCCCTCACCCAACCTGCACTGCCTGCCCCGTATCTTCTTAACCTTCGCCGGGCCTCTGGTCGGTGTCAGCCATACTCTGCCGCAGATTTTTAACGGCAATGTCACCAGATGAACAGTACGCCAAACTCATTTGCGAATCTTCGGAGCTGGGAAAGATGTCTTGGACCAATGGGCTCGCGTTCGTGTTCCCAAGACCGAAGGCGGCGTGGATCAACTTGCAGCAACTCCGCAAACTTTCGCTGATCAGATCCGATGAGGTTCCGAAACCATATGAGCCAAGCTCCGAGAGTTTCGGGGACTGGTCGTGCGTCATGGCCCAAAAATTTGATGACCAGTTGCCAATCGGTTCCGCATGGTGAGCGGCGTTCCCGTTCCCAGAGCTCAAGAACGCAGGGCGAGATCCCGATCATCTGAGCGGCGTCGATCTGCCTCAAGCCAAGGTCCAACCGGCGTTTTTTGACATGCTCCCCAAGCGTCTGCGGATTCGTTGGATATCCGCGTACGCTGTGTTCGGACTGGAATATCGAGGGCAGTTTCACCACGAGGCCATGATGGCAAAAGGGCAAAGTAGGTATTGCCATACATGCTTTTTTCCACCCAGACGCCGTAGGCATTGACGATGGACTGGTCTTCATCGCTCAGGATAGGGAAGGGCAAAGAGTATTTTTTGATGAACTTTTCGTGGCTCTTGATGCTGTCGATGCTGACCCCGAAGACGGTGGTCTTGCTGCTGATTTCGGACCAGCCATCGCGGAGTGCGCAGGCTTGCTTGGTGCAGCCGGGGGTGTCGTCTTTCGGGTAAAAATAAAGGACGATGGTTTGGCCTCTAAGATCACTGAGCTTGAGTCGGGTGCCTTCGGGGTAACTCCCGCCAACGACGGCGGCATCAAAGTCTGGAGCAAGGGTTCCGGGAGTGGGCTGTGAATTCATCGGCAAATAAACGTGTATGGGTAGGGATCAGATGCCCTAAATCAGTGATGACGTGGAATTTCCAGGAGTGCCTCACGCTATGCAGCGGAGCATTTTTCCGAGTGATCCCTGGGAGCGAGTGGGGGATCCTGGGCGGCTGCAAAGCTGTTCGCAAGGTTACCAACTTCCTGACGTTAGTGGGCGCTGCATGAAACTGAATTTTGCTCTCTTTTGTCTGATTAGCCTGAGTTCCCTGGTGCGAGCGGATGTGTTCATGGCCCAGGGTTGCATGTCTGGTGAAGTCACAGATTCGACAGTCCTTTTGCAAACGCGCCTCACGGCCATTGCGGGACCGGAACTGAATGAGAAAGGGGATGTGCCAGGTATCCGTGGAGTGGCCTGTTTTGAATATGGTGTGAAGCCTGACTTCAGTGATGCCAGCCGAACGGAATGGATGTCTGCCACGGAGGAGAGTGACTTCATTGTGCGTGCGCAGCTTTTGGGACTCAAGAGCGGGGAGCTCTATTATTTCCGGGCGGTGGTGGGTGATGATGAGAAGGGTGCGAAGTCCGGGCCAGCCTGCGAGTTTAGGACGCTTCCGGGTGGCGACTCTGCGCGGGCTGTGACCTTCGCCATTGGCAGTTGCATGAACTATCATAAGTTCATGGAGGGGAAGAAGGTCAAGACCGGTGCGGTCATCTCGGCCTCGGAGGAAGACAAGCGTCTCGGTTATCCATCCTTCAAAGTCCTGGTCAGTCTGAAGCCGGATTTCTTTATCGGCACGGGAGACATCGTTTATTATGATAACATCATGAACGGTCCGGCGCGCACCCTGCCGCAGCTCCGCGAGTGCTGGCATGAGCAGTTCCGTTTTCCTCGGCTGGTGGATTTTTTTGCCTGCACGCCTGCCTACTGGTCCAAGGATGATCATGATTTCCGTTTCAATGACGGAGACAACAGCGGTGACCGGATGCCGATGCCGCAGACGGGGATCGAGGTGTTTCGCGAGCAAATGCCCATCCATGCTGCGGGTGACCGCACATCCCCGACGTACCGCACACACCGGGTGAGCAAACATTTGCAAATCTGGCTGACGGAAGGACGTGACCATCGCTCGCCTAACAAAATGGAGGACGGGCCGGACAAGAGCCTGTGGGGGAAGGAGCAGCGGGAATGGCTTCAGCGTACCCTCAAGGAAAGCGATGCTACCTGGAAGCTGCTGATCAGCCCCACGCCGATGGTGGGTCCTGATGATGCCTATAAAACGGACAACCATGCGAACCTGGGTGGCTTTCGTCATGAGGCGGATGCCTTCTTTGCTTGGCTGAAGGAGGAGAGCATCACTGGCTTCATGACCTTTTGCGGGGATCGTCACTGGCAGTATCATAGCATTCATCCCAGCGGTTTTGAGGAGTTTGCCTGTGGGGCTCTGAATGATGAAAACTCGCGCATTGGGGTGGAACCTGGTTCCAAGAAAGGCACCGATCCTGAGGCTTTGATCAAACAGCCCTATACGTATCCAAAGGCCACGGGTGGGTTTATCCTGGTCAAATCAGGGCATGATGGTGGAGACGGTGCCAAGCTGGAGATCATACATTATGACGATACGGGCAAGGTGATGAATACCGTGACAAAGGTGCAATGAATCCAGAGCGGTTACGCCTAACATTTAATGATCCAATCATGAAACCTATCCTCCATTGCCTGATGCTTTTTGCGGTGACTCTGATTATCGCGCCTGTGAAGGCTGCGCCGCCTAACATCATTTACATCCTGGCGGATGACCTGGGATATGGTGACCTGGGGAGCTATGGGCAGAAGCTCACGAATACGCCCCGGCTGGATAAGATGGCGGCGCAGGGCATCCGTTTCATTCAGCATTATGCGGGGGCACCTTCCTGTCATCCATCGCGCTGTGTGCTTTTCACGGGGAAGCATGCCGGGCATGGTCGTATCCGCGCGAACAGTGATCTGCCGCTGTTGCCGGAGGATTTTACGATTTCGCAGATGATGAAAAAAGCCGGGTATGCCACGGGTGGTGTGGGCAAGTGGGCGCTGGGGCAGCAGGAAACCACGGGTGCTCCGTGGGTGAAGGGTATGGATGAGTTTCTCGGCTACCTGGATCAGACTCTGGCACATTCATATTACCCCGATCATCTGTGGAAGGATGGTCAACGAATGGAGATTCCTGAGAACAAGGACGGACAGCGAAAGGTGTATTCGCATGATCTGTTTGCAGAGCAGTCGCTGGACTTTATCCGGCGTCACAAAGACGGACCTTTTTTCTTCTATGCAGCCCTGACCATTCCTCATGCGGAGATGGCCGTGCCGGAGGATTCGCTGGCGGAGTATCGCGGCAAGTGGCCGGAACCCAAGACCTTCCCCGGCAGCAAGACTTATTGCCCGCAGGATCAGCCCCGTGCCGTGCGCGCCGCCATGATTACACGGATGGATCGCGATATCGGGCGCATCTTGGATCTGCTGGATGAACTTAAAATTGCGGACAATACACTGGTCATGTTCTCCAGTGACAATGGCCCGATCACAGCCGGTGGATCAGCCCCAGAGTTCTTCGATAGCAATGGGCCGTTGCGTGACTTGAAGTTCAAGCTGTATGAAGGTGGCATTCGTGTGCCATTCATTGCGCGCTGGCCTGGCAAGATTAAAGCGGGAGCCGAGAGCAAATTGGTTTCTGACTTTGCGGATATGATGCCTACTTTTGCCGAGGTGTCCGGCGCTGAAGCGGTGAAGGGGGATGGCCGCTCCATTTTACCGACGCTGCTTGGCAAGGATGCGGAGCAGGAGAAACGCGAGGTGTTTTACTGGGAGGCGGCTCCGCAGCAGGCTCTGAGGAAAGGGGATTGGAAAATTTATCGCCGGGCACCGAACGCTCCCATCGAACTTTATGATCTGAGCAAAGACATCGGCGAGACGACGGATCTGGCAACGAGCATGCCTGAGAAGGTGGCCGAACTTGAAAAGCTGATGATGGAATCACGGATGGAATCTTCCGAGTTTCCTTTGGCAAAGAAGGAGAAGAAAAAGAAGAAACACTGACATGACCGCCACTGTTTTGTTCCTATGAACCGAATGATCCTATACCCTTTTTTGTTATGCGCGTTCTCATTCATGAATGTGCAAGGGCAAGGAGCAAACACGGTGGAGATGGCACCCGGACCTGTTTGGAACCGGCATGCGGTGGATGACAGCAGCCGGGGGGCGGATGGAGTGAAGACGGGGGATGTGAATGGGGATGGTCTGCCAGATCTCATCACCGGTTGGGAAGAGGGGGGCGTGGTGCGTCTTTATCTGCACCCTGGCCATGAAGCGACGAAGAAGCCGTGGCCGCGAGTGACTGTGGGCAAGGTGATGGATGCGGAAGATGCCATCCTGGCGGACCTGGACAATGATGGCCGGCTGGAGGGGGTAAGCGTGACTGAAGGTAAAACACGGAGTGTCTTTTGGCATCGTTTCACCGGCGGTAAGGGCGATGTGCTGGACGAGAAGAACTGGACCACAGACGCCTTTCCAGCGACTGACGGGAAACAGATGTGGATGCAGGCTTATGCTGCGAATTTGGATGGTCAGCATGGGACGGATTTAGTGCTGTCCTCCAAAGGTCCGGGGGCCACTATCGGCTGGCTGCAAGCTCCCGAGGATCCTGCGGATCTGGCTGCCTGGAAGTATCATGTGCTGCGGAATGCGGGCTGGATCATGTCACTGACTCCGCATGACATGGACGGGGATGGAGATGACGACATTCTTTTCACTGACCGCAAGGGGGATCGCACCGGGGTGTTTTGGCTGGAGAATCCAGGGGCAGAGGCCGTGCGCAAGGTGGCGGAGTGGAAGGAACATGCCATCGGGGCGCAGGGGAAGCAGGTGATGTTTGCCGATATCGCGGATGTGAATGGCGATGGTTTGCTGGATGTCATCGTGGCCGTGAAGCCGGTGGAGATCCTGATCTACCTGCGTCAAAAAGATGGTGCCTGGCTGGAGCAGACGATCCTGCTTCAAAAGGAGAAGCTGGGGGATGCTAAAGCTGTGAAAGCGGCGGATGTAAATGGCGATGGTCTCATGGATCTTTTCTATACATGTGAGAATGCCAAGGGGGATCTGGAGGGAATCGTCTGGCTGGAGCAGCAGGCCAATGCCCCCTGGAAGCAGCATCCTCTGGGCGGGCCGGTCGGAGTGAAATTTGATCTGATGCAGCTACTTGATTTCGACAATGATGGCGACCTGGATGTGATGACCTGTGAGGAGCGCGACCAGCTTGGCGTTGTCTGGTATGAGAACCCGCACTTGTCTTCCAAACTATGATCCGCCTGCTCCTGAGTGCGTGTGTTTTGCAGATGGCCTTTGTAACCCTCCGTGCACAGGAGGGGGTCACGTTTGTGGACCATCAAGGACCACCGCCTGGTGGAAAAGAATATGTGCCGAGGCCGCCGCCGGAGGCTGGCCAGTATCTGCGGCAGACGATGGACAAGCTGGAGAATGGATTTATCCCGGCACGTCCCTTTAAAATTTGGGCACTGGGCTCCAGCTATACGCACATGCTGGGCAACGGTGAGGTGTGGCAGGAAGAGATCCCCAAACGGTTTCCAAAAGCACCGTCAATTGAGTATAAAAAGATGGTGGGGAATTCGTGCCCTTGGTTATACCTGCGCGGCTGGGCGCGGCATCTGGTGTATGCAGATCAGCCGGATCTTTTCATCACCTATACCATAGGAGATCCGAAGGATCTGGACCTGTTGCTGGCGGATATCCGCAAACACACCACTGCTGACATTTTGGTGCCGAGCATTCACTGGCGGATGCGGGATGAACCGAACTGGGGCAAGTCGGAAGATGCCGTGGATCAAAAGGTGGCTGCGTTGCGCGAGGTGTGTGCAAAGCATGGGGCGGAATTTGTGGAAAATCGCCGGGATTGGGGTGCTTATCTTCAAGAGAACGGTCTGCCCATCCAGCCACTTCTGAAGGATGCGGTGCATCAGAACGGGTACGGGGCGCATATCATCAATGCGAATATCCTCAGCCACTTGCGGCGTCCTTCCATCTATCCAAAGTCGGCTGTGCGCGAGAAGCGAGTGAGCGCGAAGGAGCTTGCGGGTTCGGCCAAAGGCTTCAGGCTTGAGGGAGAGGATCTGGTTTCATCAAGTACCGGGGCAACGGTGAAAGTAACTTTTGAGGGCAACCGGGTGGAATTGATCGGCGTTTCTGCAGCGGATGCGGGGAAGTTGAAGGTGAGGATTGACGGTATGGATGCGGGGGAAGCGCCTTGCTTCCTGGCCACCTATATCCTGGGTGACAAAAGAAATACAAAGACTCTGAAGACGGACAATCCACGGGATATGTCTCCGCATGGTGTGACGCTGGGAGATAGGCAGATACCGCAGGAATGGACGATCCTCATGACCAGCGATGTGGGCGATTATACGCTGACTGGAAGCGTGACAGGGAAAGATGGTGACGGCAATGCTTTCAAGCCCTTTACCAGCGCATCCGCGCAGATCCAGATCGAGCCGGAACTGTGGCGGCGGGCGGAACGTAATCGCAAGGGCGACCAATTCACCTTCAGTGTACAAAGGGTGACTGTGCCGGAGGTTTCCTTTGTGCCTCCGGAGGGTGGTGAGGCAGGTGTTTTTCGCATTCGGTTGGCAAACATGCTAAAGAACGGGCCTCATACGGTGGAGCTGATCACCGTGGATGTCAACCCGGTACGCATCCGCGCGGTGGATGTTTTTCAGCCGCCTATGAAGTAAAAGGGTGAGCTATCAAACATTACCCCGGATAAGCTGAAAAGCCGCCAGCAGGGATTCGTTGAATAACACTTAGGCCTAACATAAGATGAAATATATTTTCCTGTTTTTGTTGTTCATCGCCAATCAGGCGATGCTGAAGGGAGCGCCGAATGTCCTGCTCATTCTCACGGATGACCAGGGCTATGGGGACCTGTCCATTCACGGGAATCCGCATCTGCACACGCCGAACATTGACCGGCTGGGGGAGAATGGGGTGCGGTTTGACCGATTTTATGTGAACTCCTTTTGTGCACCTACACGTGCGGCCCTGCTGACAGGACGCTATCCGGTGCGCACGGGCTGTCATGGGGTGACGCATAACCGGGAGGCGATGCGCGCCACCGAAGTGACCCTGGCGGAAGCTTTAAAACCTGCTGGATATCGCACAGCCTGCCTGGGCAAGTGGCACAACGGCGAGCAGTATCCCTTCACGCCTCAGGGGCAGGGGTTTGATGAATTTATGGGGTTTAACAACGGGCACTGGAACCAATACTTCGATGCGACGCTGCTGCGTGGAGCCAAGCCGGAAAAGACGAAGGGCTATATCTCAGACGTGCTGACGGATGAGGCGATGAAGTTCATCAGCGCGAGCAAGGAGCAGCCGTTCTTTTGTTACCTGGCCTACAATGCACCGCACTCGCCATACCAGGTGCCGGACCGGTATTATGACAAGTTCAAGGCTCAGGGGATGACGGAGACGCTGGCGGCCTTTTATGGGATGATCGAAAACATTGATGATAATGTCGGGCGGCTGATGGCGCATGTGGAAGAGATGAAGATGGCGGAGAATACGATTGTGGTATTCCTGACGGATAATGGAGGTACCGCTGGCGTGAAGACATACAATGCAGGCATGCGCGGTGGGAAGACGAGTGTGCATGAAGGTGGCAGCCGGGTGCCGCTATTCATCCAATGGGCGGGGGCCAAATGGAAAGCGCATGTGGTAAAGCCGATTGTATCGCACATCGATCTATACCCGACCCTGCTGGACCTTTGCGGAGTGAAGATGCCCGAAGGCCCAAAGGTGGATGGGGTGAGCTTGCGCCCACTTTTGGAAAAAGAAGAGGCGCAGGACTGGCCTGAGCGGATCCTTTTTACGCACAATCCGATTGATGAAACGAACCGTTATCCAGGGGCGGTGCGTACGCAGCGCTATCGGCTGGTGCGGGAGATCAAAGGGCCGTCTGGTGGATCCAAAGCCAAGGCCAATGATGCTGGGGCGACGCCGTGGCAGCTCTATGACATGGAGGCGGATGCCGGTCAGGAAAAGAACATCGCGAACAAGCATGCAGAATTGGTGCAGGACCTCAGCGCACGTTATGAGACGTGGTATGATGAAACTGCGAGAGACGGTCTGCGCAGGATGCCTCTGCCCGTGGGCCATGCGGAGCATAACCCCGTGGAACTGCATGCCCCACAGGCCTATTTTGATGAGCCCCTGCACTTCGCCTCGGGACCGGGCTTTGCCAATGATTGGCTGACGGGATGGACGGATGCTGCTGCGCGGGTGTGGTTTGACGTGGACGTGGTGGAAGCTGGAAGTTATGAGGTGGAGATTGCCGGCGTCTGCTCCTCCGAGGATGAAGGAGCGAGGCTGCGCCTGACGGCGGGAGATGCCAAGCTGGAGGCGACGATGGCATTCGCACCAGCGGTGGACATCCCGCTGCCGCACCGGGATGAGGCGGGTCGCCTGCGGTATAGGAACCGGGAATGGAAGAGTATCCAGATGGGCAGGGTGGAACTGCCGAAGGGACCCGTGAAACTCGTCTTGGAAGCTGTGTCTAAACCGGGTGTCCAGGTGATGGATCTAAAGCATGTCAGGCTTGAGCGGATGGAATGAATGACCAGGAGCAGGATGAGGGTCTAAAGTGGAGATGCTTTTTTAATTCTGTGGAAAGCTCCGGCGGATTTGGGCGTTGAACACGGTCCGATGATCAGCCGACTCTTCATACTCGCATTGGGCCTGGGGTTATCCCTGGCTCCTTCTTTGTCTCAGGCGCAGGAGCGTCCCAACATTCTGTTTTTCTTTGCCGATGACTGGGGACGCTTTGCCAGCATTTATGCTGAGGTGAATGGCAAGGGCGGAGTAAACGATGTGCTCAAAACGCCGAACTTTGATAAACTGGCGAAGAAGGGTGTACTGTTTCGCAATGCGCATGTGAATGCACCGTCATGCACACCTTGCCGAAGCTCGCTCCTGTCAGGACAGTATTTCTGGCGGACGGGGCGTGGAGGCATTCTGCGCGGGGCGGTGTGGGATGAGAAGATCCCGGCGTATCCGCTGCTGCTGAATGACGCAGGGTATCACATCGGCAAGACTTATAAGGTGTGGGGACCGGGCTCGCCTTCGGATGCGCCGTATGGGGGGCAGAAGTATGCGTTTCAGGCAGCAGGCGGACGGTTTAACCAATTTTCACAAAACGTGACGAAGATGGTGGGAGAAGGAAAGCCGTTGGAGGCGGCGAAGGAAGAGCTGTATGCGGAAGTGCGTGGGAATTTCAGTGACTTCCTGAAAGCGAATGATGGAGGCAAGCCTTTCTGCTACTGGTTTGGACCGACGAATGTGCATCGCTCGTGGACCCAGGGCAGCGGCAAGAAGCTGTGGGACATTGATCCGGATTCGCTCAAGGGAAAGATGCCGCCTTATCTGCCGGATGTGCCGGAGGTGAGGGAGGACCTGGCGGATTACTTTGGCGAAGTGCAGGCCTGGGATCACGGCATCGGGGTGCTGGTGGCGGAGCTTGAGAAATCAGGTAAGCTGGAGAATACGCTGATCGTCATCAGTGGCGACCATGGAGCACCGGGCTTTCCTCACGGCAAGTGTAACCTGTATGGCTTTGGAACAGGTGTGAGTCTTTCCATCACGGGACCTGGAGTCAAAGGTGGGCGTGTGGTGGATGATTTTGTCAACTTGACGGATCTGGCTCCGACATTCCTGGAAGCAGCAGGATTGTCCGCTCCTGAGGTGATGACGGGCCGCAGTCTGTGGCCTGTGTTGAAATCGGACAAGTCAGGCCAGGTGGATGAGACGCGCACGCAGGTCTTTACCGGACGTGAAAGGCATGTGGAAAGTGCCCGGGCGGATTACAGCCCCTACCCACAGCGGGCGATCACGACGAAGGACCATCTGTTCATCATCAACTTCCGCCCGGACCGCTGGCCGCTGGGAGATCCCTATAGGCTGGACGGACCGGTGGAGCCGACGATGGAGGAGATCCGCGATGTCACTCGGACGACGCATCCGGACGATGATTCCGGGCCGACCAAGGCCTGGCTGGTGGGGGTGCGCAAAACACCGGAGTGGAAGGCGCATTATGAATGGATCTATGGCAAGCGGCCGAAGTATGAACTCTATGATTTGAAGAAGGATCCTCATGAGACGAAGAATGTGGCGGAAGACCCGGCGTATGCGGAGGTGAAGGCTGAGCTGGAAAAACGGCTCATGGATGAACTGAGCCGCACGGGGGATCCACGGCTGGTCAATGACGGTGCGTATTATGAAAACCCTCCGCTGGCCGGTCCTCTGGCCGAGCCGGAAGGCAAGGGGAAGGGCAAAGGCAAGGGCAAGAAGAAAGCGGAAGACTGAGACCTCGTACTGTATGAAAAAAGCATTTCTTCTTTTCTCAATCCTGTCGTTGTGGGCGGGCGTGACTGTGGCTGCTGACCGGCCTAATATTGTTGTCTTCCTGGTGGATGATATGGGCGTGATGGATACCTCCGTGCCGTTCCTGACGGATGCGGAAGGGAAACCAAAGAAGTATCCGCTCAATGAGCATTATCGCACGCCGGGGATGGAGCGGTTGGCGGCGCAGGGAATCCGGTTTAACAACTTTTGCGCGATGAGTGTTTGCTCGCCGACGCGCATTTCCATCATGACGGGCCAGAATGCGGCGCGGCACCGGGCGACGAACTGGATCAATCCTGAGAAGGACAATGCGGGACCTCAAGGTCCGCCGGACTGGAACTGGGCAGGTCTGAAAAGAGGGGATGTAACCCTGCCCTTTGTGCTGCACGGAGCTGGTTACAATACTTTGCACATCGGCAAGGCCCACTTTGGCCCCAAGGCATTAGAGGGTGGGGAGCCTCTGAACCTGGGCTTCGAAACTAATGTGGGCGGCGGCGCAATGGGGGCACCGGGCAGCTATTATGCAGCTAAGAATTTTGGCTGGGGTAGCAAGCGTGAAAATAACGCAGTGCCACATCTGGAGAAGTATCACGGTAAGGATATCTTCCTCACAGAAGCACTGACACTGGAAGCGAAGGATAAGCTGAATGCACTGGCCAAAGAAAAGGAGCCATTCTTTTTCTACTTTGCCCATTATGCAGTGCATGCACCGTTTGAATCGGATCCCCGGTTTGAGGCGAATTACAAGGACAGTGGGAAAGAAGCTCCGGCACAGGCTTTTGCGACGCTGGTGGAGGGGATGGACAAGTCCTTGGGAGATCTGCTGGATCATCTGGACAAGCTGGGCGTGGCGGAGGATACGCTGATCTTCTTCCTGGGTGACAATGGCAGTGATGCACCTTTGGGCAATGAGCATGAGGTGGCCTGTGCAGCGCCGCTGCGGGGTAAAAAAGGTGCGCATTATGAAGGGGGCATGCGTGTGCCGTTCATCGCGGCCTGGGCGAAGCGGAATGAGGAGAACCGGTTTCAGAAAATGCTGCCCATCCCGGCGGGTGTGATCCAGCGCCAGCAGGCAGCGGTGCAGGACCTTTTCCCGACAGTTCTGGCGCTCACGGGTGTGGCTGCGCCTGCTGGGCATGTGGTGGATGGACTGCCGCTGGCGAAGCTGCTGACGGGACAGGCCGATGCAGAAAGAGGTGAGCGCTTCCTGATGCATTATCCGCATTCACCCCATCGCACGGATTACTGGACGAGCCTGCGTGATGGAGAATGGAAAGTGATATACCATTACTTCCCCACGAAGGTCTCGAAAGGATCTCATTACCAGTTATTCAATCTGAAGAATGATCCCTTTGAGCAGAAGGATCTGGCGGGAGAAAAGCCTGAAGAACTGGGGAGGATGATGAAGACGCTGGTGGCGGAGCTGGAGGCGCATCAGGCTGTGTATCCTGTGGATACAGATGGCAAGACGCGGGTGAAACCGAAGCTGCCATAAAAGTATAAAGCGGGTGAACAAGAACTGCGGCTGGGGCTGCAAACATATCAAGTGATGAGAACATTTTTAACCTTTGGAATTTTATGCACCGTGGCCCTGGTGACGGGGCGGGCTCTTTCGCAGGAGGTGAAGCCTAACATTATCTTTGTCATGGCGGATGACATGGGCTGGGGGCAGACAGGGTATCGGGGACATCCGGTGCTGAAGACGCCGAATCTGGATGCGATGGAGGAGAACGGTCTGCGCTTTGACCGCTTTTATGCCGGGAATCCGGTATGCTCTCCAACGCGAGCCTGTGTGATGACGGGACGCACCAATGAACGCACGGGCGTGTTGACGCATGGTTATGGCCTGAGGCTTCAGGAGAAGACCATTGCCCAGGCACTGAAGACGAAAGGATATGTGACGGGCCACTTTGGCAAATGGCACCTCAATGGATTCAAGGGGCCCGGAGCGCCGGTGCTGGCGGCTGACCCACGCAGTCCAGGGGCATTTGGTTTTGATGAATGGCTGTCGGCGACCAACTTCATTGACATGGATCCTTACCTGGGTCGTAACGGTGTGCCGGAAAAGATGACGGGGGATTCATCTGAATTGATCGTGGATGAAGCAGTGAAGTTTTTGGACAAGCATCGTGCCAGTGGCAAGCCGATGTTTACGGTGATCTGGTATGGCACTCCGCATTCACCGTTCAAGGCAAGCGATGCGGACCGGTCGGCCTTTGCGGATCTGGACGAAGAATCAGCCAATCATCATGGTGAATTGGTGGCTATGGACCGGAGCATCGGCACGCTACGGCAGAAGCTACGTGAATTTGGGCTGGAGAAGAATACGCTGCTGGTCTTTTGCAGTGACAATGGTGGGTTGCCGAACATCCAGCCGAACACAACGGGCGGGCTGCGCGGCAACAAGGGCCAAGTTTACGAAGGTGGGCTGAGGGTGCCGGGAATCATGGAATGGCCGGGCGTGGTGAAGGCGCGGGTGACTCAGCATCCAGCATGCGTGGTGGACCTGTTTCCGACGGTGGCGGACATCGTGGGGCTGCCGGACAGCTCGTTCATCCAACCTGTGGACGGGGTAAGCCTGAAGCCGTTGTTTGACGGAGAGACTGGCTCCCGAGAGAAGCCGATCTTCTTCCGGTATGGAGCGAAAACAGCGTTTGTGGACAACCAATACAAGCTGGTGGCGAATGACCTGAAGGCGGGGCCATTTGAGCTTTATGACCTGGAATCGGATGCCCAGGAAACAAAGGATCTGAGTGCCGAAAAGCCTGAGTTGATGGCGAAGATGAAGGCAGCGTGGCAAGTCTGGAATGAGAGTGTGGATGCCAGCTTTGCGGGGCAGGATTATCCTGAAGGTAAGGTGACGCCGCCAGATCCAGAATCCATCTTTTGGTTTGAATCAGAAATGTATAAACCTTACGTGAAGGAGTGGACGTCGTATTGGGCTTACACGAGCTTCATTGAGAGCGGCGGCAAAGAGGGGAAGAAGGGGAAAAAGGGAAAGAAAAGCCAAGAATGAGGACTTTGATGAAACGGATATTTACTCTTTTAATCATAGCCTGTGGCGTGCTGAATGCAGCCGCAGCAGAGGCAAAGCGGCCTAACATTCTATTTGCCATCGCCGATGACTGGGGGCCGCATGCGGGGGCCTATGGCACGAAGTGGGTGAAGACGCCGGGGTTTGACCGGATCGCCAAAGAGGGGGTGATTTTCAAGAATGCATATACGCCGATGGCGAAGTGCGCACCATCCCGGGCGATCGTGCTGACGGGGCGTCATCTGTGGCAGAATGAAGAGGCGGGGAACCATATGGCGGTCTTTCCCCCAAAGCTCAAAAGCTGGCCGGAGGTGCTGATGGCCAAGGGCTGGCACATGGGCATCACAGGAAAGGGATGGGGGCCGGGGATCGCCAATGATGCGGATGGAAAACCGCGCCAGATCACGGGCAAACCCTATAACAAACGCAAAGCGAAACCACCCACGACGGCGATGGGCAACAATGATTATGCGGCGAATTTTACTGATTTCCTTGAGGAGAAAGAGGAGGGTAAGCCCTGGTGTTTCTGGTATGGAAGCACGGAGCCGCATCGCGGATACGAATTCAAGACGGGTGTGGAAAAAGGTGGCAAGAAGCTAAGCGACATCGACCGCGTGCCTGCCTACTGGCCGGATGATGAAATCGTACGGCATGATATGTTAGACTATGCCTATGAAGTGGAGCATATGGACACTCATTTGACGCGGATGATTGCGGAGTTGGAGAAACGCGGGGAACTGGACAATACGCTGATCATTGTAACCAGCGACCATGGTATGCCATTCCCCCGGGTGAAGGGTTATGCTTATCATGACTCTAATCATATCCCGCTGGCGATCCGGTTTCCTGGCGGTATGAAAAAGAGTGGACGGGTGATTGATGACTTTGTGGATTTCACAGACATCGCAGCAACGATGCTGGACTATGCGGGCATCGCGGAGAAAGACAGTGGGATGCTGGCGATCACGGGAAAAAGCTGGAGGCCGATCCTGGAGAGTGAAAAGGCGGGCCAGGTGCTGGCGGAGCGGGATCATGTGCTGATCGGCAAAGAGCGCACGGATGTGGGCAGGCCGCATGACTGGGGATATCCCATCCGGGGCATCGTCACGGCGACGCATCTGTATCTGAAGAACTATGAGCCGACACGTTGGCCAGCGGGTAATCCGGAGACAGGCTATCTGGACACGGATGGCAGTCCGACCAAATCATTGATCTTGGAGATGGGGCGGAAGGACCGGAACGACAAATACTGGAAGCTGAACTTTGGCATCCGTGCGGCTGAAGAGTTTTATGATCTGAGCGTGGATGCGGACTGTGTTTATAATTTGGCAGGAGAGTCTGTGCATGAAGAGAAGATCAAAAGCCTGCGCACAAGGATGGAGGATGCGATGAAAGCGCAGGGTGACCCGCGCATGATGGGGCAGGGGAAGATCTTCGACGAATACAAGCCCACAAACGGTGAAGGGTTTTACGAGAAATTTATGAAGGGTGAGAAGCCCAATGCGGGTTGGGTGAATGAAACTGATTTTGAAAAGGAACCTGTCCAACAACCATGAGATCCATCCTATCCTTCGTTAACTGTATCGTGGCATGTGCTGCCATGATGATGACGCCGTGCATGCAGGGGGCTGAGCGGCCTAACATTCTATGGTTTGTCGTGGATGACATGTCGGCCCATTTTTCCAGCTATGGGGAAACGACGATCAATACGCCAAATGTGGACCGGCTGGTGAAAGAAGGAATGAAGTTTACTCGGGCCCAGGTGACGGCACCGGTGTGCTCTACCTGCCGCTCGGCGATGATCACGGGGATGTATCAGACGACGATAGGGGCGCATCATCACCGGAGTGGGCGGGGAGAGCTGAAAATTCACTTGCCGGAAGGTGTAGAGCCAGTGCCTGTTCTGTTTCAGAAAGGTGGATACTATACCTGCATTGGCAGTGGGCTTCCGGATCTGGATGCGCGGGGGCTTCCCTTCGGCCTGCCGAAGGGCAAGAAGGCGGCAAAGCGGGCGAAGTTGGCCGGGAATCCGCCTGAAAGTCGGTTGGGCAAGACGGACTATAATTTTGAATGGGATCCCGCGATGTATGACAGCCATGACTGGGCTGGGCGTGGCAAGGACCAGCCGTTTTTCATGCAGGTGCAATTACCTGGTGGAAAGCTGAGGGGTGGTGATTCCCGGAATGCACGTGCACTGGCTGAAAGGGCCAAGGCAGAATTTGGTGAAGCTACCGATCCGCAAAAAGTGACCCTGCCACCCTACTACCCGCGTGATCCGGTGCTGCTGGAAGATTGGGCGGCGTATCTGGATGCGGTTAAGCTGACGGACAAGCATGTGGGGAAGGTGCTAGCACGTCTGGAGGCAGAGTGGCTGCTGGAGAATACGCTGATCATTTTCATGACGGATCACGGCATCAGCCATGCACGGGGGAAGCAGTTTCTTTATGATGAAGGCTCCCGTATTCCCTTTGTGGTACGTGGCCCAGGGATAGTCCCAGGAACGGTGCGCGAGGATATGATCCAGCAGATTGATATGGCTCCTTTATCCTTGGCTGCGGCAGGCCTGCCAGTGCCTGAGGTGATGCAGGGGCGCGATGTGCTGGCGAAGGATTATAAAGCGCGTGAGGCGGTGTATGCCGCTAGAGACCGCTGTGATGAAACGGTGGAACGCATCCGCAGTGTGCGCACCGACAAGTTTTTATACATCCGTAATTTTTATCCAGAGCGGCCGCATTTACAGCCGAATGCTTACAAGGATGGCAAGGACATCGTGAGGGTGCTGCGTGCTGCGCATGAGGCGGGGACGCTTCCATCAGTCTCTGAAGAACTGTTGTTTAGTCCGAAGCGGCAGGCTGAGGAGCTGTATGAGTATGTGAATGATCGCTGGCAGGTGACAAATTTGGCGGCAAATCCAGACTATCGTGAAGTGTTGGAAAGCCACCGGGCAAAGCTGGACCAGTGGATGACGGAGACGAAGGATGCGGGGCCAGAATCTGAAGCGATGTATGACAGCGACATGGTGGACTATCGCAAGAAGGGCGGTGCAGAAATTGAGCGTAACATCGCACTGATGAAGCAATGGGCGAAGGAGGGGAAATGAACTGCGCCAGGATTTGGTTCAGTTCGGGCGGTAGCTTTTGGTGCTGCCGTTGACGGGATCAATCTGAATGGTGTAATAATTGATAGGAGGCACGGATGCATCACTGGTATCCGTGCGCACGGCGCAAAGGGTCAGGTAAGCATCGCGCAGGGGTGCATTGATGCTGGTGGAGCCATTGGGGTAAAAGATGATGCGCTGATATTTGGCTCCCATGGATTTGAAAGGTTCCTTTTCGGCAGCAGGAGCATCTTCAGTGAGTCCTGAGAGGAGGGGTGAAACTGGGCTGTCTGGAATCATGATTCCCTGACTGAAATAAAGGGGGCTTTCGATAGGCTCCTGGTCATTGCTGGCTTCATCATAAAAATAGATTTGCGTGGCGTGGTAGCCTTCAAAACCGTTGTCATCCGCATAGTGGAAAAAGCGCAGTTCGACAGGTCGGTTGTCCGTGAGGGCCATCTGCTGGGCCATGGAGACACGGAAGAGCAGGCCCTGGCCACTTTGTGTGAGACGATTGCCCTCCATAACACTGAGCAGAGGAGGCGTCATGAGGGCCATGAGGATGGCGATGATCATGACGACGACGATAATTTCAATCAATGAAAACGCCGGGCGCAATACCCTGCCAAAAGAATGAGGAGAAAGGTTTTTCATGATGTTCGGGGTTTACTGGTAGAGCTGATTCCATTTGGAATTGCGCATGGGCACGGCTGTGGAAAAGACCCGATAGTTTAATTTTCTATCGCGCAGGTTTTGCTCCAGAGCGGCGAGGTCCTGAGTGAAATTGCCTGTCTCTGTAAAAGCATCGTCGGGGAGGAGGTCTGGCACGCCTTCGGGCTGGAGGCTTTGAAGACGCGCCGCTGAGGCTTCATCGATGGCGACGAGGGTGACAACAACGACAGGCGGGAGCATATGCTGGGTGCCTTGAGGGCTGTTGAGCGTGGCGCCGACGATGGCTGTGGAGTCATAGGCATAGGCAGGAGCGATCCAGGTGGCATCTCTTTCTTGCGCTCTGGCCGACTGATCGGTGATCTGCGGGGAGATGATGAGAGCGACGATGTTTTCAGCTACAGGCCGTGAGTGGGATGGCGTGTTGACCGATTCGCCTGGCTGGATGATTTGATCCGCTGCTTTGGCGAACCATTCTCCAGGAGTGACGGAATAGACTTCATTGAATTCCGAAGTTGGCCGGTATTCCCAGAGGCGGAAACGTGTGCGGCTGGTCTGCACATGCTTGGGCCGGTAAGCATCGTCATTGCCATAGTGGATGAAATAACCGCGTCCGCAAAGGAGGCGCTGCAGGCCTTCGTATCCTGTCCGTGAGCTGACCCCCATGGGGGCCTGAAAAAAGACGGCGTGGTTTTTCACGAATTCAGGTGAATCCTCGCCGAGGAGTTCTGCCGCACTGCCATTGATGAACTGCAACTCTGAATGACGGATGTATTTGAGAGGAGCCTCCTCCCGGGAGGTGGGCACCGTGGGGGAGTCACCGGTGTTGTATTCATAGGTGAGATAAGTGTTCAGCGTGGCCTGGCGCAGGGACTGAGTGATGATTTCAAAGGCACCGCGTGCCTCGCGAAACTGTTCCAGGCGTGCATTGCTGGCAGACCAGGTTTCCTGCATCTGGCCGATGAAACGGGCGGACATGAGCATGATCATGCTGAGCACCGTCATGGAGACAAGAAGCTCCACCAGGGAGAAGCCAATGCGGCGGATGCGGGGAATTAAGCGGGGATCAGGTTTCATGGGGGAGGTGGGGTTTCGATGCCCGTGCTTCAGTTTTTGGCAATGATGGCCGTGTAGCTGGTCACGCGGCGATCGGGTGCGGATTGGAAGTCGAAGTCCGGGTTGGAAGTGGGAGCGATGCAGATGCGCAGGCGGCGCAGATAAGTCTCCGCCGGGCGATTAGGATTGTTGGCAGGCAGGACGAGGTCCATTGGTTCAGCCGGCATCTGGACGGAGGCTACATAGCTGAGGCTGAAACTGTCGGCCCCTTCCGCAGTGACCTCGTCTGCATTGAGCTCAATGCCCTGGTCATTGAAGTAACGGGTGGGGCCGTAGCCTTCCCAGTTAAGGTCTTCCCAGGTGGCTGTTTGCAACTCACCGGCGAGCTTTTGATTGATCCTGGATTCGGCTGAAATGGAGGCTGCATTGCGGGAGAGCTCCAACCCATGGGGCAGAAGACCGAGCATGGTGATGAAGCCCAATGAGGCGATGGCCATGGACATCATGACCTCAACCAGGGAAAAGCCTGGAGGTAAGGGGGAGGTGCAAGGCGCGTGCTGCTGCGGGTGGGTGATTTTCATGGGATGTGGTTTTTGAGGTTTTTAGATCAAGGGTCAAAACGGGTTTGAGCGATGACGCGGAACCTGTGGAGCTCATCGAGATGTGGCTTGGTGGTCATGTTTCCCACGGCAAAGTCCAAGCCGCTGGCAGGCAGGAGCTGTGGGTCGTTTTGATCCAGGTAACGCTCGATCACTGCGGACCCGCGATACTCAGCACCAATCTGGTCTTTGCCAGTTTCGAACTTGGTGGGGTCGGAGGAGCGTGCTTTGCGGATGACCTGGGTACGGACGAAGACTTGGTAGGTGTTAGACCGTGTGGTGAGGCGCGGATACAGGTTGGTATAAGGACGCTCCTTCAAGTTTTCAGCAGTGATGGCATGCTCTTCCCAAAATTTGAGAATGCTGTCTGCGGAGGTGGCCTTGAGAAGGTTGGCGATCTGGTCCGGCCACTGGTTAGGCACGAGGGTATCCGATGGATCTGTCCGCTTGGGCAGCAGATACATTTCACAAATCTGGGCTGGGGAGATGAAGGCGAAGCCATTCTTAAAACGTTCGTCAAAAAGCTTCAGCGTGGCTTCGGTATCGATCTGTCGATGCCAGAATTTCTTGCCGCTGGCGCTCGTGTCCTCTTTCCAAAACCAACTCTCCTCGGCACCTTTGGGGGCTCCGGTAGGGCGGCGCAGATAGACGTTGGCATCGGCATGGGAGACAGCAGTAAGGATCTCACTTTTCATCAGCGCATGCAGCCCCGTGGTGCGCCGGATGTGGCGGAAGGGGGCCATCTGGTAGTTCATGTTGATCTTACCTGCGGTGGAGCCGGGTGAGCTGATGGCATAAGGCTCCACGATGGGCATCCAGAAGAAGTCCATGAAAAGGTAGTCCGGAGGATTGACGCCCTGGATGGGCAGTCCTGCGGCGGCAACGCCATAACCTTTGAGCGCCTGCGGTGCGCCAATGTGGAACTGCTGGCCGCGTTTGGTGCTCCAAGTCTGTGGACGGAAAAGGAGGGTGCGCCAGGGCTCACGCCTTTTGCCTGCGGGACTTGCACCGGCATTGTGAATGCCCGTGGGAAGGGAGCCAAACATGCCGGGAGAGGCTACTTGGCGGTTAGGGGAAAAGTAGGATGACCCGCCAGTCCAGGAATTGTAGGAATTGGAAAAGTAAGGGACGAGTTGTTCCTGGTCGCTGCTGCTGATGACGCTGTAGCTGTTGCCTTCGTCGGGTTTGTTGATGTAAGCACCGTCCGTCTGGTTGGTGATGCCTCGGTCGAAGTCGCCATACTTTTGCAGTCCAGCACCGCATGCGGGAGAGTAGGGGTGGTCTGGAAGGAACGAGGCGTAGTAGTCAGCATCTTTGACGAGCCGCCAGCCCTTTTTGTCCAGCCCCTGGTCAAGGCCTGGACCTTCACTCCAGTGGCGGAGGACGATGTTGTGGGCCATGCGCTGCTGTCCATAAAGGCGGTGCCGCTCAAACTCACTGACCGGTACATTATACTGCCCCATGGTTAGGCGGGGATCGCCATGCCGAAGGACAAGGGACTGGATGGTGTCGTCCAGGATGGCGAGGTTTCCGCGCCTGTAAGAATTGGCTCCGGTGTAATTGCCAATTTCATTGCCAATGTAGCGAAAGCGGCCCCCCATGCGTGAGGCGGGCACTGCGGCAGTCTGGGTGATCCGTCCGTTTTTATCACGACCCAGGGCACCATCTGAGTGGAAGGCCCACCAGTAAGGGGCGGGTACGGGCTGGTTGATCACCCAGGAGCCGTCTGCATTCTGTGACCAGGTGGTGTCCGTGCTTTGGGTAGTCAGAAGAGGGCTGGGAAACTGAGAGGTTGGGAAATTGAAATTGAAGGTCTGGAGGACTGTCGGGGTCGCTGTATTGGTGAGGATCTTCACCGTGACCACTCCGCCGGTGAAGGAGATTTTGCCCAGGTCTCCGCCGGGCACATCAATGAAGTCACTGACAAGGTTATACTGATTGCACTGTTTCAGGACCCCTGATTGGGAGGCATAGGTGGAGTAGTTGATGTGGCCTGTATTTGTCGAATAAGGCACCTGGGTGGCAGAGGGAATGTTGGTGTCATCAAAGAGAATGCTGCCGGAGGTATAACCATTGAGTCCTGTCGCCACAGCAGGGAGTTTTCGCTCCTGAAGGAAGGCGCGGTAGGAGGTGGTGCCACCCCGCTGGTGGATGCCGTTTCCCTGGCTCATGTTTTTAAACGGCCGAATGAGAGTCCTGCCGCCATTGAGAGGGAACATGGGCTTGCCTCCGATCCGCAGCGCGCTGGCATCCACCTCAATGGCGAAGTCTGGATTGATGATGGCCCAGCCTGCGGAGGGGCAAAACCATTCGAGGAGGAAGGTGGCCTGGATGCGCTTGACGTTGTTCGCCAGGGGAGTGTCCTTGTCGAGGGTCCAGTTCCAGTTCATGGGGTTATAACCGGGATGATCAGGGGAATTGCCATCTTGCTCTTCCAGCCGATGATTCGCGGGATATTTGGTCATGTAGAAGCCATTTGCTGGATCCTGGTTCTCCTCGCTCAAGGGGGGGAAGTTGGAGTACCAGTTGTTGCTATCTCCCCATTCATTGCCGCGCCAGCTAGGTGGCGTGTAGTTCGCTTCTGCAGGAGGAGATGTAGGCACGATCTTGGCAGCAGATACACCTCCTGCCCGTGTATTCCCCTGGGCTGTAGCGATGAAATGTAACCCAGCCTCACTGATGGTAAAGAACCGGCCCATACCACGATAGACCTCGCTAGGCCCTTTCGGCAGCACGGTGGGCAAGACCTGCCCGTGGCCGGGGAAGCTGCTGTTAGTACCGCTGCCCTGGCTGATGCGCATCGGGGTGAAGGTTTTGGAAGCCAGACCTCCATTCGTTGCATAAGCCGTCTGCCGGGCGGTGGGCAGGGAGGTGATGGTGGGAGTATCCCCCACACTGGCTTCAGCGATGGTGTCATCATACAGATTGGTGCTGCGGATGTAATCGAAGATCTCGATCAGGATCTGCTGACGGTTGTCGCCATACTTGTTTTCAAAGTTGGCGGCAGTGTTGATGGCAAAGCCTGGGATGGGCCGGGCGGTAAGGTCTAACAAATAGTCAAACAACTGTCTGTTCCGCAGGATCGTGCTCAGTTCCGTCTGGCTGTTGCTATTCTGGCGGGTGAAGTAATAGTTCTTCCCGCCCAGGGTGGAGCAGTAGGCGATGGTGCGGTCAAAGACGCTGCGGTACTGTTCATTATTGATGACGTGCAGGGGCCACATGGCGATCTTTGGCATGCCAAAGGGGTTCATCTCTGGAGAACGGCTGCGCGGGGTGAGGAAAGGGCGCAGTCTTTGCAACACTTCTGGTTGGGTCAGTCCGCTCCATGCACCGCTGTTATTGAGCTGCACCTCCTGCCTCTGGCCGTCTTCGCCGATCTTGGCCCGCAGAAGGAATTCATCCACGGAGGCGAACAGGCGCTCGTCCAGGGCATGCTGCACTTCTTTGAAATCGGTCGGGCTAAAGTTGCGGCCTGCTGGCACGATGACGGAGCCTGATCTGGAGCCTCCCGGCAGGATCTTCGGGATGAGATCATAAATTTGCTCTTTGAAATCCAGGGATTTTTCAAACTGCGCTGTGTCTGACTTCGGCGGATTCATATTCTCATGAGGGAAGAGAACGGAACTCATCGAGACCATGGCCGGGTGCCCCGGATAGCGCTGGTATTCATAGGACATGGGCTGGTATTTGGCCCAGTCGCCATCCCTTTCATGATACAGGCGCGGGGTATCCCAGGCGGTGCCTTCGGCGGCTGTGTTGATGTTGATTTTGCAGGATTCATCATCCGTCCAGAAGGCGATGCGGGAGACGATGGGATTGTCATTGCTGGCCACGGCCCCGGCTGGACCCACGAAGGTGTTTTCTTCATCCAGAAAACCTAGCGTGCCGTCTTTCAACTGATACAGCCACTCCACAGGCATGGGCAGCCTCTGCGCATCGGGATTATCGGCATTGGGCAGCGTCACTCCATTCAGTGCCTGCCCGGAGATGCCGTTGGCATACTGGGAATAGGTGAAACCTTCGACGGATTTGGATGGATCGTTGGCATAGGCTCGAGGGTCGATGATGGGGTAAAACCAGCGGGGAGGTGCCCCCGGTTGATTGGCATCCCGGCGGGCCACGGGTTCATTGATATCCACATATCGCTCGGGGAGGGTGTCCCAGTCTGCGGGTGGCGTATCATTGATGATTTCCGCCTCAGTTGTAGCCACCATTTTTTGATCCGAGTATAATTTGTTACCCTTGAGCAACTGACCATTTTCCTGGTATTGACGCACCATGCCTGGCTGTGAGGTCCAGGTCTCAATGCCTGCGGTAGCCGCATCCGGCTGCGAGGCGGACTGGATCTGGCCGATCACGAGGCTCACAGCAGTATCTGCATACAGGCGGGCTGAGGCTCCACGGGCAGAGGCTGCGGTGGATGTCAGCTCCGTCTGGCTGGTGGATAGCAGCGCCACCAGGAGAATCATGCAGAGGGAAATGGAGGTGAGCACCAGCACCAGTGCCAGCCCTTTCCTCCGGCTGTTAACCGGTGATTTTGCAGGTAATGTGGATGTGTTCATGGTAGGTTTTTCGTGTGGAAAATGACGGTTAGCGGGTGGCCGGACGGCGGCGGCGCAGCATGAAAATCAAGCCTGCTCCCAGCAGCAGCCCTGCACGACCTGGCTCAGGCACCACGACGATGATGCCGTGGCTGAGGAAGAGGGAAGTATCATAAAAACCCGTGTTCAGATCCGGTAGATAAAGGTCTCCCAGCAGCCCGCCTCCACGCTGCGTGCCCCCGGTATCAAAGTCATTTTCCGTCAGCGAGTCCCAGTCCAGCAGATTGAAAACATCCCCATACTGCGGGACGTAATCACCGTTGCTGTTGTTGAAGACAATGTAACCGCCTTCATCCAGGGAAAGATTTCCAGTGATGGTTAGGCTATCATGATTGCCCCCGGTAAAGCTGTCATACAGTGTCGCTTGTGTTTGCAGCCAGCTTCCGAAACCCGCTCCTTGGTTATTGGAGAAATTGATGGCGTCATTGAAATCGGCCCCGCCTGTAGCGCCCATTTGCAGGAGCAGGCGATCCGTGCCGCTGCTGTCTCCTGCCAGCACCAGGTTTCCTTCCACGGTCAGTCGGCCAATTTGGTCTCCGGCAGTGGCAATGTTGTAAGGGCTGCTAGAAAGTCCAGGGCGGATGACGCCGTCACCATCCACGATGAAGGCATTGCCTGCGCCGGGCCGAATGCTCCCGGTACCGCTCACGGTGTTTTCCCAAGTATAGGCGCTGCTGCTGGTGAGCTGGGTGGTTTCAAAGACGCCCCCGGCTTCCACTTCCAGCCAGTTGGAGTTGGAGATGGAGGCTGCGCCATGGAGCAGCAGGGTGCTGTCTTCACCCACGGTGGTCTTGCCAGTATAGCTGTGGGAATCGTTGGTTAGGGTCACTGTGCCACCGCCATCCACACGCACATGCAGGGTATCCCCAAGCTGGGCTTCAGACAGGACGCCGGTGAAAATGGTGCCGCGTTCACCGGTTCCAGACTCTGTGTTGGAAGCGGAGGTCAGGGTGATTTCGTGGATGTTGTCCACTCCATCTTGATGCTGGAGGGTGATGTTACCCGTGAAGGTGGAGTTACCGCTGGTGAAGATGCCTCCCAGGGCACTGATGCCACCGCTGTTGGTATCATTCACATCCACATCATTGAGGATGGTCAGGTCCGCCACACCGGCGACGAGGGCCAGGTCAGAGCTGGCATCTTCCTTTTCCCAATAAACAGGACTGGACTGATCGTCAGCGTTGACGGCTTCCACATCGGCAGAGGCCATGAAGTAGCTGAGTCCGGCCTGTTCACCAGCAGCGACTTCAACGCTGCTGCCGTATAGCATTTCACCCGCTTCATCGAAGTCGTCCGCACGCACCAGGATCATTGAGCCATCCGCTTCATCGACGCTCAGGATTTCATAGATGCCATTGCGCTCAGGATCCCCCAGTTCGTCTTTGACGAGGATGCGCTTGCCCACATCCGCCTCTGTCAGGGTGACTCCGTCCACCTGGGAGGTAACGTCTAGGAAGGCTCCCGCACCGGCGGCTCCTGCGCCATTGCTTTCCGCATCAAATTCGCCTCCACGAGTGACGAGCGAGCCGCTGGTGGCCAGGTAAACGCCCTGGCTCAAGACCCGGCGTGTGTCTCCCAGTTCAACGACCGTGGTGCTGAGCGCAGTCGAATTGAAGACAGACAAGGTACCCTGACGCAGGACTGTGCCGCCATCAATGGCCTGGCCGGAAGTGTTAAAGCCAGTGCCGTAATAGTTCGAAGTGCCGTGCATTTCCACTGTGCCGGAACCCAGCTTGATCAGGCTGGCACCCATGCCGTAATCATAGATGACCACGTTGCCTCCAAATTGGAAGGTGGAGTCCCCTTCAGCGATGGCAAAAATGTTGTTGCCTGCATCCACGCTGCTCAGGTTGGAAAAGCCGTAAGTGCCCGCAGTCGCCCGTGTCCCGATGAGGGTGATGCCTTGAGTATTGCCATCAAAAGGATTCATCGAAACGATGTTGTTGACGGCGGTAGCGCTGCCATCCAGCAGCAGTTCCACGCGTGCGTCAATGGGGCTGGGTGCAGCCAGGGGCACACCTCCCAGGTTGATGACATTATAATCATCGCCGAAGGCACTGTTACTGCCGCCGATGAGAGTGCCTTCCAAAATGGCCACGTTGCTGGCAAAGAAGGTATTGTCTCCCGACAGGCGCTGGGAGCCGGTGCCGATCTTGTAGAAACTGCCGTAGCCGCTGATGGTTCCAGAATAATCAGCGCCGATAGTGCCATCCCCACCCAGTCGCAGGATGGAATTGTCAATGTCCACCAGGGCACCGCTGCTGCCGCTGAGGGAGCCGAGCGTGTTGTCAAAACCAGTGGAGGCTTGGTCCCAGTAGAGGCTCAGTTCAGCACCCGCTTCGACGATGAAACGGGAGTTAGGAGAAAAAGCATTGTTGCTACCTGCATAGAGGATGCCTTCCTGAACCGTCGTGGTGCCGCTGTAGCTGCTGAAGGAATCGGCAATTTCACCGCCGCCTGTGGAGGCACCGAAGACGGTATGACCCGCGCCTGATTTGACCACGTTCAGCAGGCCACGGTCTTCATACCGTCCGCCATAAACAACACCGTCTTCCATGCCGACGCCGATGTCCTGGTACACCTCATTGACGGTGCCCGCACCGGAGAAGAAAGTGATCGTGACATCGGACTCATCCGCATTTTGAATCTTTGCCGTATTGGCCAGACCGGTGCCGCCGATGAAGAGGAAGTTTTGGGAGAAGGTCTTGTCAATACCACCCATCTGAAGATAACCCCGGTTGGCAAATTCCACCTGATTGTCATTCAGTGCGAATTCGTGGCCTAACCGTATATAGGCAAAGCGGTCCACATCATCCGCAGCGGTCGTACCGCCATTGTTGCTGATGATCAGCTTGCCAGTCCAGTCACGGTTGTCTCCATTCAGGCCGAAAATTGTGTGGATGACCAGGTCATCGTTGGCTCCGGTGATGCTGCCGTTCGTGGCATTGCCCGTTCCGCCCTGGCCTACGTAGGTAATGATGTTACCGTCGCCATTGATGCCACCATTAAAATTGATGAAAATGGTTTCGGAGTTTTCCGGGGCTCCGTAGCTGCGGGTGTCATTGCGGAAATGTGAGGAGTTGTTGCTGGTGTCCAGACTGTTGCGCACATCATCCTGGTAAAAGAAACGAACGTCATCATTGAGGGTCAGGTTACCATTGTATTGCGCCACGTCTTCATGGGCAAGGTAGTAGCCGCCGATGCGCTTTTCCTGGCTGCCGAGGCCGTTTTCATTACGCACAATGATGTCGTGCGTGATGGTGGGCAGGTTGTTGAAACCGGATTCATTACGCATGTAGATACCTGCTTCATTGTTGCCACCGTTGGTTTCACCCACAGCATTGCCATCGTGACCTAACAAAATGGGCAAAGTGCCTGTGCCGAAGACATTGCCGGCGCTGTAGGCCTGCACGGTGCCTTCGTTAATGATGAGCTGACCTGTCCACTCGGGGCTGTTCTCACGGAAATACAAAGCACCATCGCCGATTTTCTGAATGCCGCCATCCCCGGTGAGGTAGCCCCCGTCATTGTTAAAATTGATACCGCGCCGTGCCGTGTTGAATAGCACCGTCCCTGCCGCCGTGCCTGCATTGCCCATGGCATCCAGATGAATGACACCGTTAAAGGTATATGTGCGGTCACGTGGGGTGGTGCTGTTGCTGACCAGGGAAGCGTTGATGGTGCTGCCAGCCTCCAGGGTAAACCATTCATAGATGGTTGTGGTGCTGTTAGAACTGGTGCTTGCGGTGCCTCCTGCAAATTCAAGTGTGGCTCCACTGCGCAGGATGGTGCCATCCATGAACTCATTGTGAGAGCCAAATATATCTGCGGTGGTGCTGCCAGCAGCGGTATTCTCCCAGAGAATCGTACCTTCACGGATATCCAGGATGCCGGTGAAGGTATGGTTATCTGTGCCGGTAAGAACCAGTGTGCCAGCACCAGATTTGACAAAACTTCCCGTTGCCTGGGCAGTCACATATTCCTCAATCAGATTGGCCTCAGAAGTGATGATGCCACCATAACTCAGCGTGGTGCCCTCAGCAACGGACAGTCCACCGCCGTTGCCGCCGATCATGATGCCCCGGTCGCTGTCCAGGGTCATGTTCGCCGTAGTATTGAGGGTGCCTCCGTTGAATCGCAGATTCCCAGCCTCCGTGGCTCCTGGAACTGCTCCGAGCTGGTCATCACTGCTCACCGTGATGATGCCGCCATTTAAGAAAGTGCCGCCAGTATAGGTATTCGTGCCGGTGAGAATGAGTTCTCCACGGCCGGTTTTGACAAGGGCGGTGCCGCCATTTTCAATGATGTTGGAGTCGATGGTCAGGGCACCTGCACCATACTGATGGATGATGAGGTCCTGGCCGCTGCCTGCCCGCAGATCACCGCCCATGATGCTCTTGGTAGAGCTGTCTGAGGCTACGGCGGAGCTGATCATGATGCCGCCGCTGTCCACCGTAAGGCCGCCTGCATCCAGTGTCAGCGTGCTGCTGCCATCATGGTCGAAGTGCAGGGTATTGACTTCGGCACCGGCAGAAGTCGTGCCACTGAAACCACCCGCGCCTTCACTCACGTCTGCCCCGGCAGTCCAGGCGGATGCATCGTCAGTGTCCTCTCTGCTGCTACCGGTGAATGCGGAGACCGCACCGCTGCTGTCCACCATGGCGAAATCCAGCGCATTGGCGGTTTGCGTGGCGGAATTAAAGCTGTCCCCATACGTGGCCCAGGCGATGGCTGAATCTGCCGCCGGAGCACCGACACCATTCAGGGTGATGACCGAGGTGCCGCCATTGCTGTTTTCGACGAAGTTGAGGGTGCCTCCAGACTCGCGGTTTAAATTGATGGTGGATGAACCGAGGTTCAGGGTGGTGGTGCGTCCGGTATCCGAGGTGACAACTACATTGGAACTGCCTGCAGCGATAACGGTGGCTGCCGAGCTGACAGGGAAAGTGGCAGCACCACCCACGGCCGTGCCGGTGAAGTTTTCCGTAATGTTGGTGGTGGATCCGACACCATCCATCTCCAGGCTGCCGCCGGCAAAGACAACCATGGCCCCATTATCAAAACGTGTTCCCGTGGAGCTCCCATAGTTAGTTAGGCGAAGCAGACCCCCTGCAAGGTTCACATTTTCCACATCCCCGTTGGTGGCCGTGTTGTCGCCGCGCAGATTGACAATGCCGCCGCCGATCTTCGTGAAGACGGTATGCACTTCTGAATCGTTATCGTCCAGGCGGAAGTCCATGTTGACGGTGCCTCCCAGAGCACTGAATACGGCCAGATCACGGGTATAGGATCGTGAGGCATCGGTGGATCCGTAATACATGATCCCCGTGCCGTTACCAAAGGTCACCGTGCCGGAGGTATTGGTGCCGGCCAGGACGATGTTACCGAAGTTGTTGTAGTTATCCGAGCTGCCGCTGCCACCAAAATCGATACGGTCAATATTCAGCTTCTGGCCTTCCTTGGTGAGCACCACATTGATATCCGCAAGATCTCCAGAGCTGCTTCCCCCAAGTCGCATGCCGCTCATAGCATTGGTGGGCACGATGGCAGCGGCGGCTTCATCTGTCCAGAAATTGCCTTCCCCGGTGTAACGCAGATAACCCTGCTCATGAAGAATCCTTCCTGCCGCATTCCACTGCTGTCCGACATTGACGATGAGTTGGTTATTGCCCGTGACTTGGAATCTGAGCACTTGGTTTTCACCGGTCCCACTCAAGTCGCTGGCCGCTCCGTTGATGTTGTCTTGGAAGACGCCGTTGATATTGATGATCCCCGCGCCGCTGCTCTCCGTGGAGATAAGGGCTGCATCGTTCAGATTGAGGTCTGCCGTCAATGGATTGCTAAGATTTGCGCCATAGATATTGCCGTTCAGGCTCAGGCTGTCGTGGGTGCCGATTTGGATTCGGGCAGAGTAAAGCTGCTGCCCGATAGCACTGGTGTTATCCATGATGATATCACCGTTCCAGGAGTTGTGGCTTGAGTTGCTGCGCAGGGCCACATCGGATTCACTCCGGTTCATAATATAAAGATCCGTATCTGCGGACATTTCGGAGCCCAGCTCTAGATATAGGGCACCATTTCCGACCACATCAACCCGGTTGGAGCCTCCAAGGCCCTGGCTATGACGCACGACAAGGTATTGTTCTGCGACCGTGGTGGTTCCAGTGTAGGTATTGGCATTGTCAAGAAACACGGATTGCGCACCCGTTTTGGTGAGGCCTCCAGAACCGCGTATTTCTGAGCGGATATAAGCGCTGTTACCGCTTTCATTGATAAAGATGGCCTCCCTGGAACCAAAGTCCAAGGCACCGCCAACGATGAACTGGTTGCTACCCGCCGCATTGCCCGCACTATCCCGGCCAAACAGGATCATGCCGCTGCCGCTACCTGTGACTTCAGGTAATCCGTCGCCTGCAGCCTTGTCACCCAGGTAGATGACAGCATTCCGGTCAAGCACTACTGTAGAACCGAGTTCATTGGTATTCAGTCCCACGGTGGGTGTGCGTGTGCCGAAGCGAAGGGAGTTAATCGCGATGCTTTCAGTGACACGGATGGGGCGCACTCCATACCAGTCCACCTGCGGATCTGGATTGTTCGGATCCTCCGTGTTGTAATTGATCATGAGGTTATGATCCGTGCCTTGAATGGTGTCGCGGTTGAGTGTGTGGGCAATTCCATTGTCCACCAAGTTTTGTGACAGCAGGTATTCCGTATCGAAATCTAGCGGGCGTAGCAGCGTGGGATTATTCTCGTCAAAGGTCATGAAGTGATCCGGTATGGCGGCGTTTCCGCCGACCGCGCCGACCAGGATTGTCTGGTTCGTGCTGCCATTGCCTCCGCCCCCACCATATTGCACAGCACTGGCTCCACCATCAGCGATGTGCACCTGCGCGGTCGTGCCAAGGGCGCCGGGGGCTGAATCCACCACCTGAAACTGGGCGATGGCACCTGCATTCCGCTGGAAGCTATCAAAGGTGAGGCTGACCGACTGCGGAGTAGAGTCCGCGAGGTCAAAAGAGATACGGTTGGTGCCAGACCCAATGACCAGTGCGCCCATGGTTTCAGAGACTGCGGCACTGTCGTTACCAATAATGCGCAGTTGACCGTAATCCCGCATCGTGATGCTGGCAGTATCGTTGATACGGTTGTTGTTGACCGCGCTGCTATTATCCAGGTAGAGGCTGCCATCCCGGCTGAGGATAATACCGGACGTACCAGAGACCGCACCATCCGCGCCGGATAAGTGCACGGAACCCAGGTTCTCTGAGCGTCCCCGCTCAATTTGCATAACGCCTTCAAAGGTGTTATTATTGGTGAGCACCATGGCTCCGGTATTGATCTTCGTGAAGCCGCCTGTGCCTGAGATGACACCCGTGAAAATGTGCTGTTCATACAGAACGCTGGCGGTGGTGCTGGGATCATTCACATCCATCAGGTTGGTATTGAAGTTTCCAGTCAGGTTGATGTTCCCTGTGAAAGTCTGGTCATTTTCTCCCATATCATTGATGAACCAGGCGTAGCCGTTCATGTTCAGGTCGAAGTCCTGAGTGGCTTCGGTATTGACCAGATACAATCGGGTGAAGGAGTTGTTGCCGGTCATGGGTGTGCCTGTTCCCAGTGAGATGAGATCTGCCCCGACATAGTTTTCTTTGGCACCGACCTGGCCTTCAATACGCAGCTCCCCGCTATTGACGGTGATGGTGCCCGCATTGACGACATTACCGAAATCAGCAGTTCCGTTACCGTCAAAATAAACCCGGGCATTGCCATTGATGGTGATGTCGTGACCCTGTGCATCCCAGGTATTGTAAAAACTGATGTTTGCGTCTGCGTAGATCGTCAGGTCATCATTCAGATCCACCATCATGTTTAGACGGTCACTGGCGTTTGGATTTTGAGCCGGGCCCCCTGTCACGCTCCCTATGCCGTGGTCCAGGATGGCTCCTGCCCCGCCATTGTCGAATGTGAGGGTTTCTCCTGTCAGGATGAAAGCATCGTCTGCATTAGTATCCCCCAGCCGCAGAGTTCCCAAAGTGATGGCAATGTCTAACGTGATGGTGCGCGTAGAACTGATGTTATGAACAATATCAGCAATATATCCCACTCCATTTGGCACTACCCCGTCCACCCAGCGGGTCGTATCCGTCCAGTTACCATTAGCATTAACGTTCCAGTCTCCTGTCACCGGTGCCTGACCTTTGACCTCGCCCAGCATGAGTGCCAGTATCGGCAGACAAGCGAAGACTGAGAGCCTATGGCGATGCCGTTTTGAACGGCTGTCTGAAATTCTTTTCAGAGCAGGAGTGGTCAGTGGCGTTTGGGTATTCATAAAGGGGGTGCGGGTGAATGCGGTCAGGACCAGCGGGGTTTTGGAGATGCGCCATTCTTGGCTGGAGCCCTTTTTTGGGCTATTGGCTCCCTGCCTTGGAGTGCCCTTGGGCATGGCTTGACTTCCATCCAGGGTTCAGCCCTAGAGCAGGATAAAGTGAATTTACCCAAGGCCTAAACAGCTCTGTAAAATCAAGGCTTCGCGGACCTTGCTGTTTGGCCACGCCTATCCGGAGATTTTTCCGGGCACCGAATAAACGGCGTTTAAAAATTCACGAAAAATGACCCTCGAGGAGTTTTTTCGAATTTTAATGTATTTACGCCGTCATTATTCGCCCCTTGGGGCTGATCGGCTTTGGGAGACGCAAATAACCTGACTTTGCTTCCCTTTGTCATATCCTCGCATTTCCTCACTGAGCCGCCATCCGGCGGGATTCCACCCAGCGGATCGCAAAGCGCACCACCGCAGACCCGTCTTCCATTTTCAATTTCGTGCGGATATTGGATCGATGCACATCCACCGTTTTCGTGCTGATGTGCAGCGCCGCCGCCACCTGATGGGTGCTTTGCCCTTCGCCGATCAATTGAAATACTTCAAATTCCCGGTCTGTCAGCACCTCCAGCCCATCATCGCCTTCACGCTTTGTGCCACTGGTGTACATCTGCACCATTTGCTCGGACATCGCTTCACTGAGCCAAGTACCGCCTTCCGCCACCCGGCGCAGGGCGCGCTCATAGACTTCATTCGGCATGCTTTTCATCAGATAGCCCTTGGCCCCCGCTTTGAGGGCACGAAGGGCATAATAGGACTCATCATGCATGGACATCATCAGCACGGGCAGGTCTGGATAGATGGCGTGGACGTCCTTGACCAGCTCGATGCCGTTGCGGTCCGGCAGGGTGATGTCCATGATGAGGATATCCGGCACGTCGGCTTCTAGTGCAGCCATCGCCTCCCGCGCATCTTCGGAGGTCCAGGCAAATTCAAAATCAGGCAGGCTCTCAATGAACAGCTTCATACCACCACGCATCATCGTATGATCATCCACAATGGCGACCCGCTTGAGGGCTTTTGCATCGACGCTTGGCGCTGTTAAATTTGGATTCGGCATGATTTTATAGGGAAGAATTTTTTCACGTTCATCGCGCATCCGCCTGCCTGTCGGCTCTGCGCAATTTGCACGTTAACAGAAAGGTGCGGGAGTTGGCAGGGTTTTTAGGCTCATGCGGGTGCAAAGAGATGGCTAACAACATCCGCAGGAGGTTTAGCACCCATTCCCACATCCCCTCTTTAGCCCTATTTCCTACCTCTCAGGCCGCTCCCAGCGCATTTTTAGCCAGTGCGGGGATACCTTGACCGTTGCGCAACGGGGCAGGTGCGTCTAGCTCTGAGGGCCTCTAAATCATCCCGACATGTCCTCCAAGCCTACCATCATCTATACGAAGACAGACGAAGCCCCCGCTCTCGCCACCTACTCCCTTCTGCCGATCGTCGAAGCCTTCACCCGGTCCTCGGGCATCGCGGTGGAAACGCGGGACATTTCCCTGGCTGGCCGCATCATTGCCACCTTTTCAGATTCCCTGCCGGAAGCGCAACGCATCGGTGATGAACTGGGCTATCTGGGCAAGCTCTGCCAGGAGCCGACCACCAACATCATCAAGCTGCCGAACATCTCCGCCTCCGTTCCTCAGTTGAAAGCCGCCGTGGCTGAATTGCAGAGCCAGGGTTATGCGCTTCCTGATTATCCCGAGAACCCACAAACGGATGCGGAAAAAGAAATCAAAGCCCGCTATGCCAAGGTGATGGGCAGCGCCGTGAATCCCGTCCTGCGCGAGGGTAACTCTGACCGCCGTGCACCCAAGGCCGTGAAGGACTATGCCAAGAAGCATCCTCACTCCATGGGCAAATGGTTTGCAGATTCCAAAACACGCGTCGGCACCATGGGCGGCAAAGGGGACTTTTTCTCCAATGAAAAATCCGTCACCGTCCCGGCTGCCACGGATGTGAAGATCGAATTCATCGGGGCCGATGGCACCTCCAAAGTGCTGAAGGAATCCACCCCGCTGAAAGCTGGCGAAATCATTGATGGCACCTTTTTGAGCAAAGCCGCTTTGGTCGATTTTCTCGCGGGCCAGATCGCCGAAGCCAAGGCGGATAACGTCCTCTTTTCCCTGCACATGAAGGCCACCATGATGAAGGTCTCGGACCCCATCATCTTCGGCCGCGCTGTGGAAGTTTTCTTCAAAGACCTCATCACCAAACACGCCGCCACTCTGAAGGAACTCAATGTGGATTTCCGCAACGGCTTTGGCGATCTCGTCGGCAAGCTCGATAAACTGCCTGCCGAAAAGAAAGCTGAAATCGAAGCCGATATCCAGGCTGCCTATACCAGCGGCCCTGCACTCTCCATGGTGAATTCGGACAAAGGCATCACCAACCTCCATGTGCCTAGCGACGTCATCGTGGATGCCTCCATGCCCGCCATGATCCGCGCCGGTGGCAAGGTCTGGGATGCCCAGGGCAAAACCGGTGATACCCTCGCCGTCATCCCGGACAGCTCCTACGCCGGTGTTTACCAGGCTGTGATTGATTTCTGCAAAGCCCAGGGTGCCCTGGATCCAAAGACCATGGGCTCCGTGCCCAACGTCGGTCTCATGGCCCAGGCCGCTGAGGAATACGGCTCGCATAACAAGACGTTTGAAATCCCAGGTAAAGGCACCGTCAAAGTCACCGACAGCAGCGGCAGCGTCCTCTTCTCCCATGAAGTGGAGCAGGGCGATATCTGGCGTGCTTGCCAGACCAAGGACGCCCCCGTGCAGGACTGGGTGAAGCTCGCCGTCAATCGCGCCCGCGCCACTGGCGTCCCCGCCATCTTCTGGCTGGATAAAGCTCGCGCCCACGATGCCCAGATCATCGCCAAGGTGGAAACTTACCTCAAGGATCACGACACCAGTGGGCTGGATATCCGCATCCTCGCCCCAGCGGAAGCCTGTACCTTCAGCCTGGAGCGCATCGTCAAGGGGGAGGACACCATCTCCGTCACCGGCAACGTCCTGCGCGATTACCTGACCGATCTCTTCCCCATCCTGGAAGTCGGCACCAGCGCCAAGATGCTTTCCATCGTCCCTCTCATGAACGGCGGCGGCCTTTTCGAAACCGGTGCCGGTGGCTCCGCTCCGAAGCACGTTCAGCAGTTCCTGGAGGAAAACTACCTGCGTTGGGATTCCCTGGGTGAATTCTTCGCCCTCGCCGCATCCCTTGAGCATCTGTCCGAAACCTTCAAGACGGCCAAAGCCAAAGTCCTGGCGGATACCTTGGACACCGCCACTGGCAAGTTCCTTGAGTTCGACCGCTCCCCAGGTCGTAAACTAGGCACCATCGACAACCGCGGCAGCCACTTCTACCTCGCCTTCTACTGGGCCCAAGCCCTCGCCGCCCAGACCGGCGATGCCGAACTTCAAGCCCAGTTCAAGCCCATCGCCGAAGAACTCACCGCCAGCGAAGACAAGATCGTTGAGGAACTCCTCGCCGTCCAAGGCAAGGCCATCGACATCGGCGGCTACTTTAAACCCTGCGACACCCAAGCCAGCGCCGCCCTCCGCCCCAGCGCGACCCTGAACGCGATTTTGGCGAAGGTGTAACCGGTTATACATCGGCATGATTCAATCCCGTCGTCTGCATAGGCGACGGGATTTTTTTTGGTGAAATAACTCTACCATGTCCTTTCACACCGATTTCGTTCGTCATGTGATTGAAAGGAAGACCGGGGGTTGCTGTAACCGGAAGGCTTCCCTAAACACCTTACCAATAGAAAGAATCACTGCGATGAAAGTCATGGTCATAGTCAAGGCAACGAAGAACTCTGAAGCTGGCATCATGCCCACTGAGGAGCTGATGGCGGAGATGGGTAAATTTAATGAGGAACTGCTGGCGGCCGGAGTGATGCTGGACGGAGATGGCCTGCATCCCAGCAGCAAGGGCAAGCGCGTGAGGTTCTCCAGTGGCAAGAAGACCATCATTGACGGTCCCTTTGCCGCCACGAATGAACTGATCGCAGGCTTTTGGATATGGCAGGTGAAGTCCATGGAGGAGGCGCTGGAGTGGATGAAACGTTGCCCTGATCCAATGCCGGGCGAGGAGTCGGAAGTGGAGATTCGCCCCTTCTTTGAAATGGAGGATTTTGGCAGCGAAATGACACCGGCATTGCGCGAGCAGGAAGAGCGCCTGCGAGCAGAATTGGAGCGGCAGCGCGGTGCATAAGCTCCCCTGGCATCGCGCTTGTGCGGCGTAAGCGATGCTTGTTTTGATAGTCTCATATGATACTATCACCCAATGCGTCCCCCTTTTGAAATCACCGCCCGTGCCGCCAGTCTTGTGGCTGAGATTGAGCGGATGCTGGGGATGCATGATGGGGCCTTGCTGGCTCCGGCAAGCCCTTTGTTACGTCGTTCACAAAGGGTACGGACCATCCAGGCGAGCCTGGCCATTGAAGGAAATACGCTGACGGCGGAACAGGTGACGGCTGTGCTGGAGGGCAAACGCGTCATTGCCCCTGCAAAAGATCTGCGGGAAGTCGAAAACGCCATCCGTTGTTATGACCAACTGGCCAAGTGGAAGCCGGAAAACACCAAGCATTTGCTGGCTGCGCATCATCTCATGATGGCCGGCCTGGTAAGCCGCCCTGGCGCTTGGCGCAGCCGGGGCGTGGGCATCGCTAAAGGCTCTATGATCGCCCACATTGCCCCGCCAGCAGACCGCGTGGCAGGTTTGATGAACTCTTTGTTCGGCTGGCTAAAGGAAGAAAAGGAAGTGCCGCCACTGATCTGCGCGGCTGTGTGTCATTACGAGATGGAGTTCATTCACCCTTTTGAGGATGGCAATGGGCGCATGGGGCGTCTCTGGCACAGCTTAATCCTCTTTCGCCATCATCCATTGTTCTCACTGGTGCCGATTGAATCTGCGATCCGTGACCGGCAGCAGGACTATTACACAGTGCTGGGTTTGTGTGACAAGGCAGGGAAATCCACGCTGTTTATTGAATTTTCCCTGGAAGTCACGCTGGCTGCCCTGAAGCCAGTTTTTACCACGCCACAGCCACGGATGTCAGGGATGGAGCGGATTTCAGCAGCAAATGGATTGATGGGCTCCGCTTCCTTTTTACGTAAAGAATACATGAGCCATTTTCCTGGCCTTTCTGCGGCCACGGCCAGCCGGGATCTTCAAATGGCAGTGGAATCGGGAATCCTCAAAAAGACAGGCGATAAAGCGATGGCTCGCTACAAGTTTTCTTTCCCAGGTGCGAAATAAACCAGCCCGCCCCACCTCATACAGGCATGCGATTCCTTTTTTGTGCCGGTTCACGTCAGTGCGCCCTGGCCGCCTTGACGACGTCTGTTCTTGTTGGACTAACGGGATGTGTGACCAGTAGCCGCCATGTTGCGGATCCTGCTGTGGATGCCTTTTCACGGGATCGCACCGTGCAGTTACAGATCTTTCTGGATGGCCGTCAATTTGGTCCGGGAGTGGTGGATGGGCATTCTGGAGAGTTTACCAGCAAGGCACTAACGCTCTATCGCGAGGCCCAGGGGCTGCCGGTGAATGTGGTGCCGGATGTCAGCGGCATCCAGCCTTATACCCAGTATGCCGTGACGGAGGATGATCTTCGTCGGCTGGGAACGATGGCCCTGGAACCTGCGGAGCAAGCTCAGCAAAAGACGCTCCCTTACATCGGTCTGACCGAGCTGCTTGCTGAGCGCTTTCATACCACAGTGGCTTTCATGGCCGAGCTAAATCCGGGTCGCCAGATGGATGCATTGACGCCTGGCGAGGTGATCACCGTGCCGAATATCGACCGACCCTTCCGCGTGGATGCGTTTCCCTCGGGATACTCCCGGCCACAGTCTTCAGTGGCTGGTACACGTCGTGTGCAGGTGGATACAGGACTTCGCATGCTGCGTGTGACGGAGGGAGATCGCCTCCTCGCCGCCTTTCCCCTCACACCCGGCTCGGATGAGCATCCCGCCCCGCTGGGGGAATGGAAGATCACGGGGGCTGTCCCCTGGCCATGGTATCGCTACGATGAAGGAGTGCTGAAACGTGGAGAGCGCACCGAGACCTTTTATAACCTTCCTCCAGGGCCAAACAGCCCTGTCGGAGTCCTCTGGACAGGTCTAAACCGGCCCGGCGTAGGCATTCATGGCACTGCATTTCCTGAAACCATCGGGCGCTCAGGAAGCCATGGCTGCATCCGCCTTTCCAATTGGGATGCAGCCACCTTTTATACCCTGGTGGCGAAGGGCATGCCTGTGACCATTCAGTGATTGTATTCGTGCTCCCATCAGGGAGCAGAGGTACCTGGAAACCATTCCGTGTGCTGGTCTCCTTGACGGCCAAAATAGGTCACTCTTTTCCCTCGCAAAAAGGCGATGTAACCTTGCACGCCCGCCTCCATGGCGCGCAGGGTAAAGGCCCGGAAATGCTGTCCATTTTGCTGGCTGTCCAGGATATTGGCTCGCAAAGCAGGCGCATCGAATTCAGCCGCCACACGCGGCAATCCTTCAATGGTTAGGGGAGTGGAAACGGTCGCTCCATTGCCGCTGTAAAAGGTCTTTCGCAGGGAAAGGTAATCCACCTGATAAGACTCCACGCCCGCTTCGATAAGTTGAGCGACGATGGTCGGAAACGGAGTGCCTCCGTCCAGGGTGGCTTGGGCTGCTGCGGTGATGAGTTGGGTATTCATGAGGGTGTCGATATTCACGTGCCCAGGGTGGGCTTCATGAGATGTGACATCCCCGCAGTCGCGTTGTGACAGTTCAGGTGAGTTTGATTAATTTTTGTCAAACCTCGACTGCGAAAGCAGGTGGCGCAGGTTGTCTGCCAGATCCGGCCCCGCCAGAAACGGCTGGGTGTGATAGAGCTGCGCATGCTGCCGGTCCAGCTTTTGCAACTCCTCGAGATGGGCCGGTGCGCCATCTCTCATCTCGGCGATCCGGTCTTTGCTAAACTGTAAGTTAGACGAGTCCAGCCATCCGTTGCGCATGAAGCCGGCGGCTTTGCGGGCGCAACGGCAGGGATTGGCCGTATTCACCAGTCCGCACTTGTGGTTCATGAATTGATAAAGATCATGCCGGGCCCGCGACAGCAGTTGGCGAAAGTTGGCCGGGCTGATCTCCATCGCCGCAGCCGCTGCATCCCCGGATTCGCCAAAGACCTCCCCCAGGATGAAGGCCAGGCGCTGACGCCGGTCCAGGCACATGAGCATGGCCGTGATGCAGCCCAGCCGTGCCTCCTCCACTAAAAGTACCATTTCCACGGGCAGGGATTTCACATCAGCCAGTTCCTCATCCATGACCGTGTCCAACGAGGCTGCCATGTCAGTAAAAGTCATCGCCTTTTCCTCCATTTCTGATTTCCTGACATTGAGCAAATGATTCACGGCGATGCGGTGCAACCAAGTGGAAAATTTGCTGCGACCTTCAAAGGTGCCCAGGTGCGTCACCGCTTTGATCAGGATGTCCTGCGTGGCATCCTCAGCCACCTCTCTCCGCCAGACCATGCGTAGCGCCAGATTAAAAACCCACGATTGATGCCGGCGCACCAAAGTATCCAGCGCTGCCAGTTCGCCCTGCACGGCTGCGAATACAAGGTCCTCATCAGATGTTTCAACGGCGGCCATGATTAGGTGATAAAGTTTTTCCAGAAGGAGGAGCAGATATCAAACAAGACTTCATCATCTTTTCAGCTGGTCCTGGTCGCAACCCGAGCTCCTGGGCCGAGAACGTCAAGGGATGGCATTGAAGGCATTTGTTAGGCCTCTTTGCCGTCTCCACACTTGCGCAGGCCACGGCCCGGTTTTAAACACTGGACTCCATCCTCTGCCATGATCCTAGACACCCTCGACCAGTCTGCCCGTTATGAAGCTTTATCGCCCCGTTTTGCGCAGGCTTTTGCCTATCTGCGCGGGGTGGACGGCACTCAGCCCCTGGGGCGCTTTGACATCGCGGGGGATGATGTCTTCGCTATCGTCCAGACTTACACGACAAAGCCTCAGGAAAAGGCACTCTTTGAGGCTCACCGCAGATACATTGATGTGCAGTTTCTCTACTCCGGGCGCGAGACCATCCTGTGGGCACCCTTGGCCACAATGAAGGAAGAGACCCGCGCCTATGATGCGGAGAAGGAGGCCGCTTTGTGGAAACTGGTGCCAGACATGACCCCGCTGCATTTAAGTGCGGGTCACTTCTGCATCCTCTATCCAGAGGATGCTCATGCTCCTTGTGTGGAATGGGACGCTCCCTCGGAGGTCTTCAAAGTGGTGGTAAAAGTGGCCGTGGATTGAGATCAATCCCGCCTCATTTGCCCTTTCCTGATTTCAGAAAAGGGCAGGGAATTGACGGCATCTCACACGAGGCGCTCACGCAGCGCCCGGGCGACTGCGGCAGCACGGCTATGCACTCCCAGCTTGGAGAAAAGATTGCGCGTATGGGTGCCTGTGGTGTGGATGCTTACTTCCAGCCGGTCGGCGATTTCTTTGGCCGTGAGTCCCTCCACCAGCAGGGCCAGCAGTTCCTGCTCGCGCTTGGAGAGGGAGACTGGCGCGGCGGCTGGTTTGGTCAGCCTGGCTAGCATCTGCACCACACTGGCCGCCACTTTGGGGGACATGGGGGAGCCGCCTTGATGAGCCTCCAGCACCGCTTCCGCCACCGTTTCTGCCCGCGTCGTTTTTAAAAGGTAACCACTAGCCCCTGCGCTGATGGCCTGGCTTATTTTTGCCTCGTCTTCAAATACCGTCAGGATGACGATGCGGCATTCTGGCGCGTGACGGTGCACATCGCCGATGATGTCCAGCCCGCTGCGCCCAGGCAGGCCCACATCTAGCAGGAGCACCTGAGGCAGTTCTTCTTTGATGTGGTTGCGCAGGACGGTGAGCATTGTTTCAGCATTGGCAAAGGCCATGCCTGGGGCCAGACCATGGGCAGGAGTGCAGAGACGTAGCAGGGAACGACGAAATATATCGTGGTCTTCGACGATCCAGACACGGATGAGATTGTCGGTTTTCAAGTTTGTGATGGAGGGGGGATTTTATGTTTTAGGAATTTAGCGGGGACGCCATCGATGGGTGCGGGGCAGGTCCAGGTGGATGACGGTGCCTTCCCCTCGTTTTGAAGAAAGATGCAGGCGCGCATGCATGGCGGCGGCTCGCTCACGGAGGTTCCCCATGCCATGACCTGTGGATGTCTGGTCGGTGTCAAAACCGATGCCATTGTCGGCGATTTCGATGCGCAGTCCCGTTGCGGTCGGGATGAGGTAAAAGCGTACCCGTGTGGCCCCGGCATGGCGGGAGATATTGTGCAGCACTTCTTTGCAGAAGAGGTAGATCTCCCGCTGCATTTCAATGTCAGGCTCCTTGGTTAGCGGAGTGGTCGGCAGCGCACAGTCCAGTTCCAGGCCGCGTAGCAGGCGCTCCGTCAGGCTGTGTAGCACGTCCAGCCAGTCGCGCCCTTTGTCGGGAGAAGGCCTGCGGATCAGGTCCACCATGTCGCGCATGGAATTGGCCGTTTCTTCTGCCACCCGGCCGATCTCAGAAAGGTCTGCCTGCACGGATTCGGGAGTCGCATCCGGCTGGGTGGCGATGGAGCAGATGAGTGTGATGCTGCCCAGATTGGATCCGATTTCATCATGAAGATCCCGTGCCAGCTTGTCTTGCATCCGCTGCGCATCCCTGCGCCGGTGGCTGTGCTGCCGCCACAGCAGCAGGCCAAAACACAGCGTGAGCACGCCCACACTGCCGATGCCTCCATAGGCCATCTGTTGATGAGTGCGCTGGATCAGAGCTTCACGCCCGGTCATCAGCCCCTGCCGTTCCTCTTCCAGCGCCCGGCGTTGCTCCAATTGGGAAAACCAGTCCGGCAGTTCAATGAGACGCCCGTTTTCTACCAGGCCGTCCGTTAGCGCGGCCAGGCTCCATGCGGCACCTTCTTCCCCGGTCAGCACATCCGTTGCGCTAAAGCTGCCTCTCGGGGCCAGATTGATCCCGTCCTTCAGCGCTTGGACCTCCGCCAGGGCGAAGACGTAATCATTGCGTCGATACCATAGTTTGTTAGCGGTGATGCGGATGAAGCGCGCGGCTTTTCCTCCTGCCGGGATGCAGACCGGGTTCATACCGGGGGAGGGGTAAAAGGTATCGGTCACCTCATGCAGCAAGGTGGCATCGCTGAAGTCCTCGCGGGTGGCCGTCTCCACACGGTAAAGGATCGGGAAGCCATAGTCGAACCACAGGGGCACATCACGGCGGCGCACCGGCAGCAGCCGCACCTCATCTAGCTCGGTGATTTCAGGCAGCGTCAGGGTGATGGATTTTTGGACATCACTTTTGGTAGCCACCTCACTGTGATACCCCAGGGTGCCTCCGACCTGCGGCGCTGTGGGCAGCCCCAGCGGAGTCACCATATCCACTAGGTTTGGCCGCGTCCAGGCACGGGGTGCATTGCGGGTGCTGGAGCTTTGAACTCTGGCATTGATGGCCAGATTTCGCCTGCCGGAGAGGACAAGCATTTCTGCCAGGGCCAGGACCTCGGGTCCATCGGCGGACCATGGCTCTGTGGCCGTCAGGCGGACACTCCGCAGCGGCTGTGGGGGAAAACGGACCACCACCGGGTAACAGCCAGGATTGGGAAAGTCCTCCTGCGTCTGGTCCATGACGATGGAACTCCGGCCTTCATCATCAAAGACCTCCAGCTTGAACCGGATAGGAAAACCGTATCCGGCCACCACCGCATTGGCCCCTTTCGCCAGTGGCGGCACCATGACGATGGTATCCACCAGGGCTGTCTCGGGCAGCTTCATCTCGATCCAGCGGGTGTCTTCCGTAGTGGTATAACCCGTTTTTAAGCCAACGCGGATAGAACTGTTGATGGGCACCATTTCCGGCAGGGTGGCCAGTTGCTGATCCAGCTCCTCCAGCCGGTGGTCCATTCTCTGCAAGTCACCCCAAGCCCAAAAGCCGAAACCACGCACCCACTGGGAATCCACCGCCTGGGATAAAAAGGCGGCTGTCATCAGGGTGCTCAAAAACTTCATGCGCTCGCCTCAGGATAGACGCGCGCGCGCCCATGTCTCCTCACTTATTTTGGTGAGGTGACATCCATGAAGCCTGCCTCAGGATGAGATGCATTCGATAGCTCAATTCACGAGATGCACCTTGTATGAACCCGCTGATTCCATTGTTAGTTCTCATTGCTTTGGGCAGTCAAAGCCAGCCACTTTTTGCCCAGGAAACACTCCCTGGACTACCTGTTTCATCATCTCCCGAGATTCCTCCTGATATTAACGGGTTCCGGTCAGTCATCCCCGCTCCTGTTTCAGTAAGACCTTTGAAAGTCGCCATTTATGATGGAGAAGGATCTTCTAAAGCGGGCGTGGAGGCAGTGATGAAAGCCGTGACTTCCATTCCTGGGGGTGACGTCGTTCTTATACCGCCAGCCCAGATGGGAGATGTGGACTTGTCCGTTTTCGATGTGGTGGTTTTCAGTGGTGGCAGCGCCCGTGTTCAGGCAAAAAACATAGGTGAGCTCGGCAAGGAGAATGTCCGCGAGTATGTGCGTCAAGGGGGCGGATACGTGGGTATCTGCGCTGGGGCTTACCTCTCCTGCTCGGGTTTTGACTGGAGCCTGGGCATCCTCAATGCCTCCACCGTCTCCACCCGCTGGCGGCGGGGCAGCGGCTACCTGGAGCAGGAAGTTACACCCTTGGGTCAGTCTCTACTGGGGGAGGTGAAGGGAACTTTCAAAGTCAGGTATAACAATGGCCCCGTCATCCAGCCGGGCAGCAGTCCACACATTCCTGCCTATACCTCCGTGGCCCTTTTTCGCACTGAACTGGCGGAGAATGATTCTCCTGCTGGCGTCATGGTGAACTCTCCTGCCCAGGCCGTGGGCACCTTTGGCCTGGGCCGTGTATTCATTTCCAGCCCGCATCCTGAGAATACCCCAGGCCTGGAAAACCTTATCCCACGGGCTCTTCTCTGGGCCGCTGGCCAGGATCAATACCCAGCAAGACAGGGGAATACACCATGAAAACGGCGACCCTTTTGCTCACACTGCTGGCCATTGTTACCGGACTTTCAGCCGAGGAACCGGACCGCAAAAGCTACCAGTCACCTTATCAGGTAAAGTTTTCTTTTGAGGAAAGTGATCTCATTGGGGATCTGCTCACGGGGCCGCGATCTGACTGGAAAGACCACGCCAGCGTTCCGTATGGGGAATGGTATAACCCGCGCAACCAAGTGCGCTGGGGATATCGCGGCCCGGCAGCCCGCCACTTCGATCCACCTCCTAGGTTGGCCTCGAAGAGTCCCGATTGGTCCCGCGAGAGAATCATCGCCACGGGCTTGCGTTTCGTTGGTTATTCCTACCAGCATCACCATGTACCAGACTGGGATCCACCTGCTGACTGGACCAAGGATGCGGATCAGACCACACCGGCAGCCAAGGGAGTGGATTGCAGCAACTTCACTGCCTTTGTGTATAACCTGGCTCTGGGTATCAAGCCCACGGGAGACGTGCGCAAACAGGCTGAAATGACGGATGTCACCGGTCCGGGCCCACGTCGCACCTCTCCAGTTCGGCGCATCGAACTCCCAAAAAACTACGAGGAATACAACCGCACCCTGCTGACGGGTGATCTGCTCTACATTAACAACACTAGCGGTGCTCTGTCCCATGTCGTGCTTTGGGTCGGGGCTATAGGAGATTCCCCGGACGGCACTCCGCTCATTCTGGACAGCACCGGTTCCGGCAGTCTGGATGCCAGCAAAAACAAGATCCCCGATGGCATCTACCTGAGACCTTTTACCCCTAGGTCCTGGTATTTTCGGCAGGCCAGCCACGCTCTGCGCATCATCCCTGATGGTCCTAAAACAGTATCCCGATGAAAAACATCCTTTTTGTTATCCTATTCGGCCTCTGTCCCTGGATGGCTTCCGCCCAGGATATGTCCCCTGGGAACAGTGTCTTTGGGCAGCATAACTTCATCGAGTATGTGCCTGGGGACTTGCCCATCATCATTGTGGCACCGCATGGAGGTCGGCTGCTACCTCCAGAGATCCCGGACCGCCGACAGGGAGTGACCGATTCCGATGCGAACACCCAGGAGCTGGCACGCACCATCGCCGCTGTCATCCATGCTGAAACCGGACGCCATATCCACCTGGTCATCTGCCGACTGCATCGCAGCAAGCTGGATGCCAACCGGGAAATCACAGAGGCTGCTCAAGGGAATGCCCTGGCTGAGCAGGCCTGGCATGAGCATCATGCCATGATTGAGCATGCCTGTGCGGAAGCTGTTCGTCAGCACGGGGTCGCTTTCCTGATTGATCTGCATGGTCATGGGCACAAGGAGCCGCGTGTGGAGTTGGGTTACCTGCATACGCCTTTGGAAATGTCTGACTGCGAAGAAGCGCTCAATGGGCCGTCCTATACTGGGGCAGGCAGCCTGGAGCTGGTGGCTGCACGGGGCGGGCTGACTTATACGGAACTGCTTCGGGGCCCGATGAGCTTCGGTGCCTTGCTGGAGGAACGCGGCTTTGCAGCCACCCCCAGTCCTCGGCTGCCCGTGCCAGATGAACCTTATTTTAAAGGAGGTTATACCATCTTTAGGCATTGTGATGCCTCCCGCCATGTCACCGGCTTTCAGATCGAGGCCAACCGCCCCCGTCTCCGGGATACTCCGGCTAACAGGCTCGCCTTTGCCAAAGCGCTGACCTCCTCACTGAATACCTTTCTCTCAGACCGTCTCGGTCTTCGCCTGGATGGCGGGCGTGCTAATGAACCCGCTGCGCTCCCTGCTGAAACGCCTTCCGCTGCTCAATAACCGTTCTTTTCGTTAGACCATCTGACGTTAGCAACGGATATGCATGAAGTAATTCACGCCTTCGGGTTCCCAGAAAATCTTGACCTGGTCGGGTGAGGCACCGGCCCGTGCGGCGAGGGCGGTCAGGGTTTCGCGGCTGCGATGGATGAGCTGCCAGTGGCCGAGCAGCTCCATGTAATCCCGGCTGGGATTGTAGTCTGAAAAGTTGCCGATCACCACCTCTCCACCCGGCTTGGTGACTGCCATCATGGCCTTTAATACATGGATAAAGACGCGGTCACTCAGGTAATCAAACAAGCCTGCGGACCACGCCAGATCATACCCGCGTGTGGGGACGAAGCGCAGCACGTTGCGGTGGTGAAAGCTGATCTGCGATGACCATGGCGCGCACATCTTGCGGGCGTATTCGATGGCATGTGCATCCATGTCCACACAGTCCATATAGACGGGGGCATCGGGATGGTTTTGGAAGAATTCACGGACATCCCGGGCCGGGCCGCTGGCCACATTGAGTATGGCCAGGGTGCCTTTGCCGATATGGGCATCCAGGTGGGCCTGCATCAGGTCCTGGAAGTATCCTTTGCGATTCCGAACGGCAACGGGTGCCGCTTGGCTGTGAAAGTATAGATCCCACAGGCGGAGGTCCGGGTCCTGGCTGGTATGCCGGGTATAGATGCGGTCGATGATTTCAAAGTCCCCGCTATACCCATACTTCCTCTCCAGTGCTTGCGCCTGCATGGTGCCCTTCAGATGAGTCTGGGTGAGATCCCGAATATAAGTGGAGACTTCATCCTGGTATAGACTGCCGCCGCGCACCGCATCCCCCAGGTGGCGCACCGCACGATTGAGCACACTATACTCCGGCGGAAGCGGACCCCCTTTACTCAAAAAGTCATGCAGCAAGTCATCGAATGAGTTAAGGAGATGAGACTCACGCCGACTGAGAACGGGCGACTCTGCAGTGAGGATGGAGTAGGGAGGCGGCATCTCAGTGTTATTTTAAAATATCCCGTCCGATTGGAAATCAGGCAGTGTCTTTTGTTAAAATAACCGAGATATTAAGCCGGGCAAAATGCGAAATGTTGCATTTTGGGAACTTTGTTTCTTAAAAATATAGTTATTTCTAGTGGGTCCTGAGAACGGGATGTTTTGAATTTAAAAAATGCCGCTAATCGCAAGGGTCATCGCATTTGCGTCTAAAATTTGTCGATTTGGGCTAAAGAAAGATGCTTTTGGGTCTGTCAGCGGCTTTATGCGAACTAGTTTTTTCGCTGATCCGCCCTTTTATCATGAGTTCCGAGTTTCTGTTTCAAGCAGTTGTTTACCTCCTCGCTGCCGTTATCGCGGTGCCCATTGCCAAACGTTTGGGCCTGGGTTCTGTCCTAGGTTATTTGCTGGCGGGCATTGTGATTGGTCCTTCCCTTTTGGGGTTGGTGGGAGAAGTGGAGGATGTGCAGCATGTGGCGGAGTTTGGTGTGGTGATCATGCTCTTTGTCGTCGGGTTGGAACTACGGCCGAGTCTGCTTTGGCGTTTGCGTGGACCCATCCTGGGGATGGGCAGCGCGCAGGTGCTGTGCACGGCGGCGGTTGTCACTGGGGTGGGGATGCTTTTGGGCCTGGCCTGGCCGATGGCGGTGACCATTGGCCTGATTTTGAGCATGTCCTCCACCGCCATCGTGATCCAGTCCCTGGCGGAGAGAAATCTGCTGAATACTCGGGGCGGGCAGGCGTGTTTTTCGGTGCTGCTGTTTCAGGACATCGCGGTCATTCCCATGCTGGCCGTCTTTCCCTGGCTGGCCCATACCCTGCATGGAAAAGCGGCGGCGGGGGATGCTGCGGCCCATGGCCATGAATCCGCCCTGGCCCACCTGCCGCAGTGGGCGCAGACGATGTGCACGATCGGCGCGGTGGTGGGCGTCATCGTGGTGGCGCACTACTTTTTGCGCTATCTTTTCCGCTATGTGGCTGCTTCGAAGTTGAGGGAGATGTTCACGGTCGTCACCCTCCTGGTGGTCGCGGGTGTGGCCTGGTTGATGCATCTGGTCGGGCTGTCGGCGGCACTGGGGACTTTTATTGCCGGGGTGGTATTGGCTGAAAGCGAATACCGGCATCAGTTGGAGGCGGATGTGGAGCCTTTCAAAGGACTGCTTTTGGGGCTGTTTTTCATGGCGGTGGGGGCCGGGTTGAACCTCGGTCTGGTGATGGCTCAGTCGGGGATGATCGCCATGATGGTCGCCGGATTGATCGGCATTAAGTTCCTGGTGCTGCTGGCTCTGGGAGGGACCTTCCGGCTGGGGATGGGGGCGTCTTTTGTTTTTGCCTGTGCCATGGCGCAGGGCGGTGAGTTCTGTTTTGTTTTGTTGGGCACTGCCGGGCAGCTTGGGCTTGTGGAGCCGGAGATCGCAGCCCTGCTGAACGCCTCGGTGGCCATCAGCATGGCGCTGACGCCGTTGATGCTGATCGCCAATGACCGGCTGATTCAGCCGCGTTTTGCGAGGATGAAACCGGCACGGGAGCATGATGTGGTGGAATCCCACGAGCACCCGGTGATCCTGGCGGGATTCGGCCGTTTCGGGCATATCATCGGGCGCTTGCTGCAATCCAACGGATTTGGGGTGACGGTTTTGGACAATGATCCTGACCAGGTGGAAATGCTGGCGCGTTTTGGACTGAAGTCCTTTTATGGAGATGCCTCCCGGGCGGACCTGCTGGCAGCGGCGGGGGCGGAGAAGGCCAAGCTGTTTGTCTGTGCGGTGGATGAGGAGGCGAAGTCGCTGGAAATCGTGGATCTGGTCCGCCATGAGTTTCCGCATCTGCGCATCCTGGCCAGGGCCACCAGCCGTGATCATGCTTATCAGCTCATTCAACGTGGCGTCACGGACTTCCGGCGGGATCTGTTGGGCAGCTCGCTGGACCTGAGCACGGATATTTTGCGTGCTCTTGGATTTCGGGCGCATCGGGCGGTGAGAGCGGTGGAAATCTTCCGCTGCTATGAGGAGCAAAGTGTGCGTGACCTGGCCAAGCATTATGGAGGGGACCAGGCAACTTATGTCTCGGTGGCGCGGCAGCATCTGGAGAATTTGGAAGCGGTGTTTCGTCAGGATTTGCGGCGGCAGCATCTGGACCGTGAGGATGCCTGGGATGTGGCCGGGCCTAAGGAGTCATGACGGGCAGTTCCCAGCCTTCGTGAGCCAGCAGCCACCGCTTGCGTTCGAGGCCTCCGGCGTAGCCCGTAAGTGAGCCGTTGCCGCCGATGACACGATGGCAGGGGATGATGATGGAGAGTGGGTTGCGGCCCACAGCGGCACCCACTGCGCGAACAGCGGCGGGGGCATTGACGTGGGCAGCAAGCTGCGAGTAGGTCCAAGTTTGTCCGGCAGGGATGAGTTTGAGTGCCTGCCACACCTGCTGCTGGAACGGGGTGCCGGTGACGAAATCCAGCGGGAGATCGAAATGAAATGACTTGCCCATGAAGTAGCGGGCGAGGGCTGTGAGGACGGGATCAAAGCGGGTGCCATCGTCCTCGCGCTTCCAGGTTTCCGCATCACGAGGCCAGTGGCGCTGGCCTTCAAGATAAAGGCCGGAGAGTCCGGCATCGGTAGCGACGAGCGTGATGGGGCCGATGGGCGAGGAGGTCTGGGTGAAGTAACGGACGGGTGTCATGGGGTGAGTGGGGAGAGGCTTTTCCAAAGGGCGGCGGCAGCATAGGCGCGCCAAGGACGCCAAGGCTCTGAACGCAACTCGGCCTGCTTGGTGGGGATGAGCTCGCCATTGCCGATGGCCTTGCGCAGACCAAGATCAGCGGCAGGAAAGGCATCGGGAAAACGGAGCGCACGCATGGCGATGTAATGAGCGGTCCAGGGGCCGACGCCGGGCAGCTCAATGAGGCGTGCGACTGCGGCCTCGTGGTCCAGACCGGGAGGAAACTCGAGTCCGCCTTTGAGCGCGGAAGCGGCCAGATGAATGAGGGCTGAGGCACGGGCACGAACGAGCCCGAGATTGCAAAGGTCATCCACACTCAGTTTTTCCAAGGCCTCGGCCGTGATCGCCAGACGGTGCAGATTTTTAAAGGGTGTCTCAATGGCGGTACCTGTGCGAGCGGCGAGCCTGCCAGAGAGCGTGGTGGCGGCGGTCACGGTGATCTGCTGGCCGAGCACGGCGCGGACGGCCAGTTCAAAGCTGTCCCAGGCCCCACCGACACGGAGGCCGGGGAAGTGATGAAAAACGGGCGCAAGAAGGGGATCTGAGCCGAGCACTTCCAGGATGGCATCGGGCCGGGCATCGAGGTCAAACATGCGCCTAACTCTTGATTGTACCGCGCCGAGATGACGGGTGAGGGAAGGGGAGACTTCGACGATCAAAACGGCTTCCGTTTCATGGGGCCAGACGCGCATCCAGCCACTGGCCTGCCCGAGAGCCACGGTGCGACGGTATTCACGGCCTTCGATTTCCTCCACGCCGGGAACCAGACGGCTGCGGAAATAATCCATGAGGGCCTCCCAGGCCAAGGGGGCGCGGTAGGCCAGGCGCAGGCGGATACCTTCGCCCGTTTTGGGTTTGCTGGTGGAACGGCGACAGGCACTGGGGGCGAGGTGGTAGCGCTCTTTAAAGAGGGCGTTGAAGGTGCGCAGGCTGCGGAAGCCAGCGGCCAGGGCAATCTCGCTGATCGGCTGGGAGGTTTCCTGGAGAAGCTGCTTGGCCAGGAGCAGGCGCTGGGTCTGGATGACCTGGAGCGGGGTGACTCCAAATTCTTTTTCGAGAAGGCGGCGTACCTGGCGGGAACTGAGGCCGAGATCCTGGTCCAGATCTTCGAGGCGGGTGCCTTCGACCGCACGTTCCTGAAGGCGACGGAGGACGGCCTCCGCCAGGGAACTGCCCTGGCAGCCGGGGGCGAGTTCCGGACGGCAGCGCAGGCAGGGGCGGAAGCCTGCGGATTCTGCCGCGCTGGCGGTGGGGTAAAAGGTGCAGGAACTGGGGGCTGGGGTGCGGGCCGGGCAGATGGGGCGGCAATAAATGCCGGTGGTTTTGACACCCGTGAAGAAGACGCCATCAAACCGTGCATCCCGCGCCTGGAGGGCGGTGTAGCAGTTGGCGTCGGTCAGTTTCATGGAAGGAAGATGGCAGGGAATGAGAGATGCGCTGGCAGTTTTCGGACGGGGTGGTGAGGGGGCAGTGCTCAGTGCTCAGTGCTCAGTCATGGACTGTTTAAGAGGGTGTTTTTGGGTTGGGTGGATGGCCGCAGAGGGGCGGTGAGGCAGAGGTGGCGGAGAATGGGGGTCTTGGGGGGCTTTGAAGTGTGATGGATGATATTTTTTTATGATGTAATGGGGGATGGGGATGATTTTTGTTTTTTCCCCATTTGGGATTTTGGTGGGTAATGGATTGTAAATCAAGAGGTTGGCGATGGGGATGGTTTTCCCCATCGGTCCCCAGTGTCCCCGGATGGGGAATGGACGGGCGGGCATTTTTTTACAGGATTACCAGGATTGTAGGATTAACAAGATTTTGAAGAGAGGGGGTTTGGTGTCATTTGTTTTACACTATTTTATGATATAGTAAAAGGTGGAGATTGCAAGCATGGTGGGCTGGACAGTGTGACAGTGTGACGGTAGGGCTGTTCACAAAGGGGAATGGGTAAGGACGAAGCGGACATCATTGAGATGTTTTGCGAACCCTCACGAAAGAGAGGTATGGCGCGGGTTGCATTTGGGGGCGGGTGGGGGTCCATTGGGGGGAGATGACTCGACTCGGGATATTGGCATGTCTTGTTCTTGGACTGGCGCTTGGCGGCCAGGCCCAGGAGGTGCTGACGCGAGCGGCGGAGGTGAGGGGGCTGCCGCCGGATGTGGCTCTGACGGGAGTGCCGGTGGAACTGCAGGCAGTGGTGGGTTTTATCGAATCCCCTGGAGGGGGAACGGTCTTCGTTCAGGATGAGACGGGGGGGACTTTTTTCCGGGCCAGCCGACGGGTCAAAAGCTTGAAGGTGGGTGACCGGGTGCTGGTGAAGGGGAGAAGTGTGCCGGGACTTTATCTCACGGGAGTGGAGGCGCAGTCTTATGATCTACTGGGGTCCGGGGAGCCTCCGGTGCCTGTGCCTGCGGGGTATGAGGACTTGGCTACGGGGAGGTTCCATTATCAAATGGTGCAGGTGGAGGGCATCGGGCGGCGTCTGTCGGTGCCGGAGGAAAACAGATCTGTACTGCACTTGGCGTTAGGCAGCCGGGTGGTGGAGGTCCGGGTGGATGCGCCGTTGCCGGAAAAACAGGAGGAGTGGGTGGATGCGCGCCTACAAATCACCGCGCTGGCAGCAGGGGGGATCAATGACCGGCGGCAACTGGTGTTTCCCTATCTGCGGGTGAGTGACTGGAGCGATGTGAAAATAGTCAAAGCGGCCCCGGCGCTGGAGGCGCTGGAGGTCCTGCCTGCGGCGCGGCTGCTGCGTTTTGACCCGGCACGGATGGAAGACTTTGGCCACCGGGTGCGGACGGCGGGGACGGTGCTGGCGGCTTTTCCTGACGGGCAGGTTTTTATCCGGGATCTGACGGCTGAGGCGGTGGTGCCTTCTTCCCCCAGGCTTAAAGGTACGGAGGATAAGGTGCGGCCTGCGGCACTGGCCTTGAGGCTGACGAGGCCCCTGTCTTTAAAGCCTGGCCAGAGGCTGGATGTGGCTGGTTTCCCTAACATGGATGGATTCAGCGCCAGCCTAGTGGATGCAGTGCTGGTGAAGGAAGAGGGGGGGGCTGCGGAAGAGGCGGAGGCTGAGCCGGTGGAGGTGACGGTGAAGGAGATTTTGGAAGGGACATTGGATGCGGATCTGGTGAGTCTAGAGGCGGAACTGGTGGATGCTTTCCGCACGGGCTCAGGGTGGGAGCTGAGACTGGTTTCGACCGAGATGCCAATGCGGGCACTGCTGCCGACCCGTGAAGGGGGGGATGTGCCGAGGCAGGGTTCCCTGCTGCGGCTGACGGGCATCTGCCGGGTGGAGTCGTCCTCGGACAAGGGGTTTCGCTCACGGCCAGAGAGTGCGATGCTGCTGCTACGGGGTGAGGAGGATCTGGTGATTTTACGCGAGCCGTCCTGGTGGACGGTGCAGCGACTGGTGGGGCTGATCGGCCTGCTGCTGGCGGTGATGGCGGGTGGGCTGCTTTGGATCACGCTGCTGCGCAGGCAGGTGGCCAAGCAGGGGGAGGCACTGCGGCGGCGGATCACCCATGAGGCGGCGCTGGAAGAGCGGCAGAGGATCGCCCGGGAATTTCATGATACTTTGGAGCAGGAACTGGCGGGGCTTTCTCTGCGCCTGGATGCAGCGATGACGAGGCCGCTGGAAGACAAGGCGAAGCGCCTGATGGAGACCTCCCGCCATCTGGTTTCGCGCATCCAGACGGAGGCGCGCAATCTGGTGGCGGATCTGCGTGCGGACCCGGAAAGTGTGACGGACCTGCCTGCGGCGCTGAATGAACTGGCGGAGCGGACGCTGAGCGACCTGCTGGAGGTGCAGGTGCGGGTGGAGCCGCCGCTGCCTGCGCTGCCAGTGCATGTGGCGCATCATTTGCGGATGATCGCCCAGGAAGCAGTGACGAATGTGCTGAAGCATGCGCATGCGTCGTCCATTGTGCTGGGGCTAAAGACCCAGGATGGGGAGCTGTGCCTGACTATTTCAGACGATGGCCAGGGGCTGGAGCAGACATCCACCCAGGGTCAGGCCGGACACTTCGGCTGCATGGGCATCCGGGAGCGCTGCCTGCGCATCGGTGCGCAGGTGGAATGGCTGAATGTGACCCCGCATGGCACACAGGTGCGCGTGACCTTACCCCTTTTTTCTCTGACTGATCATGGCTGATACGACCCTCACTCTTCTTCTCGTGGACGACCACTTTGTCGTGCGCAGTGGCCTGGCTGCTTCTTTGGAACTGGAGGATGACCTGAGGGTGACCGGAGAGGTGGACCGTGGGGAACTGGCCCTGGAGGCGTATGCGAAACTGAAGCCGACGGTGGTGCTGATGGACCTGCAACTGCCGGGCATATCGGGGATCGAAACAACGATGCGGCTGATGGCGGACTATGCGGAAGCCAGGGTGCTGATGTTTTCCACCTTTGCCCGAGATGAGGAGGTGCAAGCGGCACTAAGAGCGGGTGCGCTGGGTTATCTGCAAAAATCTTCCTCACGCGATGATTTGCTCGCTGCTATCCGCAGTGTGGCCCAGGGTAAAAAGTGGCTGCCTGCTGACCTTGAGGCGCGGCTGCGAGAGCGCACGGCCGAGCCAGAGATCACGCCGCGTGAGCGTGAGATCCTGACACTGGTGACGCAGGGAAATGCGAACAAGGAAATCGCAGCCACGCTGGGTATCGGTGAGGATACGGTAAAGCAGCATGTGAGCCGCATCCTGCTGAAGCTGAAAGTGAATGACCGTGCGCAGGCTACAGCGGAGGCCATCCGGCGGGGGCTGGTGAGGGTCTAACGAAAAGCTGAATGCATCTGTCCCCGCTCCCTCCGGGAGCCGAGGTGGGGAGATCACATGGAACCTAGTTCTTTCAAATGGTGCTCACTCGGCCGGACTGGAAGGTTTGGGAGAGCGGGGCTTTTTGGGCTTGGGGTCGGAGGAGGATTTGGGTGATCTTGGCTCCTTGGGTGATTTGGTGCGCGGCTTCTTTGCGGCGGGGGCGGCGGGCTTGGAGACAGGCTCTGGATCTGGTACTGCGGGTGGGGCTGGCTCGTGCGAGGGTTTCTCCGCGAGAGCCTGCTGGGCGGCTTTCAGTTCGTCCGAAAGACGCAGAATTTCTTTTTGGAACTGGGTCTGGCGGTCGGTGGATTCCTTCAGCTCAGCCTGGGTTTCGGCGAGTTTTTGGCGGAGCTTTTCTTCCAGAGCCCGTGCTTCGTCACGTTCCTGGCGGGCGGCGTTGGCCTCAATGTTTTCGGCATCTATCTGATGGCTCTGCGTCTGTTCGTCGCGGCGGCTGTCCTGGCCACGCCAGCGCCAGCCGAGGATGAAAAAGACGGCTGCAGCGGCGGTGAGCAGCGGCAGAGTTTGGAGCAGGAGCCAGAGGTAGCCTTCCATGATGAGGGTGGGGGGAAATCAGCGTGCGGGGTTTTCCTGAACAGGGGTGGGCGGCTGGCGCAGGTGATGGCGGATGTGATCGTAGGCCTCTGCGGCGAAGGTATCCTCCGCCATGGCCGCGGGGAAGCCGAGGGGGGTAAGGCCGCTTTTGCTGAGAGCACCTGGAGCCAGCAGTGCCTCTGTGGCGGGCAGGCTTTTCCACACCTGACCGGGCTGGGCAAAGGCGACGACGGGGGCGTCATTTTCCTGGGGCAGATGGGGGAAGCTGCGGATGGTCTGCTCCACATCTGTTGTGGGCTGGCAGGTGCCACGGGCGAGGAGGGCCTCCGAAAAAATGACCGCCTGGCCCGCATAAGCGCGGCGGGCGGCTTCGATCAACTGGGTGCGCAATCCTTCTTCAGCCAGTTGGCCGGCCAGGATGACTTTGTCCGGAAGGAGGGTGAGGGTGAGGAAGCTGGGCTGCGCGGGGATGGGCAGGGTGGGGATGCCCTGGGCATTGCCTTGCAGCCACTGGGTGACCATGCGGCTATCCTCCTGAAGCAAGGCGGGTGGTAGGTCCGGAGGTAGCAGGGCCTTCCAGGGCTGGCCATCTGCGCCGACCTGCCAGTCCACAAATTGCCAGGCACTGCCGGAGAGGCCGAGGGCGAGGGATTTGCCTGGCGTGGGCTCGATTTGCAAAGGCAAGAGGGCGGTGGTGATGGGGCCGAATTCAGCGACGGCGCGGCGCTGGTCATTGACGCGGAGGTCATCCAGCACGCGCCATTCCGGGAAGGTGCCGATGATGAGGTTCAGCAGCTCGCGCTTGATCTTGAGGCTGGCCAGCTCACCCCGAATGAGCAGGCGCTTATCCCGTGCGGCGAAGAAGACGTGTGGGGGAGGCAGGCTGGCCTGATGCGCGGCTTCGGCGATGCGGGCGCGCTCATTCTGCTGATAACGGCGGGTCTGCGCCAGGGCGGGCTGGATGTACTTTTCCCACTCGGCATCGCTGATGGGATATGAGGCGAACTGCTGGCGTAAAAGGTCATCGGGAGCATCTAGGGTGAGCCTTTCCCAAAGGGTGCCGGGGCGTGCGAGGTGGACCTGAGCGGTATCGCCACCGCCTTCGTGGCGGGGAGGTGGGAGCTGATCCAGTGTGGGCTGGATGCCGGGGGCTTCATCAAAGCGTGAGAAGTCCGTCTTGAACTGGCTGGTGATGCGGCCGCCCAGTTTGGCCCAGCGATCCTGGATTTGCTGGCTGATATCCCGGGCTTCATAATCACTGGCCAGGGTGCCGTGAACGATGGCGCGGGGACCCTGGGCCGCGAGAAGCAGCCAGCCGGGAGGGTAGGGGAAAACAGCGATGTCATTGCGCACACGCGCGACGGGATTCCAAGCGGATTTGAATAGCCCCGGAGCTTTCAGTTTTTCGGCGATGCGCGATTCGATTTCCTGGCGCTCGCTGGGATGACGTACTTTGCCGCTGAGGTGGGCGTGCTGTCCGCTGAAGGTCACGGTGACAGCGGGATAGCCAGTCTCCAGTCCGCGCAGCGAGGTGGTGGCGCTGGCTTCAAGCTGCCGCTGGAGCGCAGGTGCCCAGACTGCGCCGGCGATGAGCCAGAACAGCAGGAGCCAGGAACTGGCGATGATCCAACGGGCACGTGTCATGCGGATGCATTGGTAGCAAGGGGAGAGCAGGGAGGCAAGGGTGATGAGGGGTGGAGCAGGGAGGAGGAGTGAGGGATTTATACTTGTGAGGAAACTTTTTTTCGCCTGTGGATTGAGCTATGAAGGGTGAATGATGCGATCCCTTTTATTGGCGGTTTCCCTCTTTGGGCTGGTGGCTCAGCTTTTGGCTCAAAAGCAGGTGGAGGAGCCTGGACTGGAAGTGTGTTTTAAGAAGCGGGGGCTGGAGGGGTGTTTTGTGGTTTTGGATCCGCGAACGGAGACATTGCACGTTTATAATCCGAAGCGGGCGGAGGAGAGGTTTCTTCCTGCTTCCACATTTAAGATCCCGATGGCGCTCATCGGTCTGGATACGGGGGCGGTGCGGGATGTGGACGAAGTGATCCCCTATGGCGGAACGAAGGAATGGATGAAGGAGTGGGAACGGGACATGAACCTGAAGGAAGCGATGAAGCTTTCCAACGTGGCCATTTTCCACCAAGTGGCGAAACGGATCGGCCTGGAGAGATTGAAGACGCATTTGACCGCCTTTAAGTATGGGAATGAGCAGACCGGGGAGGACATCGGGCGGAGATTTTGGCTAGAGGGGCCGATGGAGATCTCTGCCCTGGGGCAGGTGGACTTTCTGCGGCGGCTGACGGCGGGTGAACTGCCCCTGAAAAAAGAAACGCTGGAAGCAGTAAAAGTGCTGACCTTTTATGAAACAAAGGCTGACGCGGTGATCTATGGAAAGACGGGCTGGTCCGGGACGAAGGGGGACCAGATTGGTTGGTGGGTCGGCTGGGTGGATAAAGGCGGACGAAGCTACCCCTTTGCCCTGAATGCGAGAATACCGTCGATGGAGGACGCGAAGAAACGTATTCCGACCGCGTTGGAATGCCTGGAGGTATTGGGGATCTGGTAGGGGTAGCGGATACGTCCGCTGATCACACGGAGAGGCGGCCTTCGATGGAATCGTCCATGGTTTTGCCGAGCAGTGAACCGATCAGGATTTTGAGACCGGCGACGGCATTGCCGTGTTTGGTATCCCAATAATAACCATCTGAAGGGGTCACTTTGATGATGGTGATGCGGGGGTCATCGACACCGCCGGTGAACCAGGTACGGATGACGGGTTCCCAAAGTTCTTTGATCTTGGCGTTGTCGCGAAAGACGGTGGCGTGACCATTGAGCTGGAGGAAATCCGAATGCTTGGAACCCTGGAAAAACAGGGTGACGGCAGGGTCATGGGCGAGCTGCTCGTTTTTATGGCTATCATCCGCGCTGAGGAACCACAGGTTCCCTTCATCATCCACTTCCTGGACGGCCATGGGGCGGGCCTGGGTGGAGCCCTGGGTGGTGACGCAGGTGCAGAAAAAACAGGTCTGCGCCCGGGCGACCATTTCTTTGATTTTTTCGACTGCATCCTGGGCGATGAGGTCTTCGTGATTGGTTTCCTGCTGCTGATTGTTGATGGAGTTCATGCGCGAATAGGGGTGCACCTAATTCGCGTGGCAGCGGGCTGGCGGACTTTGAATTCCGATGAGGGCGCAAAGATACGAGGGCGTCTCTAGGGGAGATCGCGCCGGATTATAAACGAGATACCCGCGCAGCCGGTCAGTCGGCAAGACGGATCTGCACGTGGACATCCATGTGCTGCTTGCCCTTGCCACGGAAGCGGCCGGAGACGGGTTTGGCATCGTCGTAATCCCGGCCGATGGCCAGCTTGATGTAGCGGGCATCGGCTTCGCGACCATGGGTGGGGTCCCAGGCTTTCCAGCCGTAACCGGGAAGGAAGACCTCCATCCAGGCATGGGAGGCCTCGTTTTCCGTGCCGGTTTTACCGTTGTAAAAATAGCCGCTGACGTAGCGGGCGGGGATGCCCTGGCTGCGGCAGAGGGCGATCATGACATGGGCATAATCCTGGCACACGCCCCGTCGGTCTTTGATTGCCTCCGCCGCATTGGTATGCACATGAGTCCAGTCCGGGTCATAGGCGAACATGGAATGCACATGCTGGCCCAGGCGGAGGGAATCCGCCCAGAGGTCGCTGACGCTCTGGCCGATGACGTCCACGGCTTCCCGCCAGATGGTGACGTTTTGGGAGATGAACTTGGATTCGGCGAGGAAGTCGAAATAATTCTCATTCACTCCAGGACCATGGAGGGAATCCAGAGTGAGACCGGAGGGGGGAAGCCCGCGAGTATCAGGCCGGGTTTCGACGATGGAGTTGGATTCGATCTCCAGGGTCTCATGCGGCTGATGGAGCTCGAAGTGGTCCACACGGTTCAGATAAAAATCGTGATGGGTATGGACGGGGACTTGGGGATCCAGCCTCAGGTCAAAGGTGGAACAACGCTGAAGGGGATCCGAGACGGGGCAAAGACGGGCATCGTTAAAGCTGTCCAGCACCGGTCCATCGTAGTGAAAACGCGTGAGGTGGCGCACGCGGAGGCGCATGCCTGGCACGGGAGCGGCGGCGGAGGGCGGGGGAAAATCCATCAGGCGGAAGGGTCGGTTTCGTCAGTGGGCGGTAGGCTGGGTAGGCAGATGCGTGGAAAGGTCAAGTCCACGTATGCATTTGCCCAGTGGCACGAGGGGAGCCTCACTGAGATTGCCGTTACTGCTGTTGCTGCTCCTGCTGCTGGTGAAAGCGGATTTCTGCCTGCATGTCCACGGGCGGATGGTACATGAAGGTATCGTAAAGGTGGCCGCCAAAGGCACTGATCTCCGTCTGCACTTCGAATAAGAATTCATGCAGACCGCGGCCGATGATGTCCTTGGCCGTGGTAAAGTGAAGGTTGTTGAGGAATTTGCCGAAACGGCGCTCTCCATCACTGCGGTACTCGCCAGCGGGGGTGCCTGCGATGAGGTGGGCAAAATCATCCATCTGCTCCAGGCAGAACATGAGGGAGCGTGGGAAGGTATCCTCGAAGATGAGGAACTCAATGACCTTGGAGAAGAGGATGTCCGCGACGTAGAACCGGCGGTAGGGCTCCACCGCGCTGGCGGAGCGGAGGACGGCCTGCCATTGGGCGGCATCCACGGCACCGCCCACATCGGTAACTTTGGGCAGAAGAATATGATACTTCATGTCCAGCAGGCGGGTCATTTTATCCGCCCGTTCCAGGTATTTGCCGAACTGGATGAATTCGAATCCTTCGTTGCGAGAGAAGGTGGAAACGGTGATGCCCTGGAAGAGGTGGGAATAGCACTTGATCTGGTCGAAGAAGGCACTGGCTCCGCCATCCCATAGTTTCGCTGCATCAGCAGCCTTGAGGTAGTGATAGGCGTCGTTGAGCACCTCCCACATCTCACTGGAGATCTGGTCACGCACCTGACGGCCGTTTTCACGGGCATTGGAAATGCAGGTGAGGAGTGAGTTCGGATTTTCCAGACGGAAGGTGAGGAACTCCATGACGCTTTCGCTATCCGCGACTTCGTATAGCTCGAAGAAGAGGTCTTCATCACCGGTGGAGCGGAGGATGGGGAGCCAATGCTCTTTGAGGGTGTCATCGGATACCTGGCCGAAATCGAGCAGGATCTGCAAGTTGACATCCATGAGACGGGCCAAATTTTCGGCACGTTCAAGATAGCGGCTCATCCAGTAAAGACTGCCGGCCACGCGGGAGAGCATGACGTTGGTCTGCTTGTGGCGGGCGACTTCTTCTTGGGTCGGGGGAGACTTGGACATGAGGAAGGGGGAAAGTTTGAGATTAGAAATTTGAGAACTGAGATTTTGTTAATCCAATTTCATGTCTCATTCTGGAACCGAATTCCGCAATACCCAAGTATCCTTGGAGCCACCGCCCTGGGAGCTGTTGACGACGAGGGAGCCTTTTTTCAAGGCCACGCGGGTAAGTCCGCCAGGCGTGACGACGATTTTTTCCCCGTAAAGAATGTAGGGGCGCAGGTCAATGTGGCGGCCTTCGAAGCCGCTTTCTTCCGTCCAGGTGGGGTGACGGCTGAGAGAGATCGGATCCTGGGCGATGAAGTTTCTCGGATTGTCCTCAATCATCTTGCGGAATTCTTCGATCTCGGCCTTGGAGGCCCAGGGTCCCATGAGCATGCCGTATCCGCCAGCTTCGTTGGCAGACTTGACGACGAGTTTGTCCAGGTTGGCCAGGATGTGGGAGCAATCGGCCGGCTCGGAGGCGAGGTAAGTATCCACGTTCGGAAGGATCGGGTCCTCTCCCAGGTAGTACTTGATCATGTGAGGGACGAAGTAGTAAACGACCTTGTCATCTGCCACGCCGGTGCCGATGCTGTTGGCCAAGCTGACATTGCCTGCACGGTAGGCATTGACGAGACCAGGGACGCCGAGAAGGGAATCTGCCCGGAAGACGGAAGGGTCCAGGAAATCATCGTCAATGCGACGGTAGATGACGTCCACCTTCACCAACCCTGCGGTGGTGCGCATGTAAACTTTGAAATCGCGGACGACGAGATCTCGGCCCTCGACGATGGGGATGCCCATCTGACGGGCCAGGAAAGCGTGCTCAAAGTAGGCGCTGTTGAAGACACCGGGGGTGAGGAGGACGCAGTTGGGCGCATCATTGGCCCGGAAATTCGCCGGGGCGCAATACTGCATCACTTTCAGCAGTTCAGCGGGGTAATTGGAGACGGAATGGACGCCGCTGGCTTTGAAAAGCTCCGGGAAAGTGCGCTTCAGTGCGGCGCGGTTTTCCAGCATGTAACTGGCACCTGATGGGCATCGCAGGTTGTCCTCCAGGACGAGGTACTGGCCGTTTTTGTCGCGAATGAGGTCCGAGCCGCAGATATGGACATAGATGTCCTTTGGCACTTCGAAGTGCATGAACTCGCGGCGGAAATGCTTGGCGCTGAGCACATATTGCGGCGGGATGACGCGGTCTTTGATGATCTTTTGATCATGGTAGATGTCATGCAGGAAGAGATTCAGCGCCGTCAGCCGCTGGATGAGGCCTTTTTCGACCACTTCCCATTCCTCGGCCGAAATGACGCGCGGCACGCAGTCGAAGGGGAAGATGCGTTCCGTACCCTGGGAGTCGCTATACACCGTGAAGGTCACACCGCCGCGCATGAAGGAGGCTTCGACAGCCGTCTGCTTGTTGCGGAATTCGATGGGATCCACATCGTTGAGCGCGGCGGCGACGCTGCGGTAGTGCGGACGGGTGGTGCCGTCGGCAGTGAACATCTCATCGAAGAAGTTCTCCGGCTGGTAGTTGTCGAAAAGCATGGTGGTTGTAGCCTGATTTGGTTGGCTGAAAAATAAATTAGCAAGAGTGGGGCCAAGTTTGACTGGTCATCCGTGAACTCGCTCGAGTTTAAAGAAAGCCAATATTCGTAGCATGGCTCAGGCAATCACAAGAAAGGGAAGGAGGGAAGCCGTAAATCTAAGCCAAACAGGATACAGAGGCGGACAGCATTGCCCAGGCCGCCCTAATTTTCCCTGATCAGGCGTGTCTAGAGATGAGTGATCCTTTGACGGGAAAGAATGCGCATGATCGAGTGTTATGTCTTCGGATCTTCCTCATTCCTCTCTTCGGTCGGTCGGCTGCTTTGCCTTTGTGGTCGCATGGATGCCTTTCTTATGGCTCAGTGCGATTGCCCTCATGTGGGGTTTGGGGTGGGAAGCGGGAAAAAAAGCCGATTTTTTGAAATTTATCCTCGCTGGCAACGGATTCTTCCTGGGATCTATCTACTGCTTTAGGCGGCTGCAGGAGCCTGTATCGCTCCTCATTTGCGGAGCGCTACTGAATGTCATGGGCGGGTATTTCTGGTGGCCGGCACTCAAGAGTTGGAATCATGGAGGATGGATGCTGGCGGGTCCGGGACTGGTACTCCTGGCTTTGTGGGTGCGGCTAATTTGGGTCAGTGTCAGGGATACGGATAGTTGGTGAGTTATGGGAAAAGGCTTCCAGAAAACACATGATTTATCCTGATGTTTTCAAAGCTGCAAGACACCGGATTCGCCTTCACTGAGCTGGTCGTCTGAGGTCCACATCTCTTTGTCGGGGCCTGCGGAGCGGATGGTCGTTTGCCAGGCGCTTTCGGGGTGGAAGCGGTAAGGCGTGCCGTAGCGGTCCAGGAGCTCACCCTCAGGGCTGATGGAGGGGTGGGTCTTGGGCAGCACGGCGATGCCTTTGGGGTTTTCTCCCTGGAGGCGGCGGACGATTTCATCGTTAAGCTCCCCGGTGGGCATGGCCCCGAAGGCGCGGCGGAATTCTTCCAGCAGGATGGTGACGGTCTGGACGTCATCATAGAGGGTTTCGTTTTTGGGGATGGCGGAATTGTGGGTGATCTTGGGGCTGGGGGTGCCTTCAGGAGCAGGCAGGGCGTCCACGATCTCCATGACCGGCAGCGGATGAATGATGCCTTTGGCTGTGGTGGCATAGAGATGGATGCCGAAGGGGCTGTCCATGGGAGGTGGCGGCATCGGCGGGCGGAGTGGGCCGCAGAAGGCGGGTTCGATGGGGCCTTCGGTGCTGGCGCGGTCCGTGAGACGGTCGGGGGAAGGGGTGGCTTGAGGCTGGCCTGCCAGCCACCAGGCGATGGCGAGAATGGACACCAGAAGAAAAGCGAAACCGAAATGGCGGAGGGGTTTCATGGGAGGAGGGGGATATCAGGGCTCATCCCGAAGTCGCGCGGGACAGGGGGCGTGTGCTCAGTGCTCAGTGCTCAGTGCTCAGTTTTTGGCGGGCTGTTGGATGAGTGGAATGGAGGATCAAGGGAAAAGCGCCCGCGCTTTGTTTAAAAGCGCGGGCGCAAAACGGACGGGCTGTTTTACACAGTGAAGTCAACGAAACCGAGCTCGCTCGGGATGGTGAGTGAGTTCTGGAACCTTCCGAGGTTGGGGAAGATGTCGTTGATGTTCGCTCCAGTGATGCCGGGGATGTAGCTGGTGCCCTGGCTCATGAACCATTTGGCGATGACGGAGGAGTATTGGTCCACCGAATGGCCGGGAATCCAGCGTCCACGGTTGCTATCCACATCCTGGCCGGTAGCACGGGCGAGGTCGGGGAAGCTGCCATAGATTTTCTTGCCGATGATGGAGCCGCCCATGACGATGTGGTGACCGCCCCAGCCATGGTCTGTGCCGGAAGCTGCGACGCCACCGTTGGGTTGCAGGGTGCGGGTGAAGTCGGACTGGGTGAAGACCATGGTATCGTTCCACAGGTTTCCGGTTCCTTCAGCGGTCGTGATGGCATCCACGGCGCTTTTGAAACCTTTGAGTGCCTTGTCCAAATTGCCCATGAGGGTGGCATGGTCAGCCTCCTGGTTTTGATGGGTGTCATAACCGCCCATGCTGACGAAGAAGATCTGGCGGTTGTTTTCCAGGGAGGATCGGCCCTGGATGAGGCGGGCCACCATCTTCATCTGGTTGGCGATGTCCGGCAGCGTGGTGACTCCGGGAAAAGCGGCGGCAAAGGCGTTGTCAATGGCAGTGGTGGCGGCACTGAGGGAGGAGCCGACGAGCGCCTCATTGTCCCGTGCCCGCTTCATCACATCATTGTACCCCTCCTCCAGATGATGCTGGTAGTGGCTCTCGGTTTCGCCTAACTGCATGCGTGTCAGTTTGGTGATGGTATCGAGCGCCTGCAGGGTGCGGCCCGGATCGTTGGGCGCATAGGCGACAGGGTTGACGGAATAGTTGGCCGCATGTCCGTAAGTCCCCGTACCAAAGTAGGCACCTGAGCTTTTATTGTAACCTGAGAGGCCGACGACACCGCTTGTGCCGACCGCATACTGGACGACTGAACTGCCTACCTGGAAGGAATTTTGACCTGCGATGGAGATATTCATCGAGACCTTGCTGTCCGGATTGGCGACGTTGTTGAGCAGCTCGGCTGCCCGTCCACCCCAGCCGTTTTGGAAGGGCTTGTCCGGCAGACTGCTCTGCCATTGAAGCTGCTGGTCGCTATGCGAAAAGAGCTGCGGAGGAACCGGGATGACACGGGGTGAGGCCACATATTCGGCCCGGGTGATAGGCTCCACCAGGGTGCCGATGTTGGCAACGAATGCCAGATCCCCGCTGTTAAACAGGCTCTGGGTATTGGTCATGCTGGGATGCACACCAAAGCCGGTGGCATTGGACTGGCCAAAACCGCCCGCCGGGGCCGTGAGGGGCAGCGCCGCCGTAGGGCTGATGTGAATGGGGTGGGTGGATGGACGTGCGGAATCATAATTGGTTCGCGCGACGCCATCCAGGGGCACCAGCATGTTGTTGGAGTCATTGCCGCCATTGAGGAAAAGGCAGACGATGGCTTTATAATCCGTGGGGGCACTCTGGGCGATGGCGCTCTGGACGAGGCGCAAATGCGCCAGAGTATTGACGACGGAGGTCACGCCAAGGCCGGCGCAGGCGGAGCGGCAGAGGAAATTCCGCCGGGTATCGAAGTGGTCTTGATGCTTGCGATTTTTCATAAAGTTCAAGTGAAGTGGTTTCGAATCGTGGCGGATTATTTCTGGACGACGAACTCAGGGGCGTTGGTGATCAGGTAGAGTGCCGTGCGGACGCGGTTGCCTGCATTCCCCTGGCTGACCGGTGGTGCGTCCACAAAGGTGGCTGCTGTCTGGTCGATGATGATGCTGCGCGGATCTTTACCGCCTGCCACGTAGGGATACTTGGCCTTGAGTGAGCCTGCACACAGGAGCGCATCCAACTGGTCCACCAGGATGGTGGTCGCGGAGATATCCGTGGCACCGGCAGCTTCGCGGGCTGCGCGGTAGGCAGTCGTGATGGGGCCGAGGTCTATGAAGACATTGTCCAGCAGGGCACCAGTATCACCCAGCAGTGTTCCGGTGGACTGGCCTGCGGGCAGTGCTGCTGTGGGATCGACGATGGAACTGTAATCGATCGTGCGGTGGTAGTTCGTCGTGCGGACGACGAGGTTTTCCGTCATGATCTGCAGTTCCGGGGCGACAAGGCCTGCGGCTGCGACACGGCCACCGGGGGTATAGTCCGGCAGATACCAGTTGAAGACGCTGGGCATGTTGTTCGGTGTTTGGCCCAGGTCTGCATTGGTATCACTGTAGCGGTAGCTGGTGGCACCGCTGCCCAGGCTGTTGAGCTGGGTCAAAGGATAACCATAATTGGTATTCAGCCCGGCCATGCTGATCTGCGACCTGGAATTGAAGGCGCGCAGGACCTGGATGTAACGGATGATCGGCTCCTTCACCTTACCAAAGCCAACGTTGACCGAGGTGGTGCTATTGACCACCTGGGGATCCACATTCGTTAGGGTGCGGGCTTCATAATCCAGCAGGATGGCCTGGATCACATCCTTCAGACTGCCACGGACACCGCTGCCGTTATTTTTAAACACGTTAGCCACGCGATAGACATAACCACGGCTTGGGTTGCTGGTGACCAGACGCTGGATGAGCTGCTTGCTCAGGAAGGGTGCGATGTTGTCATGGTCAAACAGAAGGCCGATGGCGGCATCCAGGTCAGCCTCAGCATAATTCATGCGGGCAGTGTTGTCGGTGGAGCTTCCGCCATAAGCCGGAAGGGTGCTGCCGAGGATGACTTTCTCCCCTTCATCGTGATAGGCAGGGAAGTTCTTCATCGGGTTCTCATAACCGGGATGGAAGTATTCGGCTCCTTCACTGCCGCTGAGGAAGTTATTCTGAGCGCCTGTGGGGAGGTAGCCGTTGGCAGCGCTGCCGGTGGTGTAGGCAAAGCTCCATCCCGTAAAGATCTTGGACAGATCCTTGATGTCATCATTGTCATAGGTCGGGATGGGCTGGCCGTTGCTACCCAGCATGATGGTGCCGTCTGGATGAAGCTGAAGCAGGCCGATGGAGAAAAGCTGCATGATTTCACGGGCGAAGTTTTCATCCGGAGAGAGGATCTGATTGCCGCTGCCATCATAAGTGGCCTTCTGGTTTTTCAGATGGCTGAGGTATTTGCCCATGATGGGGTGCTTGCTCACGTCCTTCAGCAGGTGGCGGATGGTGATGGGCGCGCCAGTCGCTGTGCTGTAGGTGGTATTCGGCGGCTGCTGGTTGCGCACACTGTCGGCAAAGTCGGCCAGCATGTCATAGTAGCGGCTGTGGCCATAGGTGCGGGTCTGCACTGTGCCGAGGCGGTCTGAGACGATGTAGATTTGATCAAGGGCGAAGGCCGTGCGCTGACGGAGCTGGTCCTGGGCGCGGTTGACAACAGTCCACCAAGCACGGCGACGGTTGAATTGGTCCGGGTCGTAGGATTCCTTGTTCAAGCCTGGAGGAATCGGGCGGTAGGTCCAGTTGGCAGGCGGTGTGCCAGCAGGTGGGACGGAGCCCCAGCGTGTCCAGTCCAGTGCATTGTCAGGAGGCGGCGCGGCTGGGTAGGTTTCGTCCACCGTGGTCAGCGGATTGTCCACGACAGCGGGCAGATTGGCCTGGAGTCCGCGCAGGGCAAATTCCTCCGTATTGGCGGCGAGATGATAATCATACAGGGTGGTCTGTGGAAGCGCCCACTGGTTGGTGATCCACGTCGTATAAGCGGCGATGCGGTTGGTGGCGAGTTTCTTGTCCCCGCCGATGCTGGTGTAAAGGGCATCCACATCCGCCTGGCTGGCACCAAAGGTGGCCTGGGTGAGGAAGCGAGCGCAGTCACGGCGTACCTGTTCATCCGTGGTGAAGTTTTCCAAAGTGCCGGGTGCCGCAGGCTCAATGAAGGGACCGGTGCCGACGACGCGCTGAAGCTCAGCTTTGATTTCCCCACTGGAGTAGCGGGTGGTGTGCACGTTCACATACAGGAGTTCGCCAGCAGATTTGCGGAACAGCGCATCAATGATCTTCTGGGCTTTGTATCCACCGGAATCCGTGATGGTCCAGGGATACTCAGAGAGCGGGCCATTGGGCAGGCCGTCCGGATCCCCATAAACAATGGTGCCGCCGTTGTAGTGGACATGGCTGCCGTCAATGTCCGCCTGCGGGGTGGTGAGGCCGTTAAAGACGGTGGAGATTTTAGCCTTGTTGTTAGGTCCGTTCAAAATCACAGTGGCAAATCCAGAAGCGGTGGTCACTGCGCTGCCCTGGGCCAGGAAGGTGCCGAGGAAGAGCTTTTGGTTAGCCGGGATGTCCATCGAATCATTGATGATCACGACTGAATTGGTGGTGGAGCCGATGGTGTAGAGGCTGCCATTCAGCGCTGCGGTCATGCGCAGGCCTTCTGGGTATTCGTTCAGGCCGTCATCCACCGGGCGGATATAGATGTCCACGCTTTGGGCATTCGCAGCAATGGGGATGCTGGTGGTCACCTGCGTGCCACTGGTGGCACCGGTCCAGGCGGTATAGTCAGCACTGCTCGCTGGAGCGCGGGTGGTATCCGTGGTGGCGGTGCCGGCGAGGGTGAAATTGATCGTCATCGGTGCAAAGCCGCCGTTTCGGTTGAGCCTTAGCCGGGCATTGGTCCGGCTTGTGGGGCTGACTGAGGTGTCATTCACTTCATAACCGCTGGTGGTCACGGTGCTGACGGTGATGACGCCGCCCGTGAAGCCTGAGGGGTCGCTGGAGGTGACGAAATCCAGCCGATTATGAAATTCCTGCTGGTTGGTCAGGAGGTCACTGTCAGTGTCAAGACCACCATCGGCACCATTGGTGGCGCTCAGGCCCACGGTGCTTTCCCAGGCATCCGGCGCACCGTCTTCATCCAGGTCTTCAGCTCCCTGGACGACGAGGAAGGCCACGGTTTCTGCCGTGTGGGTATTGTTGACGGTGCCTTCACCATACTGGGCAGGATGGGCATCCTCCTGAGCCACGAGGTCCACGCGATCCGCAAACAAGTAACGCCAGCGGAGGGTGGCAGGATCTTGATCCGCCTTTGTCTGCATGGAGGCGAAGAGATAGGGGTCTGCATGCACACGGCTAAAAGTGCGTGTGCGGAAGGAGCTGTCGATGTTCGTTCCCTGGCCTGCCTGGAAGCGCATGCGGGTGCTGAAGAAATTGCTGGTGCCTTGAGTCATGGCGATCCAGTGAACCGTCTCGGCCGCGTGCGGAGTGGCATCAATTTCGGACTCGTCCAGCTCCACGGTGAAGCCGGTGCTGCTGATGCCGCTGACGCGGGACTGCACGGCCTGTGGGTCCGCCGTGGTGGCGACCTGGGAGAAAACTGCGGGTGTATTTGGGAATCCTGTGGCCAGTGCCTGGGTAGTGCCTGCCTGGGTGACGCCGGTTTTTACCCCAGCCTCCCAGCGGGTGCCGCCAATGGCATAACTGCCGGATTCCATGACGACATAGCTGAGTTTTTCAGCTGTGTTATGTGACTGCGTGCTGTGGTGATCCCAGCGGTCCACCTGGAACTGGAAACTGGTGGCGGTGACGTCTCGCACACGCACGGTCATGGAGGTGCTGCTGCGGTATGAAAGTGGCCCCATGACGACCACGGGATTGGTATAGCTGCTGGCCAGGGTGACCGTGGTCCAGGTAGTGGCGCTGGCCTGAGTGACGATGACATCACCCACTTCCACCTTGGCCGCCAGTTCTCCGTTCATGTCTCCCAGGACGATGTAACCGAGATCTTCCGCAACGTGCGTGGTCTCAGCATCCAGAGAAGTCTCCTCCTGGATGCGAAGCTGCACGCTGGTAGTGCTGAGGGAGGCCATCTTCACTTCACCTGCATCCGCTTCAGTGGCGGACTGTGTCTGGGCGATCAGCACCGGAGCGGTATGAGCAGCAGGGAAGGTGACCGTGGCCAGTGTGCTGGTGATGCCGCCCGTGGTGCGCACTGCGCTGAGGATCTTTCCATCCAGGTAACCCGTGCCTGTGGAGACGGCGACGTAGCTGATGCCTTCATTGGAAATGGCGGCAGTATCCAGCTCCTGTGTTTCCAATTTCACTTGGAAACCGGAGGTGGTGACGCTGCTGATGCGGGTCTTCAGGGCCTTGGTTCCTTTACCCGTGACACCGGCGGAATTAACCGTGGTTTCCACCTGGCCCAGCACCACTGGAGCCGCGGTGAAACCGCTGAGGCTGATGGAGACGGGGGTGCGATTGACGGCGCTGGCGCGCCCAACCTGCCAGCGCTGGGTGCCGAAGACATGCGTGCCTTCCGTCAGGGCGAAGAAGTGCACCGTCTCAGCCGGATGATAGCCATTTTTAAAATCCCACTCATCAATCTGATACTCAAATCCGGTGGTGGTGACATTGCGCACCCGCATCAAGCACTGCTCACTGTTGGTCTGTGTGGCCGGGCCCATGATGACCACCGGCGGAGTGGCAAAGGTGCGGGTAAAGGTGACTGCGTTCCATTGATCCCCCGTACTCTGCACCGGGGTGGTGATGACCCGGGATTCAAAATTGGCAGGGGCGGCGTGGGCAGCTCCCGAGGCGAGGGTGACGGCTAGCGCGACGTTCCGCACCCATGTGCAAAAAACGCGCAGCCCTGGCTGGTATCGAGGTGGTTGGTTGGCCATAACGGACGCATTTCAGCGATCCGCGTTCAATATGGGAAGAGATGTGATGTCACCATTTCGGGGGACGACCATTCCTAAGGCCAGAAGCGAATGAAATGTTTTCCATGTTTGGCCAGGTCGAATAACAAAAAGTATGACAATGTAATTGGCGAAGCTTAGCCATCGCGGTGGGCTTTAGAATCCCCTGGGTGAGTCAGCGTTTGAGCAGACCACGGTCGAGGGCCGTCATAACCGCCTGGATGCGGTCTTCTGCCCCCAGTTTACTGAGGATGCGGGCAACGAAAGTCTTCACCGTCTCCGTCGATACGGACATGTCTGCGGCGATGAGTTTGTTAGGCCAGCCTTTGGCCATGGCTTTGAGAACTTCGAGCTCACGGGCTGAGAGGGAAATGTGACTGCGACGGTCATTGAGCTTGCCCAAAAGCGGCTGGGGGAAATAACGCTTCCCTGAAGCCACGGTGCGCACCGCCTCGATGAGGTCCGGCCTGGAGGCTGATTTGGGCAGATAACCCCGCACCCCTGCCGCCACGGCACGATGAATGTCCTCCTCCGTTTCTTCGACTGAAAAGATGAGCAGACGAGCCGTATCGAATCGCTTGACGATTTCCCGGGCCACATCGGTGCCGTGCATGTCTGGAAGGTGGCCGTCGAGCACGGCAATATCGGGCTGGTGTCGGGCGAAGAGGTCAATGGCATCCTGGCCGCTGGAAGCCTCGGCAATGACTCCGATGCCTGGCTCCAGATTCAGCGCGGCAGAGACACCGAGGCGGGTGAAGAAGTGATCGTCCACGATCATGACACGAATGGTATTTTCAGAAACTGGATTCATGCTGGAGTGAGGAAAGGGAAAGCCGGACGGCGATGCGTGTGCCCGTGCCTGGCCGCGTGGTGAGCTCCAGGTCGGCACCGATTTTAGCAGCGCGCTCTTTGAGGCCGCTGAGGCCGAAGTGGCCGGGGCGTGGATGGGTGAGGAGGCCTGGCTCAAAGCCACGGCCATCATCCTCTATGATCATTTCCACGTGCTGTCGCGTGCAGCGGAGACGGACCTGAATATGACGTGCGGAAGAATGGGCGAGCGCGTTGGCAATGGCCTCCTGGGCGATGCGCATGAGCTGAAACGGGGTGCCTTCAGGGAGGGGCGGTTCCGTGCCTTCATGCACGAACTGGACCTGGGTGTTGATATCCGGCCGGATGCGGCTGCCTAACCAGTCGTTGAGAGACGTAGTGAGGCTGCTGCGGACGGCGGCATCGCTGCGCAAATCCCAGATGCAGTGCCGGGCCTCCACTTGGCAATGGCGCAGCATGGCGGCGGTGTCATCGATAAGGCGAGGCAGCATTTCCGGGGCGGCATGCAGGGCCCCCTTGAGCGTATCCAGATGCAAAGCCGCGCTGGAGAGCTGCTGCTGGAGGCAGTCGTGAAATTCACGGGCGATGCGCAGCCTCTCTTCCTCGGTCGCGGCCTCGCATTCGATCTCGCGTATTCTTTGGGACTGGCGCCAGAGCTGCCAGCGGAAAACAAGAGCGCCCGGCAATGCGATACCCACAAGCCCCAGCAGCCACCAGACCGTTAACATCAGGCGCTCTTTGGTCCACCATGAGGGGCCTGCTAGGATGACAATATCCTCCAGACTGCGGGGGAGAATACTCAGGCCGGTGCTTTCCGGGATGCTGCTGCTGTCCTGGGTGAAGTGACAGATGCCAGTGAGGCGAATACGGCTGCCGTTTTCCAGATCATGGATTTGGTTAGGGAGTAGGAAGTGCTCCCAGGCCAAGCGGCAATGAACACCGCTGGGCAGGGTCAGGGTATAGCGTGGAGTGCCACCGGGCAGGGAATGGGTATTCAGTATGCCGGTCACCTGTATCAGCTCCCTGTGCAGATTGACATTAAAAATGCCTTTATTGAGCTTCACCGGCAGGGGCGGTGTGCCTTCGCCCATCACCCGGCAAACGCCATCCTGGAGCATGAGGCGTCCTTCTTTGTTCTGGGGCCAGCTTGCCACAGCCAGCCGCTGGCCTGGTTTAAAGTCCTGCATCTGCCGGGTGGAGACCTCGATGCTCCCGTCTTCCATCCGCAGGCAGACCCAGGAGCGAGCTTTAGCCGCAGTCACCGTCCCCACCACATGGGTTCTCTCTCTCAAGGCAGATCGGGGTGTGGCCTGAATGGCTTTGACGGCTGTGACCGGCGTTCGTTGGAAAACCTCCTCCAAAGCCTGCGGCTGCAATTTCCAGTCGGCACGGGAGGATACCAGGAGCAGTGCATCGGCATCTTCCGGCAGCAACGGGGACGCGGCCCTGGATACGAGCACCGCATTCAGATCCACTGGTGCGTTTAACCAACTGTCTAACACTGCTTGGGGCTCCCTCCATGGCAGCCGGGCAATGGCATGACCGCTGGGGGAGCTGATTTCCACAATCATCGGTTCACTCTCCTCCACGGGCACGGAGACATTTCTCACGACGCCAGAAACGGTGGTCAGCAAGCCGTCGATGCGCAATTCAGCGGCCGCGTCTAGATCGAAGCTGAGCGGTGCGGGTGACTGTTTGGCAGGGGTGAAAACAGGCTGCACTTCCGGCGGGCCGAGTCGTGTGCGATGGCGCAGAAGCATGGTCAGGCCTTGGTGTCGGCTCAGGTATCCTTCCACCTCCACCATGTCCCCTGGTTTGGGCAGTGGAGATGCATTTGTGCGTGGGTCAAATCCGATGCCCCCGGAGGCATCCTGGACATAGGCCAGCCCCAGCCGCTGGTTGCTAAAGGTTATCACTCCTCTGATCCGCACTGGATCCTGAAATTCTCGCCGGGCCAGATGCGCTTTGGCTTCGGCAATAGTCATGACGGGGACATCCCCCCGCAAGGCGGAAAGTGGAAAAAGGCAGGCCAGGAGCAGCCAGCCGTAGGCGTTGGCAGATGGGTTGGTCATCTGAGTTGTCTAAGTTTGCCAAATTTTGGCTCCTGTAGGCAAGGGACTTTTTTAGCAATAAAACTTTGTCGGTTAAGATATGCCTTTGGCGTCCCTCTTTCATTGCTTTATGCCATGTTTACGGATGTGCAGGGTTGCGTCGACGCGTGCCCTCTTGTTTGCTGGCCTCGCTTTCACAATCCATGTCCGCTCTTTCTTACCTGCTCGTGGACGGTCACAGCGTGATGCACGCCTGGCCGGAGTTGAAGCGTGACCAGCGCAGCGCCAGCCGCCGCCACCTGGCCCGGCTGGAACTGATGAAACGCCTTCGCACGTATCAAGACATGACTGGAAAGCAGGTTGTCCTCGTCTTTGATGGCACCCATTCCCAGCGCAGCGAGGAGCGCGAACCGGAAGGTCTTCAGGTCATCTATGCCGAAGCAACCACCACGGCGGATGCCATCATCGAGCGTCTGGCCAGTCGCTATGCCCGGCAGCATCCCATGCAGGTCGTCTCCGCCGACGGCATGGTGCGCGAAACCATCCTCGCCTGTGGGGCCGACTGGACCAGCCCCGAGATGCTCAAAAGCATGTGCGAAGACGCCGAGCGACGGCTGGGCGATGAGATCAGCAAACGCAGATAGGGATGGCTCAGAGGGAAGCCCACACCGCATGGGCTTGTCCAGGAAGGTCCTTGATAACTGGGTCTCGACGTGCAATCTGTCCAACATGAAGACCTCTGATCCTCTCTCGGAGTTGTTTGATCCCGCCAATCCCATTTTCTCTGAAGACGGTGCCAGACGGTTATTGGCTTTGAGCACAGATGAAGAAATTCTTGAGAGAATGGACGCTCTTGCTGAAAAATGCAATGAGGCCACACTCACTCCTGAAGAGCACCGGGAATATGAAAATTGGGTGCGTGAAAGTACTTTTATTTCAGTCCTTCAAGCTCAAGCAAGACTTTATCTCGCGCGCCTGTCTCCCGCTTGATCATGGATGCCGTGATCAAACAGCGCCTCAGAAAACGTGCTGGTAACCAATGCGAATACTGCGGGCTGCATCAGGAGCACGAGCCTTCACGCCCTTTTAATTCACAGTCTCCACATCAATATAAAGCGCGTTCATTCTCGGCGCGTCATGGACATACAGCAGCCGCCCCGGACTGATCTCCCGGATGGAGGTATAGTTAAAGGACACGCGATCCGATACCACATGATGGGAAGGCCAGGTCTTGCCACCATCCAGGCTAAACATGATGCAGGAGGCCGGGCGGCCATAGCTGCATGCCAGCACACCATTGCTCATCAGCACCAGATCCGGCAACACCTTGCCCTCTTCCATGGCGATGGGTTTACTCCAGGTCTTGCCCGCATCTCGGGAAAACATCTGCTTCATTTGCGAGTCCCGGTCCCCACGGATCACCGCCGTCATTTCTGTGGGGGATAGTCGCACTGCCGCCGGTTCTCCACCAGGGCCAATCGTCGAGACATAATTCCATGTTAGGCCATTGTCCGTGGTCTTGACCAGATGGGACCATCGCTCGGTATCACGCCGGCCATCCGCTCGCGGTACCCGCTTCCGGGTCCAGATGACCATGGTGGCTCCGCCGTCATCGTCGTTCCAAATGTGGCGCTCGCAGATGGTCTGGTCATTCTTATCCTCGTTCGCATATAGCTTCGGCAGCACGATCTTGCTATCCATCATGGTAAACTTGGAGGCAGTGACATCCAGATGCACCGTTTTCGCCAGGAGCGATCCATCCGGTTGCAACCATGTCCAGCGTGAGGCGGCCAGGATGCTGCCATCCGGCCGACGCAGCACGGGCAGTGGAGTCGTATCCAGTTTGTCCAGTCCGGGGATAGGCGTCCATGTCTTGCCTGCATCGGTGGATTTCAGCAGGCCATAGGGTTCGTATAGCGCATCCGGCCCTTGTGCCACACTCATCAGCAGCAGGCCCTGGCCCATGTCATAAAGGTAAGGCCGCGTCTGGCGCACATCCTCGCGCGGGATCGCCCACGGCTCGCTGACGGTGATCTTCACCGGATCCTTCGGCAGAGGCGCAGTCACTTTGCGCACACCCAGCTTGACCGATGCCCACCAAGCCTCCCCCGCAGGCACTTTGGCGCTGGAGCCAAACTGGATGAAAGGCTCAGGCGAATCCGCTTTTTTCCAAAAGGCATTCTGCCCCGTCACCTTTTGCACGCCATCCACCCACATGCTCATATCCGTCCCGCGAATGACAAGCCGATAGGTGTGGAATCGGTTCGTTGTATCCATCGGGATGAATCGGTCGGTGAAGCTCGTCGCCTGCGCTGGAAACAGCACCAGGCCATCCTGGTGCCTGCCATCACTCACCTGCACCATCACCGGTGCCCCATCACGCCAAGGCCACAGGGAGGTCGCCGGTTTGTTCTTGCTCGCCCCGGTGATGGCACCCGTCTTCACCGTGGCTTCCACGATGATCTCATCCTCCGGCCCTGCCTTCCAGCCCTGGCGATAGTGACCAAAACCCGTGGCATCATCCGCAAGTCGTAGCCCGTCTTTTTCAAGGCTCGCTTGCGGTTTGCCGACGGCTGTCCATGCGCCATCAGGCACCGCCTTGCCATCATAGTTCACCAGCCATTGGATGCCTTCGTCGTCCGCCGCTTGGGCGAGCCCAACTGAGGCCATGCCGAAGAGAAAAAGAGCGTAGAATTTCATCTCGGTTTTTTCGGAAGTTATTCGATCTCCTTCAGCTCCTTCATCATCTCCAGCAGATGATCCGTTAAAATGACCGATGTATCCTGCTGCACCCGGTTCGTGCCTAGCCACGTCTCATAGCCGCCTAACGAATGTTGCTCCAGCGTTGGCAGGTAGCCATGCTTGCCATTGGCCAGACCCACCACCATCGTTTTGGAAAAAGGGCTACGCTTTTTCAAGTCCAGGCCGATTTCGACAAACACCTCAAAGGGAATCCCACACACCGCGTAGTCGCCGATGCGGATCGCCTGGATCTGCACAGTCAGTGTCTCTTCAGGGTTTTCTGCCGCACTTACCGTATTGCGTGCATAGTTCTGCGCCCGCCCCGGCAGCTTGGCCACGGCCTCCTTGTCTTTGACCGCCAGTACCGCTTTGGCCTCGGCCACCTCCTGGGCGGAGGGGCGGCGATACTTCAGCGTCACCTCCCTTTGCAGCATGCCCAGCCGCAGGCCTGTCTCATGTTTGTCGATCTTCCCATGAGCCACCCAGGCTGCATCAGCCGCTTTTTGCGCCACGATGCGGATCTGCTCAAACGGCTCGCGCGGTGGACGAGTGACGCCGAAAGGCAGGTTGTTGATGTCCCCGGATGTTCCGTTAGACATCATCGCCACAAAGTTTTCATCACCCCGGATTCGTGAAGGCATCAGCCGGGCGAATTCACCAAAGTAATCCGCTGACATCTGCCCCTTCGGTGCGCCGCCCACATAGTGCAGGGAATAATTCGCATACAGGGCGATGGGGTTGCGCTTGGTATCCCGAATGGAAAGAACCGTGATGTCAGGATCCGTAGGCCCCGCCGGGCGGTCAATGACATCCCGGCTGTATCCGGGATTCGTCTTCACACGATCCAGCCGGTTAAAGGGATTCGGCGGCATCTTCCCCTCCTTCAGATACCAGCGGCGGTTAAACACCTCATCCGGCAGTGCCTGCGCAGCCATTCCCACCGTGGCAGGCTTCAGCGCCTCATGCGCACGGATGATGGAGTCCGATACGCCGTGGACAAACTTTTGGTAATACGCCGCCGCCTGCTCGCTGCGGGTATTCAGGGATGGTCCACTGTGGGTATGCGTGGAGCTGATCATCATCTTCTCCATTGGGATGCCCGTTTTTTCTGAAGCGATTTTTTTGGCCTCATTCAGGACATCAGGTCCAGCGCCCAGGTTGTCCACCACCACCATCGCCAGCTCCGTCTGCCCATCCGCCAGGACGATTGCCCGGGCATGGAAAGGATCATGCGCCTTCTCCGCCAGATTCGCACTGAAGCCACCCGGCATGTTCATGGGAAATTGCTCCGGTGTGATGTCCACCGCTGCCGCCCCCGCCTTCAGGGTCGGCTTATCAGCGGCTGTTAAGGAGTACGTTAGGCCAAAAATGAACAGGCAATGAATGAGGCGGTGTTTCATGGTGGGTTGGTTCATGAAGTACGCGCTTCATCATCAGAAAAAATCACTCCCCACCTGTCTCTTTTTTTTCTTTTTTGCACGCTCATTCAAGGGCACGTTTGCGCCTTCCCTTTACGCCAGGATTTCCCTCACCACCTGCCCGCCCTGGACCCCCGTCAGCCGGATGCTGCGCCCGCCCTGCGTCACCGCCAGGTTCTCATGATCCAGGCCCAGCAGATGCAGCAGCGTCGCATGCATATCGCGGAAGTGCACCTTGCCCTCCACGCATTCAGCCCCTGTTTCATTCGTGCTTCCATGCACATGCCCCGCCTTCACTCCGCCGCCTGCCATCCAAAAGGTAAAAGCCCGCGCATTGTGTCCCGTCTTGTCGTTATCCTTGCCGGGTGTCAGACCCGGCCGGCCAAACTCCCCACCCCAGACCACCAGTGTTTCATCCAGCAGTCCACGCTGGTCCAGATCATCCAGCAGCGCCGCGATGGGGGCATCCACGGAGGTGCAATTGGCGTGCAGATCCCGTCGATGATCTGTGTGCTGATCCCAGCTTCCATGATTCAATTCGATGAACCGTACCCCCGCTTCACAAAAGCGCCGTGCCAGCAGGCATTGCCGTCCAAAGTCAGACGGCTTGCAGGTACCCACTGCGTAGTTTTTCCCCACCCCGTAGCGCTCCCGCGTAGCTGTAGATTCTTGGCTGATGTCCAGCAGTTCCGGCGCGGATGCCTGCATGCGAAAGCCCAGCTCCATCGTCTGGATCACCCCCTCCAGCCGCTCGTCATCCCGCCGTTGGGATAGATGGTCCCGGTTCATTGCCTGGATCAAATCAAGCTGCCTTCTTTTCATGGAAAGCGGCAGGTGCTCCCCCTGAATGTCGCTGATCGTCGCCCGCGACATGTTTTCCCCATTCACACCGATAGGTGTGCCACCATAGATGGGCGGCAGGCAGGCGCTGGAATACTCGGCCGGTTTGGATGTATTCAGGCTGATGAATCCAGGCAGATTCGCATTCTCCGTACCCAGACCATACGCCACCCACGAGCCCATGCTCGGGCAGGGACGCAGCCGGTCACCCGTATGCAGTTGCAGCATGGACTGCGCATGGATGCCCGTATCCGCATGCATCGCATTCAGCACGCATAGCTTGTCCGCATGACGCGCAATATTCGGCATCAGGTCAGAGATCCACAGCCCGCTTTCGCCCTGCCTTTGGAAATTCACCACCGATCCCGCATGCGGCACCTTACCCACCTGCGGTTTGTAATCAAAGGTGTCCAGTTGCGCGGGGCCTCCGCCCATGTTTAAAAAGATCACCCGCTTGGCCCGCGCCTGCATCCGGGGTGGTCTCGCTGTCAAATCCGCAGCCCCATTCCCACTCGCCGTCGCTGCCAGCCCAGACATCGCCAGATAACCAAAGCCGCACGAAGCGGTGCGCAGCACGTCACGTCTGGAAAGAGGGTAGGTACCGGAGTGCATGATCATGATGCCTGGGTGTGGCCAGACTGAGAATACGCAGATCCCTGAGGGGAACTTTCTTTGGCCCCTCAACCTGCCGCATCCGCTGCCTGGCTAAGACAGTCCTCAATCCACATATCGCATCTCACTGCTCGCCAGCAGTGCCTGGCAAAACATCGCCCAGGTGCTTTTCAATCTCTTCTGATCATCCGCTTCAGCAGACACCGCGTTCAGATCTATCTCTCGCATAAATTCCATCGCTCTTGCGCTTTCCTCAGCCGTCGGATCCCGCCCCAAACCGAGTCTATAGGCTAGCCGTACCCGGCTCGCATCTTCGTCTCCAGCATCTGTCAGGACCCTCTCGGCAAAGCGTTCCGCTTCTTTCACCAGGAATCCATTGTTCAGCAGATAAAGCGACTGCGTCGGCAGCGTCGATACATCTCTCTTTCCCACCACCGCCGTGCCATCCGGCAGGTTAAATGGCGTCAGTTCCGGCGGCATTGAGTTGCGCAGCATCAGCAGATACACACTCCGGTGCTGGCTGGGCTGATGCAGATGCCCCAGTTCATTGATCAGCACATCCCGCCCCTGGATCAGCGATCCCTGGCCAGGCTGTGCATTCAGTCCACCGCTCACCTTCAGGATCGTATCCCTCAGTGCTTCCGCATCCAGCCGCCGGCGGTTATGCCGCGCATGCAGCAGATTGTCCGGGTCCGCCTTCCCCACGCCTGGTTCGCAGATACTGTCCTGCTGATATGTGCGGCTCATGACCAGATCCCGGATCATCCGTTTCACTGACCACCCCTGCCTAACAAAGCGTGTGGCCAGATGATCCAGCAGTTCCGGGTGTGTCGGCCTTTCCCCATACACGCCAAAGTCATCCGGCGTTCGGACCAGCCCCTCGCCAAACAGATGCTGCCAGATGCGGTTCACCATCACCCGTGCCGTCTGGGGATGCCCAGGGTCCGTCAGCCACTGTGCCAGTTCCAGCCGGCCGCTCCGTGTTTCATCCAGGGGTTTTTCCAGCGTCACATTTCCCAGCGAAGTCACAAAACCGCGTGGGATGCTGGCCCCCAGCTTCTTGGATTCACCGTCGATGTTCAGCTTGCAATCCTCCACCTTTTTGGCCTCTCGCACACCCATGGCCAGACAGTCGCTGTTTTTGTAAGTGAAAGCGGCCTTGGCCTGCGCCCGGCGCGGTTTGTGGGCCAGGATGATTGGCTCGATCTCCTCCCTGGGTGCTGCTCTAGGGGAGTCCCGCAGCTCATGCAGCGCCGTCTGCGGAGCCGTCAGTGCTTGCAGAGCCGCTGCGCCCCACAGCGTTTCCGTGCTCTTAAAAATGCCCGCCAGCGCATAATAGTCCCGGGCGGATATCGGGTCCGTCTTGTGGTCATGACAGCGCGCGCAGCCCACGCTCAGTCCCAGGATGCCATGGCCCACCACACCGATCTGGTCCGCCACCACATCCATCTCAAAGTTCTCGTTCATCGCCTTCGCAGGCTTCGCCCCCAATGCCAGGAATCCCGTCGCGATCAACTGCCGGTCACGCTGGGCAGGGGACTCCGCAGCCAGCAGATCCCCGGCGATCTGTTCCGTGATGAACCGGGCATACGGCACATCTTCGTTGAAAGCCCGGATCACATAATCCCGGTATCGCCACGCATGGGGAAAGCTGGGGTTGCGGCTCAGTCCGTCATTACCATTGGACTCCCCATAGCGCGCCACATCCAGCCAGTGCCGTCCCCACCGCTCGCCGAAATGCGGGCTCTGCAGCAGCCGGTCCACCCACTGCTCATAAGCGCTCGTCGCTCCCGGCTTTTCCGCTTTCAGCGCCGCCACAAAAGCCTCCACCTCCTCCGCCGTCGGCGGCAGCCCGGTGAGATCCATGTACAGCCGCCGTACCAGCGTCTCCGCCCCCGCGTCCCTGGCGGGGCGATGTCCCGCCTGCTCGATCTGCTTCAGGATAAAAGCATCCACCGGGTCCCGCAGCCACCCGCCATCTTTCACCACCGGCACCGGCGGATTCTTCACGGGTTGATACGCCCAGACGGTGGCCGGGTCCGGCACAGTCATCCGCTCCACCTGCCTCGGTTTATTCTCCCGCGGGTCCGGCGCACCCATTTTCACCCAGGTGATAAAATCCTGCACCACCCCTTCCGGTAGCGGTTTATCCGGCGGCATCTCCATTCCATCATACCTCAGAGCCTGGATGATCAAGCTCTCATCCGGATCCCCCGGCACCATTGCCGCCCCGGACTCCCCGCCCTCCAGCATCTCCGCCGGGCTATCCAGCAGCAGTTTCCCGCCGATCTTCTTGGCCCCTGCGGAGTGGCATTCATAACACTGCTTCACCAGCACCGGCCGGATCTTGCTCTCAAAAAAAGCCCGCCTCTCCGTCGTCATCTCCGCTGTTCCCGCACTGCTCACGGCACACCCCAGTACCAGCCAAAACGCAGGGTGTATAAAAGCAGACAGGGAAGGAAGCTGCATCATCAGGCATTCACATACGGTCCTTCAGTCCCGCTTTTACGTCCCTTGGCCATTTTATCCGATTCCGTGCTTTCAAAGAATGCCGTCGGGCTCAACCCGCCGACCTTGCAAATCACTCACGGATAACCGATACTCTTCCTATGCTGGCAGCCCGATTTCCATCCACTGGAGGTGCCTTTTGCCAGCCGTTCAGAAGAACCCCGCGTCGCCGTCCAAGCCACCCGCTTTCATCTTCACACGGTTTCAGCATCATGCCTCACCCGGCACGGTTTTCCCCTTTCAATCCCCCTGTGGGGAGCCTGGGGATGCCATGGGGAAAACAAATCCCCATCCCAAATCCCTGCCTGCCAACGCCTTATCACCTAAAATCCCCAAATGGGGAAAAATCAAAAATCATCCCCATTTCCCCATTCAACAGCGCCCAGTTCCCTCCGCCCTCAGCAAAAAGCACACCCTCACACGCCGCATACTTCCACCTATCCGTCCCATAGATCCCATCAGTCCCACTCACCCCCACTACGAACTGAGCACCGAGCACTGCGAACTGAGCACTTCCCCCCTCTCCGCCGCCAGACCGCGTGTTGACGCGAGATTCTCTATGCCCTAGCAGTACCCGGATTGCGCGCCGTGCGTATCGTATGCAATGGCTCCACCGCCAGGAATATTATCTCTATGAAATGTGACGTTTGCGAAAGTGAAGCCACCGTGTTTCTCACCCAGATTATCAATGGGCAGATGACCACGGTGAATCTTTGCGATACCTGCTCGAAAGCGAAGGGAGTCACAGATGAAACCGGCTTTGGCTTGGCGGAGGCTTTTTTGAGCCAGGCACCCGCCCCCATCAGTGCGGAGACAGCCTGCCCAGAATGCGGTTTTACTGCCGCGCAGCTTAAAAAGATCGGCCGCATGGGCTGCCCAGAATGCTATCACACCTTCCGCGATGGTCTGGATGGTCTGCTCAAATCCATGCACAAAGGCACCCGCCATGTCGGCAAGGTACCGCACCAGATCGTCACCCAAAATGCCATCGCTGGAAACCTGGGCCTTTTGCGTGAGGAACTGGCCAGTGCGGTGCGTGACGAGCGCTACGAAGACGCCGCCCGCCTCAAGTCCGAAATCGAGTCCCTGCAATCCAGCCATCCCAGTCACGCCTGACTTATCATCGTTCTGCATCTGATCGAACAATCCAGGACGTTATCCCTTCTATAGAATCACCCCCCCAATGCGATTCACGACCCTCATTAAACACCCAGCTGACTGGATGAAAGGCAGCGGGTTGCACTCGGATGTCGTCATGACCTCCCGGGTACGGTTGGCTCGCAACCTCCGTGGCTTCAGTTTTCCTGGCTATTCCGCCGAGCGCCAGCGCGTGGAACTGCTGGAACTGGCCCGCCCCTGTGTGGAATCCCTGCCTGAAATGGCCGATGGTTACAGCGAGGAATACTCCGGCCTGAGCAAAATCCGCAAGCAGGTGCTCGTGGAGCGCCACCTCGTCAGCCGGGAGCATGCCGCCCGTGCTGCCGGTTGCGCCGTCGTGGTGGACCGTAAGCAGAGCCTTTCCATCATGATCAATGAGGAGGACCATTTCCGTATCCAGGGGATACGTGCCGGTCTGAACCTGCGCAGTGCCTATTCCCTGGTGGATAAAGTGGATACCGCCTTGGAATCCATGCTGCCTTATGCCTATGATGACCGCCTGGGCTACCTGACCGCCTGCCCCACCAATTTAGGCACCGGCATGCGTGCGTCCGTCATGCTGCATTTGCCTGCCCTGGTCCTGTCTGACCAGATCAATCCCGTTATCAAGGCAGTCGGCAAGATCGGCCTGGCCGTGCGCGGCCTGTATGGCGAAGGCACGGAGGCCCTGGGAAATCTTTTCCAGATCTCCAACCAGCACACGCTGGGGGAAAAGGAGGGCGAAATCATCTCCCAGATCGAAAAAGTCATCGAGCGCGTCGTCAGCTCGGAGGTCAATGCCCGCCAGAAGCTCCTGGAGGATAATCCCACCATGCTGCATGACCAAGTCGGCCGTGCTTTTGCTATTTTGCGTTACGCGCACGTTTTGACCTCGAAAGAGGCACTCAACCTGCTTTCTTTGTTAAGACTGGGGGCAGATATGGATTTGATCCCCAATTGCGACCGGAGTCTGCTCGACATGCTCTTACTCGAAATCCAGCCCGCCCACCTCCAGCTCAGTGCCGAGCGCGACCTGTCGCCGGAAGAGCGGGACACCCGCCGCGCGGAAATTACCCGGACGCGTTTGCAATTGCTGACTGGCCCTTCTAACGTTTCGACAATCAACCAACCCTCGGAGGAAAAACCCTCTGATTCCAATGATGAATAATTTTACCCCACGCGCCCAACAGGTTCTGGCCCTCGCTCGCAAGGAGGCCGACCGCTTCAACCATAACTACGTCGGTACGGAGCATCTGCTTCTTGGCCTCATTAAACTCGGCCAAGGGGTGGCGGTGAACGTCCTCACCAAGCTCGGTCTCGACCTGGAAACCGTCCGTCTCCAGGTGGAGCAGCAGGTCGGCTCCGGCCCGGAAACCAAGATGGTGGGCAACATCCCTTACACGCCACGCGTGAAAAAGGTGCTCGCCCTCGCCAGCAAGGAGGCCAAAGCCCTGAATCACAGCTACGTCGGCACGGAGCACATCCTCCTCGGTCTCCTCCGTGAAGGCGAAGGCGTGGCCGCTCAGGTCCTGCGCAATCTGGATATCAATCTGGACAAGGCCCGCAACGAGATCCTCAAGGAACTGGACCCCAACTTCACCAGCGGTAACGGCGAAGAGGAAGAAGAGGATTCAGAACCCGTCTCCCCATCTGGCAATACCGAAGACGACAAGAAGAAGAAAAAGAACGAGAAGACGCCCGCTCTCCGTGCCTTTGGCCGTGACCTGACCGAAATCGCCCAGAAAGGCGAGATGGATCCCGTCATCGGACGCACGGAAGAGATTGCCCGCGTCATCCAGATCCTTTGCCGCCGCACCAAGAACAACCCCGTCCTCATCGGTGAGGCCGGGGTCGGCAAGACCGCCATCGTCGAAGGCCTGGCCCAGGAAATCGCCGCCGGTAACGTCCCCGAAATCCTGCGCGATAAAAAAGTCGTCATCCTTGACCTCGCCCTCATGGTCGCCGGTACGAAATATCGCGGTCAGTTTGAGGAACGCATCAAGGCTGTGATGGACGAGATCCGTCGCAACAAGAACATCATCCTCTTCATTGATGAGATGCACACCATCGTCGGTGCCGGCTCTGCTGAAGGCACCATGGATGCCAGCAACATCATCAAACCCGCCCTCAGCCGCAGTGAGCTCCAGGTCATCGGTGCCACGACGCTGAACGAATTCCGCAAATACATCGAGAAGGACTCCGCCCTCGAGCGCCGCTTCCAGCAGGTGAAGGTGGAAGAGCCTTCCGTGGAAGACGCTATCCAGATCCTCATGGGTCTGAAGGGCAAGTATGAGATGCATCACAAGGCCAAGTATTCTGACCAAGCCATCACCTCCTCGGTGAAGCTGAGCTCACGCTACCTGACCTCCAGGTTCCTGCCTGACAAGGCCATCGACATCATGGACGAAGCTGGCTCCAAGGCCCGCATCGCCGCCATGACCCGTCCGCCCGAACTCAAGACCATCGAAGCTGAGATCGAGACCATCCGCATCGAGAAGGAAACCGCCATCAAGGATCAGGACTTCGAAAAAGCCGCGCGTCTGCGTGACAGCGAGAAGAACACCAAGAAGAAGTACGACGACATCCTGGAAACCTGGAGACAGAACAATACCGAGCGTATCGTGGACGTTTCCGAGGACGACATCATGTCCGTGGTTTCCAAGTGGACCGGCGTGCCGCTCCAGCGCATGGAGACTGCCGAAGCCCAGAAGCTGCTGAAGATGGAAACCGAGCTGAAAGGCAAGGTCATCGGTCAGGACGAAGCTGTGGTCGCCATCAGCAAGGCGCTCCGCCGCTCCCGTGCCGACCTCAAGGACCCCCGCCGCCCTATCGGCTCCTTCCTTTTCCTCGGCCCAACCGGTGTTGGTAAAACCTTCCTGGCCAAGAACCTGGCTGAATTCATGTTCGGCAGTGCCGAGGCTCTCATCCAGCTCGACATGTCCGAATACATGGAGAAGCACACCGCCAGCCGCCTCATTGGTGCGCCTCCCGGATACGTCGGTTATGAAGAAGGTGGTCAGCTTTCCGAAGCTGTGCGCCGCCGTCCGTATAGCGTGGTGCTGTTTGACGAAATCGAAAAAGCTCACCCGGATGTCATGAACCTCCTCCTCCAGATTCTGGAAGAAGGCCAGGTGACGGACAACTTCGGCCGCAAGATCGACTTCCGGAACACCATCGTCATCCTGACCTCCAACGTCGGTGCTGAAACCATCAAGAAGCAGTCCAGCCTCGGCTTTGCCGCCATGGCCCAGGGCGAGGCGGACAACGCCAGCATCAAGGACAAGCTGTCTGAGATGGCCAAGAAGTTCTTCAAGCCTGAGTTTCTCAACCGTCTGGATGACCTCATCGTCTTCCGCATGCTTGAGAAGACCCAGCTCGTCAAGATCGTGGACCTCGAAGTCAACAAAGTCGTCGCCCGCCTCAGGAACAAGAACATCCACATCGTGCTCGACGAGAGCGCCACGGAGTTCCTCATGAAGGAAGGTTTCGATCCTCAGTATGGTGCCCGTCCAATGCGCCGTGCCGTGGAGAAGAACATCGAAGATCCTCTGGCCGAGCATCTCCTCGGTGGAACGATCAACGAGGGCGATCACGTGAAGGTGACCTTCGACGCCGAAAACAAGCGCCTCAAGTTCTCTGCGGAAACGCCCGTGAACGTCGAGGCCGAGGTGGTCGAGGCTACCTCAGTCTAACCAATAGTTCAATCAAAAGGCGGGCCTGCAAAGGCCCGCCTTTTTTGTCATTAAGGCCACTTGCATTTGTGAATCCCGTCACCCTTCCAGCTCCCGCCGGACCTGCATTGCTGGCCATCTCAGGCGGACGGGACTCCGTGGCTCTGCTGCACATGCTCGTCACCGCCGGGCATCACCAGCTCATCCTCTGCCATCTCAACCATGGCCTCCGTGGCCGCGAGTCCGGCCAGGATGCCGTCTTCATCCGCCGTCTGGCCCGGCGTTATGAACTGCCTTGTGAGATCGCCAAAGCTGACGTCGCAGGCATGGCGAAGGCGCAGCGTATCTCTCTGGAGATGGCCGGCCGCAATGCCCGTTACGACTTCCTCCAGCGCATGGCGGTGAAGCACGAGGCGGCCCGCATCTACCTGGCCCATCATGCCGATGACCAGGCGGAGACCATCCTGGCCAACCTCTGTCGCGGCACGGGTATCGGCGGTCTCAAGGGCATGCTGGCCGAGACCTCCGGCGGCCCGGTTCTCTGCCGTCCATTGTTAGGCATGCCCCGGCAGGAGATCGAAGCTTATATCGAGACCCATGGTCTGGACTATCGGGAAGACTCCAGCAACGTCAGCCCGGCGCATCGTCGCAACCGGCTGCGGCATGAGGTGCTGCCCTTGCTGAATCAGGTTTATCAACGGGAAGTGGCCCCGCTGATTGTCCGCCTCGGCCGCCAGGCAGCCCGCGATGACGGCTGTCTGTGGGAGCAGGCGATGGAATTTGTTAGCGCTGCAGGAGCCATCGAATCCGATGGCTCCCTACGGGCAGGCCAGGAACTGCGGTCGTTGCATCCGGCGGTGTTGAGCCGTGTATTGCATCATTGGTTAGGTTACGTCCTCGGTCTGCCCGGCATGGATGCAGTGATTATGGACGCTGTGCTGTCTATGCTGCATCCAGGCGGCCCGGCCAAAATCAACCTTCCCGAAAATCGCCACCTGCGTCGGAAGGCGGGGAGAATGTGGGTGGAAGGGGCGTGAGAGCCTGGAGGCGAAGGCAAAAGGCCTCCGCTTCCATGAGATATTGGCCATGGACATATTATGAATCGTCCAGCAAGTGGCCAGTCCAAGCGTGATATCTAAGGAAGTGCCGAGTCTAACGTTGTTGATGCAACCGACGTTTATCACTATCAGTCAATCGAGTCATCCATACCATGAAACTGTCCATACTAGGGTTGTCCATATCGCTCGTATTAACGACCTGCCTGCCTCTGATGGCTGCACCGGCGCATCCTGCTGAGGGCAAAGGCATCAGGTCTGAAAACGGCGACATTGAAAGCCTCATCACTTTTCACAACCGGAGCAGTGAGTCGGTAAAAATTTACTGGCTGGATTATGCAGGCAAAAGGGTACTGTACAAAACTCTCCAAAGTCAGGAGGCGCTGGCGCAAATTACCTTTCTGACTCATCCATGGCTTATCACAGACACAGATGGAAATGCCTGGCATCTCTATTATGCCGACGCTCAGCCACGAATAATCGAAATCATCGCTCCCGCGGTGAGGTAACCGTGTTCTACGGGTGCCTCATGCACCTTTGAGGGGTGCGACGCTCTTTTGCGCCTCCGTCAGCTCTTTGTGCAGGTCCATGATTTCGCGTTGGATGTCGGCGGCTTCCTGGGCGTCGAGGTTTGGCTGTTTGAGCTGGGTCTGCAGGCGCTGTTTTTGCTGCTGCAAGCGATTGATGGAGAGGATCTGGACGGCATGCTGCGCATCGGCGAGATTGCCGGGGGGCGCGGGCATGTGGAGGATCTGGTTGAAGGCGGCTTCTTCATCCCGGTCCAGGCTGATGAGGAAGCTGTTGAAGGCATCCGGCACGGCGGGATCGTAGTCGTCTAACCAGACGCGTGACAATAGATCCGTCCCGGATAGGTCGTGCAGGATGTTTTTGTCTCCATGTTCACGTAGCCAGAGAAGCACTTCGGCATCGGCGATGGCGAGACGGCAGAGGAGTAGGGCGGTGGCATCCTGGGCGGCGAGGAGCTTCTCGCCGGGCCGCTCATTGGGAGTTTCTTTCTTGGCCTTGCCGGTGCTCTTTTCCGCACGGGCCACCAGCTTGCGCATGACTTCTTCCGAGATGCCCAGGCTGCGGGCCACGCGCTGGATGGTGGTCTCCTTGGCCATCGGGGTATCGAAGAGCTTGACGTTTTCGGCCATCTCTTCGGCGAACTTGATGCGCTCGCGCATCTCGGTGAGGTCACGCCGGGAGCCGACGCTGATCCACTGATAGTCCACAAAGTCCTTTGCCTCTTTGATCAGTGCACCAAATGCTTCGACGCCCTGCTTACGGATATACGAATCCGGGTCTTCTCCCTTGGGCAACATGGCGACTTTGACAATGAGGCCGAAGGGGGCCAGGGCCTGGAATGCACGCTCGGCCGCTTTATAGCCAGCGTTGTCGGAGTCATAACAAAGAACGACTTCATCCGCCTGACGCTTCAGAGCGCGGGCATGGAATTCGGTGAAGGCGGTGCCTTGTCCGGCGACGACGTTTTGAAACCCGGCTTCGAAGACCATGAGGGTATCGATCTGGCCTTCACAGACGATGGCCTGACCGGCTTTGGAGATGGCGCGTTTCGATTTGTCGAAGCCGAAGAGTACTTTGCTTTTATTGAAAAGCAGGGTCTCGGGCGAGTTCAGGTATTTGGCGGCCTTGGCATCGGCTTCGAGCACCCGGCCGCTGAAGGCAATGACTTCGCCATTGTCATTGCGGATGGGAAACATCAGCCGGTGGCGGAAGCGAGGATAGGCATCCCCGCGTTCCTCGCTGGTGGCCAGGATACCGGCCTCGATGAGCAAGCCGGAGCCGAACTTGTTCTTCATGGCCCATTCCCGCAGTGGTTGGGTATTCGGTGGGGCATAACCGAGCTGCCAGCTTTTGGCCACCTCCGCCGTGATGCCTCGGTTCTTCAGATACTGCCGCGCGGCATCGGCCATGGGATGCTTCATCAGGAGCTGGTGATACCAGGCGGAGATCTCCTTATGCACACGGATCATGGCCGTGCGCTGCTTGGCGATGGCCTCGGCATTGGCGTCCCACACTTCTTCCTCGATGCGGATGCCTGCGCTGTCTGCCAGGCGTTTCACCGCTTCCATGAAAGTCAGGCCGTCATGCTCCATGACAAAGCGGTAAGCATTGCCACCCGCACCACAGCCAAAGCAATGATACGAATTGGTGGAAGGCCGTACGTTGAACGACGGCGACTTTTCATTGTGAAAGGGGCAGAGGCCCACCCAGTTTGTGCCGGCACGGCGCAACTTCACGGAGCGCCCCACCAGATCCACGATGTCCGTGGCGGCGAGCACTTGCTGCAAAGTTTCTTCCGGAATGCGAGGCATGGGACTCCCAACATGGAGCGCCGACGATCCGTCGGCATCGGTTTTTTTTTAAAGCCGACGATTCGTCTGCGCTCCATAGCGCCGCCAGCGTAGCCAGAGGAGAGAAGCGGCCAAAGTGCCGAGGAACCACCACGGCCACCAGGTGAGGCTGGTGGCGAATACTTGGGGATCCTCCGAGGACACTCCGAGCTGGCCCTGGAGCCAGCCGGTATGCCAGCCGAAAAGGAGGGTCATCACGCCATAGGCCAGATTCATGGTCAGTCCGCGAAAGCTCAGGGCGGTGGCCCGGCGGGAGGAATCCACGATGGCATTCAGGTAATGGGAGAGGAAGAATTGCAAAAAACGCATGCCCAGCATGAGCGGCACCACCAGGGCGACGCCGAGGAATCCGGGCTGCGGATACGCGGCGAACCACAGGCCTACGAAGGTCATGACCACAAGCCAGGTGAAGTTACCCCGCAGGGTCCCCTTGGTGGCCATCCGCTCCATGAGACCGGCCGTGGCCAGCCCTAGCAGGGAAGCGACCGTGCCAATGACGCCATACCAGGCTTCCGTGATGCCGACGAGGCGATAGAAGTTACTGGAGACGGTGAGGAAGAGGCGGATGATGCTATCGAACAGGACGCCAAGCAGGATCAGCGTAAAAGCGGCCTCCGTATTCCAGATCCAGCGGCCCGTTTCCAAAATGCGGCCCAGGGCCAGACGCGCCTCATGGAGCCAGCCCCCGCGTGCTTGGGCGGCCAGGGTTTCGGCGGTGACGGGTTCCTTCATGCGCAGAGTCACCAGGAGGCAGGCGATGCCGATGATGAAATTCAGCACCAGGGGGATCTTCATCGTCCAGGCGCGGCTGATGTCCGCAAAGCCCAGCCAGCCGAGGGCCACGCTCACTTTTTCATGATCATAGAGCAGGCCGCCGCTGACGGAGGTGATGATGAAGCCAATGGCGATGGCCCGGCTGAGTCTGGCCATAAGCTTGGGCCACAGCACCTGGCGTTCCGCCTGTGGGAGGGAGTCATAGGTCAGCGCTTCATCGGCCCCGCTGGCGGCGGCTTCTGCGGTGCCGCTTAAGATGCGATTCAAAATGAACAGCCACAATACCACGTCATGATTTCCCACCGGCATGAGGCAGAGCACGGCCATTTCGGCGACCATCAGCCAGCCTGCGGCAACGATGAGGGGACGTCTGCCAAACTGGTCTGCCAGTGCGCCTGAAGGTACCTCAAGAAGAACAATGGTGATGGCCCACACGACATTGAGCGCGGCGAACTCGCCAATGCTCAGGCCCAGGTCCAGGAAGAGGACGGTGAAGATGGGGTAATAAAGGCGGCAGTTAAACAGCAACCGGAACCAGATGAAAAGACGGGCGTTAAGGGGCATTGGCGGGAGGAGGGGGAGTCAGTATGCGGTTTACAGTATGCAGGTTTCAGACCCTGGACTCGGAAAACTGAATGCTGAAAACCGAAAACTGAAACCGGCTTCCTGCTGTTCCGGTCACTCAAAAGGAAGAAATTCACCAGCGGCATCATTTTTTTATCCGCAATGTCGAACAGGCGATGGCTGAAACGACCCTGTCATGAGGCCGGCAACCGGCCGACCTCATTCACATCAGGCATATCATCTGTTCACCATGAAAAAACACCTCCTTAAAACGCCATTATTGCTACTCCTGTCCCTGGTTTTCACCGGCCCGGCATGGGCAGACCCATTCACGTTGTTGATCTATGAAACCAAGGCGGACTTGTCCGCCCGATCAGATCCTGGAAAAGCACCGGCCTACTGGGCGGCCTATGGTGCCTACGCGCAGGCGATGACCCAGGCAGGCATCCTGCGTGGTGGTACGGCGCTTCCAGGAAAGGCAGGCGTCCGGACAGTTCACGGGATGGATGGCAGGCCTGCCGCCGCCGCAAACCCAACGGCCGGGGCCGAGGGCGAATGGGAGCTCGGAGGTTATTTCATCATTGAAGTGGCGGACGTGGAGGCGGCCCTGGATTGGGCAAAAAAGTCACCTGGAATCGCTTCCGGATATGTGGAGATTCATCCCCATTTTATCAATCCAACCATGCCTGCTCAGTAAAAGACCTTCACATTCATTCACCTTAGCCTAACCAAACATTATGGAATACATGCTCATTTTCACCGAGACCGCCGCCGAATTCGCCAAGCGCCAGGATCCTGACCAGGCGCCCGTTTATTGGGGAGCCTGGTCAGCCTATTGCAATGCGCTGGTTGAATCTGGAATCATGGTCAGCGGAGCCGGGCTGCAGCCTCCGGAGACGGCCACAACCGTGCGCATTCGGGATGGCCAGCGCCATGTCCATGACGGTCCCTATGCCGAATCCAAAGAAATGCTGGGCGGCTTTTTTGTCATTGAGGTGCCGGATCTGGATGTGGCTCTGGAGTGGGCGGCACGGGCTCCGTCCGCCAGTTGTGGCTCCACGGAAGTGCGCCCCGTGCTGCCGCCTATGAACCGCGATTGATTCCTGGACTCCATGACATCCTCAGCAGAAGCGGTGGACGAAGTCGCCCGGACAGCCTATGGCCAGCTTCTGGCCTATCTGGCCTCCCGTTATGGTGATGTGGCCTCTGCTGAGGATGCTCTCGGGGACGCTTTTCTGGCGGCACTGCGGCAGTGGCCGGCGGACGGGATTCCGGACAACCCGCGGGCCTGGATCCTGCGCGCCGCACAACGAAAGCAGGTGGATGCGTACCGGCGAAAGAGGACGCGCGAGATGGCGGCCGAGGAACTGGAACGCGCCGCGCTTGAGGCCGAGCAGGCGGCGGATGACCTGACTTTTCCTGACGAACGACTCAAACTGCTGTTTGTCTGCGCCCATCCGGCCATTGATCCCGCTGCACGCGCCCCGCTGAGTTTGCAGACGGTTTTGGGAATCCAGGCGGACCGCATTGCCTCCGCCTTTCTCGTCTCCCCTGCGGCCATGAGCCAGCGGCTGGTGCGTGCAAAAGCGAAGATCCGCGATGCCCGCATCCCATTTTATGTGCCGGGTGAAAATGAATGGCCGGAGCGTTTTGAGTCTGTCCTGGACAGCCTCTATGCCGCCTTCACCACCGGATGGGATGAGGCTGCGGGCTCCGGCGGGCCCGGCGGTGGACTGGCCATGGAGTCCATTTGGTTAGGCCGGCTGCTGGTGCATCTGCTGCCGGATTCACCTGAGGCCCTTGGCCTGCTGGCGCTGATGCTGCACTCCCACGCACGGCATCCGGCACGGCGCAGCAACGAAGGCGCCTTTGTGCCCTTGCCCGAACAGGATGTACGGCGGTGGTCAGCGCCGCTCATCGCCGAGGCGGAAGCCCTGATCCGCCGCGCGGCACAGCATCAGCAGTTGGGGCGATACCAGATCGAGGCGGCCATTCAATCCGTGCATGCGCAGCGCGCGGTCACGGGAAAGATTGAGTGGGGAGTGATTGCCATGCTATATGACGCATTGATTCAAAAGACACCTGCGATCGGGGCGCGGATCGGACGGGCGCTGGCGCAGTCCGAGCTGCACGGGCCTAGCACCGGTTTGCAGCTCCTGGATGTACTGCCTGCCTCCATGGTGCGTGATCACCAGCCGTACTGGGCCACACGGGCACATCTGCTCACGCGGCTGGGTTCCCGCGATGCCGCTGCCATCGCTTACAAACGCGCCCTGGGGCTGACTGAAGATCCTGCTGTCCGGACCTTTTTATCGCAGCGGCTCATCCATTTAAAAAAGGAATAACCGTCCCGCCTTGACCGCTCATGCCGCAGCCAGTCCGGGCCCTACGAACGGTGCACTGAGAACTTAAAACCCGCCAAAAAAAACAAATCCGGCGTTACTACTCCGCCTCTTCGCCGTTTACATTAGTGTGTCCACTTCCCTCCAAAACATCCTCTTCGGTCTACTCTTCTTGACTGTTCTTTTCCTGGTTATTGAAAGGGGGCTGGGGAGGGCGCGGGGGCCGCTGCTGCGGCGGGGGTGGCTGACGGATGTGGGCTATTTCTTTTTCACCCCTTTTGTAACGCGGGTGCTTTCGAAGGCGGGGCTGATCTTACCCGCAGCCTTGCTGGTCTGGTGCGGGGTGGCTAGTGTGGAGGATTTTCGACAGCAATCGTATGCGGGTTTTGGTCCGGTTTCGCGTCAGCCGCTGTGGCTCCAAGGGGTGCAGATTTATCTGCTGGCGGACCTCCTGGGTTACTGGAGCCATCGCCTGTTCCATGGCGGGCGCTGGTGGGCTTTTCATGCGGTGCATCATAGCTCGGAGGATCTGGACTGGCTGAGCAGCATTCGGGTGCATCCGGTGAATGATCTGGTGAACAAGTTCATCCAGGTGACGCCACTGCTACTGCTGGGATTTAATCCCTGGGTGACCCTTTCCACTGCGCCGTTTTTCACACTCTATGCCATCTTTCTGCACGCGCGGGTAGACTGGGATTTCGGCCCGTTTCGGTATGTCATTTCCACTCCCGTTTTTCACCGCTGGCATCACAGCCGCCAGCGGGAGGCCTGGGATAAAAACTTCGCGGGTTTGTTTCCCGTGTGGGATTTGATCTTTGGCACCTTTTACATGCCCCGTGGCCGCGTGCCGGAGGACTTCGGCATCACGGAGGATTTTCCGCAGCACCTGCCGGGGCAGTTGTGGGAACCGGTGAGGCGACTTTGGGTGAGGAAGTCGGGCTCTGTGGACCCGTGACATCCGGTATCTTTTTTCCCGCCGGCCCATTCCGCGCTTGCAACGAGATGATGGTTTTGTGTTCTTGGGTGCGTTCCTTTTTGTCTCATGAACCGCCGCTCCTTTTTCCGCTCTTCCTCGGCCCTGGCCGCTGCCTCCACCGGGCTTGCGATGGCCTCGCAGGCCTCTGCTGTGTCCATTGACAAAGCGGCGGCTGATCCAGCCTACAAGATCAAAAACAGCGGCATCAAACACACGCTGATGGGCTGGTGCTGGAAGCCGATGGACATGCTGGTCCTGGCCCAGCAGGCGAAGGACATCGGGCTGGTCGGGATCGAGGGGATCGATAAGAAGCTGTATCCAGATGTGAAAAAGCTGGGACTGGGAATCAGTCTGGTGGGCTCCCATGGTTTTGCCAAAGGGCCCTGCAATCCCCAGTTTAAAGACGAGGTCATCAAGGCCCTCACGGAGAGCATTGATGTGGCCGCCGATGTGGGGTGTAAAAAGGTGATTACCTTTACCGGCATGAAGTTTGACGGCATGGACCGTGATCAGGCCATCAAGGACTGCCTGGATACCTGGAAGGTGGTCCTGCCGCATGCCGAGAAAAAAGGCATCACCCTGGTGCTGGAGCACCTGAACAGCCGGGACAATACGCATCCCATGAAAGGCCACCCAGGCTACTTTGGCGATGATGTGGATTTCTGCGTGGACCTGATCAAGCAAATGAGCAGTCCCAACTTCAAGCTGCTCTTTGATATTTACCACGTGAGCATCATGAATGGTGATGTCATCCGCCGCTTGCACCAGCACAAGGAGTACATCGGCCATCTGCATACGGCGGGGAATCCCGGCCGTTGTGAACTGGATGAAAACCAGGAGATCAACTACCCCGCCATCATGAAGGCCGTGCTGGACATCGGTTACCACGATTACGTGGCCCATGAGTTCATCCCGACCTGGGACGATCCGGTGCTGGCGTTAAGGCATGCGTGCATGGTTTGTGATGTGTAGGATTGGGAGTGCCTTTCCGGCGTCCCTCCGGGACGCAACGGCGGTTGGCGGTTGGTGTGTGGTGTGTGGTGTGTGGTGTGGAAGTCCGGTGGTTCTCGGTCGCTACGCTCCTTTCACCACCGGCTTGTCTCTACATTGAGTCCTCCTTGAAGAGATCAAGCCATCGCGATAGCGATGGCCCATGGACTCGGAAGTGGGAGCAGACACCCGCAGACCGCCCACCGGCTCAGGAGTCACGATCCTACAGTTTAGATTGGCGCGGGTGTCTGTCCCATGCCCGGCCGTGAAGCCGAACCATATCCAGGGCCCATTCTCACCGAATGGCAGCCCGCAGACAAGCTCGAACTCATGCCGGGGACTCCCACCTGCTGTCCTGGTTTCATCAAGACTTCATCCTCACGCCTTCTTCTCTCATGAGTTCACCCGCCATCTCTGCATCCCTGCCGCGCCT